>CAVXKY010000024.1:0-478041 GCA_963762425.1 uncultured Alphaproteobacteria bacterium | reverse complement strand
AGCGCCGGCCAGCTCAAGCTGCACAACGGCTCGCTGCTTATCGTCAACAATTCGGTGCAGCCGTCGAACGACGCCAATCCGAAACCGGCCGATCAATAAGGCGCCGGCCCCACGATGAATTTCACCGACATTTTCATCAAGCGGCCGGTGCTGGCGATGGTCATCAGCCTGCTGATCCTGGTGCTGGGACTGCGCTCGCTCGGCACGTTGCCGATTCTGCAATATCCGCGCACCCAGAACGCGGTGGTCACCGTTTCGACGACATATTACGGCGCCGATCCCGACATCATCGCCGGATTCATCACCACGCCCTTGGAGAACGCGATCGCCCAGGCCAACGGCATCGACTACATGACCTCGACCAGCCAGACCGGCGTCAGCATCATCACCGCCAATCTGCGGCTCAACTACGATCCCGACAAGGCGGTGACCGAGATCAACGCCAAGGTTACCTCGGTGTTGAACCAGCTGCCGCCCGGCGCGCAACAGCCGGTGCAGTCGATCAAGATCGGCCAGACCTTCGACGCCATGTATATCGGCTTCAAGAGCGACGTGCTGGCGGCGAACCAGATCACCGATTACCTGACTCGCGTGGTGCAGCCGAAATTGCAAGCCGTCGAGGGCGTGCAGACCGCCGAAATACTGGGCGCGCGCAATTTCGCGCTCCGGGCCTGGCTCGACCCATCGAAGCTCGCCGCCTATGGGCTCACCGCGAGCGACGTGGCCACGGCCCTCAATCAGAACGACTACATCGCCGGCCTGGGCACCACCAAGGGCCAGATGGTGCAGATCAGCCTCACCGCCTCGACCGACCTGCACACCGTCGACGAGTTCCGCAATCTGGTGCTGAAGCAATCGAACGGCGCCGTGGTGCGGCTGGGCGATGTCGCCAATGTCGTGCTCGGCAGCGACGATTACGAATCCCAGGTGGGGTTCGACGGACAGAAGGCGGTTTATATCGGCATCCAGGTCGCGCCCACCGCCAATCTGCTCGACGTCGTCAAGGGCGTGCGCGCGCAGCTTCCCGGCATCCAGTCGCAGCTGCCGCAGGGCCTCACCGGCCAGGTGATTTACGATTCAACCGAATTCGTCAACAGCTCGATCCACGAGGTGATCCGGACCTTGGTCGAGGCGCTGTTCATCGTGACCCTGGTGGTGTTCCTGTTCCTCGGCAGCTTGCGCTCGGTCGCGATCCCGACCATCGCCATCCCGCTTTCGCTGATCGGCGCCTTCAGCATCATGCTGGCGCTCGGGTTCTCGATCAATCTGCTGACGCTGTTGGCGCTGGTGCTGGCCATCGGGCTGGTCGTGGATGATGCGATTATTGTCGTCGAGAACGTCAACCGGCATCTCGAGCAAGGCATGAAGCCGGTGCCGGCCGCGATCCAGGCGGCGCGCGAATTGGGCGGGCCGATCATCGCCATGACCGTGGTGCTGGTCGCGGTCTATGTGCCGATCGGCTTCCAGGGCGGCTTGACCGGCGCGCTCTTCACCGAATTCGCCTTCACCCTGGTCGCCGCGGTGACCGTTTCGGCCGTGGTGGCGCTGACGCTCTCGCCGATGATGTGCGCCACGCTGCTGCGTCCGCCGCTTCGCGAAGGCGACCGCGGCTGGCAGGAGCGCTTCGGCGGCTTCATCGACCGCAATTTCGAAAATCTGCGCGGGCGCTACCAGCGCTTCCTGCATAACAGCCTGAATTTCCTGTCGGTCACCGCGGTGTTCGCCGTCATCGTGCTGGGCAGCATCTATTTCCTCTATCACGGCGCGAAGAGCGAACTGGCGCCCATCGAGGATCAGGGCGTCGTGATCGTGTCCTCGACGCCGGCGCCCGATGCCACCTTGCAGCAGAAGCTGCTCTATTCGCGCCAGGTCTTCGACCTGTTCGCGACATATCCCGAGATGGGCCACGTCTTCCAGATCGACGCGCCCGGCCAGTCGCTGGCGGGTCTGGTTTTCAAGCCGTGGGACGAGCGTAGCCGCACCTCCAACCAGATCCAGCCCGATCTCCAGCAGAAATTGAACTCGATCGCCGGCATCAGGGCGGCGGCGTTCCAGCCGCCGCCCTTGCCCGGCGCCTTCGGCCTGCCGGTGCAATTCGTCATCGGCACCACCGAGCCCTTCGCGCGGCTCAACGACGTGTCGCGGCAATTCCTCGCCGATGCGATCAAGAGCGGCATGTTCATCTTCCTCGACAGCGACCTCAAAATCGACCAGCCGCAGGCGACGGTGGTGATCGACCGCGACAAGACGGCGCTGCTGGGCTTGAAGATGAGCGACGTCGGCGGCGCGCTCGCCGAGATGCTGGGCGGCGGCTATGTCAATTACTTCGATCTCGCCGGCCGTTCCTACAAGGTTATCCCGCAGGTGCGGCAGGTCGACCGTCTCAACACCGGCCAGATCCTCGACTACTACATCAAGACCGCCAACGGCATGACGATCCCGCTCTCCACCGTGGCGCGGATCGAGACCCAGACCATCCCGGAATCCCTCAACCACTTCCAGCAATTGAACGCCGCCACCATCCAGGGCGTGGTGGCGCCCGGCGTGGCGCAGGCCGACGCGCTCGCCTATCTCGACGGCCTGGCGCAACGCACCTTGCCGCAGGGCTATTCGGTCGATTACGGCGGGCAGATGCGGCAATACGTCCAGGAATCCTCGGGCTTCGTCCTCACCTTCGCCTTCGCGCTGATCATCATTTTCCTGGCGCTGTCGGCGCTGTTCGAAAGCTTCCGCGACCCGATCATCATCCTGGTCTCGGTGCCGATGTCGATCGCCGGCGCGCTCATCTTCATCAGCCTCGGCGTCGGCGGCGCCACGCTCAACATCTATACCGAGGTGGGGCTGGTCACGCTGATGGGCCTCATCAGCAAGCACGGCATCCTGATCGTCGAATTCGCCAACGAACTGCAACGCCAGGGCAAGACCAAGCGCGATGCCATCGAAGAGGCGGCCTCCATCCGGCTGCGCCCCATCCTGATGACCACGGCGGCGATGGTGCTGGGCGTGACGCCGCTGCTCACCGCTTCGGGCGCGGGCGCGATATCGCGCTTCGACATGGGGCTGGTGATCTCGACCGGAATATTCATCGGCACGCTGTTCACGCTGTTCGTGGTGCCGGCGGTCTACATGCTGATCGCGGCCGATCACCACGCCGAGGCGGTCGAGGCGAAGCCGGCCTTGCCGCCGGCGCCGGAAGGAATTTAGCGGGTGCCGGTCTCCACCGGCGTGTCGCCGGGCAGGCCCCATTCCGACCACGAGCCGTCATAGATCGCGGCTTCGTTCCAGCCGAGCAAATGCAGGCCGAAGGCGAGCGCGCAGGCGGTCACGCCCGAGCCGCAGCTCGCCGTCACCGGCCTTTGCGGGTCGAGCCCGGCGGCGCGGAATTTCGCCGCGAGATCGTCGGCCGGCAACACCTCCTTGGTCTTGGGATCGCTGAGCTGGTCCGAGGGCAGGCTGAGGCTGCCCGGGATATGCCCGCCGCGCAATCCGGCGCGCGGCTCGGGCGCGGTTCCGGCAAAACGCGCGGCGCTGCGCGCGTCGATCACCTGTTCGCGCTTGGTCTTGAGATTGGCGAGCATCTGAGCCTTGTCGCGCAAGCCCGGCTTGAACAGCCGGGCGGTGAAAGCCGCGGCGGGATAGTGGGAAATCTCCGATGTGACGGGACGGTTCTCGGCCAGCCATTTGGGCATGCCGCCGTTCAGCACCGCCACGTCCTTGTGACCATAGGCCCTGAGGCTCCACCACGCGCGCGGCGATGTCGCCAGCCCCATCGAATCATAGACCACGATCTTGTGCCGGTCGCCCAGCCCGAGCTGGCCCATCATCTGGCCGAAGGTCTGTTCGTCGGGCAGCATGTGCGGGAGCGGATTGCGCGGGTCGGAAACGGCGTCGATGTCGAAGAACACCGCGCCTTGGATGTGGCGCTTCAAGTAAAGCTCGTGGCCGGTGGGCTTGACGCCGGGCAGGGTGAAACTGGCGTCCACCACGCGCAAATTCTTGTCGGCGAGATGGGCGGCCAACCACGCGGTCGAAACCAGCGCCTCGGGATGGGCGTAGTTCATTAAAGGCGTCCTGGATGAAGGCCGTTGCGCCCTTCGACAAGCTCAGGGTGAGGAATTTTTCTTAATGCCATCTCCAACTTTCCTCATGCTGAGCCTGTCGAAGCACGCATTGCGGCGATGCCAGTCATTTGCCGTCGAGCCAGCCGGGCACCGGCAGGTTTTTCCCGCGCAGGAAAGCCGGATTGAACAGCTTCGACTGATAACGCGTGCCGTAATCGGCCAGGATGGTGACGATGGTGTGGCCGCGGCCCATTTGCTTGGCCGCCTTCATGGCGCCGAGGATGTTGATGCCGGTCGAGCCGCCCAGGATCAGCCCTTCCTCGGTCACCAAATCGAACAGCGTTGGCAGCATCTCCGCGTCGGTCACCTGGAACCAGCCGTCCAGGGGCGCGCCTTCGAGGTTCTTGGTGATGCGGCTCTGGCCGATGCCTTCGGTGATGGAATCGCCGGTGGATTTCAGTTCGTGGCGCTCATACCAGGAATAAATCGCCGAGCCCATCGGGTCGGCGAGGAAGATCTTCACCTTGGGATTGAATTTCTTGAGCGCGATGGCGACGCCGGCCAGCGTGCCGCCGGTGCCGACCGAGCAGACGAAGGCGTCGACCTTGCCGTCGGTCTGGCTCCAGATCTCGGGTCCGGTGGTTTCGATGTGCGCGCGGCGGTTGGCGAGGTTGTCGAACTGGTTGGCCCAGATCGCGCCGCGTGGGCTGGCGGCCGCCACCTCCTTCGCCAGCGTCTCGGAATAGCGCACATAGTTGCGCGGATCGGCATAGGGCACGGCCGGCACCAGGCGCAGATCGGCGCCGCACAGATGCAGCATGTCCTTCTTTTCCTGGCTTTGGGTCTCGGGCATGACGATGACGCTTTTGTAGCCGAGCGCGTTGCCCACCAGAGCGAGGCCGATGCCGGTGTTGCCGGCGGTGCCCTCGACGATCACGCCACCGGGCTTTAGGAGCCCGCGTTCCTCCGCGTCCTTGACGATGTAGAGCGCGGCGCGGTCCTTGACCGAGCCGCCGGGATTGAGGAATTCGGCCTTGCCCAAGATCTCGCAGCCGGTCATCTCCGAGGCGCGTCTCAGGCGGATGAGCGGGGTGTTGCCGATGGTCTCGATGAAACCGTTGCGAACCTGCATGGGCGGCTTTTTGTTGGGCCGAAAGAGGGGAGACTATAAGGGGACGCCGGGCTTAGCGCCAGCGGCGGCGCAGCTTGGCGCGGTTGGCCGCGAGCCAATACAGCGCCAGCACGCTGGTGCCGTTGTGGATGCGGCCGGATTTCACCAACCGCATCGCCTGGCGGAAGCTTTTCACCACCACCTTGATGTCCTCGTGCTCGGCTTTGAGGCCGTGGATGCCGGCGGCATGGCTGGCATCGACGCGCGCGCAGAAGATGTGGAAAATCTCGCTCAGGCCGCCGGGCGATGGCATGACCCGGTAAATCCTGATCGGCCGGCCGATGATGGCGAGGCCGGTTTCCTCCTTGGTTTCACGTGTAACAACGGCGGCGGGGTTGCGATCCTTGGGGCCGAAGATGCCGGCGACCATCTCCAGCTCCCAGCCCGAGAATCCGGAAAGCAGCGAAGGCAGCCGGAACTGTTCGACCAGCACGACCTCGTCGCGCCTGGGATCGTAAAGCAGCACGCCGGCGGTGTTGCCGCGCTCGTAGATTTCGCGCTCGATGGGGACGCTCCAGCCGCCGCCGAACAGGCGGTGGCGCAGGCGATAGACATCGACGCGGAAGAAGCCGCGGAATCCCCGCTTGCGGCTGATGATCCGAACCGCGGCTTTGCCGGTTTTGCTCTTGGCCATGGGCGGGCAGTGTACGGGAAGCACGCGCGCAAACTCCAGCGCGCGCTTGATGCGATTAATGCACGCCGCGCAGGCTCAGGATATAGGCCACGACGTCGGCCGCTTCCTGGCGCGACAGGATCAGGCTCGGCATGGTCGGATGCGGGTTGCGCAGCCAGACATTGAGGCTGAAGCTGGTGGTGCTGGGCATGCCGGCGATGGCGAAAAAGTCCGGCGCATTGGCGAAGCGGACCGCCGATCCTTCATTCGCCTGCACCACGTGACAGGGCCGGCAATTGTTCTGGGCGAAGCGGCGTCCAACCCCGACATTGCCGGGGCCCGGCTCGGCGTGCGTCTCCGGCACGGTGGTGGCGGGCGGCGATACCGTCGGAACGGCGGGCGGCGGTAACGGGGCCGGCGGCGCGGGATTGCGCAGCAGATCGGCGCTGGTGTCGGCCGTGGAGGTCGGTCCGGAATTGCGCGCGGCGCTGATGTCCTGCTCGACGCCGGGCGCGGCCAGGTCGGAGGCGCGTTCGCCCGTGCAGGCGGCCAGCACGGCCAGCGCCGCGCCCGCCAAGATCATTCCACCTGCCCTCATCGGCCCGAACTCCGCCGCCCAACACCTGTTAACACCCTCTCACCCGGGGCGGGATATCGCCATGATCCATGTCAAGCGGGCGGCTTGACGCATTGGCAGGGCCGGGCGGCGCGGCTATGATGCGCGCATGGATTCCCTAGCCGAGAACAGCGCCCGCGGCGGCCCGTCTTTCGTCGATCTCACCGCCTTCGCGCACGCGAAGCTGGCGACCGATCCCTTTCCCTATGTGATCGTGCCGGGCTTCCTGCCCGAAGCCGCGCGTCGCGCGATTTCCGCCGATTATCCCAAAATCGACCGGCCCGGCAGCTTTCCCGCCGGCGATCTCCACTACGGGCCGGTCTTCGCCCGTTTTCTCGCCGAAATCCAGGGCGAGGCGATGCGCGAGGCTTTCGCGCGCAAGTTTTCCGTCGATCTCGCCGGCAAGCCGACCATGGTGACGGTGCGCGGCCAGGCGCGGATGGGCGACGGGCAGATCCACACCGATACGCGCTCGAAAATCATCACCGTGCTGATCTACATGAACGAGGCATGGGAATCGCCGGGCGGGCGGTTGCGCCTGCTGCGCTCGAACAAGGGCCTCGACGACATGGTGGCCGAGGTGCCGCCGGCTTCCGGCACGCTGCTGGCCTTCCTGGTGACGCCGCATTCCTGGCACGGCCATTACCCGGCCAGCGGCCCGCGCCGCGTCATCCAGTTGAATTGGGTCGAAAGCCAAGGCGTGGTGTGGCGCGAGCGGTTGCGCCACGGGATTTCGGCGCGGATCAAGCGGCTCTTCCCGGCCCGCGCCTGAAAACCCAAAGAGCGCGGGCCTTTCTTGTTGTCATTGCGAGCCGTCAGGCGAAGCAATCCAGGGATGATGCGGGCGAGGCTGGATTGCTTCGACCGCCCCGATATTTGAAAACTGGGCGGCCTCGCAATGACGGCCGCGTAGCGCGCTTATCCAGGTCTCAATCAAAAGGGGCGGTCTTGGGAACCGCCCCTTTCTTATGATGATGGCTCGGGGGGTCGGGATCGAACCGACGACCAGCGGATTAACAGTCCGCTGCTCTACCGCTGAGCTACCCCCGAATAGGGCGCACCATAACATACCGCCCGTTAACGGGTTCAAGCGGGCAAGGGTGGAGGCCGGAAGCGGAATCGAACCGCTGTACGAGGATTTGCAGTCCTCTGCATAGCCACTCTGCCATCCGGCCAAAGGCGGTTCTCCCGGCCAGGCCGGAAGGGCCCCGAGATATAGGCCCTGGCGGCTGACCTAGGCAAGGCGGCGGCGGCCAATCCCCGGGCCGCCCCCAGGAAAATTAAGGATTAGGGGCTTGGTCTTTGCCCGTCCCGAGTCTAATATGGAGTTCTTGTACTAAATCAGACGGTTACGGATGGTTCCTCACATGAATGTCAATGACTTCCGCGCCGCCCAACTCGCCATGGTCGAAAGCCAGTTGCGCACCAACACGGTGACGCATCCCGGCGTGCTGGCGGCCTTCATCGAGTTGCCGCGCGAGCGTTTCGTGCCCGCGGGCTTGCATGACAACGCCTATGTCGACGAGGACATCCCGTTGAAGCCGGGCCGCTTCCTGATGGAACCGCTGGTGCTGGCGCGGCTGGTCCAGCTGGCGTCGATCGGGCCCAAGGACAAGGCGCTGGTGATCGGCGCGGCCACCGGCTATGCCGTGGCCGCGGTGGCGCTGATGGCGCAAAGCGTGGTGGCGGTCGAAGCCGATCCCGAACTCGCGAAACAGGCCCGCGCCAATCTCGCTTCCTTGCATCTCGCCAATGCCACCGTGGTCGAAGGCCCGCATGAGCAGGGCCACAAGCCGGGCGCGCCCTATGACGTGATCTTGCTCGACGGCGCCGCCGTCGAGATTCCGCCCGCCCTGTCCGGCCAGCTCGCCGAAGGCGGGCGGCTTGTCGCCGTTTTGCGCGCGCGCGGCGCCTTGGTCGGCCAGGCCACGGTGCTGACCCGCCAGGGCGGAGCGCTCGGCCGCCGCGCGGTGTTCGATTCCGGCACACCCTATCTACCGGGCTTTTCACCGGCGCCGGGCTTCGCGTTCTGAGGCCAGGGCGAGGGGATTGCCGTCATGCGCCGCGTTCTGGTTCTTGCCCTGGGCTTTTCCGCCGCCCTGTATTCGTTGGAAGCCCGCGCCCAAACGCTCGAGGACGCGCTGGTCGAGACCTACAACACCAATCCGCAGATCCTGGCCGAGCGCGCCAATCTGCGCGCGGTTGACGAGGGCGTGAGCCAGGCGCTGGGCGGCTGGCGGCCGACGGTCGCGTTCGCCGCCACCGCGGGACGGGAGAAATTCGAGGCCACGCCGCCCACCACCTCGGTGTTGTCGGAAGGCATGACCGATCCGCGCACGCTCAACCTGCTCGTGACCCAGCCGATCTATCAGGGCGGACAGACCGTGGCCAAGACCGCCCAGGCCGAGGATTCGGTCAAGGCCGAGCGCGCCCATCTGATCGCCACCGAGGGCACGGTGCTGTTCAACGTGATCTCGGCCTATCTCGACGTGGTGCGCGACCAATCGGTGGTGGAACTGGACAAGCTGAGCGAAGACGTGCTGTCGAAGACCTTGGACCAGACGCGCGCGCAATTCCGCGTCGGCATCTTGACCCGCACCGACGTGGCGCAAGCCGAGGCGCGGCTCGCCGCCGCCACCGCGCAACGCCAGGTGGACGAAGGCACGCTGCAAAGCGACCGCGCCAATTACGCGCGCTTCGTCGGTCATCCGCCCGGCGAGCTGGTGCAGCCCACGCTGCGCCCGGCTTTGCCGATGACAAGGGACGAGGCGCTGGGCCTGGCCGCGGTCAAGAACCCGAACGTGATCTCGGCGCTGTTCACGGAAGAGGCGTCGCGCGATTTTGTCACCGCCACCGAGGCGCAACTGCTGCCGAGCGTCAACCTGGTCGGCCAGGTCAACCGCACCGACGACCCCAATTTCCTGCCCGAACACGAGATAACCTACGGCGTGATCCAGGCGCAGCTCACCGTGCCGATCTACGAGGCGGGCGTGATCTATTCGCAAAGCCGCCAGGCCAAGCAGCAGGTCGGCCAGAGCAAGAACCTGACCGACGACGCGCGGCGCTTTGCCGTGCAGGGGGCGATATCGGCCTGGGAAACCATCCAGGCGCAGCGCGCCAACGTGATCTCGCAGATCACCGCCATCAAGGCCGACGAGACCGCCTATGAGGGAACCAAGGCGCAGCAGAGCGTGGGCATACGCACCATCCTCGACGTCTTGAACGCCGAGCAGGAGCTGTTTACCGACCGCGTCAACCTGGTCAAGGCGCAGCACGATCTCGCGGTGGCCGAGTTCAACCTGGCGCAGCAGGTGGGGCGCCTGACCGCCGTCGATCTGCAACTGCCGGTCGATCTTTACGACGTCGAGCGCTATTACAAGGCAGTGCGCGGCAAATGGTTCGGTTTTGGGCCCGATCAATGAGGCATCGCAAGAGCTAGCAATTTTCCCTGGCTTCCCATACTATATGTTGTTTTTCGCCTATAGGGGGCGTAGAGGGAAGAGACCGTCATGTCGGAATTGAACCGCCAGGAAGACCCGTCGATGGAGGAGATACTCGCCTCCATCCGCCGCATCATCGCCGAGGACGGCGACACGACCGCGCACGCCGGCGGCGCGACCATCGACCAGGAGCGGCAGGACATCCTCGAGCTGACCGACCGCATCGAGGCCGACGGCTCGGTGGTGTCGATCGCCTCGCGCAAGGCGCGCGACAGCCAGACATTCGCGCGCGTAGTCCCGAACCGTTCAGCCCGAACCGCCCAGGCCGGAGAACGGCCGGATCATCTCGGAAGCCGCAGCCGCCGCCGCCATGGCCTCGCTTTCCGAACTGGCCAAGGAAGCGCCGCACGTGAAGGTGGGGCCGGTGCCGCCCGAGAGCAAGGCGGTCGAGGACCTGACCCGCGAGATGATGAAGCCGCTGCTCAAATCCTGGCTCGACAGCAACCTGCCGGAGATCATCGAGCGCGTGGTGCGCGACGAGATCGCGCGCCTCTCCCGCGAAGCCCGAGCAGCCCGCCCTAACCCTCCCCCGCTCGCGGGGGAGGGAACGGGAGGGGCGCTTGCCGCGCAGTCCCGCCCCCTAAAACCAAGGCGGCATGCTCGATAAAACCTTCGACCCGGCCGAAATAGAGGCCCGCATCTACGCCCAATGGGAGAAATCGGGCGTGTTCGCGGCGCATCCCGATTCGGGAAAACGGCCCTTTTGCATCATGATGCCGCCGCCCAACGTGACCGGCAGCCTGCATATGGGCCACGCGCTCAACCACACGCTCCAGGATATCCTGATCCGGTTCGAGCGCATGCGCGGCCGCGACGCGCTGTGGCAGCCGGGCACCGACCATGCCGGCATCGCGACCCAGATGGTGGTCGAGCGCCAGCTCGAACAGGAAAACATCTCGCGCCAGGATCTGGGCCGCGGCGCCTTCATCGACCGGGTGTGGAAATGGAAATCCCAAAGCGGCGGCACCATCACCCGGCAATTGCGCGCGCTCGGCGCTTCGCCCGATTGGAGCCGCGAACGCTTCACCATGGACGAGGGGCTCAGCGCCGCCGTCCGCAAGGTGTTCGTGGCGCTTTTCAAGGAAGGGCTGATCTACCGCGACAAGCGGCTGGTGAATTGGGACCCCAAGCTGCACACCGCCGTTTCCGACCTGGAGGTGGAAAGCCGCGAGACCAAGGGCTCGCTGTGGTACCTGAACTATCCGATCGACGGCCGGCCGGGCGAATTCATCACCGTCGCCACCACCCGCCCCGAAACCATGCTGGGCGACACCGGCGTGGCCGTTCACCCCGACGACGAACGCTATAAGCGCCTGGTGGGCAAGCATGTGATCCTGCCCCTGGTCGGGCGGAAAATTCCCATCCTCGCCGACGAATACGCCGATCCGGAAACCGGCAGCGGCGCGGTCAAGATCACCCCGGCGCATGACTTCAACGACTTCGCCGTCGGCCAGCGCCACCAGCTGCCGCTCATCAACGTGCTCGACCGCGACGCCAGGCTCAACGGCGAGGCGCCCGAGGCCTATCGCGGCATGGACCGGTTTGCCGCGCGCAAGAAGATACTCGCCGATCTCGAAACCGGCGGCTTCCTCGCCAAGACCGAGCCGCATACCCTGATGGTGCCTTACGGCGACCGTTCGGGCGTGGTGCTCGAGCCCTGGCTCACCGATCAGTGGTATGTCGACGCCAAGACGCTGGCCAAGCCGGCGATCGAGGCGGTGGAGCGCGGCGCCACGGTGTTCGTGCCGCGGCAATGGGAGAACACATTCTTCGAGTGGATGCGCAACATCCAGCCCTGGTGCGTGTCGCGCCAGATTTGGTGGGGCCATCAGATTCCGGCCTGGTACGCGCCCGACGGCAAGGTGTTCGTCGAGGAAAGCGAAGCCTTGGCCATGAACGCGGCGGCCAAGCATTACGGCAAGCCCACCCCCTTGCAACGCGACGAGGACGTGCTCGATACCTGGTTCTCCTCGGCGCTGTGGCCGTTCTCGACGCTGGGCTGGCCGGAGAAGACGAAATATCTCGAGCATTATTATCCGACCGACGTGCTGGTGACCGGCTTCGACATCATCTTCTTCTGGGTCGCGCGCATGATGATGATGGGCCTCAAATTCATGGGCGAGGTGCCGTTCAAGACGGTTTATATCCACGCGCTGGTGCGCGACGAACGCGGCCAGAAAATGTCCAAATCCAAGGGCAACATCGTCGATCCCATCGCCACCATCGAGACCTATGGTTGCGACGCGCTGCGTTTCACCCTCACCGCGCTGGCGGCGCAGGGGCGCGACATCAAGCTCGCGCAGAGCCGCATCGAGGGCTATCGCAACTTCGCCACCAAGCTGTGGAATGCGGCCCGGTTCGCCGAAATGAACGGCTGCAAGCTCGACCCGAAATTCGATCCGGCCAAGGCGCGGCTCACGGTCAATCGCTGGATCGTCTCGTCGCTGGCGCGGAATGCGTCGCGCGTCACCGAGGCCATCGAAGCCTTCGAGTTCAACGCCGCCGCCGATGCGCTCTATCATTTCACCTGGGGAACTTTCTGCGACTGGTATGTCGAGTTTTCCAAGCCGATCCTGACCGGCGCGGATGAAGAGGCCAAGGCCGAAACGCGCGCCACCACGTCCTGGGTCTTGAGCCAGATCGTCCATCTGCTGCATCCGGTCATGCCCTTCATCACCGAGGAGCTGTGGAAGAATTTCGCGGGCGAAAAGGCGGGTATGTTGATATCCTCGCGCTGGCCCGCGCTCGACCCGGGCCTGGCCGACCAAAACGCGGCGGCGGAGATGGATTGGGTGGTCGGCCTGATCGCGCAGATCCGCACCGCGCGCGCCGAGATGAACGTGCCGCCGGGCAACGAGATTCTGGCCTATCTCACCGAGGCCGGCGCGGAGCAGAAGGAATGGATCGCGCGCCACGGCGATCCGATCAAGCGCCTCGCCCGGCTCAAGCGGATTCACCCGGCCGATGCCGGAGCCTCGGCCAAGCAGAACTCCATCCAGGTGGTGGTCGAGAACGCCTCGCTGCTGCTGGATTTGGCGGGCGCGGTCGACATCGGCAAGGAGCGGGCGCGGCTCAGGAAAGAGGCGGAGGCCGTGCGCGGCGAGCTTGACAAGATCGCCGCCAAGCTCAGCAATGAGCAGTTCATCGCCAAGGCCAAGCCCGAGGCGGTGGAAGAGCAGCGCGAGCGCGAAGCCAACGCCCGCGCGGCGCTCAACCGGCTCGCAGCGGCACTGGATCGGATAGGCGGCGCATGAGCAAGGCATTCACCCGGGAAGGCGACGAGGCGCCCGACGAGGTCGACGCGGCTTCGGTCGAGCATTCGGAACTCCCGCCCGGCGCCAAGAACTACATCACGCAAGCGGGCTTCAAGAAGCTCCAGGACGAACTCAAGCATCTGGTCAAGGACGAGCGGCCCAAGGTGGTGGAGACGGTCGCCTGGGCGGCGGGCAATGGCGACCGCTCGGAGAACGGCGATTACATCTACGGCAAGAAGCGCCTGCGCGAGATCGACGGCCGCATCCACTTTCTGACCAAGCGGCTGGAAATCGCCGAAGTGGTCAACCCGGCGGCGCAGAAAAACCGCGACCAGGTGTTCTTCGGCGCCACCGTCACCTATGCCTCGGGCGGCGGCGTCCAGCACAAGATCACCATCGTCGGCGTGGACGAGGCCGATGCCGACCGGGGCCATGTCTCCTGGGTCTCGCCCGTCGCCAAGGCGCTGTTGAAGGCGCGCGCGGGCGACACGGTGGAGTTGCGCAATCCGCGCGGCGCCGAAATCCTCAAAGTGGTGGCGGTCGAATACCCCGGCCAATAGGCCCCTAGCAACCGGCCGCGCCGCTTTGTATGGTGCGCCCCTGAATTCGATGGGCATTTGACAGGGAGACGGGCCATGCCCGACGCCAGTAGCCGCAAGCCGTTCGACAAGTCGAAGCTGCCGAGCCGCCACATCACGGTCGGGCCCGAGCGCGCGCCGCACCGCTCCATGTTCTACGCCATGGGCGTGACCGAGGAGCAATTGACCCAGCCCATCGTCGGCGTCTGCACCACCTGGAACGAGGCGGCGCCGTGCAACATCTCGCTGTCGCGCCAGGCCCAGGCGGCCAAGAAGGGCGTGGCCGCATCCGGCGGCACGCCGCGCGAATTCACCACCATCACCGTCACCGACGGCATCGCCATGGGCCATGCCGGCATGAAATCCTCGCTGGTGTCGCGCGAGATCATCGCCGATTCGGTCGAGCTCACCATGCGCGGCCACAGCTACGACGCGCTGGTCGGACTGGCCGGCTGCGACAAATCCCTGCCGGGCCTGATGATGTCGATGCTGCGCTTGAACGTGCCTTCGGTCTTCATGTATGGCGGCTCGATCCTGCCCGGCCGTTTCCAGGGCCGCGACGTCAGCATCGTCGACGTGTTCGAAGGCGTCGGCATGCACACCGCCGGCAAGATGACGGATGAAGAGTTGCACGAGCTCGAATGCAACGCGTGCCCCTCGTCCGGTTCCTGCGCCGGCCAGTTCACCGCCAACACCATGGCCTGCATCTCCGAGGCCATCGGCCTGGCGCTGCCCGGCTCGGCCGGCACGCCCGCGCCCTATGATTCGCGCGACGCCTATGCCGAGGCCTCGGGCGAGGCGGTGATGAATTTGTTGCGCCTGCGGCTGCGGCCGCGCGACATCGTCACGCGCAAGGCGCTCGAGAACGCGGCCACGGTGGCCGCCGCCTCGGGCGGCTCGACCAACGCCGCGCTCCATCTGCCGGCCATCGCCAACGAGGCCGGGATCGATTTCGACATCCACGCGGTGGGAAAGATCTTCCAGCGCACGCCCTATATCGGCGACTTCAAGCCGGGCGGCAAATACGTGATGAAGGACCTGCACGGCGTCGGCGGCGTGCCGGTGCTGATGAAGGCGCTGCTCGACGGCGGCTTCCTGCACGGCGACTGCATGACCGTCACCGGCAAGACCATGGCCGAGAACCTGAAGCACACGGTCGTGCCCAAGAACCAGGACGTGGTGCATCCCACCTCGAAGCCGCTCTCGCCCACCGGCGGGCTGATGGTGCTCAAGGGCAATCTCGCGCCGCAAGGCTCGATCTGCAAGGTCGCGGGCATGCAGGGCATCCAGCTCAAGTTCCGCGGCCCGGCGCGCTGCTTCGACCGCGAGGAGGATTGCTTCGCCGCGGTCGAGGGGGGCCAATACAAGAAGGGCGACGTGCTGGTGATCCGCTACGAAGGCCCGCGCGGCGGCCCGGGCATGCGCGAGATGCTGTCCACCACCGCCGCGCTTTACGGCAGGGGCGCGGGCCACGACGTGGCGCTCATCACCGACGGGCGTTTCTCCGGCGGCACGCGCGGCTTCTGCATCGGACATGTTGGTCCCGAGGCCGCCGTGGGCGGGCCGATCGGCCTGTTGAAGGACGGCGACATGATCGTGATGGACGCGATCAACGGCACGCTCTCGGTCGAGCTCTCGGACGAGGAATTGGCCAAGCGGCGCAAGGCCTGGCAGCCGAGGAAGACCGAGTACCAGTCGGGCGCGTTGTGGCGCTACGCCCAGACCGTGGGCGACGCCGAAAAGGGCGCGGTGGTGCATCCCGGAGCCAAAGCGGAAACCCACGTCTTTGCCGACATCTGAGGTCGAACGCCGGGAGCACGAACGCAAGACGCTGGTTACCGGGGCGGTGCTGATCTACACCCTCGCGCTGACGGCGCGGCTGCTGCCGGTGTTCGTCCACCCCTCGCTCAACTATCCCGACGAGATTTTCCAGAGCACCGAACAGGCGCACCGCCTGGTCTACGGCACCGGGCTGGTGCCGTGGGAATTCGCCTACGGCACGCGCTCCTGGTTCCTGCCCGGGGTGCTCGCCGGGCTGATGGAATTCGCGCGGCTGTTCGGTCCCGGCCCGGCCATTTACCTCCCGCTCATCGGCCTGACCCTGGCCGCGCTGGGCGCGTCGAGCGCGCTCTGCGCCTTCTTCTGGGGCCAGCGCTTCTACGGCTTGTGGGGCGGCGTGCTCGCCGGCGCGTTCACCGCGTTGTGGATCGACCTGGCCTATTTCAGCCCGCGCCCCTTGAGCGAGGTGGTAGCGGCGCATGTGCTGGTGATCGGGCTCTATCTGATGGCGCCGGGCTATGCCGTGTCGGACAAGCGGCGCCTGCTGCTCGCCGGTTTCCTCTTGGGCCTCGCGGCGATGATGCGGATTCAGCTGGCGCCGGCGGTGGCGCTGATCGTGCTGTGGCCCGAAGGCGCGTGGCGCCGGAACCTGGCGCCGCTGGCGCTGGGCGGATTCATCGCCTTCCTGCTGTTCGGCCTGCTCGATTGGGCGACCTGGAGCTATCCCTGGGAATCGCTCTACCGCAACGTCACGCTCAATCTGTTCTACGACGTCAGCGGATTTTGGGGCACCGAGCCCTGGTACGCCTATATCGATCTGCTGGTGACCTATTGGACCGTGCCTTTCGCCATCCTGGTGCTGGTGCTGGCGCGCTTCGGCGCCTACCGCGAAAAGCGCATCGCGCTGGCGGCGCTGATGATCTTCGCCGTCCATTCGGCGATCGGCCACAAGGAGTGGCGCTTCATCTATCCCGCGATCCTGCTGGCGGTGATCGCGGCCGGGATCGGCGCGGGGTTTCTGCTCGACCGCTTCAGCCGGAATTCAAGGCCGGTGCTGTTGGCGGTGCCGGCGCTGGTGATCGTGGTGCTGATTTCGGTGGTGCTGCTGCGGACCCCGAATTACCGCGAGCTGTTCAGCCGCGACAGCGCGGTGATGCAGGCCGCGGTCGAGGTCTCGAAGCTGAACAACGTCTGCGGCATCGAGCTTTACGGCGTTCCGTGGTGGTGGTCGGGCGGCTACAGCCTGATGCACCAACCCGTGCCGCTTTACTGGCTCGACGGCGCGCCGGAATTCGCCGCGCACCAGGACGCCTTCAACACCGTGATCGCGCTGGGCGAGACGCCGGCGCCGTTCGCGAAAACCGCCTGTTTCGGCGCGGTCTGCGTGGCGCAACGCCCGGGCGTCTGCGCGCCCTACCCGATGCAGAAGCCCGCGGGCCCCGCCGGCATTCCCGCGAGCATGGCGCCCGAATTGAAAGGCTGAGTCGTGAAAGCTCGCACGCTGCGCAGCGCATCCGATCTCGCCGAAGCCGGGCTGATCGCGCCCGCGCGCGCGGCCGAGATCGAACGGGTCGCGCGACGTTTCGAGCTGGCGGTGACGCCGCAAATGGCGGCGTTGATCGAAGAGGCCGAAGATCCCATCGGCCGGCAATTCATTCCCTCGGGCGCCGAATTGGAAACCGCGCCCGATGAAATCGCCGATCCCATCGGCGACCGGAAATTCTCGCCGGTCAAGGGCATCGTCCACCGCTATCCCGACCGCGTGCTGTTGAAGCCCTCGCATCTCTGCCCGGTCTATTGCCGCTTCTGCTTCCGCCGCGAACAGGTGGGACGGGACGGGGAGAATCTTTCCGCGCGCGAGCTCGAAACCGCGCTCGATTACATCCGCGCCCGCGCCCAAATCTGGGAGGTCATCGTCACCGGCGGCGATCCGTTCCTGTTGTCCCCGCGCAGAATTCGCGCGCTCACGCGGGCGCTCGACGCCATCCCGCATCTGGGCGTGATCCGGTTTCACACCCGCATGCCCATTGTGTCGCCGCTCTCGATCACCCCGGCGCTGGTGAAGGCGCTCGCCGCGAAAAAAGCGGTTTATGGGGTGGTGCATGTCAATCACCCGAAGGAATTGACGCGTGAAGCGCGCGTGGCTTGCGCGCGCCTCGTCAAGGCGGGCATTCCGCTTTTGTCCCAGAGCGTGCTGCTGAAGGGCGTCAACGACGATGGCGCGATGCTGGAAAAACTGTTCCGCGATCTGGTCGCGTTGCGGATCAAGCCTTATTACCTGCACCACGCCGATCTGGCGCGCGGCACGGCGCATTTCCGCGTGAAGCTGGCCGAGGGCCGCGCCTTGATGAAGCGCCTGCGCGGCCGGGTTTCGGGCTCTGTGCCAGCCCACCTACGTGCTCGATTTGCCCGGCGGCTTCGGCAAGGTGCCGGTCGGTCCGTGTTATGCGCGTCCCGGCGATGCGCCGCATGAATGGTTGATCGAGGACGCGGCGGGCCGTCTCCACTGTTACCCGCCGAACACAGGCGCGAAGGATTAGCGTCCGCCGCCGCGCCGGCCGTAAATCGCGTTTCTTTCCAAGGGGATAGTCTTTTGGAGTCGCGCCCGCGAAAAGCGGCGTTTTATTGCGGCGCGCGCCGCGAAGCGGTAAAGTTGCAGCAATATCAAAGGCGGCGCGGTGCCTGGCCGGATGGGCGGGTGCCGGGCGCGTGATCGTGTCGAGAATACTGGGTGCGTGAATGAACCGGATGGCCGCGCGCGAATTCTTCCGCCTCGGCGCCTTGGCGTCGGCGGCGTTCTTGGCGTTGGCGGCGCCGGCCTTCGCCGACGGCCCGGCGGTGACCTATGCCGGCACGTTGGTGCGCGGCGGCGCGGCCATGCCGCAATTCCAGCTCGCTTTCCCCGACGATGATTCCGGCAAGCCGGCGAATGTCCCCGGCAATCTCCAGGTCGACGTGACCTCGCCCGACAAGAGCGTGTACAGCTTCTTGTTTTCGCCGCGGCCGCAATGGGGCTCGAATTACGAACCCGCCACCGGCACCACCAGCAGCAGCGCCGGCGTTCGCTTGGAACGACCGGCTCGGCGGCAGCAAGTTCTATGGCGGCTTCGGCCTCGTGGGCAGCGTGCTCAGCCCGGGCGCGGACGATTTGGCGCACCGCATCCAGGGCTCGCCGCCGGCGTTGTACGGCACGGTGCATTTCGGCTACGAGCTGAGCGGCGAGCAGAACCTGTTCTTGTCCTACGATCACGCGCATACGATGGACTTCACCAGCGACCGCGGCGAATTCGGCGACAATCTGCGCCTCAATTACGGCGTGAAGTTCTAACCCGCTCCCTCGCCGTCGTTCCCGTTCCCTCGCCGTCATTGCGAGGCCGCCCGGTTTTCTAAAATGGGGCGGCCGAAGCAATCCAGAGACGATGCCCTGGATGAAGGTTACCGCGCCCTTCGACTACGCTCAGGGTGAGGCGCTTTTCTTAATGCCGTCACCAATGTTCCTCATGCTGAGCGTAGTCGAAGCACGCAAGATCGTATTGCAACAGGGTTTAATTCCAGCTTTTACCGCACCGCCTCTGGATTGCTTCGCCGCTTCGCATCCGCTCGCGGCTCGCAATGACAGAAGAATCCTAGCGCTCCGACGCGATCTCGCACACCACCGGCGTGTGATCGCTCGCCTTGTCCTGGCCGCGCGGTCCCTTGTCCACGGCGCAGGATCTGAGCCGGTCGGCGGCCTGGGGCGAGAGCAGGATATGGTCGATGCGCAGGCCTTCGCCGTTTTGCCAACGGCGCTGCTGGTAATCCCAAAAGGTGTAGAGCCGCCCGGTGGGGTGGAGCGCGCGCAAGCTTCGGTCAATCCCGAGATTGATGAGCGCGTGGAAACGCGCGCGCGATTCCGGCCGGCATAGCGCATCATCCGCCATGATCTCGGGATCGAACACGTCCTCGTCGGTGGGGCAGACGTTGAAATCGCCGGCCAGCGCGAAAGCCCGTTCGCTTTCGAGCAAGGTCGCGGCATGGGCCGCGAGGCGTTTCATCCAGGCGAGCTTGTAGTCGAATTTCTCGCCCGGCGCCGGATTGCCGTTCGGAAGATAAATCGACGCGACCCGCAATCCCGCTATCGTCGCTTCGATATAGCGCGCCTGTTCGTCGCTTTTGTCGCCGGGCAACGCCCGCACCACGTCCGCCGGTTTCTCGCGCGACAATATCGCGACGCCGTTATAGCTCTTCTGCCCCGCGACCTCGGCGAAATAGCCCAGCCCCTTCAATTCCAGCGCCGGGAAATCCTCGGTTTGGCATTTCAATTCCTGGAGACAGACGATGTCGGGCTTGGCGGTTTCGAGCCAGCTTGTCAGATGGCCAGCCGCGCCTTGACCGAATTGACGTTCCAGGTGGCGAGCTTGATCAAGCGCGCGGGCGAGACGGCTCAGGCGACCGAGAAGGAATTGCCGCAGCCGCAGGACGAGGCGGCGTTCGGGTTCTTCACCTGGAAGGACGCGCCCATCATGTCCTCGACGAAATCGATCTCGGCGCCGGCCAAGAGCCCGAGCGAGGTCTCGTCCACCACCAGCTCGACGCCGTCGCGCTCGAACACGCGGTCCTCGGGCTGGCGCGCATCGTCGAAGTTGAAGCCGTATTGGAAGCCGGAACAGCCGCCGCCCGACACCGTCAGGCGCAGGAAGGCGTTGGGCTGGTTCTCCAGCACCTTCAGCTCCTTGACGCGCCTGGCCGCGCTGGCGCTCAGGCTCACGCGTTTCTCGCCGGTGGTGTCGCCGCCTTCGGCCATGGATCGGGACTCCTCGCTAACCCTCTTGTTATGTGGGGATTATAGCCGGTTTGTCAAATTGCGACGAAGCCCCAGGTAATGTCTCATCTTGAGCGCTGGATAAGCGTTGTGCGCCCTTCGACAACTCAGGGTGAGGAGGTTTTCTTAATGCCATCACCAATGTTTCCTCATGCTGAGCCTGTCGAAGGATGAAGGGCGCAAGATGCTTATGCAGCGTCAAACCGAGACACACGCCCAACCCCCCGCCCGTTGCAACGAATTGGGGTGGGGGATAGCTTCGCCCCATGAATCCCGCGCCGCTTGCTCCTTACGCCGCCCTCCCGGAACGGAGCCGCGGCCGGCTTTATCCCGAGCCCGAAAGCCCGGGCCGTTCCGCGTTCCAGCGCGACCGCGACCGCATCATCCACTCCACCGCCTTCCGGCGCCTGCAATACAAGACCCAGGTCTTCGTCTATCACGAAGGCGATCATTACCGCACAAGGCTGACCCACAGCCTGGAGGTGGCGCAAATCGCGCGCAGCCTGGCCCGCGCGCTCGATCTCAACGAGGATCTGGCCGAGGCGCTGGCGCTCGCCCACGATCTCGGCCACACCCCCTTCGGCCATGCCGGCGAAGAGGCGCTCGACGCGGCGATGAAGCCCTTCGGCGGCTTTTCGCATAACGACCAGACCTTACGCATCCTCACCTCGCTCGAACGCCGTTACGCCGATTTCGACGGGCTCAACCTCACCTGGGAAACGCTCGAAGGCACGGTCAAGCATAACGGGCCGGTGTCGCCGCCTTTTTCCGACACGGTGCGCGATTACAACGCCCGCCAGGATTTGGCCCTCGACACCTGGCCTTCGGCCGAGGCGCAGGCGGCGGGCTTGAGCGACGACATCGCCTATGACAATCACGACATCGACGACGGCGTGCGCGCCGGGCTGTTTTCGCTCGACGATCTCAAGGACGTGCCGCTGATCGGCGAGGCGATCGCCCAGGCGCGCGGGCGCAACATCAAGATGGAGGAAAGCCGCCTCATTCATGAATCGGTCCGCCGCCTGATCGACCGCATGGTGAACGACGTGGTGAATGAGTCCCGCCGCCGCCTCGAGGCGGCCAAGGTTTCCTCGGTCGAGGATGTCCGCCGCCAGCATGGGCCGCTGGTGGCGTTTTCCGACGGCATGCGCGAGCGCGAACTCGGCCTGCGCAAATTCCTGTTCGAGCGCATGTACCGCCATCACCGCGTCAACCGCATGACCTCCAAGGCGCGCCGGGTGGTGGCCGCTTTGTTCGAGTATTTCACCCGCGAGCCCGACGGCTTGCCGGCGGAATGGCGCGACCAGACCGACAAGCAGGACAAGCGCAAGACCGCGCGGGTGGTGGCCGATTACATCGCCGGCATGACCGACCGCTTCGCGCTCGACGAATACGGGCGCCTGTTCGATCATGGCGTGACGCCGTGATGATGAATCTGTTCAAGCATTTCCACGAGCGGATATCCGCCGCCATCGAGGATGCGGCGCGCGACGGCGCCTGGCCGCGCGGCCTCGACACCGCGCGCATCGCGGTCGAGCCGCCGCGCGAAGCCGCCCATGGCGATATCTCCACGAATGCAGCATTGGTTTTGACCAAGGAGGCGGGGTTGAAGCCGCGCGACTTCGCCGAAAAACTCCGCCCGCTGCTGGAATCGCTCGAAGGCGTGGTTTCGGCCGAGGTGGCCGGGCCGGGCTTCATCAATTTGAGGCTCGCCGACGGCTTCTGGCACGCGCGGCTGGCCGAAATTTTGATCGCGGGCCCGGCTTACGGCGACAGCAAGCTCGGCCAGGGGCGCAAGGTGAACGTCGAATACGTCTCGGCCAACCCGACCGGGCCGATGCATGTGGGGCACGGACGCGGCGCGGTCATCGGCGACGCGTTGGCGGCGCTGCTGGAAAAGGTCGGCTTCAAGGTCACGCGCGAATATTACGTCAACGACGCGGGCGCGCAGGTCGATACCCTCGCGCGCTCGGTCTATCTGCGTTACCGCGAGGCGCTCGGCGAGAAAATCGGCCCCATACCGGAAGGGCTTTATCCCGGCGAGTATCTGAAAAATGTCGGCGCGGCCTTGGCCCAGCGCGACGGCAAGAAATGGCTGGGCAAGGCGGAGAGCGATTGGCTTCCTGATATTCGCGCATTTGCCATCACCAGTTTGATGGAAGGAATTCGTGGCGATCTGGCTCTGCTTGGCATCAAACATGATGAAGTTATCCATGAAAGCAAAGTCGTTGCTTCCGGCGCAGTCGACCATGCCATTCAGGAGCTTGAAGGTCTGGGCCTCATCTATGTTGGCACGCTCGAGCCGCCCAAGGGCAGGCTGCCGGAGGATTGGGAGGCGCGGCCGCAGACCCTGTTCCGCTCGACCTCCTTCGGCGATGACGTCGACAGGCCGATCAAAAAGGCGGACGGTTCCTGGACCTATTTCGCCGCCGACATCGCCTATCACTGGGACAAATTCAATCGCGGCTTCGCCGAGATGATCGACATCTGGGGCGCCGACCATGGCGGCTACGTGAAACGCATGCAGGCGGCGGTGAAGGCGCTGACCAAGGGCAAGGGCGCGCTCGACGTCAAGCTCTGCCAGCTGGTCAATCTGTTCGACCAGGGCCAGCCGGTGAAAATGTCCAAGCGCGCCGGAACCTTCGTCACGTTGCGCGAGGCGGTGGAGCAGGTGGGCAAGGACGTGTTCCGTTTCGTCATGCTGACGCGGCGCAACGACCAGCCGCTCGATTTCGATTTCGCCAAGGTGGTGGAGCAATCGAAGGACAATCCGGTGTTCTACGTGCAATACGCCCATGCGCGGGCGCGTTCGGTGCTGCGTTTGGCGCATCAATCCATGCCGGGCGTCGATCTCTCGCCTCATGCCTTGGCCAAGGGCCGCTTGGAGCTGCTGACCGATGGCGGCGAGATCGCGCTCATCCGCCAGATGGCGAACTGGCCGAGGTTGATCGAGGCGGCGGCGGAAACCCATGAGCCGCACCGCATCGCCTTTTATCTCCAGGAACTGGCCGCCTCTTTCCACGGGCTGTGGCACAAGGGCATGGACGATGCGAGTTTGCGGTTCATCCTCGAGGGCAAGCCGGAGCTGACGCGCGCGCGGTTGGCGCTGGTGCATGGTTTGGCCTTCGTCATCGCCTCGGGCCTCCAGGTGTTCGGCGTCACCCCGGCGGAGGAGATGCGCGGATGAGCCGGCTCGACATCGATCCGGGCGACCGCCCCCGCCATGTTCCGCCCCCGTCCGCGAAACGCCGCGCGCGTTTCGGCGGCGTCGCCAAGGCGGTTGCGGCCGCGCTCGCGGTGGCGGTGCTGGCCTGGGGCGTGCGCTATGGCGGCGATTATTTCAACCCGCCCGCAACGCCGCCCGGCCCGGTGCCAGTGATCGGCCCCGATGCCGGGCCGGTCAAGGTATTGCCCGACAATCCCGGCGGCATGGCCGTGCCCGACCAGGACAAGGTGATCCTCAACGGCGGCGACGCCCAGCCCAAGGTCGAGCAGCTTCTGCCCCCGCCGGAAACGCCGCTGGCTTCGCCCGGGCCCCCCGCGCCGCTCGCGCCGCCGCCCGTGGCGGTGCAGGCGCCGCCGCCTCCACAACCGGCGGCGCAACCTCAACAATCCTCGCCGCCTGCCGTTGCCTCGGCGCCGCCTGTGGTTTCCTCGGCGTCGCCTGCCGTTGCCTCGACGCCGCCTGCCAATACCTCGATTTCGCCTCGTCCGGCCCCGGCGCAGGCGATCGTGCCGCCGCCGCCGCCCAAGCCCGCGATGACCGCCGCGAACCCGCCGCCGCCGCCCCCCGCGCAAGCCTCGCCGGCCCTGCCGCCGGGCAAGGGGTATTTCCTGCAACTGGGCGCGCTGCGCTCGGTCGAGGCGGCGCAAGCCAGCTGGACTCGGCTCAAATCGGCGCAGCCCGACATTCTCGCCAAGCTGCCCGCCAATGCGGTCAAGGTCGATCTCGGGCCCGATCGCGGCGTCTACTACCGCGTTTTGGCCGGGCCGATCGCCGACGAAACCTCGGCCACGCAAAGCTGCAACACCCTCAAAGATCGCCATGTCGCCTGCATCCTCGTCAAGCCGTGAGCCGCGCGCCGTCATCTTCGGCTTGAGCGGCAAGTCCTTGACCGACAACGAGAAAAAGTTCTTCCGCAGCGCCGATCCGCTGGGCTTCATCCTGTTCCAGCGCAACGTCGAAAATCCGGCGCAATTGAGGAATCTCGTGATGGGCTTGCGCGAAACCGTGCGCCGCGCCGACGCGCCGGTGCTGATCGACCAGGAAGGCGGGCGGGTGGCGCGCCTCAAGCCGCCGCATTGGCGCGCCTATCCGCCGGCCGCATCCATCGCCGCGTCGAAGAACCCGGCGGAGGCCGCGTTCCTCGGCGCGCGGCTGATCGCGGACGATCTGGCCGCACTCGGCATCACCGTCGATTGCGCGCCGGTGCTCGACCTGCTCGTAGCCGGCGCCGACCCGATCATCGGCGACCGCGCCTATGGCACGAAGCCCGAGACCGTGGCCAGCATCGGCCGCGCCGTGTGCGACGGGTTGCTGGCGGGGGGCGTGCTGCCGGTCATCAAGCATATTCCCGGCCATGGCCGGGCGGGGGTGGACAGCCATCTGGCCTTGCCGGTGGTATCGGCTTCGCGCGCGGAGCTGGAAGCGGGCGATTTCGCGCCCTTTCGCGCCCTCAACCGCATGCCCTGGGCGATGACCGCCCATATCGTCTATAGCGCCATCGACGCCGATGCCCCCGCCACCCTTTCGCCGCGGCTGATAAGCCAAGCGATTCGGGCTAGCATTGGCTTCGACGGCGTGCTGATTTCGGACGATCTATCGATGAAGGCGCTGCCCGGGAGCCTGCCGGGCCGCGCCAAAGGCGCCTTGGAGGCGGGTTGTGACATGGTTTTGCACTGTAACGGCGAGATGAAGGAAATGAGCGCTATCGCCCGGGCGGTCGGCCCCTTGAGCGCGCAAGCCCGCCGGCGGATCGACGCCGGGGAGCGGCGCCGCTTGGCCGGAAGCCAGCCCTTCGAGCGGTCCGCCGCCGAAGCGCGCTTTGCTTCGCTGCTGGAAGGGCGGGCTTGATGTCGCCTGAATTCGCCGGTCTCCTATCCGAGGTGACTGTACTGGCGCTGCCCGCGATATTCGCGATCACCTTCCACGAAGCGGCGCACGGCTTCATCGCGCATCGCTGCGGCGACGACACCGCCTGGAACATGGGCCGTGTCACGTTCAATCCCCTCAAGCATATTGATCCGATCGGCACGGTGCTGATGCCGCTGTTCCTGTTCGTCGCTTCGGGCGGCAGGTTCCTGTTCGGCTACGCCAAGCCGGTGCCGGTGAGCTTCCACAAGCTGAACCATCCGCGCCGCGACATGGTCTATGTCGCGCTGGCCGGGCCGGCGACCAACGTGATGCTGGCCATAATCTCGGCGCTGCTGATGTATACGGTGCCGCATCTGCCCGGCTCGTTCCAGGAATGGACCCAAAGGAGTCTGGAATACTCGGTCGAGATCAACATCATCCTGGCGGTGTTCAACATGATTCCGTTGCCGCCCTTGGATGGCGGGCGCGTCGCCGTGGGAATATTGCCGGATTTTCTGGCGCTGCCGCTGGCCCGGCTGGAGCGGGTCGGAATCCTGATCCTGATCGGGGCGCTGTTCCTGCTGCCGATGATCGGCGATCAGCTTGGGATCAATCTCAACATCGTCGGCAGCGTGGTCGAAGGGCCGGTCAACTGGCTGATCGGGGCCATCGGCTGGATTACCGGGGTGAGGATGGGATGAGCGCCGAGACCGAACCCTTCGAGCTGCCGCAGCAGCGGCCCCATGCCAGCGCCGATCTGGTGGTGGACCTCGAGGGCTATGAAGGGCCGATCGACGTTCTTTTGACCCTGGCGCGCGAGCAGAAGGTCGACCTCACCAAGATCTCGATCCTGCGCCTGGCCGACCAATATCTCGCCTTCATCGCCGCGGCGCGCAGCCTCAAGCTCGAGATCGCCGCCGATTATCTCGTCATGGCGGCGTGGCTGGCCTATCTCAAGTCGCGGTTGCTGCTGCCCCAGCCGCCGGGCCAGGCCGAGCCGAGCGCCGACGAACTGGCGGCGGCGCTGGCACACCGTCTGCAACGCCTCGAAGCCATGCAGCAGGCGGGATCGCAACTCTTCGCCCGGCCGCTCTTGGGCCGCGACGTGTTCCGCCGCGGCGCGCCTGAGGGCTTGCCGCGGAAATTCATCCCCCTTTACGACACCAGCATCTACGAGCTACTCAAGGCCTATGGCTCCGGGCGCGAGCGCCACGATGCTTCGGTGCTGCAAATCGCCCCGGCCGAGCTCTATTCCATGGACGACGCGCTGCAGCGCCTGTCGCGCGTGGTCGGCCATGTGCCGGAATGGCGCACGCTGATGAGCTTCCTGCCGGCCCGTCTGGGCGACGCGCTGGTGCGCCGTTCGGCCATCGCATCGACGTTCGCCGCCAGCCTGGAGTTGGTGCGTTCCGGCAAGATCCAGTTGCGCCAGGAAATCGCCTTCGGCCCGATCTATCTGCGCAGCCCGCCGCCCGCCGCTTTACGAGAAAAACGAGAAGAAAATGAGCAAGACCGACAAGCATAAACACAAGGAGAAAGACGGCCAGCGCGCCGATCATCTGCGGCTGCTGGAGGCGCTGCTGTTCGCTTCGGCTTCGCCGGTGGACGAGGCCAATATCCGGCTGCGCCTGCCCAAGAGCGCCGACATTCCATCGCTGATCGCCGAGATCGAGGCGCATTACCGCGGCCGCGGCGTCAATCTCGTCAAGGTGGCGGGCGGCTGGACGATGCGCACCGCTTCCGATCTGGGCCCGCGACTGAAGCTCGAGCAGAAGGTGCAGCGCAAGCTTTCCCGCGCCGCGATCGAAACCCTGGCCATCGTGGCCTATCACCAGCCGGTGACGCGCGCCGAGATCGAGGACATCCGCGGCGTGGTGGTTTCCACTGGCACGCTCGACGTGCTGATGGAATTGAACTGGATCGCGCCCAAGGGACGGAGGGAAACGCCGGGAAGGCCGGTGACCTGGGTCACCACCGAGGCCTTCCTGCAGCATTTCGGACTGTCCGAGATCGGCGATCTGCCGGGCATGGAGGAGTTGCGCGCCGCCGGCCTGATCGGAGCGCGGATGGAATTCGCCCTGCCCGAGGCCGGACATCTTGCCGAATTGCCGCTGAACCGGCCCGAGGAAGAGAGCGCGGTGGACAGGACGGAAGAGGCGGAAGCGGCGGAAGAACTTGCGCCGCGCGACATCGATGATTGAAGTGGCGGCCCATGTTTGATTTTGCTTGGTCCGAACTGGCGCTGATCGCCATTGTGGCGTTGATCGTCATCGGGCCGAAGGATCTGCCGCGCGTGCTGAAGACCGCGGGTATTTGGGTGCGCAAGGCGCGCGGCATCGCCCGCGAATTCCAGGGCAGCCTCGAGCAGATGGTGCGCGAGGCCGAACTCGATGATGTGAAGAAGAATCTCGACAAGGCGGCGGGATTCAGTTTCGACGACGAGGTGAAGAAGACCATCGATCCAAGGGGCGAGATCGAGCAGGCGCTGGCCCCGCCCGAGCTTCCCCATCCGTTCGCGGACGCACCCAAGCTGGAGGAAAAACCGGCCGAAACGCCCGCGCCCGCGCCCGCGCCGGCGGAGCCGGCCATCCAAAAGTCGGACCAGGCCGGGACTTCGGCGTCGCTCGCATCGGATAAGAAAGCCACGCCATGACCGAGACCGGCGAGGAGCTCGAAGAAGGCAAGATGCCGCTGCTCGATCATCTGATCGAGCTGAGAAAACGGCTGATCTATTCCGCGATCGCCTTCCTGGTCGCTTTTGCCCCGTGCTGGTATTTCAGCAAGACCATCTACAATTTTCTCGCCGCGCCGCTGGCCGCCGCGCTCGCCAACCAGGCCGGCCGGCATCTGATCTACACCGACCTGACCGAAGCGTTTTTCACCGATCTGCGCGTGGCGTTCTGGGCGGCTTTCTGTTTGGCCTTTCCCTTCATCGCGACACAGCTCTGGCTGTTCGTTGCGCCCGGGCTTTACAAGCAGGAGCGCCGTGCCTTCCTGCCTTATCTCGTCGCCTCGCCGTTGCTGTTCATCGCCGGCGGGTCGCTGGTTTATTTCGTCATCTTCCCGGTGGCGTGGCGGTTCTTCTTGAGCTTCGAAACCCCGGGCGGGCCGGGCTCGCTGCCCATTGAAGTAGAACCCAAGGTTTCCGAATACCTGACGCTGGTCATGCGGCTGGTGCTGGCCTTCGGCGTGGCCTTCCAGCTGCCGGTTTTATTGACATTGATGGCGCGGGTGGGGTTGGTTTCCTCGGCTACCCTTGCCGCCAAGCGCCGCTATGCCATTGTCGGCGTGTTCATCGCTGCTGCGATATTGACGCCGCCCGACATCTTCAGCCAGGTATCCTTGGCGGTGCCGCTGCTGCTGCTGTACGAGATCTCGATCTTCTGCTGCCGCATCGTCGAGAAAAAACGCGCCCAGCGCGAAGCGGAAGAAGAAGCCGAACTTGGCCTCAAGCCCGGTACGCGTAATGAAACGAAAGATACGGGAGAGAAAACCGATGCTTGAGCTCTATCACGCGCCGCAGTCGACTTGCAGCCAGAAGGTGCGTATCGCGCTCGCCGAGAAGAATCTCGACTGGACCGAGCGGCGGGTGAACCTGCCCAAGAACGAGCAGCTCCGCCCGGAGTATCTGAAGCTCAATCCCAATGGCGTGGTGCCAACCCTGGTCCATGACGGCAAGGTGATCATCGATTCGAGCGTGATCCTGGAATATCTCGACGAGGTGTTCCCGAAACCGCTGTTGTCGCCCGCGGACCCGGCGCGCCGCGCGCAGATGCGCGCCTGGATGCGCTTTCTCGAAGAGGTTCCGACCGCCGCCATCCGCGTGCCGAGTTTCCACATGGCGCTGGCCAACCGCTTCAACCAGCTGGACGAGAGACAATTCCGCGCCAGCGAGGCCGACGTCCGCCCGGTGCGCAAGAACTTCTACCGCCGCATGGGACCGCAGGGCTTCAGCGAGGAAGACGTGGCGGCCTCGCTCGATGAGTTGAAACGCACGGTCGAGCGCATGGAGGCGGCGCTCGAACGCGAAGGCGGTCCGTGGCTAATGGGGCCGGACTATACGCTCGCCGACATCGTGGTGACGCCGAGCATCGACCGCATGAACGATCTGGGATTGTCGGCGATCTGGGCTAAGAAACCACGCGTCACGGCGTGGTATGCGCGCATGCAGGCGCGCCCGGCGTTCCAGAAAGCCTATTTCCCCGGCAGCCGCTTGTCCGAGTTCATGACCTTGAAGCCGTTGCACGTGCCGGTTCCGTCCTGAGATAAGCGCGATGTTTGACATCAAATGGATCCGCGACAATCCCGAGGCCTTCGATAAGGGCCTGAAGCGGCGCGGCATGGAGCCGCTTTCCGGACAGATTTTGCGGCTCGATGGGCGCTGGCGCGAATTCCAGACCCAGGCCGAGCAATTGCAGGCCGAGCGCAACAAGCTCGCCAAGGAGATCGGCGCGGCCAAGACCAAGGGCGGCGACGCGGCGGCGCTCATGAAACAAGTGGCCGAGAGCAAGGAGAAGCAGGCGGTGCTGGAGGCCGAAGCCAACAGCCTGCGCGCGGCCATCGACGCGGCGCTGGCGCCCATCCCCAACCTGCCCGCCGATGACGTGCCGGAGGGCAGGGATGCCGCGTCCAACAAATTGGCGCGCGAAAACGGCAAGCCGCCCCATTTCCCGTTCAAGGCCAAGGATCACGCCGCGCTCGGCGAAGCGCTCGGCATGATGGATTTCGAGCGCGCGGGCAGGATTTCCGGATCGCGCTTTGTCGTGCTGTCGGGCGGGCTCGCCCGGCTGGAGCGCGCGCTCGCGGCTTTCATGCTCGATCTGCACACCAAGGAATTCGGTTATACCGAAGTTTCGCCGCCTTATCTGGTGCGCGACGAGGCTGCTTTCGGCACCGGGCAGCTTCCGAAATTCTCAGACGATCTTTTCCGCACCACAACCGGGCTGTGGCTGATCCCGACCGCGGAAATCCCGCTTACCAATTTGGTGCGCGAGGAGATACTGGACCAAGCGCGGTTGCCGCTGCGTTTTGTAGCCTCCACGCCCAGTTTCCGCTCCGAGGCCGGGGCGGCGGGCAAGGATACGCGCGGCATGATCCGCCAGCATCAGTTCAATAAGGTGGAATTGGTTTCCATCGTCCATCCCGACAAATCCGATGAAGAGCATGAGCGCCTGACGGCATGCGCCGAGGAAGTGCTGAAGCGCCTGGGCCTGGCCTATCGCGTGATGCTGCTTTGCGCCGGCGACATGGGCGCTTCGGCGCGCAAGACCTACGATCTGGAAGTCTGGCTGCCGGGGCAGGGGACCTATCGCGAAATCTCCTCCTGCTCCAATTGCGGCGATTACCAGGCGCGGCGCATGGGCGCGCGCTTCAAGGCTTCGGGCGAAAAAGGCACGCGCTTCGTCCACACCCTCAACGGATCGGGCCTGGCGGTGGGCCGCGCGCTCATCGCGGTCATGGAAAATTATCAGCAAGAAGACGGCACGATCGCGGTGCCCGAGGCGCTGCAATCCCATATGGGCGGAACCAGGTTAATTGCCGCCGGAAGCTGACAGCGCGAAATTTAAAGAGAGACGCGCGGTTCTCCTGGCCGAACTGCGCGCCGAGGGCATCACCGACAGCCGCGTGCTCGATGCCATGGAGCGCACGCCACGCGAATTGTTCGTGCCGGCGGCCTTCCGCGAACAGGCCTATGATAACGTGGCTCTGCCCATCGGCCACGGCCAGACCATCAGCCAGCCTTATATCGTCGCGCTGATGACCCAGGCGCTGGAAGTGGGCGAGCGCGACAAGGTGCTGGAGGTGGGCACCGGCTCGGGCTATCAGGCGGCGGTGCTGGCGCGGCTGTGCCGCCGCGTGCTCACCATCGAGCGCCACCGCGCGCTCTTGAAAGAGGCCGAAGCGCGCTTTGCCAAGCTGCGTTTGCATAATGTCACCGGCCGCTTCGGCGACGGCACCAAGGGCTGGCCCGAACACGAAACCTTCGACCGCATCATCGTCACCGCGGCGGCTTCGCATATTCCCGAAAACCTGCTCGCGCATTTGGCCGAGGACGGCGTGATGGTGGCGCCAATCGGCGAAAGCCGGCAGGACCAGAAGCTTTACCGTGTGACTCGCCAGCGCGGCCATCTCCAGGCCGAGGAATTGTGCGGGGTGCGCTTCGTACCCCTGGTTCCCGGACTTCCGCGTGAAGACGGGGGGCGCGAAGGCCTGTCGCGGCCGGGCAAGCGCGACTAGACTGGCGCCATGCGCGGGCGCAGGGGAATTCCGCTTTTATTGCTGACGGGACTCGCGGCTTGCGGGCCGCGTGCCGAGCCGCCGGCGCCGGTCACCATCCACGCCGAACACGACGCCTTGCGCACGCCGCCGCAGGAATCGCCGCCGCTGGTCCAAAGGGAATCGGCGGTCGCGCCGGCGGGAGTCCAAAGGAATTCGGAGGCGCGGCCGGGCGGCGCCCAGCCCGCGGTGGCGCCGTTGAACGAACCCGCGCGCACGGGGAACGGGCAGATCACGGTACAGAACGGCGACACGCTCTATGCCATCTCGCGCCGAACCGGCGTGCCGGTGCGCGATCTGATCGACGCCAACAATCTCGATCCGCCCTTTACCCTGACCACCGGGCAGCAATTGACCGTGCCGCAGCAACGCCGCCATATCGTGAAAGCGGGGGACACGCTCTACAGCATCGCCAATCAATACGGCGTCGATGTGAGCACGCTGGCCAGCGCCAACGCGCTCCAGCCGCCTTACACGGTCCGGGTTGGGGATTCGCTACTGCTGCCGGCCGCGCCGGAGCAGGTGGCAGCTGTACCGCCGCCGCCGGAAAAGCCGGCCCAAGGAGGTTCGTCGGCTCGGCCGACGGGCGCCGCCGCGAACGCGTCCCAGGAAAGTTCTGCGGCTTCGCCACGGGCCAAGCCGGAAGGGCCGCTGCCCGCGCCGCCGCCGCGCGGCGGCAATTTCCTGTGGCCGGTCAAAGGCAAGGTCATCGAGCGCTACGGCGCGGGACCGAGCGGCACGCATAATGACGGCATCAACATCGCCGCGCCCAAGGACGCGCCGGTGCGCGCGGCCGATGCGGGAGTGGTCGCCTATGCCGGCAACGAGCTCAAGGGATACGGCAATCTGTTATTGATCAAACACGCGGGCGGCTGGATGACCGCCTATGCGCATAACGACGTGCTGCTGGTGAAACGCGGCGAAACCGTGAAGCGCGGCCAGGAAATCGCCAAGGTGGGAACGACCGGCGTCAACGGCCCGCCGCAGCTTCATTTCGAGATCAGGCGCGGCACCAAGGCGCTCGATCCCGATCAATACCTGTCCGCGATCCAGGCGCGCGCGCAATAAAACTCAACCGAGGGTCTTGCCCAGTCTTCCAGCCAAATCCTGGATGTATTGCCAGGCGACGCGGCCGGAGCGCGCGCCGCGCGTGATCGCCCATTCATTGGCCTCGGCCTTGAGCTTGTCGTGCGGATAGTTGAGGCCGAAGCGCTCGACATAGCCGCGCACGATCGCATGATAGGTTTCCTGGTCGCAGGCGTGAAATCCCAGCCACAGGCCGAAGCGGTCGGAGAGCGAGACTTTTTCCTCCACCGCCTCGTTGGGGCTGATCGCGGTCGAGCGTTCGTTCTCGATCATCTCGCGCGACATGAGATGGCGGCGGTTCGACGTGGCATAGAGCACGACATTGGGCGGCCTGCCCTCGATGCCGCCTTCGAGCACGCCCTTCAGCGATTTGTAGCTGGTGTCGGCCTGATCGAAGGAGAGGTCGTCGCAGAACAACAGGCAGCGCCGCTTGGTTTCGCGCAACCGCGACAGCAAGGCCGGCAGGCTGGGGATGTCCTCGCGGTGGATCTCGACCAGAACCAGCGAACGGGGCTTCTCCTGGTTGACCGTCGCATGCGCGGCCTTGATCAGGGAGGACTTTCCCATGCCTCGCGCGCCCCACAGCAGCACGTTGTTGGCGGGCAGCCCCTTGGCGAAGCGCCGCGTATTGTCGAGCAATATGTCGCGCACCCGGTCGATACCCTGGAGCAGATCGAGATCGACGCGGCTGACCTTCTTCACCGGCTCCAGATATTGGCTCTCGGCGTGCCAGACGAAGGCGTCGGCGGCATCGAGATCGCTCGCGGGCGCGGGCTTGGGCGCCAAGCGCTCCAGCGCCGCAGCGATGCGCTTCACGTGGGATTCGAACTCGTCCTTGGCCGCCATCGCCGTGCCTTAAGTCCTTGTAGACAGTATAAAATCGGGCTGGACCCTAAGCGCGAACCCGGACGCCGTCAACCGCGCCTTTGCTTGCGCTTTGAGGCCAAGTCCAGTACCAATGCGGCCCTCAGCATCTCATGGGAGCGCGACGCCGATGTTTTTGATCTCGCCGGCCTATGCCCAGGCGGCCGGAGATACCACCAGCACCATCATGCAGATGGCGCCGCTGGCGTTGATCTTCGTCGTCTTCTACATGTTCCTGATCCGGCCGCAGCAGAAGAAGGCCAAGGAAACCAGGGCGATGCTCGACGCGATCAAGCGGGGCGACCGCGTGGTGACCGGCGGCGGCATCATCGGCACCGTGGCCAAGATAGCGAACAACGACGAGGTGTTGATCGACATCGCCGAGAACACGCGGGTGCGCGTGTTGCGCGCGACCATCACCAGCGTGCTGGCGAAGCCCGTGCCGGCCTCGGCCAAGGACGATAAAAACGGCCAGGACGACAAGGACGGGGAAGCGGCGGGCGAGAAGAGCGAGAGCGCGCCGCCTTCCGGCAATTGACGCGGGCGCGTCCGGGATCAGCGAAGAGCGCGCATGCTTTATTTCCAGACTTGGAAGGTCATCCTCATCTTGGCGGTGTGCGCGCTGGGTGTGATCTTCTCCGTGCCTAATCTATTCTCGGCATCCACGGTCGGTTCCTGGCCGAGTTTCGTGCCCAAGAAGCAGGTCAGCCTCGGTCTCGATCTGCGCGGCGGCTCGCATCTGCTGCTCGAGGTCGACATGGCCTCGGTCGAGCGCGAGCGGCTGAGCGGATTGGTCGATGAAATACGCGGCGCGCTGCTCGACGCGAAGCTGGGCTACACCGGGCTTGCCGTCGAGGGCGACCATGTTTCCTTCAGCCTTCGCGACGCCGGCGATCTGAACGCGCTGCGCACCGCTCTTCTCAAGCTCGATCCCGATCTCGAAGTCAACCTCGCCGCCAGCGGCGTCTCCACCGTCAAGTTCACGGACACCGCCATTCAGGCGCGCCAGCGCTCGGCGGTCGACCAATCGATCGAGATCGTGCGCCGCCGCATCGACGAGACCGGCACCAAGGAGCCAACCATCCAGCGCGAGGGCGAAGACCGGATCCTGGTGCAATTGCCGGGTGTCGAGAATCCCGAGCATGTGAAGGAACTGCTGGGCCGCACCGCCAAGATGACCTTCCAACTGGTGGACACGGACGTCGCGCCCGGCGACGCGCGCCCCGGGAATCTGCCGCCGGGCGACGAGTTGCTGCCCTCGGCCGACAATCGTCCCGGCGGCCCGCAATTCTACGTGGTGAAGCGCCGCGTGATGGTGAGCGGCGACACGCTGACCGACTCCCAGCCCACCTTCCAGAACGGCAACGAGCCGGTGGTAAGTTTCACCTTCGATTCCACGGGCGCGCGGCGTTTCGGCGATGCGACCAGCAGCAACGTGGGCAAACCCTTCGCCATCGTGCTCGACAACAAGGTGATCAGCGCGCCGGTGATCCGCGAGCCGATCCTGGGCGGGCGCGGCGTGATCTCGGGTAATTTCACCGTGCAATCGGCCAGCGATTTGGCGCTTTTGTTGCGCGCCGGCGCGCTGCCCGCGCCGCTGACGGTGCTGGAAGAACGCACGGTGGGGCCCGATCTGGGCGCGGATTCGATCCGCGCCGGCACGACGGCCTGCCTGGTGGGCGTGGCGCTGGTGGTGGTGTTCATGATCGTGTTCTACGGCTTGTTCGGCTTGTTCGCCGACATCGCCCTGTTCTTCAATTTATGCATGATGCTGGCGAGTCTGTCCTTGCTCGGCGCCACGCTGACGTTGCCCGGCATCGCCGGCATCGCGCTCACCATGGGCATGGCGGTTGACGCCAATGTGTTGATCTATGAGCGCATCCGCGAGGAAGTGCGCGGCGGGCGCTCGATGATTTCCTCGCTCCAGGCCGGGTTCGAGCGCGCCTTCGGCACCATTCTCGATAGCCATGTGACCACCCTGGTCGCGGGCATCCTGATGTTCTTCCTGGGCTCCGGTCCGGTGAAGGGCTTTGCCGTGACCCTGAGCATCGGCGTGCTGACCTCGCTGTTCTCGGCGATCTTGGTAACGCGGCTGCAGATCGTCACCTGGCTCCGGCGTTCCAAGCCCAAGGAAATCCCGATCTAGCCATGTTCCGTCCACTCATCATCATCCGCAAGATCCCCAACATCGATTTCATGGGGCTGCACAAGATAGGCTTCGCGCTGTCGGCGCTGCTCACGCTCGGCTCCATCGTCCTGTTTCTGGTGCAAGGACTCAATTACGGCATCGATTTTTCCGGCGGCATCATCATCGAGGCGCGCACTGCGCAAGGCCCGGCCAATCTGGCGGCGATGCGCTCGAAACTCGACGGGCTGGGCATCGGCGAGGTGTCGCTCCAGGGATTCGGCAGTCCCGACGACGTGCTGATCCGGGTGCCGCGCCAGCCAGGCGACGATAAGGCGCAGGAGAAGGCGGTCGAGACGGTGAAGGCCGCGCTCGGCGATGGCATCGATTACCGCCGAACCGAGGTGGTGGGGCCGACGGTCGGCCACGAGCTGGTGTTCAAGGGCGTGATGGCGACCATCGCGGCGCTGTTCGCCATCGCGGTTTACGTCTGGTTCCGCTTCGAATGGCAGTTTGGCGCGGGCGCCATGTTATCGACGCTGCACGACACCATCACCACCGTAGGTCTGTTCGCGCTATTGCAGATCGAATTCAACCTCACCACGCTGGCTGCGATCCTGACCATCGCCGGATATTCCATCAACGATACCGTCGTGATCTATGACCGAATCCGCGAGACCATGCGCAAATACAAGACGATGGATTTCAAGCAGCTCATCAACAAGAGCCTCAATGAGACGCTGTCGCGCACCATCCTGACGGTTTCAACGACCACGCTGGCGGTGCTGTCGCTGTTCTTTTTCGGCGGCGAGGTGTTGAGGGGATTCTCCATCGCCATGCTGTGGGGCATCGTCGTCGGGACGTATTCGTCGCTCTTCATCGCCGCGCCGCTGCTTTATTACATCCGGCCCCGTGGCAATCCCGATCGCAAGGCAGTCATCACGGCGCCAGGGACGCCGCAATCCCCGCCAACGCCAACGGGGCCGGTCCCAGGCGCGCCGCCAATAGGGCGGAGCCCCGGCACTCCGTGAGCGTCGACGTCACCCCGCTCATTCCCGCCGGGCGTCAGGTGATCGAGAGCTACGGCCCGCGGGGATTCCGGGTGAGCGGCGTGGCTTATCAAGGCGCGATCCTGGTGTTTCCCGACAAGGTCGAGAGCTGGATGGCCGCCATCATGGCCGAGGTGGATTTTGCCAGCCTGAAACCGCTCCTGGATCACGGCGAGGTGGAAATCCTTCTTCTCGGCTGCGGCAAAAGCATCGCCAGACTGCCGGAAGAATTGCGCCAAGCCTTACGCCGGCAAGGCATCGTGGTCGACGCCATGGATACCGGCGCCGCCTGCCGCACCTATAACGTGCTGCTGGCGGAGGAACGCCGCGTGGCCGCGGCACTTCTGCCCGTCGGCTAAAAAAGAACCGGGGCCTTTCGGCCCCGGTCCATATCACGAAAAACTTTAGACGAAGCTTAGAACACGCCGTGGCTCGCCGACAGCATGCAATAGAGCATGGGGATCGAGAGCAGAGTGTTGGCGCGCGAGGTGAGGCCGGCCAAACGCGCCGCCGCCTTCTTCTCGTCGTCGGAGGCCGGCGTCAGGCCCAGCACCTTCTTCTGGTTCGGCCAGATGATGAACCAGACGTTGAACCACATGATGGCGCCCATCCACATACCGAAACCGATGGCGCTGATGTTCGGGCTGTGCTCGCCGATGCCGAGCTTGATCGCGCCCATCAGATAGCCGTTCATCTGGGCGAGGATCAGGCCGGTGACGATGGTCGACATCGCGGCCCAGCGGAACCAGAACAGCGCCTCGGGGAGGATGAACTTGCCGATCGCCGGCTTCAACTCGGCCGGAATCTTGGGCATGGTCGGCGTCTGCACGAAATTGAAATACCACAGCAGGCCGATCCACATCACGCCGCTCAGGACATGGAACCAGCGGAAGGCGAACACCCACCAGGCATAAGTGATGATTTCGTCCATGGGTTCCTCCGTTCAGGCGCTGAAGGCGTGGATGAGGAACACGACGACGACCGTGAGCACGAAGCCCAAAGTCACCGTTTGTCCAAGCGAATCCAGTGGGTTTTTCATTTTTTCTCCCCTCATGTGGTGATTCGAAATCGAGGCTATTCTAGCCGCTGGGCCGCAAAGCGGCAATCCGGGGTTTTTCGGGAAAGGGCGGATTTTGGCGCATAACCCCAAGATTTCTGCGGTTGCTCAACTGGTACGGCGGCACGACCGCGACCGTTTTGTGACCGCGCTGTTCGCAGCCCCCGGGCGGCGCGAGGCGCTGTTCGCGCTTTATGCCTTCAATTACGAGGTGGCGCGCATCCGCGAGGCGGTGAGCGAGCCGCTCCTGGGCTCGATCCGGCTGCAATGGTGGCGCGAGGCGATCCGGGAGATCAACGAAGGCAAGCCGCCGCGCCAGCACGAGGTGGTCGAGGCACTGGCGGCTTCCTTTGGCCGCTATCAGCTGTGGGGCACGGAGATCGACCGCCTGCTCGACGCGCGCGAGCAGGACATGCTCGCCGATCCGCCGCAAACCCTGGCCGCGCTCGAGGACTATGCCGCGGCCACGGGCGGCAGCCTGTCCATGATGGCCCTCGCGGCGCTGGATGCGATCGAATGGACGGAAGATCAGGACCGCAATCAGGAAATGCGCGAGCAAATCGCCGCGCGGCGTGTAGGAACCGCCTATGCGCTGGCCGGGCTGTTGCGCGCGGCGGCGTTCCATGCCCGGTCGGGGCGCAGCTTCATTCCAGCCGAGCTCGATCCCAAGCGCAGCGTTCTGAATTTGAAACCGACGCCGGAACTAGCCCAAGCCGCGCGAGCCATAGCGAACGCGGCGCGAATCAATCTCGAAAGGGCGCGCGCGCTCAAGGACAAGGTTCCACGCCAGGGAATTGCGGCGCTGCTGCCGGCGGTGCTTGCGGAAACCTGGCTCAAGCGGCTCGAAGCCGCCCGATATGATGTGTTCGATCCCCACCTTGCCGCGCCCGATCCGTGGCGCAGTTTGCGGCTATGGCGTGCCGCGCGCGCCGGGCGGTTCTAGCTCAGGCGATTTGCGAGGTGCAATGCGGGCAACGCGTCGCCTTGAGCGGGATGGAGGACAGGCAATAGGGGCAGTCTTTGGCATTGGGGCTGGGCGGCGCCTGATCCTTGGTGGGCGCGAATTTGGCGGTCCAATGATTGACCTGGCGCACCAGGATGAACACGGCGAAGGCGACGATGATAAAATTCACCACCGCGTTGATGAACAGGCCGTAATTGAGCGTGGCCGCGCCCGCCGCCTTGGCGGCGGCGATGGAATCGTAATGCTGGCCCGACAGACTCAAGAACAGACTGGAGAAATCGACCCGGCCCAGCACCAGCCCCAAGGGCGGCATTAGCATGTCCTCGACCAGCGATGACACGATCTTGCCGAAGGCGGCGCCGATGATGATGCCGACGGCAAGGTCGATGACGTTGCCGCGCATCGCGAAATCACGAAATTCCTTGAGCATGAAAGATTCCCCCGAAGATTGAAGCTTAAGCCCGCTTGCGTTTTTTCTCGGCCGAACGCGCGAGATAGGCCTTGAGATATTCGCCGGTATAGCTGCCCTTGGCCTGGGCTATTTCTTCCGGCGTGCCGGTGGCCACCACCTTGCCGCCGCCCGAGCCGCCCTCGGGTCCGAGATCGACGATCCAATCGGCGGTTTTTATCACCTCGAGATTGTGCTCGATGACCAGGATGGTGTTGCCGGCATCGACCAAGGCATGGAGGACTTCAAGCAGCTTTTTGACGTCCTCGAAATGCAGCCCGGTGGTGGGTTCGTCGAGGATGTAGAGCGTGCGGCCGGTGGCGCGGCGCGACAGCTCCTTGGCGAGTTTCACGCGTTGCGCCTCGCCGCCCGAGAGCGTGGTGGCGGGCTGGCCGATATGGATATAGCCCAGCCCGACGCGGTCGAGCGTGGCGAGTTTCTCGCGGATCGACGGCACGGCGGCAAAGAAGGCAACGCCTTCCTCCACCGTCATGTCGAGCACGTCGGCGATGCTCTTGCCCTTGAACGCGACCTCGAGGGTTTCGCGGTTGTAGCGCTTGCCCTTGCACACGTCGCATTGCACATAGACGTCGGGCAGGAAGTGCATCTCGATCTTGATGACGCCGTCGCCCTGGCAAGCCTCGCAGCGCCCGCCCTTGACGTTGAACGAGAAACGGCCCGGACCATAGCCGCGCGCCTTAGCTTCGGGCAACCCGGCGAACCAGTCGCGAATGGGGGTGAAGGCGCCCGTATAAGTCGCTGGGTTGGAGCGGGGAGTGCGGCCGATGGGCGACTGGTCGATGTCGATCACCTTGTCGAGATGCTCGGCGCCGTCGATCTTGTCATAGGCGCCGGGATGCTCGCGCGCGCCCATCAGCTTGCGCGCCAGCGCCTTGTAGAGGGTGTCGACCACCAGGGTGGATTTGCCGCCGCCCGAGACGCCGGTGATGCAGCTGAGCGCGCCCAACGGGAACGCCACCTTGATGTTCTGCAGATTATTGGCGCGCGCGCCCAAGATGGTGAGCTTATGCCCGGTGCCGTGGCGGCGCCGCGGCGGCAGCTCGATGCGGCGGCGGCCGGTGAGATATTGCGCGGTGATGCTGTCCGCGCTCTTCATCACCTCGTCGGGCGTGCCGGCGGCGATCACGCTTGCCGCCATGGATGCCGGCGGCCGGGCCCATATCGACCAGGTAATCGGCGGCGCGGATCGCCTCCTCGTCATGCTCGACCACCAGCACGGTGTTGCCGAGATCGCGGAGTCTCTTGAGCGTGGCCAGCAGCCGGTCGTTGTCACGCTGATGCAGGCCGATCGAGGGCTCGTCCAGCACGTAAAGGACTCCCGTCAACCCCGACCCTATCTGCGAGGCCAGCCGGATGCGCTGGCTTTCGCCGCCCGACAGCGTGCCCGCGGCGCGCGCCAGGGTCAGATATTCCAGGCCGACATTCTTGAGGAATCCCAGGCGCTCGTTGATCTCCTTGAGAATGCGCTGGGCGATGCCGCGTTCCTTGGCGGAAAGCTTGGCGCCAAGACCGCCGAACCATTCGCCGGCGTCCAATATGGACAGGTCGGAAATCTGGGTGATGTCGCGCTTGTCGATCTTGACTGCCAGCGCCTCGGGCTTGAGGCGGCGGCCCTTGCACACCTCGCAAGGCCGCTCGTTCTGATAGCGCGACAACTCTTCCTTGCGCCAATTGCTCTCGGTCTCCTCGTAGCGCCGCTCCATATTGGGGATGACGCCCTCGAAGGGCCGGGTGGTGGAATAGCTCTTGCGCCCGTCCTCGTATTTCATGGTGATCGGCTTGTCGCCCGAGCCGAACAGGATGACCTGCTTCACGTTGTCGTCGAGATCCTTCCACGGCGTGTTGGTCGAAACCCTGAAGTGCCGCGCGATCGAATCCAGCGTCTGGGCGTAATAGGTCTTGCTGTCATCGGCCCAGGGCGCGATCGCACCCTCGCGCAGAGACAGGCGCTCGTCGGGCACGATCAGCTCGGGATCGAAGAACAGCTTGGTGCCGAGCCCATCGCAAGCCGGGCAGGCGCCGAACGGGTTGTTGAAGGAGAACAGCCGCGGCTCGATCTCGGGAATGGTGAAGCCCGAGACCGGACAGGCGAATTTGGCGGAAAAGATGGTGCGGGTGCCCTTATCGGCGTCCTCGGCAATGACCAGGCCGTCGGCCAGCTTCAGGGCGGTCTCGATCGAATCGGCGAGGCGGTTGCCGAGGTCTTTGCGCACCACGACGCGGTCCACCACCACTTCGATGTCGTGCTTGAATTTCTTGTCGAGCGCGGGAGCGGCGTCGATCTCGTGCATTTTCCCGTCGATCTTGACGCGCTGGAACCCGCGCTTCTGCAATTCCTGGAGGTCCTTGCGGTATTCGCCCTTGCGGCCGCGGACGATCGGCGCCAAGAGGAGAAGCCTTGTGCCTTCCGCCATGGCCATGATGCGGTCGACCATTTGCGATACGGTCTGACTCTCGATGGGCAGGCCGGTGGCTGGCGAATAGGGCACGCCGATGCGCGCGAACAGCAGGCGCATGTAATCGTAGATCTCGGTCACGGTGCCGACGGTCGAACGCGGGTTCTTGGAGGTGGTTTTCTGTTCGATCGAGATCGCGGGCGACAGGCCCTCGATCAGATCGACATCCGGCTTCTGCATCAACTCCAGGAATTGCCTGGCATAGGCTGACAGGCTTTCGACATAACGGCGCTGGCCCTCGGCATAAATCGTGTCGAAGGCGAGCGAGGACTTGCCCGAACCCGACAGGCCGGTGAGCACCACCAGGCTGTCGCGCGGCATGTCGACGTCGACGTTCTTCAGATTGTGTTCGCGGGCGCCGCGGACGCGGATGTATTGCATGAGGGCTAAGCTACGACTCGATATGGGCCTTGGCACTATGGGCTGCAAGCTTGGCTCTTGGCAATGTTCTTATTGTGTTCTAGGATAAAATCGTCAAACACAAAATAGAGGGGGCGTCGATGGCCGGAAGCGTCAACAAGGTGATCCTGATCGGCAATCTCGGCCGCGATCCGGAAATCCGCTCGACCAATGACGGCACGCGCGTCGCCAACATGTCGGTGGCGACGTCCGAAACCTGGAAGGACAAGGCCAGCGGCGAGCGCAAGGAGCGCACCGAATGGCACCGCGTGGTGGTGTTCAACGAGCGGCTGGTCGAGATCATCGAGAAATATCTGAAAAAAGGCTCCAAGGTTTTTCTCGAAGGTTCGCTGCAGACGCGCAAATGGACCGACAAGGACAATCAGGAGCGCTACACCACCGAGGTGGTGCTGGGAAAATTCCGCGGCGAGCTGACCATGCTCGACGGCGCTCGCTCGGGCGGCGGCGGCGATTTCGCCGGGAGCAGCGATGCGCCGGCGCTGGAAGCCGCATCGGCGGGCGGTGTGCGGGCGCCGCGGGCAGCCAAGGGCAACCCGGCCGAGCTCGACGACGAGATTCCGTTCTAGCTTCCGTTCCGGTCTAACGACAAGGCCGGCGTCGAAGCAACGCCCGGTCAATCAAGGGCGGGGAAACCATGGCGAAGCGGACGAAACCGGGCGCCACCGGCGCCGTCGGACGGCGCAAATTCTTGAAGGGTGCGGCGCTGGCCGGAGCCGCGGCGGTGGCAGCGCCGCCGCTGGCCAAGGCGGCCGAGCTTCCAACCGCGGCATTGCCCCCCAAACCCGCCTTGCCGATCCAACTGGCGGCGGCCGAGGCGCAGACGCCGCCGGCCGAGACATTCACCGAGGGCAAGGACGGCGGCGACTTCATGGTCGACGTCATCAAGTCGCTGGGCTTCGATTATGTTTGCGCCAATCCGGCCTCGAGTTTGCGCGGCATCCACGAAGCGATCATCAATTACGGCCTGAACACCCGGCCTGAATTCATCACCTGCACCCACGAAGAGAACTCGGTGGCGATGGCGCAGGCCTATTACAAGATGACAGGCAAGCCGCTTGCCGTTCTGGTGCATGCCGTTGTCGGGCTGCAACACGCCTCGATGGCCCTTTACAATGCCTGGTGCGACCGCGTGCCGGTGTTCGTCATGGTCGGCAACGGGCTCGACGCCGAGAAGCGCCGCCCCGGCGTCGAGTGGAACCATACCGCGCAGGATAACGCCATCATCGTGCGCGACTACGTCAAATGGGACGACCAACCGGCCTCGCTCCAGCATTTCGCCGATTCCGCGGTGCGCGCCTATAAGATCGCCATGACGCCGCCGATGGGCCCGGTGGTGCTGGCGATCGACAGCGAACTTCAGGAAGAGCCGATTGAGCCGGCAGCACAGCTCGCCGTGCCGAAGCTGCCGCGCACTACGCCGCCGCAGGGCGACATCGCCGCGCTCGCCGAGACGGCGAAAATGCTGGTCGCGGCGGAAAGCCCGGTGATCCTGGTCGACCGGCTGGCGCGCAGCCAGGACGGTATAAAGAATCTGGTGACGCTGGCCGAGCTGCTTCAGGCACCGGTGGTCGACCAGATGGGCAGAATGAATTTTCCGACACGCCACCCCTTGAACCAGAGCGCCCGCGCCCGCGGCCTGATAACGCAAGCCGACATGATCCTGGGATTGGAGCTGCGCGACTTCTGGGGCTCGATTCATAGCTTCCGTGATCAGATCCAACGCACATCCAAGCCGATCACCAAGCCCGATGTCCGGACGGTGAGCATCGGTGCCGGCGATCTCTTCCAGCGCTCCAATTTCCAGGATGTCCAGCATTTCGCCGATATCGATCTCGCCGTTGCCGGCGACGGTGAGGAGACGCTGCCTTATCTCATCGAAGCGGTGCGCGGCCAGATCGACGCCGCGCAGCGCGGCGCTTTTGATGCGCGCGGCAAGAAGCTGGCCGAAGCCCACGCCAAATCACTCGACGAGGCGCGCGACGAGGCGGCGAGCGCCTGGGATGCCAGCCCGATCAGCACCGGGCGGCTTTGCGCCGAGCTGTGGGAAGCGATCCGCAACGAGGATTGGTCCTTCGCTGGCGGCGGCAATCAGACCTTCTTCAGCAATTGGCCGCAGCGGCTTTGGGACATGACCAAGATCTATCACTACAACGGCGATTCCGGCGGCGCCGGCCAGGGCTATGGCGGCGGCGCGATCGTCGGCGCGGCGTTGGCCAACAAGGCGCATGGCCGGCTGACCGCCGGCATCGTCGGCGACGGCGATCTGATGTATTCGCCGGGCTCATTGTGGACCGCCGCGCATCACAAGATCCCGGTGCTGATCGTCGTCCACGGCAACCGCGCCTATCATCAGGAGCTCATGCATGTGCAGCGCATGGCCGACCGCCACAACCGCGGCATCGACCGCGCCCATATCGGCACGACGCTGATCGATCCGGTAATCGATTTCGCCAAGCTGGCCCAGGCGATGGGTGTCCATGCCGAGGGGCCGATCAGCGATCCCAAGACGCTCGGCCCAGCCTTGAAACGCGCCGTCGCCACGGTCAAGAGCGGCGAACCGGTGCTGCTCGACGTCGTTACCCAGCCGAGGTGAGGGCAATGCGGGCAGGGACAGGGATTGCGGTCTTGGCTTTGTTGCTCGCGCTCGGGGTCGGGGCGTTGGCCCAGGATAAACCGCCGCCCGGTGACGCCACCAAAGGAAAGCAAATCTATCTGGCCGACGGCTGTTACCAGTGCCACGGCTATGTGGGGCAAGGCAGCCGCTCCACCGGCCCGCGTTTGGCGCGTCCGGAGCTGACTTTTGACAAGTTCGAGAATCACATCCGCAAGCCCTCGAACGAGATGCCGCCCTATGAAGAGCCGGTGCTGTCCGATCGCGACGCCGCCGATATTTATGCCTTCCTGCGCTCTTTACCGCCGCCACCCTCCGCCAGCTCCATCCCGTTATTGAACCATTAGTGGGCGTATACAGCCTGAAATCCGGCGCCGAATCGGAGGCATAATTGGGCCCTGATTCCAGGCCGTTATCGACCTCATATTTAACTTTTAAATCGAAGCATAATATATTGATATAGAAGTATATTTTATCGCACCAGAAAGCCACGATTCGAGTCCGCGCGGCGTTGTTCACAAGCGCGGTTTCGAGTAGAATTCCGGGTGTTGCGACGCTGGCGTTTAACGCCAGCGTTTGCATTAAAGGAAAGCCCGAATCGTGGTCGCTACCCCGTCACCGCCGGCCCCGCCGCCGCCGATCGACATTTCGCCGGTCTCGATCGAAGAGGAGATGAAACGCTCCTACCTCGATTACGCCATGAGCGTGATCGTGTCGCGGGCGCTGCCCGATGTGCGCGACGGGCTGAAGCCGGTGCATCGCCGCATCCTCTACGGCATGAAGGAGGGCGGCAACGACTGGAACCGTCCCTACCGCAAATCAGCGAACATCGTCGGCTATGTGATGGGCAACTACCATCCGCATGGCGACGCCGCGATCTACGATTCCATGGTGCGCATGGCGCAGGATTTCTCCATGCGCCTGCCGCTGATCGACGGCCAGGGCAATTTCGGCTCGATGGACGGCGATCCGGCGGCGGCGATGCGCTACACCGAGGCGCGCCTTTCCCGCGCGGCGGACGCGCTCTTGGACGACATCGACAAGGAGACGGTCGATTTCCAGCCCAATTACGACGGCAGGTTGCAGGAACCGAAGGTGCTGCCGGCGCGCTTCCCCAATCTTCTGGTCAACGGCGCCGCCGGCATCGCCGTCGGCATGGCCACCAACATTCCGCCTCACAATCTGGGTGAGGTGATCGAGGCCTGCCTTGCCTATATCGACGATCCCGCGATCTCGATCGATGCGCTCATCAAGCTGGTGCCGGGACCGGATTTTCCCACCGGCGGCCTCATCATGGGCCGCGGCGGCATCAACGACGCCTACAAGCATGGCCGCGGCTCGGTCATTATCCGCGGCAAGGCTGCGGTCGAACAGCTACGCAAGGACCGTGAAGCCATCGTCATCACCGAGATCCCGTACCAGGTTAACAAGGCGCGCATGATCGAGCGCATCGCCGAGGTGACGCGTGACAAGGTGATCGACGGCATCTCGGATCTGCGGGACGAGAGCGATCGCGACGGCGTGCGCGTGGTGGTGGAATTGCAACGCACCGCGCAGGCCGAGGTGGTGCTGAACCAGCTCTATCGCCATACGCCGCTGGAAACCAGCTTCGGCGTCAACATGCTGGCGCTCGATGGCGGCCGTCCGTTGCTGATGAATTTGAAGGACATCATCACCGCCTTCGTCGTCTTCCGCGAAGAGGTGGTGACCAAGCGCACGGTCTATCTGCTCGGCCAGGCGCGGGGCAAGGCGCATATCCTCCTGGGTCTTGCCGTGGCGGTGGCCAATATCGATCCGGTGATCGAATTGATTCGCAAGGCCAAGGACCCCACCGCCGCGCGCGAGGCCTTGACGGGCCGTACCTGGCCGGCGTCGTCGGTCGCGGCTCTTGTCGGGCTGATCGAGGAGGAAGGGCGCTCGCGCCTTGCTCCGAACAAGGCTTACAAACTGTCGGATGAACAGGCCAAGGCGATCCTGGAACTGCGTTTGCAACGCCTGACCGGGCTCGAGCGCGACAAGATCGCCGAGGACCTGACGAGCATCGTCGCCGAGATCAAAGATCTATCTTGAGATACTGGGCTCGCGGCCGAAGCTTTTGGACGTGGTGCGCAAGGAACTCAAGGCGGTGAAGGAGCAATTCGCCGATAAGCGCCGGACATTGATTGAGGATTCCTCGGCCGAGGCCAATATCGAGGATCTGATCCAGCGCGAGGACATGGTGGTGACGGTGAGCCATGCCGGCTACATCAAGCGCGTGCCGCTGTCCACATACCGGGCGCAACGCCGTGGCGGCCGCGGCCGCGCCGGCATGGCGATCCGCGAGGAGGATTTCGTCAGTCAGGTCTTTGTCGCTTCAACGCACGCACCCGTTCTCTTCTTTACCTCGACGGGCCGGGTCTACAAGCTGAAAGTGCATCTCCTGCCGCTGGCCACGCCGCAGGCGCGCGGCAAGGCGATGGTCAACCTGCTGCCCAATCTGGCGCAGGGCGAAAGCATCTCCACCGTCATGCCCATGCCCGAGGAGGACAAGGCGAGCAAGGACATGACCGTGGTATTCGCGACGGCGCGGGGCTATGTACGGCGCAACGCGCTCGACGATTTCGAGCATGTCAACGCCAACGGCAAGATCGCGATGAAGTTCGAGGGCGAAGATTCCGTTGACCGGCTGATCGCCGCCGCCATCTGCACGGTCCGGGACGACATCCTGCTTGCCATGCGCAACGGCAAGGTGATCCGCTTCCCGACGGAGGACGTGCGCGTGTTTACCAGCCGCTCCTCGGTCGGCGTGCGCGGCGTCAAGCTCGCCAAGGACGACGAAGTGTTCTCGATGTCGATCCTGCGTCACGAGGATGTGGAATCAGGCTTGCGCGCCGCTTATGTGAAAGAGGCGAACCGCCGCCGGCGCGGCGAAGAAGAGGACGAGGAGGCGGATGACGAGGAAGCCGCCGCTGATACGATCACGGAAAAACAGTTCAATGAAATGGCCGCGCGCGAGGAATTCCTGCTGAGCATCACCGAGAAGGGTTACGGCAAGCGCTGCTCGGCCTATGATTACCGCATCACCGGGCGCGGCGGGCAGGGGATCGACAATCTCAAACCGGGCAAGGGCCAGGGCGCGACCGTCGCCGTCTTCCCCGTGCGCGAGAACGACCAGATCATGCTGGTGACCAATGGCGGGACGGTCATCCGCACGCCGGTCGAAGACATCAGCATCCGGCGGCGGGGCAGCGGCGGAGTGGTGGTGTTTAAGATGGATGAGGGTGAGCGGGTGGTTTCCGTGGCGCGGCTGGCCGAAGCCGAAAATGGCGATGAAGGGGGTAAGTAATGATCGAACGCATCGGGGTCTATCCCGGCACCTTCGACCCGATCACCAACGGGCATGCCGACATCATCGTGCGCGCCACCAAGCTGGTTGACCGGCTGATCATCGGCGTGGCCCGCAATATCGGCAAGGGGCCGATGTTTTCGACGGACGAGCGTGTGGCCATCGTCAAGGACGAGGTCGCCCGTCTGCCCGACGCCGTCAAGAAGTGCATCACGGTCAAGCCATTCGACACGTTGTTGATGCATTTCGCGGTCGGGAACGGCGCCTCGATCATCATCCGCGGCCTGCGCGCCGTCTCCGATTTCGAATATGAATTCCAGATGGCGGGCATGAACAGCCGCATCAATCCGCAGGTCGAAACCGTGTTCCTCATGGCGTCGGACCGCTTCCAGTTCATCTCCTCGCGCTTCGTCAAGGAGATCGGCATGTTGGGCGGCGACGTTTCCCCGTTCGTGAGTTCGCGCGTCGCCAAGCGTATCGTCGAGCGCTTCAATCGCGGCAAGTCCAAGAAGAAACGCTGAGAAAACGCCGGGACCGCGCCGGTTTTGCGGCCTCTGGCAAGATGACATCGAATTAACTTGGCTCCGCCAAGGGGTTAGAAGGTAATAGCGCCCAGCGGCGCAAGCCGTTGGCCTGCCTAAGCCCCCCTTCGGCAGGCCTAAACCCCTGGATACGCCCCGCCTGCACCCATTCCTCCAAGAATGCAGGCGGGGCGATCCTATTTTCGGCCTCCTGCACTGGTGCGCGTCGACGGCGCGGTCGTAGCGCTTGAGCCGGGCCAAGCTCGGCATCCAACCCGCTTATACCGGGCGCAAGGGCTCAACCAGCTCGCCCTGGAAGAGCACCGGCAATGGGGAATGCCCGTTAACCAAACCGCCGGGAGGTTGAAGAAATTTATTCCGTTAAAGGATGCTTAGTTCCCGGCGCCTAAAATCGCGGCAATCCCTTTGTAAGGAGTTGTCATGCGCTCCCGGTTTATTGGCTTGCTGCGCAGCGAAAACGGCGCCACCGCGATCGAATACGCGTTGATCGCCAGCCTGATCATGGTGATTATCGTGGCGACGGTTACCGCCACCGGCACGTCGGTCAAAAACCTGTTCAACAGCGTCGCGACTTCTTTCTGATTTCTGATCTTCATTTTTCCAATAACCGTTTCCGGCGGCGATCGCGCGACGGAGATGGGCGCGTCTTAATCTTCGTTATGGTTAATCAGGTCTCAGAATATTCCCCGTTAACCTAAACTCGCTACTGAAAGCATTTTTCAAAAATGCTACAAATCGCCAGTAAAGCGTTTTCGTAACTCGATAAAGCGGGCATCAAGCCCGCAAGAAGGATGACAGGGGATGCTCGACGGCTATTCCGCCCCTGAGGCGTTTCACCGGCCCGAGACGGCCGCGGCGCGGCGGCTCTTCCTCATCACCGGCGGTTGCGGATTCATCGGCTCGCATCTGGCCGAGACCTTGGTGGCGCGCGGACATGTGGTGCGCGTGCTCGACGATTTGTCTCATGGGCGCATGGAAAACCTGCCGCGCGGCGTTGAATTCATCGAGGGCGACGTCGCCGATCCGATGGTGCTGCGCCGCGCCATCCACGACGTCGATGGTTGTTTTCACCTAGCCGCGATCTCTTCCGTGATTGAGTGCCACAGCCGTTGGCTTGAAGCGCACCGAACCAACCTGACCGGCACCATCAATGTGTTCGACGCCGCGCGCCGCGCCCGGCCGAACATGCCCGTGCCGGTGGTCTACGCTTCTTCGGCGGCGGTCTATGGCAATCGGGGCGAGACGCTCCTCGATGAGAGCCTGACGCCCAATCCGGTCTCGTCCTGCGGCGCCGACAAGACGGGCTGCGAGTTGCACGCGCATATCGCGACATCCGCGCACGGCGTGCCGGCGGCGGGCTTGCGTTTCTTCAATGTGTTCGGTCCGCGCCAAAGCGCGCATTCACCCTATTCAGGGGTGGTGCCGTCTTTCTGCCGGAACCTGGCCGAGGGACGGGGCGTGACTATTTTCGGCGACGGCACGCAGACGCGCGATTTCGTCTATGTCACCGACGCTGTGACGGCGCTGATCGAAGCCATGGCGCATCTGCCACGCGAAAGCGAAGTGTTCAACGTCTGCACCGGGCATGGGATTTCGATTTCAGAACTCGCCGGGATCGTCGCCGGCATCCTCGGCGTCGAGCCCAAGATTTCTTTCAAGCCGGCGCGGCCGAGCGACGTGCGTCATTCGATCGGAAACCCGGAACGCGCCCGCGCGCGGCTGGGTTTCATCGCCGAAACCGATCTCGAAACCGGGCTGCGGCTGACCTTGAATGCGCTGAAGACGGTCGGGGTGCTTTAGCCGAGCTGGCGGGCAATGAACGGCCCAAGCCTGTTGGATATCGCCAGCGGCAAATGCCGCCACAGCGCGATCTGCAGCCTGTATTTGGGATTGAGCGGATTGATCTCGGGCAGGCGCTGGGATTTCACCAGGCGGTAACGGTAGGCCAGGGGCTCGGGCGCGAATCCCCAATAGGTCTTGTAGTCGAAGGCGCCGGTGCCGCGCTTGCTGCGCCCGAAATCATAGACCTTGGCGCCGCGTTCGAGCGCGCGCTCCATCAGGCGCCAATACATCAAATCATAGGCATGCAAGGGGCGCGCATCGGGCGTGGCGCCGCCGTAATAGGGTAGAACCCGATCCTTGAAGAAGAAGGTCATGAGCGCCGCGACCGGACCATGGGGACCGGAAACCGCCGAGATCTCCACCTCCCGGCCGAATTCCTCCGCGATGGCGGCATAGAAGCCGCGCGGCAGGATGGGCGTCCCGAGATTGCGCAGGCTTTCGCCGTAGATCGCGAAAAAGGTATCGATATCGGCGGCGGCGTCGACGCTGAGGGCGGGATTGGCAATCGCCTTGCGCAAATCGGCCCGCTTCTTGCGCGGCACGGCGTTAAGATTTTCCTCGGCCGAAGGCAGCAAGGCGCGGCGGAAGCCGAAATAGAGTTCGGGCTTTGCGATCCAGCCGGATGCTGGATCGAGCGAAGTTCCGCCTTGCGGCGGAACTTCCTGGCGCAGTTCGACAAAATCGGCCTGCAGCTCATGTCCGAGCCGAACCGCGTCGTCGGCGAGCGCGCGGGCGGAATCCGCGTCGTCGGCGGCGATGCCGCCGGCAGTGCCGAAGCCAGTCGAGATCAGCGCCGTTCCGAACAGCCGCGATTTGACCAGGATCAGCGGCAGGATTCCGGTCAGGCGGCCGTTGCGCCAGGCGCAGCGATAGAACGCCGCGTGACCGAGACTGCGCTCGACCACGCGCTTCCAGCCGAAACGGTGGAAGAAATGGGTGCCTGGGTGGCGGGCGACAAATTCTTCCCAGGCACGCGCGTCGTTTTGCGTGCAGGCGCGAACCTGAAGCAGCGCGTTATAGCCCGACAACGCCCATTCCATGCCGCGTTCGGGCTGGGCGGTATCGGGGCTCATGGCTTGCCCGCGAAGATGCGTTCATAAGCGGCGGCCATGCGCGAGAACGGAAAGGTGACACGGACATGGGCGCGGTTGAGCCGGCCCAATTCCCTGCGCCGCCGCGCGTCATCGGCGAGAGCGCCGAGCGAAGCCGCCAGCGCAGTTTCGGCAGTCTTGGTCGGGATGAATGCGCGATTGGCGGGCGCGACCATCTGGCGGATATCGCCGACGTCGGTTGCGACGACGGGAAGTTCCGCCGCCATCGCTTCCAGCACCGTCATTGGCATCTGCTCGGTATCCGAAGACAGCGCGAAAATATCGTAAAGCGCCAGCACCCTTTCCGGCTCGCGCACCGCGCCCAGGAACAGCACGCGCTCGGCCAGACCCATGCGCCGGACAAGATCCTCGAGCGCCCCGCGTTCCGGTCCGTCGCCGGCGATGACCAGGCGCAACGAGCGTTGGCTTTTGACCTGGGCGAAGGCGCGGATCAGGCGGGCGAGGTTCTTCTCGGCGCGCAACGGCGCCACCGTGCCGATGACGATCTCATTGCTGCTGCGCACGAAGAGCGGCGGTCCTGCGGCGGACACGTCGAACGCATCGACATCGATGCCATTCGGCACGTAACGCACCTGGTCCGGGGGCAATCGCCACTGGGAAATGGCGATGGTCTCGAGCGTATGCGAGGGCACGACCACCGCGATGGCGCGCTTAAGCGCCAAGCGCCGCAGTATCGCGCGGCGGCGCAATTGGCCCTGGGCTTCCTCGGGGCCGAAGCCGTCCTCGAAATGGATGTGCGGGCAAATCCCGAAAATGCGGTCGGTCATGGCCCATTCGATCGTGCCCCAATTGTAGGTCAGCAGTAGATCGGGCGCGGCCTGGGTCATGGTTGCACGGTTGGATGAAATCCTTGCCCACAATCCGCCTTCGGCGGGGGCCGAGGATATCGCAACGCCGAGTTGGCGCTCGATGCCGTAGCGGCAGGATTTCTTGCCGTCGATCGACAGGATGGTGTGGCGGAAACGCGGACCGAACGCGTTGATGATGCGCGTCAAGCGCATCTGGATGCCGCCGACGGCGAAGCTCGGCAGAACATGGAGCAGATGGCGCGGCCGGACACGCGGGCCGGTGCCGGAAAGCGCCCTATCTTGGCGGGCGAGGGTCGTGGTCATGCGGATTAAGGAATAGTTCGAAATGGATAAGGAATGGATACCACGCCCGGACGGAAAATTGGTTAACGCGATGCCGGCAAAAAAACGGCGGTGTCCATGAAGGGCAACCGCCGCCAAGTCGTCCGCCATCCGAGAATACTTTAAGGTTCTGGGGGCGGCCCGTGTCTTGATGACAAGGTCTTCGCAAGAGCCGGGCCAAGTGATAAAGGATGTGGAATTTCAAGGCGATGGCAAAAATCGCCGCGCCGCAAGCCGATGGTTTGTCAAATCCGCCGACGAAAAAAAAGCCCCGGCCGAAGCGCGGGGCTTTTGAGTTGGGGGCTGGACGGCCCGGGGGCCGGGATCTCGTCCAGTACATTCAGGTACTAGGCTCGGATGGTTAAAAAAGTGTTTACGCCGCGCTGGTGCATCGAAAATCGGTTCCGACGCCGCAGGCGTCAAAAGTCAGCCCCGACGCCGCAGGCGTCAAAAGTCAGAGAGATATTTACGCGCGAAGCGCAGCAACTCGAGATCGCAAGTCTGTTTGGCGACCGCCTGGATTTCGCGGAAATATGCCTTCAGGCCCGCGGTGTCGATGCGGCACGACATCCATCCGACGAATTGTTCCGGCGTACGCACCCAGGCGGGCAGGGGATCGAGTGTGCTGTCAAAGGGCAACAGGCTTTCCATGATCCGCCAGCGCCGATGGCGCATGAGCAGGTCACCGGAATCCGTTTCGGCTTCCGACGCCCATCCGGGCCGGCTGAAGGCGGCATTCATTCGGCGATCTATCGCCATGTTCTCGCGGACTTTCCCTGATCTTCAGTTTCTTGTTGGCTCTCAAGTTAGGAAATACTGATGAGTGCCGCAATGCGAAAATATCATTAAAATGCAATATTGTAGAGTTAACCATGCGGCTACGTTAACCATGACGGCGTGTCATGCAAAAACGGGGAGGCAAGATGCTCGACGCAGCGGTGATAGGGATCGGATGGTGGGGAAAGACCATCGTCACGACCTTGCGCGACAGCACCAAGATCCGGGTGGTGAAGGCGGTCGATCCCGATCCCGCGGCGGCGTCTTGGGCGCGGGAACACGGGCTCGATCACGCCGTGGCGCTCGATGCCGTGCTTGGCGACGATGCAATTCAAGCGGTGATCCTATGCACGCCGCATTCGCTGCATGCGGCGCAGATCGCCCGCGTGGCCCAGGCGAAGAAGCACGTCTTCTGCGAGAAACCGCTGGCCCTGAAACGCGCTGACGCGGTGAAAGCCATCGGATTGTGCAAGGAAAACGGGGTCATGCTGGGCGTCGGACACGAGCGGCGCTTCGAGCCGCCAATGATCGAATTGTCGCGCCTGGCCAAATCCGGCGAGCTCGGCACGTTGCTGCAAATCGAGGCGAGCTTTTGCCAGGACAAGTTCCGCGATTTGCAGGAAGGCAATTGGCGGATGTCACAAAGCGAGGCGCCGGCGGGCCCGATGACGAATACCGGCATCCATCTGCTCGATCTGGCCGTCAGCCTGTTCGGTCCGGCGGAGAGCGTATTGTGCCGCACGCGGCAAATGGGCAGCACGCTCACCAATGGCGACACGCTGGCGGCGCTGGTGTCGTTCAAAAGCGATGCGGCGTTGCTGCTCAACGCCATCCTGGCGACGCCCTTTGCCGGACGGTTCACGCTTTACGGCAACAAAGGCTGGATCGAAATCCGCGATCTGAGCCACCCGGAAAATCCCAAGGGCTGGGTGATGACGACATGTTTGCGCGGCGGCAAGACGGTTTCGCGCGATTACCCGCCCGCGCCGGCGGTCAAGGCCAATCTTGAATCCTTTGCCGACGCGGCCACGGGAAAGGCGCCCTATCCCATGACGCATGAAGAAATGATCGCCACCGTCGCCGCGCTCGAGGCGATCGTCACCTCTTCGCGGAGCGGGGCGATCGTCGCGGTCGCTTAAGCCGCTTGTTCAACCGCACATTCTCGGCGGCCAATTCGTCGCGCTCGCGCTCGGCGCGTTTCAAGCGCGCCTGGGTTCGAACCAACTCGCGCCGCAGCAGCACCAGATAGCGATCGGTGCGCTCCATTGTTTTTTGCTTTCTGGGCGCGGTTATTGCGCCGGCACTTGCTGCCACGGCACCGCGCATTGCGGCACATAGGGGTAATAGCCCGGCGGGTTGCTGCAATAGAACCAATAGGCCGGCGTTGGCGCGGCCATCGGCGGCACATACGGGTCGGGATAAGGATAGATCGGCGCCGGATAGAAGTAATAGACGCCGCCGACGATCCACCACCAGCCGGTGCGGCCGCCATAAGGACCATGGAACCAGCGGCCGCCACGCCAGACGCCGATGTCATGGTCGTTGAAATGATGGATGTCGTTGTCGTGCCAACCCTCCTCGTGGTGCTGCGCCAGCGCGGTGGGCGCGTTGAGCGCCACGGATAAACCGGCGGCGGCGAGAACGGGGATCAGAAGCCTGCGCATTATCGTCTCCTTCGGGAGATCCTTGAGTTACATGACGATTGCCTAGTTGATCTTACGCTGGCCAGTGAGCCGCCATCCACGCGGCCCATGCTTCGGATCGTTAAAACGGCCGATGGATAATCGAATTTATGCTTTGGTTCCAAACATTTATCCTGTGATTGCGTTGAAACCGCAAAATATTTGCTTTAGATTTTTTTCATCTCACCAATGCCGGAACGGCCGGTAGAACGCCGATCCTGCCCGGAAACGGGCTTCCGGCTCCATTGCCTGCAGGGACTGGATTTACTTCGCGTTGCGGAAACCCGCCAAATCCCGGTTCGAGACTCCGCGCCGCCGCTTAATAACTGAATCCCGGGCTTAGGCCGCGCGTTCAATTCCACCGCCACGGTGGTGCCTTGGTTGACGCGGCTCTTGATGGTGAGCGAGCCGCCGAGCAATTCCACCAGATGCTTGGTCAGCGGCAAGCCCAATCCGGCGCCGTCGTATTTGCGCGCCAGGCTGTTGTCGATTTGCTCGAAGGGCCGCATCGCGGAAGGGATTCTTTCTCGGCGATGCCGATGCCGGTGTCGCTCACCTCGATCACCAGCTTGTCTTTCTTGCCATGCGCCGAGACCGTGACCGAACCGCCGGCGGGCGTGAATTTGAGCCCGTTCGAACCAAATTGATCAGGATTTGCCGGAGCCGCGTGCGGTCGCCCAGTGCGGCCGGCAGGTCGGGAGGAAGCTTGATGTGGAACGTGATTCGGGCTTGTTCCGCCTGCTCGCGCACCAGGCGATCGACCTCGGCGACGATGACCGCAACGTCGAGCTTCTCGCTGCCGAGCTTCAGGGCATTGGCCTCGGCCTTGCTGAGGTCGAGGATGTCGTTGACGATCGCCAACAGATGCGCGCCGGCCATGCGGATGTCGGCGGCGTATTCCTGATAACGTTCGTGGAGCGGCCCGGCGATCCGGTCTTCGATCAACTCGCGAGAAGCCGATGATGGCGTTCAAGGGGGTGCGCAATTCATGGCTCATATTGGCAAGAAATCGGGACTTCGCCTGGTTCATCGCCTCGGCGCGGGCGCGGCCCTCGGCGGCGCGCAAGGCCTCGCTCCGCGCTTCGTCCAATTTGGCGTAGGCGGCGAGGTGGCGGCTGAGCAGGAAGGTGAGGAACAGCAGCATGCCGACCATGACGGTGGCGGCTCCGGCGATCGCGTTCGCTCCTTGCGCCATTCGGCGAAGGCGGCATCGTCGTTCATGATGACGTTGACGGCCAGCGGATAATTCTTGAGCGCGCGGGTGGCAACGAAATCCGGCTGTCCTTGCAGGACGCCCGTGCCGCGGATACGCCGGCATCGCCGTGCTCCAGGACCTGCATGAATGAGACCTGGACAAAGGTGAGCTGCTCGCCGATTTGCTTGACCTCCGGATAGCGGGCGAGCAGCAAGCCGTCGCGCCGGAACAATGAGATCGCCGTGCCGGGGCCGAGATAGATGTCCTTGTACAGATTGATGAAATAATCAACTCGGATGACAGCGGTGAGCAAGCCCGCGAAACTGCCGTCCGGCGCCCGCAGCCGATGCGCGATCAGAATGACGGGGACTTTATTGTCCTGGTATTCGAACGGCTCGGAGTCTAGCGATTCCAGCGACGGGTCGTTGCGAAACTTGGCGAAATAATCGCGTTTCGAGACGTTGAGCTTCGGGATCGGCCAGAAACGCGTGAAATTGACCACCGGCCCTTGGAATGATCAGCCCGATCGTGTCGATCTGTGATCACGCCGCCGGCCTCGCTGCCCAACAAATCGAACACCTCTCGCGTGCCGAAGGTCTTATCGAAGGTATGCGGGAGAGAATGGTCCCTTGGTTTCGAGGTATTTCTGGGTATCCTTCAGGACCAGATCGGCGGTTTGCAGCGTTCGCTCGGTCTGATCGGACACGACGATGTCGAGTCTGGTTAGATCGTGCTCGGTCTCCTTCACCGCGCTTTGCCGGAGATGAAGGATCAGCATCACGGTGCCGAGGATGATGGCCATTGCCATGAAGCCGCTGCCGACGGCAAGGAACTTGACCAGGCGGCTCTTGTTTGCCCGACTGCAACGGAAGCACCTCGCCGGCCGGAGGCGGCGAGGGCCTCGATCCGTGTTCGATCCGGTAATCGGTTTGCCGTTCATCATCGAGAGATTCGACTAGGCCGCCTGGAAAGCGCGAAATTGCGCCGTGCCGTAAATCTAAGCGTCACTCCCTCGCAATGCTTAATGGTAGAGGCGCCGCGTAGGGCACGCGGATCGCTATGGTTAAGCAACGCTCAATAAATTTCAGCGCATGCCGTGGATGCCAGGGGCGAGCGAGCGCGGATCGCGCCTTCCCCAACGCCCGGCTTCGGCCGCATGCAGGAATTCCAGCAACATGCGGTTGAACGTTTCCGGCTCCTCGAGATTGACGACATGGCCGGTCTTGGGCAGCAGCACCAGCCCCGCGGCCGGGATATTGCGCTTCAGGAGCAATCCCGGCTCGATGCAGGCCTCGTCCTCGTCGCCGGCCACGATCAGGACGGGGAGGGTGATCCGCTTGATCTCGGCCACAGGTCCCACAACGAGGGGCGTTCCCTTTGCACGCCGCGCAGCGTATTGGCCGATCCCTTGGCAGAATGTCCAGCCAAGCGATCGGCGAATTCTGCCAGCCGCGCGGATCCTTTTCAGAAACTGCACCTTGCCGAACCCAGGGCGTATCTCGCGGCGAGCCTTTTCGCTGCCCTCGCTTTCGAAGACCTTGGCGAGCGCCTCGCTTTCCTGGCGGAAGATTCCAGCGCTTGGCCGGCTACGGCGCCATATCCGCAGCCGCGAGATGACGAGCGAACGCGCCCAGCTTGGCGTGGCGCAGGCCAAAATGCAGTGTGGCGAAGCCGCCCATCGACAGACCGCAGACATGCGCCTTGGGGATATTCCCAGATGCTTCAGCACCGATGCTATGTCGTCGGCGGCGCGGGCTTGCGAATATTTGGCCACATCCTTCGGGCGCGTCGGAAGGCGGATATCCCCGCGCGCCATAGACGATGCAGCGGTGGAAGCGAGGGGGAAAAGAACCGGCCTGCGGTTCCCAGCTGCGGTGGTCGCCGGCGAATTCGTGGACGAAGATCAGCGGGAGATCCAGCTCCCGGCTTCCTCGTAATAAAGCTTCACGCCGTCCTCGGCGGTGGCATAAGGCATGGCGTTTCCTTCCCTTCTGGATGGATTTCCGCGCATCCCGCGCGTTTGTCAAGCGACCGGTCGGCGACGACGATCCCGATATGGGGCGCGGCGCCTGCCCTGTGTCATCGTAGGGCAAAATAGGCGCTGCGCGGCTTGAAGGGGTGGGACAAGGCCGGGGAGACGAGAGGCCGTGAAGAGATATCTGGTGTTCTGGTTGTGCTGCTTTGCGACCATTCTCTGCGCCCTGTTGATTTCGTGGCACAAGATTTTCGCGGCACCGGCGGCGCTGTTCGGCCTGCTGAGCATCCTCGGCGTCTGGGACATGGTCCAGACCAGCACAGCCTGCGGCGCAACTATCCGATCCTCGCCAATATCCGCTTCCTGCCTCGAAACGGTCCGGCCCGGAGATCCGGCAATATTTCCTCGAAAGCGATACCGACGGCACGCCCTTCAACCGCTCGAAAGCGCGCGATCGTCTATCAGCGCGCCAAGGGCGAGCTCGACAAGCGGCCCTTCGGCACGCATGCTGGACGTCTATGGCGGCGATTTCGAATGGATCAACCATTCGATCGCGCCGCGCCCGGCGCACGGATCACGATTTCCGCATCACCATCGGCGGCGCCGCATGCGCGCCAGCCCTATTCGACCTCGGTGTTCAACATCTCGGCGATGAGCTTCGGCGCGCTCAGCGCCAACGCCATCCGCGCGCTGAACAAGGGCGCCAAGCTCGGCGGCTTCGCCCACGACACCGGCGAAGGCGGCTTCAGCCGCTATCACCGCGAATTCGGCGGCGACATCATCTGGGAGATCGGCAGCGGCTATTTCGGCTGCCGCAACGCCGACGGCAGCTTCTCGCCCGAGCGCTTCGCCGAGCAGCCGCCGCCGAGCCGCAGGTCAAGATGATCGAGATCAAGCTGTCGCAGGGCGCCAAGCCCGGCCATGGCGGCGTGCTGCCGGGCGCCAAGGTGACGCCGGAGATCGCCGCGGCGCGCGGCGTGCCGGTCGGGCATCGACTGCATCTCGCCGGCGCGCCACACGCGCCTTCTCGACGCCGCTCGAGATGATGCATTTCATCGCCCAGCTGCGCGAGCTGTCGGGCGGCAAGCCGGTCGGCTTCAAGCTCTGCATCGGCCATCCCTGGGAATTCATGGCGATCTGCAAGGCGATGCTGGAGACCGGCATCCGCGCCGGATTTCATCGTCGTCGACGGCGCCGAAGGCGGCACCGGCGCGGCGCCGCTGGAATTCACCGACCATGTCGGCACGCCGCTGCGCGAGGGCCTGATGTTCGTGCATAACTGCCTGGTCGGCGCGCGGCTGCGCGACCGCATCCGCATCGGCGCCGCCGGGCGCATCGTCACCGCCTTCGACATCGCGCGCGTCCTGGCGATCGGCGCCGATTGGTGCAACGCCGCGCGCGGCTTCATGTTCGCGCTCGGCTGCATCCAGTCGCAAGTCCTGCCACACCGACCGCTGCCCGACCGGCGTCGCGACCCAGGATCCGCTGCGCCAGCGCGCGCTGGTGGTGCCCGACAAGGCCGAGCGCGTCCGCCACTTCCACGACAACACGCTCGCGGCGCTGGGCGAGCTGGTCGGCGCCGCCGGGCTTGAGCATCCGAACGAGCTGAGGCCGGCGCACATCCTGAACCGCCTCTGTCGCCGACCGAGGTCGAGAGACTTCGCCGGAATCTATGATTTCCTAAGCCGGGCGAGCTGCTGGCGGGGAGCGGCGACCCCAACTATACGCGGCTATGGGGAATGGCGAGTTCGGCAAGCTTCGGCGCCAATCCGGTGCGCCCGGCGGCGTAAGATCTCTCGTTAAAAAAGATTGGTGAGCCCGGCGGGAGTCGAACCCGCGACCCCATGATTAAAAGTCATGTGCTCTACCAACTGAGCTACGGGCTCGTGCGATCGCGCGGACAATAGGCCGCGCCCGGAGTCGGGTCAACCGGCGGCAATTTCACGCCGGGCGGCGAGGGCGCGATCCTCGACCCGGATGCGCCACGTGAGCAGCGCGAGGTTGAGCACGAGAGAAGATCAGCGCCACTCCGATCTCGCCGAAGGCGAGCGGCAGGACCGCGATCTCGGCGACGACCACGACATAGTTCGGATGGCGCAAGAAACGATAGGGACCGCGGCGGACCAGCGGCGCTTGGGGCAGGCTGATGATGCGCGTCGTCCAATAAGGACCGAGGCTCCGATCACCCAGACGCGCGCGGCTTGCAGCGCGAGAGAGCCCGAGCCAGCCCAAACCGGCGGCGGGTCCGCGGCGCGAACGCGCGATAGCGATCAGCCACGACGTGTGGAGCAGGACGATCAGCGGATAATGCGCGCGCCGATCTCGGTCGCCCTCGGGCCAGAGAGTCGCGGTGTTGCGGGCCGCATGAACGAGCTCGCGAGCGCTCCACCGCGACCAGCGCGAAGATCGAGAGCAAGCTCACGCGGCATCCAGGAGCAGGAAGCCGGCGGTGAAGCCGGGGCCGAGCGCGGTCATCAGCATGCGGCCTTTCGCGCCCGCGGCAGCGCCCGCTCGAGCACGAAGATCACGGTCGCCGCCGACATGTTGCCGTAGTCGCGCAGCACCTCGCGCGCCATGACGAGCGTGCCGTCGGCCGAGTCAAACGCCTCTTCCAGCGCGTCGATCACCTTGGCGCCGCCCGGATGGCAGATGAAATGCTCGATGTCGTCGAGGCCAATCCGCGGCGCCAGGAAACGCTAGGTCGATGCGCGCAGATCGCGACGCACCAGCGCCGGAATGTCGCGCGAGAAAATCGCCTTGAGCCCATCCTCGGCGACGTCCCAGCCCATGATGTCGAGGCGAGTCGGGCCAGGTGTGCTCGCCGGCGCGAGATCGCCGGGCCCTTGCCATCGCAGGCGATGAGCGCCGCCGCCGCGCCGTCGCCGAACAATGCGGTGGCGACGATATTGCTCTTCGAGAAATCGTCGCGGCGGAAGGACAAGGCGCAGAGCTCGACGACCAGAAACAGGACGCGCGACCGGGCTCGGCGCGGGCGAGGTCGGCCGCGCGGCCAGGCCGATCACGCCGCCGGCACAGCCGAGACCGAAGATCGGCAGCCGCCACATCCGCGCGCAGCCCCAGCCGCCCCATGAGCAGCGCGTCCAGGCTGGGGGTCGCGATACCGGTCGTCGAGACGCGACGACGCAGTCGATCTGTCCGCCTCGAGCCCGGCGCCGGCGAGGCTTTGCGCGTGGCTTCTTCGATCAGCTCGGGCGCGTGCTCGAGATAGAGCGCGTTGCGCTCGGTCCAACCATGCGGCCGATCGTACCAGTCGACCGGCACGGTCGAATAGCGCGTATCGATGCCGGCATTGCCGAAAACCGCGACCATGCGGTCGAGATCGTGCTTAACCCCGCCCGCCATGCCGAAGACCCGTGGCGCGCGGTCTCCGAGATACCGCTCCTGGGCGAGGATATGCTTCGGAACGGCGGTGGCGAGCGAGAGCAGGCGCGGTTTCGGATCGGTCACGGGCGATGCATTCCTTTTGACGGGATGCGAATGTTGGAATTGGACAACAAGCGCGGTTAGAGTGCAGTGCGTCGGCGCGCTGTTCCGTTGCGACACGTAAATTAGACCGAAGGCAACGGGATCAAAGCACTTCACATGTTCGAGCGTCTCTCCGTATTAGCCACGAGCTGGAATGGGCAATGGCCCCCAATAGCCCTTCGCCGCGCCGCCGCTGGTTTCCCCCCGCCTCAAAGGGTATCCGCGAGCATCTGCGCGGCTATTTCATTGCCGGCATTCTGGTCACCGGGCCGACGCTGCTGACGCTCTATATCATCTGGCTGTTCATCGCTTTCATCGATCGCTCGGTCGGCGCAGCTGCTGCCCGACCAATACAATCCGCAGACCTATCTCCACGTTCCCCGGAATCGGCCTCATCATCGTTGTCGTCGGCCCTCACCTTGATCGGCGCGCTCGACCGCCGGCGTGCTCGGCCGCGTCTATGTCCGGGCCAGCGCCATCGCATCGTCGCGCGCATGCCGGTGGTGCGCGGCATCTATGCCGCCGTGAAGCAGATTTTCGAGACGGTCCTCGCCAAGCAGTCGAACAGCTTCCGCGAGGTGCTGATCGCTTAATGGCCGCGCCGAGGGCTTCTGGACGATGGCGTTCGTCACCGCGGCGGTCGAGGGCGAGCTCAAGGCGGACCAGACCGGCGATGACGTGATCGCCGGTCTATGTGCCGACGACTCTGAACCCGACCTCGGGCTATCTCATGTTCGTGCCGCGCAAAGAAACGATCACCCCGCTCGATATGACGGTCGAGGACGCGATCAGTATGCTGATCTCGACCGGCATCGTCGCGCCGGCGAGTTATCGCGCGAGGTCGGCGAGCGAAATAACCCTTATCCGGAGCGGAGATAGCGCACCGCCTCGTCGCGGTGCTGAAGAGATAGAGGAGGGTCCGCAGCGCCTCGCCGCGCGGGCTGTCGAGCGTCGGTCTCGCGCGACAGGACCAGCCGCGCGTCGTCGTGCGCGACCGCGATCAGCTTCTCGTGCGCGGCCGAGGGTCGGCGAGGCGCAGCTGCCGGCAATCCGCTTTGCCTCGTGCCCAGCACGTCGCCGGCGCCGCGCAGCCGCAGATCCTCCTCGGCGATGCGGAAGCCGTCCTCGGTTTCGCGCAGGATCTCGAGCCGCGCCCGGGCGGTCTCGCCAAGCGGCGGCGCATAGAGCAGCAGGCAGGTCGACGGCTGCTCGCCGCGGCCGACGCGGCCGCGCAGCTGGTGCAGCTGGGCCAGGCCGAAGCGCTCGGCCTGCTCGATCACCATGATCGATGGCCTCGCGGCACATCGACGCCGACCTCGACCACCGTGGTCGCGACCAGCAGCTCGAGCCGCCCGCCGGCGAAGTCGGCCATCGCCGCGTCCCTCTCCGGCGGCTTCATGCGGCCGTGCACCAGGCCGACCCGCGCGCCGAACAGCGCTTCGCAGCTCGGCGATAGCGGTCCTCGGCGGCGGCCAGGTCGCTGTCCTCGGATTCCTCGACCAGCGGGCAGATCCAGTAGACCTTGGCGCCGCTTGCCGAGCGCGCGCCGCGACCGCCGCGATCACCTCGTCCAGCCGCCGATCGGCACGGGCGCGTGTCGACCGGCTTGCGGCCCGGCGGCTTCTCGTCCAGGCGCGAGACGTCGAGGTCGCCATAGACGGTCAGCTCCAGGTGCGCGGGATCGGCGTCGCCGTCATGACCAGCATATCGACGCCGCGGCCCTTTGTCGGTCAGCGCGATGCGCTGCTCGACGCCGAAACGGTGCTGCTCGTCGATCACCGCCAGGCCAGGTCCTGGAACACGACATCGTCCTGGAACAGCGCGTGGGTGCCGACCGACGATCTCGTCCTGCCCGCCGGCCAGCGCGCCAGCATGTCGCGTCGCGCGCGCCTGCCCTTGTCGCGGCCGGTCAGCAGCGCGATCCGACGCCCGCGCCGGCAGAGCGGTCGAGGGTCGCGAGATGCTGGCGCGCGAGGATCTCGGTCGGCGCCATCAGCGCCGCCTGCGCCGCCGGCCTCGACCGCGTCGAGCATGGCCAGCAGCGCCACCACCGTCTTGCCGCTGCCGACATCGCCCTGCAGCAGCCGCAGCATGCGCTGCGGCGCCGCCATGTCGCCGCGGATCTCGGCAGCGCGCGGTCTGCGCGCCGGTCAGCCTGAAGGGCAGGGACTGCGATCACCTTGTTGCGCAGCCGCCTGTCGCCCTCGACGGCGCGGCCGGCGAGCGCTTCACATGGGCGCGCATCAGGGCGAGCGCCAGCTGATTGGCGAGCACCTCGTCGAAGGCCAGCCGCGCGCGGCGGCGTCAGCGGCAGTAGATCGTCCTCGCGTTGCGGCGCATGCACCGCGCGGAGCGCGGCACGCCATGGTGGCCAGTCCTGTCGTTGGCGAAGCGGATCCAGCCATTCCGGCAGCTCCCGCGCGCGCTCCAGCGCCGCCTCGACCGCCTTCTGCACCACGCGCGGCTTCAAGCCCGCGGTGAGCCGGTAGACCGGCTCGATCGGCTTCATCGCCTCGGCCTCCTCGGGATCGAGGATGTGATCGGGATGGGTGATCTGGATTTGATTGTTGAAATGCTCGACCTTGCCGCTGACGATGCGCGTCGCGACCGAGCGGCAGCGCTTTTCGAGATAGTCGCCTTGGACATGGAAGAAGACGAGAAACATAAAACCGGTCTCGTCGCGACAGCGCACGCGATAAGGCTGGCGGGGATTTTGCGGTTTTTGTGCGGGTCGACCGTCACGGTGATGGTCGCGATGCGCGCCGTCTTGCGCCTCCATCACCTTCGGCTGAAGAGCGATCGATCAGGCCGACGGGCAAATGCCACAGAGATCGACCACTAACGGCGTGCCCGAGCCGCTCGAACAGCTTGCCCAAACGCGGTCCTACGCCTTTGAAGGAGGTGACCGAGGCAAAGAGCGGGTTGAGCGTATCGGGGCGCAAGGGCCTTCGGCGCCGCGCGCCGCTAGACCTTGAGCTTCAAGAGCCGCTGCGCGTTGCCCCCCGAGAGGATCTTCGCCTTGTCGGCGGCGTTGAGCGTTAGAGCGCGTCGATCCCCCATTCCATGCCAGGCTTGTTGGCGACGAACGGATAATCGACCGAGAACAGCACCCGGTCGATGCCCGAGCTCGGTGATGCAGCATTCGCAGCGCCGGATCGGAGAAGAAGCCGCTGGTGGTGATGTAAAAATGCTCGCAGAACACATCGCGGAAGCCTTTCGCCTCGGCCTTGTTGCCGGAGCTGCGCCAGGCTTTGATCGATGCGCCAGAGAAAGAAGGGCAGTCCCTCGCCGAGATGGCCGAGGATGATCTGCAGGCTCGGATAGCGGTCGAACACCTTGCTGAGGACGAAGCGGATGCCTTGCGTCGCGGTCTCGACGCCGAAGCCCCACGCGGAATTGACAGCGATATTGGGATAGGCGGGGGAGATAATCCTTGTAATAGGCCTCGCACCACCGCCGGATGCGGATAGCCGGCCTGGATGTAGATCGGCACGTCGAGCGCGGCGGCGCGCTCATAGATCGGCCAGAAGCGCTGGTTGTCGTGGAAAACGCCGTTGGTCAGGCCGTGGATCATCGCGCCTTTGAAGCCGTATTTCGTCACCGTGCGCTCGAGCTCGTCGGCCGCGGCTTTGGGATCGGGCGTCGGGCACACCCGAGAAAGCGGCAAAGCGCTTGGCATGGGCCGCGGCACGCCTCGTAGAGCCGGTCGTTGCGCGCGGCGCGATAGGCGCGACGGCGCTCCCGGCATCTATCTTCTGTACCGAGGGCGCGCCGTGCGAGAGCACCTGGAGGTCGATCCCGGCCTCGTCCATCTCCGCGAGGCGCAACGCGCCGAGATCGGCGAGCCGCTTGGCGGTCTCGGGCGCCCCGCGCCCGCGCGCGCATCGGCGGGCGCGAAACGCGCCTTCCACCTCGGCCGTCCAAATAATGCTCTTCGAGCGCGATGACGAATGTCTTGGCCATGGTTCCTCCCTTGTACTCGTTTTCTAACAGCGGCAGGCTATAATGTCATCCTCGGTCCATGATCCTTTGCTTTATTGCTTCGGCTTAATCGCAGGCAACTTCACAATGACCTTTTCACGCCGCCACGGTTTCCGCGCCGAGAGCATACCGATCGTCATTCGGAATGATGCACCCCCAGGGTTGCGACACGCAATCCTAGTTATTGCTCGAAATCATAAAATGTCGCCGACGACACTGCGCGAAATTGTGTGCGGCGCCCTTCTCGTTGCCCCAAATCCAGAAAATTGGGGGGAAGGGAATGTATATAACGAGGCGGTTGAATTGATTACGTACTGCCCTTGGTTCCGCGCATATGACGTTGCTGAAGCGATTTATGCGTTGTGGGCTTCTATAGGAATGGAATTCGACGCGAACCAATATCAAGACGACCTAAACGATTATTTTCAAGAATATGGAATTGGTTGGCAAATGACTAAGGGAATTATTGAGTTCCGCGGCCCGAGCGAATTGGAAAGTACAATATCCGCTGCCACAGAAGTGATTGAATCAGCAGGACTATCGGAAGCGCCGCGTTTCTTGAAGAAAGCTCGTATGTGCTTATCACAAAGGCCTGAGCCCAATACGGAGGATGTAGTATCTAATGCGATGAAAGCTTTGGAGGCTGTGGCGCGCTACGTTTCACATCAGGATACCGCCACACTCGGCGATATTATTAAGTCTCACAGGGATCTGTTTCGCGCACCCTTGGACAAAGCAGTTACATCAGCTTGGGGATTTGCATCGGAAGAAGCACGACACGGCCGCGAGGGGCAAAAGGTTGAGGTACATGAGGCAGAACTTATTGTTGGCCTTGCGGCTTCGATAAGCGCCTATCTGCTAAGAACGAATTAGTATCTGTAAAGAAGGCAATCCCCCTACAAACCTGTCATCCCGGAAACAGGGCGGGTCGTGGCTCAGTTTGATGGGGTCCGCTGAGCTCCGGAAGTGGGCACTAGCCGTGCCAGGATGCCCACTACAATCTCGTCAATGTGTGAGAGTTCGTATAATAATCAATGTGCTATTTTACTTGGCGACAGAATCCGAGAGGCCGAATCACCAACGAGATAAACGCGCTCAAATCCAGAATCCTTTGCACGCCTACCTGCGATCCTCACCATCAACTCGTAATCTTCCGGGCGAGGTAATGGTATTGGATCGAAGGACGACAATGAGCCAGGTTCCGGCCGGATAGGCATTGCGAATCTTTCGATCAACGGCAGCCGTAACCAATTCACCATATTTTTGGATGCTATCCTCTCGCCTCGGAGAGTGAGCTGGTTCTCCTTTCATGAAATCCCCCGAGTTCCCCGGACCCCGTTTTACTTTTTGCATTTCCAATACATGAACCGTTCCAGTTCGGGTCAGTTGTTCCATGCGCAGCTTTTGCCGCGGCCATCGATGGGCATCGACGATCTCCACTCGGAGCTGCCGAAGTGTACTGTTTTCTCCCAGCCCGGCCAGAACGTCGCAGTTTCCGCTCGCCGCCGGGAATGAAAGCGCAGCAGACCCGCTTTTTCAGTGAGAACTGAACGCGCAAAAACGCGAAATGGGTATATTTTTCACCAGCGCTACCAAATGATTATCGAGACGTATTGATTCCACTGCAGCGGCGGAATCCTTTATGCCTTTTACAGCACCTTCGACCGATATCTCGAACTCGTCGTAGTCCCAGCCCGGCCTGGGGCAGGACAAATGCGCCGCGACCTCATCCATGTGCACGTCACGGTGATCGACCTTGATAAGAAGCTGCACCGGGCTTTGCAGCCAGACATGCAGGCATCGCATGCATGTGGCCTCGATGAAGACGGAATCGTCCAGATCTCGCAGGCTGTTTCTTCCAGCCACGTCACCAGAAATCCTCCGCCGAGGGAATACGGTTGTAGGCGATCTTGCCGCCGGCATAGCCGCCGGGCGGCGGCGTCCATTCGCCGAGCGTCACGACGCGCTTGCCGAATTTCCGGTTGAGCCCGTCAATCGTGTTCGTGATCGTCTCGCATTTCTGCCGTTCTTCATCGTCATGCAGAAACAGATCAAGCTGGCGCTCTGTCGCGGGCGATAAATCGGACAGCGTGACGCCGACGCGGATGATCTCGGAACGCGGGCTGATTTCCGCTTTGGCCTTGAGCCACAGGGCATTCAGCGCGGAGAGACAGGCCTGATCGTCCTGCACGCTGTGCAGCTCTCGTTGGCCGAACCAAGCGCCGCTGCGCATATCCAGCCAGAGCCAGAGCTTGCCCGCGTAATAGCCATCCCGCCGCATCCGCCGCGCGGCTTTCGTGAGCAGAAGGCGCGTGCAGGCTTGGCATGCTCCGTCATCCCGCCAGCCCGGGGGCAACACCCGGCCATGCCCGAACATGCCGCGCGAGGTCGGCATGGCGTAAATGTCGTAACCGTGCAGCGCGTACCACATGCGCTCGCCGTTCACGTTGCCCCAGAGGGCCCGCATATGTTTCGGCTGCGTGTGGTAGAGATCGCGGATCGTGTGATGCTGGCGAGGTCCAGCCGTCCTTCCATCCGTGAGCCGACGCCGGGAATATCGGAGAGCGGCAAGGCGAAGAGCGGCTCCGGCATGTCCTTCGGGTGCCAGATGGTCATGCCGTTGGGCTTGTCGACCTTGCAGGCGATTTTCGCCAGCAGGCGATTGGCGGCAAAGCCCATCGAGCAGGTGATCTGATCGCCGATATTTTTGCGGATACGGTCTTTTATCCGCGCGGCCAGGCCTCGCGGGTCGGCATGCGTGGCGTTGTCCAGCTTGCAGGACAGCTCATCGATCGACTTCACCGTCTCGATCGGGATCTCGCAGGTGATTTCGTTCAAGAGCGCGTTATGCGCGCGGCGGAACAAATCGGGCCGCTGCATGACGAGCAGGAGGTCGGGGCAAATTTTCCGCGCCTCCGGCACGGGCATGACGTTCTTGCAGCCGGCGGCCTTGGCTTCCTTCGAACAGGCGATGACGATGGTGGAATTCGCCGCCGAGGTCTCGAACGGGATCACGCCGACCGGCTTTCCCCGCAAGCGCGGCATCGCCTGCTGCATGACGGACGCGAAGAAACCGTCAAAATCGAGATACATCCTTTCTATGGTTTCTGCCTTCCGCATGGCCCCGGTCCCCGGGGCGAGGATAAGAACAAAACAGGAACGCAAGAGTCAAGCGGAGTTGTAAGCTTTGCACTTCGGGGGAGTTAAATTAAACGCCCCGCCGAGCCTTCCCAGGCGGCGACGGAGAGACGACAAAGAACGTTGAAAATTTGGGGGGAGGCGGGCGATGGTGGTGCAGTAGGCCAGACGGATCGGGAAATACTGGGATACAGCCGTCACGTGGTGCTCATCGCGGCCTTCTTCGTGATGGCCATCAATCGTCCGTTCGAGTACGCGTGGAGCTCGATGTCGGGCCATATCGGCGCGGGTCGATGGCTGGTCGCACCACCTGGTGGCGCTGATGTTCACGCTGTTCATCATCTTCCAGTCGGTCGGCATGCTGCCCGGCGGCATGTTGCGCGACAAATACGGGCCGCGCTGGACCACCGCCGTGGCCGGCCTCTTTTCCGGGGCCTCGGCATCCTGTCGATCGCGCTCGGGCCGTCGTTTCCGTTGGCGCTGCGTTGTGGTGCGTGGGGAGTTTTTTCACCGGATTCATCTACAACAACGCCGTCAGCACCGGGAACAAGCGGTTTTCCTACTGCCGCGGCGTCATGACCGGCCTGATCGCGGGCGCGTTCTCGTGGGGCTCGCTGCCTTTCATCTTCCCGATCCGGGCCATACCGGCCTCGGCGCCGCCCGAAACCTTCTTCACCGTGGTCTACATCATGGCCGCGCTCATCGCCGGCGTGTCGGTCGTGGCGGCCTTGCTGATGAACGATCCGCCCGCGGGCTGGAAACCTGCTGGGCTGGGTCCCCAGGACCAAGGCGATCGCGCGCCCCTCGCAGCACAATTACAGCGTGGGCGAGGCGCTCAGGACCTGGCAGATGTGGACGCTGATCGTCTCCTTCATCCTGATTTCTAGCGCCGGTCTCGCCGGCATCAGCAAGATGGTGGCCCATTCGACCAGTCTTCGGCTTCACCGCGACGGCGGCCACCGCGGCCCCTGGCTCCATCGCCCTCGCCAACGGCTTCGGCAAGCTCGGCCTGGGTGCGCTGTCGGAACGGATCGGCTGCGAGAACACCATGACGTCCGCGAGGGACATCGCCCGTGGCTTCTCGCTGTTCGGAACGGTTTTCGCCGGGACGATGCATGACGAAAATCTGTTCGTCGGGGCCGCCATCCTGGCCATCTTCTTCTGGGCCTCGCTGTTCTCGCTGTTCCCGATCGCCATCGGGCATGGATTCCGGCGAGGCGGCGGCGGCCTACGACTCCGGCATGCTCGATGCCATCGCCAAGGGATCGGGCGGCGTCTATGGCGGCATCCTGTCGACCATTCTGGTGATCCAGCACGGCTTCGGCTTTGCCATGGGCGTCGCCGGATTTATGGCGATCGTCGCGGGCGTGATCATCGTGCCGTTGAAATTCGCCCCGCCGGTGTGGCATGCCGGCATCCGGGCGGCGGGCGGCGAGGGCGCCGGCGGGAGGAAGCCGATAATGTATGTGACGAACGGCAAGCGCCTGACCAACGAAGGCGCCAGGAAGATGATGGCGGCCGCGATATCCAAGGCCAAGGAAGCCGGGATAGCGGTTTCAATCGCCATCGCCGATGCGGGCGGGCATCTCATCCTGTTCGAACGGATGGAAGGCGGGCGGTTCCACTCGGTGCATTCGGCCACGGTCAAGGCGGTGTGCGCGGCTTCGAACCGGCGCCCGACTTCTTCGCGCGGCGCGCAGGCTCAGCAACTCGACGTGGTGCACGCGCTGGGGCTGGCGCTTGCCGCCGGGCCGGAGCGCTCCTACCGCGATGGAAGGCGGTTGTCCGATCATCGCGGAGGGCGAATGCATCGGCGGCATCGGCGTCGCCGGCGGCGACTGGGCCACCCACGCGCGCATCGCGCAACAGGCGGTGGAAGCGATCGGCTTGAGCCATGGCGGCTGAGAAGCTGGCGTTGCCTCCATCGGTTTGGGCTGGTGGTCCGACGTGCCGGCCGACGCGGTCAAGCGTTCGGGCAAGCTCAAGATCGTCGCGTGTTATTCCCGCTCGGGGGAAAAGCGCGCCGCCTTCGCCGCCAAATACGTTTCCCCCGCCGTGAATTGCCTAGTTATCTCTGCTTCTCGCCGACCCGGACATCTAGGCGATCAAGGAGACCACGCCCAACGGCGCGCAGTTCCCAGCAGCCACGCGCGCGGGGGCCCAGGCGGGCAAGCACGTCTTTCTCGACAAGCCCATCGCCACCCCGCCTTCGTCACGGCCGCGCCATCCTACCGAAATCTGCCGCCAGGCCGGCGTGGTGCTGGCCCTTGGGCTATCAACGCCGCCGCGAAAGCCAGTTCCGCTGGATCAAGCGCCGGATCGAGGACGGATTGTTCGGCAGAAAGCTCGGTCAACGCGGAAGCCAAGATCAGCCGCGACCGGCTCGGCAAGATCGATCTCGGCTGGTGGCGTTACCAGGCTCTCGGGAACGCCGGGCGGGGTGATGGTCTCAGATCGGCATCCATTATACCGACGTGCTGGACTATTTTGATCGGGCGGTTGAAGGCGGTGAGTGCGAATCTCGCCGCGGCTGGTGCTGCCGGGCGACAACCCCGGACGTGGCGAGCCTGGTGCTGGAGCACGCGAACGGCGCGCTTTCGACGCTCAATGCCAGCATACGCCTCGGCCTCGGAGAGATGATCCAGATGCAGATTCACCGGCAGGAGGCGACCGCCTATTACGACATGGTCGGCGGATTGAAGGTGGTTGAAGCGCGGCGAAACGCAGCCTGTCGCCGTGCCGTGCGCGAGCACGGACACCATCGCCGAGGAGCTCGAGGAGTTCGCTCAAGCGGTGCGCGGCGGCGGGGCCCCGGAGGTGGCCGGCGACGACGCCACCACCTCGGCCTGCCGTGAATCCGCGCCGGGATCGTGTCCGCGCGGCGAGGGCCGCCGCGTCGACGTGGCGGAAATCCTGGCCGAGGATTCAGCCGGCGGCGCCAGCTAAGGCTTCATCGCCGACCGCCGCTTGGCCCAGATTGTGCCGGAATCGATTGAAGGGCATGGATAGTAGGGACGAGGCGGTGGAGACGCAGCGCAAGCGGCTGCTCTATCAAAGCCATCACCGCGGCACCAAGGAAAGCGACCTGTTTCTGGGCGCTTTCGCGGGCGAATATTTGCCGAAATTCACCCCCGCGCAGCTGAAACACTACGAAGCGATCCTGAACCAGAACGACAACCACCTGTTCGACTGGATCAGCCGCCGGGCGACGCCGCCCAAGGAATTGGACAGCGACGTGCTGCGCCTGTTGCTGGGATTTCAATTCAAGCCGTGAGCGCGCTCGATTCATTTTTCACCGCGCCCGCGGCGCCACAAACCCGTTTGGATATATCGAACGCGCCCGAAGGCCGCGACGCGCAAATCCTGGGCGATCTGGCGGCGAAAGGCGAGGGGGCAACCCTGCTCCATGTCTGCCGCGACGACGGGCGTTTGGCGCGGCTCAAGGCGGATATCGCCTTCTTCCATCCCGATCTTGCAGTTTTGACCTTCCCGGCCTGGGACTGCCTGCCTTACGACCGGGTTTCGCCCAATCCCGAAATCATGAGCAGGCGTATCGATACGCTGGCGAATCTTGCGGGGGCATCGCCGCGCCCGCGGATCGTCTTGACCACGGTCAACGCCGCGGTGCAGCGCGTGCCGCCGCGCCAGCTGTTCGAGGACCGCGCCATGCGCCTGGCCAAGGGCGAGACGGGCAATCTCGACCGGCTCCGGAGCTTTCTCGGCCATAACGGCTACAACCGCACCGACACGGTGCGCGAGCCGGGCGAATACGCGGTTCGGGGCGGCATCGTCGACGTCTATCCGGCGGGGGCGGCGGCGCCGCTGCGGCTCGATTTTTTCGGCGACAATGTGGAAAACATCCGCAGCTTCGACGCGTTGAGCCAGCGCAGCACCGGAACGCTGGAGAGCGTCGAATTGCGGCCGACCAACGAGGTGCTGCTCGACGAGCGCGTGATCGAACGGTTCCGTTCGCGCTACCGCCAGGAATTCGGCGCTTCGGTGCAGGGCGATCCGCTTTATGAATTGGTCAGCGCCGGACGGCGCAGCGCCGGCATGGAACATTGGCTGCCGCTCTATTACGAAAGCCTGGAGACGATTTTCGATTACCTGCCGGGCGCGGCTTTGTCGCTCGACCACCAGGCCGAGGAGGTGCGGGCGGACCGGCTGGAAACGATAGCCGATTTCTACGCCGCGAGGCTCACCACCCCGGCGCGCGGGCGCGCCCGTATATCGAGCCCTGAAGCCTGAACTTCTTTATTTAAATGAGTCCGAATGGGCGAAGACGCTGGACGCACGGCGCGTGGCGCAGCTTTCGCCTTTCGCCGCGCCCGCGGGCGCCGCGGTTTTCGATGCGGGCGCGTTGCCGGGGCATGATTTTGCCGCCTCGCGCGCCGATCCCAATATCAATCTGTTCGACGCGCTGCGCGCCCAGATCGACTCTTACGAGAAATCCGGCCGCCACGTTTTGATCGTCGCCTATAGCGCCGGATCGGCCGACCGCCTGAAAAGCGTGATGAAGGATCACGGCATGGCGGAACCCGCGCCCGTGGCGGATTGGGCGGCGTTCCGGGCGCTGCCCCAATCCGCGCCGGGCCTGGCGGTACTGCCGCTGGAGAAAGGCTATGAAGCGGACGGGGCCGCGCTCATCACCGAGCAGGACATTCTCGGCGACCGCCTCTCGCGTCCGGCGCGGCGGCGCGCCAATCTCGATCATTTCATCGCCGAGGTCTCGGCGCTCAATGCCGGCGATCTGGTGGTGCATGAAGAGCACGGCATCGGCCGTTATGACGGCCTGGTCACGCTGGAAGTGGCGGGCGCGCCGCATGATTGCCTGCGGGTGGTTTATGCCGGCGACGACAAGCTGTTCGTGCCGGTGGAGAACATCGAGGTGCTGTCGCGTTACGGCTCGGAGGACGCGGCGGCGCAGCTCGACCGGCTCGGCGGCGTCGCCTGGCAATCGCGCAAGGCGCGGGTCAAGGCGCGCATCCGCGACATCGCCGGCGAGCTGATCGAGATCGCGGCCGAGCGGCAATTACGCGAGGGCGAGGCGATGGCGCCGCCCGAGGGGATGTACGACGAATTCGCCGCGCGCTTTCCCTATCCCGAGACCGAGGACCAGGAAAAGGCGATCCGCGATACGCTCGGCCGATCTGGCGTCGGGCAAGCCGACCGACCGGCTCATCTGCGGCGACGTGGGCTTCGGCAAGACCGAAGTGGCGTTGCGCGCGGCCTTCGCCGCGGTGATGGCGGGAACCCAGGTGGCGGTGGTGGTGCCGACGACGCTGCTGGCGCGCCAGCATTACCGCAGCTTCGCCGAGCGTTTCGCCGGCTTGCCGGTGAGGATCGAGCAGCTGTCGCGCTTCGTGCCCGCCAAGCGCGCCGAGCAGGTGAAGGCCGACATGGCGCGAGGGCCGGGTCGATATCGTCATCGGCACCCACGCGCTTTTGGCCAAGGGCATCGCCTTCAAGCATCTGGGCTTGCTGGTGGTGGACGAGGAGCAGCATTTCGGCGTGGCGCAGAAGGAGCGCCTGAAAAAGCTCAAGGCCAATGTCCACGTGCTGACGCTGACCGCGACGCCGATCCCGCGCACCTTGCAGATGGCGCTGGCGGGGGTGCGCGAGATGAGCATCATCGCCACGCCGCCGGTGGACCGGTTGGCGGTGCGCACTTTCGTCATGCCCTATGATCCGGTGGTCATGCGCGAGGCGATTTTGCGCGAGCTGCACCGCGGCGGGCAGTGCTTCTATGTCGTGCCGCGCGTCAGCGACATCGCCGAGGTGGAACGCGAGATCAAGGAGTCTGGTGCCCGAAATCAAGCTGGCGGTGGCGCATGGGCAGTTGTCGCCGCTGACGCTGGAAAAGGTGATGCAGGTGTTCGACGAGCGCGGCGCCGATCTGCTGCTGTGCACCGACATCGTCGAGAGCGGCCTCGACATCCCCACCGCCAACACGCTCATCGTCCACCGCGCCGACATGTTCGGCCTGGCGCAGCTCTATCAGCTGCGGGGCCGCATCGGCCGGGGCAAGATCCGCGCCTATGCCTACCTCACGCTGCCGCCGGGGAAATTGCTGTCCGAGGCGGCGCAGAAGCGGCTCGAGGTGATGCAGACCCTCGACCAGCTGGGCGCGGGCTTCACCCTGGCCAGCCACGATCTCGACATCCGCGGCGCGGGGAATTTGCTGGGCGAGGAGCAATCCGGCCATATCCGCGAGGTCGGCATCGAGCTCTACCAGCATCTCCTGGAAGAGGCGATCGGTTCGGCGCGCGGCGGCAAGGCCGAAGGCGAGATGGATTGGACGCCGCAAATCGCGCTCGGCACGCCGGTGCTGATACCCGAAAGCTACGTGGCCGATCTCAATGTGCGGTTGGGACTTTACCGCCGCATCGCCGCCTCTGGTCGACCGGCGGGAGATCGAAAGCTTCGCCGCCGAGCTGATCGACCGTTTCGGCAGCCTGCCGGCCGAGGTCGACAATCTGCTGGAGATCATCGCCATCAAGAATCTCTGCCGCTTGGCCGGGGTGGAGAAGGTCGAGGCCGGCGACGAAGGGCGCGGCCATCACCTTCCACAAGAACATGTTCGCCAACCCGGCGGGGCTGGTTGCCTGGATCGGGAAACAGGCGGGCGGCGTGAAGCTGCGCCCGGATCAGCGCCTGATCGTCATCCGCGACTGGGAGGCGTTGCGCGACCGGGTGAAGGGGATCGAGAGCCTCTTGGCGCAGCTGCAGGAAATCGCCGGCGGCGAACCGAGCGGCGGCGAAGGTCTAGCCCGCCGCCTGAGGCCGCGCGCCCTCGGCGCCGCCGTTCTGCACGAGATCGAACACCGGGAAGAAGAATTGCGGCTCCTGGGCGCCGGATATGGCGTATTGCCCGGCGAAGATGAAACACGGCACCGCGTTGATGCCGAGGCGGCGCGCGCCCGCGTCGTCGGCCAGCACCTCGGCGCGCTGGCTGTCGCCGGCCAGGAATTTCATCGCCTCGACCACGTCGAGCCCGGATTGCTTGGCGATGGCGGCGAGGATGTCGCGGTCGCCGATGTCCAGGCCCTCGATGAAATAGCCCGAGAACAGCCGGTCGACCACCTCGTTGGCGGCGCCGTGGCTATCCGCGAAGCGGATGAGGCGATGGGCGTCGAGGGTGTTGGGCGTGCGCTCCACCTTGTCGAAGGCGAAGGGAATGCCGGCCGAATTGCCGGCGTCGACGATGGTCTGGTTGATGCGTTGCGCGTGGGCGCGGCCGCCGAATTTGGCGGCGAGATAGTCGGCGCGCGCCATGCCGCCCGGGGCCATGTCGGGGTTGAGCTGGAAGGGCCGCCAGGTGATGTCGGCGGAAAGGCCCGGGCGCTGCGCCAGCGCGGATTCGAGCCGGCGCTTGCCGATGAAGCACCAGGGGCAGATGACGTCGGAGACGATGTCGATATGCATGAAGGCATTATAGCACGGTTGACCCTGCCGGGGACGCGCTTAAGGTTAAGGCCGGGGACGGAATGAAATCGGGCATCTACGACGAGACCCATCTGGCGCGCGGGCGAGCCAATTACGCGGCCCTGTCGCCGCTGAGCTTTCTCGCCCGCTCGGCCGCGGTCTATCCCGACAAGATCGCGGTCGTCCACGGCGAGCGCCGTTTCACCTATGCCGAATTCTACGCCCGCTGCCGCAGGCTGGCCGACGCGCTACGGAAACGCGGGGTGGGCAAGGGCGACACGGTCTCGGTGATGGCGCCCAACGTGCCCGCCATGCTCGAGGCGCATTACGGCGTGGCCATGGCGGGGGCGGTGCTGAACGCGCTCAATTACCGGCTCGACGCGCGCACCATCGCCTTCATCCTGGGCCATGCCGAGACCAAGGTGTTGATCACCGACCGCGAGTTCTCTTCCACCATCCAGGAGGCGCTCAGGCTCAGCGACCGCAAGCCGCTGGTGATCGACATCGACGACCCGCTTTACGAGGGCGGCGCGTTGCTGGGCGAGATGGATTACGAGCGGTTCATCGCGCAGGGCGATCCGAATTTCGCCTGGGAAATGCCCGGAGACGAATGGGACGCGATCTCGCTCAATTACACCTCCGGCACCACCGGCGATCCCAAGGGCGTGGTCTATCACCACCGCGGCGCTTTTTTGAACGCGCTCGGCGACATCATGTATTTCGGGCTGACGCCGCAATCGATCTATCTGTGGACGCTGCCGATGTTCCATTGCAACGGCTGGTGCTACACCTGGGCCGTAACCGGGGCCGCCGGCACGCATGTCTGCCTCAGGCGCATCGATCCGGCGGCGATATTCTCCCTGATCGTCGAGCAGCGCGTAACCCATCTCTGCGGCGCGCCCATCGTCCTCAACATGCTCGCCTACGCGCCCGAGGCGGCCAAGCGCCGCTTCGACCATCCGGTCAAGGTGATGACCGGGGGCGCGGCGCCGCCTTCGACCGTCATCCTCAACATGGAGCGGTTGGGATTCGAGGTGACGCACGGTTACGGCCTCACCGAATCCTACGGCCCGGCGACGATCTGCTTCCCGCAAGAGGCGTGGGACGCGCTTCCCCCAGAAGAGCGCGCGGCCAAGATGGCGCTGCAAGGCGTGGCCGTGCACACGCTGGCCGCCGTGCGCGTCGCCGATCCCCGGACCTTGCGCGACGTGCCGGCCGACGGCGCCACCATCGGCGAGCTGCTGCTCTCCGCCAACACGGTGATGAAGGGCTATCTCAAGAACCCCAAGACGACCCAAGCGGCCTTCGCCGGCGGCTGGTTCCACACCGGCGATCTGGGCGTCGTGCATCCCGACGGCTATATCGAGGTCAAGGACCGCGCCAAGGACATCATCATTTCGGGCGGAGAAAACATCTCGTCGCTCGAGGTGGAAGAGGCGCTCTACAAGCATCCGGCGGTGATGGAAGCGGCGGTGGTGGCCCGGCCCGACGAGAAATGGGGCGAGACGCCTTGCGCCTTCGTCACGCTTGAAGCCCAACGCCCAGGCTTCGGCGGAGGATATCATCGCCTTCTGCCGCGACAACCTCGCCCATTTCAAGGTGCCCCACGCCGTCGTGTTCGGTCCCTTGCCCAAAACCTCGACCGGCAAGATCCAGAAATTCGTGCTGCGCCAGCAGGCCAAGACGGTCAAAGCCTAATTGTGGGGGCAAGGGGTGGGACCGGCCTGGCGCCCGCGACAAGGGAGCGGTTTACATTCCACCGCGGCTTGAGGCAAAACAGGGCGATGAAACCCGATGTCGTCGCCGCGACGCCGCTCTATCAGCCGGTTTGGGAGGAGCTTGAGGCCGCCTATACCGTGCATCGCCTGTTCGAAGCCAAAGACCGCAAGGCGTTCCTCGCCGGCGTGAAAGACAAGGCGCAGGCCCTCACCACGTTCGGCGGCGCGATCAACGCCGAGCTGATGGACGCGCTGCCCAAGCTCAAGATCATCGCCTGCATGAGCGTGGGCGTGGACCATGTCGATCTCGCCGCCGCCAAGGCGCGCGGCATCCGCGTCACCAATGCGCCCGACGTGCTGACCGACGACGTGGCCGATATCGCCATCTCATTGCTTCTCGGCGTGGCGCGGCGGATTCCGCAAGCCGACCGCTATGTGCGCGAGGGCAAATGGGCGGCGAAGGGCGCGATGCCGCTTGCGACCAAGCTCGGCGGCTCGACCATGGGCGTGCTGGGGCTGGGCCGCATTGGCATGGCCATCGCCAAGCGCGCCGAGGCGCTGGGGGTCAAGATCGTCTATCACGGTCCGCGCCAGAAGCCGGGCGTGGCCTATCGCTATTACGCCGATCTCGTGGCCATGGCGAAGGACGTGGATTACCTGATGATCTCTTGCCCGGGCGGCGCGGCGACGCGCAACCTGGTCGACGAGAAGGTGATCGCCGCGCTGGGCAAGAAGGGCGCGCTCATCAACATCGCGCGCGGTTCGGTGGTCGATGAGCCGGCGCTGGTCAAGGCGCTGGTCGAAGGCAATCTCCGCGCCGCCGGGCTCGACGTGTTCGCCGACGAGCCGCGCGTGCCCGAGGCTCTGCTGAAGCTCGACAACGTGGTTCTGCTGCCGCATATCGGCAGCGCCACCCAGGCCACGCGCCGCGCCATGGGCCAGCTCATGCTCGACAATCTGGCCGCCTTTTATGCCGGAAAGCCGCTTCCGACGCCGGTGGTTTAGACGGGAAGCCGGTCGGGCGCTTTTCCGACTCGCGCCGGAGCGTTACGGCGCTCCAATTCGAAGAGCAGGGCGCTGTGGTCGTAGCGCGCGCCGCCATGCGCCACCAGGTCCCGGAATAGCCCCAGGGCGGTCTCGGCAAAGGGCAAAGAGAGCTTCGACGCCTTGGCCGCGGCCACGATGGTCTCGCAATCCTTGACCTGGATAGCGGCGGGGCCGCCAGGCATAAAATCACGTAAAATCATTCGATTGCCGTGCACTGTTAAGATACGGCTTCCGGCGAATCCGCCCATGATGGCCTGACGCACCGCCGCCGGATCGGCGCCGCCCGCCGCCGCCAGCAACAGCGCCTCGGCCACCGCGCCGATGGTGATGGCGACGATCGCCTGGTTGCACAGCTTGGCGAGTTGGCCGGTGCCCACGGGCCCGACCAGAATCGGGGTTCCGAGTGGCGCGAACACCGGAAGGGCCCGCTCGAACACGCGCGACTCGCCACCGGCCATGATGGCGAGCTTGCCCTCGGCCGCGCCTCACCGTGCCGCCCGAAACCGGCGCGTCGAGATAATCGACGCCCTTGGCCGCGAGTCGTTTGGCGTGGTCGCGCGCCATCTCGGGCGGCGACGAACTCATGTCGATGACCAGAGCGCCCTTCGCCAGCAACTCGGCAACGCCATTGGGTCCGAACATCACCGTTTCCACCACCGGGCCGCTGGCCAGCATGGTGATGACCGTGTCGGCGTCCTTGGCCGCCGCGGCGGGCGAGGGCGCCACTTTCGCCCCCGCCGCCGCCAGCGCCTGGGCCTTGGCGCCATCGCGGTTCCAGACCGTCACTTTGAGGCTGCCGGCGAGCAGGTTTCTGGCCATGGGGGCGCCCATCAGGCCGATGCCGAGAAAGGCGATTTTTGGGGTGTTTTCGAGGCTGGTCATGGCGTTCTCCCGCGCCGCTTTAGGGCGCTAACGAATTATTAACCATACCGGCACCAGGATTCGCGAATCGGAAACCCGAACCGATTTTCAAGCAAAGGCAGAAACCGATGTCGATGTCGCAGAACAATGGAATCACCGCCCGCCTCAATCCCTTCTGGCTGCCTTGGATGGTGCCGCGGGTGGCGCGGCGCCCGGCCCAGGCGGCTGCCGCCGAGGCGCGCGCCTCATTGATCGCGCGTCTGCTCAAGCGCCGCAAGCTCACGCCGTTGCAGCGCGTGCTGGCGATCCACATCATCAACGCGACATATCCGGCGGATCCCAACCTGGTCTAATCCGGGCTTTGGCGGAGATTCCGGGTAGGCTGCCCGGCGGGCGTAACGAAGTCGCCGCGCGTAAGCTCGGCCAGAACGGTTTCGAAATGCGCCGCCGTGCCGGGCCGGCCCGCGCCCTCGAGCCAGTTCTGATCCAGGAACGAAGCCAGCGCCGGGTGGCCCAATTGCGCCTCCCACAGGATGCCGAGCAGCGAGGCCAAAGCCTCCTCGTGCTCGCGTTCGAAGCCGAAGCGCAGGGCCGCGCGTTCGGCCCGGGCACGATCGCCGGTTTCGGGGCCAGGGCCGAGGCCGAATTCGATCACGTTGCGGCGCGCGGGCGCGGCGAGCTGGTAATGCGCCACCTCGTGCAACAGGACATAAGACTCGGTCTCGGTGCGCAGCGCCGTGCCGTCCCAGGACAAGTCGAGTCGTGGTGCGCCCGGCTTATGGCCGATGCCAAAATTTGTTATAAGATCAATTGATTCCAAGTGATTCTTAACAGCGATTTCGGCCGGGGCGCGGGCCGGATTGCCCACAGTGGCGATGCGCCGGAAAACGGCGCGGGACGACTCGGATGACAGCGAGTTGTCGAAACGCGCCAGCGACTCGGGCAGCTCCGACTCGGGAATGGGAGTCAAAATCATGAGCCCGTCCTATACCGGGCCGACGATGATTTCAAATGCCCAGATTGATGTTGGGATTAGAGATGTTGGGTGGGAGGCGGAGCCGGAAAGGGTCCGTCCGGAACGGTTTGCCCGACCAGGGTATCGCCGCCGACCAGCTGCTGGCTGTGTTGGGCGAGCGCCCGGGCTTCCTCCGGGGTTTTGAGCGGCTGCGAGCGCACGAAATAGATCATCCGGCCGTTCGGCCGCCGGCGGGAAATGATGGTCACGTCGAGGCCCGAATCGTGCAATTTAGTCGCATATAATCTTGCATAATTATCAATGTCATAGGCTCCGAATTGAACCCAATATGTTAGCATTGAACTGGACGCGGGCGGGATCGGCGCGCTGAAAACGGCGGCTCCGGCCTGGGTCTGGCCGTCGCGATGCACGACCGGGAAGATATCGAGTGCGTTGCTGACCTGGAGCGCGGCCTGCTCGGCGGCATCGCGGTCGCCGCCGGTCTCGGAACGCACGCGGTAATACTGCTTGCCGCCGGCGCCTGTCGCCGGCTCGGAATAGGACTTGATCCCCATCGCCGCGAGCCGCTTGACCATGAGCTTGGCGTAATCCGGGCCGAGATAGGCCGCGTATTCCACCCAGTAGCCGGGCTGGGCGGCCTGGAGCGGGGCCGGGGTGGTGCGGCCGGCAGAGGGGTTCACCTGGTTGAGCGGCGGTATGTTGGCGGTGGCGACGCTTTGCCCCGGACCCGTTTGCGCCGGGACGTTCTGGACTGAATTGCCAGGCGGCGTGGCTGGAGACGAAGCGGTTTGAGGATTGGCGGCTTGTCCGCCGCCGCGGTTCTCGAAATAGACGGCGCCGAATATCCCGAGCACCAGCACGAACAGGATCGACACCAGCAACGCCACGTTGACCGCGCTGCCGGTGCCTGGTGTTGCTCCATTCTGCGGCGGCATGTCTGGCCGCTTCTTGGCATTATTATTTTTGTTTTGGCGCGCCAATGCCGAGACCTTTCCGTGCGGTGCCCCCAACGCGCGGGCGGACAGGATTGTGACGAAACCTTAACATGCGCTCCGGCGCCCGGAGCGCAAAAATCAAGCACGACTCGTTGCTAAGCCTGTTAATTACGTGGATAAGTCGCGCCGTTCCGCCGCGGGGGATAACTCACCCCTTTCCCACGCGGGGGTATCACATCGCGCTCGAAACGATATTGAGCGTCGAGGTGATGGCGAGCTGGATGTTGCGGAGCGTGCCGACGATGACAATGGCGATGAGCGCCGCAACCAGCCCCGTATTCCAAGGCCTGCACGCCGCTTTCGTCTCGCCACAAGGACCGCAGTAAATTCACGCGGAACTCTCCCAGCCGTCGATCTGATGGAATTTCCCCAGATCTAAATTGCCGAAAAAACGTCACTAAATCGCTAATAATGCCAAGGTCTTAGTGGGCAGGCCTGCTTCCGGAACCGCCCCTTCGGCCAAGCCGGGCGCTATCCGGTTGACGGGAACCGGTCAGACTCGGACCCTAACTGCTTCAAAAACCCCAAGAATTTAGGGTCTTGGCGGCGCGTGCGATGTTGCACCGCGATGGGGGTTGGGGCAATCTGACGCCCTAATTGGCCAAGCCTCGCACGCGCAAGACGAGGCAATACCAAGGAGGACGCGATGATATCGCGATCGGCCGGTTCTTCCGGATCGGGTGTGGCGCACGCCACGCGTGCCGAGAGGCTTCACGGCCTGGCGCGGCGGTGCCGCGAGTTGGCGGAGTTGACGGCGGTGCCCGAGGTGGCGCGCGAGCTCGAAGGCATCGCCCAGGCGCTTGAAGTCGAGGCGGGTGCGGGCGACCGCGAGTGAGAGCGCGGAAGAAACGCGCGGAGCGGACGTTGTGCAAACGGGAGTGCGGTTCGGTGTTGGTGGCAGAGTAGGCAGGGGGAGAGTTCGGTTTGCAGCCCACCAATATCGGCGTGCCCGATTATTTTCATAAGGTGGTCGATTGCCAATGGGCCTGCCCGGCGCACACGCCGGTGCCGGAATACATCCGGCTGATCGCCGCCGGGCGTTACAGCGACGCCTACATGGTGAACTGGCACTCCAATGTCTTCCCGGGAATCCTGGGCCGCACCTGCGACCGTCCCTGCGAGCCCGCCTGCCGGCGCGGCCGGGTGGAGAAGGAACCGGTGGCGATCTGCCGCCTGAAGCGCGTCGCGGCCGACAACAAGGACGACATCACCAACCGCCTGCCCAAGGCGCCGGCCAAGAGCAACGGCAAGCGCGTGGCGCTGATCGGCGCCGGGCCGGCCTCGCTCACCGTGGCGCGCGATTTGGCGCCGCTCGGCTATCACATCGTCATCTATGACGGCGACCCCAAGGCGGGCGGCATGATGCGGACGCCAGATCCCGCGCTTCCGCCTGCCCGAAAGCGTCACCGACGAGGAAATCGCCTACATCACCGGCATCGGCGGGATGGAACTGCGCCTGGGAAAACGCATCGACAGCCTGAAGGCGCTGCTGGCCGAGAATTACGACGCCATCTTCGTCGGTTCGGGCGCGCCCAGGGGCCGCGAGCTCGACATTCCCGGCCGGCAAGAGGCCAAGGCCCACATCCATATCGGCCTCGATTGGCTTTCCAGCGTGTCCTTCGGCCATGTCGACAGGATCGGCAAGCGCGTGATCGTGCTGGGCGGCGGCAACACCGCGATGGATTGCTGCCGCACCTCGCGCCGCTTGGGCGGCGAGGACGTGAAGGTGATCGTGCGTTCGGGCTTCGAGGAGATGAAGGCGAGCCCGTGGGAAAAAGAAGACGCGATGCACGAGGACATCCCGATCATCAACTATCTCGTGCCCAAGGAATTCACCCATAACAAGGGCAAGCTCACCGGCGTCACCTTCGAGAAGGTCAAGGCCGTATACGACGACAAGGGCAAGCGCAGCCTGGTGCCCACCGGCGAGCCCGACCCGCATTACGACTGCGACGACGTGCTGGTGGCGGTGGGCCAGGAGAACGCCTTTCCCTGGATCGAGCGCGACATCGGCATCGAATTCGACAAGTGGGACATGCCCAAGGTCGATCCCAAGACCATGCGCTCGACCCATCCCAAGGTGTTCTTCGGCGGCGACGCCGCCTTCGGCCCCAAGAACATCATCTGGGCGGTGGCGCACGGCCACGACGCGGCGATCTCGATCGACAAGCTGCTCCACGGCGAGGACATATCCGCGCGCCCGCCGCCTGACGTGGCGCGCATCAGCCAGAAGATGGGCATCCACGAATGGAGCTACGACAACGACATCTCCAACGACCTGCGCTACCGGGTGCCGCACCGCGACAAGGAACTGGCGCTCAAGGACGTGCGCATCGAGGTGGAGCTGGGCTTCGATCAAAAGCTCGGTTATCTCGAGGCCGAACGCTGCCTCAATTGCGACATTCAGACGGTGTTCAACGCGCCCTTGTGCATCGAATGCGACGCCTGCGTCGATATCTGCCCGATGGATTGCATCACCTTCACCGCCAATGGCGAGGAGGGCGAGCTGCGCCAGCGGCTCAGCGCGCCCGCGAAGAATGAGTCGCAAGACTTGTACGTATCGGGCACGCTCAAGACCGGCCGCATCATGGCGAAGGACGAGGACGTCTGCCTGCATTGCGGCCTGTGCGCCGAACGCTGTCCCACCGGCGCGTGGGACATGCAGAAATTCCTGTTGGACATGACCCTGGCCGGACCCGCATGCCGAACCCGATAAACAGCACCAACGACTTCGTCGTCAAATTCGCCAACGTCAACGGTTCGGGCTCGGCCTCGGCCAATCTGCTGTTCGCGAAGTCCATCCTCCGCATGGGCGTGCCGGTGGCGACGCGCAACATCTTTCCCTCGAACATCCAGGGCCTGCCGACCTGGTACGAGGTTCGCGTTTCCGAAGCCGGGCATTTGGGCCGGCGCGGCGGCGTCGATCTGATGGTGGCCATGAACCCGCAGACCTGGGCGCAGGACGTGGCCTCGATCGATCCCGGCGGTTATCTCTTCTATGACTCGACCAAGCCGATGCCGCCTTCCAAGTTCCGCGACGACGTCAACGTCATCGGCATGCCGTTGACGGAGATCTGCAACCAGAAATACACCGATCCGCGCCAAAGGCAGCTGTTCAAGAACATCATCTATGTGGGATCGCTGGCGGCGCTGCTCGGCGTGGAATTGCCGGCGGTCGAGAATCTGATCGGCGAGCAATACCAGGGCAAGGAGAAGCTGCTGACGCCCAATATCGAGGCGCTGCATCTGGGCCACGATTACGCGTTGAAGCATCTCAAGCCGATCGGTCTCAAGGTCAAGCGCGCCGACGCGGTGGGCGACCGCATCTTCATCGAGGGCAATAACGCCGCCGCGCTGGGCGCGGTCTATGGCGGCGCCACGGTGGCGGCGTGGTATCCGATCACGCCGTCGACCTCGATGGCCGAGGCGTTCGAGCGCCATTGCCGGCGCTACCGCGTCGATCCGGCGACCGGCAAGCATCGCTATGCCGTGGTCCAGGCCGAGGACGAGCTGGCGTCGATCGGCATCGTCATCGGCGCGGCGTGGAACGGCGCGCGCGCCTTCACCTGCACGTCCGGCCCGGGCCTTTCGCTGATGCAGGAATTCCTGGGCTTGGCCTATTTCGCGGAAATTCCGGCGGTGGTGTTCGACGTCCAACGGGCGGGGCCGTCGACCGGCATGCCGACGCGCACCCAGCAGGCCGATATTCTCTCGGCCGCCTATGCCAGCCACGGCGACACCAAGCACGTGCTGCTCTTCCCGGAAGATCCCCATGAATGCTTCGAGATGGGCGCGCTGGCCTTGGATCTCGCCGACCGGCTGCAAACGCCGGTGTTCGTCATGCTCGATCTCGACATCGGCATGAACGAGTGGCTGTCGAAGCCCTTCGCCTGGGACGACACGCGGCGGCTCGACCGCGGCAAGGTGATGAGCGCCGCCGATCTCGATGCGGCCAAGGAGTTCGGCCGTTATCTCGACGTCGACGGCGACGGCATTCCCTATCGCACATATCCCGGCACGCACCCGACCAAGGGCGTGTATTTCACCCGCGGCACCTCGCGCGACCGCTATGCGCGCTATACCGAGGAAGGCCCGGCCTATGTCGACAACATGCAGCGGCTGTTGCGCAAGTTCGAGACCGCGAAGAAGCTGGTGCCGGCGCCGTTGCGCACCGACGCCAAGCAGAAGACCAGGCGCGGCGCGATATATTTCGGCTCGACCTCGGCGGCGATGCGCGAGGCGCTCGTGGCGCTGGAAGGGCAGGGGATCCATCTCGATGCGCTGCGGATCAGGGGCTTTCCCTTCGCCAAGGAAGTGCTCGACTTCATCGCCGCGCACGAGCAGGTCTTCGTGGTCGAGCAGAACCGCGACGCGCAATTGCGGACGCTGATCGTGACCGAAGGCGGCGTCGATCCCGCCAAGCTCGTCCCGGTGCTGCATTACGACGGCACGCCGATCACCGAACGTTTCATCAGCGGCGCGATCTCCGCGCTGCTGCGCGCCGAAAAACCGCTGCGAGAGGTGGCGTCATGACCTACATCGCCAAGCCCAAGCTTCATCACCCCGGTCTGCCGGTCAACAAGCTGGGATTCACCCACCGCGACTATGAAGGCGCGGTGTCGACGCTCTGCGCCGGTTGCGGCCATGATTCGATCAGCGCCGCGATCATCCAAGCCTGTTTCGATCTCGATCTGCAGCCGCACCGCATCGCCAAGCTGTCGGGCATCGGCTGCTCGTCCAAGACGCCCACGTATTTCCTGGGCAATTCGCACGGGTTCAACTCGGTCCACGGACGCATGCCGTCGGTGCTGACCGGCGCCAATCTCGCCAACCGCGATCTCATCTACATGGGCGTGTCGGGCGACGGCGACAGCGCCTCGATCGGCATCGGGCAGTTCGCCCACGTGCTCCGGCGCGGCGTCAACATGGTCTATATCGTCGAAAATAACGGCGTCTACGGCCTCACCAAGGGCCAGTTCTCGGCCACCAGCGACAAGGGTTCGAAGAGCAAGCGCGGCGTCTTGAACATGGACGAGCCGATCGACCTGATCGGCATGGCGTTGCAACTGGGTGCGACCTTCGTCGCGCGCAGCTTCTCCGGCGACAAGGCGCAGTTGGTGCCGCTGATCGCCGGCGCCATCCGCCACCACGGCGCCTCCTTCATCGACGTGATCTCGCCTTGCGTCGCCTTCAACAACCACGTGGGCTCGACCAAGAGCTTCGATTACGTGCGCGAGCACAATGAATTGGTGAACCGGCTCGACATCATCGAGGCGCGCGCGCCGATCACCGCCGATTACGCGCCCGGCACGGTCGAGACCATCACACAGCATGACGGCTCGGTGCTGCGTTTCCGCAAGCTGCACGCCGATTACGATCCGCAGGACCGCATCCAGGCCATGACCTATCTCCAGCAGCGCCACGCCGCGGGCGAGATCGTCACCGGCCTGCTCTATGTCGAGCCCGAGGCGCACGATCTGCACGATCATTTCGAGACGGTGGAGAAGCCGCTGAACGAGCTGGCCGATTCCGAGCTGGTGCCCGGCAACGCGGCGTTGCAGAAGCTGAACGCCAGTTTGCGCTAGCCGGCCGGCGTTATTCCGTAACCCCGCAGCGGAGCTCGGTTAATATCCCTTAATTTCCACTAACAATTGCGCCGGCCGTAAGTTTTGGGAAACCATTACGCGGCTAGATTGGTCCCTATACCAACGAGGGGCCGGACCCGGTTCATGCGCAAGCCCACTTTAACCTTCGCCGTGCTGAGCGCGGTCGTGATGTTGACCGCGGTTTTGGTCATTTCCTACGCGCACCGGCTTTACACCGTTAACCAAGTGGGCGCGATGGCCGAGCGCAACAACGCAGCGCTGGCGCAAATCATCGCCAACGCCACCTTGCCCGATTTCCAGGCGCTTTCACCCGCCACCGAGGCCGACGAAGGGCAGGCCTCGGGCGACATCGCCGCCAATCCCGCCTACGCCGATCTCCGCGCCAAGGCCTTGAAGCTGATATCCGGCTCGCCGGTGGTGCGGCTCGACATTCTCGACCGCGACGGCCGCGCCATTTTCTCGACCGAATCCTCCGCCGTCGGCCAGGCCGGCGGCGACGGGGCCGCGTTCCAGCAGGCCTGGTCCGGCCGCGCCGGCAGCCGCATGCAAGGAGGCGGGCGCGACATCGTCGCCAGTTACGTGCCGGCCTTCGATCCGGCGGAACCCGGCAAGGTGGTCGCGGTCTTCCAGATCGATACCGACGTGACCGCGGATTTCGCCGAGCTCGACAGCTATCACCGCAGCGTCATGCTGCTCATCTGGATCGCCTTCGCGGTCACGTATTGCGGGCTGATCTGGATCGTCTCGCGCACCAACCGCACCGCGAGCCGCCAGAACGAGGCCAATCTCAAGCTGGCCGCCGCGGTGGCGCGCAGCGAAGCCGCCAACCAGTCGAAAAGCGACTTCCTGGCCGCCATGAGCCACGAGCTGCGCACACCCCTGAACGCCGTCATCGGCTTCTCGGAGATCATGAAGAGCGAGCTGTTGGGTCCGGTGGCGGTGCCGGCCTATCGGGATTACGTCACCAACATTCACGCCTCGGGCACGCATCTCTTGTCGATCGTCAACGACATCCTCGACATGGCCAAGACCGAGACCGGCAGCGTGCCGCTCGATCGCGAGGAATTCGCCATCAAGGAGATGCTGGAGCAGACCATGGCCATGGTGGAAGAACGCGCCGCCTCGGCCGGGCTGGCGATCCATCTCGACATCGCGCCCGAACTCGGCACCATGGTTTCCGACCGGCGCCGCATCAAGCAGGTGCTGTTGAACCTGCTTTCGAACGCGATCAAATTCACGCCGGCGGGCGGATCCATCACCGTCACCGCGCGCCGCATCCTCAACAAGGTCGCGCTCGAAGTGGCCGATACCGGCGTCGGCATAGCCGAACAGGACATGCCGACGGCGTTGGCGCCGTTCGGCCAGGTCGATTCCTCCCTGGCCCGCAAGCACGAGGGCACCGGGCTGGGCCTGCCGCTGGCCAAGAAATTCGTCGAGCTGTTGGGCGGCACCTTTCACATCGACAGCAAGCCGGGCGAAGGGACCCATGTCGGCATGTCGCTGCCGGTGGCGCCGCCCGCGCCGGGCGAAATGCCGCCGGCCGAAGCGCCGGTGCGCATCCAGCCGCGGGTCAGGAACCCCAGCCGCCGCTTCCGCGTCGCCGCCCAATAAGGCTCAGTGTTTCAGCCGGCCGAGCACGAAGGTCCGGCCGCGCGCGATCTCGTCATAGGCCGGCGGGGCCGCCATCTCCTCCGGCCGGATCAACAGCACGTAATCGAAATAAGGCGCCAACGCCGCCGACGGCAGCTGGGTCGCAAGATCGCGATAGGGTTCGCGATAGACCAGTAATTGATGCCCAAGATCGGCGAAGAGCGAAGGGATGAGCGCGCCGCGCAGCGTGACGGCGAGCGCGGCCATGTGCGCCAGCGGCGGATGCTGTTCGGGCTCGACCAGATCGGGATCGGCCGACAGCGGCAGCAGCTTCGCGCCCTCGGGCAATTGGGCGAAGGCGGCGCGGTATTGGGCGTAATCCTCCTGCCAGCTTTGCCATTGCACCACGGTCATGCCCCAGCGCAGCAGGAACAGCGCCAGGATGAAGGCCTCGACGCTGCGCCGGCGGGGCGCCGCCCCCACGCGCCAATCGAGCGATCCGGCCAGCAGCAGCGCCGCCATGGCGGGCATGCGGTAATCGACGAAAGTGCCTTCGCCCAATTGATGCGGCAGCAGGACATAGGCGAGAACGAGCACGGCCAGCGGTAGAACCAGATCGCGGTCGATCTCGATCCGCCGCAGCACCGCGAGCGAGAAGAGCAGCAACACCAGCAGCGACAGGGAATCGAAAAGGGGATTGTAGAATCCCACGGCGCTGCGCAGCTCGGCGAATTTCAGCAGCAACGGCGCGTAGTAGAAGCCGCCCGCCGTGACCTCGCGCGGCATCAGCCCCCAATAAATCGCCAGCGGCGCCAGCAGATGCAGCAGCGGCAGCCGGTCGGGCAAATGGGATTTCCATGCCCGCCGTCTGGTCTTGAGCAGCAACCCGGCCTCGTAAGCCAGGACCACCAGCGCATAGACGGCGAAGGCGAAGAGATGCGCGACCAGAATCAGGCTCGCCAGCGCGGCGAAGACGGGCAGGGCCCAGGCCCGATCGCGCCAGCTTATCCACAGCGCGAATACCCACAGCGCCATGCCTAGGCCGAAGCACAGATTGGCGAATCCCAGCATGAACGGGCCGTTGTAGACGAAGAGGGCGGTCAGAACGCCGAGGCGCGAAATCTTGCCGTGCAGCGCTCGGTTGACCGCCAGCGCGCCCCAGAAAAGTTGCGCCGCCGTCAATGCCAGGAACAGGCGCACGGCGCCTTCGACTCCGATCAAGCGGTGGAACAGAAAGACGAATCCTTCCATCGCCAGATTGGGCAACAGCCGCCAATGTGCTTCGTAATATTGCGCGGCCCCGGGCGCGCCCTCGCCGAAGAGTATGTGCTGGCGGGCGATGTGATCGGGCAGGTCGTAAAGCGGCAGGTCGCGGAAGACGAAGAACGGCGCGATCAGCAACAGGGTGACAAGCCCAAGGATGGTGTCTTCATGGGTCAGAAATCGCCGCATGTCCCCCCGCCGCGCCCCTTGTCGTACCCGCTTCCATCCGCTTCGGCAAACGCCGGGTAATAATCGTTCTCGCTTGCTTCGCGGGCATCGAGCGTACCGTGCGGTCCCGCCATGGACACCGGTTGATCTAAATCAATGCCGGAATGGCGGATTATTTCTCTAAGTAATGGCGCCGCGTGGCACTTCTGCCTCGTCCGGGAGTTTGTCATGTATGGAATACAAGCTGCAACGCGCACGCGGTCATCGTCGTTCCATAAGGCTGGCGTCGCGGCGCGCTGAGGCCGGCGCAGTCAACGGGCAGGGGCGGGACCGTTGGAAATGCAACACCGATAAACGGAGGAAACCATGGCCGCGACGCATCATTCCTGGAACCGGTGGTGGATCGTCTTCGCCTCCATATTGGGTCTCATCGTCGGGCAAGGCTCGATCAACGTCTTCGCCGCCGGCGTATTCTTGAAGCCGGTGGCGCAGGAGCTTGGCTTCGGGCGCGGCGAAATCTCCAGCGCGATCGGCCTATCCTCGGTGGTAACGGCGCTGATGATACCGTTCTTCGGCCGGCTGGTGGACCGGTTTGGCGTCCGTCCCATGCTGCTGGGATCGATCGCGCTGTTCGCCTGCGCGACCGCGGCTTTGTCGTTGCTCACGGCTTCGACCACCATGCTCTTACTGTTGTTCGCGATCTCCGGCGTCATGTCTGTGGGGCAGACCCCCACCGCCTATTGCAAGGTGATCACCGAATGGTTCGACCGGCAGCGCGGCCTGGCGCTCGGCCTGGCGCTCGCCGGGGTCGGGCTCGGGACCGCGCTGATCCCGCAAATCTCGAACGCGCTGATCGGAAATTTCGGCTGGCGCATGGGCTATGTCGGGCTCGGCGTCACGATCCTCGTCCTGGCTTTTCTGCCGGTTGCGCTGTTCGTGCGCGAGCATCCCAGGGCCGAAGCGGCGCGGGCGTCGCATCACGCCGCGCGCGAGATATCCTCGCTTCCGGGCATCGGCTTTGCCGAGGCGATCCGCACCTGGCGTTATTGGGCCATGATGCTCACCTTCTTTTTCGCCGCGACGACGATCAACGGAACGCTCATTCACGTCGTGCCGCTGCTCACCGACCGCGGCATTCCCGTCGGCGTGGCCATCGGCGCGCTTTCGGCGGCGGGCCTTGCGCTCATCGGCGGCCGGGTCGTCGCCGGCTATTTCATCGACAAGATCTTCGCGCCCTATATCGCGCTCATCTTCCTGATCTCGCCGATGGTTGGAATCGCCATTCTCGCGACCGGCATGGCTTCGCCGCTCATTGGAACCGTTCTGCTCGGGCTCGGAATCGGCGCCGAGATCGATCTGATGTCGTTCATCATCAGCCGCTATTTCGGCGTTCGTTTCTTCGGCAGCCTCCACGGATTCATGTTCGGGCCGGTGCTGCTGGGTAACGCCGTGGGCGCGAGCATCCTCGGCTGGTGCTTCCAGCTGATGCACAGCTACACGCCCGGCTTCGCGCTGTTCGAGGCTCTGTTGGCGGTCGCCTGTGTTCTGATCATGACGCTCGGGCGCTATCGCTACCCGGCCGTGCCCGAACCGATAGCGGGCGAGATCACGGCTCTGCAAGCGCGGCCGCTGCCTCACTGACCGCCTGGCGCTCGGGAGCGTTGGCCGCCGCGGCGCTGCGGCATTAAGTCACAGCCGATCGCGGCGCGGAGCCAAGCCCGAAACCGGATGCTCGCCCGCGGCCACGGAACTGCGGCAATTTGCCCCCACTCCATCGGCGTTAATTTACCGTACGATAAATACAGATTGATGGAGGGCAGAATGTTGGACCAATCATTCCCGCTGACGCTTGATCGTCCGTTTGCGTTGCTCGATGAGAAGGCGATTGCCGCCGCGGATGTGCGGCATGATCCCTACGATTTCACATTCGTCGAACACGCGATCCCGCAGCGTTACAAGGACGAGGTGCTGGCCGATGCGCCGCCCATCCCCGACCGCGGCAGCTACGGCTTGCCCAGCCTGCGTTATGGGAAGCGTTTCGGAGACGCGGTCAGCGATCTGCTCAGCGAGCGCTTCCGTAAAATCGTCGAGAAAAAATTCGACATGGATCTGAGCGCCTGTCCGCCGGTCATCGTGATGATGGGCAACACCACCGGCCATTACAACGAAGGCTATGCGCACCCCGATTCCAAGCACAAGATCGTCACTGTGCTGGTCGGGTTCAGCCGCGAATGGCCCTACGAAAAGGGCCGGTTGCGCGTGTTGCGGAGTTCCGATCGCAGCGACTACGCCTTCGAATTCGCGCCGGAATTCGGGCGGATGCTCATGTTCCGCGTCTGCGACCATTCCTGGCACGGCTTTCTGCCCCAGAAGGGGCAGCGCATGAGCCTGCAACTGTGCTACGTGGATTCGGACTGGTATGTCCGGCGCGAATATCTGCGCCACAGCGTCAGCGCCTTCGCCAAGTCGGTTCCGCTCCTGCGCAAGGCGATCGAGTGGGCGCCGCGGTGACGGACGCCGCAACGCGTCTGGCGCCGGAGCGCGCGGCCGCGGATTTTCCTCCCGTGCCCGATGCGGCCGCGATAGCCCGGCATTTCGGCCGCGCCCTGCGGCAGGCCCGCCGCGACGACCGGCCGTACCGCCATTGGAATCTCGACGCGGTTCTGCCCGAAAGCCTCGCGGTCGGCGTTCTCCTGCTGCCGATCGCGCCGCCGCTGGTCGGCGACAATGAAGGCGTGCGCGACCGCGACAACGGCAAGCGGACTTTCTTCACGCCGCGGCTGCGTTCGCGTTTTCCGGTTTGCGCGCAATTCGCCGAAGCGATGCAGCGTCCGGAGATCGCGCGGCTGTTCGAGGAAGTCTGCGCGATCAAGGTCGCCGGCGGCTTTTTGCGCATGGAATACATCCAGGACACCGACGGCGCGTGGCTCGAGCCGCACCGCGACATCCCCGAAAAGCTGTTCTCGATGGTGATCTATTTCTGCACCGGTCCCGAGGCGAAGGAATGGGGCACCGACATCTACGACGACCAGAAGAAATGGATCGGCCGCACCTCGGCGGAATTCAACAGCGCGGTGATTTTCGTCCCGGGCCCCAATACCTGGCACGGCTTCGACCGCCGCCCGATCGACGGCGTGCGCCGCCTGATGGAGATCAACTACGTCCGGCCAAGCTGGCGCGACCGCGACCAGCTTGCATTTCCCGACCGGCCGATCACCCTGGAGTAGGAGTTTCGCGGTTCATGTACGACTTGCGCGTTGCCGGCGGCCATTCGGCACAAGCCGATCGCGGCTTCACCACCAAGAGTTTCTACGGCGCCAAAGGAGGCGCCGAACATTTCATCGCGGTGGTGGTTCCCTCGGACCTCGATCTGAACATGCAGATCGGATTCGTCGAGGAACGTTACACGGCGGCCCGCCGCTCGCTCGGCCTGGCTCCCGATACCGCGGTATTCCGGCGCATCTTCCTGAGCGACGTGCTCAACCAAGCTCCGCTGATACGCAATAGCGGCCTCGCGCTCGATCCTCCCGACAATCCGGTCGCCACCTCCATCGTGCAGCAGGCGCCGCTGTCCGGCGCGAAACTGGCGCTGCTCGCGTATCATGTCGACGGCGGCAAACCGCTCGTCCGGCGCCGTCTTTCGCCCAAGCACCTGTTGATCGAGAAAAACGGACGCCGCCATCTGTGGAGCACGCGCCTCTGCACCGACGACCACGAAGTATCCGGCTCGTCGGCCGCGCAGACCGACAAAATCTTCGGCGAACTGATCGATACCCTCGACGGCGAGGGCGCCAATCTGCGCGACCACTGCGTTCGCACCTGGATTTATCTCAAGGATGTCGACGTGTTCTACCAGGGCATGGTGGACAGCCGGCGCGCGTTGTTCGCGCGGAACGGCTTGACCCGCGACACGCATTTCATCGCCAGCACCGGCATCGAGGGCGCGTGCGCGCACCGCTACGACCTGGTCGCCATGGACGCGTATTCCATCCTCGATCTGGAGCCGGGACAGATATCCTATCTCAACGATTTCGACCGTCTGTGCCCGACGGCGGATTACAAGGTCACCTTCGAGCGCGGCACGCGCGTCGCGTATTCCGACCGCGCGCATCATTTCATCTCGGGAACCGCGAGCATCGATAATGCCGGCCGCGTCATGCACCGGGGCGATGTGTTGCGCCAGCTGGAACGGGCGCTTGGCAATGTCGCCGCGCTTTTGCACTCGGGCGCGGCCGGCCTGGCCGACCTGATGCATCTGCTGGTCTATCTCAGGGACCCGACCGATTATGCGCGCGTCGACGAATATCTCGCCGACCGCTTTCCGGGATTGCCCGTCCTGATCGTTCAGGGCGCGGTTTGCCGGCCGGATTGGCTGGTCGAAGTCGAAGGCATCGGCGTGACGCCGAATGCCGAACCCGCTTTGCCTGCGTTCTGAGCGCGCCATGGCGACCGCACTGCCCCCCGGGTTTCTCCGCTATGCCGGCGAGCGCATACCGCGCTACACCAGCTATCCGACGGCGCCCTTCTTCACGCCGGATATCGGCGAGGCGCAAGCGCGCGAATGGCTCGGCGCTCTGGCCCCGGATGCAAGGGCGTCGCTTTATTTTCACGTGCCCTATTGCCGTTCGCTGTGTTGGTACTGCGGCTGCCATACCAAGATTCCCGCGGATGATACGGCGATCATCCGTTATGTCGAAACGCTCATCGCCGAAATCGACATCGTGGCGTCGCTGGTGCCGGGGCATCTGCGGATATCCCATCTTCATTGGGGCGGCGGCACGCCGACCGTCATCGGCTCTTCCGCGCTGAATCGCGTGCTGGCGGCGGTCCGCCGCAGCTTCCGTTACGAGGATGGCGCGGAACTGGCGATCGAAATCGATCCGCGCACCTTGACGCCCGGCATGGCGCACGCGCTGGGCGAATGCGGCTTCACGCGCGCGAGCCTGGGCATACAGACCTTCGATCCCGTCGTGCAGCGGGCCATTCACCGGGTCCAGAGCGCCGAGATCACCGAGGCCGCGGTTCGTCACCTGCGCGCGGCCGGCATCCCCGCCCTTAATGCCGATCTCATCTACGGTCTGCCGCACCAAACCATCGCATCCTGCGAAAGCACGGTGGAGCGCGTCGTCGCGCTCGAGCCCGACCGGATCTCGGTTTTCGGTTATGCCCATGTGCCGTCGCTGAAGCTGCATCAGCGGCACCTCGATGAATTGGCGCTGCCGGACGCCACGATGCGGTTTGACCAGGCCGAAACGATTGCCGAAGCGCTCGTTGCCGCGGGCTATCGCCGGATCGGTCTCGATCATTTCGCCAAGCCCGGCGACGCCATGACGCGGGCGCTCGACGCCGGAAAGCTGCGGCGGAATTTTCAAGGATACACGACGGATCAGGCCGATGCGCTGCTGGGTTTCGGCGCGTCGTCGATTGGCCGTCTGCCGCAGGGTTATATCCAGAATACGCCGCGCATCGGCGCCTACCAGGAAACGGTCGCGGCCGGGCGCCTGGCCAGTCGTCCGCGGCTTCGCGCTTTCGCCCGAGGACCGGCTGCGCGCCGATGTCATCGAGCGGCTGATGTGCGACCTTACGGTCGACCTCCGGGCGGCGGTCCTGGCGCATGACGTTCCCGGCATGGATTTCGGTCGCGAGCGCGCGGCGCTCGGCGCGTTGGCGGAAGAAGGTCTTGTGCGCATCTCCGGCGACACCATCGCCGTGCCCGAAGCCATGCGCCCGTTCGTGCGCAAGGTGGCGCAGGTGTTCGACGCCGCGCAGGTAAAGACGGCGACTCACGCGCCGGCGGTGTGAACACCGGCGGATGGGGCGGGATTACTTCCCTTGAAGCTCGGCTAAGGCGTCATTGACCGTCTTACGCTCGGGCGCGTCCGCGGGGATGACGTCGAGCAAATGCCGCCAGTATTGGCGGGCGGTCGAGAAATCGCGCTGCTGCGCCGCCGCCATGCCGAGGAACCACAGCGCCATCGGCTGGTCCGGCTGGCTCTTTTCGACCGTCCTGAGCAGCCCCACCACGCGAGCCGGGATCGGGTCTTCGGACTTCTGGTCGGCGAGCAGCGCGGCCGCCTCGTTCATCGCGACGGTCGCGTCGTCGGGCTTGAGCGCATGGGCGTGCTCATAGGCGTCGGCGGCCTTGGCGCTGTCGCCCAGCACGTTGTAGGAGCGGCCGAGCATCACCCAGCCGTCGAAATCGCCGGGTTGCTGCTGCAGCCGCGCGGCCAGGCTGTCAACCATGCCTTGGATCTGCGCCGTGTCATGCCCCGTCGGCATGGCGCGGTGGGCGAAGGGCTGGTCGGGCAGATCCGGCGCGCCAAACAGAACGTAAATCGCGAAGACGCTTACCGCCGCCGCCGCCGCCACGATGACGGCGAGGCGAGGCTTCGGCGCGCTCGGCGGCAGGGCATCGGGCTCATCCGCCGCCGCAAGAATGCGGCGTTCGATCTCGCGCCGGGCCTGGTCGGCATCGGCGGGCTGGACGATGCCGCGCGCCACGTCGCGCTCGATCTCCTTGAGCTGGTCGCGATAGATCGCGCGGTCGTACCGGCCACGCGCGGCGCCCCCGGTCGAACGCCGCCACAACGGCCAAAGCACCGCAGCGAGCACGATCGCTATGATGAACAGAAGGATAAGGGTGAAAATCATTGGTCCTCGTGCAAAAGCCGGTCGAGTTCGCGTTGTTCCTCGGGCGTCAAAGGCCGGTCGCCGCTTACCATGCCGGTGCCGCGCCGGCGCAGATAGAGCCAGATGCCCGCGCCGCCGAGGATCAGAATGGCGAAGGGCGAGAACCAGAGCACCCAGGTCGCGGGTTCGACCGGCGGCTTGAGCAGGACGAAATCGCCGTAGCGGTCGACGATGTATTGGATCGCCTGCTGGTCGGTGTCGCCGGCGACGAGACGCTGGCGCAGCAACACGCGCAGATCATGAGCCAGATCGGCCCCGGAATCCTCGATCGATTCATTCTGGCAGACCAGGCAGCGCAGTTCCTTGCCGATGGCTTGGGCGCGGGCCTCCAGAACCGTATTGGAAAGCATCTCGCCGGGCTCGACCGCGCCCGCGCCGGGCGCCGCCAGAAGCGCCAGCAGAAGCCCCCATGCGAGAACGCGCCTCACGATGCGCCCAGCTCGCGCAGCAGGGGATTGAGTTCCTTGGCGACGGCATTGGCGTCGAGCGGCCCGACATGGCGCCAGCGGATGCGCCCTTGCCGGTCGATGGCGTAGGTCTCGGGCACGCCGTAGACGCCGAAATCGATGCCGGTGCGGCCGCTTTCGTCCAGGCCGACGCGCTTATACGGATCGCCGAGGGATTGCAGGAACTTGGCCGCGTCCGCGGGCTTGTCCTTGTAGGCGATGCCGTAAAGCGGCACGGCGTTGTCGCGCGCGAATTGCATCAGCGTGGCGTGCTCTTCGCGGCAGGGCACGCACCACGAGGCGAAAAAATTGACCAGCACCACCTGGCCTTTCATGTCGTCCGTGGTCAAGGTGCCCGAATTCCCCAGCGTCGCCAGGCTGAAGACCGGCTCCGGCTTGTCGATCATCGCCGATGGGAGAGTCTGGGGGTCGTAATCCGGGGAAAGGCCGCGCCAGAAATAGGCCGCCAACACCAGGAACAGAACCAGAGGCAGCAGGAAAAACGCACGGCGAAAGTTCACGCGCTTCCTCCGCCGGCCGGCAACGCACCCTTGACCATGCGCCGCGCCGCCACGCCGACCCGCCAGCGCCGGTCCGATAGACTGACGGCGCCGCCAAAGGCCATGAAAACGCCCCCGATCCAGATGAACGGGACGAGCGGCTTCCAATAGGCGCGCACCGCCCAGCCGCCCTGATTGTCGGGATCGCCCAAGGCCAGGTAGAAGTCGGACACGAGATTGGTATGGATCGCGGTCTTGGCGACGGTCTGTTGCTGCAACGGGAAGAAGCGCCGCTCCGGCTTCAGTTCCGCCACCACCTGGCCGCCCTTGAGCAGGGTGAATTCCGCCGCGTCGGCGGTGATAATTTTCGCCGTCCCGTTTGCCGATACTGTCGAAGCGCAAGACGTAGCCGGCGATGGTCTCTTCCTGGCCTACATGAAGCATCTGGATGCGCTCCTGCTCGAACGCGGAAGCGGCCAAGCCGGCGACGGTGACGGCCATCCCGAAATGCGCGATCGTCATGCCGTAGGAAGATCGCGGATAGTTGAGTGCGCGGCGCCAGGTTTCACGCCAGGGCGAACGGAAAATCCGCAAGCGCTCGGTCAACTCCACCAGCGCGCCCATCCCGACCCAGGTCGCGAGCCCGAGCCCGAGCACCGCCAGCACCGGCCCGCCCGAGGTGACGTAGAACAGGATCAGAATGACGACAATCGCCACCGCGAAAGCCGCCCACAGCCGCTGCAACGCGCCCAGGAGATCGCCGCGCTTCCAGGCCAGCATCGGCCCCACGGCAATGGCGATCAGCAGCGGGATCATCAGCGGCACGAAGGTCCGGTTGAAGAAGGGGTAACCCACCGACAGCTTGGGTCCGCCCACCGCGTCCAGGAACAATGGATACAGCGTGCCGATGAAGACGGTGGCGGCGCAGCTCGCCAGAATCAAGTTGTTCAACAGCAGCGCGCCCTCGCGCGAGACCGGGGCGAACACGCCGCCGGGTTCGAGGCGTGGCGCCCGCCAGGCGTAAAGCGTGAGCGAGCCGCCGATGGTGATCAGCAGCAGCAACAGGATGAACACCCCGCGCTTGGGGTCGAGCGCGAAGGCGTGCACCGAGGTCAGCACGCCCGAGCGCACCAGGAAGGTGCCGACCAGCGAGAGCGAGAAGGTCAGGATCGCCAGCAGCACCGCCCAGCTCTTGAGCGTGTCGCGGCGCTCGACCACGATCGCCGAATGGATGAGCGCGGTCGAGGCCAGCCACGGCATGAGCGAGGCGTTCTCGACCGGGTCCCAGAACCACCAGCCGCCCCAACCCAGCGTGTAATAGGCCCACCAGCTGCCCATGGATATGCCCAGGGTCAGACAGCACCACGAGGCCAGCGTCCAGGGCCTGACCCAGCGCGCCCAGGCCGCGTCCACCCGGCCCTCGATCAGCGCCGCCACCGCGAAGGCGAAGCTCACCGCGTTGCCGACATAGCCCAGATAGAGGAAGGGCGGATGAAACGCCAGGCCCGGGTCCTGCAGAATCGGGTTCAAGCCCTCGCCGTTCGCCGGCGCCGGATCGAGCCGCAGGAACGGGTTCGAGGTCAGCAGGATGAACAGCAAAAACCCGATCCCGATCAGTCCCATCACCCCGATCACCCGCGCGCACAGCCGCGGCGGCATGGAGTTCCCGAACCAGCTCACCGCCGCCCCGTAGAGCGACAGGATCAGAACCCACAAAACCATCGACCCTTCGTGATTGCCCCATACGCCGCTCAATTGATAGAGCAGCGGCTTATCCGTGTGGCTGTTCTGGGCTACGTTCAAAACCGAGAAATCGGAGGTCACGTAAGCGTGCACCAGGGTGGCGAAGGCCAACGCGATCAGGACGAACTGCGCCAGCGCCGCCATGCGCCCGGCCGCCATCATGTTCCATTCGTTCCGGCGCGCGCCTTCGAGCGAGAAACCGCTCTGCATCACCGCGACGCAAAGAGCGAGAATGATCGAAAAATGCCCGAGTTCGATGATCATCCGTACCCCGATCCTACGCCGCGCCGCGCCCCGTCCGGGTACGACAAAATCCACGCACCTTCTACAGCATCCGGCGCTAAAGCAAAATCGGGTAATTTCGATAGGCTGGCGGATGGGGTGGGATTCGAACCCACGGTACCCTTGCGGGTACGCCAGTTTTCAAGACTGGTGCCTTAAACCGCTCGGCCACCCATCCGCATTGAAACTACAATGACTTAGCGAGCCTCGTCGATGCCGCGATGCCCGACCATTCCATCAACGAACCGGTTCGTATCCACCCCTGACGCCGTTCGGAGACAGTATGAATTGCCCGACATTAACAACTCTTGAGCGAAAGCCTCCGGCGCAGGAGAGATGGTAGTACTCCCACATGCGGCAGAATTTGTCATAGTTCCGGCCGGATTTTTCGATTGCGGATCTGATCGAAGCCTTGTTGGCCTGGAATTTCTTGTCCCACTCCACGAGCGTGCGGTCATAATACGCGCCGAAATTGTGCACGTCTTCGACCACGAAGAGTCCCTCGACCGCGGAAGTTATTTCTCCCACGCTCGGCAACTGACCGTTGGGGTAGATGTACTTGTCCATCCAGGGATCGATGGCCGGGGAGCGATTGTTTTGCCAAATGGTATGGAGCAAAAACAGTCCGTCCTCTTTCATCGCCTGACGGGCAAGTTCGAAATACCTCCGGTAATTCTTCGATCCGACATGCTCGAACATCCCCATGGAAACAATCCGGTCGAACTTGCGCTCGTATTTGAAGTCGCGGTAATCCTCGAGACGGAACTCGATCGGCAAGTCCCGCGTATCGTTTCCGCGCATACGCGACCTGATTGCCCGATATCGTCGTGCCCACGCACCGCGCCTTATATTTCTCCGCGGCGTAACCCATGAAAGAACCCCAGCCGCATCCTATGTCCAAGACGTGATGATTGGCGGCCAAGCCGATTTTGCGGCAAACCAGATCCTGCTTGGCAAGCTGCGCTTCATCCAGCGTCCACGCGTCTTTCCAATAGCCGCAGCTGCCCGTCAGGCGCGAATCGAAAGACGCCTCGAACACCTCCACGGGCAAGTCGTAGAAAGTTTCCACGGTCTCGAGCGACCGGCGTTTGGTCTGTTGATTCCGATATTTGGATCGCAAAAACAGCATCGCCGTGCCGAAAGAAAACGGCAGATGTTTTCCGAGGTCCGCGGCGACGACGCGATTGAAAAACTCATCGAGCTGCCGGCAATCCCATTGCCGGTCCATGTATCCTTCCCCGAGACCGATCGTTCCTTCCGCGATGACCCGGGCATAGAGGTTCGGATCGTGTACCTCGATATCCCAAGGTTTGTTTCCGTTTATTTCGATGCCCGCTTTGGCGAGCAGATCGCGGGCAAATTGTTCTGCATTCATGGCGCTGTCTCGAAAGATCGTCTCCCCCCAAACCGGCGCCTTAAAACCGCCCGGCCGCCCATCCGTCCCGGTGATATCAAATAATCCGGCCCAGGTCACGCGGCCCGGCCGGAAGCGCGAAGCGGGTTGACGAAAGGGGTGGGCGAGGGCAGCTTCCGGCTCGGCCTCGAATTCGCCGAGGATGTGGTCGGACATGAGAAGTCTCAAACGCCACGGCACCACAATCCGCGCCGATGTGCTCGCGGCTTCGCTTAAATTGGTGATGAGGCGGGAATAAGGGGCAGACCGAGGGGCGTCGCGGCCCCGATTCGCCGTCATTGCGCCGCCACATAGCCCTGCTAGACTTTGCCGCAACCAAGAATGGAGGCCAGCATGTGGAAGAAAATCGGCATCGGCGTCGTCGTACTGCTGATCATCATCGCGGGCGTCGGCTATTACCTCTTCTCCAATCTTAATTCCTACATCAAGGCGGCGATCGAGAAATACGGCTCGCAGGCGACCCAGGCCTCGGTCACGCTCGACAAGGTCGTGATTTCGATTTCCACGGGCGAGGGCGGGCTATTTGGCCTTACCGTCGGCAATCCCAAAGGCTTCGCCACCCCCCACGCGATCACTGTCGGAGAGATCACGCTCAAGATCGACACCGGCACGGTCACCGGCAGCGGCCCAATCGTGATCAAGGAGATCGACATCGACAAGCCGCAAGTGACCTACGAGGTCGGCAATACCGGCGGAAGCAATCTCGATGCCATCCAGAAAAATACCCAGGCTTTTGCCGGCGGCGGCAGCAATGCGCCCACATCGAGCGGCGGACAGGAGCGCAAGCTGATCATCAACGATCTCTATGTGCGCGACGGCCAGATCGGCGTCAGCGCGACGGCGCTCCAGGGCAAGGCGCTCAACGCGCCGCTGCCGACCATCCATCTGACGAATATCGGCAAGAGCAGCAACGGCGCCACCGCCGGCCAAGTGGCGAGCGACATACTCGGCGCCATCACCAGCGAGGCGGCCAAGACCGGCAGCAACCAGCTTATGCAGTCGCTCGGCTCTTCGGTGACCGGCATCACCGGCGGCGCCACCAGCGGCGCCACCAGCGGCGCCGCCAGCGGGCTGAAGGGATTGTTCGGCAAGTAGCTCAGGAGCCGGATAACGGATCCGGATCGATCGCATTGGCGCAGCCATCGGTCGGCATGGCGGCGACATCGCCGGCCACCGGCACCATCTTGAGTGCGGCCGAGCTGACGCGGCAGGGTGCTGCCACCACGCCGCACCCGGCCAGCGTTAAGCCGGACAACAGCAGAATCCATCGGGCGAGAGCGTTCATCGCAGCCTCCTTCGTCGTTCAAACAGCGCAGCAAAGGAGTGTGGCGGGAACCCGGACGGCCTTGCCGCCCGGCGCCATAAAAGAGCCATAAAGAATGGATGGGATGGGACGCGTGTGGATTCGGACGCCTATAACCTATGGTCCAATCCGCCCCGCCGTGGTATTCGCCCCGGCGCTGACTTCGGGTTTCAGGCATAACCGCAACCACAGAGGCAAATCATGATCCATTTGAGCAAGCGAAGCGGCGGCATCCTGGCCGCGGCGGTGATGACCGCGATGATTTTGGGCGCCGTTTCATTCGCAATCCCCGCCTATGCCGACATGCAACTCGCCCAGGCGGGCCAGGCCCCGCCTCCCGGCGCCGCCCCGGCGCCGCCCAACGCGCCGCCGCCTTCGATGAGCAAGACCGCGCCCGACCGGATCGAAGCGCGCATCAAATCGCTGCACGAGCAACTTAAGATCACCCCGGCCCAGGAAAGCCAATGGGCCGCCGTCGCCCAGGCGATGCGCGACAGCGCCCACCAGATGCAAACGCTCATCCAGCAGCGCGCGCAGAACGTCAAGACCATGACCGCGATCGACGATCTCCACTCCTATCAGGCGATCGCTCAGGCCCATCTCGAGGGTCTGAACAAGCTGGTGCCGGCCTTCGAGACGCTCTACGCCTCGATGTCGGACGCGCAGAAGAAGAACGCCGATAGCGTGTTCCAGCACAAGCCGCGCGGCGCGCCGAAGAAGAGCGGCTGACCGGTTAGAACGGAGGAGGGCACCATGTCGACTTCCTTGAAGCGCAATGAGTTGTCGCGCGCCGTTCTGGGCCGTTCAATTTTTGGCGGTGTCGTGGTGGCTCTCTTGCTGACCGGCATCGGCGGTCCGGTGACGGGATTCTTGGCCGTGCCCCCGGCACTGGCCCAGGACCGGCACGACGAGCAGAATCACGACCAGAACCGAGACCGCGACCATCGTAATCGCCGTCCTGAGTACCGGCCGGCGCCGTACTACGCGCCGCCGCCGGTGGTGTACGCGCCGCCGCCGCCTTCGCCGGCGATCGATTTCATCTTCCCGATCAATATTCGCTGAACTATTCGCGGCTTTGAAACGCAAGCGGGCCTCGCCTTCGGGCGGGGCCCGCGCCGTTTTCATGGGAGCAACGCGGCCAACGCGCGGCTTTTTTCAAGGCATTCGTCCCGGAACCGCTTATCCTGACGCGGGATTGGTTTCCGTCGCGGCGAGGGAAAATCGGTGCGGCTGATCATTTGTCTCGGCTTGGCGTCGTTCGCGAGTTCGGTCAGCTTGCGCGCGCTCGATCCGATGCTGCCCGTCGTCGCGGCGGGTCTGAACGTGTCGCTGTCGCAGGCGGCGTTGCTCGCCTCGTCCTACAGCTTTCCTTACGCGATCATGCAATTGGTGCTGGGCCCCACCGCCGACGCTTTCGGCAAGGTGCGGCTGATCTGCTTCGCGCTCGCCGGCGTGACCCTGGGTTCGATGATCTGCGCGCTGGCGCCGGAATTCGGCGGCGTCATGGCCGGACGCATCATCGCCGGCGGCAGCGGCGGCGGCGTCATCCCGGTCGCTTTCGCGCTGGTCGGCGACCGCATTCCCTATGCCGAGCGCCAGGTGTCGCTGAGCCGCGTGCTCGTCATTTCCATCGCCGGTCACATGACCGGCGCGATCGGCTCGGGCGGGATCGCGGTGCTGCTCGGCTGGCGCGCGGTGTTCATTTTCGCCGCCGCGATAGCGGCGGTGTCGCTTGCGGTGGTTTATTTCTTTCTTGCCGGCACGGAAGGGCAAGGCGAGCGCCCAAAACTCGGCAAAGCCTTCGCCAGTTACTTGCCGGTGTTGACCGATCCGCTGGCGCTGTTGGTTTTCGGCGCGGTGGGCGCGGAGGGAATTCTGTTCTTCGGGATATTCCCTTTCATCGCGCCGATGCTGACGCTGCATGGCGCCGGCGGCGGCGGCACGGTGGCGGCGGGCGTGGTGCTGGCGAGTTTCGCGCTGGGCGGCGTCGCCTATGGCGCGGCGGCGCGGCTGGTGATCGCGCGCCTGGGCGCGTTGGGCATGCTGCGCCTAGGCGGCGTGATGGCGGGGGTGATCTACCTGATTTCGGCCGCGCCTCTCGATTGGACGGTCGTCGCCGGGCTGTTCTTCATCGGCGGCTTCGGTTTCTACATCATGCACAACACCTTTCAGCTGCGCGCCACCGAGTTGGCGCCCGGCGCGCGCGGCGCGGCGCTGGCGTTGTTCGCCGCCTCTTTTTTCCTGGGTCAGGGCACCGGCCCGATCCTGGGCGCGGCGGTTTCGCGAGCAATCGGCTACACGGAAATGTTCAGCTTCGCCGGATTGCTGATCATCGTCCTGGGGCTGATCTCGGCGGCGGCGATCGAGCATCTCGGCCGGACTCCGTCGCGCGTCTAGCTTGCCCTAGTGATGCACGTGGCCCGCGGGGCGCGGCGAGACCAGGATGGGATTGGCGCGAATTTCATCCAGGGCCCGTCCAAGGGTCTTATCGTCGCTCCAGCCCGCGCCCGCGCGCGGCAGCCACACGCCGCGCAGCCAGCCCTTGGCGTCGATCAGGAATTCGTCGCCGGCAAGGCTCTGGCCGCGGCCGGGCGGATAAAGCGCATAGGCCTCCGCCATGCCGGTCTCGGCGGCGGTGCAGAACGGACGCGTCGCGGCTTCAAGCACGCCGAGCGGAACGATCACGGTCGTGACGTCGCGGCCCAGATCGAGGCGGCTCAACGCCACCAACCGGGCGTCCGATTGCGGTCCGGCGAAGACCAGATGCACGATATGGCCGCCGAACTGGCGCAGCGCGGTAATCGTGCCATCCGGGCATTGGATGGCGAAATCGGGCGCCTGGGCTGGCGTGCCCCGCGCCGCGCGCACGCCATCGGCGTTGGCACGGATGAAGTCAATCATGTTCCAGATCGTTGCTTCGTCCATCGAACCGGCGAAGGCGGGCATGGGCGTGCCGGCGATGCCGTGCGATATTTTCCAGAACAGGTCGCCGTCGCTGTGCGAGTAAATATGGTCGGCGGTGAGATTGGCCGGCGGATCCGGCAACTGCTTGGCCAAGGGTCCGTCGCCTTGTCCTTCGGCGCCGTGGCAAGCGGCGCAGTTCTGCGCGAAGGCTTTTTGTCCCAAGGCGATGGAGCGCGCGGTGAATCCCGCCGGCGATTGGAAGAAGCTGGTCGGATAGGCCTTTATCGTGAGCAGGCTCAGGCTCGGCAGGAAAAAGGCGATGATCACCAGCCACGCCACCACCACCGCGCCCCACAGCTTGTGGAACATGAAACTGGCGCCGGCAAGCCCCAGGCCCAGCGCGGCCGAGGCGAGCGCCAGCCAAACCTCGCCCCGGTATTCGGGCGTTGACAACACCGCAGTGTTGAAGCGGATGGGGAAGGGCCAGAGCGGCTGCTGATGCGCGGCCGGCACCATGGTGCCGAGCACCGCCACGATCGCCAGCACGCCGAGCCCCAGGCAGGATTCGATCAGGCTGTTGCGGCGCAGACCGCGCAGCGCCAGGGCGGATGCCCGCTGCTTGGCGCCGCGCGGCGTTGCCGAGAGACGCGGCGTCAGCACCTCGCGATTGATCGTGGCGAGGGCGACCAGCGCGGCAAAGAGCGCGATCTTGACCAGCAGCAATTGGCCATAGGCCGTGCCAACCAGTCCCGCCAATGATTCGACGAGATAAGAAGCGTTGATAATGCCGCTGGCGAACAGGAGGCCCACCGCCACGATGCCCAGAGCCGAGAAACGCCCGGCCGCTCGCCGCGCGATCTCGACCCATTCGCCGTCGCCGGCCAGGATCGCGCGGTGGAACAGCAACGCCAGCGGCGCCAGCCCGCCGATCCAGGCGCCCGCCATCAGCAGATGGGTGACGTCGGCGGTGACATGGAAGTTTCCATTGGCGCCCGTATCGTCCGCGCCATGCCCGGCCCAGGCGAGCGAACCCAGCAGCGCGGCCACCAGGAGCAGGGCGAGTATCCTGCCGAAACGCGCCGGCAGCAGCAGCGCCAGCGCGGTCAAACAGGCGCCGCCAAGCCGTAGCGAGAATAATTGCCCGAACCGCGTCCGCAGCAAAACTGTGTTCAGGATTTGGGGATCGAAGGATGCTTCCAGACTGCGGCCGCTCATGCCGGCGGCGAGGGCGAGGAACCAGAAGAATCCCGAGACCAGCGCCAAGGCAAGACACGTCCAGATCCAGCGCCGGTAAATTCCTTCGAGCCCGGCCGGGCGCGCGATGAATACGGTGAAGCCCAACGTTCCGGCCAGGCCGATCGACGCCGCGTAATGCAGGAAGCGCGCCGCCAGCAGCAGTGTTTCGGTCACGGGCCCACGCGGAAAGTGAAATTGCCCTCAGTGGCGTGGGTATCGACCGAGATCACGTGCCAATGGACCTTGTATTCGCCGGGCGGGAGTTTCTTGAGGCCGACGATCAGCAATGTGCGGTCCGTGGCGTCGACCACGGGCGTGCCGTCATCGACGCGCGCCCCGGCGGCGTCGGTCACCTCGATGCCGCTGAAGGCGGGTTCCAGCTCCTGGGTGAACCAGATCCGCACCGTCGGCGGAGCCGCGCCGAGCGTGCTGCCGACCGGCGGCGCGGCGTGGTCGAGAAAGGCATGCGCCCGCGCTTCGGCGGCTGCGAGAACGCATGCCGCGAAGGTCATCGCGACGAGAACACCCCTCTTTATTGCCATAAGTCCGTGTCGAACAAGGGTTTGCCGAGGGAATTCGGCAGCAGGTCATCCAGGAAAAGGTGGAACTGGAAGATGAACCCGGTGCCCCGGGATCGCCGGGTGGCGTCGTTTGCCGGGATCATCGCCTCGATGCCGGCTTGCCAAGTATCGGCTTCATAGAGAATACCGGGCGAGATGGTCCCGGTGGTGGAACCGTGCGGCGGCGTGGACAAGGAAACCTCGACCAATGGAATCAACCGCCCCACGAAGGCGGGCAGATCCAGCGCCTTCACGTGCTGCTGCAGATAGGGGACCGAATATTGCAAAGACGCCGAAGAAGCCCATTGATTGGGGCTGAGGCTGGGCGAGTCGGAGAACTGATAACCGAGCTCGCCGGTGACGGCAAGCGGACGCAAATTGCCGATGGGCAGATCGCCCAGCCCTTTGCCGACATAGAGGGTCGGCGCCGTGTTGCTCACCGTGCTGATCGCGCCGGCATTGAGCAATTGGGATGAGCCGGTCCCGCCGAATTGACGGATCACGCCCACCGAGACCAAGAATTCGTGGGCGTCGTTGCAGGGAAGCTCGTCCTTGAGCGTCACCGTGACATTGTCCCAGCCGTGCAGATTTTGGGCCGCGCCATGTTGCGTGAAATAATCGCCGTTGAAGGCGAAGCCCAAATCCTTGGTTATGGTCTTATCCCACTCATAGCCGTAATCGACGGTGTGGCCCGGCGGGTTTCCGCCGGAAGCCGGTATGGGCGCGAACTGGATGGTCGGCAGCGACAACTCGTCGCCCACGCCGGGATCATCCATCGTCAGGGTGGGGGGAAAGACGCGGTCGCCGCAAACGGCGTGCGCGCGCGCCTCATGGGAGGCAAGCGTGACGAGCGCCGCCGCGGTCAACGCGGCGAGGCCCTTGATCGGGCGATTTATGATTTTGCTCCGAAATACGATGGGCTGGCGTGAACCTCCGCTGGCCTTTGCGAGGCCAGCTTCGGTCAGCGCCGGTTCGGTCGAGAATCAGCCCAACGCGGGCGGAGCGCGCGCGCGGTAAGGAGAATGATAAAAGGCCTGATGCGGCTGATGCTGCGGCGCGAACGCGGCCGCCGTTTCATAACTCTGGGGCGCGGACAGCGCCGGCGATGTTGCCGTGTCGGCTAAAGCTTGGCCGCATGCCACCGCTTGGCAGATCGGGCAGGCGGCCATGCCGCCGTGATGGGAAGAGCCGGGACGGTTTTGGTGGGTGACCGGGAGCACGACTTGTTTGACGCCCGCCGGCGTGCAAATCGGTATCTCGCCCGCATTCGCCAGCCGGATCTCGGCGGCGAGCAGCAACGGCAGCAGCGCCTGCACGGCCATGGCCAAGCAGCCGAACCAGCCGGCCGCCAAGCGTTTTTGGCGCGTCCCCACCCCCATGTTGCGAATCTATCGCAATTGGGCTCGGGCTAACAAGCGCGGCTGCATGCGGCAAAACCGCCCTTCAATCACAACTTTGTGGGTTGATGATGGCGGGCGAAGGGAATGAATTAGTGCACGGTGATGATGTTGGCCCAGCATGAACGGGGCAGCTTCACCCATGAAGTCATAGAGAGAGGAGACATCCATGCGCCTACATTTCCTGCTTGCCGCGGCCGCGATGATCATCCTGGGCGTTGCGGTAGCCCGCGCCGATGACATGAAAATGCCGGCCATGACCGGGGATTCCAAACTCGGCAAGGTTCTCACCGACAACAAGATGATGACGCTCTATACCTTCGACAAAGACCAGCCCGGCAAGTCGAATTGCAACGGCACCTGCGCCGATCATTGGCCGCCCTTGATGGCGCCCGCCGGCGCCATGCCCATGGGCGCTTGGTCGATCGTCACCCGTGACGACGGCACGAAGCAGTGGGCCTACAAGGGCAAGCCGCTTTATGGCTGGGTCAAGGATGAGAAGCCCGGCGAAACCACCGGCGACGGCGTCAACGACGTCTGGCACGCCGCGCATCCCTAGCCGCGACTAACGCCTGACGCGCCGCGAAATCCCCGCGGCGCATCCGTAGCGCCGCAAAACCGTGAGACCCGGCTCAGGCGGGGACGGGTTCGGCCGTGCCCCGCGGCGCGTCTGCTGCGCCGCAGAATTTTGAATCGATTCAGACGTAAGCCGGTTCGGCCGTGGTGGCGATTTGGAGGGCGAAGACCAGCTGCTCGATCACCGGCGACCAATCGCCGGCGCGTTCCTGACGGAACACCAGGACGTTGGGGATCGAGCGCGGCGGCTCGTCCACCGGCTGCAACACCCAGGCCGAAACGTCGAGCGCGGCGGCATTGAACGCCGCTGTATTGGCGCCGCCGATCACCAGGTCGAGCTGGGACAGGATGGCGGAGGATTCGGCGGGATCGGTCTCGGCCATGGAGAGATCGGCGATCCAGCCGGCGAAAGGCCCATGCTCGATCTGCGCCGCGGTTTCGGCGTTGAGAGCGTAAAAGCGCAGGCCGGGCACGCCGAGCAACGGCGCGAGCGAAGCCAGATCGGGGGATTGACCGCTTGCGCCGAGCGCCAGGCCCAGTTTCAACCCTTCGCCTTGGAAATAGGGCGCATAGGCGGATGCCCGCACCGGATCGACGATTGGGGCAGGAGCCGACGCCGGGGGCTGGAAATGTTCGGGCTCGTGCCGCGCCAGGTTCGCCGATGCGCCGTAGATCGCCAATCCGCCGGCGATCTCGCGCACGGTCTCGTTCCAATCCTTGTCCTTCTGCCGGTAAAGCAGCAGCGAGGGATACCACGGCGTGTCGGTGCGTCCGGTCATCCAACGCCAATGCGCGAAATGCGGCAGCATGACCCAGGCGGGATGGCCGAGCGCTCCGGCCAGATGCGCGATCGGGCCGTCGGCCGCTATCACCAGATCGAGCCGGGAGATCGCCGCGGCGGAATCGGCATAATCAAGCAGGCAGGCGGAAAGATCGGTGACGCGTCCGGCAAAGGGGCCGGCCGCGATCGCGGATGTATCGGCGTCGAGCGCGAAGAACCGCAGATTGGGGATGTCCAGGAGCGGCGCCAGGTCGTTGAGCGCCGGACCCGGCCGGTCGCCGCTCCAGGCAAGCCCGATCTTGAATCCAGGTCCGGCGAGGGCGGGGGCGAACGGCGCCGCGCGCGCGGCCTCGGCGGCAAGATAGGGAATACCGTTGGGAATGGTGTCGGATGTCACGCCCAGGCGCTGGATCAAGCTGGTCAGCGGCAAATGCGCGGCAAACCCGGGCAGCTTATCGCCGATGGCGATCACCTGGTCGATGCCCGGGGCGGAGGCCAGCAGGCGAACCAGCGGCGCTGGCGCGCACAGCACGATACGGCCGGCGTAGCGGTGAAGATCGGGCGCGAAGCGGATGAACTGGATCAGCTCGGACACGCTTTCCTCGGCCCAGAGCAGCAGGGTGGCGTTCGGGCCGAGCGGCTTGCCGTCCCACAGCGGCGCCGGGAGATTGGGCGGGCGCATCGGCCCGTGCCAGCGCCATTCATAGGCGGCGCTGCCGGCGGGCAAATCGCCCAGGGTCAGCAGCGCCAGGCCGAGGCTGACGCGATAAACCGGCCGTTCGGGCGCGAACTGGGCGGCGCGGGCGAAGTATTCGGCGGCCGCTTTGGCTTGGCCCCGCTCGATCAACACCGATCCCGCAAGGTGCAGCGCCTCGGCGTGGCCGGAGTTGAGTTTCAGGGCAAGATTGGCGCAACCCGCCGCCTGGTCGGCGCGGCCAAGCGCCTTCAGCGCCTGGCCGATATTGGCCAACGTGTCGGCGGATTTGGGAATCAAGACCAGGGCGTGGCGCAGATGAGTCACCGCCTCGGCATGACGGCCCAATTGCCGGAGCACGGTGCCGAGATTGTTGAGCAGCGTGACATTGTCGGGCATTCCCGCGCGCGCGCGCTCGAACGTCACGACCGCCTGGTCGAGCTTTCCGGTGCGGGCGAGCAATGTGCCGTAAAGAAACAGCAATTCGGGCGCGTCCGGCGACGTTGCCAGCGCGGAAGTCAACAGCATCTCGGCTTCGGCGATGCGGCCCAGCCGCAAGGCCTCGGCCGCGGCGGCTTGGATATCGGCGCTGCTGCGATCGGCGGTCATGACGCCGCCATTGTGAATGAAAAAAGTTAAACGAATGGCGACGTTAGCTTTTCGGTAGGAATTGGGCTTCGCCGCCGGACGGATACACGGAAGTTTCCGTCTCGCGCCATAAAATGGCCAAGATCGGACGGCATTATGGGTATGGTACCGCCGTCTCCGGTGCGCGGATCGGCGGGTTAACAGGTGGTTAAGGAGAGTGGTATGTCACGCTGGCGATTGGCGGGTGAGCCCGATCTGGAAGAACTCCTGGGCGACGATGTGATGGGGCCCGTGGTACGGAGCGCCGGCGTGAGCTACGAAGAATTTAGGCGTCTGCTGAGCGACATCAGCCGCCGCCTGGCGCATCGCGACGCGCGCGCCAAGTCAGGTTACGACGCCGCTTTCTGGGAATTACGCGCCCAGCGCTAGGGCCGGGAACTACGCGCCCTCCGCGAGGGGCGGGAACGAGTCGGAAACCGCCGGCTCAGCTTGCTCCGGCGCGATCGGCAGGGTGAAGATCGCCTTGAGGCCGGGATTATTGTCTTCGAGCGTGGCCGTGCCGTCGTGAAGCCGCGCCACCGCGCGCACCAGGCTCAATCCCAATCCGTTGCCGGGCGTCGAACGGCTGCCTTCGAGGCGGACGAAGCGGTCGAACACCGCCTCGCGACGGTCCGCGGGAATGCCGGGTCCGCTGTCGGCGACTTCGACCCGGGCCGTCTGATCCGCGCTGCGCACCGACAGCGTCACGCGGCCCGCGGGCGTGTATTTGAGCGCATTGTCGAGCAGATTGGCGATCGCCTGCGACAACAGATGGCGGTCGCCGCGGACATTCACCGGCTGCGGCGCATCGAAGCTCAGGACCAGGCCTTTTTCCTCGGCCACCGGCTCGTAAAGCTCGGCGACGGCGCGCGCGATCTCGGACAGGTCGACCACCGTGGCGGTGTCGCGCCGGGAACCCGCCTCGGCCTCGGCGATGCTCAGGAGCGCGTTGAAGGTGCCGAGTAGCTGATCGGCCTCGGATATGGTTTCGCGCAACGCTTCCGCGTAACGCCCGGTGTCCGGCTTTTCCAGCAGCGTCACTTCCAAACGCGCGCGCAGGCGCGACAGCGGCGTGCGCAGATCATGCGCGATGTTGTCGGTGACCTGGCGCATCCCGGCCATCAGCCGCTCGATCTGGTCGAGCATTACGTTGAGATTGGATCCGAGCTGGTCGAATTCGTCGCCGCTGCCGGATAAAGGCACGCGCTGGGCGAAATCGCCCCGGATGATCTGTTCGGTGGTCTTGGCCACGGCCTCGACCCGGCGCAGCATGTTGCGGGTCATGATCACGCCGCCGGCGATGCCGAGACCGAGCGCGATCAGGCCCGACCAGGCCAGCGTGGTCAGGATCCGGATGCGGAACATGGTGGCGTCGCGCAAATCGCGCCCGACCAGCAGATGGTCGCCGTTGCCCAGCACGAAGACAGAGCACAGCACGTTGTGGGTCTCGGGACCGTTGCGCGTCGAGACCTGGATCGGAAACAGGAACCAGCCGGGGCGCACCTGCCGCGCCTCGCGCGGCCATTGCGAGAGATTGCCGGCGAGCGGATTCAGCAGCGGATCGGTGAGCAGATAGAGCATGTTGTCGGCGCGGCCGGGCGCGCTGCGTTCGTGGATCACCCCGACCAGGCCCTGAAAATCGTGCTGCTCCTGCAAACCACGAATTTCGGCGTCGACCGTGGCCTCGATCTCGCGCTCGAGAAAATCGGCGGTCGAAAAATAGAAGAAGACAAGCAGCGCCAGAACCGAAGCCGCGAACAGCACGAAATAGACCGCGGCGATGCGGAAGGCGTTGGTGTGGAGAAAGCGCCAGATATCGATGCCACGCACGGTCACGGGCTATTCCACGTTCAGGCGGTAGCCGGCGCCGCGCACGGTTTGCAGCATCGGCTTGTCGAAGCCCTTGTCGATTTTCTGCCGGAGACGGCTCACATGCACGTCGATGACGTTGGTTTGCGGGTCGAAATGATAGTCCCAGACGTTTTCGAGCAGCATGGTGCGGGTGACGACCTGGCCGGCATGGCGCATGAGGAATTCGAGCAGGCGGAATTCGCGCGGCAGCAGATCGATCTCGCGGCCCGAGCGCGTGACGTTGCGCGCCAGCAGATCCATCTCGAGCGCGCCGGCCTTGATCTTGACGGTGGCGGCCGAGGCGGGCCCGCGCCGCAGCAGCGCCTCGATGCGCGCCAACAGCTCGGCGAAGGCGAAAGGCTTGACCAGGTAGTCGTCGCCGCCGGCGCGTAAGCCTTTGACCCGGTCGTCGACCGCGCCCATGGCGGAGAGGATCAGGACCGGGGTCTTGACCTCGGCGGCGCGCAAGGCGGCGATCAACGCCAGCCCGTCCATGCCGGGCAGCATGCGGTCGACGACGAGCGCGTCATAGCCGCCGCCCGAGGCCATGAACAGCCCGTCGCGGCCCTCATAGGCGTGGTCGACCACGTAACCCGATTCAGCCAGGCCCTTGGCGATGTAATCGGCCGTCTTCTGGTCGTCCTCGATCAGCAGGAGCTTCATGCCGGGCGACGATAGCGGCATGGCGCGGGCGCGGAAACCCCGGCGCGGATTAAAGCCCGGTTAGACGATCCGGCCGAACAGGGCCGGGGAACCCGTCCCGGGCGGCCCAATAGCGGCTAGGTCAGGGTGGTGATAAGCGCCACCACCCAGCCCAGCAGCAGCACGGCGGCGCTTTGGCGGTCGAAGGACTTGGTCGGCATGGATATCCCCTCTGGATGACTACCCCAGAGCCTAGCAATGGAACATAACAAGAACAAGCCCTATTATGCGACTACCGGGTTAGCCGTTTTTGACGCCGGCCTGGGCGCTTTTTGCGAATTGGAAGGCTACGGCATAGTGACGGCATGAATGGGAAAAGAGCGCTGCTCGTTCTGGCCGCGCTGGGACTGATCGCACCGGGTTGGGCCGCGTCCGCTCAGGCGCGCGAAATGACGGCCTCGAGCGTTCCGGAGATCATCCAGGATCTGGTGGGGGCGCAAGCGGGCGACAGCATCACCATCGCGCCTGGAACCTACGAAATGCCGCCGCTGCGCCTGAGCCAGAGCGGCGTGCCCGGCCGGGGGATCATCCTGCGCGCCGCCGTCCCGGGCACGGTCGAGCTCCGCTCGCGCGCCACCGAGTTCATCAAGGTTTCGGGTTCGGATTGGGTGTTCGAGAATCTCGACATCGCCGGAACCTGCGCGACCGACACCGATTGCGAACATGCGTTCCACATCATCGCCGGGGCCGACCGCACCGTCATCCGCCGCAACCGCATCCGCGACTACAACGCGCATATCAAAGGCAATGGCGAAGGCGGCAGCTTTCCCAAGGACGTGCTGATCGAAGGCAATTGGCTGTTCGACACCCACCACCGCCAGACCGACAACCCGATCGCTCCCATCGACGTGGTGGGCGGGGATGGCTGGATCGTGCGCGGCAACCTGATCGCCGATTACGGCAAGGCGATCAACCACCCGGCGGTGATCAACGACGATTTCGGCTATGCCTTGTTCTTCAAGGGCAATTCCTCCGGAACGCTGATCGAGCGCAACGTCGTCGCCTGCGCGTTGATGATGTCGCCCTTGTCCTATACCCGCGGCATCTCATTGGGCGGCAGCGGCAGCGGCCCGCAATATTGCGAGGGCGGTTGCGACCAGGACGAGAACCGCGACGGCATGGTGCGCAACAACGTGGTGCTGGCCTGCCCGATGGAAGACGGCATCTATCTCTGGCGCGCGAAGAACGGCCGCGTGTTCAACAACACGCTCATCGGCACCTACGGCATCGAGGCGCGCGGCAAGGACAGTGACGTTGCGGTCATCGACAACCTGGTTTCCGGGGGCATCGTCGCCAGCGAGGGCGCGCGCCTCTCGGCTTCCGGCAATGTGGTGGCGGGGCCGGGCGCGTTGCCGCTCGATCGATACTTTGTCGATGCGCGCGAGGGGAATCTCTCGCTGCGCCCAGGTGGGGATTTCGATTTCAAGAGCGCGCCCTTGCCCGACGTGACCGACGATCTTTGCGGAAATCCGCGGCCGAAGGATGCAAGCGTTCCGGGCGCCATCCAATACGGCAAGCTGCCGTGCAACCGGGCGGCGCAGCTGCTGGCCGAATACCGCGCCTATGCGGCCAAGCTCAGGGGCGCGAGGCCCTAGCCGCGAATGACGAAGCTCAACGCGCCGGCGTCGAGCGCGCCGCCCGCCGGCCGCGCGGTGAAGCCCAACGGCGTCAACGGCTCGTAGACCGGCAACAGCTTGTAGCCAGCGCCGTCGCCCGGATCGGCGCCGGCGCCGATGGCCGGCGATCCCGGCAGCAGGTGATAATCGTAGCGCGTCGGATCGGCGAAGCGCACGTCGGCGACGATGCGATTGCCCCGGCCGCCATTGGCGTTGGGGTCGCCATCGGCGCGCGCGTTGTTGGAGAGCACGTTGTTGATGAACTTGCCGGAGCCCGAGATCAGATCGCCCGGGCCGGCGAAGATGTTGTCGGCGACAGTGGCCGGATTGGGGCCGCGCGAACGGATGAAGATGCCGCTCGAGCGGTCCATGATCATGGTGTTGCCGACGACGTAAAGCTCCTGCACCGGATTGGTCGGGCCCTCCATCGCGAAGGCGATCATGGTGTAGTTTTCGGCCTTGGGGCCTTTCTCGATGATGTTGCCGATGACGTAGCTGCGCCCGCCGTTCGACAGGTCGATCGAATAGCTGGCGTTGCTGTTGGGGCCGTCGAGGATGCGGTTGTAGAGGATGTAGTTGGCGAGCGCGCGCGTCTTGACGTGATGCCCGGTCACGGTGTCGTGGAAATAGCTGCCGCGCAGCGTGAGGCTGCGCACGTTGCCGATATAGATGCCGTGGGTCGAGCCGCTCGACGTGCCGTTATGCGCGAATTCCGAATCCTCGATGACGATGTCGCTGTCGGCGTTGCTGGTGGAGAGGATGCCGTCCTCGTTGTCGTGGATATAGACCTTGGACAGGACGAGACCGGCGCCTTCGGCGCGGATGGCGGCGCCGTTGCCGTCATTCACATGGCAGTCCGACAACTCGACATTCTCGATGCGGATGTTGTTGCCGTGGGTGACCCAGATCCCTTTGCCCTGCGCGGCTTCGCCGTCGGCGGCGAGATGCGGGCGGCCGCCGATGCCGCGGATGACGATGTCGTTGGCGTTCCAGACCGCCACGTCGCCGCGGTAATCGGCGGCGTCGATCTCGATCACGTCGCCGTCCTTGGCCGCCTTGGCGGCGTCGCTCGGCAGTTTCATGTCGCGGCCGGGACCGACATGGAGCACGCGGCCCGAGGGATGGTCGGGCGCCAGCGGCGCCATGGCTAGGGTCTGGGACGGAAGATTGGCCGCGCTGGGCGCGGCGGGCGGGGCGACGGAGGCGGGCGCGACTACGGCGACGGGAGCGGGCGCGGGCGCTGCCGCGGCTGAATGGGGGGCGGTGAAAGTGATCGAATTGACGTCCTGGGGCGAGACCGGCACGGTAATGACCCGCCCGTCCTTGAGCTTGATCGCCATGTCGGCGGCGGCCGGCAAGGCGCCGATCGCGATCACGGCCGAAATGAGCAGCAAGGCGCGAAGGGCGCGCATGGGTGATCCTGTTTATAAAGTTGCTTCAAAAACAATATACCAGAGACAGTTATTAATGTATTGTCTCAGAACATGGTTAACGCTCGCTGGTGACGTTTGGCCGCCGCCGCCGCGCCGGCTAAGACCCTGATGAGAAAGAGGTTGAACGGGCTTGATCCATCGGCTTTAGTGCCGATGTAATAAGTACTAGAATCGTCCTAATTGGGCTCGTCACCCGGAGGGTCATGATCATCCTGAGCAAAATGGCCGATTACGGCGTCATCATCGCCAGCCAGATGGCGCTCGATCCCGAGCGCCAGATGACCGCGGCCAGCATGGCCGAACAGACCCGCCTGCCGCGCGCCACCGTGGCCAAGGTGCTGAAGGCGCTGGCGCATGGTGGGGTGGTGGCGGGTTCGCGCGGGGCATCCGGCGGCTACAAGCTGGCGCGCGCGCCCGAGGCGATCTCGATCGCCGCGGTGGTGGCGGCGATCGACGGCGAAATCGGCCCGACGCAATGCACCATCCACGGCCCGTCCTGCGAGCGCACCGATTTCTGCTCGACCAAGCCCCATTGGCAGCTCATCAACGACGCGGTCGGCAACGCGCTGTCGGCCATGAGTCTGGCCGAGATGGTGCCCAACGGCCTGCTCGCGCGTTGGGCGCGCATGCCGCCGCCCCAGGGACCGGCGCCGGGCGAGGGAGCCGCATCATGAGCAGCGACACTTCGAGTGACGTAAGCAAGCTCGGCGCGTTGCGCGAGGGCTACAAATACGGCTTCGTCACCGACATCGACAGCGACAGCGCGCCGCCCGGCCTCAACGACGACACGGTGCGGTACATCTCGGCCAAGAAACGCGAGCCGCAATGGCTGCTCGATTGGCGGCTCGAAGCCTTCCACCACTGGCAGAAGATGGAAACTCCGCATTGGGCCAAGCTGCGCGTGGCGCCGATCGACTACCAGGCGGCGACCTATTATTCCGCGCCCAAGCGCGCCAACGCCCCCAAATCGCTCGACGAGGTCGATCCGGAAATCCTCCAGACCTACGAGAAGCTCGGGATTCCCCTGCACGAACGCGCCGCCTTGGCGGGCGTGGCGGTCGACGCGGTGTTCGACAGCGTCTCGGTCGCCACCACCTTCAAGAAGACGCTCGGCGATCTCGGCATCCTCTTCTGCTCTTTCGGCGAGGCGGTGCGCGAGCATCCCGAGTTGGTGCGGAAATATCTCGGTTCGGTGGTGCCGCAGGGCGATAATTTCTTCGCCGCGCTCAACTCGGCCGTGTTCAGCGACGGCTCCTTCGTCTATGTGCCGAAGGGGCTGCGATGCCCGATGGAGCTTTCGACCTACTTCCGCATCAACGCCGCCAAGACCGGCCAGTTCGAGCGCACCCTGATCATCGCCGACCAGGGCAGCTATGTCAGCTATCTCGAAGGCTGCACCGCGCCGCAGCGCGACGAGAACCAGCTTCACGCCGCGGTGGTCGAGCTGATCGCGCTAGAGGACGCGCAGATCAAGTATTCCACGGTGCAGAACTGGTATCCCGGCGACGCCGAGGGCAAGGGCGGCATCTATAATTTCGTCACCAAGCGCGGCGCTTGCCGGGGTGCGCGCGCCAAGATCTCCTGGACGCAGGTCGAAACCGGCTCGGCCATCACCTGGAAATATCCGAGCTGCATCCTCGAAGGCGACGACAGCGTGGGCGAGTTCTACTCGGTCGCCATCACCAATAATTTCCAGCAGGCCGATACCGGCACCAAGATGATCCATATCGGCAAGAACACGCGCTCGACCATCATCTCCAAGGGCATCTCGGCCGGCAAGGGGCAGAACACCTATCGGGGTTTGGTGAGGGTCCAGCCCAAGGCGCAAAACGCGCGCAACTACACCCAGTGCGACTCATTGCTCATCGGCGACAAATGCGGCGCGCATACCGTGCCCTATATCGAGACCCGCAATCCCACGGCGCGGGTCGAACACGAGGCGACCACCTCCAAGATCAGCGACGACCAGCTGTTTTATTGCCAGAGCCGCGGCCTGACGGTGGAAGATTCGCTGTCCCTGATCGTTAATGGATTCTGCAAGGCGGTGTTGAAGGAATTGCCGATGGAATTCGCGGTCGAGGCGCAGAAACTCCTGGCGGTGAGCCTCGAAGGCAGCGTCGGATGAACCTGAAAACTGCGAAACGAACCCAATTTTCGCCCTAGGATCCAAGAAAATGCTTGAAATCAAAGACTTGCACGCGCGCATCGCGGACGGGCGCGAGATATTGAAGGGCGTCGATCTCGACGTGAAGGCGGGCGAGGTGCACGCCATCATGGGCCCCAACGGCTCGGGCAAGAGCACGCTGGCGGGCGTGCTCACCGGCAAGCCCGGCTACACCGTGACGCAAGGCCAGGTGCTGTACCAGGGAAGCGATCTCCTGGCGCTCGCGCCGGATGAACGCGCCCGCGCCGGCGTGTTCCTGGCCTTCCAGTATCCGGTCGAGATTCCGGGCGTGAACAACATGTATTTCCTGCGCGCCGCCTTGAACGCCACCCGCAAGCAGCGCGGCGAGGCCGAACTCGACGCCGGCCAGTTCCTGAAAGCGGTGCGCGCCAAGCTCAAGCTTTTGGATATCGGCGAGGATCTGCTCCAGCGCGGCGTCAATGTGGGATTTTCGGGCGGCGAGAAAAAGCGCAACGAGATTTTCCAGATGGCGATGCTCGAACCCAAGCTGGCCATTCTCGACGAAACCGACAGCGGCCTCGATATCGACGCGCTCCAGACCGTGGCCAAGGGCATCAACGCGCTGCGCGGGCCCGACCGCGCCGTGCTGCTCATCACCCATTACCAGCGGCTCCTGGATCATGTCGTGCCCGACCGCATTCATGTGCTGGCGGGCGGGCGCATCGTCAAATCCGGCGGCAAGGAATTGGCGCTGGAACTGGAGAAAAGCGGCTATGCCGCCTTCGGAGACGCGGCGTGAGTGACGCGCTTTCTGAAATCCGGCCTTATGTCGAGGCCTTCAAGCGGCGCGGATCGTCCGGCGAGCCCGCCTGGCTTTCCGCGCGGCGCGAAGGCGCGATGAAGCGTTTCGCCGAGCTGGGCTTTCCGTCGCGCCGGCAAGAGGCCTGGCGCTTCACCAATCTCCAGAGCTTGCAGAAGGCGAGTTTCCCGCCGGCGGATGATGCCGCCTCGATCGAAGCTTCCGCCTTGGCGCCTTGGCGTTATCCCGGCGAAGCGCATCGCCTGGTGCTGGTCAATGGGCGCTTTTCTCCGAAGCTCTCCGCCATCGGCGTCTTGCCCAAGGGCGTCACTCTCGCCTCGACGGCGCAAACCCTCAAACAGCGCCCCGAGCTTCTGGAATCCGCGCTGCGCGAGACCGACACCATCGGCGGCCAGCCCTTTGTCTCGCTCAACGCCGCTTTGTTCGAGGACGGGTTCGTGCTGGCGCTCGAAGCGGGCGCGGCGCTCGACCGGCCGGTGGAGATCGCGCATTTCGGCAAGGGCGGGCAGCGTTCCTGCCATCTGCGCAATCTGGCTTTGCTGGGACCTGGCAGCCGCGCCAATCTCATCGAAAGCTTTGCCGGCACGGGAAATTATTGGACCAACGCGGCCGGCGTGATCGGCCTGGCCAAGGGTGCGTCTCTGACCCATGTCAAATTGCAGGACGAGGATCAATCCGCCATCCATCTGGCGCAGAATCGCATCGAGATCGGCCGGGACGCGCGTTACGAGAGTTTCGTTTTGACGCTTGGCGCCAAGCTGTCGCGCCATGACAGCCAGGCGCGGCTCGAAGGCGAGGGGGCGGTGTGCCATCTCAACGGAGCTTTCCTTTTGCGGGGATCGCAGGAGGCGACCAACGTCACCTTCGTCGACCATGCCGCGCCCCATGGCACCACGCATGAACTGTTCAAGGGCGTGGCCGATGGCAGCGCGCATGGCGCGTTCCTTGGCACCATCGCGGTCAGGCCGAATGCTCAAAAGACCGACGCGCACATGCTCAACAAGAACCTGCTGCTGAGCCCGCGCGCGGCCATCGACACCAAGCCCGAGCTCGACATCCTGGCCGACGACGTCAAATGCGGCCACGGCGCGACCGTGGGCGATCTCGACGACGCGGCGCTGTTCTATCTCGAAAGCCGCGGAATTCCGGTGCCCGAGGCGCGGCAGATGCTGATCGCCGCCTTCGCCGCTGACGCGCTCGACCGGGTCGAGAACGCCAGCTTGCGCGAATTCCTCGATGTTCATCTGCAACGCTGGCTGGATGGGCGCGCATCATGACCGCGGCCAAGCTCCAAGCGGCGGCCAGGCCCGGCTTCGATCCGCGCCGCATCAAGCGCGACTTCCCGATTTTCGAGCGCAATCCCGGGCTGGTGTTCCTCGACAGCGCGGCCAGCGCGCAGAAGCCCGCCGTGGTCATCGACCGCGTGTCGGATTTCTACCGCACCGATTACGCCAATGTGCATCGCGGCGTCTATCGCCTGTCGGCGCGTTCCTCCGATCTCTATGAAGGGGCGCGCGAGACCGCGAGGAAATTCCTCAACGCCGCGAGTTCGGACGAGATCGTGTTCGTGCGCGGCGCGACCGAGGCGATCAACCTGGTCGCCTATTCCTGGGGCCTGACCTTCCTCAAACCGGGCGACGAGGTGCTGGTTACCGAGCTCGAGCACCACGCCAATATCGTGCCCTGGCAATTGATCCGCGAGCGCACCGGATTGAAATTGGTGGCCGCGCCGATCGACGTCTCGGGCGGGCTCCATCTCGCCGGTTTCGAGAAGAAACTTTCCAGGAAAACCAAGCTGGTCGCGGTGACTCATCTGGCCAACGCCACCGGCGCGCTGCTGCCGATCGACGCCATTATCCGCTTGGCGCACCAAGCGGGCGCCAAGGTGTTGGTCGACGGCTGCCAGGCGGCGCCGCGTTTGCCCATTGATGTGCGCGCGCTCGATTGCGATTTCTACGTTTTCTCCGGCCACAAAACTTATGGGCCGACCGGCATCGGCGTGCTTTACGCCAAGAAGGACATCCTCGAATCCATGCCGCCTTTCCAGGGCGGCGGCGACATGATCGAGCAGGTGACGTTCGAGAAAACCACTTTCCAGCATCCGCCGCACCGTTTCGAGGCTGGCACGCCCGACATCTCCGGCGCCATCGGCCTGGCGCGCGCGCTGGAATACATCGAAGACCTGGGCCGTGACGCCATCCGGATGCATGAAGAGCAACTCACCGGCTACGGCGTGGACAAACTCTCCAGCCTGCCGGGCGTCAAGCTGGTCGGGGCGGGGCAGCGGCGGCTCGGGATATTGTCGCTCGACGTCCAAGGCATTCATCCCCACGATCTCGCCACCGTGCTGGACCAGCATCACGTGGCGGTGCGCGCCGGACATCATTGCGCCCAGCCGCTGATGGATAGGTTGGGCCTGACCGGCACCACGCGGGCCTCGCTCGGCGTCTACAACGACGAGAGCGACATCGACGCGCTCGCATCCGCGCTGGTCGCCGCGCAGAAAATATTCGGGTGAGGGATGCCATGGATACGCGCGAGCTTTACCAGGATATCATCCTCGATCACGGCCGCCATCCGCGCAATTTCCACGCGCTTGCCCATGCGACCCATTCGGCCCAAGGCCATAATCCGCTTTGCGGCGACCGTGTCACCGTCTATGTCGAACTCGACGGCGACAGAATAAAAGATGTGAGCTTCGAGGGGCGCGGCTGCGCCATCTCCACCGCTTCGGCTTCGCTGATGACCGAGGTGCTGAAGGGCAAGACCGTGGCCGCCGCCGAGGAACTGTTCAAGGATTTCCATGCCCGCGTCACCGGCCATCCGCACCCTTCCTCGCATCCGTCTCATGGCCTCGAGGACGAGATGGAACGGCTCGAGCCGCTGACCGGGGTGAAGGCCTATCCGGCGCGGGTCAAATGCGCGACCCTGGCCTGGCACGCCTTCGAGGCGGCGCTCAAGGACGGCAACGTCACGGTCAAGACCGAGTAGATCATGCAGGACGAAGGCAAGGACCCGTTCGATTTCATGCGTACCGCGCTTCCGGAGACGGAAGAGGTCGAGCGGCCGGATCCGGGCGAGAAGGACCCCGAGCTCGAGGAGAAAGTGCTGGCCGCGCTCAAGACCGTGCGCGATCCCGAAATTCCGGTCAATTTGGTGGATTTGGGATTGATCTACGAACTCATCGTGCGCAAGGACGGCGTGGTCTATGTCGAGATGACGCTCACCGCGCCGTCCTGCCCGGTGGCGGAATCGCTGCCCGGCCAGGTGCGCGACGCGATCTCAAGCGTGCCCGGCGTTCAGGACGCGCGGGTCAAGCTGGTGTGGAATCCTTCCTGGACCAAGGACCGCATGAGCCTGGAGGCCAGGCTCGAACTCGGGTTGATGGACTAAAAAACGCGAGAAACGGAAAGTGAATCTCACGCAATCGTGTCTCGTACCTCGGCGGACGGATTCTATCATCCACCGCCCGATGTGAGGCGGAGAGGGATCCATGCGCAAGAGGACATCATGGAGTGTGGTCGCGCTGTTCGCGGCCGCCGGGCTGGTGGCTGCAACCGCGGTCTTCGCTCAAGACAAGTCGAGCTTCGTCAAGGCGCGGCAGGATTTCATGGAGCAACAACAGCACGATTTCGATGCCATCGCCGCCTATGCCAAGGGCAATGGCGACCAAGCCACCGCCGTGGGCAAGCTAAACGACCTGATTTCGCGCGCGCCCAAAATTCCCGATCAGTTCGTGGCGGGCACCAGCAGCACCGATTTTCCCGGTGTTTCGCGCGCCAAGCCCGAAATCTGGCAGAACATGGACAAGGTCAAGGCGCTGGCGGCGGGGCTGCTGGCCAACGAGCAAAAACTGCTCGCCGCGGTGAAGAGCGGCGACAGCCAGGCGATCGATGGATCAATTGGTGGTAACCTTCCGCAACGGCTGCGGCGCCTGCCATACCGATTACCGCGCGCCGAAGACCTGAACGCGGCCAGGCATCGATTGAAGACGATGAGGCTTTATTTTCCGGTCTCGGCTTCGCCCTTAACGGGCTACGCGGCGGTTGCGCTGCTCGCTCTCTGCGCGACCTTGTTCCTGGCTTCGCCCTTGACGAGCCACCCGGCCTGGGCCGCCGACCAAGCCGCCATCGCGCGCGGCGCCTACATCTTTACCGCCGCCGATTGCGTCTCCTGCCATACCGACAAGAAGAATAAGGGCGTTCCCCTGGCCGGCGGCCGGGCATTGGCGACGCCCTTCGGCACCTATTACAGCCCCAACATCACGCCCGATTCGGCCACCGGCATCGGCAAATGGACGCTCGACGATTTCCGCCGCGCGTTGCGCCACGGCCGGGACGATGACGGCGATTTTCTCTTCCCGGTGTTTCCCTATCCCTCCTTCACCGGCATGAGCGATTCCGATATTGCCGATCTCTACGCCTATCTCATGGCGCAGCAGCCGGTCACGCGACCGAATACGCCGCACCAGGTCAAATTTCCGTTTGGCTGGCGGCCGCTGCTGTTCGGCTGGCGCCTGATGTTCTTCCGGGAAGGACCGTTGGAGCCCGTGGTCGGGCAAAGCGCGGAATGGAACCGCGGCCGGTATCTGGCCGAGGCGGTGGTGCATTGCGAGGAATGCCACACGCCGCGCAATTTCCTGGGCGCGCTCGACCATGCCCATGCCTTTGCCGGCAACCCGCATGGACCCGACGGACAGAAAGCGCCGAACATCACGCCCGACGATGCCACCGGCATCGGCAAGTGGAGCATCGCCGACATCGAGACCGTGCTGCTTTCCGGCCAGACGCCGGATTTCGATTCCGTGGGCTCCGGCATGGGCGAGGTGGTGGGCGGAACATCCCATCTCACCACGGATGATCGCCACGCCATCGCGGTCTATCTCAAATCATTGCCGCCGCTGCGCGCCACGGGTAAGTAGAGCCCCGGCAGACGAGGATGTGACGAAGGAGGGCGGCATGGATTTCGGCCTCAAGGGCAAGACGGCGCTGGTTTGCGCCGCGAGCAAGGGACTTGGCAAGGGTTGCGCCGCGGCCTTGGCGCGTGAAGGCGCCGACCTCGTCATCACCGCGCGGGGCAGGGACGTGCTCGAAGCGACGGCGGCCGAGCTGCGCGCCAAGTTCGGCGCCAAGGTGACGGCGGTTGCTGGCGACATCACGACCCCCGAGGGCCGGAAACAGGCGCTGGCCGCTTGCCCGTCGCCCGATATTCTGATCAACAACGCGGGCGGACCGCCGCCGGGTGATTTCCGCGACTGGACACGCGAGATCTGGATCAAGGCGCTCGACGCCAACATGCTGACGCCGATCGAGCTGATCCGGGCGACCATCGACGGCATGATCGCGCGGCGTTTCGGCCGCATCGTCAACATCACATCGAGCGCGGTGAAGGCGCCGATCGATATACTGGGTCTTTCCAACGGCGCGCGCACCGGCCTGACGGGATTCGTCGCCGGATTGTCGCGCAAGACCGTGCGCCACAACGTCACCATCAACAATCTTCTGCCCGGCGCGATGGATACCGACCGGCTCAAGTCGAACATCGAGACCATGGCCAAGAACGCCAAAATCTCGGTCGAAGAGGCGAGGCAGCGGCGTTTGGCGGGGATGCCGGCGGGGCGTTTCGGCACGGCGGAGGAATTCGGATCTGCTTGCGCCTTCCTGTGCAGCACCGAGGCCGGTTACATCACCGGCCAGAATCTGTTGGTCGATGGCGGCGCCTATCCGGGGACGTTCTAGGCGATGATTTAGCTGGCGGCCCTGAGCGCGGTTTCGGCCGGGGCGCGGAGTGAACGCTCGGGCGGGAAGCGCACCGTGATGGATGTCCCTTCACCCAGAGTGCTTTTGATCTCGAAGCTGCCGCCGTGATGCTCGGTCATCGAACGCGCGAGCGGCAACCCCAAGCCGGTGCCATCGTATTTGCGCTGCAACGTGCTGTCGATCTGGACGAAGGGCATAAGCGCCTTCTCGATATCCTCGGCCGCTATGCCGATGCCGGTATCGATGACCGAAATATAGACACCGTCATCCGGGGCCACGCCCGCCGTTACGCGCACCGAGCCCTTGGGCGTGAACTTGATGGCGTTGGAGAGCAGGTTCAGCAGCACCTGCTTGACCAGGCGCTCGTCGGCGTTGAGCGTCGGCAGATCGGGGGCGAAATCCACGATCAGATCGAGCCCGGCATTGGCGGCTCGCTCGCGCACGATTCTGAGACAGGATTCGACGGTATCCCTCACGTCGATGGGCACTTCGTCGAGGGTGAGGCGGCCGACCTCGATCTTCGACAGATCGAGAATGTCGTTGATGATCTTCAACAGATGGACGCCGCTCTCATGAACGTCGCGCACATAGTCGCGGTAGGAAGCGTGACCCAAGGGCCCGAGGCCTTCCTGTTGCAATATTTCGGAGAAACCGATGATGGCGTTCAAGGGCGTGCGCAGCTCATGACTCATATTCGCAAGAAATTCCGACTTGGCGCGGTTCGCCGATTCGGCGCTGTTCTTGGCCTCGATCAGTTGGGCCTCCGCGCGTTTGCGCTCCATGGCATAGCGGATCGAGCGGCTGATGAGGTGGCCATCGCCTTGACCCTTGACCAGGTAATCCTGCGCGCCTTCCTGCAACGCATTCACGGCCACGGTCTCGTCCTCGAGGCCGCTCAGCACGATCATCGGCAACGTGGGATGCCGCTCGTGCAACTGCTTGACGATTTCGATGCCGTTGGCGTCGCCCAGCGACAAATCGGCTAGGACGATCTGGAATTCCTGTTCGAGCAGTAGACCGAGGCCGCGCTCCAGGCTCTCGGCGCGGACACATTCGAAGGTGAGCACGCCGGCCTCGCGCAAAAGCTCGGTCGTCAGCCGCGCATCGCCTGGATTGTCCTCGATCAGGAGGATGCGCAGCACGCCTGTGGAGGCCATGTTCGCCTTGTCCAGCACCTGACGAAATTCCCCGGTTTGCCTTAGAACGATGCTAGTTGCGGATTGCGGCTCGGTAGCGTCACCACCGCCAGCCAAAAACTCTCGATGGCGCGCACGATCTCTATGAACTTTTCGAGATCGACCGGCTTGGTGATGTAGCAATTGGCGTGCAGTTCGTAGCTCTTGACGATGTCCTTCTCGGCCTCGGAAGTGGTGAGCACCACCACCGGGATAAGACGGAGCCGCGAATCCTCCTTCATTTCGCTCAGCACCTGGCGCCCGTCCTTGCGGGGCAGGTTGAGATCGAGCAGGACCAGATCCGGCGTCGGCGCGTCGGCGTAGGCACCCTCGCGCTTGAGGAAGGCCAGCGCTTCAACGCCGTCCTTCGCATGGTGAAGATTGTTGCGGATCTTGCCCTCGCGCAACGCCTCTTGCGTCAGTCGCGCATCGCCGGGATTGTCCTCGACCAGCAGAATCTCGATGGGGCGGCTGTGGATGACGTCGTGCATCAGACTTTCTCCGTTTTGGAAGCTGCCGGCAGGGTGAAGTTGAACTTGCTGCCCTGGCCGGGCGTGGACTCGATCCAGATACGGCCGCCGTTGTGCTCGATTACCTTCTTGGCAATGGCGAGACCAATACCGGTGCCGGGATACTTGTTGCGCTCGTGCAGGCGCTGGAAGATCAGAAATACGCGGTCGAGATATTCTTTCTCGATGCCGATGCCGTTGTCCTCGATCGTGAAATGCCAGAATCCGCCCTCGGGGGCGGCGGAGATGCGGATGAGGGGGCTCTCGCCGTCGCGCCGGAACTTGATCGCGTTGCCGATCAGATTCTGGAACAACTGGGATATCTGGGTGCGGTCGGCGTGGATCGCGGGCAAATTGTCGAACTCGATCTTGGCGCCGCTTTCGGATATCGCGCCTTGCAAATTAGCGAGCGCGGTCTTCAGCGCATCGACGGCCTGGAAATTTTCCGGGTTGCCGCCCTTGCGGCCGACGCGCGAATAACCCAGCAGATCGTTGATGAGGCGCTGCATGCGGTTGGCGCCTTCGACGGCGAAGCCGATGAATTCATTGGCGTCGCCGTCGAGCTTGTCCTTGTAGCGGCGCTGCAATAGCTGGCAATAGCTCGCCACCATGCGGAGCGGCTCCTGCAGATCGTGCGAGGCGACATAGGCGAACTGCTCGAGTTCCGCATTGGAGCGTTGCAGTTCAACGGCGTGCGCCTCGATTTCACGCGTCTTCTGCTTTACCGCTTCCTCGGCCACACGCAGTTCCGTGACATCGCGGAGCGTGCCGGTATAACTCACGGGCTTGCCGTGTTCGTCGTTTTGCACGACGGTCTCGCGGTAGATGGTGCGTACTTGGCCATCGGGGCGGATGATCCGGTACTCGTAGGGCTTGAGGGCCTTGCCCGCGTCTATGTCCTTGCGCGCTTCCAGGCAGATGTGCCGGTCGTCGGGATGAACCATGCTGAGGAAATTGGAGTAACTCGGAACGAAACTCCCGCGGCTGACGCCAAAGATATCATAAGTCGTATCGGACCATTCGCCCTCGCCGGTTATCAGATTCCGCTCGTCGCTGCCGGTGCGGGAAATCCGCTGTGCGCGATCGAGATGCTCCTGGCTGCGCTGGAACTTCGCGGCCACCTCTTGCAGCTCTTTTTCGCGCTTCTTGATCTCGGTGATGTCGATGCGTACGCATACGGTGCCGCCCTCGTCGGTGCGCCGCTCGAAGGCCTGGGTCCAGCGGCCGTCGGGCAGTTGGGCGGGCGCGGTGACGCCGGGACTGCGGAATTCCTGTAACCGCTTCTGCACCAGCCGCTCGATCTCTTCCGCCGAGGCTTCAGGATGAAGACGCTGGTTGCGCGTGCGGGTCCAATGTTCGACCGAGGTTCCAGGCACAAGAAGATCGGCGGCCTCGGGGAAGAATTTCGCCGCTTGATTGTTGCAGAGCACGATCTTCTCGTCGCGATCGTAGAGAATAAGGGACGCCGGCATGGTCTCGATGGCGTCCCGGAGCTGGGCTCGCGCGGATTCACGCTCTTTTTCACGCTTCTTGAGTTCGGTGATGTCGAGGCGGATGCCGATGATGCCGCCATCCGAGGTGCGGCGTTCGACGATCTGACTCCAACGGCCGTCGCTGTAGGAACGTGAGAAGTTGGTGTTACCGGAGCGGTGGCTCTGCATGCGCTCACGGATCCAGCCCTCGAAATCCTTACTGACCTCGGCGACAAATCCACTGGCGGCGTGGGCGCGCAGCAGATCCTCGTATTTGGTGCCCGGGACGAGCAGATGCGCGGCGGTGGGGAAATAACGCTGCGTGACGCTGTTGCAGAAGACGATGCGATCGTCGCGGTCGCACAGCATCAGGCTCGCGGGAACGTTCTCCATCGCCTCCATGAAGCGGCGATTGGATTCGTTGGCGCGGTGCTCGGTCTGCACCTGCTCGGTCACGTCGCTGCCGGTGCCGCGGTAGCCGAGGAACTTGCCGCTCTCGTCGTAAAGCGGCTTGCCGCTTGCCTTGACGAAACGGGTGCCCTTGGGCGTGCTGATCGAGGTTATGACGTCGCGATAGGGCTTGCGCTGTTGGATGGTATTGAAGTGATTCTGCACGCTCGGATCCAGGGCGGCGCGCGAGAAATCTTCGACCTTCTTGCCGATCAGCTTTTCCGGCTTGGTGCCGAAGATGGCCTCGATCGGTCCGATGATGCGGGTGAAGCAGTGGTTCTCGTCGGCTTCCCAGATCCAGCTCGAGGAACTCTGCAACGCATCGCCGAGAATTTCCTCGGCATCGGCGAGCTTCGCTTCGGCCGCGGCAAGCCTGGCCTCGATCACGCTTTCAGGCGTGCTCGAAGAGGTGACCGGCTCGGCGGGGAGCCCCACTCGCTGTGGCGTTGCGTTCATCAACCGAACTCGACTTGCAGCTGCAATATCCGCGTAAACTTGTCTTATTTGAGTTAATGGGCCATGAATGCTCACGAATTGGGAACAAAAAGGGCCTTTTATTGCGCTGCAATATTTGCGTGCTTGACCCCGGCAATAGGGGGAACTAGACCCGGTTGGTGCTGTACGAAACCTATCAGGCGCAAAGCGACGCCCTGGCCCCGCTCCGCTTCCTGGCGGAGACCGCGCGCGGCCTGCTGTCGCAGCCCTGGCCGCTTTTTGCTTATCATCCGATGGTGCGCAGCGCCGCCGCCGCCTGCGAGATGGTGGCGCGCGCCGGCATGGGACACGAGCGTCCGGATTTCGGCATCAAGAGCGTCGAGATTTCCGGCAAGATCGTGGCGGTGAACGAGACGGTGGTGGCGCGCCATCCCTTTTGCACGCTGCTCCACTTCAAAAAGGAAAACGTCAAGCACCCGGGGCCGCGCATCCTGGTGGTGGCGCCGCTCTCGGGCCATTTCGCCACGTTGCTGCGGGGGACCGTCGAAACGCTGCTCCAGGATCACGATGTCTACATCACGGACTGGACCAACGCGCGCAAAGTACCGATGCTCTATGGCCGCTTCGACCTGGACGATCACATCGACCTGATGATCGCCTTCATGCGGGAACTCGCGCCCGATTTGCATGTCATCGCGGTGTGCCAGCCCTCGGTGCCGGTGCTGGCGGCGGTGGCGCTGATGGCGGCGGAGCGTGACCCCGACCAGCCCAAAAGCATGACCCTGATGGGCGGGCCGATCGACACCCGCGTCAATCCCACTTCCGTCAACCGGCTTGCCACCACGCGCTCGCTCGAATGGTTCGAACGCAACGTCATCGCCACGGTGCCGGCGCGCTATCCCGGGGCTTTCCGCAGGGTCTATCCCGGGTTCGTACAACTGGCCGGGTTCATGACCATGAATCTCGACCACCACGTCACCGCCCATGTCGATCTGTTCCGCCACCTGGTCGAAGGCGACGGCGAAAGCGCGGGCGCGACCAAGAAATTCTACGACGAATACATGTCGGTCATGGATTTGTCGGCCGATTTCTATCTGCAAACGGTGAAGCACGTGTTCCAGGATCATTCCCTGCCGCTGGGCCGGTTCGTCACGCGCGGGCGGAAGGTGGAGCCCAAGGCGATCGCACGCACCGCGCTCTTGACCATCGAGGGCGAGAACGACGACATTTGCGCGGTTGGTCAAACGTCGGCCGCGCATGAATTGCTCACCGGGCTGAAATCGCGCAAGAAGCGGCGCCATGTTCAGCCCAAGGTCGGCCACTACGGCGTGTTCAACGGACGGCGTTGGCGCGAAGAGATCTATCCGCAATTGCGGGATTTCATCCACGCCCACGACTAGATATAAAAGATAAGGCCCTCAAAAGGCGGGGCCGGCGGGGAGGGATACATGGCGCGTTCGGGCAAGGTCATCATCACCTGCGCGGTGACGGGGTCGATTCATACGCCGACCATGAGCCCCCATCTGCCGCTGACGCCGGACGAGGTGGCGAAGCAGGCGATCGAGGCGGCCGAGGCCGGCGCCGCCATTCTCCATCTCCACGCCCGCGATCCCAAGGACGGGCGGCCGACGCCCGATCCCGCCGTGTTCATGCAATTCCTGCCCCGCATCAAGCAGGCCTGCGACGCGGTCATCAACATCACCACCGGCGGCGGCCACAACATGACGGTGGAGGAGCGCCTGGCCGCGCCGATGAAGGCATCGCCCGAGATGTGCTCGCTCAACATGGGCTCGATGAATTTCGGGCTCTATCCCATGCTTGGCCGCTACAAGGAATTCAAATATGACTGGGAGCCGAAATACCTGGAGATGACACGCGACTTCATCTTCAAGAACACCTTCAAGGACATCGAGCGCATCCTGAAAGATATCGGCGAAGGCCACGGCACGCGCTTCGAATTCGAATGTTACGACGTGGGCCACCTCTACACGCTCGCCCATTTCCTCGACCGCAAGCTGGTCAAGCCGCCGCTCTTCGTCCAGACCATCTTCGGCATATTGGGCGGCATCGGCGCCGATCCCGACAATCTGAGTCACATGAAACGCATCGCCGACAAGCTGTTCGGCGATCAATTTTATTGGTCGATCCTGGCCGCCGGCCGTCACCAGCTGCCGCTCATCACCATGGGCGCGATCATGGGCGGCAATGTGCGCGTCGGGCTCGAGGATTCGCTTTATATCGGCAAGGGCAAACTCGCCCAATCGAACGCAGAGCAGGTGCGGCGCATCCGTCTCATATTGGAAAACTTGTCGCTCGAAATCGCCTCGGCCAAGGAAGCGCGCGTGATGCTGTCGCTCAAGGGCGGCGACCGGGTAACCTTCTGACATGATCGACAAGCGGGTGAAGAACCTCGCCGCCGCGGTGGCGGGGATCAAGAGCGGTTCGACCGTGCTGGTCGCCGGCTTCGGCTCGGTGGGCGAGCCGATCGAATTGACCGAGGCGCTGATCCCGCTCGGCGTGAAGGACCTCATCATCGTCGCCAACAACGCCGGCACCGGCAAGACCGGCATCGCCGCGCTGATTTTGGCGGGCCTGGTCAGGAAGGTGATCTGCTCCTATCCGCGCACCACCGATGCGCATGTGTTCGAAGCGGCCTACAAGGCCGGCAAGATCGAGCTGGAACTCGTGCCGCAAGGCACGTTGTCGGAGCGCATGCGCGCCGCGGCGGCGGGGATCGGCGGCTTCTATACGCCGACCGCGGCGGGAACCAAACTCTCCGCCGGCAAGGAGACCAAGCAAATCGACGGCCGGCTGCATGTACTGGAGAAGCCGCTCAAAGGCGACGTGGCGCTGATCCGCGGCCTCAAGGGCGACCGTTGGGGCAATCTGGTCTACCGGAAATCCGCGCGGAATTTCAATCCGGTGATGGCGGCGGCGGCATCGCTCACCGTGGCGCAGGTATCGGAGGTGGTCGAGCTGGGTACGCTCGACCCCGAAACCATCGTCACGCCCGGCATCTTCGTCGACCGCCTGGTCGTGGTATAAGGGGGGAGAGATCATGCAGCCCTTGTCCCGCCGCCAGATGGCGTGGCGCGCCGCGCAGGACATAGAGAGCGGCGCCGTGGTCAATCTCGGCATCGGCCTGCCGACGCTGTGCGCGGACTACATCCCGGCCGGGCGCGAGATCATCTTCCACAGCGAGAACGGACTGCTCGGCATGGGGCCGGCGCCGGCCAAGGGCCAGGAAGATCCCGACCTGATCAACGCCAGCAAGCAGCTCGTCACCCTGGTGACCGGCGGCTGCTATTTTCACCACAACGACGCCTTCCTGATGATCCGCGGCGGGCATATCGATCTGGCGATGCTGGGCGCCCTCGAAGTGTCGGAAGCAGGCGATCTCGCCAACTGGATCACCAACGATCCGCAGGCGGTGCCGGGCGTGGGCGGCGCGATGGATTTAGCGGTGGGCGCGAAAGAAGTGCGCATTCTTCTGGAGCACACCACCAAGGAAGGGAGCCCTCGCATCAAGAGGAGCTGCACCTACCCGCTGACAGCCGCAAAATGCGTCAGCCGCATCTATACCAATCTGGCGGTGATCGACGTGACCGAGGACGGGCTGGTGGTGCGCGAGATGGTAGACGGGCTCGATCTCGCCCAGTTGCAAAAGCTCACCGAGCCGAAACTGTCTCTCGCCAATGACTGGAAGAAACTCAGCGCGCCGGCGGTCTAAGCCTTGCCGTTGCCCACGCGCTCGATGACGGCGGCGATGCCCTGGCCGACGCCGATGCACATGGAAACGAGCGCATAACGGCCCTGGCGGCGTTCGAGTTCCCTTATTGCCGTCAGCGCCAGCCGCGCGCCCGAGGCGCCCAGCGGATGGCCGATGGCGATGGCGCCGCCATTGGGATTGATGCGGCTGTCGGCGAAATCAAGGCCCAGGATCTTGAGGCAGCCCAGCACCTGGCTGGCGAAGGCCTCGTTGAGCTCGATCACGTCCATGTCCTTGAGCGTTTTGCCGGCGCGTTCCAGCGCCTTGTTCGAAGCCGGCACGGGTCCCAGCCCCATGACGCGCGGCGGCACGCCGGCGACGGCGGCCGAGACGATGCGGGCCATCGGCGCCTTGCCGGCCTTCTCGCCCGCTTGCCTAGTGCCGACCAGCAGCGCGCAAGCGCCGTCATTGATGCCCGAGGCGTTGCCCGCCGTGACCACGCCGCCCGCGAAAATCGGCTTGAGTTCGGTGAGCCGTTCCATGGTGGTGTTGGGGCGGGGATGCTCGTCCTGGTCCACCGAAACCGTGGTGCCTTTCTTCGGTCCCGGCACGCTCACCGGCAAAAGCTCGCCGGCATAGAAACCGGCGGATTTGGCCTTGGCGTATTTCTCCTGGGAGGCGAGCGCGAAACGGTCGCTATCGTCGCGCGAAATGCCGTGCTCGCGCGCCACGTTGTCGGCGGTTTGCGGCATGGTGTCCTCGCCGAATTTCTTGCCGATCTTGGGATTGGGAAAACGCGCGCCGATGGTGGAATCGAACAGCTTGGTTTCGCGGCTATAGGCGCTTTCGGATTTGGACATGACGTAGGGCGAGCGGCTCATGCTTTCGACCCCGCCGGCGACGAAGAGATTTCCCTGGCCGCAGGAAGCGGCGCGCGAGGCGTCGAGCACCGCGGCAAGCCCGCTGCCGCACAGCCGGTTTACGGTCAAGCCGCCGGTCTCGACCGGCAATCCGCCGAGGAGGGCCGCGTGGCGCGCGACATTGCGCGCATCTTCGCCGGCCTGATTGGTGCAGCCGATGATGGCGTCTTCGTAATCCCCGGGCTTGAAGGGATTGCGCGCGATCAGCGCCGCGATTACCCCGGCGAGCAGATCGTCCGGCCTTACGGGCGCCAGCACGCCGGCATGGCGTCCGATCGGCGTGCGCAAACCGTCATAGACATAGGCATCCATCATGGCAAATCTCCCGGGCGGAACTTAGGCAAAACCGCCTCTTGCCACAAGCGCCATCGCGGCATGTCAGGCGCGCGTCAGCGTGCGCGCTCCTTGAACACCTCGCGCGCGGTCTTGAAGCTTTCCAGCGCCGCCGGAATGCCGCAATAGATCGCCGTCTGGAGGAATATCTCCTTGATCTCCTCGATGGTGACGCCGTTGGCGAGCGCGCCGCGCAGATGCAGCTTGAGCTCGGCCGGGCGGTTGAGCGCGGTGAGCATGGCAAGATTGAGCATCGAGCGGGTTTTGCGCGGCAGGCCGGGCCGCGACCAAACCTCGCCCCAGCAATATTCGGTGGTGAGCTTCTGGAACGCCATCATGAAGTCGTCGGAATCGGCCAGCGACTTGTCCACGTAATCGGCGCCCAGCACCTCGCGGCGCACGGCAAGGCCCTTGGCGAACAGCGGCGAATTCGGTTGAGCGGCGGACATGGGCAATCTCCTCCCGGTTGCTGGAAAGCCGCGACGTTAGGGAAGGCGGCGGCGCGCGGCAAGCCGTATCATGGCCCTTGCTTCGCCATGTCCGCGGGTGGCATGGATACGGGCTTTTTTGGGGAATGGAATGCGCGATTTTCAACAGCTGAGCCGTTCGCCGGCGATTTCGGGCGAGGCCATGGCGGCGACCTCGCATCCGCTGGCGACGCTGGCGGCGATCGAGGTGTTGCGCGCCGGCGGCAACGCGGTGGACGCGGCGGTCGCGGCGGCCGTCCTGCTCTGCGTGGCCGAGCCGCAAATGACCGGCACCGGCGGCGATTGTTTCGTGCTCTATTCGCCCAAATCGGGATTGCCCAAGGCCTTGAACGGTTCCGGCCGCGCGCCGGCCAAGGCCAAGGCGGAATGGTTCGCCGAGCGCGGCATGGAGACAATTCCCTTCAATTCGCCCCATGCCGTCACCGTGCCCGGATCGGTCGATGCCTGGCTCACCCTGCACCACGATTACGGCAGCAAGGATCTCGCCGAACTGTTCCGGCCGGGGATCGCGCTCGCCGAGCGCGGCGTCAATCTTACGCCGCGCGTCGCCTGGGACTTCGCCAATTACAAGCAGAACGTCATGGCCGACCCAGATGCGGCTGCGGTGTTCGCGCCCGGCGGCAGAATTCTCGGCCTGGGTCAGACCTTGCGGCTGCCGGCGCTGGCCGAGACCCTGAAACGCATCGTCAAGCAAGGCCGCGCGGGATTTTACGAAGGTCCTGTCGCGCAAGACATCGTCGCCAAGCTCAACGCCTTGGGCGGCTTGCACACGCTCGAGGATTTCGCGGCGCAGAAAAGCGAATATGTCGAGCCGATTTCGGCGTCCTATCGCGGCCACCAGGTGTTCGAATGCCCGCCCAACGGTCAGGGCCTGGGCGCGCTGATGATGCTCCGGACGCTCGAAGGCTACGATCTGGGCGGCGATAAATTCTCCGTTGCCGACCGGATTCATCTTCACGCCGAGGCGGCCAAGGCGGCCTATCGCGCGCGCGACGCCTTTTTCGGCGATCCCACTCATACGAAAGTGCCGATCGAGCGCTTGCTGTCCGATAGCTATGCCGCCGGGGTGCGCGCCAAGATCAGGCTCGACCGCGCCTCCGAGCCGGTATTCTGGGACGAAGTGGAGCACAAGCACACGGTCTATCTCTGCGTCGTCGACCGTGCGCGCAACGCCGTCTCCTTCATCAATTCGCTGTTCGATGAATTCGGTTCCGGGATTTTGGCGCCCAAGAGCGGCGTGCTGTTGCACAGCCGGGGCAAGACCTTCCGCACGACGCCCGGCCATCCCAACGCCATCGCGCCCGGCAAGCGGCCACTGCATACCATCATCCCCGGCATGGTGATGAAGCATGGCAAGGCGGTGATGCCTTTCGGCGTGATGGGCGGCCATTTCCAGGCCAACGGCCACGCGCATTATCTGTCGCAAATATTCGACCGCGGCCTCGACCCGCAAGCGGCGGCCGAAGTGCCGCGCAGCTTCGCCTTCGACGGCGTGCTGCAACTGGAACACGGCATTGCGGAAGACGTCGCACAGGATTTAACGCGGCGCGGCCACAGGATCGTGCGGGTGGATAAGCCGTTGGGCGGGGCGCAGGCGATCTGGATCGACCACGACAAGGGCACTCTCACCGGCGGCTCCGATCCGCGCAAGGACGGCATGGCGCTCGGCTATTGAACGCGACAATCAGCGTCTTGGCATAAGCCGTGTGCTCGCGTAGAAAGCACCGCCGTTCAGGAATGGAATCGTTCCACTTCCACAGGAAAATTGGGGTTATATCGACGGCGCGTTCCACCGATACTGCATTGCAATGACTGAACTCAATCTCAAACACGGACTGGCTTTCGAGGATTTGTACCGGCGCGAGGGGCTGATGCGGCTCGACGCGGCTTTCCTCGCTCACCTCAAATCCGGCGACGCCGCATTGGCCGAACGCCTCGCAACCGCGCGGGCCAATCCCGAGGCGCTCGACATCAAGGCGGAATCCGACCTGCTGGTCGAACTCGCGCCGCATCTGGAAGATTTCGTAGGATATCTTTTCGGGATATCCAGCGAGATGCGCACGCTTCAGGCGAGCCACGACGCTCTCGACTCCGCTCTACGCGGTCAAACGGCTCTTCGTTCAGCGCCGCGCGGTCAAGGGATTGGGGCCGGAGCAGGCGGCCGCGCTCGACGGTCCGAGCCTGGCGCGCGATCTCGAAAAGATTTTTGGCGAAAGCCTGACCGAAACGGTCTTTGCCCGGCATGTCGCGCGCTGGATGGACGACGAAACGATCCATGCCGCCGAACTCGACCTGGCCGCGCGCTACGCCGCCTGGGCCACGCTGTCTGCGGCGGGCAAGACGAAACACCATGACGGCGTGCTGTTCAAGGTCCCGCACAAAACCAACCCGTTGCATCTGATCGCGGCCGAAACGGTCAAGGCGGGAGATACCGCCGCGCTACGCTTTCCGCCTTCAAGGTGGCGGCGGCGCGAGGGCTTCGCGCTCACCGATTCGGGCATGGAATTGACCGCCGCGCTTGACCAGTCGAATTACTGCATCTGGTGTCACGAGCAGGGCAAGGACAGCTGTGCCCACGGCCTCATGGACAAGAAAAGCGGCGTCTTCCAGAAAAGCGCGTTCGGGGTGACGCTCGCCGGCTGTCCCCTGGAAGAAAAAATATCCGAGATGAACATGATCAAGGCGAGGGGATATTCTGTCGGCGCCTTGGCGATCGCCATTGTCGACAATCCGATGGTTGCCGGCACCGGCCACCGCATCTGCAACGACTGCATGAAATCCTGCATCTATCAGAAGCAGGAGCCGGTCGATATTCCGCAGATCGAGACGCGCACGCTCAAGGATGTTCTCCATCTGCCTTGGGGCTTCGAGATCTACGGGCTGCTGACGCGCTGGAACCCGCTCAATCTGCGCCGGCCCGTGCCCAAGTCGGAAACCGGCTACAAGGTGCTGGTGGTCGGGCTGGGCCCAGCAGGATTCACTCTCTCTCATCATTTAATGAATGACGGCCACCATGTCGCCGCCATCGACGGTCTGAAAATCGAACCGCTACCCAAGGAAATTTCCGGCGTCGATGTGACGGGATCGCGCCACGCCTTTAAGCCGGTGCGCGACGTGACCGAGCTTTATGAATCGCTCGATGACCGCGTCATGGCCGGTTTCGGCGGCGTGGCCGAATACGGAATCACCGTGCGCTGGAACAAGAATTTTCTCAAACTCATCCGCCTGCTGCTGGAACGGCGCGCGGAATTCGCCATGTTCGGCGGCGTGCGTTTCGGCGGCACCTTGACCGTCGACGACGCCTTCGCGCTGGGCTTCGACCACATCGCGCTTTGCGCCGGCGCCGGTCGGCCGACCATCGTGCCGATGAAGAACGGTTTCGCGCGCGGCGTGCGCCAGGCCTCGGATTTTCTCATGGCGTTGCAGTTGACCGGCGCGGCCAAGACCGAGAGCCTGGCCAATCTCACCGTGCGGCTGCCAGTGGTGGTGATCGGCGGCGGGTTGACCGCGATCGATACCGCCACGGAATCGCTCGCCTATTATCCGGTGCAGGTGGAGAAATTCCTCAAGCGTTATGAAACCCTGGTTTCCGAACGGGGGGAGCGCGCGGTGCGCGCAAACTGGAGCGCCGAGGATGCAGCCATCGCCGGGGACTTCATCGCCCATGCCCGGGCCATCCGCCATGAGCGCGATTTGGCCAAACGCGCGGGCCGCGCACCCCGGATCATCGAGCTGATCGACGGCTGGGGCGGCGTCACCATCGCCTATCGCCGCCGCCTGATCGACGCGCCGAGCTATACCCTCAATCACGAGGAGGTGGCCAAGGCGATGGAAGAGGGCATCCGTTTCGCCGAAGGCCTGGCGCCGGAGGCGGTGGAATTGGATGGCTTCGGGCACGCCGCGTCGCTCACCTTGATGCGCCATGGCGCCGCCAAGTCCGAAAGCGTTTCCCTTCCGGCGCGCACCATCCTGGTCGCCGCCGGGACCCAGCCCAACACCGTGCTGGGCCGCGAGGACCCGGCCCATGTCGTGCTCGACGGCAAGTATTTCCAGGCGCTCGACGAAGACGGCAACCCGGCCAGCCCGGAGCCAGTGGCCAAGCCGGCGGCGGTGCATGTGCTGATGAGCCTTGCCGCCGATGGCCGCGCCATCAGCTTCTTCGGCGATCTGCACCCGTCATTCTCGGGCAACGTGGTGAAGGCGATGGGCGGCGCCAAGCAAGGTTATCCGGTGGTGAGCCGCATGCTCCACCGCCGCAAGCCGGCCGGACCGAAGCCCGCGGAGTTGATGGCGCTTCTCAACCGCGAACTGCGCGCCACGGTGCATGAGATGATCCGCCTGACGCCCACCATCGTCGAAGTGGTGGTCAAGGCGCCGGCGGCGGCGCGCGCCTTCCATCCCGGGCAGTTCTACCGCCTGCAGAATTTCGAGACCCAAAGCCCGTTTATCGACGGCACGCGCCTGGCCATGGAAGGCCTGGCGCTGACCGGCGCCTGGGTCGACCGTGACCAGGGGTTGATCTCCACCATCGTCCTGGAGATGGGTGGTTCGTCCGATCTCTGCATGCTGCTGGAAAAAGGCGATCCGGTGATCCTGATGGGTCCGACCGGAAGTCCCACCGAAACGCCCGCCGGCGAGAAAGTGCTTCTGGCCGGCGGCGGGTTGGGCAATGCGGTGCTGTTGTCGATCGGCAAGGCGCTGCGCGAAAACGGCTCCAAGGTGCTCTATTTCGCCGGCTACAAGCGTGTGGCGGACCGTTACAAGGTGGCCGAGATCGAGGCCTGCGCCGACACGGTGGTGTGGTGCTGCGACGAGGCGCCGGGTTTCCAGCCTTCCCGCAAGCAGGACCGCGCCTTCGTTGGCAATATCGTGGCGGCGATTTCGGCTTATGGAATGGGCGGGCTAGGGCCCACTCAGATTCCACTGGATCAGATTGACCGGATCATCGTCATCGGCTCGGACGTCATGATGAACGCGGTGGGGCAGGCGCGGGAAGGCATGCTCAAGCCGTTGTTGAAACCCGGCAATCGCGCCATCGCCTCGATCAACTCGCCGATGCAATGCATGATGAAGGAGATCTGCGCCCAGTGCCTCCAACTGCAGAAGGACCCGGCCACCGGCGCCGAAACCGCGGTGTTTTCCTGCTTCAACCAGGATCAGCCGCTGGAGCGGGTCGATTTCAAATGCCTGCATGATCGTTTGGGCCAGAACGCGCTCGAGGAGAAACTGACGGCGTTGTGGATCGACCGCTGCCTGCTGCATCTCGGCGCGCGTTCCGCCGCGGAATAAGCTGCGGCGCACAAAATCGTTTAGATACAGATTCCTAAATAAGCTTCTTCACGCGAGTCGGGGCTACTCCATGCGCTGCCAGGCGCCGCCGGTCAACGCTTCGAGCGGCCGGAAACGCACCTTGTAGGCCATCTTGGCGCTGGCCGATATCCAATAGCCCAAATAGACGTAAGCCAAGCCGCGCCGCCTTGCCTCGTCCACCAGCGCCAGCACCAGCATGGTGCCGAAACCGCGCTTGCCTTCCTCGGGATCGTAATAGCTGTAGACTGCGGAAATCCCGTCATCGAGCACATCGGCCAGGCAGGCGCCGCGCAATGCGCCGTTTGCCTCGCGCAAGGTTAGAACCCGGGTCAAAAGCGGGCTGTCCTCGATCATCGCCCGGTAGTCGCCGTAGGTCATCGCCGCCATGTCGCTGTCGGCGTGGCGCGAGCGCTGATAACGCTGGAACAGGCGGAACTGCTCGTGATCGGCATGCGGATTCTCGGCCGATACGGCAAGATCGCGGTTCAAATTGCGGATGCGGCGTTGCGAACGGCTTTCGGCGAAATCCGCCACCGGGATACGCACCGGCACGCAGGCCGAACAACCGGAGCAAGCGGGGCGGTAAGCCAGCGCATGGCTGCGGCGAAAGCCGGCGCGCGACAATTCATTGTAAAGCCTGGCGGCGCCGCTGCCGTACAATTCGGTGACGAGCTTGCGCTCGCCGCGGCCAGCGACGTACGGGCAGGGCAGAGTACCGGTGGCGAAGAAATGTTGTGGCGGAATCAGTTCGATCGCCACTCTCGACGAGCCGCCGCGGCCTTCGGGCATCCTGCCACCCTCCTACAATCTAATTATGGACGGCAGACGGGCTTGGGCGCAAGCCCATGCCGGCGCATGAACAAACTGCTATAGAGGGACTCGGAGAATTGGAAACGCCCGGAATCAGCAGGGAGAATTGCATGGTCGCTTATCTCATCGCCGAAATCGATGTCACCGATGCGGTCGCCTACGAGCCCTACAAAAAGGCCGCCAGTGAATCGATCGCCCGTCACGGCGGCAAATATATCGCGCGCGGCGGCAAGACCGTGTCGCTCGAAGGTGCTGCGCCCAAGCGCCTGGTCATACTCGAATTCCCGAGCCTCGATGCCGCCAAGCGCTTCCATGAATTGGCCGATTACCAGGCGGCGATCGCGCTGCGCAAGAAGGCGTCGGCATCGAGCCGGCTCTATATCGTCGAGGGCTAGGAGGCGGACCGTCGCTCAGGGAGGCGAAAGCACGAGCGTGCCGCCGCTGGAATCGCCGCCGAAGCGGACGTAATCGACATTACGCCAGGGCGTCAGCAGATCGTCCCAATGCCGCGAAAGTGGATTGCCCGATTGCCCCGGCACCACCATGAAGCGCGCCGACCCCGGCTCGGCCATGTCGACGATCATGCGCATCACCGGGCCGAAGCGGTCGGCGAAGGGCGCGTCGTCGTCGCGAACGAAGAAGGCGCCGGCATTGACCGTATCGATGCCGCCATCGGCGGCAATGCTGGGCGTCAGCCAGTCCTTCAGCCGCGGCAGCTTCGACCATAACGGATGCTCGAATATGGCGTGGTGCGCCTTGCCCCAGCTCCACGTACCGGGATCGGAACCGTCACGCGACGAGAGATCGTCGAGCGCGCGGTCAAGCGATGTCGCGAGAGCCGAGCCGCAGCCGGAAGCGCCGCACCAATCGGGATGCGATGTGAGGACGGCGCGCACGGCATCGGGACGCAGGCTCCAGTAATCGGCGAAATCGGGGCCGAGTTTCGCGGCGAACAGCGTGCGGTTGAGCTCGCGCAACCAGGCACTGAAAAGCAGCGGCTCCATGCTGTCCCGGCCCATGCGTCCGTCCCAGGCGCGAAGCCGGTCCATCGCCGCCTGGGCGCGCGGATTGGAAGGCAGGGTGGTCAGCATCAAAGGCAGCAGGTCGTGGGCCATGAGCGAGAGCGTGTCGCCCTGAATCGCCGCCATGGTATCGGGCGATTGCTGAGGCACGCTGTCGAGCAGCGCGGCGATGCGCTCGGCGCGGTTGGGCAGATCCCAGTCGCGGCCGAGGAAATAGCCGTAATTCTTGGGCACGATGCGGTTATTGGCGGTGACCAGGCGTTGCCGCGGCGGATCGAAGGCGCTCGGCAGTGCGGCGAAAGGGATGTATCCGGTCCAGTCGTATTCGCCGCTCCAGCCCGGCGCCGGCAGCCAGCCATCGCCCTTGGCGCGGATCGGTACGCGCCCCGGTGCGAAAAAGCCGATATGGCCGGCGGCGTCGGCATAGAGAATGTTCTGTTGCGGCGCTGTCCAATCCTTGAGTGCCGCCAGGAATTCGGTCCAGTTGGTGGCGCGTGACAAATTCCAGATCGCCTCGGGCGTGCGGTCGTCGTCACCGAGCCAGGTGGTGGAAAGCGCCAGCATTTCGCCGCCCGGCGCATTCAAGCCGGCGAGGTCGGAAATGACCGAGCCGTGGCGCGTCGAACGGATGACGAGCGAAACCGGCGAAGCGCCGCGCACCTGGATTTCCTCCTGCCGCACATCGAAGGGCAGCGAACCTCCGGGCGCGAGATAGCGGCCGGGATCGTCGGGATCGGGTTTCTCGATGAAGAGGTCTTCGACGTCGCTCGTCGTCGTGGTGAAGCCCCAGGCAATCCGGTCGCTGTGGCCGATGACGATGAAGGGCGCGCCCGGGGCGGTGACGCCGGCCAGATCGAGCGCCGGGGTCTTGATGCGCGTCAGATACCAGGTGCCCGGCGAGGCGAAGCTCAGATGCGTGTCGTTGGCGAGGATCGGCTTGCCCGATTGGCTGCGCTTTCCCGAGACCGCCCAATTATTCGAGGCGCGCACGGGCTGGTCGTCACCCGGTGGCAGAGCCGCAGCGAGCGCGTCGGCGGACAAGCCATCGAGCAACGCGCGTTCGCCCGTGGGCGTAGGTGCGTCGTCGGGATAGGGCGGATAGAGCACGTCGAGATCGGCGGGCGAAACCCGTTGCAACAGCCGCACGCGTTGCAACTCGCCGCGGAAATTTCCGGTCAATTGCAAATCCATGATCTTGCCCCAGACCAGCGAATCCGCCGGGGTCCAAGGCTCGGGCGCGGCGCCGATCAGGTAATATTCCGGCGGCAGCGCGCCGCGCCGCGTGGCGAGGAAGGCGTTGACGCCGGCGGCATAGGCGTCGAACACCGCGCGCAGCTCGGGCGAGAGCGCGTCGTATTGCTTTTGCGCCGCGTGGTAAAGCCCGAGCATCCGGGTGAACCGGTCGATCGGCACCGCCGCGTCGCCGAACCATTCGGCAAGCCGCCCCGCGCCGTAGCGCCGCATCAAATCCATGGCGTAGAGCCGGTCCTGGGCATGGAGGAATCCCAGCGCGAAAGCGGCGTCGCGGTCGTTTTGCGCGGTTATGGTGGGAATGCCCTTGGCGTCGCGGCTGATCGAAACCGCGGCGGAGAGGCCGGGCAGGACCAATTGGCCGTCGGTTTGCGGCAGTGACGTTCTAAGCCAGAGATAACTCGCTCCGCCGGCGCCGATGACGAATGCCAGCACCACAATCAGAAATCCCAGCGCAACCCGGCGGAAAGACGAATGGAGACGCCGCGGTGCCTTTTTTTTATGCCGGGTTTTCTTCAATTGAGGTTGAGGATGATGGTCTTCTTGTGGGTGAAGTGTTCGAGCATGGATTCGAGCGAGGCTTCCTTGCCGAGACCCGAACTCTTGACGCCGCCATAGGACATGTTGGCCTGCACCACCAGATTCTGGTTCACCTGCACCAATCCCGCCTCGAGCCGTTGGGTGGCGTCGAGCGCGGTCTTGAGATCCTTGGTCCAGATGGTGGCGGCAAGGCCGAATTCGGTGTCGTTGGCCTGGCGGATGGCGTCCTCGTAATCCTTGAACTTGATGACGCAGGTCACCGGCCCGAAGATTTCCTCGCGCGCGAGCTTGTTGTCGTTCGAAATTCCCGTGAAGATCACCGGTTGCACGAAATAGCCCTTGGCCAGTTTCGCGTCCTTGGGCATGGCGGAGCATTTGTTGGCCTTGGCGCCCGGGCTCTTCTCGCCGTATTCGATATAGGCGATCACCTTGTCGTATTGCTGCTTGGAGATGATCGTGCCGATATCGGTCGCCTCGTCCAGGGGATCGCCCATTTTCATCGCATCGACCTTGGCCTTGAGCTTCGAGACGAAGGCGTCGTGGATGGATTCATGGACGAAAATGCGCGAGGCCGCGGTGCAGCTTTGCCCCTGGCGGGTGAAGCGCATGCCGACGATCGCGCCGTCGATCGCCTTTTCCAGATCGGCGTCGCCCATCACCACCATCGGGCTCTTGCCGCCCAGTTCCAGCGTCACCGGAATCAGCTTCTGCGAGGCCGCGGCGTAGACCATTTTTCCGGTCTCGACCGAACCGGTGAAGGTGACCTTGCCGATGCCCTTATGTGCCACCAGCGGCGCGCCGCATTGCGGCCCGTCGCCCGAGAGAATATTCAGCACGCCGGGCGGCAGAACCTGATTCATGATCTGGCAGGCGCGCAGCACGGCGAGCGGCGCCTCCTCGGCGGATTTCACCACCACGGCGTTGCCGGCGACCATCGCCGGAGCGATCTTGAGCGCCATCAACAGGAGAGGGACGTTCCAGGGAATGATCGCCCCCACCACGCCGATCGGTTCGCGCTGGGTGATGGTCAGCATGCCCGGCTTGAAGGGAACGGTTTCGCCCTTCAGTTCCGAACCGAGCCCGCCGTAGAAAACCAGAATATCGGCGAAGACCCCCGCTTCGACCCGGCTCTCGGTGCGGATCGCCTTGCCGGTTTCGAGCGTGATGAGCCGCGCCAGTTCCTCGACATGATCGCCGAGAAGCTTTCCGCATTCATGGACCAGCTTGCCGCGCTCGCGCGGCGCGATCTTGGCCCAGGCCTTTTGCGCCTTCTGCGCCGCCTTGACTGCGACGTCCACATCGGCCGCGGCGCCGTCGGCAGCTTCGCCGACGATTTCCTGGCTGGCCGGGTTGACCACCTTGAAGGTCTTGCGCGACACCGCCGGCACCATGGCGCCGTCGATCAAGAGCTTGTTCGACATCTCGCGCGCCAAGGCGCGCGGGTCGAGCACGGGCGACAAGCGGTTTTGCAGCATGGGTGGGCTCCCTAAGGCTTGAAGACTTATGCCGGTTTTGGCCCGAGTGTAAGCCGGGACGGGCGCGGCTTAAAGTCCCAGTTCCTTCAATATCGCTTCGCGGTCGGCGTCGAGCTTGGGCGCGGGATCGTGCGCTTTAGGCCCGGCAAATCCCGAAATCTTGAGCGGATTGCCGGCGAGCTTGAGCGGGCCGGCGGCGGGATCGTTCACCGTCACCAGCATGTCGCGGGCTTCCACCTGGGGGTGGGCGAGGGCTTGGGCGATGTTGTTGATCGGCCCGGAGGGTATTCCGGCCTTAGCGAATAGATCGAGCCAGAAGGCGGCGGGCTTGGCGCGCAGCACCAGCTCGATCTCGGCTTTCAATTGCGGCTCGTTGCGCAAGCGCAAATCGTTGCTGGCGTAATCCGGGTTCCTGGCCATTTCGGGTAGGCCGAGCGCCTCGCACAGCTGCTTGAACAGGGCGTCGTTGCCGGCGGCGATGATGATGTAATTGTCCGACGTGGAAAATGCCTCGAACGGCGTGATGGTGGGATGCCGCGCGCCCAGCGGCCCCGGAATCTCGCCGGTGACGGTGTAGCGCATGATCGCATTTTCCAAGAGCGCCAACTGACAATCGAACATGGCGATGTCGATCTTGGTGGCTTCGCCGGTCTTCTCGCGGTGGAGCAGCGCGGCATTGACCGCGATGGCGGTATAAAGCCCGGCGCCGATGTCGCCGATCGACATGCCGATCCGCACCGGCGGCTGGCCCTTGTGGCCGGTAACCGACATGATCCCGCCCAGGCCCTGCACCACCATGTCATAGGCCGGGTTGCTGGAGGACGGACCGCTATGGCCGAAGCCCGAGGCGGCGGCGTAGATCAGCCGCTTATAGCGCGGATGGAGCGTGTCCCAGCCATAGCCGAATTTTTCCATGGTGCCGGGGCGGAAATTCTCCACCAGCACGTCCGCCTTCTCCAGGAGCTTGTCGAGAATGCGTTTGTCGGCATCCTTGCGCATATCGAGCGCGATCGACTGCTTGCCGCGGTTGACCGAGGCGAAATAGGTGGATACACCGCCGCGAAAGGGTCCGTATTCGCGGGCGTCATCGCCCTTGCCCGGAGCCTCGACCTTGATCACCCGCGCGCCGAGCTGGGCCATCAGGAAGGTGCAATAGGGACCGGCGAGAATGCGGGAAAGATCGACGACGGTGATGCCCGAGAGCGGCCCTTTAACGGCCATTTTATCCTTACCTTTTCTTGCTGGGGACCGAAGCGTTTCTTGCCCCCAGTCTTGAATCCCGTGTTTCTTAAACCATGGCACGGGCCTCGTCCATGACCTGTCTTGATACGCCGGTCACCGGCGGCGCAATCTATTGGGGTGGCGATGATTGAAAAGACCCTTGACTGTCCGGGACCGCCCGCTCACCGCCTTGCCTATTACGAATGGGCGGGGCCCCAGGGAACGAATGGACGGGTGCGCACGGTGCTGTGCCTGCACGGCCTGACCCGCAACGGCCGCGATTTCGATATCCTGGCGCAGGCGCTCTCGTCCGATTTCCGCGTCGTCTGTCCGGACATGCCCGGCCGTGGCCGCAGCCAGTGGCTCGACGACCCCATGGCCTATGACTATCCGCTCTATCTCGCCGACATGGCGGCGCTGATTGCGGCACTCGCGGTCGAAACTGTCGATCTGGTCGGCACCTCGATGGGCGGCATCATCGGCATGCTGATGGCGGCGCGGCCGAATTCGCCCATCCGCCGGCTGGTCATCAACGATGTCGGGCCGCTGATCGCCAAGCAAGGGCTGAAGCGCATACGCCGTTATGTCGGCCTCGACCCGAGCTTCAAGGATCTGGCCGCGCTCGAAACCGCGCTGCGCTCCATTTTCGCCGGCTTCGGCGATCTGCCGGACGACATCTGGCGGAGCATGGCGGCGCACAGTGCGCGGATCAAACCCAATGGCCGGCTGGGGTTGGATTACGATCCCAAGATCGCGGCGCCGTTCAAGAAGGGTCTGGTTCGTCAGGGACGTCGATCTCTGGAAATATTACGATGCCGTCACTTGCCCGGTGCTGGTGCTGCGCGGCGCGGAGTCCGACATCCTGCGCGCGGCCGACGCCGAGGCGATGACGGCAGCGTGGCCCGCGCGCCCGTCTGGTCGAGTTTCCCGGTATCGGCCATGCGCCGTCGTTGACGGCGCCGGACCAGATCAAGATCGTGCGGGAGTTCCTGCTCGGCCATGCCTGACGCGCGGCTTCAAACCGTCGACCTGCCGCCTTTCCGCCAGCGCCTGCCGTGGCTGGGGCCGGACCTTCAGACCATGCGCAGTGTGATGGTGAAATGCCGCGCGCCGCTCGAGCTCTACCGGCAAGAGCGGCTTTTGATTCCCTTGAACGACGGCAGCGGCGATACGCTTTCCACTATGCTGGGGCATCCGCGCGCGGATGCTTCGCTTTCCCTGGTGGTTTTGATCCACGGCCTGACCGGTTTCGAAGACAGCTTCTACATGCGCGAAAGCGCGGTGCATTTCCTGTCGCAGGGCTATCCGGTGCTGCGGCTCAATTTGCGCGGGGCGGGGCGTTCGCGCCCGCTTTGCGCCGCGCAATACAATGCCGGCAGCAGCGACGATCTCGCCCGCGTCTTCGCGGGTTTGCCGGGCGAGCTTGCCGCGCGCGGCTTGACGGCGGTGGGCTATTCGCTCGGCGGCAATCTGCTGCTCAAATATCTGGGCGAACGCGGCGGCGAAGCCCGGCTCAAGGCCGCCGCCGTGGTGTCGGCGCCGCTCGACCTAGCATCCACCGCTCGCCGCCTCGGCGGTTGGCGCAACTATTTTTATCAGCGCTATCTGTTGCACTACATGAAGGCCGAGGCGGTGGCGCCGGGCGTGGCGCTGTCGCCGGCCGAGCGCGAAGCGGTGATGGGCGCGCGCAGCGTGCGGGAATTCGACCAGGTCTACAGCGCGCGGCGCGCCGGGTTCAAAAGCGTCGAGGAATATTACGCAAGCGCGTCGTCGGGCCAGTTCCTGCCCGGCATCGCCGTGCCGACGCTACTGTTGCACGCGCGCGACGATCCCTGGGTTCCGGACGAACCCTATGACGCTTTTGATTGGAGCCGGAATTCGAACTTGCGTCCCGTGCTCACCGCGCGCGGCGGGCATGTGGGCTATCACGGCCCGGGCGGCGCGGCGTGGCACAACCTCGCCATCGCGCGGTTCTTCGCCGCGCTCAGCCCTGCTTGAGAATCCTCGCCGCTTCGAGCGCGAAATATGTCAGCACGCCGTCGGCGCCGGCGCGCTTGAACCCGAGCAGCGTTTCCATCGCCACGCCGGGATCGAGCCAGCCCCGCTCGATGGCGCCCTTGATCATCGCGTATTCGCCGCTCACCTGATAGGCGAAGGTGGGCATGCCGAAGCGTTCTTTCACGCGCCAGACGATGTCGAGATAAGGCAGGCCGGGCTTGACCATGACCATGTCGGCGCCCTCGGCGATATCGAGCGCGACCTCGCGCAACGCTTCCTCGCCATTGGCCGGGTCCATCTGATAGCCGCGCTTGTCGGCCTTGCCGAGCGCGCCCTTGCTGCCGACCGCGTCGCGGAACGGGCCGTAGAAGCCCGAGGCGTATTTCGCGGCATAGGCCATGATCAGAACGCGCTTCAGCCCGGCCGCGTCGAGCGCGTCGCGGATCGCGCCCACGCGCCCATCCATCATGTCGGAGGGCGCGATCACATCGCAGCCCGCCTCGGCCTCGACCAGCGCCTGGCGGCACAGAAGTATCCACGGTCTCGTCATTGGCGACCTCGTCGCCGCGCAACACGCCGTCATGGCCGTGGCTGGTATAGGGATCGAGCGCCACGTCGCACATCACGCCCAGATCGGGATGCGCCTTTTTGACCGCGCGCACCGCGCGGCAGACCAGATTGTCGGGATTGAGCGCCTCTTCGCCCTCGGGCGTCTTGAGGCCGGGCGGCGTCGCCGGGAACAACGCGATCAGGGGTATGCCGAGCTCCTTGGCCAGGCCGGCCTCGTCGACCAAGGCCGCTATGGAAAGCCGGTCGACGCCCGGCATCGAGGGAATGGGCGTGCGCGCCGCCTTGTCGTCATGGACGAAGACCGGCCAGATCAGATCGGCCGCTGTCAGGACATGCTCCGCCACCAGGCGCCGCGACCAGTCAAAACGCCGGTTGCGGCGCAGGCGGGTGCGCGGAAACGCCCCTGGCGCGCGGTCCTTGCGGGTGGCGGCGGCGTGGCCGCGTCTCGGCTGGTCGTCCATGGCGGCGGATCATAAGGAGCCCAGCCGCCCTAGGCAACCTCTTGCCGCGCCTTTATGATTTCGCGCATGGCCGCGGAAGACATAAGGATCGAGCGCCGGGGCGGGCTCGGACTCATCGCCCTCAACCGGCCGCAGGCGCTGAACACGCTCTCGCTCGCCATGTACCGCACCTTCGATCCCCAGTTGGTGGCGTGGGGACGCGATCCGGACATCCACGCCATCGCGGTGAAAGGCGAGGGCGGACGCGCCTTTTGCGCCGGCGGCGACGTGCGCGCGATCTACGATGCGCGCCGCAGCGCCGTGGGCGCGGGCGACTACAAGACCGATTTCTTCCGCGAGGAATATTCGCTGGTCGCGCGCGTCCACCGCTTCCCCAAGCCCTATGTGGCGCTGATGAACGGCATCGTCATGGGCGGCGGCGCGGGAATTTCCGTGAATGGGTCGCACCGGGTGGTTATCGATAAAACTCAATTCGCCATGCCCGAGGTATTCATCGGATTGTTTCCCGACGTCGGCGCCTCGCGTTTCCTCACGCTCTGCCCCGGGCGCATCGGACGTTACCTGGCGCTGACGGGCAAGCGCATCGGCGCGGCGGATTGCCTTTATTGCGGGTTCGGAACCCATTACGTGCCCGGCGCCCGGCTCGACGACCTCGTCGAAACTCTGGCCGCGATCGATTTCCGGCCCGGCAATGCGCGCGCGCAGGTGGACGCGGCGATATCGGCCTTGGCGGCCGATCCCGGCCCGGCGACGCTGCCCGCGCTCCAGACCTCGATCGACCGAGTATTCGCCGAGGAAACGGTGGAATCGATCCGAGGCGCGCTCGAAAAAGAAGAGGCGGATTGGGCCAAGGAAGCGCGCCAGGCCATGGACCGGGCCTCGCCGATTTCGCTCAAGATCACCTTGCGCCAGCTCCAGCTCGGCCAAGGCATGAGCGTCGAACAGGCGCTGACGCTCGAATACCGGATGACCCAGCATGTCATGGTGGGCCACGATTTCTTCGAGGGCATCCGCGCGATCGTGGTCGAGAAGGACAACAAGCCGCGCTGGCAGCACGCCAGGCTGGAAGATGTCAGCGAACGCGAGGTCGCGAGCTATTTCGAGAACCTGGGCGCGCGAGAACTGACTTTCGCCTAGAAGCGCCCGCTGGCCGCCCTCCGGTTAAAATCTTATGCATCCCGTGCCCGATCGCAGCTTTCAACCCATGCGGTAGAACACATCGCCCCAAACGCGGATTGTCGTGCGATTGACCCAGACGATGTTTTCATAAATTGGGGCGGGCTTGAATTGGTTCGTGTTCATGATGGTCAATATCCCTCCACCCGATGACGCTTTCCAACTGCACTTGCCCAAGACCAGCGTTCCCGGACCTTCGAATTTGCACGTGCCGTTCGCCCCGATATAGAGCGTCTCATTGCCGGATCCGGTGGACCAAAAACCGATGGGCACGGGTGACGATTGAGCCAAGGCGGCCGTATCCGCCGCTCCCGCCGCCAGGAGGGCGGCCAGCCCCACGCCGCCGTCGCGGATCGCCGTCAAAATACGGATTTTGGAAATATCCCTCATAGGGACGGCGCGGTTTCGCCGCCGTCTTTTGTCCAACGGCCGAAGGCGATGACCCACAACGCGATAACGGCTCCGAACACGGACAACAAAATCAAGACGATCCACCAGCGCGACTTGCCGGCCCGCCCGAGAATTTTGTATATCGGAATCCCGAACAGCACGATCGCGATCACCAACTGGATCGCCTGCATCTGCCCCAATAACTGGTCGCTCATCACATCCCCCGTCCATTACCGTGAACGGACCATGAGGCTTGCCACCCGGCCCGGCAATTGTTTCGTGTTGCGCCGCTTCGGCCAGCTCGCCAGTCCCCGCCATCACCGGCAATGCCAAGCTGCTTCGCGGGCATAACGCGGTGCGATGTCTGCTTTTGGCTGCCGGCTCAACCGGTCGATGCAACACAGGCGTTAAATCTCTCTGCTGGGGTTTCGAACTCCAAAGTCTTGCGTGGCCGCTCGTTGAGCCGACGCGCCACTTTGTTCAGATGAGTTTGCGAGTATACCGACAAGTCGGTTCCCTTCGGAAAATACTGCCTCAGCAGGCCATTGGTGTTCTCGTTGGAACCGCGCTGCCACGGGCTCTGCGGATCGCAGAAGTAAACGTCGATGTCGGTCGCCAATGTAAATCGTCGATGATCCGCAAGCTCCTTGCCCCGGTCCCAGGTCAGGGACTTATACAGCTCATTGGGCAGCGTCTTCGCCTGCTTGATGAGCGCGGAAACGACCGTCTGCGTGTCCTTGTTGGCCACCTTCGCCAACATCACGTAGCGCGTATGGCGTTCGACCAAAGTCGCGATGTGGCTGTTCTTCGACCCGGACAGGAGGTCGCCTTCCCAATGACCAGGCACCGCCCGGTCTTCAACCGCTGCCGGTCGCTCACGGATTGAGACGATATCTGTGATTTGCCCTCGTCTGTCGCCATTCAGGCCCGCCCGCTTCGATCGGCGAATCGTCCGCTTCGATCGAAGATGGCAAAGCAGCTCTTTCTTAAGCACGCCGCGTGCTTGAACAAATAAGCTGCGATAGATCGTCTCGTGTGACACGTGATAAGACTCGTCTTCAGGACGCGATCTCTTCAACCAGCCGGCTATCTGCTCGGGCGACCAGTTCAATCTGAGCTTCCTCACCACCGCCTGTCGTAGCCGCGGACTGTTCGCCAGCTTACAACGCTTCGGTCGACGAGCCCGGCCCCAGGCCTTCTCGTCAGCCAATGCCGCCCGGTATCGATCATAGCCGCCATTCCGGCTGATTTCTCGGCTCACCGTCGAGGGCGAGTGGCCCAGCAACCTGGCCATCGAGCGTGCCGATTGATACGCCGCAATGCCTCTGGATATCTCCTCGCGCTCCGAGAGCGTCAATGCCAACCTCGAGCGGCGCCGTGGCGCAGGACGAATCCCCCCGTGCGGCGCCAGCTGGAAGTAAATAGACGATGACGGCTTGCCAAACGCCCGCCCGATCGCATTCAGCGACTCCCCTCGCTGCCAGCGATCCCACAACTCCGTTTTCTCCACCGCCGTGAAACCTCGTCGATATCTTTGACCCATCGCCATACACTCCATCTCTTCTGTTCAAGATAAAGTGTTGCGTCGATCGGTTGAGACCACCACCCAAAGCGGACATCGGCAAGCCGCCCCAGGGCGTGTTCATGGGTTCACGCCCAAGTCCACGGGCTGAGGATCATTCAGGCTGGCGGGTCTCCACGCGCGCCGGCGTCAATACCGCCCGTCATTCTTTGACGGTCCCGCCTTCGCCCACCACCACGAAGGGCGCCCAGAACAGCGGATGGGCGAATTCCGGATGATCCTTGTCGTCCATCAGGTCGAGTTCGGCACGGCGTAGCGCTTCGGCCCGGCCGACGCCCTTTTCTTCAAGATGGGCGGCCATGCGCGTCATCAGCGCCACGGTCGAATCCGATATCACCGACCAATGCGAAACCATCAGCGAGCGCGCGCCGGCATAAAGGAAGGCTTTCGACAATCCCGAGAATCCTTCCGCGCCGGGCGTGCCGTCGGAGGCGGCGGTATTGCAGGCCGACAGAATCACCAGATCGGCGTTGAGCTTCAACTGGGCGATCTCGCTCGCCTTCAACAACCCGTCATCCGCTTGCGTGGGGTTGGCGGGCGGCGTCATCACCAAGCCGGGCTCGGCCACGCCCACATCGCCCGCCAAGAGGCCATGGGTCGCAAAGGCGAGGATACGGCGGCTCTTGAGATCGGCGTGTTTCACCGCCGTCACCGTGGCGGCCTCGAGCAGCAGCACCGAGTCCGCGCCCGCCTTGAACAGCTTGGCTTCGGCCTGAAGTTCGCCGGCGGTTTCGGGCAGGGAGGGCAGATCGCGCAGTTCCGCCTGATCGACCGCGCCGCCGCGATAGATCGATTGCATGGTGCCGCCGCGCGCCGGCGCGCCACGGTCGCCGCCCGGTTGCGGCTTCAGCACCGGATCGCCGAAGCCCATATAGGGTTGCGGCGCGTGCGCGGCTTGCGAGAATTGCCGCAGCGCCTTCAACGAGGAGACCGAGGGCAGCACGCTCACCGCATAACGCCGCGCCAGCCAAGGTGCATCGCGCAGTTGATCGGGCGCGGACAGGGTATCGGCCGATGGCTTCCCGGTCAGCAGCACGCCCAAGGGCAGGCTTTCCATCGCGCCGTCGGTCACGACATAGAGCTGGTTTACGCCCTTCAACGCGGGCTCGGCCGGGGCGAAGAGTTGCTGATAGAGCTTGTAGGCGTCGCTGGCCTCGAAGGGCGGCACGCTGGTCTTGCCTTCCGGATTGAGGCTGCGGCGCAGTTTCTTCACGGCGGCCGTCAGATCCTTGGCGCCGATGGGGACGCCGAAAATTCCGGCGGTATCGCGGTTGACCACCGCGATGTAGCTCTCATTCGTTCCCACGGCATAGACGATCATCGCCTGGTCCGGGGCGAGCAGCTTCTGCGTCTCGGCGATGGTGATGGGCCTCGGGGTGGCGAGCTCGGCATAGGCCGGGAACTTCGCCGCGAGTTCGTTGTCGAGCTGCTGCAGGCGTTGGCGCAGGCCGTCGGCTTCGGCGCGGAGCGTGGCTTCGGCGGAAGCCGAGCGCTTCTCGGGCGGCTGGCTGACGGCGTTGAGAATCTGCGCGTCGTCGTTATCGAGCCGGTTCTGCGTGTCCTGGCGCTGACGCACCAGATTGGCGAGTGCGTCGCTGCCGGCGGCGAAGCGCGCCGCCATGTGCGAAACCGCCGCCGCCGTGTCCGAGGCCTTGGACCATTGCATGGCGGCGAAGGCTTCCTCGCGCAGGCGCGGCGCGTCTGGCGTGTTGGCCGCCGACAGCCGCCCCGCCACCGCCACGTCGTCGAGGAAGATGTCGCGTTGGCTGCGCAACTCGGCTTGGCCGCCCTTGTCGTCGGCATTCGCGCGGACGCCGCGCAGGGCCATGATGATCGCGGCGCGGTGGGTGAATGGGAACGCATCGGCGTAGCGGCCTGCCGCGCCATAGACCAAGGCGATGTAGCTGAGGCTCTTCGCCACATCAGGATGATTGGGGCCGAGCGCCTTCACCCGGATCGCCAGCGCGCGCTGGTAGAGCGGCAGGGCGTCGGCGTAGCGGCCCTGCAACCGATAGATCCCGGCCAGATTGTCGAGGTCGTTGGCGACGGCGGGATGCTCGGGACCGAGCGCCTTCACGTCGATCGCGAGCGCGCGCTTCAGGAGCGGCTCGGCGTCGGCGTAACGGCCCTGGTCGCCATAGAGCCCGGCCAGGTTGTTGAGGCTCACCGCGACCAGGGGATGATTGGGACCGAACGTCTTCTCGTAGATCGCGAGGGACCGCTGGTAGAGCGGCAGGGCGTCGGCGGCGCGGCCCAACGTGCCGTAGATCAGGGCCAGGTTGGTGAGGATGGCCGCGACATCGGGGCTGTTGGGCCCGCGCGTCTTCTCGTCGATCGCGATCGCGCGCTGGTAGAGCGGGACGGCGTCGGCATAACGGCCCTCGTCGCGATAGAGCGCGGCCAGGTCGTTGAGGCTCAGCGCCGTCTTGGGACTGTCGGGCCCCGGATTCTTTTCGCGGATCGCCAGGGCGCGCTGGTCGAGCGGCTCGGCCTCGGCGTAGCGGCCCTGCGCGCGATAAAGCTCGGCGATGTTGTCGAGGACGGCGGCGACGTAGGGATGATCCGGCCCAAACCCCTTTTCGTAAATGGCGAGCGCGCGCTGGTAAAGCGGCAGGGCTTCGGCGTAACGGCCCTGGTAACGGTAAATTCGCGCCAGATTGTAAATGGTGCTGGCGTAGTCACCGCTGTTGGCACCGGATTCGGCTTGCGCTAGGTTGATGGCCTTTTTCGCCCAGGGCTCGGCCTCGGCGTATTTGCCGGCGTCGATCAGGACGTTGCTTTGCTGCCACGCCTGCTTGAACGCATCGGATTGCGCGAGGCGGGCGCGGCGGCGCAAAGCGCCGCCAGCAGCGACAGAATTGGCAAGAAACGGCGCATGCACCCCCGAAAGCGCGATCCAGCGCCGACGCTAGCACAAGTGGCTTAGGCCACGAAGGTTGCTTGAATGCGGCTGGAGACTTCTGGAATTAGCGCAAGGCGGACCCGCCACGCGCGTCGCGCCAGGCCAGGCCGGGAGACGTCAGCGAGCGCGAGTTGACCTTCGACTAGCCGCCCTTGACGCCCCAGGCGGCGAATCATTCGCCAGGACGCTTCGCCGTGCCCGGTTCGTGATGGCACTCCGCCCCATATAGGATGGCCGCCATAATCGTGAATGCCTGCTTGGGGGTAAATGTGCGCAAAATTCATAATTTTTTTTCATATTCATTTTGCTTGTCGCCAGCGTTGCCGCGACGCCTGGCGTTAGATATTGAAATCGATCGCGCCGTCATCTTCTTCCTTTTCCTTACCATCAACTAAATTCTTAGTAAGGAGACGGCCATCAAACCGACACGTTTAATTTTCACAATCACGCTTCCGTCCACGGACGTCGATCCGAGCCGGCGTGGCTTTAGGTTCACGATGCGCGCGCGATGAAAGAATGACAGCCGATGAAAATTTCCGTAAAAACATCCGAACTTCGCCGCGAAAAAGGCGGCCGTGCGATACCCCGCCCGCCCTTCGAATGCGTCGCCCTGCTGCTCCAAGGCGGCGGCGCGCTCGGCGCCTATCAGGGCGGCGTCTATCAAGCGCTGGCCGAGGCCGATTCCATCCCGATTGGGTCGCCGGCATCTCGATCGGCGCCATCAACGCCGCGATCATCGCCGGCAATCCGCCCGAAAAGCGCGTCGAGAGGCTGCGCGAGTTCTGGGAGCGGATCACCGCAGCCCACTCGGCCGCTGGGCGGATCCCTTGTTCATCGACGGCATGCTGCAGGCCGGCGTCGGCGACGTCGCGCATGGCCTGCTCGACCAGTTCAGCGCCTTCCAGGCGGTGATGGCCGGCGCGCCCGGCTTCTTCAGCCCGCGCTTTCCGCCGCCCTGGTTGTCCCCGCCCGGCGCCCGCGAAGCGACGAGCTTCTACGACACCGCCGCGCTCGAAGCGACGCTCGAGCGGCTGGTCGATTTCGACCGCATCAACGGCGAGGCCGATGCGCTTCAGCGTCGGCGCGGTCAATGTGCGGACCGGCAATTTCGTCTATTTCGATACCGACGACGCACCGCATCGGCGCCGAGCACATCATGGCGAGCGGCGCGCTGCCGCCCGGCTTTCCGCGCGATCGAGATCGACGGCGAGCACTATTGGGATGGCGGCCTCGTCTCCAACACGCCGCTGCAATGGGTCCTCGAATGCGGAGCCAGCGCAGGACACGCTGGTCTTCCAGGTCGATCTCTGGAGCGTCGCGCGGGGAATTCCCGCGCGACATGGCGCGATGTGGCGACGCGGCAGAAGGAAATCCAGTTATTCGAGCCGCACGCGCGCCAGCACCGACCGCTTCAAGGCGCTGCAGCGCTGCGCCAGCACGCTGTCGCAGCTGCTGCGAGAAGCTGCCGGCGGACTTGCGCAAGACGCGAAGTCAAGCTCCTCGCCGGAATTCGCCGAGCGCAAGGTCTACAACATCGTCCACCTCATCTATCGCTCGAAGCACTACGAGGGCAATTCGAAGGACTACGAGTTCTCGCGCCTGAGCATGGACGACCATTGGCGCGCCGGCTATCACGACGCCGTTCGAACGCTGCGACATCCAGAGATGCTCGAGCGGCCGAACAGCGCCGACGGCGTCTTCGACCTTCGATTTGCCGAGCACGGCGTGACTGGCCGACCGGCGATCGTCGCGACGACACGCAGACAAGGAGGTGCGGCCATGAAGGAAGACGAAGTCGCGAGCGTGCCTTTGCGATGCCGCTGACCAGCCCCGCCTATCCGCCGGGACCCTATCGCTTCGTCGATCGCGAATTCATGTCATCACCTATCGCACCGATCCCGAGAAGCTGCGCGCCGTCGTGCCCGAGCCGCTCGAGGTCGCCGAGCCGATCGTCAAATACGAATTCATCCGCATGCCGGATTCGACCGGCTTCGGCGACTATACCGAAAGCGGCCAGGTGATCCCGGTCATCCTTCCAGCGGCCGCAAGGGCGGCTATACCCATTGCATGTTTCTGAACGACGATCCGCCGATCGCCGGCGGGCGCGAACTCTGGGGCTTTCCGAAGAAACTGGCCAACCCAGCCTCGCGTGCCGAGATCGACACGCTGGTCGGCACGCTCGACTACGGCCCGGTGCGCGTCGCCACCGGCACGATGGGCTACAAGCATCAGGCGGTCGATCTCGCCGCGGTCAAGGCGTCGCTCGAGGCGCCGAACTTCCTGCTCAAGATCATTCCCCATGTCGACGGCACGCCGCGCATCTGCGAGCTGGTCGATACCATCTCGAGGATATCGACGCTGAAGGGCGCATGGACCGGGCCGGCGCGCGCTCGATCTGCATGCCCATGCGCTGGCGCCGGTCGCCGAGCTGCCGGTGCTCGAGGTCGTCTCCGCGATGCACATTCATCGCCGACCTGACCCTCGGCCTCGGCAAGGTCGTTCTACGACTATCTGCGATTGAACGCGCAATGCCAGCGGAGAATCCATGAACGCTCGAAGGAAAAGTCGCCATCGTCACCGGCGCCGCCAGCGGCATCGGCAAGGAAATCGCGCCGCCTTCGCGCGCGAAGGCGCCAAGGTCGCGATCGCCGATCTCAATCTTGAGGGCGCCGACGCCACCGCCGCGGAGCTCGGCGTGGCGCCGAGCGAGCGATCGGCGTCGCGATGGATGTCACCGACGAAGCGCAGGTCGATGCCGGCGTCGCCAAGGCCGTCGCCGCTTTCGGGCGGCGTCGACATCCTCGTCAGCAACGCCGGCATTCAGACCGTCGCGCCGCTCGACCAGTTCGACTTCGCCAAATGGAAGCAGCTGCTGGCCATCCATCTCGACGGCGCCTTCCTGACCACCCGCGCCGCGCTGCGCGCAGATGTACAAGCAGGGCAGCGGCGGCAGCATCATCTATATGGGCTCGGTCCATTCGAAGGAAGCGTCCGTGCTGAAGGCGCCCTATGTCACGGCCAAGCATGGCCTGATCGGCCTCGCCGAGGTCGTCGCCAAGGAGGGCGCCGAGCACGGCGTCCGCGCCAATGTCATCTGCCCGGTTTCGTGCGCACGCCCCTGGTCGACAAGCAGATCCCCGAGCAGGCGAAGGAGCTCGGCATCTCCGAGGATGATGTCATCAAGAATGTCATGCTGAAGGACACGGTCGACGGCGAATTCACCACCGTCGAGGATGTGGCCGCAGTCGCGCTGTTCTTCGCCGCCTTCGAGATCAATGCGCTCACCGGCCAGTCGCTCGTGGTCAGTCACGGCTGGTACATGCAGTGATCCGCCAGTTCCGCTTTTGGCACAAAGCGGACATCGGCTTCGACGAAAATTTCACCTCGTGCAGTATGCAGCGCGGGCTAGTTGCCTTTCACGCATGCGCCGCCGGAATAGACGCAACCGGAATGGCAGACGCAGTTGACCTTCGCTTGAGCGGCGCCCGCTAGCCGCCCTTTACGCCCCAGGCGGCGAAGACCTTGTCGATGCCGGGATCAAGCTTCTTGGCCGCCGCGACGTCGGCGTCGCCCCCGGTCTTGTCGTTGTTCAAGCGCTTGGCCAAGCCCCTTCCATAGAGCGAGCTGACGCGCCCGGGATTGACCGCCAGCGCGGCGTCGTAATCGGATATGGCCGCCGCCGGCTGTTTCAGCTTGAGATAGACGAAGCCGCGGCTGTCGAGCGCGTTGTCGTCGCCGGGACGGAGCTTGAGCGACTGGTTGCAATCCTGGAGCGCCGGCTGCAATTGGCCGAGCACGGCGCGGTCGAAGCAGCGGTTGTTGAGCGTGGCCGGGTCGTCCGGGTCGAGCGCCAGCGCCTGGCCGTAATCCGCTATCGCGAGCGCGCGCTTGCCCTTGCCGTCATAGGCGTTGCCGCGGTCGATATAGGCGTCGGCATAATTGGGGATAAGCTTGATCGCTTGGGAAAGATCGGGAATTGCGTCGTCGAAGCGGCCGGCGGCGATATAAGCGTCGCCGCGGTGATAATAGGCCTTGGCGAAACCCGGATAGAGCACGATCGCCTGGCCGTAATCGGCGGCCGATTTGTCGTATTGCTGGAGATTGTCGTAGACCAGGCCGCGATCGAAGAAGGCGGTGGCGTAATTCGGGTCGAGCTGGACCGATTGGTTGCAATCGCTGAGGGCGGCGTCGTATTGGCCCTGGTCGTCGTTGAGATTGCAGCGCGTGGCGAAGGCGTCGGCGTTGGCGGGATCGAGCTTGATCGCCTGGTCGCAATCGGGGCCGGCCGGCGTGAATTGGCCGTCGGCGCCATAGGCGGCGCAACGGCTGGCATAGGCGATGGCCAGGCTTTCCGGCGTTCCCTTATAGACCTCGATGATCAAGCCGCAGGCGGCGATGCGCTGGTTGGGACTGGCGGCGTTGTCGCGGCATTGCGCCGCCGCCTGGGCCGGGCTCGGCAGCGTGATCGAAGCCGGGGCGGGAGCGGGGGTGACGGCTGGCGCGGGCGGCTTTGCCGGGGCGACAGCCGGAGCAGGAACGGGCGGCCGGGCAGGAACGGGCGCCGGGCTTTGCGCCAAAGCCTGAGCGGCCATGGCGAACACCGCCAAGCCCGCCAGCGGCATTTTCCAATTCTTCAAGCGCCTGCCCCTTTTATTGCCCGCCAACCGAAGACCGTGGGGCGATAGCTAACGAAGCGCCGCACGGAAGGCAAGGCGCTAAAAAGCCGGGGGTAGCGTCTCAGCCTGGGCCGATGCGGGTCCCGTAGCGGCAATCATCAATAGGCCGAGCAAAGCAAGTTTCGTTCCTGGTCCCATGTCTCAACTCCTCCCCATTCCGGTCCGGCGTTTAACGCCGTTGGTCCTCGAGCGCGCCGGGATTGACCCGATTAGGATATAACCTCAACATCCGGTCATACAGCCCTCGCGCCGTCGCCATCGTCACGGATAAAGCCACGGAGGCAAGCTTCATGAGCAAAATACCCGATCTCATCCTGCATCGCGGCCTGTTCACCACCCTCGACCGCTGCAATCCGACGGCCAGCGCCGTCGCGATCACGGACGGTGTCTTCGCCGCGGTCGGCCGCGACAAGGACGTCATGCCGCTCGCCGGTCCCGCGACACGCGATCATCGACCTGAAGGGCCGCCGCGTGCTGCCCGGCCTGATCGACAACCACCTGCACATCATCCGCGGCGGCCTCAACTTCAACATGGAGCTGCGCTGGGACGGCGTGCGCTCGCTGGCCGACGCCATGGCCATGCTGAAGCGGCAGGTCGCGATCACCCCGCCGCCGCAATGGGTGCGCGTGGTCGGCGGCTTCACCGAGCATCAATTCGCCGAAAAGCGCCTGCCGACGATCGAGGAGCTCAACGCGGTCGCGCCCGATACGCCGGTCTTCCTGCTGCATCTTTATGATCGCGCGCTGCTGAATGGCGCGGCGCTGCGCGCCGTCGGCTATACGAAGGACACGCCCGATCCGCCGGGCGGCGAGATCGTGCGCGATCGCAAGGGCAATCCGACCGGCCTGCTGCTGGCCAAGCCCAACGCCGGATTCTTTACGCGACGCTTGGCCAAGGGTCCGAAGCTGCCCTTCGAGTATCAGCTCAACTCGACGCGCCACTTCATGCGCGAACTGAACCGCCTGGGCGTCACGGGCGCCATCGACGCCGGCGGCGGCTTCCAGAACTACCCAGAGGATTATGCAGTCATCCAGAAACTGGCCGACGAGGGGCAGCTCACCATCCGCCTCGCCTACAACCTCTTCACCCAGAAGCCCAAGGGCGAGAAGGACGACTTTCTCAACTGGACCAAGACCTCGAAGTACAAGCAGGGCGACGATTATTTCCGCCACAACGGCGCCGGCGAGATGCTGGTCTTCTCGGCGGCCGACTTCGAGGATTTCCGTCAGCCGCGTCCCGGACATGCCGCCGGAGATGGAGGGCGAACTCGAAGAAGTTGTTCGCATCCTCGCAGCAGAACCGCTGGCCGTGGCGGCTGCATGCGACCTATGACGAAACCATCTCGCGCGCGCTCGACGTGTTCGAGCGGGTCAATCAGGACATTCCGCTCGATGGCCTGAACTGGTTCTTCGACCATGCCGAGACAATTTCCGATCAGTCGATCGATCGCATCGCGGCGCTGGGCGGCGGCATCGCCGTGCAGCACCGCATGGCCTATCAGGGCGAATATTTCGTCGAGCGCTACGGTCACGGCGCGGCCGAGGCGACGCCGCCGTCGCGAAAATGCTGCGAAAGGGCGTCAAGGTCTCCGCCGGCACCGATGCGACGCGCGTCGCCTCCTACAATCCCTGGGTCTCGCTCGCCTGGCTTGTCACCGGCAGGACGGTCGGCGGCCTGCGGATCTATCCGCAGCGCAACTGCCTCGACCGCGAGACCGCGCTGCGGATGTGGACCGAGAACGTCACCTGGTTCTCGAACGAAGAGGGCAAGAAGGGGCGGATCGCGGTCGGCCAACTGGCCGATTTGATCGTGCCAGACCGCGATTATTTCTCCTGCGCCGACGACGAAATCGCCGACACGACCTCCGATCTCACCCTCGTCGGCGGCAAGGTCGTCTATGGTGCGGGCGATTTCGCACGCTTCGACGAGGCCGCGCCGCCGCCGGCCATGCCCGATTGGTCGCCGGTGCGCAGCTTCGGCGGCTATGCCGCCTGGGGCGACAAGAAAGCGGCCGGGCGGCCGGCACTGCCGCGAAGCCGCGCGCTGCGGCTGTGCGCAGCTGCAATGTCCACGGCCATGATCATGCCACCGCCTGGTCGAGCAAGCTGCCGATCGCCGACCTCAAGCTTTTGGGGTGCGCTCGGCTGCGCATGTTGGGCGGTGTGAAAGCAAAAGTAATGGCCGGTGTTTTCGCGGGTTCCGGGAGTTCCGCGAAGGGGCTATTATGCCGCCGGGAGAAGCGCATGAAAATCGACACCGAAGATTTCCGCGTCCGCGAAGGCGAGACGGTCAAGCTCAAAAATGGCCGACGCGGGTCAAGCCGGTCTACAAGTCGAAGGACGACTATCACGGCTGCTGGCCGACCACGTCGCGCAGCTGAGCGACCAGCAGCAGCTGCTCTACGCCTCCAACCGCCACGCGGTGCTGCTGATCTTCCAGGCGATGGACGCGGCGGGCAAGGACGGCGCCATCCGGCATGTGATGTCCGGCGTCAATCCGCAGGGCTGCCAGGTCTTCAGCTTCAAGCATCCGAGCGCCGAGGAGCTGCAGCACGATTTCCTCTGGCGCACCACCCGCGACCTGCCCGAGCGCGGCCGCATCGGCATCTTCAACCGCTCCTATTACGAGGAGGTGCTGATCGTCCGCGTGCATCCCGAGATCCTGCGCGGCGAGGGCTTCGCCGAGCGCCGGCGATGACAGAAACGATCTGGCAGGAGCGCTACCGCTCCATCAACGACCTGGAGCAGCATCTGCACCGCAACGGCACGCGGATCGTCAAGTTCTTCCTGCATCTCTCGAAGGAGGAGCAGCGCAAGCGCTTCCTCGCGCGCATCGACGAGCCGGACAAGAACTGGAAGTTCAGCCTGGCCGACATCGAGGAGCGGGAGTTCTGGAAGCGACTACATGAAGGCCTCGAGATGCCTGGCGCCACCAGCACCGACGACGCGCCCTGGTATGTCGTGCCCGCCGACGACAAGCAGAACGCCCGGCTGATCGTGTCGCAGATCATCCTCGACACGTTGGAGGACTGAAGATGAGCTATCCGAAGACCGACGCCACGGCGCAAGGAACTGGAAGCCATCCGCGAGGCAGCTTGAGAGGGAAGGGAAGGCTTGAAACCGCTTCGCGCCCGGTAGAGCCGGTTCGAGCCGCGTCGTGGTTCAGCCGCGCCGGACCCGCTTTTTCCGTTTGAGCGGGCGGTTGCGGTCGGCGGCGATGAGATGCGTGACCTTGGGCGTGCCCTTGACGTGAAAACGCCAAACCGCGTTTTGAACCACGCGATCGGCGTTGGTCACGCGCCGGTGCTGGCGCAAATGCTCGAGCCAGGATTCCACAGGAAAGCCTCCACGATCCGGCCTTCCTCGGCGGCATCCTCGAACACCCTCCAGCCATAGGCCCCGTCGCGCCGCCGCTCCTGCCCGCGCGTCCTCCAGCGCCGCGAGGAAGCCCGCGCGATTTTTGCGGATCGATCCGGTATGCGAGCGACACCATCACCGGCCCGCTTTCGCGGTCGAAATCGTGCGTGGTGATCGGGGCGGGCCAATGCGCGGACGGCGACAGATCGAGGCCCAGCGCGGTCTGCAATTTCCATCGCCGGGTGAACGCCAAGGTCAGCAACATTCCGGCCGCGGCGATGTAATGCGCGGCCGGCAGGCCCAAAACCCCGCCCAAGCTTCCCCCAGATCACGCTGCCGACGCTCAACGCGCCGAACATGACCGTGACGTAGAGCGCCAGGCCGCGGCCACGACCCATTCCGGCAGCGCGACCTGGGCCGACACGTTGACGCCGAGAGCACGGCGATCCATGAGACGCCGGCGATCAGGCTCGCGGCCAGCGCGGTGGCGGGATCGCGCGCCAGGCCGAAAGCGTCATGGCGCCGCGCCGTCCCGGCCGTGCCCGCCGCCGCCAGGCGATCGGGCCCCAGCCTTGCCGCAGCCACGGCAGGGCGAAAGCGCCGATCAGGGCGCCGCCGCCGATGGCGCCGAGCAGCGCGCCGTAAAGTTCGGGCCCGCCGGCGATCTGGTTGCGCGCGACCAGCGGCAGCAGCGCCCAATAGGCGCTGGCGAAAAGGAAGAAGCCCACCACCCTGATCAGGGTGGCGCGCAAATGCCGGTTGTTCCGCGCGTAGCGCAGGCCGAGCCGATTGGCGTTGACGCAGCCGCTCGGCGGGCAGGTCGCCGGCGCGGTTTTTGCCGGCGAACGCCACCAGACATTCGCCCCTATGACGCCGATATTGCTGACGGCATTGATCCAGAACGGCCCGACCATTCCCCAGGCCCCGACGATGATGCCGCCCAGAGCGGGGCCGATGACGCGGCTGATGTTGAAGTCGACGCTGTTGGCGACGATCGCGGGCAGCAAGCTCGCGCTTGGTCACCAGCGCCGGCACGATCGCCTGCCACGCCGGGGCCTCCAACGCACCGGCGACGCCCGCGAGAAAAGCGAAGACCAGCAGGGTCACCGGCGTGACCTCGCCCAGCCAGACCAGGACGCGAACACCGCCGAGATCGCGGTGATCAGTATCTCGACGCCGATCAGGAACTGCCGCCGGTCGACGATATCGGCCAACGCGCCCGCGGGCAGCGCGAACAGGAACATCGGCAGGCTGGTGGCGACCTGCACCAGCGACACGTCAAGGGGTCGGGATCGAGACCGGTCATCAGCCAGCCGGACGCCGCGCTGTACATCCAGCCGCCGACATTGGAGACCAGGGTGGCGGTCCACAACACCGTGAAGGCGCTGTGACGGAACGGACTCCAGGGAGAGCCCGAGGTCGCAGCCATGGATGCGGCGGGTTTCGCGACCGCCCGACGCCGCTTCATGGGCCTACTCGCCGCGGAATTTTATCGCGGCGTGGGTGCCGTCACAGAACGGCTTGTTGCTGGACTGGCCGCAACGGCAAAGCGTGACGCGGTTGCGCACCTCATAGGCGAAACCGTCGGCGGCGACCACGGCAATTCCGCCGCGCAGCCAGAGCGGGCCGCTGCATTGCTGCGCCGGGTCCTCGATCAGGCCGATCGAGACCGGCAATTTCGGCTCCAGCGGCTTCCCCGCCGCCTTGTCCCAAGCCACCAGGCGGCCGGCCGGGCAATTTTCCACTTGCCGGACGAAACTCGCACGTATCCGGGGTTCGTCGCTGCGCGCGACCTGGTTCCACACCTTGCCGTGCGGATCGCAGAAACGCCCGAACGCGCACAGGCTCTCCGCATCGGTGAGCGCCAGGACGGGGCCGTCGAGCAGTCGCGCCTGCTTGAGATAAGGCTCGCGGCTGGCGGTTTCCGTTCCGTCGAACTTGATTTGCGTATGCGTGCCGTCACAGAACGGCTTCTTCTTCGATTGGCCGCACCGGCACAGCGCATAGGTTTCCTGCGCCGGGAAGGTCTTGCCCTCCTGCCAGGTCTCGGAACCGCCCTCTTCATCCGTGACGATGGTCTGCCGGGAAAGCGGGATTTCTCCCGAAACGCGATAGGGGCCGTCTTTTGAAATCACGACGCGGACGCCGGTTTTGCTTTCGGCCATGGATCAGCTTTCCTGTATGAGAACGTTCGGCACGATCGTTCGCCAATTCTTCAATCGTCTAGCCGTGAAAGAAAAGATAAACCGCGCGATAGGGCACGCGGCGCTTCGGCGCCCGGCGATCGGCGGCGCAGCCCGATTTCGGCGCCAACCCGCCGCTGGTCTCCACGCGCAGGATGTAGTTCACGCCCGAGAAAATCCCGTTGCCGCGATGCGAGGCGGCGCGCAACAGCAGCCAGGGGATCGCGTCCGCTTGCGGCGCCGGCGAATTGGCGACGACTTCGCCGACCACCGCGCTGCCGTCGGCCCCCTGCCAGGTCGGGCCGGCGAAATGCGTGCCGGCTTCCCGGCCCGAAGCGTCAAACAGCTTTGCCTCCGGCCCCTTGAGGCGCCAGGCAAAGCCGCCCTCGGCGGCGGCGCAGACATAGACCTGCACCCCTTCGGCGGCGAAGCGCAACGCGGCGGGGATTTTCGCCATCTCCGGATCATAGCCGGGTTGTCCGGGTTCCGCCTATACTTGCCCGATCGGCATGAGCGGAGAGCGCGTGCGAAGGATGCGAAGGATTTTGATCGGCTTGGCCTTGGTGCTCGTGGCGTTCCCGGCTTGGGCGCAGAACACGGATGCGCAGAGCAAAGCGCAGCAGAAGAAAGCGGAGCAGGCCAAACAGGATGCCGCAGGGCGGAAAACTGGGCTCAGTGCACGAGCGACGACCCCGATCTCAGGATCAGCGGCTGCAGCGCGATCATCCAGGCGGCAACGAAAGCATGATCAGCCTTTCCATGGCCTACAACAATCGCGGCATCGCCTATAACAGCAAGCACCTCTACGACAAGGCGATAGCCGACTACACCAAGGTGATGGGCTCTCGCCCAATAACGCCGAGGTCTTTATCAACCGCGCCTGGGCCTATCACCTGGCAGGCCGGGACACGGAAGCCCTGCCCGACGCCAACAAGGCGGTCGATCTGGCGCCGCGGAGCGCCAGCATCATCGAAACCCGGGCGGAGATCTACGAGAAGCTCGGCCAACGCGATCAGGCGATTGCGGATTACCGCGCGGCGTTACGGCTTGATCCAGATGACGGCCGGTCGCAGCAGGGCCTGCAGCGTCTCGGCGTTGCGCCTTAGGTCCCCGGTTTTGAAGACGGGGGCCGTTTTGACGGCGGAAAATACCACATAGCGGATACGTAGATTCCCGCATATCGGATACGTAGTTTTCCGCATTTATGGCCGGAGGGCGTTTGCGCTACCCAATCTTCGCCGTGGAGTTTTCACCGGCGGTTGCGTTAATATCCATGGGTATTCATCCAATGAATCCATGAGATATTGAGGGGGAACAGGATGAAGGGGCAAGCTTTGTACCGAAAAAGTTTCGCGATGAACGGCGCCGAATCCATTTCGATGTCGCCGGCAATCTTCAATCAACGGGAAAAGCGCCGGCGTTCGCTCTTCTCCCGCACCTGGGGCGAATTGATTCCCAAGGTTTTCGAGGATGTGCCGAAATATTACCGGCCGGGCAACATCGTCGCGAGCCTGGGCTTGTGGGAAATTTGGGTTTGGCAGTTCGTCAGGACGATCAAGCTGGAACCCGGCTACAAGGTGCTCGACGTCTGCGCCGGCACCAACGACATCGGCATCCGGCTGTTGCGCAAGGAGCCGAAGATTTCGGTCACCGCGATCGACCGCAGCCGGAACATGCAGGAAGAAGGCCAGCGCCGCGCCAGGAAATACGGCGTTCGCATCGAAAGCGTGATTCACGACGTGCATGAACTGCCGTTTCCGGACAATTCATTCGACGTCATCACGCTGCAGGCCGCGTCGCGTCATCTGCGGCTGGACAAGGTATTGCCCGAGATCCTGCGCGTGCTGAAGCCGGGCGGGGAATTCTATCATTGCGACATGCTGAAACCGAGCAACCGCGTGGTCGAATGGTTTTATCTGCGCTTCCTGCGCCTGTCGCTGGCCTGGACCTCGTGGATTTTCGGATCGACCGAAGCGTCCCGGCAATGCCGCGGCTATTTCAAGGATGCGATCTCGAATTTCTACACGCCGGAAGAGCTGTCCGAGGTGTTTCGCCTGGTCGGCTTCAGCAACGTGACCTGCGAAAAGAGCATCTGGGGCGGCATGGTCGGCTATCACAAGTCGAAATAGCCGCCGCCGCTAACGAAATCTCGACCAAGGGCAACGCCGCGATGCGTTCGTACTGCGCGCGCCAATCGCGGGCGGGGAGAACGTCGTCGCCGGCGGCGTCCTTATAGGGGCGCGTCGCTTCGTTGAAGTCGCCGTCGTTGTTCCGGAAAGTTTCGCCGCGCAAGCCCTCGGCGAAGCCAGCCGGAAATTCCGCCGGATCGATGAAGAAGGCGTTGACGCCGCTCTGCTCGACCGCGACGAAGGCGTATCCGTGGGCCGCGAACAGCGACCGCCAGCCGCCGATCGAACAGCCGTAATAAAGGCCCGATTGGTGCATCGCCCAACGATCGAAACCCGGCGTGTCGGGAACCGACACGGCACGCTCGGGCCCGAACACCGAATTGTATTCCACCACCCAGATCTTCGGCCGGCAGCCGAGCTTTAGGATCCGGGAGGCGACATGATAATCGATGCCGTCGATGTCCAGGCTGAAGACGTCCGGCGCGCGAAAGGGACACATCTTCAACAGCGCCGGCACGGAGTCCGGATCGACGAAGCGGTTGACCACATGGACGTTCCAGATCGTCTTGGCGATGGCCGCGCGCGCCTGCCGGCAAAGCGCCGGATTGCCTTCGACCCACACGCCGCCATAGGACCGGGCGAAGGCCAGCCAGGCGGTGCAGTTTTCGATCCCGTTCGCCGCGCCGATCTCGAAAAAAAAGCGGGCCGGGTTCAAGAGGCGGCTGCACAGATAATCGACGATGCCGTCTTCGCCGTGCTGGCTGAAGCCGTAGAACTCCCAGCTCCGCGGCTCTTTCGGGTCGATGACGCGAAGCGGCGCGGTGGCCGCCGCCCGCGTCAGCGCCAGGCCGATCTGCGCCCTGCAGCGGCGCCGGGCCGAACGGTTCCGCCCTTGTCTTGCGGTTGCCGAGCGCTTTTGCCAGACGACGAAACATCAATTTGCCCCCGCGGCATCGATCCGCGCGCCAATTTATGCCGGCCCTGATGTCGGCTCCCTTAAAATGGGGCGCGGTTTCCCGATATGCTTACCCGAAGGTTAAACCGGGGCGGGACGGTGCGCCCGGATTTCCCGGCAATGCGCCGATTCCTCGCCGAGAGTGCGAGGGATATTTCGCTTAAATAAAGTCTTAACCCGGCAGAGCGTAATCTTGGCCCTGGAATTCAGTTTCAAGCCAAGGCCGAGGCAACAATGCAAACCGCCTATATGGACGTGATCGCGCTGGTCGAACGTCTCCACCGCCAGTTCCTCGAAGTGATCAAGCTCGAGCTCGACACCAACGGCGTCCACGACATCAACAACGTGCAGGCGATGATCCTCTACAACATCGGCGACCTCGAGATGACGGTCGGCGAGTTGACGCTGCGCGGCTGCTATCTCGGCTCCAACGTCTCCTACAACGTCAAGAAGATGCTCGAGAACGGCTATATCGTGCAGGAGCGTTCGCCGCATGACCGCCGTTCGGTGCGCGTCCGCCTGACCGAAAAGGGCCTGGCGCTGCACGACAAGGTCAACAAGATGCACGACCGCCACATCGGCGCGCTCGGCCAGGGCGTGGTCTCGGCCGAGGATCTGGCCAACGCGCACAAGACGCTGCGCCGGCTCGAGCGCTTCTGGACCCAGACGGTCGAACTCGGCTCGCGCAATTTGGCCTTCACCTCGGCCGCGTAACTCACCTTATCCTTTGGCAAGAAATCGGCCGGTCCTTGGCGGGACCGGCCGTTTTGCTTTTAGGCGATTGCCGGATGAAGTTACCGGCATGGACGGCTTGGAAATGGCGGATTTTGTTGTATCCTTGATCCCGACCGATCCGGCAGCACGCGTCTCACGCGCCAGAGTGGAGTTCTGCGAAATGCCATCCCGCACCCCTACGCCGGAATAGCCCGATCCATGGCACGGACAACCCTACCGCAAGCGGCGTTGCTGCCGCCGCCTTCGATCGAAGAAGTGATGAAGCGCCGGCGTGCCCTGCGAAACGTCAACCAAGAAGCCGCCAAAAGAATTACGCCGCTCGACAAATTGGCGGTGTGGATCACAAACAGCGTCGGCACGATGGGATTTTTCCTCGCGATCCTGGCGTGGACCGTGCTTTGGCTGGGCTGGAATCTGCTGGCGCCGAAATCGCTTCAGTTCGATCCGCCGATGGCTTTCGTGTTCTGGCTGTTCATATCCAACGTAATCCAGATCCTGCTGATGCCCCTCATCATGGTGGGGCAGAACATCCTGGGCTGTCACGCCGAATTGCGCGCCGACCACGATCTGGAGGTGAACGTCAGGGCCGAACAGGAGATCGAGGTTATTCTGCGTCATCTCGAATATCAAAACGCCATTCTGCTCGTCATGATGAAAAAATTGGGCATCAAACTGGAAAAAACCTTGCGCAAGACTAAGGCGTGACCGCCGTCTTGCCTTCACTTCCGGCCGCTTGATCTCAATTCGCCGCGCCGATCCGGACCAGCCACTGTTTCGCGGCCGCGTTCAGCGCTGCCAGAACCCCGGCATCGTCGGGCAGGACATGTCCGCCCGGCAGCGTGACGATGGTCCGGGAAGCGGGCGCCAGCCGGTCCAACAGCACCGCCGATCGCTCGGGGATGAAGCGGTCATCGGATGCGTGGATCACCAGCACCGCGCCTTTGAGGCCGGGCAGATAGCGCGCCGGCTCCAGGCGGCGCAACGCCAGCGCGATCGTCCAAGCCGCCGGCCTTTGCCAGAGCGACGGCAACCGGCGGAGATTGGCGCCGGCAAGCGCCTCGAGATCCGCTCCGCCATAGGCCAACACGGTCGCTTCCGGGGGAACGCCGGCCTCATCCATTGCCTGCGCCGCCGCCGGCGCGAGGATGGCTCCCAGGCTGACGCCGACCAGAACCACGCGATGGGGATCGGCCCAGGGCTGCGCCGCCGCCCATTCGGCCAGCGCCGCGATCTGGCCCGGCACGCGATGCGCGCTGCGCTGCGCCAGGAAAAGTTTCTCGACCGGATTTCCGTCCGCTTTCAGCACGCCGGAATCCGGATAGCCGTAGCCGATCACGACGTTCGCGCCGGGTTCGGATACCCGGTCGACGCTGCGCTCGCCGGTGTCGAAACCCCCGATCAGGATGATCACCGGCAGCCGCCACTCGTTGATGAGCGGGCGGCTCACCGCCGCCTCGATGGGCATGGCATCCGGGCCGGCGAGATTGAGCCGCGAGACCACGCGTCCGCCCGAGGTGTAGTGGCCGGGAACGTCCGCCGCGCCGGTTTCAACCGCTCGCGGAGCCGGGCGCAAAAGCCAGAGATCCGGCGTGGTGGCGTCGAGCCAAAAGAGCGCGATCAGCATCATTCCCGCAACCGCCGCGGCAGCCAGCGCGATCCGCCGCGCGGCCGGAAATATCCGAAATGAACGGGGCGGCCGCATCGTGACGAACCTCGAATCAATCCTTGCCGCGATCACCCGTTGGGGTGCTGGCGCATGGTGTCCAGCACCACCGACACGTCGCCGCCGTTATGCTGGATGATATCGGCGAAATAATCGCGGTAGGACAGGTTCTGGCTCAGCCCCTCGATCTCGACATCGACGATCTTGAACGCGCCGCCCTCGCGCATGAGGTACCAATCCACGCGGACCGCCGGCCGGTCGTTGGTCAGTTGGATCTGGGTGTGGACGACGGTGCGGCCGTTGGCGTCGGTCTTTTCGGACAGCACCGCGTAATTCGAGCCGTAATAGATGCTGAAGGTTTTCCAGTAGTAGCCGGCCATGTAGACGGGAAACAAATCCATGTATTGCCGCCGCTGCTCGTCATTGAGCTGCGACCAATAACGGCCGATCGCGAAGCGCGCCATCTCGTGGTTGTCGGAAGCGTTGTCGAACAGGGTTTGGAATTCCTGCCTTCGCACCGCCTCGGCCGATCGACGATCGTCGACCAGCACGCCCACCTGACCGGCGAGCTTGTTCATGAAATCCATCGCGCTGCCGGTCTGGGCGCGGGCAGGGCCGAGCGACAGCGCGGCCAGCAATGCCCCGGCGATAAGCAGGCCGCGCCCGCTTACGCGCATCAGGAACCGCCGCCGCAAGCAGCGAAGCTCTTGCAGAAATGGTCGAAGGTCACGACCATCGGCAGGTACCACACCGTCGCCCGCATCGAGAGCGGAACCAGATTGGCGTCGTCGGTGAACACCGCCTCCACCGGGCGCGACGCGTTCTCGGGGTCGCCATCTTCGCTCGATTCCGCCCTGAAGCCGGCGATCGGCTGGAGCGTGAGCAGCAGGCGGATCACATCGTCTTTTTCCCCGCCATGGCCCCGGCCGAGACGATATGAACCAGGATGTCGAAGCGGCGCGCGCCGTCATAGACCGGGACGGTAAAGTCGTGCGCCGGAGCGGGCAGCTGGACCCAGAGCCCGCGGCGGATGGCCGCCATCGCGGCGATCGGATCGAGCACGTTGCGCCGATAGAGATCCGGCAGCGGCGGCTTTCGGCTGGTGTCCGCGGCTGCGCGCTCGGCTATGACATCGCCGGGCGACCCGACGAAGCGCATGGAGATGCGGCTGTCGCGCCGCTGGCGCAGATCGTACAGCACATCGTAACGCAGCGGCGCGGCATGGCCGTCAGCCGCGAACCGGCCTTCGCCTTCGGCGGTGCCGCGGAGATGCGTGATCAGGCGCGGCAGACCCGCGGACTCGACCCCGACCTCATAGCGGTAACTCGCGCCGTCGCCGGCGAAGCGGAAGCGCACCTCGCCGGCCGGCAGGCCGGCATAGCTCGCGCGGTAGAGGGCGGCGATCTCCTCGGCCCCCGCTTGACGGAGCGGCGAGCCCGGCGCTGGCCAGGAACAGGACCGCGCCGCCGGCAATCGTCATAAACGCGCGTCGTTGCATGGGACTCCCTTGAGGACCACGCCGATTAGGATCGGTGAACTATTATAGCCGCCTTTTAATCTGCTCGCACGGCCCTGCCGGCCCCGCGACTGGCGCTTGTCGCCAATCGCCAAGCGCAATGGGCAACCCAGGCCGCGCGAGCGGGGTTGGAGTGGCGGCTGCGAGCGCGGCCTGAAAATCTAAAAGGCCGCGATGCCGGTCTGCGCGCGGCCGAGGATGAGGGCGTGGATGTCGTGCGTGCCCTCATAGGTGTTGACGGTTTCCAGATTCATCATGTGGCGGATGACGTGGTATTCGTCGACGATGCCGTTGCCGCCATGCATGTCGCGCGAGGCGCGCGCGACGTCGAGCGCCTTGCCGCAGGAATTGCGCTTCAGCATGGACACCATCTCGGGCGTCGATTTGCCCTCGTCCTTGAGCCGCCCCAGGCGCAGACAGGCATGGAGGGCGAGCGTGATCTCGGTCTGCATGTCGGCGAGCTTCTTCTGGATGAGCTGGTTGGCGGCCAAAGGCTTGCCGAAGGCGATGCGGGAAAGGGTGTAGTCGCGCGCGGCGAACCAGCAGAATTCGGCGGCGCCCAGCACGCCCCAGGAAATGCCGTAGCGCGCATTGTCGAGGCAGGAGAACGGCCCCTTGAGTCCGGTGACGCCGGGCAAATGGTTCGTCTCGGGCACGAACACGTCGTCCATCGCGATCTCGCCCGTGACCGAGGCGCGCAAGGAGAACTTGCCCTCGATCTTGGGCGTGGTCAGCCCCTTCATGCCGCGTTCCAGGATGAAACCGTGGATCGTGTCCTTGTCGTCCTGCAATTTCGCCCACACCACCATGACGTCGGCGATGGGCGAATTGCTGATCCACATCTTGCTGCCCTTCAGCACATAGCCGCCGTCCACCTTGCGGGCGCGCGACTTCATGCCGCCGGCGTCGGAGCCGAAATCGGGCTCGGTCAGGCCGAAACAGCCGACGAGGTCGCCGGTGGCGAGCTTGGGCAGGAATTTCTTGCGCTGCTCTTCGGTGCCGAAGGCGAAGATCGGGTACATCACCAGCGAGGATTGCACGCTCATGGCCGAGCGGTAGCCGCTGTCGACGCGTTCGATCTCGCGCGCCACCAGCCCGTAGCACACGTAATTGACGCCGGCGCAGCCATAGCCCGACAGCGTCGAGCCGAGGAATCCCAACTGGCCCATCTCGTTCATGATCTCGCGGTCGAAGCGTTCCTCGCGGAAGGATTTGAGGATGCGCGGCGCGAGCTTGTCCTGGGCATAGGCGCGCGCGGCGTCGCGCACCATGCGCTCGTCCTCGGACAATTCGGCATCGAGCAGGAGCGGATCCTGCCAGTCGAAAGCGGGCCGGGCGGATTTCGCGGGTCTTGGCGGCTCCGGCGTCCGAAGGTTTTGCGGCTCCGCCGCCGGCGGGCTTGGTGGGGTTGTTGCGCGCGAAAGAGGCGGTCATAGGGGTTTTCTTAAGGCCAAACCGGGTGAAGAGCAATAACCGCGGATTTATCGTCCGCAAGACAATTTATCGCGCATCCGGTCGAGGTTGATTGATCTAGATCAACGATCAAGCCAAGGCATCCGCCCAGCCGCGTCACGAAGCAGGGCTGAGTTGAACCTCTTTGGCTTTCTTGGCCTGATTGGCCTGGAACGTACGCAAAGCGGCGATCAGCGTCACCGCCGCGCCCAGGCCCAGCACCGCCCAGCCCGGCCGGATGCCGGTCATGGTCGAGAATTCGGCCTGGATGATGCGCATCAGCGGCGCATGAAAGGCCAGCCAGAAGTACATGGCTTCGCCGAAGATGGTGCCGAAGCCCGCGACCAGGCTCAACAGCCCGGCTGCAACCGGCCCCACTTTGCGCGAACGGCCGTAGCGCCAACGCAGCACGCGGTAGCCCAACAGCCAGACCAGCAATCCCGCCATCATGGTCGGCTGCCATTCGTTGAGCTTCGACTGCATGAAATAATGCGTCACCGCCAATATGCCGATGACATAGACGAATCGATGGAGGCGCTGCCAATTGCGCGCGCCCATCCGCCGGACCATGCCGTCGGTCGAGGTGGCGGCCAGCGCGGCCAGCCCCAGCCAGGCGGTGAAGCCGATGGTGAGATAGATGCGCTTCAATATTTCGCTGGCCACCTTGACCAGGTTGAACATCTCGTCGGTGGTATAGAGCGTGAGATGGAGCGCGACATAGGCGAAGGCCGTGACGCCGATCATGCGCCGAACCAGCTGGAGCCGCGGCCACTGCCAGAGCTGCGACAACGGCGAAATCGCCAGCGCCAGGAATATGAATCGGATGGTCCAGTCGCCGATCTCGTGCAGCGCCGCGGTCAGCGGCCGCGCGCCCAGGGCGTCGGTGGCGTACCAATAGGCGGTGAACCCGGCCGGCACGAACAGGCCGACGAAGACGGCGGTCTTCAGGGCCGAGAAACGGCCGCTATAGTCGCGGAGAGGGGGGATGAGCCAGCGCACGCCGGCTTTGTAATCCAATCCAAGCGATCTTCCCACCCACTTCCGATCAAATTCCGGCGAGGGGGCGGTGAGGGGAACGGGGAACGGCGAGCGCCCTCTAACCGCTTGCCGCGGCGAGACTTGGCCCTTACCCTGACGATCGTCCCAGCGGCGGGAGCGGCATGAGTTATTTCCTGCAACAGCTCATCAACGGGCTGACCCTCGGCGCCATCTACGGCCTCATCGCCATCGGCTACACGATGGTCTACGGCATCATCGGCATGATCAACTTCGCCCATGGCGAGGTCTACATGATCGGCGCGTTCATTTCCCTCATTACGTTCTACGTCCTGGGCGCGCTGGGGGTGAGCTACGTGCCGCTGGCCTTGCTCATCGTCCTGCTCTGCGCCATGGGTTTCACCGCGGTCTATGGCTGGACCATCGAGCGCATCGCCTATCGCCCGCTGCGCGGCTCGTTCCGCCTGGCGCCGCTCATCTCCGCCATCGGCATGTCGATCTTCCTCCAGAACTACGTGCAGCTGTTGCAGGGCGCGCGGATCAAGACCCTGCCGCCGGTGATCACCGGCGAGTTTCATCTGATGGAAAGCGGCGGCTTCGTCGTCCAGGTGAGCACGCTCCAGATCATCATCGTGGCGCTGACCGTGGCGCTGATGGCCGGGTTCAGCTTCATGATCGCGGCGACGCCCCTGGGCCGCGCGCAGCGCGCCTGCGAGCAGGACATGACCATGGCCGCGCTCCTCGGCATCGACGTCGACCGCACCATCTCCTGGACCTTCGTGCTGGGCGCGGGGCTGGCCGCCGTGGCCGGGCTGATGGTCACGCTCTATTACGGCGTGATCGATTTCTTCATCGGGTTTCTGGCGGGCATCAAGGCCTTCACCGCCGCCGTGCTGGGCGGCATCGGCTCGCTGCCCGGCGCCATGCTGGGCGGATTCATCATCGGGCTGATCGAGGCCTTTTGGTCGGGATATTTCCCGTCCGAGTACAAGGACGTGGCGGTGTTCGGGGTCTTGATCCTGGTGCTGATCTTCCGGCCCACCGGATTGCTCGGCAAGCCCGACATCGAGAAGGTGTGATGGCGTCGGCCGGCGCGGCTTCAAGCTGGATCGGCCGCGTCAAGGAGGCGGCGCTCGCCGGGCTGGTCGCTTTCGCCCTGGCCTTGCCGCTCGCCGGGATCGAGACCACCGGCGCCGAAACCGGGCCGGGCTTCGTCACCCGCTTCAATTGGGTCGCGATCGCGGTGGCGGCGGTGTTCTGCGGCAAGCTGCTGCTGGGCTTTTGGCCGAGCCGCTTGCTGCCGCATCAGCGCGCCGCGCGCAGCGTGGCGGCGTCCGAAGGCCGGACCATCCTGTACATAGGCTTGGGCGCGGCGGCTTTCGCCTTGGCGCTGCCGCTGATGCCGTTCTCATCGCGCTATCTGGTCGATCTCGCCACCTCGGTGCTGATCTACATCATGCTCGGCTGGGGCTTGAACGTGGTGGTGGGATTGGCCGGGCTGTTGAATCTCGGCTATGCCGCGTTCTACGCCGTCGGCGCTTATTCCTTCGCGCTGTTCGCGCAGGATTTCAATCTCTCCTTCTGGGAGGCGCTGCCCATCGCCGGCTTGCTAGCCGCCTTGGCGGGAATCCTGCTGGGCCTGCCGGTGCTGCGCTTGCGCGGCGACTATCTCGCCATCGTCACGCTGGGTTTCGGCGAGATCGTCCGTATCGTGCTGATCAATTGGGGCAGCGTCACCGGCGGCCCCAACGGCATCAACGGCATTCCGCGGCCGACATTGTTCGGCATGCCCTTTGCCCCTTCGGCGCCGCCCGGGGTGACGACATTCAGCCAATTCTTCGGTCTCGACTTCGATCCGGGGCAGCGGGTGATTTTCCTCTATTACGTGATCCTGCTGCTGGCGCTGGCGACCAATTGGTTCAGCTTGCGTATCCGGCGTCTGCCGATCGGCCGCGCCTGGGAGGCGTTGCGCGAGGACGAAATCGCGTGCCGCGCGCTGGGGATCAATCCCACCACCGTCAAGCTGTCGGCCTTCGCCATCAGCGCGATGCTCGGCGGTTTCGCCGGCGCGTTCTTCGCCACGCGCCTGGGCTTCATCAGCCCGGAAAGCTTCGGCTTCCAGGAATCCGCCACCGTCCTCGCCATCGTCGTTTTGGGCGGGCTCGGCAGCCAGCTCGGCGTGGTGCTGGCGGCGATCGTGCTGGTGACGCTGCCGGAATTCGGGCGCGAATTCGACCAGTTCCGCATGTTGCTGTTCGGCGCGGCGATGGTGGGCATCATGATCTGGCGGCCGCGCGGCATTCTCGCCAACCGCGCGCCCTCGATCCGGCTCAAGCCCAAGGGCGCATCATGAGCGAAGCGGCCAACGGAACCAAACCGGCGCTGCTCGACGTGGAGCGCCTGTCGATGCATTTCGGCGGCGTCAAGGCGGTGGACGACGTGTCGTTCACCGCCTATGGGCGCGACATCACCGCCATCATCGGCCCCAACGGCGCCGGCAAGACCACGGTGTTCAACTGCCTGACCGGCTTCTACCGGCCGAGCGCCGGGCATCTGGAATTTTTCCACGAGGGCAAGATGCTGGCGCTCGAACGCCTCCAGGGCTATCGCATCGCGCGCGAGGCCGGGGTGGCGCGCACTTTCCAGAACGTGCGCCTGTTCGCCGGCATGACCGTGCTGGAAAACCTGATCGTGGCGCAGCACCGGGTTCTGACCCGCGCCAGCGCCTACAATCTCGGGGGCCTGTTCGGGCTGAAGCGCCACCGCCTGGCCGAGCGCGCGGCGGTGGAGAAGGCGCGGCATTGGCTCGAGCTGCTGAAATTGGCCGACCGCGCCGACGACGCCGCCGGCAATCTGCCCTACGGCCAGCAGCGGCGGCTCGAGATCGCGCGCGCCATGTGCACCGACCCCAAGCTCCTTTGCGTCGACGAACCCGCCGCCGGGCTCAACCCCAACGAAAAAGCCGGCCTGGCGCAATTGCTGATCTCGATCCGCGACACCTACGGCATCGGGATATTGCTGATCGAGCACGACATGAGCGTGGTCATGGGCATTTCCGACCACATCGTGGTGCTGAATTACGGCCAGAAGATCGCCGACGGCTCGCCATCCCAGGTGCGCCGCGACCCCGCCGTGATCGCCGCCTATCTGGGCGAGGAGGCGTGATGGCGCTGTTGGAGATTTCCGGCGTCCACAGCTTCTACGGCCATGTCGAGGCGCTGAAAGGCGTCGATCTCGTGGTGGAAGAGGGCGAGATCGTCACGCTCATCGGCGCCAACGGCGCGGGCAAGTCGACGCTGCTCATGACCATCTGCGGCCGGCCGCGCGCGGCGCAAGGCAGCATCCGCTTCAATGGCCGCGACATCACGCAAATGCCGACCTATGAGATCGTGCGCCTCGGGATTTCCCAGGCGCCGGAAGGAAGGCGCGTCTTTCCACGCATGAGCCTGCTGGAGAATTTGCAGATCGGCGCCGTCGTGGCCGACCCAACGCGCTTTTCCGGCGATCTCGACCGCGTCTTCAAGCTGTTCCCGATCCTGCGCGAGCGCCAGGCGCAGCGCGCCGGCACGCTGTCGGGCGGCGAGCAGCAGATGCTGGCCATCGCCCGCGCCTTGATGAGCCGGCCGAAATTGCTGTTGCTCGACGAGCCCTCGCTCGGCTTGGCGCCGATGATCGCCAAGCAGATTTTCGAGGTCATCCGCGTCCTCAACGCCGAGGAAAAGATCACCGTGCTGCTGGTCGAGCAGAACGCGCACCATGCCTTGAACCTGGCCCATCGCGGCTATGTGTTGCAGACCGGCCAGATCATCCTGTCGGGGCGGGGCAAGGACCTGCTCGCCAACGAGGAGGTGCGGGCGGCTCTATCTGGAAGGCGGCGCGTGAACGCCGGCGGTCCGGAAGGCGGGGCATAGACCGGCGCGGCCGCCTGCTGTTATCCTCGACGGCAAACGGGCAGGGGGCTGGACATGCGTTTTCTCGGCAGGATGGCGTTGGCGGCGGCGTTTGCCGTGCTGATCGTTTCGGGCGCGCGGGCGGATATCGTCATCGCCGTGGCCGGGCCGATGAGCGGCTCGGACGCCGCGGTCGGCGAACAGATGCGGCGCGGCGCCGAGATGGTGGTGAACGACATCAACGCCAAGGGCGGCGTTAACGGCCAGAAGCTCAAGCTCATCATCGGCGACGACGCCTGCGACCCGAAGCAGGCGGTGAGCGTCGCCAACCAGTTCGCCAACGAGAAGGTGATATTCGTCGCCGGGCATTATTGCTCGGGCGCGTCGATCCCGGCCTCGTCGGTCTATGCCGAGAACGGCATTTTGCAGATCTCGCCGGCCTCGACCAACCCGGCGCTCACCGACGACGCGGCCAAGAAGGGCTGGAACAACGTGTTCCGCGTCTGCGGCCGCGACGACAGCCAGGGCCGCATCGCCGGCACCTATATCGTCAACCGCTTCAAGGGCAAGAACGTGGCGGTGATCGACGACAAATCCGCCTACGGCAAGGGCCTGGCCGACCAGACGCGCTTGACCATGAACAAGCTCGGCATGAAGGAGGCGATGACCAATTCCGTCAACCAGGGCGACAAGGATTTCTCGGCGCTGATCTCCAAGATGAAGGAGGCCAAGATCGCCGCGATCTATTACGGCGGCTATTACGCCGAGGCCGGGCTGATCGTGCGCCAGGCCCACGACCAGGGGCTCAACGCCGTGCTGATGGGCGGCGACGCGCTGGTGACGACCGATTTGTGGAAGATCACCGGCCTCACCGGCAACGGCACGCTGATGACCTTCCCGCCCGATCCGCGCGACTTGCAGGCGGCGCAGCCCGTGGTCGCCGAGTTCAAGAAGTCGGGCTACGATCCCGAGGGCTACACGCTTTACACCTATGCCGCGGTGCAGGTTTTCGCCGAGGCGGCCGCGGACGCCAAGTCGATCAAGCTCGACGATCTGTCGAAGGCGATGAAGTCGAACAAATTCAATACCGTGATCGGCACCATCGGCTTCGACCAGAAGGGCGACGTGGTCGGCCCCGATTACGTGGTCTATGCCTGGAAGGACGGCGGCTACGCCGAACTCAAGAACTGAGCCGCGTGGCTCTCGGTCAGCGGGAGGGACATCGGATGCAGTAAAGCGCCGCGCAATTCCGACCAGAGAGCAGATTTTAAAAGTCGCGGTGGCGAGCATCGTCGGCTCGGTGATCGAACAATACGACTTCCTGGTCACCGGCGTGATCGCGGCGACCATCTGGGGCGAGGTCTTCTTCAAGCTGCCGGGCGTCGCGGCCGTTGCGGCGGCGATCGGCGTCTACGGCCTCGGCATCATGATCCGCCCGATCGGCGCTTATATCTTCGGCAATATCGCCGACCGGCTGGGGCGCAAGGACGCGTTGGTTTACGCGCTGGTGCTGATGGGCGTCAGCACGCTGCTGATCGGGCTGACGCCGAGCTACGACAGCATCGGCGTCGCAGCACCGGTGCTGCTGATCGTCTTCCGGCTGATGCAGGGGATCAGTTTCGGCGCCGAGTTCGGCACCGCCTCGACCTGGGTGGTCGAACAGGCGGCGCACTCGAAGCACCGCGCCTTCTGGGGGGCGTGGGTCGGGTTCGCGATTCCGATCGGGCTGCTGCTGGGCTTCGGCTCGGTGATCTTCACCAAGTCGCTGATGACGCCGCAGGATTTCGTCTCCTGGGGCTGGCGCGTCTTGTTCTTCGCCGGCTTCCTGCTGGTGATCGTCGGCATCATCATCCGGACGCGCACCCAGGACAGCTTCGTGTTCGAGCGGCACAAGGCGAAGAGGAAGATTCTCGACCATCCCGCGCGCGAGGTCTGGCGCGACATGCCGCGGACCATCCTGCGCACCTCGCTAGTGAACGCCATGTTCGGCGGCGCGTTCTTCCTCTACTTCGTGTTCGGCACCGGCTACATGAAGACGGTCGGCTTCACCGGATCGGTGCCCGAGACGATCGGGCTGATCGCCGCGGGCTTCATGCTGGTGTTCATGATCATCGGCTCGCTGCTCGCCGACATCATCAACCGCCGGACGATCCTGTTGATCGCCGCCATCGTGTTCCTGATCTTCGCCATCCCGTATTTCTATCTGATCAACACGGGCAGCTTCGTCCTCGCGGTGATCGCCGAGATCATCGGATTTGGTTTCGTGTTCGGCTTCGGCTACGGCGCGATCCCGACCTTCTATACGGAGAATTTTCCGACCCGCTATCGCGCCTCGGGCGCGAGCGCGGGTTATCAGACCGCGCAGGTCTATGGCGGCGGGCTCATTCCGATTCTCGCCGGGCTGATCCTGAAAGCCTACGGCATCGAAAGGGCTTATATCTTCATCGGGCTGCTGGTGATGGCCTACGCGGTGGCGGCGATCCTCGCGATCCTCGCCACGCCGGAGACCAAGAACGTCAATCTCGAAGTGTGACGCCGGCGGTTAGGCCGGCTTCTTCTTGCCGGCGCCCTTGCCGAGGCCGATCTTCTTGGCGAAGTCGGAACGCTGCGCCGCGTATTTCGAGGCCACCATCGGGTAATCCGCCGGCAGGTTCCATTTCTTGCGGTACTCGTCGGGCGTCATGTTGTAGGTCGAGCGCAGATGGCGCTTCAGCATCTTGAGCTTGCGCCCGTCCTCGAGGCAGATGATGTATTCCGGCGTGATCGATTTCTTGATCGGCACCGCCGGCTTCAAGGCCTCGCCCTGCGGCGCCTGAATCTTGCCCTCGATCGAGCGCAGCGAGCCGTGCACCGAAGCGACGATGTCGGTGATCTGCGCCGCCGGCACGCTGTTCTTGCGCAAATACGCCGCCACCAGATGCGCGGTCATGCGCAAGAAATCTTCGTCCGCCGTCTTGGCGGCTTTGCTGGGCGCTTCATCGGCCATCGGGGGAGTCCTCAATACTAGAACAAATTCGAGGCGTGTATATTGAAAGCCTTGCTTTCTGTCAATCATGGGCTGGACTAGGGCCAATAATCGCGCCCGCTGTCTTGGATTTTTCTGAAAAAGCCCCGACCGGGACTGTCGCCTAGTCTGGCAAGGGCGGCGATTTCATTACAGGCCGATGCGGGAAGGCGAGGACGGCCCCGATGGATGGTAGGCGGCTGACTCCGGACGGCGATATCTGGTAAAGTCGCCGCTGGCTTTTATTGCGTCCGGGGTCATGGCTGAAATGGTCGCCGTCGCCGCCGATCATGGCGGCTATGAGTTGAAAACCGTTCTTTTGCCGGAGCTGCGCGCTTTGGGATTCGACGTGCTCGATCTCGGCACCAACAGCCCGGAATCGGTCGACTATCCCGACTTCGCCGAGAAGGTGGCGCAAGCGGTGGAGACGGGCAAGGCGCGGTTCGGATTGCTCATCTGCGGCACCGGGATCGGCATGTCGATCGCCGCCAACCGCCACCGCAAGGTGCGCGCCGCCTTGTGTCACGACGTCACCACCGCGCGGCTCGCGCGCCAGCACAACGACGCCAATGTGATGACGCTGGGCGGGCGCATGATCGGCAGCGAGACCGCCAAGGATTGCCTCAAGACCTTCCTCTCGACCCCCTTCGAAGGCGGACGCCACGCCCGCCGCGTCGCCAAATTGTCGTGAACGAGACAAGGGAAGCGAAATCATGACCGCCCGCAGCAAACCGGCCGCAGCACAAGACGGCTTCTTCACCGCCGCGCTGGCCGAGAGCGATCCCGAACTGGCCGGCGCGATCCACCGCGAGCTGTTGCGCCAGCAAAACCAGATCGAGCTGATCGCCTCGGAGAACATCGTGTCGCGCGCGGTGCTGGAGGCGCAGGGCTCGGTGCTGACCAACAAATACGCCGAGGGCTATCCGGGCAAGCGCTATTACGGCGGCTGCGAATTCGTCGACCAGGCCGAGCAGCTCGCCATCGACCGCGCGAAGAAACTCTTCAACTGCAGCTTCGCCAACGTGCAGCCGCATTCGGGCTCGCAGGCGAACCAGACGGTGCTGCTGGCCTTGCTCAAGCCGGGCGACACCACGCTCGGCCTGTCGCTGGCGGCGGGCGGGCATCTCACCCACGGCGCGGCGTTCAATCTCTCGGGCAAATGGTTCCACGGCGTCTTTTACGGCGTGCGGCGCGAGGATGCGCGCATCGATTACGACGAGGTCGAGCGCCTGGCCCAGGCGGAAAAGCCCAAGCTCATCATTGCCGGCGGCTCGGCCTATCCGCGCCTGATCGACTTCGCGCGTTTCCGCCGGATTGCCGACGAGGTGGGCGCGACGTTGATGGTCGACATGGCGCATTTCGCCGGGCTGGTCGCGGGCGGCGTGATCCCGTCGCCCTTGCCGTTCGCCCATGTCGTCACCACCACCACGCACAAGACCCTGCGCGGCCCACGCGGCGGCATGATCCTTTGCAACGATGCGGAGATCGCCAAGAAGATCAACAGCGCCGTCTTCCCCGGCTTGCAGGGCGGACCGCTGATGCATGTGATCGCGGCCAAGGCGGCGATGCTGGGCGAGGCCTTGAGGCCCGAATTCAAGACCTATGCCCGCGCCGTCATCGACAATGCCCGGATATTGGCCGCCACCTTGGCCGAACGCGGGCTCGCCATCGTCTCGGGCGGCACCGACACGCATCTTTTGCTGGTCGATCTCCGGCCCAAGAAACTCACCGGCAACATCGCCGAGGTTCATCTCGAACGCGCCGGCATCACCTGCAACAAGAACGGCGTGCCGTTCGATCCGGAAAAGCCCACCGTCACCTCGGGCGTGCGCCTGGGGAGCCCGGCCGGCACCACGCGCGGCTTCGGCCAGGCCGAGTTCCGGCACATCGGCGAATTGATCGTCGAGGTGCTCGACGGCCTGGCGGCCAAGGGCGAGGACAACGACGCAGTCGAAGCGGCGGTGAAAAAGCGCGTTTTGGCCCTGTGTTCGCGCTTCCCGATCTATCCGCAGGGTCCGGGCTGAGCCTTATAAAAATGAGCCTTATAAAAAAGGGGGAGGAATAAGAAATGCGTTGCCCGTTCTGCGGATGCGAGGACACCCAGGTCAAGGATTCGCGGCCGACCGACGACAAGGCCGCCATCCGCCGCCGCCGGCTTTGTCCCAATTGCGCCGCACGCTTCACCACCTTCGAGCGCGTCACGCTGCGCGAACTCACGGTGGTTAAGAAGAACGGCCAGCGCGAGCCGTTCGTGCGCGACAAGCTGGCGCGTTCGGTGCAGATCGCGCTCAGGAAGCGTCCGGTCGAGCCCGAGCGCATCGAGCGCGCGATCAATTCGATCGTCCGCCAGCTCGAAAGCTCGGGCGAAACCGAAATCAAAAGCGACATGATCGGCGAGCTGGTGATGGAAACGCTGAAGACGCTCGATCAGGTCGCCTTCGTGCGCTTCGCCTCGGTCTATCGCAATTTCCGCGAGGCCAAGGATTTCGGCGATTTCATCGACGAGTTCAGCAACAACAAGGACTGAGGTTTCCGCATGAGCAGCGATCCGGGGCCGATGCGCGCAGGCCTCGCGCTGGCGCGGCGCGGGCTGGGTTCGACCTGGCCCAATCCGAGCGTCGGCTGCGTCATCGTCAAGGGCGGCGCGGTGATCGCGCGCGGCTTCACGCAAAAGGGCGGACGCCCGCACGCCGAAACCGTGGCGCTGGAGCGCGCCGGAAAAGCGGCCAAGGGCGCGACAGTCTATGTCACGCTCGAGCCCTGCTGCCATCACGGCAAGACTCCGCCCTGCACCGAGGCGCTGATCGCCGCCGGCGTCGCGCGAATCATCGTCGCGACGCAGGATCCCGATCCGCGGGTTTCCGGCCAGGGCATAACCCGGCTGCGCGCGGCCGGGATCGCGGTCGAGCTCGGCCTGCTTTCCGCCGAGGCCGAGGATGTGAATGCCGGATTCTTTTCCCTGATGCGTCGAGGGATTCCGCTCGTGAGCTTGAAGATCGCGAGTTCGCTCGACGGGCGCATCGCCGTCGCCTCGCGCGAAAGCCGCTGGATCACCGGCGAGCCCGCCCGCGCCCGCGCCCATCTGCTGCGCGCCACCCATGACGCGGTGATGGTGGGGAGCGGCACGGTGCTGGCCGACGATCCGTATCTCACCTGCCGCTTGCCGGGCATGGGCGGCCGGAGCCCGGTCCGCATCGTCGCCGATGGTTCGCTTCGCGTGCCCTTGACCGCGCGCGTGGCGGCGACGGCGCGCGAGGCGCCGACCTGGTTCCTGGTCCGTCACGGCATATCCGGCGACCGCCGCGACGCCTTCAAGGGCTGCGGCGTCGAGATCATCGACGTGCCGGCAACGCCATCGGGCGAGACCGACCTTGGCAAGGCGCTCAAGAATTGGGCAAACGCGGCATCACGAGGCTGCTGGTCGAAGGCGGCGCCACAATCGCGACATCGATGCTGCGCGCCGATCTGGTCGACCGCCTGTACTGGTTCCGCGCCCCCAGCGTGATCGGCGGCGACGGTTTGCCCGCGCTGACCGCATTTGGGCCTCGCCACGCCCTCCCAGGCCCCGCGCTTCGCGCGGCTGGCGCTCGAGACGGTGGGCGAGGATGTGCTGGAAACCCTCGGTCGCGCGGCCTAAATTACGGCCCTAAGTTTGGCATGTTTACCGGAATCATCAGCGATATCGGCCAGGTGCGCGCCGTCCAACCGGGCGGCGACACCGGCTTTACCATCGCCACCGGCCTCGATCTCGGCGATCTGGCCCTGGGCGGCTCGATCGCCTGCGCGGGCATCTGCCTGTCGGCCGCCGACAAGGGCAAGGACTGGTTCTCGGTCCGGATCTCGGCCGAGACGCGCGCGCGGTCCACCGTCCGGCGGCTGGAAAGCGGGCACCAGGCTCAATCTCGAGCGTTCACTGCGTCTGGGCGACGAGCTGGGCGGGCATATGGTGATGGGGCACGTCGACGGTCTTGCGACGGTTACGGCGCGGCGGTCCGAAGGGGACAGCGTCCGCCTGACCTTCGAGGCGCCGCGTCCGCTGGAATTGTCGATCGCGCCCAAGGGCTCGGTTTCGCTCGACGGCGTCTCGCTCACCGTCAACGAGGTCGAGGGGCGGCGCTTCGGCGTCAATTTGATTCCGTTGACCCTGGCCAAGACGACCCTCGGGCAGCTTCAGCCGGGGGACAAGGTCAATCTTGAGTTGGACGTCATCGCGCGTTACGTCGCGCGGCTGTTGGCGCGGGAGCCCGCATGAGCTTCGTCGAAATCGCCTCGCCGACCGAGGAAATCATCGAGGAAGCGCGCAACGGCCGGATGTTCATCCTGGTCGACGACGAAAGCCGCGAGAACGAGGGCGACCTCATCATCCCGGCGCAGATGGCGACGCCCGCGGCGATCAACTTCATGGCCAAGCACGGCCGCGGCCTGATCTGCCTGGCGCTGACGCGCGAGCGGGTCGAGCGGTTGAAACTGCCGCTGATGGCGCAGCAGAACGCCTCGCGGCTCCAGACCGCCTTCACCGTCTCGATCGAGGCGCGCGACGGCGTGACCACCGGCATCTCGGCGCCGGACCGGGCCCGCACCGTCGCCGCCGCCATCGACCCGAGCAAGGGCCCCGAGGACATCGTCACGCCCGGCCACGTCTTTCCGCTGATGGCGCGCGACGGCGGCGTGCTGGTGCGCACCGGCCATACCGAGGCGGCGGTGGACATCGCGCGCCTGGCCGGCCTCAATCCCTCGGGCGTGATCTGCGAGATCATGAACGACGACGGCACCATGGCGCGCCGATGCCGATCTGGTCGCGTTCGCGCAGCTGCACGGCATCAAGGTCGCGACCATCGCCGATCTGATCGCCTATCGCCGCCGCCACGACCGCATCATCGAGCGCACGCTGTCCACGGATTTTCCGGCGACGCATGGCGGCATCTGGCAGATGCATGTCTACGTCAACAAGGTCGCCTATGCCGAGCACATCGCGCTGGTGAAGGGCGATTTGTCGACCAAGGAGCCGGTGCTGGTGCGCATGCACGCGCTCAACGTGCTCGACGACGCGCTGGGCAGCGTCAGGAGCGGCCGCGCCGGGCTGTTGCAGGCCGCCATGGACATGATCGCCAAGGAGGGCAGGGGCGTGGTCGTGCTGCTGCGGGAATCCACGCCCACGGCGCTGTCGACCCGCGTGCGCGGTTTCCTCGAAACCGGCAAGACCGTGCCGGAACTGCGCGATTACGGCATCGGCGCGCAGATCCTGTTCGACCTCGGCGTGCGCGACATGATCCTGTTGTCCAACGTCGAACGCAGCATCGTCGGCCTCGAAGGCTATGGCCTGACGGTCGCCGAACGCCGCCCGATCAAGATCGAGCGCTGACATGGCCAAGAAACCGCAGGTCCTGATCGTCGAGGCGCGTTATTACGCGCATATCGCCAACGAGTTGCTGCGCGGCGCGCAGGCGGCGTTGGATTCGGGCGGCGCCGAATACGACAAGATCGAGGTGCCGGGCTGTTTTGAAATTCCCGCCGCCATATCCCTGGCGGCGGCTTCGGGCAAATATGACGGCTTCGTCGCGCTGGGCTGCGTCATCCGCGGCGAGACCTCGCATTACGACCTGATCTGCGCCGAATGCGCACGCGGCATCCAGGACCTGGCGCTCAAGGGCCTGGCCGTGGGCTTCGGCGTGCTGACGGTCGAGAACGAACGCCAGGCCATGGCGCGCGCGCGCAAGGACAAGAAGGACAAGGGCGGCGAGGCGGCGCGCGCCTGTCTCGCCATGATCGCGCTGAAGCAGCGATTTTCGGACAAGAGCCGGTGAACGCACCCCCCGGCCGCAGGCGGACCGCCGCGCGGCTTGCCGCGGTGCAGGCGCTCTATCAGATCGAGCTGACGCAAAGCGAGCCGCGCCAGGTGATCGAGGAATTCCTGGCCCACCGGCTCGGCGAGGGAGCCAAGGGCGAGGATTTCGGCGAAGCCGACAAGGAATTCTTCGGCGATATCGCCGGGGGCGCGGCGGCGCACCAGGCCGAGCTCGACCGCGCTGATCTCGGCCGATCTGTCGCCGGACTGGCCGCTCAACCGGCTCGAAACCGTGTTGCGCGCCATTCTGCGCTGTGGCGCCTTCGAGCTGGCGTATCGCCCGGACGTGGCCCCCGAAATCGTCATCAACGAGTATCTCGACATCGCCCATGCCTTTTTCGGCGAGAAGGAGCCGGGGCTGGTCAACGGCGTGCTCGACAGCCTGGCGCGCCGGTTGCGGGCGGGCGAGCTCGGGGAGAAGCGCCATGGCGCCGAACCCGCATCTCGATGAATTCGAGCGCATCGCGCGCTTCTTCGCGCCGCTGGCGGCGCCGGGCGGCTTGCGGCTGCTGGACGACGTCGGATTGATTCCCGGAGCGGCGGGCGAGCAATACGTTCTCAAGACCGACGCCATCGTCGAAGGCGTGCATTACCGGCCCGACGACCCGCCGGGCCAGGTCGCGCAGAAACTGCTGCGGGTCAATCTGTCGGATCTCGCCGCCAAGGGCGCGACGCCGGTGGGATATCTGCTGGTGACGTGCCTGCCGCCCGCTTGCGGCGAGGCCTGGCTCGAGGAATTCGCCAAGGGCCTGGCCGCCGACCAGAAGCGTTTCGGCATCAAGCTCTATGGCGGGGATTCGACGGCGACGCCGGGGCCGGCGACGCTCTCGGTCGCGATGTTCGGCACGGTGAAGCGGGGCAAGGCCATCCTGCGTTCCGGCGCCAAGCCGGGCGACCGGGTCTATGTATCGGGAACCCTGGGCGATGCGGCGCTGGGCTTGGCCGCGCTCAAAGGCGAGTTGGCCGGGATCGAGCCGGCCGCGCGCGATTTCCTGATCCGCCGCTACCGCCTGCCCGAGCCGCGGCTCGAATTGGGCCGCGCTTTGGCCGGGCTGGCGCATGCCGCCGCCGATATTTCCGACGGGCTGGTCGCCGATCTCGGCCATGTCTGCACCGCCTCGAAGCTCGGCGCCACCATCGAGGCCAAAGAAGCTGCCCTTGTCCAAGCCGGCGCGCGCGGCGGTTCAAGCCGAGCCCGAGCGCATTTTCGCAGCGCTGGGAGCGGGCGACGATTACGAGCTGGTCTTCGCCGCGCCCGCAAAGGCGGAAAAGCGCATCGCCGCCCTCTCCAAGAAGCTCAAATTGGCCGCTGACGCCGATCGGGCGCTTTGAGAAGGGATCGGGTGTGCATGTGCTCGACGCCGAGGGCCGGCCCGCCGCATTGCCGCAAACCGGATACCGCCACTTCTAGGCCCCAGCCCCGGGGCGCTTGGCGGTTCCAGCCTTCCGCCTGCAATCCTCATGGGTTGCCTCGGCGGTTGCGTTCTGGCATGGTCCGCCCGCTTTTTCCGGAACGATTCGATGAGCGGGGGGTTTCCGACATGAGCTTGGCCTATTGGGTGATCATCCTCGGCGGCGTGACCGCCGTGCTCTACGGCATCGTGACCAGCCAAATGGTGTTGTCGGCCGATCCCGGTTCGGCGCGCATGCAGCAAATCGCCGCCGCGGTGCAGGAAGGCGCCCAGGCCTATCTCAACCGCCAATACCGCACCATCGCCGTGGTCGGCGTGGTGATCCTGATTATCCTGACGCTACACACTGGGCTGGCGCAGCGGGCTCGGATTCCTGATCGGCGCGGTGCTGTCGGGTTCGGCCGGTTACATCGGCATGAATATTTCGGTGCGCGCCAATCTGCGCACCGCCCAGGCGGCGAAGAAGGGCCTCGCCGCGGGCCTCGATATCGCTTTCCGCGCCGGCGCGGTCACCGGCATGCTGGTGGTGGGATTGGGGCTGTTGGGCGTTACGCTCTACTACCTGTTTCTGCGTTCGACGCTGCCGGTCGACAATCCGCGTCCCATTCTCGAAGCGCTGGTGGCCTTGAGCTTCGGCGCTTCGCTGATCTCCATTTTCGCGCGGCTGGGCGGCGGCATCTTCACCAAGGGCGCCGATGTCGGCGCCGATCTGGTGGGCAAGGTCGAAGCCGGCATTCCCGAGGACGATCCGCGCAACCCGGCGGTGATCGCCGACAATGTGGGCGACAATGTCGGCGATTGCGCCGGCATGGCCGCCGATCTGTTCGAGACCTATGCCGTGACCATCGTCGCGACCATGCTGCTGTGCGCGATCTTCTTCGACGGCGCCTTGCGCGACACCATCATGGTGCTGCCGCTGCTGATCGGCGGCGTGTGCATCTTCGCGTCGGTGATCGGCACCTTTTTCGTCCGGCTCGGACCGAGCAAGAACATCATGGCGGCGCTCTATAAGGGCCTGGTCGCGGCCGGCGTGTTGTCGGCCGGGGCGATCTGGATTTCGATCTCCAAGCTGGTGGGCATGGACACCATGATGATCATGACCAACGGCACCATCACCACCGGTTCTCGCCTGTTCTATTGCGCGCTGGTGGGATTGGCCGTCACCGGCCTCTTGGTCTGGATCACCGAATACTACACCTCCACATTCTACCGCCCGGTCCAGAGCATCGCCAAAAGCTCGACCACCGGCCACGGCACCAACGTCATCCAAGGCCTGGCCATTTCGATGGAATCGACCGCGCTGCCGGTGATCGTGATCTGCGCCGGCATTCTCGTCTCCTATCTCTTGAGCGGCGTGTTCGGCATCGGCATCGCCGCCACCACCATGCTGGCCTTGGCCGGCATGATCGTGGCGCTCGACGCCTACGGGCCGGTCACCGACAACGCCGGCGGCATCGCGGAAATGGCCAATCTGCCGAAGAACGTGCGCAAGATCACCGACGCGCTCGACGCCGTCGGCAACACCACCAAGGCGGTGACCAAGGGCTATGCCATCGGCTCGGCCGCGCTCGCCGCGCTGGTGCTGTTCGCCGCCTACACCAACGATCTGCGCTATTACTTCCCCGGCCTCGACGTGCGCTTCGCCTTGCAGGATCCCTATGTGGTTATCGGCCTCTTCATCGGCGGCCTGTTGCCCTATCTATTCGCCTCGATGGGCATGACCGCGGTCGGCCGCGCCGCCGGCTCGGTGGTGATCGAGGTGCGCCGCCAGTTCAAGCAGATCAAGGGCATCATGTCGGGCAAGGGCAAGCCCGATTACGGCCGCGCCGTCGATCTGCTCACCAAGGCGGCGATCAAGGAGATGATCGTGCCGTCGCTGCTGCCGGTGCTGGCGCCGATCGTGCTCTATTTCGTCGTTTCGGCGATCGGCGGCAAGGCGGCCGGATTCAGCGCGCTGGGCGCGATGCTGCTGGGGACGATCGTCACCGGCATCTTCGTCGCCATTTCCATGACTTCGGGCGGCGGCGCCTGGGACAACGCCAAGAAATACATCGAGGAAGGCCGTTACGGCGGCAAGGGCTCGGAGGCTCACAAGGCCGCGGTGACCGGCGACACCGTCGGCGATCCCTACAAGGACACCGCCGGGCCGGCGGTCAACCCGATGATCAAGATCACCAATATCGTGGCGATTTTGCTGCTGGCGATACTCGCCGCCTGGCGCTGAGTCTCTGAACGGAAAGGCCGGGGAGGCGCGGGCTATTGCCCGTTTTCCTCGCTGGTGGGCTTCTTGGTGACGAACTTGCCGAAATTGCCGAGGAACTGCTCGATGGTCGAGAATTCGCGGCCATAAGTCGGCGTGGCGTTGGGATTGGGCGTCACCGCCTGGGCGTCTTGAATGCCGCGGTTGTTGATGGTCTTGACCTTGCCGTCCTCATCGAAGGTGATCGCGATCACTTCCTGATCGAGCACGTCGGTGCGGAAGAAAGCCACGGTCTTGGTTTTCTGGCTGATGTAATACCAGGTGTTGGGATCGAAGGCGGCGACCGAGGAGGGCGAGCCGATCAGTCGCGTCACCGTCGCCTTGTCGGTCTCGCCCGGCTTGATTTGGGAAAGATTGCGCTCGTCGGGCAGATTGCCGCGCTGATCGACCGGAATGCCGCAGGACGCCAGCGCCAGTCCAAACGCCAACGCGGCGCCAAGCTGCGCGGCCAGGCGCCAGCGGCGGCGATCAAAAGGCTTGAAAAACATCTCCATGTCGGCGGAAAGTTGTATCCTGAAAGGCCCCGTCTTTCAATGGGCTATCCGGGGTTTTTGACATGACATTGGCCGCGCTGTTCCGCCGCAAACCCCGCACCAGCGCCGCCCATGCGCTTTATGGCGAGATCGTCAATGCTTCGCGCGCGGAGGCCTTCTTCGCGCAGTGGGGCGTGCCCGATACGCTCGACGGGCGTTTCGAGATGATCGCGCTCCATGCCTTCCTGGCGCTGCGGCGGCTCAAATCCGCGCCCGAAGCCGCCGGTTTCTCCCAAGAGCTGTTCGACATCATGTTCGCCGATCTCGACCGGAACTTGCGCGAAATGGGCGCCTCCGATCTCGGCGTCGGCCGCCAGGTCAAGGCCATGGCGCAGTCCTTCTATGGCCGCATCCGCGCCTATCAGCGGGGACTCGCGGGCGAGGAGAATCTCGAAGAGGCGCTGAAACGGAATCTGTTCGGCACGGTCAAGCCCGCGCCCGCGCAGCTCGCGGCATCGGCATCTTATCTGCGCCGCCAGGAAGCGGCGCTGGCGCGCGCGCCGGTGGAGGATCTGCTGCGCGGCGAACTGCCGTTGGATGCCGGGGAGGGGCCATGAAAGCGCCGCCCGCGCCTGAATTCTCCCGGGTGATCGAGGTCACGCGACTTACGCGCGACGGGCGGCACTTCGAGATCGCCGCCAACCCGGCGGAACGCGCGGCGCTCGCCAAGCGCTTCGATCTCATCGCGCTCGGCCGGCTCGCGGCGGTGGTGCGCCTCGAACAGATTCCCGGCGGCCTTTTCCGCCTGACCGCCGAACTCGACGCCGACGTGACGCAGGCCTGCGTCGTGTCGCTGGCGCCGGTCCAAAGCCGCGTCGAAGAGGGGTTCAGCGTGCTTTACGGCGGCGGCGGGGAGGCGCAGGAGGTCAATCTCGACGGCGCGGCCGAAACCATCGAGCCGATTGAAAACGGCGTCATCGATATCGGCGAAGCGGTGGCCCAGCAGCTCTCGCTGGCGCTCGACCCGTTTCCCCACGCTCCCGGCGCCGAAGCCGCGATCCCGGTACGGATCCGCCAAGCCCTTATCGCCCTTCCAGGCCCTGGCAGCCCTGAAAAAGGAGAATAATTCCAAGGAATAGGCGAACGAGGTTGCGGTAAAGCCCAATTTTCGCTACCTAACTGCGGCCCAGCCCCGCCGGGGCCAAACTCCCCAAAACTTCCGAGTTTCATTCCATGGCAGTTCCGAAGAAAAAGACCTCCAAGTCGCGCCGCAACATGCGGCGTTCGCACCACGCGCTGAAGCCGTCGGTTTACACCGAGTGCCCGAACTGCGGCGAGTTGAGGCGGCCGCATCACCTCTGCGCCGCCTGCGGCTATTACGACGGGCGCGAAGTGGTTCCGGCTCCGACCGAGACGGCGTGACGCGCGGGCGGGCGGGGGGAACCCGGCTTTGAGCAAACGGGTGGTCATCGCGCTCGATGCCATGGGTGGCGAACAGGCGCCCGACATGGTGGTGAAGGGCGCCGACATCGCGCTTGTGCGCTACCCGCAGGCCGAATTCCTGTTCTACGGCATCGAGGCCCGCATCCGTCCGCTCCTGGACAAGCTTCCCAAGCTCGATGCGCGCGCCGTCATCCGCCACACCGACGAATTCGTCACCGACGACGCCAAGCCCTCGGCCGCGCTCAGGGGCGCGCGCAACTCCTCGATGCGGCTCGCCATCGACGCGGTGGCGGCGGGCGAGGCCGATTGCGTGGTTTCGGCCGGCAACACCGGCGCGCTGATGGCGATGGCGAAATTCGTGCTCAAGATGATACTGGGCATCGACCGGCCGGCGATCGCCTGCTTCATGCCGACGCTCCGGAGCGAGAGCGTGATGCTCGATCTCGGCGCCAATGTCGAATGCGATTCCGAAAATCTGGTGCAGTTCGCGCTGCTGGGCGACGTGTTCGCGCGCACGGTACTGGGCGTGCCCCAGCCGATTGTCGGATTGTTGAACGTGGGGTCCGAGGAGATGAAGGGCAACGACGCGGTGCGCGGCGCGGCCTTACGCCTCCGAGGGCCGGGTTCGCCGGTGCGTTTCCACGGCTTCATCGAGGGCAACGACATCGCCGCGGGAACGGTCGACGTGGTCGTGACCGACGGTTTCACGGGAAACATCGCGCTCAAGACCATCGAGGGCACGGCGCGGCTCTACACCAGTTTCCTGCGCGCCGCCTTCCGCAATTCGCTGATGGCCCGGCTGGGCTATGTATTCGCCAACCGCGCGCTGGGCAAGCTCCGGAAGCGGATGGACCCGCGGCGCTATAACGGCGCGGTATTCCTGGGCATCCAGGGCATCTGCGTCAAAAGCCACGGCTCGACCGACGCGCTGGGCTTCGCCAACGCCATCGGCGTGGCTTGCGACATGCAGATCAACGGGTTCCTCGACAAGCTGCATGAGGAGATCGTGCAGATGAGCGCGCTGCCCGCGGCGGCGGAACCGACCGCGGCGGGCGGCACCAGGCCATGAATTATCGCTCGCAAGTCCTGGGCTGCGGCTCCTACCTGCCCGAGCGCATCGTCACCAACGCCGAGCTGGCGGCCAAGCTCGACACCTCCGACGAATGGATCGTGCAACGCACCGGCATCCGCCAGCGGCACATCGCCGCCGAAGGCGAATTCACCTCGCATCTTGCCATCAAGGCGGCCGAAAGGGCGTTGGCGGCGGCAAAATGCAAACCCGGCGACATCGACCTGATCGTGCTGGCCACCGCCACGCCCGACAACACCTTCCCCGCCACCGCATCCAAGGTGCAGGCGAGCCTCGGCGTCACCAAGGGCGCCGCTTTCGACATCCATGCCGTCTGTACCGGGTTCATCTATGCGCTGTCCGTGGCCGACAACGCGTTGCGTTGCGGCCAGGCCAGCCGCGCCTTGGTAATCGGCGCCGAGACTTTCTCGCGCATCCTCGACTGGACGGATCGCGGCACCTGCGTGCTGTTCGGCGACGGCGCCGGCGCCCTGGTGCTGGAGGCCAAGCCGGGCAACGGCAGCCAATTCTCGGGCCGGGTCTCGAACATGAAGGAACGCGGCATTCTCTCGACCCATCTGCACACCGACGGCAGGGGCTACGATCTGCTTTATGTCGATGGCGGCCCGTCCACCACCGGGACATCCGGGCATGTGCGGATGGAAGGCAAGAAGATCTTTCTTCATGCGGTGCAGCGCCTGGCCGAGGTGGCAAAAGAGGCGCTCGACGCCAATGGGCTCGAAGCCAAGGATATCGACTGGCTGGTGCCGCATCAGGCCAATCGCCGCATCATCGACGGCACCGGCAAGAAGCTGGGCATAGCAAGCGACAAGGTGGTGGTGACGATTGAGCGCCACGCCAACACCTCGGCGGCCTCGGTCCCGCTCGCCCTGGCCGAGGCCAGCGGCGACGGCAGAATCAAGCCCGGCCAGCTGGTGTTGCTCGAGGCGATGGGCGGCGGATTGACCTGGGGCGCCGGGCTGGTGCGCTGGTAGGGCGCAACTCGCGGTTCCGGCCTCATTCCAGGCCGGTTTCAGAATGGTTAAAGTTATCCCCGTTATTCAAGAACTGCCCACAAGACGCTGTATTTGCAAAATATCCGGCCGGGGTCTAGGTTTCTGTCAAGGCAAGGGTCCAGCACCAAGGACCCGGGATAAAGGACAAAGGGGGTCCTGAGATGGCGGGGCAAACGGTCACGCGCGCTCAATTGAGCGAGGCGGTCTACCAGGAGGTTGGGCTCTCGCGGAACGAATCCGCCGAGCTGGTGGAAACCGTCCTGAACGAAATCGCCCAGGCGCTGGCCCGCGGCGAAATGGTCAAGGTTTCCTCGTTCGGCAGTTTTGCCGTGCGCAAGAAGGGCCGCCGCATCGGCCGCAATCCCAAAACCGGCAAGGAAGTGCCGATCAATCCGCGGCGCGTTCTGGTGTTCCGCGCCTCGCATGTCTTGAAGGACCAAATCAACACCGCGCTCTCGCCGGGCGCGGCCAAACATGGCGGTGCCGCATGACCATGCGCATGCCCGAGATGTTGAGCCCGCCGCCGCCCTCGGCCGCGCGGCGCAATGCCAAATCGGCCGACGCCTTCCGCACCATCAGCGAGGTGGCGCAGGAGCTCGAGGTGCCGCAGCACGTGCTGCGTTTCTGGGAATCCAAGTTTCCGCAGGTGAAGCCCCTGAAACGCGCCGGCGGGCGGCGTTATTACCGCCCCGACGACGTGTTGCTGCTGCGCCGCATCCGCCAATGCCTCTACGAGCAGGGCTACACCATCAAGGGCGTGCAGAAGTTGTTGCGCGAGGGCGCGCTCAAGACCGACGACATACCGCGCCTGACCCTGCCGACCACCGCCGGGGTCCGGGAAGGCGACAAGGTCGACGACATGCGCCGCGAGCTGTTCGAATTGAGGCGCGAACTTTTGACGCTGCGCGAGGAATTGAAGAAAGTCCGCGGCTAAGGCCCCGCCCGTCTTAATAGACGATGTGGGTGTTCGGGCAGTGGCGCCCGATCCAATCGGCATAATCCCGGGAACAGAAGGCCTGACGCTCCGGCGGCACGATCGGCATGCAATCCAGATTGCCCGGCGGCGGGCATTTGCGCGGGGCTTCGGGCGGCACAACCGGCTTGGAAGCGGCCGGGCAGGCGCTTTGGCAGGAGGAGAGATCGCCTGGGGCGCAATTGCACGGCACCTGGGCAACGGCCCCCGTGCCGCCCAATAGCAGAGCCAGCAGCAATACCGGGCCCAGCCGGGACGGATAAAGCCGGTTACGGGGCGAGGGTGCGGTTGCCATGGGGTGGGCCTCGTCACTATAGTCGCGGCAGCCGAATCGGGCCGGGCGGAGCGTAGCGCAGTCTGGTAGCGCACTTGCATGGGGTGCAAGGGGTCGCGAGTTCAAATCTCGCCGCTCCGACCATTTCTTGGCCCGGCTTGGCCGGGCGGGGCCATTTCTTGGCCCGGCTTCGACGGGCGGGGCCATTTATCTCCGGTCTTCCTCTGAATTCACAAATCGAAATATTAATCTTATAAAATCAAGTCTTAGACGTTTTCTTTTCATCTGATGGATGAGCATGGGAACGGGCCTCCCGGCCTTGGGCGAGGCCGCGGCCTTTCTCCGTCAGGCGGCAGATTTGCCAATCCGGTTTGATCGGGTTGGCGATCCAGGGCTCGGCCCAGCCGGCATCGATACAGGCCTGGACCGTGCGCTGGTCGACCTGGCGGCCTTGATCGTCGAACATGGGCAGCTTGCCGCCCGGCTCGTCGAGGCCGCGCTTCAGCCAAGCGCGTTGCGACGCGGTCGGGCCGTGATGCTTCTTCGGTTCTTTCGCCTGGTCTTCGGACAATCCCACCCCCTGGCGAACGGCCCGCGAAGCCGCCATGGTAGCGTCCTTGCGGCGGACGGGGAAGCGCCGCGACTCGCGAGAGCGGGGGGCAGGAGGGATTCATGGCGGTGATGTGGGTCTATGCCACCACCAGCAGCCGGACGGAGGCCGAACGGATCGGCCGCGCGGCCGTGGCGGCGCGGCTCGCCGCCTGCGCCAATGTCATCGGCGGCGTGACCGCGTTCTACCGGTGGGAGGGCAAGCTGCAACGCGGTCGCGAGGCGGTGCTGATCCTGAAAACCACCTCGGCCCGGCTCCGGCGCCTCATCGCCAAGGTCAAACGGCTTCATTCCTACGATTGCCCCTGCATCGAGGCGATCCGCGTGGACGCCGGTTTCAAGCCCTATCTCGATTGGGTGGCGCGCGAGACCAGGCCGCCACGCGCCGCCAAGGCGCGGCGATGACCGCGCCGGTTGCGATCGACCGCATCGATCATTTTGTCCTGACGGTCAAGGATATCGAGGCGAGTTGCCGGTTCTACGAGCGGGTTCTCGGCCTGCGCCGGGTCGAGTTCGACGGCCGGGTCGCGCTCCATTTCGGCAAGCAGAAGATCAACCTGCACCGCGCGGGCCACGAATTCGAGCCCAAGGCGAGACAAGCGACGCCGGGATCCGGCGATTTCTGCCTGATCGCCGCGACACCGCTCGAGGATGTCATCACCCATCTCAAAAGCAGCGGCGTCGCCATCGAGCTCGGACCGGTGCCGAAGACCGGCGCGCAAGGACCGATGCGCTCGGTCTATTTCCGCGATCCCGACGGCAATTTGGTCGAGGTGTCGAACTACCTTCAGCCGGTGTAATCGGTGGCGGCGGTCACGTCGTGGCGCTGCCCGGCGCCCATCGCGTTGAACAGCGGGGTCAATACCGCCGCCACCACGAAGTTCAGGATCACGGTATAGAGCGCGATATAGCCGGGGATGGTCCAGCCGCCGATCACCAGCGGATATGTCGCGGTGAAGTTCATCACCACGAACATCCAGCCGCCCACCGCCGTGCCCGCGGCCCAGCCGCAGAGCAGCGCCCAGTGGTTGAACCAGCGGGTATAGAGGCCGACGATCACCGACGGGAAGGTCTGGATGATCAATATCCCGCCCAGCAGCTGGAAAAAGATCGCGTATTGCGTCGGTATGAACAGGATGAACAGCAGCGCGCCGAACTTGACGATCAGCGACACCCATTTCGCCATCTGCGATTCCTGCTTCTCGGTGCAGCGCGGATGGATGAATTCCTTGTAGACATTGCGGGTGAAGAGGTTGGCCGCGGCGATCGACATGATCGCCGCCGGCACCAGCGCGCCGATGCCGATGGCGGCAAAGGCGATGCCGACGAACCAGGACGGGAAGTCTGTGTATAAACAGCGCCGGCACGGCGAAATTGTTGCCGAACTGCTTAAAGCCGTCGGCGAATTCCGGCATCGTGCTGACCCCCGAAGCCAGGGCGAAGAAACCGAGCAAAGCCAGCAGCCCCAGCATGAAGGAATAGGCGGGCAGCATCGCCGCATTGCGGCGCACGACCTTGCTGTTGTTGGCGGCGAGGATGCCGGTCATCGAATGGGGATAGAGCAACAACGCCATGGCCGAGCCCAATGCCAGGGAGACGTAGACGCTGTAGCTGCCGGTGCTGGTGCCGCTGGGCACCGCCAGCAGCAGCTTCTGTGCCGGCACGGCGGCGAAGATCTTGCCGAAGCCGCCAAACTCGATAGGGAATGATGATCACGGCCGCGGACCGTGGTGAGATAGATCAGCGATGTCCTTGACGATGGCGATGGCGGCAGGCGCGCGCAAGCCGCTCGAATAGGTGAAAGCCGCCAGGATCACGAAGGCGACGATCAGCGGCGCGTCCTCGACGGCGCCCGTTCCCTGAATGCCGAGCGCGCCGATCACCACCTGCAAGCCGACGAGATTGAGGCGATATAAGGCATGGTGGCGACGATGCCGGTGACGCGCGATGGCCAGCGCCAACCAGCGGTTGCCGAAGCGGCCGCGCACGAAATCCGAGCCGGTAACGAAGCCGTGCTTGTGGATACCTACCACATGCGCGGGAATACGACGAACATGAAGGGATAGACGATGATCGTATAAGGCACGGCGAAGAAGGCGATGGCGCCCGCGCCGAAGGCCAATGCCGGCACGGCGATGAAGGTGTAGGCGGTGTAGAGATCGCCGCCGATGAGAAACCAGGTGACGATGGTGCCGAAACGCCGTCCACCCAGGCCCCATTCGCTGATCAGATCGAGATCGCCGCGGCGCCAATGCGCGGCGGCAAATCCGAGCCAAGTGATAAAGCCGAACAGCACCACGAAAACGATCAGCGCGACCCAATTCACGTTAGCCACGGCATTGCCTCCCGCGTTTACGGAACGACCACTACTCGGTGGCGAAATAGACGATGGCGATCAAGCCGGCGCCCAGCAGAATCATAGCGAGCTGATACCAGTAGAAAAACGGCATGCCGATGAAGGTGGGCTCGGCCGTGTTGTAGAAGGGAACCCATAGGGAGGAGACGTACGGGATCAGCAGCAGCAGGTACCACCAACTCCAGCCGCTATGTCTCTTCGGCATTTCCTTCTCCCCGGTTGAAGGTGCGAATTCTGGCGCTTTACATTGCCACCGTCAAGGCAACCGCTTCAGGCGTTTCCCCCATGGAGCCGCGCATATTCGATCTTGGGGCAGCGGTTCATCACGACCTGGAGGCCAGCTTGCTCGGCTTTTTTCGCGGCTTCGTCGTTGCGCACGCCGATCTGCATCCACACCACCGGGGCGCCTTTCTTGATGGCTTCGTCGACGATGGGCCCGGCCTCTTCGCCGCGCCGGAAGATGTCGACCATGTCGATCGGGCCGGGAATTTCGGCGAGGCTCTTGTAAACCTTCTCGCCGAGAATTTCGGGCACGGTTGCGCGCGGATTGACCGGGATGACGCGATAGCCCTTGTCCTTGGAGATATTGCATCACGCAATAGCTGGGCCGGTGCCGGTGCTCGCTGGCGCCGACCATGGCGATGGTTTTGACGCGGTCCAGAATCCCGCGCAGATAATCGTCGCTGTAGGAATCGTGGTTCAACGGTTCTCCCATACCGGCGGGCGCTTCCCGAGGAAGGCGTCGATGCCTTCCTCGGCGTCGCGCGCCAGCATGTTGGTCGTCATCACCTGGCTGGCATAGTCATAGGCCTCGGCCAGGCCCAGCTCGGCCTGGCGGTAGAACGCCTCCTTGCCGATCTTCAGCACCAGCGGCGACTTGGCGGCGATCTGCTTGGCAAGCCGGATGGTCTCCGATTCAAGCTGGGCCTCGGGCACGACGCGGTTGACCAGGCCCCAGTCGCGCGCCTGGGGCGCGCCGATCATCTCGCCGGTGAGCAGCATCTCCATCGCCGGCTTGCGCGGCACCGCGCGCGACAGCGCCACCATCGGCGTCGAGCAGAACAGGCCGATATTCACGCCCGGCGTGGCGAAGCGGGCGTCTTCCGCCGCCACCGCCAGATCGCAGGAGGCCACCAGCTGGCAGCCCGCCGCGGTGGCGACGCCGCGCACTTGCGCGATCACCGGCTTCGGGAGCCTGACGATCGAAAGCATGAGCTTGGAGCATTGCGCGAAGACGCGTTCGTAAAATTGCCTGCCGGGATTGGCGCGCAACTCGCGCAGATCGTGGCCGGCGCAGAACACCGGCCCGTTGGCGGATAGCACCACCACCTTCACCGCCGCGTCCTTGGATATCTCGTCGAGCGCCCGTTGCAACTCGCCCATCAGCGCCACGGAAAGCGCGTTGCGCGCAGCCGGACGATTGAGGATGAGAGTGGCGATGCCATCCGCGGCACGCCGCAGCACGACCGGCGCGTGGGATTCCGGACCACTTTCGGGCTTTCCGCGTGCATCCATGGCCGTCCCCCATCTGTTCCCGCCCCATCTCAACCCTTGGTGCCCCGGCGATCAACGAAAATCATGCGACTGCATCGCAGTAGGGCCGGCCCATTTGCCTTGCCTTGTTCATAAGGCCGACATGGCCTATAGATTTGGCCAAGCCCCCGCAGTTTCCGGGGACATAGACCTTAAAATGAGGAGGATTCCATGAACCGCTTATTCCGCTTCGCGGCCGCGGCGCTGTTGCTGGCCGCGCCGGCCGTTTTGGCGTCTTCGGCCAAGGCCCAGGACAGCATCACCATCGGCTTCACCACCTCGCAAACCGGCGCGCTCAACGTCGATTCACTGGCGCAGCTGCGCGGCTTCGAGATGTGGCGCGACGACGTGAACGCCGCCGGCGGCATCAAGGTGGGCGGCAAACCCTACATGGTGAAGTTCGTCAGCTACGACGACCAGTCGCAAGGCGCGCGGGTGCAGCAGCTCTACACGCAGCTCATCGTGCAGGACAAGGCGCAGTTCCTGTTCAGCCCGTATTCCTCCGGCCTGGCCGCCACCGCAGCGGTCATCTCCGAGCAATACGGCGCGCTGATGATCACCGCCGGCGCCGCCGAGGCCAAGACCTACGAACTCGGCAACAAATACCTGTTCCAGCTCTATACCCCGGCCGACAATTACCTGACCGGCGCGCTCCAGGCGATCAAGCTGAAGAAACCCGGCGCCACCATCGCGTTGGTCTACTCCGACGATCCGTTCTCCAAGGCGGTGGCCATCGCGACGCGCGAGCAGGCGAAGACGATGGGCTTCAAGATCGTGCTCGACGAATCCTACCCTCCGGACCAGACCGATTTCAGCGCCATCATCAACAAGATCGTCTCGGCCAAGCCCGACGCGCTTCTGGGCGGCGGCCATTATCCCGACGGCGCCACGCTCACCCGGCAGATTCACGACCAGAAGGCGGGCATCAAGTGGGTGACGCTGCTGGTCGCGCCCGATAGCGCCCAATTCGCGACATTGGGCGCGTCGGCGGTCGGCGTCTCGGTGCCGTCGCAATGGGCGCCGCAGGTGAAATACAAGTCCAATTACGGCCCGAGTTCGGAATCCTTCGCCCAACGCTTCAAGGCGAAATACAACACGGATTCCGATTACCATTCGGCGGGCGGCTACGGCGCCGGGCTGCTCTTCCAGCACGCCATCGAACAGGCGGGCTCGGTCGATCCGGCGAAGGTGGCGGCGGCCCTCGACACGACGAACATCACCACGCTGTTCGGCCCATGCAAGTTCTCCACCGACCCGGCGAGCCACGGCCTGCAACTGGTGCATCAGATGGTGCTGACCCAGTGGCAGATGAAGGGCGGTCAGCTCGTGAAAGAGGTGATCTGGCCGCTTGCGGCGTCGTCGGCGCCGATCCTCTACCCGATCCACTGAACCCCACAGGGAGGGAACGAAGCCGTTCCCTCCCGCGCTTTTCCCCATGTTCGGAATATTCGCTTCCATCGTCGACGGTCTGCTGATCGGCACGGTCTACGGCATGGCCGCGATGGGCTTGACGCTCATCTGGGGCGTGATGAACGTCGTCAACCTCACGCATGGTGCGATGATCGTCTTCGGAATGTTCGCCTTGTACCTGATCGGCGACTGGCTCGGCATTTCGCCCTATGCCATCGTGCCGCCGGTGGCGGTAATCGGCTTCGGCGCCGGCGTTCTGATCTATTGGCTGTCGGTGCACCGCATGATCGGGCGGCCGCCCTTGATGAGCCTGCTCTCCACATTCGCGGTCAATCTGGTGCTGATCGGCCTCGGCACGGATCTATGGGGCACGAAGCTGTTCAACATCGAGGTCTCGCTGCCCGGGCTGAGTTACGGGGGCTACACCTTTCCGGGAACCCATTTGATGGCGGCGGCGCTCACCGGAATCATCGCCGTGCTGCTTTTTCTGTTTCTCGACAAGACGCGCTCCGGCAAGGCGATCCGCGCCGTCGCCGGCAACCGCGTGGCGGCGGAACTGGTCGGCATACCGACCACGCGCGTGCTGGCGCTCGCCTTCGGCCTCGGCGTCGCGCTCGCCTGCGTCTCGGGCGCGCTCATCGCCACCATGTTCCCCTTCACCGTGCTGTCGGGCAGCTCTTACCAGCTCAAGAGCTTCGTCGTCACCATTCTCGGCGGCCTCGGCAACCCGGCGGGCGCGTTGCTGGGCGGCATCGCGCTGGGATTGATCGAAGGCCTGGCCACGCCCTTTATGCCGGTGAGCTGGACCACGGTCATCGAGTTCGTGGTGTTCGTACTCGTCCTGATTGCCTTTCCGCGCGGCTTGTTCAATTTTACCTTCCGGCGTTCGTGAGCCCCGACGTTTAAAAGGCGCCCATGGCTTTCCTGAATTTTTTCCAAAAACCCTTCTTCTGGGTGATCGTCGCGATAACCGCGGCCTTCATCGCGGTGCCGCTCTGGCACAACGACGTGGCGCTGCGCGAGAGCCTGGTGCTCGCATCCGTTTACATCATCCTGGCCAGCAATTTGAACCTGATGATCGGCTATGCGGGCTGCGTCAATTTCGGCAGCATCGTGTTCTTCGGCCTCGGCGGTTATATCGGCGTCTTTCTCATCACCGGTTACGGCTGGCCGCCGGCCTTGGCGGCGCTCGCGGCCGGCGTCGTGGTGAGCGCGCTGGCGCTGCTGCTCGGCCTCGGCATCCTGCGGCTGCACGGGTTCTACTTCGCGCTCGCCACCATCGGCGTCAACCAGGCGGTGCAATCCTTCGTCTCGAATTTCACGCCCTGGGGCGGCGCCAGCGGCATCTATATCTCGATGAGTTCCTATCAGGCTCTGGGCGGGCCGATGAAGGCGCTGTGGACGATTTATTTCCTGCTGGTCGCCGTCATGGCGGCGTCGCTGCTGCTGAGCTACGGCATCAAGACCTCGAAATTCGGATTGGGGCTGCTGGCGATCGGCCAGAACGAGGACGCGGCAGCCGTGCTCGGCGTGCCCACGCCGCTCTACAAGGCCCTGGCCTACAGCGTGTCGGCTTACCTGCCGGCGGTCGCCGGCTGTCTTTATTTCTTCAAGAGCGCCTTCATCCAACCGGTCGACGCCTTCGATCTGAGTTTCTCGACCGAGGCGGTGGTGATGGTCATGCTCGGCGGCCAGAGCACGGTGGCGGGACCGGCGATCGGCGCATTCCTGTACGAAGAGTTGCGCGGCTGGCTTCTGACTTCGGCGACCTTCTCCGACTTCCAGCTGGTCATCGCCGGCGCGTTGCTGCTGCTCATCGTCACTTTCGCACCCGGCGGCGTGATGGGCTTTATCCGCCGCTACATCCCCAAGTCGCGGAAGTTTCTCGAATGAACGCGCTGCTCGAAGTCGACAATCTGAGCCTGCGCTTCGGCGGCGTGCGCGCGGTGCAGGATTTGAGCTTCACCGTGAAGGAGCGGGAGATCCTCGGCCTGATCGGCCCGAACGGCGCCGGCAAGTCCACCGTCTTCAACCTGATCGACGGAATCTATCCTCCCGACGCGGGCCGCATCCGCTTCGCCGGCCGCGACATCACCGGCGAGAAGCCCTATCGCGTCGTGCGCCACGGCATTGCCCGCACCCACCAGATCGTCCAGCCCCTGACCGGCATGAGCGTGCTGGAGAATTGCATGGTGGGCGCCTGTTTCGGCTATGAGAACCAGTCGTTGCGTCAATCCCGCGAGACCGCCCGCGAGGTTCTGGAATTGGTCGGCCTGGCCGACCGCGCGGACAGCGCCGCGAGCCAGCTCACCATTGCCGGCAAAAAGCGGCTGGAGTTGGCGCGCGCGCTGTGCGCCCGGCCCATGCTGCTGCTGCTCGACGAGGTGCTGGCCGGCCTCAACCCGTCCGAAGTCGAGCGCATGATCGAGGTGATCCGCGGCATCCGCGAGCGCGGCGTGGCGATCCTGATGATCGAGCATCTGATGCAGGCGATCATGAGCTTGAGCGACCGCGTCGTGGTGCTGAATACCGGACAGAAGCTGGCCGAGGGCTTGCCCGCAGAGGTTGCCCACGACAAGGGCGTGATCGAGGCCTATCTCGGCGATCCCAACATCGTCGCCAGCCTTCCGACCGAGCAGCCGCCATGAGCGAGGCTCTGCTCAAGGTCGAGAATCTCGAAGCCGGCTACGGCGAGGTGCAGGTGCTGTGGGGCATCTCGCTCGCCGTGCCGCGGGGCAAGCTCATCACCGTCATCGGCGCCAACGGCGCGGGCAAGACGACGACGCTCGGCGCCATCGTCGGCCAGGTCCGGCCGTGGAAGGGCCGCGTCATCTTCGAAGGCCAGGACATCACCGGCCGGACGCCGCATGAAAACGCGGCGCGCGGCCTCGTCCTGGTGCCCGAAGGCCGCCAGATCTTCTCCGCCATGACGGTGGAGGAGAATCTCGACATGGGCGGCTATTCCAGCCGCGCCCGGAAAAAATTCGCCGAGCGGCTGGAACACGTCTACACGCTTTTCCCGCGCTTGAAGGAGCGGCGGCGGCAACGCGCCGGTACTTTCTCGGGCGGCGAGCAGCAGATGCTGGCGATCGCGCGCGGCCTGATGTCGGATCCGGATGTGCTGATGATCGACGAGTTGTCGCTGGGCTTGGCGCCGGTGGTGGTGCAGCAGCTTTTCGGCACGCTCCGCACGCTCAAGCAGCAGGGCATCACCATTCTGCTGGTCGAGCAGAACGTGCATTTGGCGCTGTCGGTGAGCGATTACGCCTATGTCATCGCCGAGGGCAGGCTGTTCACCGAAGGCCCTTCGGCCAAGGTGGCGGCCATGCCGGATATCCGCCGCGCTTATCTCGGGCTGTGAATTTCCGATAGCGCGGCGGCGGCGGCTAAATGCCCATCAGTTTTTCGCTCATCATGTAGCCGGTGAGCAACAGGAATCCGAAAATCATCACCAGCGCCGCCGCCGCGGTTTCCAGGCCGCGCAAGAACAACAGGCCGCGGCCGGGTTTGGCGCGCGCAATCTTGGCGGCGATGCCGCGGGCGCCGACCGCCAACATGGCGATCGACGCCACCGTGATCGCGGTGCCGAGCCCCATCATGAAGGTCGAGGCGATGCCGATCCAGAACAGGCCCTGTGTCAGCGCGAACACCAGCACGATGATCGCGCCCGAACACGGCCTGAGCCCCACCGAGACGACGGCGGTCAGTCCGCGCCGCCAGCCCCTGGGTCCGGCAAGTTCTTGCGGTTCCAGCGCGTGGGCGTGACCCCAGGCGGAAGCGTCCTCCTCCTCGTGATCGTGATGCGCGTGGCGGTGATCGTGCTCGTGATCGTGACGATGATCGCGCGGATGCTCCTGCGTTTCGGTCCACAGCAATTTCGTAAATGCCCGGCCCTTCACCCACAAGAGACGCGCGCCGATCAGGATGATGAAGATATAGCTGACGGTCTCGATGACGTTGACGGTGTCGTCCATCATCTTGGCGGTGGCGTTCAGCAGCAAGGCCGCGACGGCGACGATCAGGATCGCCGTCAGCGATTGCAGCACCGCCGAGGCGGCCGACAGCACGATGCCGCGGCGCCAGGTCTCGTGATTGGCGACCAGATAAGAGGAAATCACCGCCTTGCCGTGGCCGGGGCCGGCGGCATGGAAGACACCGTAGACGAACGAAATGCCGAGCAAGGCATAGACCGCGCTGCCGTTCGACTTCGCGCTTCGAATGGTGCCCGACAGCATCTGGTAGAACATGGACTGCTCGGCCAGAATCCAGCCGGCGAAGCCGCCGAACTCCGGCGGCGGCGATCCCTGCGACACGCCGAACGGGTCAGCCAGCGCGAAGTCAAACGCCCCCGCCGACAGCAGAATTCCGAGCGCGGCGGCCGCTACCGCGGCGCGGCGCAAGGGCAGGGACGTGTGTCGCGCCTCAATCGCCATGCTCAGCCGCAATTGACCATGATCTTGTTGGCGAACCGCGCGCCCCAATTCTGGGCGGGGGTGAGCGAATTGAAGAACGCCTCGCCGAGCACCTTCCCCTGCGAAAACGTGAACTTCATTTCGGGCGGCCGCTGGTACTTCAGCTTGCATTGCGCCGGCGCACCCACCGTCGAGACCGGATTCTCCTTGGCGAATTCGAAATCGACGTAAATGGTCGGATCGTAGATTTCGATCAGCAGGTTCTTCGCTTTCACCGGCTGCTTGAACGGCAAGGTGAAGTGCAAAGTGAGCACCGTGTCGTTGTAGTCGAGCCAATAGTCGGCCGGTGGATCCGAAAGCGGGATTTTCTTGCCGTCCGCGGTGACGAAAGTGAAGTAGTCGGAATCCTTGAGCGTGTCGATATTGACCTTGGCAAGCGGGGCGAGTTCCTCGCGCGTGAACACGCCCTTGGTCTGCTGGTCGAGGCCCTGCGTGGCGAAGGCCGAGTACATGTCGTCGAACGCCCAGTCATGGCGCACGCCCGTGACCGAGCCGTCCGGCGCATAGATCAGTTCGGTCTTCATCGTCACCCAGATATGCGGATGCGCCAGCGCATGCCCGGCCAATGCGAGGCTCACCACGGCGACCAGAACGATGCGCAGCAAAGCCGTCATGTGCCTGCCGCCATAATATGGAAAGCGAAGCAAAAGGACACCCGCTCTTTCAAATCCGAACGTAACATGTCACGTTTGTAATTATGGCCGGAAGCGGATTCCCACGCAGTGTGATCGCGAACCGGGTGCGATGGATGCGAACAGCCCTTATGGCGTTTTTTCTGCTCGGCGGCATTCTTGTCGTGCCGAACGCGGCATGCGCCGACGAGCGATTGAACCGTGAATTCCAGGAATGCGCCGATTGCCCGAAGATGGTGGCGATTCCGGCCGGGAAATTCATGATGGGCAGCCCAGAGACCGAACCTGGGCGCTTCGATGTCGAAGGCCCGCAGCATGTCGTCACCGTGCGATCCTTCGCGCTCGGCGAATACGACGTGACGAATTCGGAATTCCTCGTCTTTCTGCGGCAGACCGGCTACCAGCCGGCCCCGTGCAATACGATCCTGGGCCTGAGTTGGAAAACGGAGGGCCACGGTCTCGCCTACACGCCGGGGCAGAAGGATCCTCCTCTGGGTCCGGCAGTCTGTTTGAGCTGGAACGACGCTCAGGCCTATATCGTATGGCTGAACGGCAAAGTGCGAGGTCTGCCCTCGTCGCCCAAAGCGCGTGAAGGGCCTTATCGCCTGCCGAGTGAAGCGGAGTGGGAGTACGCGGCTCGGGCCGGGACAACGACGGCGCGATGGTGGGGCGACGCCATCGGCACCGGCAACGCCAACTGCAACGGTTGCGGCAGCAAATGGGACGGTACGCTGATCGCTCCGGTCGGCAGCTTCGGGCCCAATCCTTTCGGCCTTTACGACATGTTGGGAAATGTCTGGGAATGGGTGGATGATTGTTGGAACGAAAGCTACGTCGGGGCGCCGAGCGACGGCGGAGCTTGGAAAAGCGGAGATTGCAGCAAGCACGTGCTGCGCGGCGGCTCCTGGAGCAACGTCCCCGTGTTCGTGCGCTCCGCCACGCGCAGCAGAGCCGACGTCGCCGAACGGGATTTCGACTATTCGAGCTATGCCGGCTTCCGCGTCGCCCGCACGCTCCCATGATCCTGCGGCGATCTCCGTGCTGCTTTATCACGACGCCGATCACCGCATGACTTGCCTTGAACTGAAATCGACCACGATGTCCTTGGCGATATCGTACGCACCGGGCGGCAAGGTAAGAGGGGACGACAGCAGCACGGCGTCGCGCGCGCTGATGGCGAAGTCGCGGTAGGCGCTGTCGGAACTCAAACGCGAATTGTCGACGATCTCGGCGGTGCTGATGCGGCCATCGGGCCTCAGCACGATATGGATGGCCACCACCCAGTCGCCGCACTTCAGCGCGTTGCAGTCCGTATTCAGACGGCGCATGACCTGGGCGCGGATGAAATCCTTCACGCGGTAGGTCGCATTGAGCGCCACGGCGCTGTTGGCGCTGGCCGCCGTCGCATCGGATTCGCCCGAGCCGTTCTGCTGCCGCGGGTTGGGCGGCATCGGCGGCGCGGGCTGCCGCAGCCGCGCCAGAAGTTGGAGCCGGGCGCTGAGATTGTCGGTCGGCAAGGTTTGCTGTTGCGGCTTTGCGTCGGACGACGCATCGGGCTCGGGCCCTTTCAGGGGCCTGGGGACCGCCTTATCGGGCTGGTGCAGCGTAGCTTGAGGAGGCAGCGTTTGCGCTTCCGGAACGGCCTTGGTGGATTCCGGATTCATGGCTTCCCGGGCTTTCTCCTGCGGTAGCCGCGCCATATCCGGCGACGGCGGCGCAGCGTTTCTCTCGCCGAGCTGAACCAAGTTGATCGACATGATCATCTCATGCTCGGGCACGAAGCGGGGCATGCCCAAAATCAACACCAGCGCCGCTAGGGCGTGCAGCAGCGACGAGCCGATGAGGCCGCCCGTCATCCGCTCCCCGCGTTCGCCGCGCGTCAAGATCGAACCGAATTTGAAATAGAAACTGCTGTCGAACATTCGGAGCCTGTCCCGTGCGCTCTCAAATGATGCGCGCCAAAGATACCTTACGAACCCGAAACAATCGAACCCTTAGAGCGCGGCATCATCGTTACCGGATCGATCAAGGCCGAACGGCGGCCCGTCCGCGCCCGCCGCGCGGCAAGATCGCGAACAGATAGATTCCAGCGCTCAGGGCGGTGATCCAGAAGCTGCTGGGCCAGTCGGTATAGAAAGCCAGGGTGATTCCGCTCCAGGCTTCCAACAATGCCAATCCGGCGGAGAGCAGGAGCCCTTTTCCGAAACCGGTCGTCAGGCGCTGCGCGGCCGCCGCGGGACCGACCATCAGGGCAAAAACCAGGAGAACGCCGACGATTTGTGCGCATTCGGCGGTCGCCAGCGCCACGGTGGCCAGGAACAGCACGGAATAGAGTCGGAGCGATACGCCCTTGGCCTCGGCCAGTTCCGGCTGCAGGCTCGCAAACAGCAGCGGGCGCGAAATAACCGCGAGCGCGCCCACGCTGACCGCGCCCAGCGCCAGCAGTATCCAGACGGTCCGGATATCGACCGCGAGCACGTTGCCGAACAGCAGCGATGTGGCCTGCGTCGCGTAAGACGTGACGAAGTGCAGGAACAGCAGGCCGAGGCCGAGCGAAAGGGCGAGGACCATGCCGATCGCCACGTCGCGCTGGGCCAGGCGCTCGCCCAGGAAACCCATGCAGATGCCAGCCGCCACGGTCATCACGACCATGCCCCAGAGCGGCGCAACGCTGATGAGAACCGCTGCCGTCGCGCCCGTGAATCCGACATGGGAAAGGGCATGGCCCGCGAAGGTCTGTCCGCGCAGCACCAGGAAATAGCCGACCAGCCCCGAGACAATCGACACGATGGTTGCCGCCGCGAAGGCGTTCTGCATGAAGTCGTATTCAAGCATGGTCCCGCGGCGCTCCTTCGTAACCCTGCGCGTGAGCCGGTCCGTCTTCGTGGCGGTGCATGTCGCGTTCCATGTCATGGCCGCCGGACATGACGAAAATCCGGCCCTTCAGGCGGATGACGTCGATTTTGGATCCGTAGAGACGCGACAGCACCGGCCCAGTAATCACCTTACCGACGGGACCGAGCGCCGCTTGCCCCTGTCCGAGATAAAGCACGCGATCGAGCGATCCCAGCAGCGGGTTGAGTTCGTGGGAGCTGAACAAAACGGCGATCCCGAGTTCGGTCTGAAGCGACTTCACCAACTCCACCACCTCGCCTTGGTAGTGCGGGTCGAGGCTGTGCAACGGCTCGTCGAGCAGCAGCAGCCGCGGGCGGCCGATCAGCGCCTGAGCCAGCAGCAAACGCTGCTTTTCTCCTCCGGACAACTCCGCCAGCGGGCGCCGCGCCAGTTCGCCGGCTCCGACCAGATCGAGCACGCGATCGACTTCGGCGCGCCCCGCCTTGCCCAGGAATGGCATGCCCAGAAGGTGGCCGTTGACCACCCCGGCCACGAAGTCCCAACCGCTCAAGCGTATGGCGCCTGCGGCGCTGCGCAGCTGCGGCATATAGCCGATCGCCGGGTTGCCCCGGGCGGCGGGATTGCCGAGCACGCGGATGCTGCCCCGGCTTGACGGCAGCAGGCCAAGAACCGCGCGCATCAGCGTCGTCTTGCCGGCGCCGTTCGGCCCGAGCACGCCGACGAATTCGCGGGCCGATATCTCCAGGCTGACGCCGGACAGCACGACCCGGCCGCCGAGCGTCAAGCTCACATCGCGGAACTCGATCGCGTTCATGGGGGCAGCGCTCGATCCACGGCATCGAGCTCGCTCATCATCCAGGACTGGTAGTCCATGCCGGTGGGCTCGGTTTCTGCCGCCCCGACCACGGGGATTTGCGACGCTCTGGCGATCTTTTCCATCCGTTCGGCGGTCGGGTCGGTGGCCTGGCTGTTATAGATCAAGAGCCTGACCCGATGCGTCTTAAGATCGTTCTCGAAGGCGGCAATGTCCGAAGCGCTTGGTTCGGTGTTGTTCATCACGGCAATCTGGAAGGACCGGTTCCTGACCGACATGCCGAGCGCGTCGAGCATGACGCCGAAGACCGGCTCCGTGGCCGTGACCGGCGTGCCGGCCAAGCGTTGACGGAGTTGGGATATCTTCGCCTGGACCGGCTTCACGGAATCCTCGAAGCGCGCCAGGCGCTGCTCGTATCCGGCCTTCTTCGCGGGGTCATCCGCGATCAGGGTTTCGCAGAGGGTTTCCGCCAGCACCAGCATGGCGGCCGGGTCGTACCAGATATGCGGATTGTCGCCGGTCTTTTTGCCGATCAAGTCGGCGACCACGATCGTCTGGCGGTCGGCCGAGCGGGCGGCCTTAAGCATCTTCTCCATCCACGGATCGTAACCGATGCCGTTGTAAATGATGATCCGGGCGGCCGAGACGTTCCGGCCCACGGCTGGACTCACCTCGAACAAATGCGGGTCCTGGTCGGGGTTGCTGAGGATGCTGGTCACCTTCACGTCCGGACCGCCGATCTGCCTGGCGATGTCGCCATAGAAATTCTCCGCGGCGACGATGGCGACCGGCTGCCCCGTCTGCGCGAGCGCCGGCGTCGCGAACAGCGCCGCGAGGGCGGCCAGACTCAATATCGGCGGGCGAAACATGGACCGGATTCCAACCATGGATCGCGCCGATCACCGGCGCTTGCGGCGCGGATTCCGCACCGTCCGGCAGTTGCGGCAGACGCCGCTGAAAACGATGTTGTGTTCGGCGATGGCCGCGCCGGTGCGCGCTTCAAGCGCGGCGAAGGTGTTGGCGCGGACGACGCAAGGCATGGGAACGAGTTCATCGCAGCGCGTGCAATGCAGGTGATCGTGATGCGCGCCGGCCTGCTCGAAACGGGCGCGCCCATCCTCGAGCATGAGTTTGCGGACGGCGCCTTCGGCCGCCAGTTTTTCGGCGGCGCGGAACACCGACGAAAAATCCGCGGCGGAGCCGTCGCGGGCAAGTCCCGCCTGAAGCTCCTCGAGCGTCCAGGCGTGATGCTTGCCGCGCGCCATCAGACCCACCAAGGCGGCGGGGATACGGGATTTTCGCGCCATGACGGGAGAAATAGTCCGCGGCGGCGGATAACGCAAGTAACTTGCAATACGAGCGTTGGGCTGCGACACTCCGCGGGTCGGATCGCCGGCCGGGGCCGCGCTTGCAAGGCTGCAAGCGCCATCCTTACGCTGGCGCCAAAGGGGCGGGGATTGCGCAGGAAATCCGTTTCGATCGTGCCGGAATTGAGCGAAGCGGCGGGGCAGGGAGGCCGCGCCCCGCTGGCCGGTATCGCCCGCTTCCTCGCCTTAGCCGCCATGCTGGTGCAATTCACCGCCAGTTACGGCCACATGCATCCCGAGGATTTCTACCGGCTGCTGGGCAGCACCGGCCCGACCGTCATCGCCATGCCGAGCGGCGACAGCGCGCCGATACCGGCCGGGCCCGACGAAGACGGCTGCGCCATCTGCCAGGTCATGCACATGGCCAATGGCGCGGCGCTGCCGCCGCCGATCGTATTGGCGTTGCCGAGCGAATCCCTCGCCGCGATGCCCGCCGCCGCGATAGCCGAACTGCTGCTGTCGCCGCCGGCTTATCTCCTCTTCCGCACCCGCGCCCCACCCATCGCCTGAAATCGATCTTTGGGACGGCGAAACCGCCGCGTTTTTACGCGCGCGCTTTTGCTTGCGATCTCATGCATGAGGGGAATGATATGTTGCTCAGAATTTCTCTGCTCTTATTCGCGGCGTTGCTCGGCTTGATGCTGGGCGCGGGAACGGCCTTGGCCGCACCACCCGCCGGCACGGTCGAAGGCGTCGCCAAGGACGCGCTCAACCGGCCCTTGGTCGGCGTGAGCCTGAAGCTCGAGGCGCCCGATGGCAGCGTGGTGGCGCGCGCCATCACCGGGCCGGATGGCGGCTTCAGCCTCGCCAACGTCCCGCCAGGCGTCTATTCGTTGATCGGCGACAAGGACGGTTTTGAGACCGTCACATCGGTGGTGAATCTTCAGGCCGGGAGCGGGACAACGTTGAACCTGACGCTCGCCTCCAAATCGGCGCTCGATCTCGCCGTAATCGCCCAACGGCTGGACCAGGCGCGCATCGGAATCCAGACGCGCACCGGCGCCTCGACCTACACCATCACCAACCAGGCGGTCGAAAACATGCCTGGCGGCGAGAACGCGCCGATCAATCAGGTCATGCTGCAAGCGCCGGGCGTCAACGAGGACAGCCTCGCCAACAGCGGTTTCCACATCCGTAACGAGCATTTGAACGTGCAATACCGCATCGACGGCGTCGTGCTGCCGGAAGGCGTCAGTTTCTTCGGCCAGAGCATCAGCACGCGCTTTGCCAGCTCGATGCAGCTCATCACCGGCGCGCTGCCGGCGGAATACGGCTTGCGCACGGCGGGCATCGTCGACATCCAGACCAAGAGCGGGCTGTTCGAGCCGGGCGGTTCGGTCGGCATCTATGGCGGCAGCTATGACACGATTAATCCAAGCGCCGAATATGGCGGCACGGTCGGGAACTACAATTATTATTTCGCCACCGACAATCTGCAAAGCGACCACGGCCTCGAAAATCCGACGCCCAATTACAACGCCATTCACGACGATACGCTTCAGACCCACGGCTTCGGCTATGTCGACAAGATCATCGATAGCTCGAGCAAGGTGAGCCTGATCGGCGGCCTGTTCAACGGCCAATTCCAAATTCCGAACAATCCGGGACAGCCGGTCGCTAACAGCGTCAATGGCAGCACCAATTACAATTCCGCCATGCTCAACGAGCATCAGAACGAAGGCAGCTATTTCGGCGTGCTCTCGTATCTTCAATCGCGCCAGGACTTCGATTTCCAGGTCTCGGCCTACGACAAATACAGCACACTGCATTACCACCCGGACATTTACGGCGATCTCGCCTTCACCGGGATATCCCAGGATGCGCTCACCCAGAGCCTGGTCAATGGCGTTCAGGCCGAGGGCGCCTACAAGGCGATCGCCGACCACACGCTGCGCGCCGGAGTGATCGTGAGCGGCGAAAAGGCCTGGAATGACACCACCAACTGGGTCGAAATCACCGGCGGCGTGCCGCCGGGGAACTGCACCATCAGCGACACGCCGTGTCCGATCGTCCAGGACCATCAGAAAACCGGCTGGACCTACAGCACCTATCTCCAGGACGAGTGGAAGGTGCTGCCGGACGTGACGGTCAATTACGGCGGACGTTTCGACGTGGTGAACGCCTATACCATGGAGAATCAGATCAGCCCACGGCTCAACACGGTGTGGAACGCCACGCCATCGACCACGGTACATGCGGGTTACGCCAATTACTTCACCCCGCCGCCTTTCGAGCTGGTTTCCACCAATACCGTCAACGCCTTCGCCAACACCACCGCGGCCTTTCCCTCCAGCCAGAATTCGCCGGTCAAGGCCGAGCGCGACCAGTATTTCGACACCGGGGTGGAGCAGGAGATCTTGCCCGGGCTCAAGGCCGGCCTCGACGTCTATTACAAATACGCCCGCAACCTGATCGACGAGACCCAGTTCGGTTCGCCGATTGTCCTGACGCCGTTCAACTATCACGTCGGGTACAACAAGGGCGTCGAGCTCACCACTTCCTACGATCACGGGCCGTTCTCGTTCTACGGCAATCTGGCCTACGCCCAGCAGAAGGCAGAGCAGATCACCTCGGCCCAGAACAATTTTTCGCCGACCGATCTTGCCTACATCGCCTCGCATCTGGTCAACACCGATCACAGCCAGCGCATGACCGCCTCGGCGGGCATGTCCTATCTGTGGCTGGGCACGCGTTACAGCATCGACATCGTCGCGGGCACCGGCGTACGTTGCGCCTGTTCCGCCGGCGACAACTTCAACGAGGGCACGGTGCCGTCCTACGAGCAGGTCAATCTCGGCGTCTCCCACCGTTTCGCGGATGCGCCGGGCGGGCCTTTTACCGTGCGCCTCGACGTTATCAACGCGCTCGACGAAACCTATCTCATTCGCGAACAGACCGGCGTCGGCATCGCCGGTCCGCAATACGGGCCGCGCCGTTCGGTCTTCGCCGGTTTAGGCAAGGAGTTCTAATTCATGGGTGATTTGTTCGAGACGCTATCCGCCGGCGGGGTGATGATCTACCCGCTGCTGCTGCTGGCGGTGATCGCGGTGGTGGTGGTTCTGGAGAAGGGTTTCGTCTTCCTCAAGCGGACGAATCTGTCGCCGGGTTTGTTGACGCTGATCGAGACCTACGGCTTCGCGTGGAAGGAGCTCGGGCGCGAGCTCGGCGCGCTCGACGGGCGTAGTTATTTTGGCGGCTTCTTCCGCGTCATCCTGGACAACCACACCCGGCCGGCCTGGTGGGTGGAATCGCGTGCCGCCGACGAGGCCAGTCTGATCGAAAAGGCCTTGGGACGGTGGCTGTGGGTGCTCGAAACCATCGTCACCGCCGCGCCGCTCATGGGCCTCTTGGGCACAATCGCTGGCATGATCCGCGCCTTCAAGCTGTTCGGCAACGAGGGCCTGGTCGATCCCAGCGGCGTCACCGGCGGCGTGGCCGAAGCCTTGATCGCGACCGCTTTGGGCCTGCTCATCGCCTTGATCGCTCTTTTCGCCTTCAATTATTTCTCCTACCGCCAGGCCCTGGTGATGGATGAGATGGAGCGGTTGGGCACGCGGCTCATCGACCGCATCCGACTCGACGAGAGCGGGGACAAACCATGAAGTTGCGCAAGTCCCGCCTGCGCAAGCGCGGCCGCATCGAGATCATTCCCATGATTGACGTGATGTTCTTCCTGCTGGCGACGTTCATGCTGGCCTCGCTCAGCTTGCAGAACCTGCATTCTCTCGCGGTCAATCTGCCGCGCGGGGAATCGACGCCACTCCAGGCCAAGAAATCGGTGACCCTGACGGTGACCAAGAACGGCGATATCCTGCTCAATCAGATCGGGGTGACTCTCGACACGCTGACGACGGCGCTGCAATCGCTCATGGCCGGCCCGGACACCAACATCATTGTCGCCGCCGACAGCGCCGCACCCAGCGGCATCGTGGTGCAGGCGATGCTGCGCGCGCGCGCCGCTGGAGCCGAGCATTTCCTGTTCGCCATCAAGCATGAGTAGAACGGCGTCACTCCGCTATTACAACGAGCCCTGGCAAAGGCTGCGCTGGAACTTGCCGGCGGCGCTGCTTGTAACCGGGTTGGCGTTGTTGGCATTCCTCTGGTTGCTGGCGTGGCAGCCGAGCCCGCCCTTGCTGCCTCCCGCGATCGAGGTCGAGGTGATCGAGCAGCCGCCGGCGCCGCCGCAGCCCGCGCCCTCGCTGCCGCGCGAGCACGCGATAGCGCCGAAACCCGCGCCCACGCCGCCGCCGCAACAGCAGCAAACCGCGCCGCAGCGTCCGGCCAATAGCGGCAACATGGGCGCGCGCGCGCTTTATCAGCCTATGCCCGAAATCCCCGACAGTTTGCGCAACCGGAACATTGATCTGATCGCGGTGGCGCGCTTCCGCGTCGCCGCCGATGGTTCCGCCCAGGTGGAGCTGATTCAGTCTACGCCCGAGCCCACGCTCAATAGCGCGCTACTCGATACGCTGGTGAAATGGCGGTTTTTTCCGGCAATGGAAAACGGACACCCGGTGGCGTCCATCATCGACATCCGAATTCCGATTTCAGTGAAGTAAAGAAGACGCGAGGCGGATTGAGCCAAGCCGCGGCGATGCTCGGGATTACCAGTTCGAATTCGGAACCGTGCGCGAAACCGCCGGATTGCCGATGAAACTGTTCTGCAGCGCCGGCGACATGCCGGAATCGTATCCGGACCCGCCGCCAAACGACAAAGTCGTGTTGCCGAAATGCATGACGCTCGAGCTGGCGCTGCCGCTATCGCCGCCGGTGAGGTGCTCGGCCATCGCGTCGGTGGTGGCGTCGGGATCCGCGAAGCGCGGCGTGCCGTCGGGGTTGGTACCGGTGTGCTGAATCTCCCAGGCGAAAGCGGCGGGCGCGATCATCACCGAAGCCGCCACCAGTGCCGCCAGCCAAAATCCCTGCCGCATGATCGTCCCCATCCGCCAAAGCCAAACCGATAATAGATTATAGGCCGGAAACGGCGCTTTTCACCACCCCCGCCGAATAAAAGGCTAAAATAAAAGACAGGGTGTTTTGGTGCTCAAGGCCGGTTCCGGGCTTGGGACAGGCTGCCGGAGCGCTTGGAAGCCACTTCACGACGCGACATAGTGCGCCGGGATAAACTGGGCCCCATGGTCTAATAAAGCCCAGGAATAGGGGTTTTTCGATGGAACTATCGCCGGTCGCCGAGGCCGATCGCGCCGCCCGCATCTGGCAGGGCGCTGCGGCGGGGCCGGTGCGCCTGGGCAGCGACACGCACAAGGCGATGTTCAGCCAGATGCTGCTCGACACCTTCAACCCCTACAAGCCCGCGGTGATCGATTGGCCCAAGCTCGACGACGACGCGCGCAACCGGCTGGTCGGCCTGCCGATCTGGGACATCGCGGTGCAGACCGAGGGCAAGGCCAAGCTGCGCGTCTTGACCTATGGCGAGGAGATCGCCGACCCGCTGCTGAAGAAGGCGGTCGAGTTGAACGGCTTCGAGGAAGGCCGGCACAAGGAGGTGCTCGCCAACATGGTCCAGGCCTACGGCATCAAGCTCGCGCCCGAGCCGCCCTACGAAAAGCCGCGCGACCCGGAATGGGCCTTCATGGTGACGGGCTACAGCGAATGCATCGACAGCTTTTTCGCCTTCGGCCTGTTCGAAGTGGCCAAGCGCTCGGGCTTTTTCCCGTCCGATCTGGTCGATACCTTCGAGCCGGTGATGCAGGAGGAGGGGCGGCACATCCTGTTCTTCGTCAACTGGGTGGCGTGGCACAAACGCAACATGCCTTGGTGGCGCCGGCCGTGGTTCGCGCTCAAGGTGCTGGGCGTGTGGGCGTTCCTGATCTGGGAGCGCATCGGCATCGCGCGCGGCATCGGCAGCGTGCCCGACGCCGACAACAACTTCACCGTCACCGGCAGCAAGCAGGTCGGGGTCGATATCGACACCGCGGAACTGATGGACATCTGCCTCACCGAGAACGACCGCCGCCTTGACGGCTACGACACGCGCCTGCTGCGGCCGAATTTCGTGCCGCGGATGGTGCGGTTGGCCCGCCGCTTCATGGGCAAGAAGAACGACATCGCCATCGGCTCCGAGGCGCACAAGGAAGCGTTCTGCCGCCACTTCAAGGAGACCTATCAGGATTACGACCCCGAAACCCTGCCCTGGCCCGAGCTCGACGAAGCGGCCTTGAAGCGCTTGCGCTCGGTGCCGTTCTGGCAGGAAGTGCTGCATACGGAAAAGCGCGCCGGCGCCATCGTCAAGGCCTTCACCGAAACCATCGACGATCCGGTGGTGAAAGACGCGGTGGCGCTGCAAGGTTTCGAGGAGGCGCGCCACGCCGATCTCCTCCGCGTGATGATCAAGCGCTACGGCATCGACGCGCCGGAAACGCCGCTCGAACCCTTGTCGCCGGACATCGAAACCGCGTTCAAGGATTTCGGCTATGGCGAGTGCGTCGATTCCTTCCTGGGCTTCGGCGTGTTCAAGATCGCGAAAGAAGCGGGCTTCCTACCGGATTCCATATTCGCGATCTTCGACCGGCTGATGTACGAGGAGACGCGCCATATCGTCTTCTTCGTCAACTGGATGGCCTATCACGAGATGCGCCGGGGCCATGCCTCGGCCTGGCGCCGCGGCCTGACCTCGCTACGCTACTATTACCGCGCATTGAAGCGCCTAGTCGGTACCGCGCAGCGCGGCGCCAAACTCAATGACGGCAAGGATTTCTCGGCGACGCAAGCGAGCGTCTTCCTCGAAGGCTTCACTTTCCGCCGCTTCCTCGAGAATTGCTACGGCGAGAACGCCAGGCGCATGAAGGAATTCGACGAAGGATTGCTGCGCCCGAGCTTCCTGCCGAAGCTCGGCGCGGTGGCGCTGTCGAGCCTGCGGCTGTGGAGCTTCCGCGCGTCATGAAGCTGGCCGCGATCTTCGCCGCGATCGCCGGGCTCATCCTCGGCACCTGCGTCGTCGGTTATTACGGCTTCGGCGCGGTGACCGGCGCGCTGCTGACGATCGGCTGGGGCGGCTTCGCCATCGTCTGCCTCTATCACCTCGTGCTCTTCGGCTTGCTGGGATTGTCCTGGTGGGTGATCGTGCCGAAGCATCCCGCGACCAAGCCCTGGATCTTCGTCCTCAGCCGCGCCATCCGCGATGCCGGCTCGGATGTGCTGCCGCTGTCGCAGATCGGCGGTTTTGTCATGGGCGCGCGGGCGGCGACGCTGCTCGGCCTCACCGGTGCGGTCGCCATCGCCACCACCGTGGTCGATGTCACCGTCGAGATGCTGGCGCAATTGGGATACACCGGGCTGGGATTGGGATTGCTGCTCTATGCGCGGCCCGGCACCAAGCTCGCCTACGGCGTCGCCGCCGCGATCGTGGTGACATTGGCCGCCGCTATCGCCTTCATCGTGGCGCAGCGCCGCGCGCTCGGCCTGTTCGAAGGCTTCGCCCGGCGCATCGCCCATCAATCGCTGCCCGCGGCAACCGCGCGCATGCGGCCCGTTCAAGACGCGATTCACGCCTGCTATGGCCACCCGTCGGGCCTGGCGCAGGGATTCGCGCTGCATCTCGCCGGCTGGATCGCCAACGGCATCGAGGCCTGGATCGCGCTTTTGCTCATGGGCGTGCCGATCAGCCTGGCGGCGGTGTTGACCATCGAAAGCCTGCTCTATGCCGCGCGCAGCGCCGCCTTCTTCGTGCCCAACGCGCTGGGCGTGCAGGAAGGGGTCTATGTCATGTTGGGCTCGCTCTACGGCCTGCCGCCCGAGACCATGCTCGCGCTCTCGCTGTTGAAGCGCGCGCGCGACATCGTCATCGGCGTGCCGATGCTGCTTCTCTGGCAGGGGTTGGAAAGCGGGCGGCTGTGGAAGCGCCGCGCGCGTCCGGCCTCGGTTGCCGAATAAAAGATGTCCCGCATCACAACCGCCGAATTCGATGCGATCTTGCGCGCGGGCGCGCCCTTCGCCGCCGCCTTGGGAGTCGAGACGGTGGAGTTGTCGCGCGAGCGCGCGGTGTTTCGGCTGCCTTATCGCGCTGATTTCCAACGCCCCGGCGGCACCATCAGCGGGCCGATGATGATGGGGCTGGCCGATCTCGCCATGTATGGCGCGGTGCTGGCGGCGGTCGGACCGGAAGAACTCGCCGTCACCACCAGTCTCACCATCAATTTCCTGCGCAAGCCGCCGCCTGCGCCGCTGATCGCCGAGGCGCGGCTTCTGAAACTGGGCAAACGCCTGGCGGTGGGCGAGGTCGAGCTTTACTCCGAGGGCGATACCGAGATGGTCGCCCATGTCACCGCCACCTATTCGCTGCCGCCCAAGCCCGACGGGGGAGATAATGGCGGCGATTAGGGTATCTGGATACCACACCGCATTAGCTTGACGCAGCAGGGCTTGGCCATTAGGGTGCGCGACCTCATCGGCCTCCCGTCCAGAATCCTCAAAGCAATCGCATGCAAACCGTTTCGCTCACCCCCAAGGATCTGAACAAGAAGTGGCTGCTGATCGACGCCAACGGGCTGGTGCTCGGCCGGCTCGCCAGTCTCATCGCCATGCGGCTCAGGGGCAAGCACAAGCCGAGCTACACCCCGCACATGGATTGCGGCGACAACGTCATCGTCGTCAACGCCGAGAAGGTGGCGCTCACCGGCAACAAGGCGAAGCAGAGCCTCAACCGGCACTACACCGGCTATCCCGGCGGCTTGAAGGAAATCAGCAAGGGCACGATCCTGGCCGGCGCGCATCCCGAGCGCGTGATCGAGAAGGCGGTGGAGCGCATGATGCCGCGCGGGCCGCTCGGCCGGCAGATGATGAGCCATCTCTTCGCCTATAAGGGCGCCGCTCATCCGCATGAAGCGCAGCAGCCGGTGAAGCTCGATGTCGGCGCGATGAACCGGAAGAACAAGAGGTAGACATGGCCGAACCGAACCAGCCCGCCAATCAACCTGGCCTGGGCGGATTGCGCGAGGCGATGGCGGCGACCCAGGTGGTGCGCGTCAAGCCGGCCGACAGCGCGCCGGCGGCCGCGCTGGCGCCGGCGCCGGGCGAGGAAGCCAAGCCCAAGCTCGACGCGCAAGGCCGGGCTTACGCGACCGGCAAGCGCAAGAACGCGGTGGCGCGGGTCTGGATCAAGCCGGGCAAGGGCGCTATCAACGTCAACGGCAAGGACAGCCCGGTCTATTTCGCGCGGCCGGTGCTGCGCATGTTGCTGAACCAGCCCTTCGTCGTGACCCAGCGGGTTGGACAATTCGACGTCATCTGCACCGTCATCGGCGGCGGGCTTTCGGGCCAGGCCGGCGCGGTGCGCCACGGCATCAGCAAGGCGTTGACATATTACGAGCCGGGGCTGCGCCCGGCGCTCAAGGCCGGCGGGTTCCTGACGCGCGACAGCCGTGTGGTCGAGCGCAAGAAATACGGCCGCGCCAAGGCGCGACGCAGCTTCCAATTCTCGAAACGGTAACCGCGGACCCGAATTCGCAAGGCAGAGGGGCATCCGTCGGGATGCCCCTTTTGTTTTTGGCTTCTGTTATTATCTTGGAGAGATTTCGAGATGGCCACGATGGTACCCAAGGTTTTCATCGACGGCGAGGCCGGCACCACCGGCCTCCATATTCACCGGTGGCTCAAGCCGCGCCGGGACCTCGAACTCGTCTCCATCGATCCCGCGAAACGCAAGGATGCGGGCCTGCGCCGCGATCTGCTGAACGGCGCCGATCTGGTGATCCTGTGCCTGCCCGACGATGCCGCGCGCGAAGCGGTGCGGCTCATCGAGCGCAACGACGTCCGCGTCATCGACGCCTCGACCGCCCATCGGACCGAACGCGGCTGGACCTACGGCTTTCCCGAGATGTCCAAGGAGCAGCGCGCCGCCGTCGCGAATTCCCGGCGCGTCGCCAATCCCGGCTGCTATCCAACCGGATTCATCGGCCTGGTGCGGCCGTTGGTGGAGGCGGGGCTCGTGCCGAAGAACTGGCCGGTTTCGGTCAACGCCATCTCCGGCTATAGCGGCGGCGGCAGGAGCATGATCGCGGAATTCGAGGACAAAGCGTCGCCCAACTACACCACGGCGCCTTATCGCCTATACGCGCTCACCCTCGCGCACAAGCACGTGCCCGAGATGCAAATGCATGCCGGACTTGCGCATCCGCCCGTCTTCGCGCCCGCCGTCGGCCGCTACGCGCAGGGCATGATCGTCGAGGTGCCGCTGCAGCTCGACGCGCTGCCTTCCGCGCCGAATCTCAAGGATTTGCACGCGGCGCTGGCGCGCTCCTATGCGGGCGAGCGCTTCGTCGAAGTTGCGTCGCTTGAAGAGGCCGCTTCGCTCAAGACGCTCGAGCCGGAAGGGCTCAACGGCACCAACCGCATGAAGCTCTATGTCTTCGGCTCGGACGCGGCGCGGCAGGCGCGGCTGGTGGCCCTGCTCGACAATCTCGGCAAGGGCGCGTCGGGCGCCGCCGTGCAAAACCTCAACCTCATGCTGGGATTGCCCGAAACCGCGGGGCTGGCGTAGGAACCACTGTTCCCGTAACTAGACGCCCGAGCGCACCATCACATAAGTGCCGGGCGCGTCGGCCAGGGGTTTCAGTTTCCCGTCGCCCGGCTTGCGCGCGGCCACGTCGCCGCCGGAATATTGCGACACCCATTCGTTCCAGTCGGGCCACCACGACCCGTCATAAGACTTGGCGCCCTTGAGCCAATCATCCGGGCTGGGCGGAAGCGTATCGTTGCGCCAATGGCCGTATTTGGATTTGCCCGGCGGATTGACGACGCCGGCGATGTGGCCCGAGGCGGCCAGCACGAATTTGACCGGGCCGGAATAAAGCTGGGTCGCGGCATAGGTCGATTTCCACGGCGCGATGTGGTCTTCCTTGGTCGACAGGATGAAGCACGGCGTATTCACCTGGCGCAGATCGATCTTCACGCCGGCCAGGGTGATCCCGCCCGGCTGCGACAGCTTGTTCTCCACGTACATGGTGCGCAGATAAAAACTGTGCATCGCCGCCGGCATGCGCGTTGAATCGCTGTTCCAATACAATAGATCGAAGGGGAAGGGCTCCTTGCCGAGGAGATAATTGTTCACGACGAAGGACCAGATCAGATCGTTGGCGCGCAGCATGTTGAAGGTGGTCGCCATGTCAGCGCCTTCGAGATATCCATGCTTCTTCATGCGCTCTTCGAGCGAGGCCAACTGCTCCTCGTCGATGAACACGGACAATTCGCCCGCTTCCTTGAAATCGACCATCGAGGCGAAGAAGGTCGCGCTCTTGGCGCGGCTATCGCCTTTCGCCGCCATATAGGCGAGCGTCGCCGCCAGCAGCGTGCCGCCGAGGCAATAGCCGATCATATTGACCTCTTTTTCGCCGGTCGCCTGCTCGATGGCGTCGAGCGCGGCCAGCGGCCCCTCGAGCAGATAATCGTCGAAGGTCTTGTCCGCGAGCTTGCCGTCGGGATTGACCCAGGAGATGACGAAGACGGTGTGGCCCTGCTCGGTCGCCCATTTGACGAAGGAATTCTTGGGGCGCAGATCGAGAATGTAAAACTTGTTGATCCAGGGCGGCATGATCAGCAGCGGCACGCGTTTGACCTGGGCCGTCACGGGATCATATTGGATCAATTCGATCAGGTCGTTGCGGAACACGACCTTGCCCGGCGTCGCCGCCAGGTTCTTGCCCACCTTGAAGGACTCCATGTCGGTCATCTTGATCATGAGGCGGCCCTTGCCGCGCTCGAGATCGTCCAACATGTTCTGGAGACCCTTGACCAGGTTTTCGCCGCCGCTCTCGATGGTGGTGCGCAGCACCTCGGGGTTGGTGGCGACGAAATTGGTCGGCGCCATGGCATCGACGAATTGGCGCGTGTAGAAGTCCACCTTGCGCGCGGCCTTGTCGTCGAGCCCGTCGGTCGCCTTGATGGTGGTTTGCAGCCAGCGCGCGGTCAGCAGGTAGCTCTGCTTGATGTAATCGAACAGCGTGCTTTCCTGCCACGCCGGATCCTTGAAGCGGTGATCGTCGGATTCGGGCTCCGCCACCGGCGCGGGATTGCCGCCGATGAAGCGCTCGGCCGTGCTCTGCCACAGCCGCATGTAATCCTGCCACAACGAGAGTTGCGCCTCGACCATGCGCCCGGGATCGCTCATCAGACGCTGCGTCATATCGAGAAATGCCCCGCCGATATTGAGCGGGTCGGCCATGCCAGATCCTGCCCCTTCCGCCTGGCGGGCGAGGAATTCCGATACCAGACGCTGGCTCTTCTCCGCGATATCGGCCATGGATTTGGCCCAGATAGCGGGATCGGGAAGCTTCATCTCGGGAGGGCCGGAATCGGTCATGATCGTCAGGGGCTATACTCTCGTATCGGGCGCGCGGAAAGCATTGCGCGGCGGGCGGCTGGCGTTTTAATACAGTAGCGGGAAGCCGGGCGCAGTATCCTTTTCGGCGAGCAATTCACCGGGTTGGCGCTGCCGTTATGTGGTATTTATAGGTTATGCGACGGGTCGACGACATTGCCATGAAGGCTCCGGAACGGGCGGCTATCTCCGGGTTTTGCCGTTCCGCGGCGGGGTTCGCCGTAATCGGGCTGCCGCTGTGGCTTGCCGCTTGCTCGCATGTACCCGATGCGATCAACCCGGTGGCCTGGTACCGCGACATCTCCGGCAATTCCAAAAGCGACGTCAAGGACCAGGAGGGCCGCAACCAGAACAATCTCGCAGCCGGCGGCGACAAGGCCTATCCCAATCTCGCCACCGTGCCCGATGAGCCCGACCGCGTGCTCAGCGGCATCGACCGCGACAAGCTTCAGGAAAGCCTGATCGCCGACCGCAACAACGCCAAATACAGCAGCGAACAGCTCGAGGCCGGAAAGGCGCCCAGCCCCGGCACCGCGTCACCGGCCGTGGCATCGCAGCCGCAGACTCAAGCGGATGCGGCGCCTGCGCCGGCCCAGCAATCCGCCATGGTTCCGCCCGTCGCCGCGGATCAGCAGGCTCCGTCGGCGGCGCCTACCGTGCCAGTCCAGCAATCCGCCGCCTTGTCGCCGCCATCCGCGAAACAGACGACCCAAACCAATTCGCCCGCGACGCAAAACCGCCAGAATGGCAGTGAGCAAGCGCCCGCGGAATCCTCGCTGCAAACTCCCGAAGTGCGATCATTGCCACAGGGGGAGACACCACCGCCGCCGCCGGCGCCGGCGAATATTCCTCAGCCGCCGGCAGCATCGGCGCAGGCGAAGAGCGCGGCGGCGAACCCGATCCAGCTCACTCCGCCCCCGGCCGCGGGGCCACAAATCCAAAGTTCTCCCACGGAGCGGCCGGCGCAGTTGAGTCTCGCCCTGCGTTCGCCGAGCGACGCCGGAAAGGCCATGTCGGTTTCGGTCGGCGACATCACCTTCACCACCGGCTCGGCCTCGCTTCCCCCCGCACATACCGGCCCGCTGAGCGATATCGCCGGACTCTATAAGCAAGCGGGCGGGCGCGTTCGCGTGGTTGGCCATGCCGAAGAGAAGGCCGGCGGCGATCCCGTGCAGCAGCAGGTGGCGAGCCTCGATCTGGCGCTCGATCGCGCCAATGCCGTGGCCCAGGCGTTGGTGGTGCTGGGCGTACCCGCCAATGCGATTGCGGTCGAGGCCGCTCCCACGCATGGCGGCAGCGAGTTGCCGCGCGCCGAAGTGTTCATGGAATATTAGTCCGACTCGGGGCCTTCCCAAAAACTGTCGCCAGTCGCGGATTCCAGGGGTACAAACGGCTCCCCAGGGAGATCAGCGTGAAACCGCCTTTGAAAATCGCCATCGCCGGGCTCGGCACCGTCGGCACCGGCGTCGCCCAGTTGCTTGCGCGCAACGGCGATCTCATCGCCGATCGCGCCGGGCGCCGGATCGAGCTCCGCGCGGTGCTGGAAAAGGACCGCAAGCGCGATCGCGGCGTCGATCTGTCCAAGCCGAAATGGCACGGGACCTTTCGCGAGCTCGCCGCCGATCCCGGCATTGAGGTGGTGGTCGAGCTGATCGGCGGCACCGAAGGCGTGGCGCTCGATCTGGTCAAGGACGCGCTATCCGCCGGCAAGCACGTCGTCACCGCCAACAAGGCGATGCTGGCGCATCACGGCAACGAATTGGCCGCTTTGGCGGCGAAGCGGGGCGTCGCCTTGGCCTTCGAGGCCGCGGTCGCCGGCGGCATTCCGATCCTCAAGGCGTTGCGCGAGGGCCTGGCCGCCAACACCGTCAAGCGCGTCTACGGCATCCTCAACGGCACCTGCAACTATATCTTGAGCCAGATGAGCGACAGCCGCCGCGATTTCGGCGATGTGCTGAAGGAAGCGCAAAAGCTCGGTTATGCCGAGAAGGATCCGAGCTTCGACATCGACGGCGTCGACACCGCGCACAAGCTCGCGCTCCTGGCGGCGGTCGCCTTCGGCGGCGCCGTGGATTTCAAGGGCGTGTTTGTCGAGGGCATTCGCCATGTCTCGGCGCTCGATATCGAATTCGCCGAGGAGCTGGGTTATCGCATCAAGCTGTTGGGCCTAGCGCGGCTGACCGGGGACGGCCTGGAACAGCGCGTGCATCCCTGTATGGTGCAGGAATCGGCGCCGATCGCGCATGTCGAGGGCGTGTTCAACGCCGTGGTGGTGGAGGGCGATTTCGTCGGTCGGGTCATGCTCGAAGGCCGCGGCGCGGGCGCCGAGCCCACGGCTTCCTCCGTCGTCGCCGATCTGATCGACATCGCCATGGGCCGCGCCGGGCCGGGACTCAAAAATCCGGCGGTCCGGCACAAGACCGCGCCGATGGCGCGGCACAAGGGCGCCTATTATTTGCGGCTGATGGTGCTGGACCGGCCGGGCGTGATCGCCGACGTCGCCGCCGCCTTGCGCGACGAGAAGGTGTCGATGGAGCAGATGATCCAGCGCGGCCGTGGACCCGCCGGCGAGGCGGTGCCGGTAGTCATCACCACGCATGAGACGATCGAGGATTCCATGCTGCGCGCGCTCAAGCGCATAGCCAAGCTCAAGACCGTGCGCGAGAAGCCGCGCATGATCCGGGTCGAGACCCTGTGAGGAACGAACATGGCCGATGACATCGCCGACATGATGGACCGCAACCTGGCGCTCGAAGCGGTGCGCGTCACCGAGGCGGCGGCGTTGTCGGCTTCGCGTCTCATGGGGCGAGGGGATGAAAAGGCCGCCGACCAGGCCGCGGTCGACGCCATGCGCCAAGCGCTCAACACGCTGGCCATCAACGGCACGGTGGTGATTGGCGAGGGCGAGCGCGACGAGGCGCCGATGCTCTATATCGGTGAGAAGGTGGGCAACGGGCATGGGCCCAAGATCGATATCGCGCTCGATCCGCTCGAGGGAACGACCATCACCGCCAAGGGCGGGCAGAACGCGCTGGCGGTCATCGCCATGGCGGAATCCGGCGGCTTTCTCAACGCGCCCGATGTCTACATGGACAAGATCGCCATCGGCCCGGGCTTCGGCGACGCGGTCGATCTCGATGCCAAGCCGGCAGAGAATCTCAAGAATCTCGCCAAGGCCAAGAAATCCGAGGTCGCCGATCTGGTGGTGTGCATCCTCGACCGCGAGCGCCACGCCGAGCTGATCGCCAAGACGCGCGAGGCCGGAGCGCGCATCATGCTGATCTCCGACGGCGACGTATCGGGCGTGATCGCGACGGCGCGCCCCGACAGCGGCGTCGACATGTATGTGGGATCGGGCGGCGCGCCCGAGGGCGTGCTGGCGGCGGCGGCGCTCCGGTGCATCGGTGGTTTCATGCAGGGACGGCTGCTGTTCCGCAACGAGAACGAGAAGGGCCGGGCCAAACGCCTCGGCATCAAGGATTTGAACCGCAAATACGGCCTGCTCGATCTCGCCAAGGGCGAAGTGATGTTCGCCGCCACCGGCGTCACCAACGGTTCCATGCTCCAGGGCGTGCGGCGTTTTGCCGGCGGCGCCGTCACCTATTCGATGGTGATGCGTTCCAAGAGCGGCACGGTGCGGCTGATCGAGGCGACCCACAATTTCAACCGCAAAACCTATCTCAAGTGAGGCGATGGACGGCGCGGCGCCTCAGGGATTTCTCGGCGTCGAGCGCTCGCTTCTGGGTAAGCGCTGGCGCGAGCGCGGCGGCGACGACCGTTTGGGCCTGGCGCTGTCGCAACGCCTCGATTTGCCCGAAATCATCGGTCGGATTCTAGCGCGGCGCGGCATCGGCGTGGAACAGGCGCCGGGCTTTCTGGCGCCAACGCTGCGGGATTTCCTGCCCGATCCGCTGCAATTGAAGGACATGGGCGCGGGCGTCGCGCGGTTGAAGCAGGCCGTCCTCAAGGGCGAGACCATCGCCATCTTCGGCGATTACGACGTCGACGGCGCGACCTCGGCGGCTTTGCTGCGGCGCTTTCTCGAACAGGTGGGCGCGCGCGTCGTCGTCTATATCCCGGACCGGCAGCGCGAGGGCTACGGCCCCAACGCGCCGGCCTTGCTCAAGCTGAAACACGACGGTGCCGCGGTTGTGGTCACGGTCGATTGCGGCGCCACCGCGCATGCGCCGCTGGAAGCGGCCGCGGAGGCCGGGCTCGACGTGGTGGTGATCGATCACCATGTCGGCGAGCCCTCTTTGCCGCGCGCTTGCGCCGTCATCAATCCCAACCGCATCGACGAGAGCAACGGCCTCGGGAATCTCGCGGCGGTGGGCGTGGCCTTCCTGCTCGCCGTCGCGCTCAACCGCGAGCTGCGCCGCGCCGGCTGGTACAAAACCCGGCCGGAGCCCGATCTGCTTTCATCGCTCGACCTGGTCGCGCTCGGCACGGTGTGCGACGTGGTGCCGCTGACCGGGCTCAACCGCGCGCTGGTGGCGCAGGGGCTGAAAGTGATGCAGGCGCGCGGCAATATTGGCCTCGCCGCGTTGTCCGACGTGGCCGGGCTGGCCGAGCGGCTCGACGCCTATCACGTCGGATTCATCCTGGGACCGCGCGTCAACGCCGGCGGGCGGGTGGGGCAGTCCGATCTGGGCGTGCGCCTGCTCTCGACTTCGGACCCGGTCGAGGCGCGAAGCCTGGCCGCCGAACTCGACCGGCTCAATGGCGAGCGGCGCGAGATCGAGGCGCGGGTGCTGGACCAGGCGATCGAACAGGCCGAGCGCGGCGACAAGCGCGCGCCGCTGATTTTCGTATCCGGCGCGGACTGGCATCAAGGCGTCATCGGCATCGTCGCCAGCCGCCTGAAGGAGCGCTTCAACCGTCCGGCCATGGTGGCGTCGATATCGGCCGGCGTGGCCAAGGGCTCCGGCCGCTCGCTGCCGGGGGTGGCGATGGGCCCGATGGTCATCGCCGCGCGGCAAGCCGGGTTGCTCATCAATGGCGGCGGCCACGCCATGGCCGCGGGCTTCACCGCCGAGGAAGCCAAGCTCGGCGCTTTCCGCGACTTCCTCGCCGCGCGCATCAGGGATTCGCTGGGCGATGTGGAGCCGGTGCCCGAGCTCGGCATCGACGGCGCGCTCTCCGTCAACGCCGCCACGCCCGCCTTGGCCGGAATTCTGGAAAAGCTCGCGCCCTTCGGCACCGGGAACTCAGAGCCGCGTTTCGCGCTCCCTAATCTGCGCATCCTGCGCGCCGATGTCGCGGGCGAAAGCCATCTGCGCCTGATCCTGGGCGAGGGCGCCGGGACCGCGCGGCTCAAAGGCATCGCCTTCCGCGCGCTCGAAAGTCCGCTCGGTCCCGCGCTCTTGAAAGGCCAGGGGCAGGGCTTCCATCTCGCCGGCCATCTTCGCGCCAATAATTGGCAAGGCCGCGAGGAGGTGCAGCTGGTGATCGACGACGCCGCGCCGGCCCATAGCTGAGCCCAAAACGCTAGGCCAGCCAGCGTTCCTTCCAGGATTGGAACATCAGCACCGTCCACAGCGGATACTGCCAGTTGCGCGCGCCGCTCAAATGCTCGCGCCACTTCTCGCGGATCGGCGCGGGGTTGAAAACGCCCTCGGCCGCCAGGCGTTTCTCGGCCAGAAGAGTTTCCGCCCAGTCCTTGAGCGGGCCGCGCAGCCAGGAATCGATCGGCACGCCGAAGCCCATCTTGGGGCGCTCGATCAGATGCCGCGGCACGTAACGGTCGAGCACGCGGCGCAACAACCTCTTGCCCACGCCGCCTCGCGCCTTCATCGAAGGATTCACCCGCCAGGAGAATTCCACCACGCGATGATCGATCAGCGGCACCCGCGCTTCGAGCGACACCGCCATCGAGGCGCGGTCGACCTTGGTCAGGATGTCGTCGGGCAGATATGTCAGGGTGTCGAGATACTGCATGCGCTCGACCGGGTCGGGCACGAGATCCTTCACCCGCTCGTCCCACAGCAGGCCCTTGTGCTCGTCGCCGCCCAGCACGACCTTGCCGGGCTCGGCCCAATGGGTGACGGTGAGGCGGTAGAAATCCTCGGGCGTGCCGGCCATCACGCCGGCGAGCTTGTGCAGCCGGTCGCCGAATTGCGGCATGGCCCAGGAGCCGAGCGTGTTCCAGGCTGACGGGCGGCAGCGCCATCGCGGCCGACGCCATCAGCCCGCGCGCCGCGCGCGGCACGGTTTCGAGAAAGCGCCGCACCGCCTCGCTGCGGAAATAGCGGTTATAACCGGCGAACAATTCGTCGCCGCCGTCGCCCGACAGCGCGACGGTGACGTGCTTGCGCGTCATCTCGGAGACCAGGAAGGTCGGAATCTGCGACGGATCGGCGAAGGGCTCGTCATACATCTCGGGCAGGCGCGGGATCACGCCGCGCGCATGGTCGGGCGAGACGTAAAGCTCGGTATGGTCGGTGCCGAGATGACCGGCCACCGCCGCCGCGTGTTTGGCTTCGTCGAAGGCCTTTTCATGGAAGCCGATGGAGAAGCTGCGCACCGGCCGCGTGCTGGATTTCTGCATCAGCGCGAGCACGGTCGATGAATCGATGCCGCCCGACAAAAAAGCGCCCAAGGGCACGTCGGCGATCATGCGGCGCCTGACCGCGTCGGTGAGTAACGCGTCCAGCTCCGCGGCGGCCTCGTCCTCCGAGCCGTTGAAGCGCGCGGCCTGGCCCTGACGCGCGATGTCCTCAAGATTCCAGAAGGCGCGAATTTCGGGCGGTTTGCCGGCGCGAACCGTCAGGATGGCGCCGGGGGCGAGTTGCTGCACGCCGCGGTAAATCGATCTTCCGCCCGGCACATAGGCAAAGCGCAGATAAGAGGCCAGCGCGTCGCGGTCGAGTTCCGCGCGGAATCCCGGATAGGCCCTGAGCGCTTTCAATTCCGAGCCGAACAGCAAGGCGCCGCCCGCTTCGGTCCAATAAAGCGGCTTGATGCCGAGCCGGTCGCGCACGAGATAAAGCGTCCGCTCCTGCCGGTCCCACAAGGCCATGGCGAACATGCCGATCAGGCGCTTCACCGTGGCCTCGACGCCCCACGACCGCCGCGCCTTCGACGATCACCTCGGTGTCGCAATGGCCGCGGAACTTGCGGCCCGCGCGTTCGAGCTCGGGGCGGAGTTCGTCGGCGTTATAGGCTTCGCCGTTATAGGAGACGACGAAGCGCCCGCAGGACGAAACCATGGGCTGCGCACCCGCCGGCGACAGCTCGACGATCGACAGGCGGCGGTGGCCGAGCGCGATGCCGGCCGGCTCGTCGGCCCACACATCGCCCGCGTCGGGGCCGCGATGCTTCAAGACATCGGCCATGGCGCGGGCATGGGCGGCAAGATCGCCGCCCGGGCGCGCCAGCAGTCCGGCTATGCCGCACATGGTTTTGCCGACTCGACGGGAGGAAAATGCTGGGACATCGGCGCGGAGTGTGGAACGCGCGCAGGCTCGCGTCGAGAGTTTGTTGATTTACGGGCGCGCGGCGGCCGGCCCGTGGCGCTTGCGCGCCGGTTGATTTATGCGGCCATTGCTTTATGAGTGGGCGCGCGTAGCAAGCGGCCAACGTCCCCATCGTCTAGAGGCCCAGGACATCGCCCTTTCACGGCGGTAACGCGGGTTCGAATCCCGCTGGGGACGCCAGCGCCATCCCAATCGCGGCCGCGGTTTACAACCCGCAATTTTCGGATGCATGATCCACGTCGGAGGGGGAAGGACCGCGATGGCCGAACCCTTTGCCTGCACGATTGCGGCGGGCTCCGAGCTGCCGCCCTGCGACGCCGGGATTGCCGAGCTTTACCGCTATTGGCTCTCGATCCGCCCGAAACCCGGTCTGTTGCCCGGACGCAAGCAATTCAGCCCCACCGCCATCCCGCGCCTGTTGCGCTGGATTTGGCTGGTCGATGTCCAGCGCGATCCCTTGCGCTTCAAGTACCGCCTGGTCGGCACCGACCATGTCGAGGCGGCCAAGTTCGACCCGACCGGCCGTTGGTACGACGAGGTCCATCCGCGCTTCGCGTTATCCTCGGCCTATCCGCAATTCATCGCCGTGGCCGAAAACGCCGAAATCGCCTTCTATCGCGGCCCGCCGGTCTATGTGATCGACGCCAAGTTCAAGATCATCGAACGGCTCATCCTGCCCATGGCGACCGACGGCCGGAATATCGACATGCTGCTCGGCATCACCGTGCTCGAACCGGAAGCGCGCCAATAACGTAAGTGAAGCCCTGACGCCACACCGCCGACACAATGTGGTATCATTTTGGCATGGAATCCTATTCTTTAAGGAGTTAACGGTCATGAGCGACACCAGCATCAGCAAGAGCAGGGCCAATGGCGGCAAGCCCGATCTCACGGCCATCCGCGACGATCTCGACGCCCTCAAAACCGATCTCGGCGGCCTCTTGAAATACGCCAAGAGCGGCGCGGTCGACGGCGTGAGCGACGAAGCCAAGCGGCTTTACGGCAAGCTCTCGGCTCAAAGCGGAGAACTCTACGGCAAGCTATCCGCGCAAAGCGGAGAAACGCTCGAGACCTTCGCCCGCCAGATCGAAGAAAATCCGCTGGCGAGCCTGCTGATCGCCTTCGGCGTCGGCTTCATCGCCGGCCGCATCCTGTCGCGCTAAGCCCCGTGGCGGGGAAGGGGGCGGCCAATCTGCTCGCGGCGTTGACGCAGGCGCTCAGCTACGGGCGCATTTTCGAGCGTTGGAAAAAGAAGGCCCGGCTGGTTTCGGTCGCCGCCTGTCTGGCGGTGATCGCCTTGGTCGCCGGGCTCGCGGCGATCGGTTGCGCCGTGGCGGCGTTGTGGATTTATCTCATACCCTATGCCGGGCCGGTGGGAGCGCCGTTGATCGTCGCCGGCATTTTGCTGGCGCTGTGCGTGATCCTGTCGATCGCCACCTGTTTCACCGCGCGGCGCAAACCCAACGTTGCGGGCGCGGATTTCGCCAGCGCGATCCAGCCGCTGATCGACGCCGTTTTGGCCGGCTTCACGCTGGGAAGCAGAACCAGGAAATCCCGCTCGCCGCCCAAGGACAAATAATTCCGGCTCACCTCCGGGATGAAAAATCGCCCCGCCCGGGGGATCGGGCGGGGCGAGGGCCGTCCTCTATCGTCCCGTTCAGCGGATATGGATCGGGAGGATCAAATCGAGGACAGGCGGGAACCCATAGACCGGCGCCGGGGGAGGCGGCGCATAGCCATAGGGGCCGTAGGCGTATGGGCTCACCGCAACCACCGGCGCGAAGAAGCGGCCGTGTCCGCGATGGTCGCGGAATTCCTGGCGGGCCGGGCCATGGTGCCAATCGGCGGCCAGCGCCGGCGCGGCCACGACTCCGGCCGAGGTTGCGGCCAGCGCCGCGGCCAAGGCGAGATGGCGCAGCTTGCGCGAGAAAGTGTTGCTTTGGGTCTTGGTCATGATGGCTCTCCTTTTCGAGCCTGCCCCGGTCGCCTGACCGGGGCTTCTGGTAATTCATAAGCTAGCTTATGTTTTTCCATCCCCCGGCGCCGGGATTACAAAAAGCTCATCCAGGACAAGATTTTGCCTCGATTGCCGCGCTTTCCGCCCGGGCCGCTGTTCTGCCATAGTCGCCGCGCCCCGAGGAACGGCCCGGGCATGGTGCCCGGCCCAGGCGGAAGCGGCCGGGAGAAAGGACGACGGTGGACTTGATCGAGACCTATCGCGGCGACGTCGAGGCCTGGGAATGCGACGTTTTCGACCACATGAACGTCGCCTTTTATGGCGAGCGCTTCGGCGACGCGTCGGCAAGCCTGCTCCACCGCGTTGCGCCCGGCCGCGCCTGGCGCAGTGTCAGCCTGTTCACCCGCTTTCTCAAGGAGCTGCGCGCCGGAGATTCGATCTCCATCCGCAGCGCCGTGATCGGAACCGGCGAAGGGGCCAAGGGCGAGAAGCAGGTGCGCATCGGCCACGAGCTGCTGGCGAGCGACGGCACCGTCACCACCCAGGCCGAGCATGCGCTGGCGCCGCGCGACTTCACCATGCGCGGCGGACTGAAATCGAAGCTCGACGCGTCGGTCGCGCCCTGGCGGGCCGAGCCTTCGCCGCGATATCGCTGCCCGCATCGCATGGCGCGGCATCCACCATGCGCGACCGCGTCAAAAGCTGGGAGCTGGACGAGCGCGGCCAGCTATCGATTTTCGGCCATAGTCCGGCGCTGCTCGACCGCTTCGTCGCATCTGCTGGTGGCGCTGGGCATGACCGGCGACTACATCCACGACGAGAAGCGCGGCTTTGCGACTTTCGAGTTGCGGTTGGCTTTGTCGGCATGGCAGCCGGGGGCGGGGATGGAGATCCCGCCGGCCGCAGCTTCCTGCTCGAGATCGGAAAATCCTCATTGAAGATGGTGCATGATCTGGTCGCGGTGAAAGACGGCGAGCGCATCGCGCGCTGTTTTCAAGCCGGCGTCCATTTCGATCTGGAGATCCGCCGCTCGGCCGTCATTCCCGACGAACTCCGCGCCAAGGCGGCGGCGCTGGTGATCGCCCGATGACGCCGCGCAGCGTCTCTCTTGACCATTGCGGTGTTGGCCGGGCTGACCGCCTTGCCCGCCTGCGCGCAACAACAGCCGCCGCAGCGGACGGCCGACCACAGGCGCAGCAGCAGCAGGTTCAGAGTCAACAGCCAGCGGCGCCGGCGCAACCGCCGGCACCCGACGCCGCTCATGCCCGACGCCGCTGGCTTCCCCGCCTTCATCCAGGATTTCCGCCAGGATGCGCTGGCGCAAGGCATCACGGCGGCGACGCTCGACCGCGCCCTGGCCACGGCCAGTTCCGTCCCGCATATCATCGAGCTCGATCACGCGCCAGCCCGAGACTCACGCTCACCTTCGAGCAATATATCGACCGCGTGGTGACGCCGGCGCGGATCGACGCCGGCGCGCGCACAAGCTAGCCGACAACAAGGCCTGCTCGACGAGGTATCGGCAGCGCTACGGCGTGCAGCCGCGCTACATCGTGGCGCTGTGGGGCATCGAGACCGATTTCGGCCGCAGCACCGGCACTTATCCGGTGGTCGCGGCGCTGGCGACGCTCGCCTATGACGGCCGGCGCGCGGCTTTCTTCCGCAAGGAGCTGATCAACGCGCTGCATCATCATCGACCAGCGACCATATCGATCCGCGCAGCATGATCGGCTCCTGGGCCGGCGCGATGGGCGCAGAGCCAGTTCATGCCGTCGAGCTTTCTGAAATATGCCGTGAGCTAGCAGCGGCAACGGCACGCCCGATATCTGGAACAAGCCCGACGATGTGTTCGCCTCGATCGCCAATTACCTCGCGAGCCGGCTGGCATGGCGACAGGGCTGGGGCGGGGCGGTGACGCTGCCGCCGGCTTCGATCCGTCGCTGATCGGGATGAGCGCAGAAGCGCCGCTCGCCGATTGGGCGGCGCTCGGCGTCACGCGTCGACGGCAGCGCGCTGCCCGACATGCGCCGATCGAGCGCCGCGCTTGCTCGCAGCCGGCGGGCGCGGACGGGCCCGCTTGCTGGTCTACGACAATTTCAGCGGATCCTGCGCTGGAATAATTCGAGCTTTTTCGCGGTGGCCGTCGGCTATCTTGCCGACAGCGTCGATTGACATAGAGTCGGCCGACAATTCGCTGGACGCGATGCAACCCAGACGATGTTTCACCGTTTCGCTCTCGTCCTCGGCTTCGGCGCGCTCGCCCTCGCGTTGGCCGGCTGCTCGGCGGAATCCGGCGGGCGCCGGTCCGCCGCCCGGCGGCGGCAGGGCATCTACAAGGTCGGCCAGCCCTATCAGATCGACGGCACCTGGTACTACCCGGCCGAAGACTGGACCTACGACGAGACCGGCATCGCCTCGTGGTACGGCGAGCAGTTCCACGGCAAATACACCGCCAATGGCGAGATCTTCGACCTGAACGCGCTGACCGCGGCGCACCGCACCTTGCCGATGCCGAGCGTCGTGCAGGTGACCAATCTCGACAACGGCCGCTCGATCGAGCTCCGGGTCAACGATCGCGGCCCTTATGCGCGCGGCCGCATCATCGACCTGTCGCGCCGCGCCGCGCAGCTGCTCGGCTTCGAGGGCAAGGCACCGCGAAAGTGCGGGTGCAGATCGTGGTGCCGGAATCGATCCAGGTGGCAAGCCTCGCCGAGCGCAAGGCGGCGAGCCGAGATCGGCCGCGGCGCCGCCGCCAGCCGCGCCGGTCGCCCAGGTGAGCGCGGAAACGCTGCCGCCGCCGCCCGGCGTTGTCGCGTCGCCGCCGCCGATCCGCCGCTCCCGCCGGCGCCGCCGGCGCAGCCGCTGCCGCTCGCCCCGCCAGCCGATCGCCGAGCCGCCGCTGCCGGACACGGTCAAGATCGTGCCGGTGAAGCCGTCGGAGATCTACATCCAGGCCGGCGCCTTCTCGAGCCGACAATGCCGTGCGGCTCAAGGCACGGCTCGACGGCTCGGCACGCCAGCATCGACGCCAAGGTCAGCGGCGTCGATGTCTATCGCGTGCGGCTCGGGCCGGTCGCATGTTACGATGCGGACGCTTCTGAACCAGGTCATCGTCAGCGGCGCCGCCAGGCGCAAATCGTCGTCAATTGAGCGGAGCGCATTGGCGCTATCATCCCGCCATTCTCGAACCCAGAGCATGAATGACATATGCGCTTCATCCACCTTCGCCGACCGTCCCGTTGCCCTCGCCCTGCTGCTCGCTTGTATTGCCCCGGCTCGCGCCTGCGCGCGCGGCGGCGCCGACCATCGACACCCGGCGCGCAACGGGTTCGTGATCGATTTCGACACCGGCGCGGTGCTGCTCGACAAGGACGCCGATGAGCGCATCCCGCCGGCCTCGATGAGCAAGATGATGACGGCCTATGTGGTCTTCGATTAGCTCAAAAGCGGCAGGCGAAGCTCGACGACACGCTGCCGGTCAGCGAGAAGGCCTGGCACAAGACCGACGAATCGAAGATGTTCGTGCCGCTCGGCGCGCAGGTGAAGGTCGAGGATCTGATCCGCGGCATGATCATCCAATCCGGCAACGACGCCTGCGTCGTGCTGGCCGAGGGTCTCGCCGGCAGCAAGCAGGCCTTCGTCGACCTGATGAACGAGAAGGCGCAGAAGCTCGGCCTGAACGACAGCCATTTCGCCAATGTCGACGGCCTGCCCGATCCCGACGATTACATGACCGCGCGCGATCTCGCGACGCTGGCGCGGCACCTGATCCCCGATTTCCCGGAATACTATCATTACGATTCCGAGAAAGAGTTCACCTATAACGGCATCAAGCAAGGCAACCGCAATCCGCTGCTCTACAAGGATCTCGGCGTCGACGGGCTGAAGACCGGCCACACCGAGGAGGCCGGCTACGGCATCACGCCTCGGCGCTGCGCAACGGCCGCCGCATCATCGAGGTGCTGGCCGGCATGAAGAGCATGAAGGAGCGCTCGCAGGAAGGCGAGAAGCTGCTCGATTGGGCCTATCGCGAATTCAACGACTATAAGCTCGTCAAGGCCGGCGATCCGATCGACGAGGCGCCGGTCTGGCTCGGCGCCGAGCCGAAGGTGCCGGTGACGGTCGCGCAGATGTGGTGGTGACGCTGCCGCGCAACGCGCGCGCGCGACATGAAGGTGACGCGGTCTATGACAGGCCGGTGCAGGCGCCGGTGGCGCAGGCCAGACCGTCGGCAAGCTGGTGATCACCGCGCCCGATATCGACGACCATCGAGGTGCCGCTGGTCGCGGCGCAGCCGGTGGACCGGCTCGGCCCGTTCGGGCGCAGGCGGCCGCCGCGGGCTATCTCATCTGCGGGAAGCGCAACTGAGCCCGAAAAACGGAACGCGGCCGCTTCATCACGCTCGAAGGCGGCGAGGGCGCCGGCAAATCGACCCAGGCGCGGCTGCTGGCCGAGGCGCTGGGCGAGGCCGGCATCGAGGCCGTCGTCACCCGCGAGCCCGGCGGCGCGCCAGGCGCCGAGGAAATCCGCGCGCTCCTGGTCGCCGGCGCACACGAGCGCTGGGACGCCGAGACCGAGGCGCTGCTGATGGTCGCGGCGCGGCGCGACCATCTGGTCGAGACCGTGTGGCCGGCGCTCGATGCCGGCAATTGGGTGATCTGCGACCGCTTCGCCGAATTCGACGTGGCCTATCAGGGCTATGGCGGCGGCGTCGCCGCGCGAGCGGCTCGCGCGGCTGCATCGCTTGATCGCCGGTGATTTCGCGCCCGACCTGACCCTGATTCTCGATTGCCGGTCGAGCTCGGCCTGGACGCGCGCGCGCAGGCCGCGAGGACGCGTTTCGAGCGCATGGGACGCGATTTCCACGAGCGCGTCCGCGCAGGGTTTCCTCGCGATCGCCCAGCGCGAGCCGCAGCGCTGCGTCGTCATCGATGCGCGGGAAGCCTGGCCGCGGTCGCGCTGGCGATCAAGGCGGCGCTGCGCGAGCGGCTTCAAGCCGCGCTTTGATGAAGATGGCGGCATGAGCGAAGAGGATTTCGAGGAACCGGCGGGCGAAAGCGAGGCGCCGGAAATGCCGCCGCCGCGCGAGAACCCCGCGCTGCTCGGCCACGAGGCGGCCGAAGCGGCGCTGCTCGGCCTTCAACTCCGGCCGGCTGCCGCATGCCTGGCTGATCACCGGGCCGCGCGGCATCGGCAAGGCGACGCTGGCCTATCGCTTCGCGCGTTTCTGCTGGCCGAGGCCGCCGGCCGGCGGGCTGTTCGGCGCGCCGCCGAAGGCCGAATCGCTCGCCATCGCGCCCGACCATCCCGTGTTCCGCCGCGTCGCCGCCGGCGGCCATCCCGACCTGCTCGTCGTCGAGCGCGGCTTTCGATCCGAAGCGCAAGCGGCAGCGGAGCGAGATCGTCGTCGATGACGCGCGCGCCATCGGCGGCTTCCTGCAGCTGACCCCGGCCGAGGGCGGCTGGCGGGTCGTGATCGTCGACGGCGCCGATGAGATGAACCGCAACGCCGCCAACGCCTTTCTCAAGCTGCTCGAAGAGCCGCCGCAAGCGCTCGTGCTGCTGCTTTCGAGCCACAATCCCGGCCGGCTGCTGCCGACGATCCGCTCGCGCTGCCGCAGCTTGCTCTGAAGCCCCTGCCGCCGAGACCATGGCCCGAGCTGCTCGTCCGCCATCGGCCCGATCTCGGCCCGGCCGAAGCAGCGGCGCTGGCGCGCTCGCCGAGGGCAGCATCGGCCGGGCCCTGATCTGGCGGCGGCGGAAGGACTGGCCATTATCGCGACATGTATCGACTTGCTGGCCGCACTCCCCAACATGGACGTCGCGGCGCTGCATGGTTTCGCCGAACGGTTGGCGCGCGACGAAGGGAAGAGCTTCCGCCTCTGGTCGAGCTTTTGCCCGGCTGCGCTCGCCGCTGATCGGCTGACCGCCGGCGGCAGGGCGCCGGCATCGAGGCGGTGAAGGCGAGACCGCTGGCGCGCCTCGCGGCGCGGCGGGCCTTGATCGATGGGTCGAGGTGTGGGAAAAGCGACCAACTCTTCGCCGCAGGCGGACGGCATCAACCTCGACCGCAAGCAGGTCGTGCTGAACGCCTTTTTTGCGCTTGAAGAGGCGGCGCGCTGAAACGCCGCTTGAGGCCCGTCGTCGAGGATCTCCCGATGCCGGCGGCAAGCCGTTCTACCTCACCACGCCGATCTATTACGTCAACGATTCGCCGCATCTCGGCCATGCCTATACGACGGTGGCGTGCGACGCGCTGGCGCGCTTCATGCGGCTCGACGGCGTCGAGGTCATGTTCCTCACCGGCACCGACGAGCACGGCCAGAAGGTCGACGAAATCGGCGCGCGCGCCGGGCATCGATGCCGCAGACCTTCTCCGACCGCGTCTCGCAGAATTTCCGCGACATGGCCGGCTGATGAACATCTCCAACGACGATTTCATCCGCACCACCGAGCCGCGCCACATCGAGGCGTGCCAGGCGCTGTGGCAGGAGATGCCGGCAAACGCCAAGGGCCGCGGCGATATCTATCTCGGCAACTATCGCCGGCTGGTATTCGGTGCGCGACGAGGCCTTCTACGGCGAGAGCGAGCTGGTCACGGGCGCCGACGGCGAGAGGCGCGCCCCATCGGGCGCCGAGTCGAATGGGTCGAGGAGCAGAGCTATTTCTTCCGCCTGTCCGCCTGGCAGGACCGGCTGCTCGGCCTATTACGAGGCGCATCCCGATTTCATCGGCCCGAACGCGCCGCAACGAGGTCGTGAGCTTCGTCAAAGGCGGGCTGCACGATCTTTCGATCTCGCGCACCAGCTTCGACTGGGGCGTGCCGGTGCCCGGCGACCCGAAGCATGTGATGTATGTCTGGCTCGACGCTCTGACCAACTACATCACCGCGGTCGGCTATCCCGACACCGAGGCCGCCGATTACAAGACCTTCTGGCCGGCCGACCTGCACATGGTCGGCAAGGACATCTTGCGCTTCCACGCGGTCTATTGGCCGGCCTTCCTGATGGCCGCGGGTCTCGACGCCGCCCAAGCGCGTCTTCGCCCATGGCTGGTGGACGGTCGAAGGCCAGAAGATGTCGAAGTCGCTCGGCAATTTCGTGGCGCCCCAACAGCTGGTCGAGCAATACGGCGTCGACGCGGTGCGCTATTTCATGCTGCGCGAGCTGCCGTTCGGCATCGGACGGCGATTTCTCGCGCCGCGCCGTGGTCGGCCGCATCAACGGCGATCTCGCCAACGGGCTCGGCAATCTGGCGCAGCGCGTGTTGTCGATGATCAAGAGCTATTGCGGCGGCAGCTGCCGGAGCCCGGCGCGCTGACCGAGGCGGACGAGGCGCTGCTGGCATCCGCGCGCGGCCTTGCTGGCGCAGGTGCGGACGGAAATGCCGAGCCAGCTTTCCATCGCGCGCTCGAGGCGATCTGGCAGGTGGTGGGCGACGCCAACCGCTATGTCGACGAGCAAGCGCCCTGGGCATTGCGCAAGACCGACACGGCGCGCATGGCGACGGTGCTTTACGTGCTGGCGGAAACGATCCGCCATCTCGCCATCCTGGCGCAGCCCTTGGTGCCGGAAGCGGCGGCAAAACTTTTGGACCAGCTCCCGATCCCGCCGGGCAAACGCGATTTCGCCGCGCTGGCCACGGCGCTGATTCGCCGGCGCCGCCCTGCCCAAGCCCGCCGGGATATTTCCGCGCTACGTCGAAGCGGCGGCGGCGACATGAGACGCGCGCTGGCCGTTCTGGTCCTCATGCTTTCCGCCCAGATCGCGCGCGCCGATGCGCTCACCGACATCGACGCCGCGCAAACCGCCGCCCGCGCGCAGGATTTCGTCGAAGCCATCCGGCTTTACACCAGCGCGCTCGCCACCGCGAACATCTCGCCCTTCAACCAGTCGCTCGCCCATGACGGGCGCGGCTCGGCCTATTACCAGGAAGGGCGCTGGGATTTGGCGATATCCGATTACAGCGCCGCCATCCAGCTCCAGCCCGATTGCGGCCGTTGCTTCAACAATCGCGGCCTGGCCTACGACCAAAAGGGCCAGCTCGACAAAGCGATACGCCGATTTCAACCAGGCCATAAGCCTCCAGCCCGGCGAATTCGACGGCTATTTCAACCGCGGTAACGCCTATTACGGCAAGACCGATTACGAGCATGCCGTGGCCGATTACACCGCCGCGATCGCCATCAAGGCCGATTGCGGCGTGTGCTACCACAATCGCGGCGTGGCCTATCAGGAACTGGGCCAGTTCGACAAGGCCAATGAGGACCTCAATACCGCCGACCAGATGAAGAATTGAGGCCGGGCCGCGAGCGCGCTCTCGCCCAAGCCCGCGAAACATGGCATGATAGGGCGCCATGGAGATCGAAAAGTTCGGCTTTCCCTTGAACGAGCACGCACGGCGCGAACGGGAGCGGCTCGAGGACGAACGGCGCTTCACCACCAGCCTCGCCGGGCTGGCGGCCGCGCTGCTGCTGGGCGTCATCGGCCTCTATGTGATGGAAGGCCTGGCCGCGACCTCGAAGCTCGAGGATTGCCTGTTGCAAGGCCGCCTGAATTGCGAACGCATCGACACGCCCCGCCTCGAGGTAAACGAGTAGGCGGCGCCGGACGAGTAAAAGGGGAGGGGGAATGCATCGGCCGATTTGGGCTTTGGCGTTGTTCGCCAGTCTTGCGCTTGCCGCATCCGCATCGGCGCAAAACCGCAACGCAGACTGGAAGCTTTGCATAGCCGACGATCCCGATCTTTCGATCGGCGGCTGCACCGCCCTGATCCTGTCGAGCCGCGAGACCGCGTCCAATCTCGCCATCGCCTTCACCAACCGCTGCATCGCCTATCACAACAAGGGCGACGACGTCCGCGCGGCGCAGGATTGCGATCAGGCGATCCGCCTCAACCCCAACTATGGCAGCGCCTTTAGCGAACGCGGCGTCGTCGATTATGACCGGGGCGATTACGACCGTTCCATCCAGGATCTCAACCGGGCGATCCAGCTCAAGCCGAATAACGCCATCGCCTACAACAACCGGGGCAACGCCTATTCGAGCACGGGCCGGAACGATCAGGCGCTCGCCGATTACAACCAGGCCCTGCGGCTCAATCCAAACTACGCCACCGCTTACAACAACCGCGGCGACGAGTACCGCATCCTGGGTCAATACGACAACGCCATCGCGGATCTCGATCAGGCCATCAAGCTCCGGCCCAATTACCCCCTGGCGTTCAATAATCGCGGCCTGGCCTACTCCAAGAAAGGCGACGACGGCCGCGCCATCCGGGACTACAGCCAGGCGATCGCGCTGAAGCCGGATTATGCGGAGGCCTATTACGGCCGCGGCCGCGTTTATACCGACCAGGAGAAATACGACCAGGCGATCGCCGATTTCGATCAAACCATCAAGCTCGATCCGGACAATGCCTCGGCCTTGAACAGCCGCTGCTGGTACAAGGGCGTCACCGGCCAGATGCAGGCGGCGCTGGCCGATTGCAACGAATCCTTGCGGCTCCGGCCCGGCGACGCGGCCACGCTCGACAGCCGCGGCTTCATCAATCTCAAGCTCGGCAATGCCGACGCGGCGATCGCCGATTACGACGCGGCGTTGAGCGCCAATCCGAAATTGACCTATTCGCTCTATGGCCGGGGGCTGGCCAAGCACCTCAAGGGCGACAAGGCGGGCGGCGACGCCGATATGGCGGCGGCCAAGCTGGCCGTTCCCGACATCGCCGACAAATTCGCCAAATTGGGCGTGAAGGACCAGGTGGGCGGATTCTTCGGCGCCGGCCGCAGCGGAATCATGATCGCGGGCGGCGGCGCCGTGCTTGTCGTCGTCGGCTTCCTCGGCTACTACCTCGGGAAGCGACGTTCCCGCCCGGCCTGACCGGGCTTCGGCCGGCAAGATAAGGCCGTCACATCGGACGGAAGAATTGTATCTGGTCGATTCTCACTGCCATCTCGATTTCGCGCCGGAAGCGGAGCGCGCAGATATCGTCGTCCGCGCGCGCCGCGCCGGCGTCGCGACCCTGGTCACGATCTGCACCAAGCTCGCCGAGTTTCCGCAGGTGCGCGCCATAGCCGAAACCGATCCCGACATCTGGTGTTCGGTCGGAACCCATCCGCATGAAGCCGCGGCGGAGAAAGGGACGGGGGCGGAAGGGATATCGAGCCTCACCCGCCATCCCAAGGTGATCGGCATCGGCGAAACCGGGCTCGACTTCCACTACAACCACAGCCCGCGCGCCGACCAGGAAACCGCGTTTCGCATCCATGCGCGCGCGGCGATCGAGGCCGGATTGCCGCTCATCGTCCACAGCCGCGACGCCGACGCCGAGACGGTTTCCGTCCTGGCCGAGGAAAAGCCGCCGGCCGGCGTCATCCATTGCTTCTCCACCGGCCGTTTGCTGGCGGAGCGGGCGCTCGAACTCGGATTTTATATCTCGCTCTCCGGCATCGTCACCTTCAAGACCGCCGGGGAGCTGCGCGCCATCGCCCGCGATATCCCGTTGGACCGGCTCTTGGTCGAAACCGACGCGCCCTATCTCGCGCCGATGCCGTTGCGCGGCAAGACCAACGAGCCGGCTTTCCTGGTCCACACCGCCGCCTTCGTCGCCGGGCTGAAAGGCGTGTCGCCGCAGGAATTGGCCGAACGGACCAGCGCGAATTTCTTCCGCCTGTTCGCCAAGGCCAAACCGCCCGAATTCGCATCGCCTTCTCCCGCATCCTCCCGCGCGAGCGGAGAAGGGTAAAGGTGGGGGCATGAAGGTCACGCTTCTCGGCTGCGGCCCGTCCTGGGGCGTGCCGCCCATCGGCGGCGATTGGGGCGCCTGCGATCCCGCCAATCCCAAAAACCGCCGCCGCCGCGCCTCCATCCTGGTCGAGGAGCGGGGCAAGATCATCCTGGTCGACACCTCGCCGGACATGCGCGCGCAATTGCTGGACGCGGGCGTGAAACGCCTCGATGCCGTGCTGTTCACCCACGCCCATGCCGACCATCTCCACGGCATCGACGATCTGCGCTCGGTCAACCAGCTGATGCAGGCCGAGATCCCGGTCTATGCCACGCGCCAGACGCTCGACGACATCGAGCGCCGTTTCGGCTACGTGTTCGCGCCGGCCAAGCCCGGGCTCGAGGCGTTCTATTACAGGCCGCGCTTGCAGCCGGTGGCGATCGCCGGACCCTTTGATGTCGCCGGCATCGGTATCGTGCCTTTTGTCCAGAACCACGGTTTTTCCGAAACCACCGGTTTCCGCTTCGGCCGTTTCGCCTATTCGACCGACGTGTTCGATCTCGACCAGGCCGCGTTCAAGGCGCTCGACGGGGTGGAGATCTGGGTGGTCGATTGCATCCGCCGCAAGCCGCATCGGACCCACAGCCATCTGGAAAAGACCCTGGGCTGGATCGCGCGGGTGAAGCCCGCGGCGCGCGGTGCTGACCCACATGGACGAGTTGATGGACTACCAAACCCTGTGCCGCGAACTGCCCAAGGGCGTCGAGCCGGGCTATGACGGGCAGGTTTTGGAGGTCTAGTAAGTTATGAGATTTGATCCTAAGAGCCTTGGTATACCTTATATATCTATTATTTCCCATAATATACATTATGCGATATACGGGCTTTGAGGAGGGCCGCATGAACGATCCGGAAATCACCCGCCTGCTCGGCATCATGGCCCAGCTGCGCGACCCCAAAACCGGCTGCCCGTGGGACCGCGCGCAGAGTTTCACCTCGATCGCGCCTTACACTATCGAAGAGGCTTACGAGGTCGCTGAAGCGGCCGAGCGCGGCGACCCTGTGGCGCTCCGGGACGAGTTGGGCGACCTCCTCCTCCAGGTGGTGTTCCACGCCCGGATGGCCGAGGAAGCCGGTTTATTCGCCTTCGCCGACGTCGCCAAGGCGATTTCCGACAAGATGGTGAAACGCCATCCGCATGTGTTCGGCGGCGCGGCCATCGCCGGCGCGGCGGCGCAAAGCCTGGCCTGGGAGGAGCAAAAAGCCCAGGAGCGCCGCGCCCAGGCAGCGGCATCGGGCAAAAGGCCCGGCGCGCTCGATGGCGTGGGCTTGGCCCTGCCCGCGCTTTCCCGCGCCGAAAAGCTGCAAAAGCGCGCCGCGCGGGTGGGCTTCGATTGGCCCGAAACCGCGCCCATCTTCGACAAGATCGCCGAGGAAATCGCCGAACTTAAAGCAGAAATCGCCGATCACGCGCCGCCTGAACGGATCGAGGACGAACTCGGCGATCTTCTCTTTGCCGTGGTCAATCTGGCGCGGCGACTCGATGCCGATCCCGAACAAGCGCTGCGCCAAGCCTGCCGCAAATTCGAGCGCCGTTTCGGCGCGGTCGAAGCCGCGTTGGCGGCGCGCGGCCGGGATCTGGCTTCCTGCTCGTTGGAAGAGATGGAAGCGGAATGGCAGAAAATTAAAGCTTTAGAATAAGTAGCTTATCAGGCCCTCATCAAAAGTTGAATGAGGCTCGACGTGTCCCATCTACCGCCGCCGCGTTCCTGAATGCGCTCGTAGAACTGGTCGATCAGCGCGGTCACCGGCAAGGGCGACTGGTTGCGTCTTGCTTCGTTCAGGCAAATCGCCAGGTCCTTGCGCATCCAATCGACCGCGAAGCCGAAATCGAACTTGCCGTCGATCATGGTGCCGGCCCGGTTTTCCATCTGCCAGGATTGCGCCGCGCCCTTGGAAATCACGTCCACCGCCTTTTTGGGGTCCAACCCGGCGCGTTTGGCGAAATTCAGCCCCTCGGCCAGGCCTTGCAGCAGCCCGGCGATGCAGATCTGGTTCATCATCTTAGTGAGCTGGCCGTTGCCCGCCGGCCCCATCAGCGTCACGGCGCGGCCGTAATGCGCCATCACCGGTTCGGCCCGCTTGAACACCGCTTCATCGCCGCCGACCATGATGGTGAGCTTGCCGTTCTGCGCCCCCGCCTGCCCGCCCGAAACCGGCGCGTCGAGAAATCCCACGCCCTTCTCCTTGGCGCGCGTGAAAATCTCGCGCGCCACCTCGGCCGAGGCCGTGGTGTGATCGGCCAGGATCGCGTCCTTGCCCATGCCGGCGAGCGCGCCCTTGGGCCCCAGCGCCACTTCACGCAGATCGTGGTCGTTGCCGACGCACAGGAAGACGATCTTGGCGCCCGTTGCCGCCTCTTGCGGCGATGGCTTGGCCGCGCCGCCATGCTCCTTCGTCCAGGCCTGGGCTTTGGCCGCCGTCCGGTTATAGACCGTGACCTGGTGTCCCGCCTTGGCGAGATGTCCCGCCATCGGATAGCCCATCACGCCCAGTCCCAAGAATGCCAATTTCATCGCCGCCTCCCTCGATCCTCAATGGCCGATGCGCCGGCCGCGGAAACGGCCGAGATCGGCCTCGCTCAACTTCACCACGAGATGCGCCATGTGGTCGTCGTCCTTCCGGCTCATCACCGCGCCGCGATCATAGAGCCAGGCGAGCGCGGCGCCGTCGCTCAAGGGCACGTCGAGCTTGAGCTTGCTCCGCCCGACATCGAGCCGCTCATCGAGCAGCGCCAGGAGCTTGTCGCACCCCTCCCCGGTTTTGGCCGAGACCGGCACCGCGTCGCGGTTGCGGCGCGCCTGGTTTTTCAGCACGGTACGTTCGGCCTTGGGCAGCAGATCGATCTTGTTGAGCGCCTCGATCATGCCGCTTTCCAACCGCTCGCCCAATCCCAGTTCGGTCAGCACGGCGAGCACGTCCTCGCGCTGCGCTTCGCTGTCGGGATGATGGACGTCGCGCACATGCACGATCAGATCGGATTCCGCGACTTCTTCGAGCGTCGCCCGGAACGCGGCAACCAGCGTCGTCGGCAGATCGGAGATGAACCCCACCGTATCGGACAGGATTCCCTGCCGGCCCGAGGGCAAGGGCAGCCGGCGCATGGTCGGATCGAGCGTTTCAAACAGCCGGGCAGCGGCCGAAACCTCGGCGCGCGTCAGGCGGTTGAACAATGTGGATTTTCCCGCGTTGGTATAGCCCACCAGCGCCACCACCGGATAAGGCACGCGCTTGCGCGCGCCGCGGTGAAGCTCGCGCCGGCGCTTGACCGCGGCCAAGTCCTTCTTGAGGATGACGATGCGGTCGGTGATGAGGCGGCGATCGATTTCGAGCTGGCTTTCGCCCGGGCCGCCGACGAAGCCGAAACCGCCGCGTTGCCGCTCCAGGTGGGTCCAGGAACGCACCAGCCGCGAGCGCTGGTATTCGAGCGCCGCCAACTCGACCTGCAACCGTCCTTCATGGGTGCGGGCGCGCTCGCCGAAAATCTCCAGGATCAGCCCGGTGCGGTCGATCACCTTGCATTTCCAGGCCTTCTCCAGATTGCGCTGCTGCACCGGAGAAACCGGGGCGTCGATCACCGCCACGCCGATGTTCTTTTCCGCGATGACGCGGCCGAGATTCTCGACCGTGCCCGAAGGCAACAGCGTCGAAGGATTCCAGGACGATACCCGGGCGATATCGGCGTGGACGATGTCGAGCGCGATCGCCAGCGCCAGGCCGATCGCCTCTTCCAGCCGCGCTTCGGGCGAACGCGACGACGCGCCGGCGCGCGCGGCCGTGCGCTTCAGGACCGGATGAACCACCAGACAGCGGCCGACGGAAGCCCTATCTCCGCTCTCGCCCGCCGTCATTCCATCAAGCTTCTTCACCCTCTTTGCCGGGCTCGAAAAGCTGGATCGGCGCCGCCGGCATCACCGTCGAGATCGCGTGCTTGTACACCAGCTGCGAATGCGCGTCGCGGCGCAACAGCACGCAGAAATTATCGAACCAGGTGATGATGCCTTGCAGCTTGACGCCGTTGACCAAGAATACCGTCACCGGAGTCTTGTTCTTGCGAACGTTATTAAGAAAGACATCCTGAACGTTTTGTGACTTCTCCGACATGGGGGTTCCCCTCCTTCTTGCCGTTATCTGCCGGTTGGAGCCTCCAAGGGCTCAACCTCATTGATAGCAAAATTGCGGCCGAATGGAAATCACAAGCTCAGGAGATATTGCCGCAGTGAGTCGCAGCCCGGAAAACGCAGGTCGGGCGGGAACTTAGCCAGTTCCTCGGCGGGGCTCAGGGGCTCCCCCAGCAGCACGCCGGTGGCGCCCGCAGCATTGGCGCTTTCCATGTCGAGCGCGGTGTCGCCGACATACCAGACCAGGCGCCCGAGATCGATGCCGCTGCCTTCGAGAGCCAGGCCGAAGCCGGCCGGGTCGGGCTTGTCATGGCTGGCGTCACCCGCGCCGATGAGCCGCGCGAAATAGCCCGCCCAGCCGATATGCGCGGCCTCGATGCGCAAGCTGGCCCCGGTCTTGTTGCTGATCACGGCGAGATAAAAGCCCTTTGCGTGCAGATCGCGCAGCAAGGCCTCGGCGCCCGGAATGGGCGCGATGCGGTCGAGATGGATCGCGGCATAGGAATCCAGATATATCTTCCGCGCCTCGGTCCAGCGCTCGCCGAACAGTTTCGGAAAACTGTTCTTAAGGCTGTGGCTGACGCGCCGCTTGGTTTCGGCCAGCGTCCAGGGCTTGTGGCCCATTTCCGCGAAGGTCATCACCAGCGCTTCGTGGATGGTCTCCCAGCTGTCGATCAGGGTATTGTCCCAATCGAAGATGATTGCGGACGGCTTGGCGTGCGCCGGTTTCATGATTTTGTCGCCTCCGGCGACGGGGCGAAGATGACGGCCTTCGGCCTTATCGGCTTGCTCATGAACTCTTGCCGGCGGTTTCGGCGTGTCCGGCATAAAGCGCGCGCATGCGTTGCGCCAACGGGCCCGGCCGCCCCTCCCCCACCTGCGCTTCGTCGATGCGCACGATCGGCACGACGAAATTTGTGCTGCTGGTGAGAAAGGCCTCGCGGGCAGCCTTGGCCTCGGCGACGCTGAAGGGCCGTTCGACCAGCTTCAATCCGGCCGCGGATGCCAGCTTCAGCAGGCTTTGCCGCGTCACGCCGTTGAGGATGGCCTGATCGGCCTTGCGCGTCACGATCTCGTCCTTGGCCGTCACGATCCAGGCATTGCTCGACGTGCCCTCGGTGACGTTGCCCTCGCGGTCTACCTGCCAGGCCTCGTAGGCGCCCGCTTCCTTGGCGCGCTGCTTCGCGAGCGCGTTGGGCAGGAGCGCCACCGATTTGATGTCGGGCCGCGCCCAGCGGATGTCGGGCAGCGTTACGACATCCACCCCCTCGCTGATGATCCGGGGATCGAGCGGCTTTTGCGCCCGCGCGGTCATGACCAGGCTCGGCGCAGCATTCTTGGGAAAGGCGAAGTCGCGCGGCGCCGAACCGCGCGTCACCTGGAGATAGAGAATGCCGTCCTTGACGCGGTTGCGGCGCAAAGTTTCCCGCATCACCGCCTTGAGCGCGGCGTCCGACATGGGCGCCGGCAATTTCAATTCACCGAGCGAGCGATGCAGCCGCGCCAGATGCGGCGCTTCGTCGACGAAGCTCCCGTCCTTGACGGCGATGACTTCATAGACCCCGTCGGCGAATTGAAAGCCGCGATCCTCGACGTGTATCGCGGCTTCGCGGTGCGGAAGATAGCGGCCATTGACATAGGCGATACGCGACATGGATGCCAACCGGGAAACTAGGCGTCGAGCTTCTGTTGCGGACGCTCGCCGTTGCCCGCGACGGCGCCGCCGCCGACGCCGAGGGTCTTGAGCTTGCGGTGCAGCGCCGAACGCTCCATGCCGACGAAGGCGGCGGTGCGCGAGATGTTGCCGCCGAAGCGGGTGATCTGCGCCAGCAGGTATTCGCGCTCGAACATCTCGCGCGCGTCCCTGAGCGGCAGGCCCATCAGCTCGCCGCCCTTGTCCCATTTGACCACGGCGGGAGCGATGGCGGTGATCTCGCTCGGCAGCATGTCGGCGCGCACCGGCTCGCGTGGATCGCCGGCCGCCATGATCAGCACCCAATCGACCGCGTTCCTGAGCTGGCGCACGTTGCCCGGCCATTCATAGGCCTGGAGCGCGGCCATGGCGTCCTCGCCGAATTCGCGCGGGCTCAATCGCGCGCTTTCCGCCGCGCGCATCATGAGATGGCGCGCCAAGGCCGGGATGTCCTCGATCCGGGCGCGCAGATCGGGCACATGCAACGGCACCACCGCCAGGCGGTAATAAAGGTCTTCGCGGAAGCGGCCGGAGGATATTTCGGCCGGCAAGTCGCGGTTGGTGGACGCCACGACGCGGACATCGACTTTGACCCAGCCGCCGCCGACGCGCTCGAAGGTCTGCTCCTGCAAGGCGCGCACGATCTTGCCCTGGGTTTCAAGCGGCATGTCGGCGACCTCGTCGAGGAACAGCGTGCCGCCATGCGCCGCCTCGAAGGTACCCACTTTGCGCGGGCTGCCCTCGGTTCCCGCTTCGGCCCCGAAGAGCTCGATTTCGAGCCGCTCGGGGCGCATGGTCGCGCAACTCAACGTGACGAAGGGTCCGCGCGCGCGCTTCGAGCGCGCATGCAGCAGCCGCGCCACCACCTCCTTGCCGGTGCCGGGCGCGCCGGTGATGAGCACGCGGCTGTTGGTGGGCGCGACGCGCTCGATCTGCTGGCGCAGCTGCGCGATCACATGCGATCCGCCCACCAGCTCGTCATCCGATCCGGCGCGCTGTTTTAGTTCCTCGTTCTCGCGCCGGAGGCGGTTCGCCTCGATGGCGCGATCGATGATCAGCAGCAGCCGGTCGGACTTGAACGGTTTCTCGATGAAGTCGTAGGCGCCGATCTTGATCGAGGCCACCGCGGTCTCGATGTTGCCGTGGCCGCTGATCATCACCACCGGCAGGTTGGGCAGTTCGCGCCGAATGATCTTGAGTATTTCGAGGCCGTCGATCTCGCTGCCCTGGAGCCAGATGTCGAGCACGACCATGGTCGGCCGGCGCGAGCGGATCGCGGCCAGCGCCTCGGTGCTGTTGCCGGCCTCGCGCGTCTCGTAGCCCTCGTCCTTGAGGATGCCGCAGATCAGCGCGCGAATGTCGGCTTCGTCGTCGACAACCAGAATGTCATGTGCCATGGCCGGCGGTTTCCATTTCCATGCCGCGCGACGGCGGCTTTTCGGCCGAACGGGGCTCGATCCGGTTGAAGACCAGCTTGACGCGCGCGCCGCCGCCCTCGCGGTCTTCGAGCACGATCTCGCCGTGATGGTCTTCCATGATTTTCTTGACGATGGCCAATCCGAGGCCGGTGCCGCTTTCGCGCGTCGTCACATAGGGCTCGGTCAGGAGCTCGCGTTCCTGTTGCGGCAGGCCGCAGCCATTGTCCTCGACGGCCAAGGTGACGCGTCTTTGATCCTCGGTGAGTTTCACCCGGACATGGCCTGGCGGCGCCCCGGTGGGACGCGCGTGAATTGCCTCGGCGGCGTTTTTGAGGATATTGACCAGCGCCTGGCTGATCTGGCGGGAATCGCACAGCACGCGCAGCGGCTCCTGCGGCAGATCGAGCTCGATGCGGATCTCCGGCGTCGAGGTGCGTTGCAGGAAGGCGGCCTGGCGCACGATTTCGGCCAGATCCTCGTCCTTCATCACCGGCGCCGGCATGCGCGCGAAGGAGGAGAATTCGTCCACCATGCGCCCGATATCGGCGACGTGCCGGATGATGGTGTCGGTGCAGATGGCGAAGGTCTCGGGATCGCTGCGGATTTCGCCCGAATATTTGCGCTTGAGGCGCTCGGCCGAGAGTTGAATCGGCGTCAGCGGGTTCTTGATTTCGTGCGCGATGCGCCGCGCCACGTCCGCCCAGGCGGCCTTGCGTTGGGCCGAAATCAACCCGGTCACGTCGTCGAAGGTCACGACATAGCCCTTGACCTCGCCCTCGATCCGTTCGGCGGCGATCCGCACCAGCAACACCGCGGTATGGCCCTCGCGATGCAACTGAATCTGCGATTGCGCCAGGCGCTCGGGCCGCATTCCCGCCTGGTCGATGAGGCCGGCCATCTCGGGCACGGCCTCGGCCAGATCCTGGCCGATCATCTGGTCGAGATCGATGCTCAGCAATTCCGAGGCCGAGCGGTTCGGCAGATTGATACGGCCTTCCTGATCGAGGCCGATGACGCCGGCCGAAACGCCCGACAATACGGTTTCGGTGAAACGCCGCCGTTGATCCAATTGCCGGTTGGCCTCGATCAACTCGGTCTGCTGGGTCTCGAGCTGGTTGGTCATGCGGTTGAAGGCGCGGAACAGCGAGCCGAACTCCTCTTCCCCTTCGGTTACCGGCACGCGGGCGGTGAGATCGCCGCCGCGGACTTTCTCCGCCGCCACGATCAACGCGCTCATCGGACGGGCCAGCCGCATGGCGAAGGTCAATCCCACCCACACCGCGCCGGTCAGCAGCAGCAATCCCACGGCGAAGAACGCCATGGTGAAGGCGATCTGGTATTCGGAGCGCTGGCCTTCGATCTGTTCGTATTGCGCCACCGCGCTTTGGGTCTGCTCGATGCGCGCCAGCACGGTGGGATCGACGTTACGGCCGACATAGAGGAACACGTCGCCGAAACGCTCGAGCTTGATGAGCGCGCGCACGCGGTCGTCATTGTCGCTTGTCATCACCGCGACGTTGCCGGCGCGCGCCTGTTGCATTGCCCATTCCGGCGGCGGCTGCAATCCCAGCGAAAAAGTGAATTCGCTGCGCGCCAGCACGCGGCCGGTGCCGTCGAACACCATGGCTTCGTTCAAGGAACGCAAGGCGGCCTGGGCGTTGACCAATTCGTTGAGATGCGCCGGGTTGATGATCAAGAGGCCGGCATTGCGGTTCAAATCGTTGGCCATGCTGACGATGTCGTAACGGATGGCCTGCTGATGCTCGTGCAGATAGGCCTCGGCGACGGCCAGCGATTGCTGCAACGCGGTGCGCACGCGATCGCTGAACCATGCCTGCACGCCGTAGCTGAACATCATGTAGGAAAAGACGGCGACGATGATGGTCGGGATCACCGCCACCAGGCTGAACAATACGACCAGGCGGATGTGGATGCGCGAGCCGGCCAGGCCGCGCCGACGCTCCGCCCAGACCTGCACCAGCCGCCAGGCGACCACGGTGATCAAGGGCAGCAGCAAAACCAGATTGACCAGCAGGATGAGTTGATCGAGATGCGGGCGGCTGTTGAAGGGCGGGATTTCGCGCAGCATGGCGATGGTGACCAGCGCCGAAATCAGCGTCGCGGCGCCCAGGGCCAGCGCCAGCTTGCGCGGCAACCGCACCCGCCGCGACCACAGCACGATTTCTCGAGAAACGCTCATACGGGAATTGCCGCCCTCCCCCAGCCGGTTTTCCGGACTGTTGCACAACACTGTTGCACAAAAGCCACGTGGCCGGGAAGTGGCTTATTTTACGATGTTATTCCGTTACTTGAGGGGCCGGTTTGGGCTTGGCCAAGCCTGGATTACTTCAGCCCGCGGCCGATATCGATGTCGAGTTCGCGGATCTTCTTGCGCAGGGTATTGCGGTTCAATCCCAGGAGCTGGGCCGCCCGCAGCTGATTGCCGCGGGTGGCGCCCAGGGTGAGCTGGATCAAGGGGCGCTCGATCTCGCGCAACACCCGGTCATAGAGCCCGGCCGGCGGCAGCCCGCCCTTATGCGCCGAGAAATATTCGCGCAAATGGCGCTCGGCGGCGGCGGACAGCCCCTCATTGACCACGTTCTCGCGCGGCGCCGAGGTCGGCGCGGTTTCCGCCAGCTCGGCCTCGATCGCGTCGAGCCCGATGACCTCTTGCGAGTAAAGCGCGGCGAGGCGGCGCACCAAATTCTCGAGCTCGCGCACATTGCCCGGCCAGCGATAGGTCTTGAGCCGGTCCATCGCCGCCTGATCGAGCGTCTTGGTCGGCAGGCCTTCCTTCTGCGCCAGCTGGAAGAAATGCCGCACCAGCGCCGAAATATCCTCGGTGCGCTCGCGCAACGGCGGCAGCCGGAGCGGCACCACGTTGAGGCGATAGAACAGATCCTCGCGGAACAGGCCTTGCCGGATCGACTGGCGCAGATCGCGATGGGTCGCGGCGATGATGCGCACATCGGCGCGGATCGGCGTGCGGCCGCCGACGGTGGTGTATTCGCCCTGTTGCAGCACGCGCAGCAGCCGGGTTTGCGCCTCCAAGGGCATGTCGCCGATCTCGTCGAGGAACAGCGTTCCTCCTTGGGCTTGTTCAAAGCGCCCGACGCCGCGCGCCATCGCGCCGGTGAAGGAACCCTTCTCGTGGCCGAACAGGTCGCTCTCGATGAGCTCGCGCGGAATCGCCGCCATGTTGACGGCGACGAAGGGCCCGGCGCGCCGCTTGCCGTAATCGTGCAGCGCGCGCGCCACCAGCTCCTTGCCGGTGCCGCTTTCGCCGGTAATCATCACCGTCAAGTCGGTGCCCATGAGCCGCGCCAGCACGCGATAAATCTCCTGCATCGCCGGCGAGCGTCCGATCAGCGGCAATTGCTCCTCGGTCTCGGCGTTTTCCGCAGAGACCGGCGGCCCGGCATGCGGCGCGGTCAGCGCGCGCTCGACCAGATTGACCAGCACGTGAAGATCGAACGGCTTGGGCAGGTATTCGAAGGCGCCGCGCTCGGTCGCCTTGACCGCCGTCATCAGCGTGTTCTGCGCGCTCATGACGATGATGCGCAATTCGGGCCTGAGCTTCTTGATGCGTGGGATGAGGTCGAGCCCGTTCTCGTCCGGCATCACCACGTCGGTGATGACCAGATCGCCCTCCCCGTCCTCCACCCAGCGCCACAGCGTGGCGGCGTTGCCGGTGGTGCGGACATTGTGGCCGAGGCGGCCGAGCGCCTGGGTCAGCACCGTGCGTATGGCGCGGTCGTCGTCGGCGACCAGGATGGTCGAGGGCTCGGTCATGACGACAGCCTTGGGCGCCGGCGCCGGATGGGGCGATGTCCCGCGCGGCGCCACCGGCAGATAGACCCGGAACGTGGTGCGGCGCGGCTGGCTGTCGAATTCGATCACGCCGCCATGATCGCCCACCACCTTGGCGACCAGCGCCAGGCCCAGTCCCTTGCCGTTGCGCTTGGTCGAGATGAAGGGATCGAACAGATGCGGGCGCAGATCCTCGGGAATGCCTTCGCCGTTGTCGATCACCGACACCACCAGCGGCAGATGCACGCGGCTGTCGCTGCCGGCCACCGCCAGGCGCACGCCTTGCTGATAAGAGGTCAAAAGCTGGATTTCGCCGCCTTTTTCGGGCACGGCCTCGGCCGCGTTCTTGACCAGGTTGAGGAACACCTGGATCAGCAGATCGCGGTTGCCGTGCACCGGCGGCAGCGACGGGTCGTATTCCTCGATGAATCGGACATGGCGGGCGAAGCCCGAGCCCGCCGCCCGGCGCACGCGCTCCATGACCTCGTGGATGTTGACCGCCCCGCGCTCGAGCGGCCGCTGGTCGGAAAACACGTCCATGCGGTCGACCAGCGCGCAGATACGGTCGGCCTCGTCGCAGATCAACCGGGTCAATTCGCGGTCGCCGGGGCCGGCATTCTGCTCCAAGAGCTGCGCCGCGCCGCGGATGCCGGAAAGCGGGTTCTTCACCTCATGCGCCAGCATCGAAGCCATGGCCGTGACCGACCGCGCGGCGTTGCGGTGGGTCAGCTGGCGGTCGATCTTGTTGGCGATGCTGCGCTCCTGCAGCATCACCACCACGCGGCCATGCGGCTCGGACAGGGGCGCGGCCTGGATGTTGACGAAACGCGATACCGGCAAACGCGGCGTCTCCAGCGTGATGCCGTATTCCGACACGCTGTGGCCGGTCAGCCGCACGTTCTCGATCAGCGCGAACAGCGGTCCGTCGGCCGGCAGCATATCCTTGAGCTTGGCGCCGAGCAGCGTCGTGGCGCCGCTGTCGAAGAAATTCTCGGCCGCCGCATTGACATAGACGAGCCGGTCGTCCTGGTCGATCACCAGCACCGGATCGGGCAATGCCGAAAGAATCAACCCCGCCTCGATCGGCAGCTCGGGCGGTTTGCGCTTGAAGACGCTGCTGATCGCCATGTCAGGCCGCCTCTTTGACCGCGATCAGCGGCGCATAGAAGGCCCGGATCATGGCCTTGACCGCATTGGGATCGTTGACGTGGTTGACGGCGCCGCGGAATTCGGCCGAGCCCGGCAGGCCCTTGGAATACCAGCCGATATGCTTGCGCGCCATGCGGCTGCCGGCCGTGGCGCCGTAATAAGAGAGCATGTCGTCGTAATGGCGCAGCAACACGCCCATCTGCTCCTCGAGCGGCGGATCGGCGAGCCTTTGGCCGGTCTTGAGGAAATGAATCACCTGCCGGACGAACCACGGCTTGCCATAGGCGCCGCGGCCGATCATCAGCCCGTCCGCCCCCGATTGCGCGAGCGCCGCGCTGGCGTCTTCCAGCGTCACGATGTCGCCGTTGGCGATGACCGGAATTTTGACCGCTTCCTTGACAGAGCGGATGAAGCCCCAATCGGCCCTGCCCTCGTAGAACTGGCAGCGCGTGCGGCCATGCACCGAAATCATGCGGATGCCGCAATCCTCGGCGATCTTGGCGAGGCGCGGCGCGTTGCGGCTCCCGTCGTCCCAGCCGGTGCGCATCTTGAGCGTAACCGGGAGATCGACCGCCTTGACCGTGGCTTCGAGAATACGCGCGGCATGAAGCTCGTCGCGCATCAGCGCCGAGCCGGCATGGCCGTTCACCACCTTCTTCACCGGGCAGCCGAAATTGATGTCGATGATGGCGGCGCCGCGATCGGCGTTGAGCTTCGCCGCCTCGGCCATCACGGCGGGCTCGCAGCCGGCGAGCTGCACCGCCATCGGCTGATCTTCGGGTTCGCTCGCGGCCATGGCGAATGAGCGGCGGCTTTCGCGGATTACCGCCGCGCTGGCGATCATCTCCGACACCACCAGCCCCGCGCCGAAGGATTTGACCAGATGCCGGAACGGCAGATCGGTCACCCCCGACATCGGCGCCAGGATCACCGGCTCCTCGATCCGCAGCTTTCCTAGGATAATGCTCATATTTTAAGCACCGAGGGCCAATGGCTATTTATTAAGCATAGCATAACGTCACCTTATTGCAATGCAACCTGAATCACGACGTCACCTGCGCTCATCCACAGCAAACGGCTTGGCCGGTCCTTGGGTTAATTTTTCGCCTTCGCCCGGCCCGCATTAACCATAACTTCGTTGACGTAAGCGACCGGCGTTAACGCTTCGATCGGGCCCGGTTTCCAGCCCTGGCCGCGCCCGCGCTTCTGGTATGAGGCCCGGCCATGGTTTAGCTTGGCTCACCCATGTCCTCCTCCTGTATCGCGCTTGTCGTCGCCGCCGGCCGCGGCTCGCGGCTTGGCGGAGCCCGGCCCAAACAATATCTCGATCTCGGCGGCAAGACGCTGTTGCGCCACGCACTCGACAGCCTGACCCGCCATGGCGGGATCTCCTCCGTGCGCGTGGTGTTCGATCCCGGCGACGCCGCCCTCTACGAGCAGGCGACGTTGGGCCTCGATCTGCTGCCGCCGGTGGCCGGGGGCGCCAAGCGCCAGGATTCCGTGCGGCTCGGGCTTGAAAGCCTGGCCGCCTTGAACCCCGCGCGCGTGCTGGTGCATGACGGCGCGCGGCCTTTCCTCGACGCCGGATTGGTCGACCGCGTGCTCGCCGCCCTGGACCGGACGCCTGCCGCCATCCCGGCCCTGCCGGTGCTCGACACGGTGAAGCGATGCTTCGGCGGCACGGTCGCCGAAACCATCGACCGGGCCAATCTGTGGCGGGCGCAAACGCCGCAGGGATTCCGCTATAAGGAGATACTGGCCGCGCATCGCGCCGTCATCGGCGAGGATTTGCCCGACGACGCCGCGGTAGCCGAGCGCGCCGGATTGCCGGTGCGGCTGGTCGAAGGCAGCGAGGACAACATCAAGGTGACCACGGCCGAGGATCTGACGCGGGCGGCGCGCATTTTGGCCGGGCGGTTGGGCGAAGTCCGGACCGGCCAGGGCTTCGACGTGCACGCTTTCGGGCCCGGCGATCATGTCTGGCTGTGCGGCGTCAAGGTGCCGTTCGACAAGGCGTTGGTCGGCCATTCCGACGCCGATGCGGGCTTGCACGCGCTGACTGACGCCATATTGGGCGCGCTCGGCGCCGGCGATATCGGCGTGCATTTTCCGCCGAGCGACCCGCAATGGCGCGGCGCGCCCTCGCACAAATTCCTGCGTCATGCCGCCGATCTGGTCAAACAGGCGGGTGGCGCCATCAGCCATGTCGACGTCACGCTGATTTGCGAGCGGCCGAAGATCGGCCCGCACCGCGCGGCCATGGTGAAGCGCGTCGCCGAGATTTTGGAACTCGATGAAAAGCGCGTCAGCGTCAAGGCGACCACGACGGAGCAACTGGGATTCACTGGGCGCGGCGAAGGCATCGCCGCGCAGGCGGTGGCGACGTTGCGCCTGCCGTTCTAGGCGCCATGCACAGAACCGGATTGCCGTCCTCGCACCCGGCGGCACTGCTCGCCACCTGGTTCGGCAGCGGATTGCTGCCCTGGGCGCCGGGCAGCTGGGGCTCGCTCGCGGCGCTGCCTTTCGCCTGGATCATCGCGGCCTATGCCGGAGCATCGGGATTGCTGATCGCCGCCCTCGCGGTGTTCGCCGTCGGCTGCTGGGCGGCGGGCCGCATCGAACGGGCGAGCGGCATCAAGGATCCGGGCTTTGTTGTGATCGACGAGGTGGCGGGACAATGGCTGACGCTCGCGGTGGTGCCGCTCGATCCGCTGTTTTACCTTGCCGGGTTCCTGCTGTTCCGCCTGTTCGACATCCTGAAGCCGTTTCCGATCCGTCACATCGAGAAATTTCCCGGCGGGCTGGGAATCATGGCCGACGATGTCGCCGCCGCGCTTTACGCCGCCCTCGTCCTGCTCATCGGCGAGCACATCCTTGCGCTCTGACGATCTAAACCGCCTGGCCGAAACCGTGCTGGCGCGCTGCCGCGCCAAGAAGTGGACCCTCGCCACCGCCGAATCCTGCACCGGCGGTCTGGTCGCGGCGGCTTTGACCGATATCGCGGGGGCCTCCGACGTCGTCGAGCGCGGCTTCGTGACCTATTCCAACCGCGCCAAGAGCGAGTTGCTCGGCGTGCCCGCGGAGCTCATCGCCCGGCATGGCGCGGTCAGCGCGGAGACCGCGGCGGCGATGGCGGAAGGCGCGCTCGCCAAGGCGCCGGTCGATCTTGCCGTCGCCGTCACCGGCATCGCCGGCCCGAGCGGCGGGAGCCCGGACAAGCCGGTGGGATTGGTCTATTTCGGCGTGGCGCGGCGCGGCGGCAAATCCATAACCGAGCGGCAAATCTTCAAGGGCGGTCGCGCCGGTATCCGCCATGCCGCCACGTTGCGGGCGCTCGAATTGCTGGCGGCGGCCGAGTAACGCGCCTCTCAGCTTCCGCCGGATGCTGCGGCGGCGACGACGATATCCACCAGCCGGTCGGTCGAACGCTTCTTCTGCATCTCCTCGAGCGCGGCCCGGAAGATCTTCGCCACGCGCTCATCGGCGACTTCGACCTTGAGCGACTTGCCGTTGGTCGCGGTGCGGATAGTGGCCGGGCCGAGCTGGTTCACCGCCATCATGGTCAGCGCCACCGGATCGATCGCGCCGGCGGCGGCGGCGTTTTTCGCCACTTTGCGGAACGCGAAGGGATGAAGCATCAAAAGCATGCGGAACCTCGGGCGAATTGCAACGAACGCATCCCGAATTCTCTAACAGTCCAACGCTTCGGAAATGTTCCGGTTTTGCGGCGCTCCGGTGACAGCCATCCCCCGGATTGCCGCGACTCACGGATTTCCAATTCGCGGCGCCAAGATCGGGCCGCGCGAATTTTTGCGCCGCTCCCCGCGACCGGCGGCGCATGGAATTTCCGATTGCGACTCGGCCGATGGGGCCGAATTCAAGCGTCGGCGGCGGCGGCCGATTTCCCGCGCCCTTCCGCCGCGCGCGGTTTGCGCCCGATGAACTGCACGCCGAACGCCGCCAACAGGCAGAGCCCGCCCGAAATCGTCACCGGCACGGCATAGGTCCCGAGCGTGGCGCGCAGTATTCCGGCGGCCAGGGCGATGCTCGCCGCGCCGAGCTGATGGCCGACGAAGATCCAGCCGAAGATCACCGGCGCGGTCTTGCTTGCCGAACACCTCGTTCGTCAGCCTCACCGTCGGCGGCACCGTCGCCACCCAGTCCAGCCCGTAGAACACCGCGAAGATCGACAGGCTGCAGCGCGTCGAAGCTCGGTGAACGGCAGCACCAGCAGCGACAGCCCGCGCAGCCCGTAATACCAGAACAGCAGCACGCGCGGTTGTAGCGGTCGGTCAGCCAGCCGGAGCAAATCGTGCCGAACAGGTCGAACACGCCGAGCGACGCCATCAGGCCGGCCGCGGTGACCTCGGGGATGCCGTGGTCCATGCAGTAGGCGATCATGTGCGTGCCGATCAGCCCGTAGGTGCGAAAAGCCGCACACGGCGAAGCTGCCGGCCAGCAGCCAGAAATCGACGCGAGCTGCGTGCCGCGCGCCAGCGCCCCGAACGCGACGCGGAACGGGTTGGCCGGCGGCGGCAGCGTCGGCGGTTCCGCGGTCTGCGCCGTAGGGCGCCGAGGCCGACCGGCCGGGGCTTTCCGCCAGCAGCAGCCAGACGAACGGCATCATGGCGCCGACCAGCAGCGACACCGCGATCGGCACGCTGAGCCAGCCGTACGACGTTCGACCAGCCGCGCCAGCACCGGCAGAAACACCAGTTGGCCGCTGGCGTTGCTGGCGGTCAGCAGGCCCATCACCAGGCCGCGCCGGGCGACGAACCAGCGGTTGGCGATGGTGGCGGCGACGCCGAAGCCGGTGGCGCCGGCGCCCAGGCCGACCAGCACGCCCCAGGTCAGATACAAGCTGCCACGGCTGCCGTCACGAAGCGCGCTGCCGCGGCGCCCGCCAGCAGCAGCACCAGCGCCGATCAGGATGGTGCGGCGGATGCCGATCGTCTGCATCAGCGCGGCGACGAACGGCCCGGTCAGCGCCGAGCAGCAGGATGTTGATGCGATCGGCGCCGCGAGATGGTGGCGGCGCTCCAGCCGAAGGTCCTGCTGCAGCGGCACCAGCAGCACGCCGGGGGCGGCGCGCACGCCGCCGCCGCAGGATCACCAGTGAACGCGATGGCGACGACGATCCAGGCGTAGTGGATGCGGCCCGAGACCCAACGCGCAGCACGCATCACACACTCCTTGCCGGCAGAGGATGCGGGCATTCCGCGCCCGCGCTACTCAAGTCTCTCATGGTATCGGCCGGGGATTTTCGATGTAACCGCCGCGTCAGGATGGCTGGTTTGCTTTTTAGCGTGGCGGCTTGGGCCGCCCGAGGCGCAAAAAATTGGCGCGCCCAGGAGGACTCGAACCTCCGACCTGCCGCTTAGAAGGCGGCTGCTCTATCCTCTGAGCTATGGGCGCTTGGCCTCGAACTTTCCGCCGTCAGCTTGGCCGCTGCCAGCGGAAATTATCGGAATAGCTCTTGGGTCTCCAAACGCGGCTCGCGCGGCTTCATCACCGAATATTCGATGCCGTGCTTTTGCGCAAAATCCACCGCCTCTTCCAGCGTCTCGAAGCGCAGATGCACCTCGTTGAGCGTGTCGCGCGGCGCTCGCCAGCCCATCAGCGGGTCGGGTTCGCGCGGGGTTTCGGTTTCGTATTCCAACAGCCACCGGCCGGTCTTGGCCTTGCCCGATTGCATGGCGGTCTTGGCGGGGCGGTAAATCACGAGCGTGCGGCATGGACCCTGTTTCCTCTCTCGTCTTTCCAATGCCCCGGTGGTCGGGGCGGCAAGATTTGAACTTGCGGCATCCAGCTCCCAAAGCTGGCGCTCTACCAGGCTGAGCTACGCCCCGGAACCGTGGCTGAAATCCCCTATACGCTTAGCATGAAAAGCGCAAGGATGCCGCCCTTCAAGGAGACTCCATGACCGTCCGCATCCTGGACATCACGCCCAAGCTTTACGATTACATCCTTTCGGTTTCCTTGCGCGAAACGCCCCTGATGAAGCGGCTCCGGGAAGAAACCGCCGCCTTGCCCCGGGCCGGCTTGCGATTCCGCCCCAACAGGGCCAGTTCATGGCCTTCCTGGTGAAGCTGATGCGCGCGCGCCGCTGCCTCGAGATCGGCACCTTCACCGGCTACAGCGCGTTGTGGGTGGCGAGCGCGCTGCCCGAGGGCGGTTCGCTCGTCTGCTGCGACACCGACGCCAAGACCACGGCCATCGCCAAGCGTTACTGGAAAGAGGCCGGGGTCGCGGACAAGATCGACTTGCAACTCGCCCCCGCGCTGAAGACGCTCGATAAGCTGATTTCCGCCGGAGCCCCCGGCACCTTCGACTTCATCTTCATCGACGCCGACAAGGAAAATTACGACCGCTATTACGAGGCCGGGTTGCGCCTGCTCCATCCCGACGGCCTGATCCTGTTCGACAACACGCTGTGGGGCGGCAGCGTCGCCAACAAGAGCAAGGGCGACCGCGACACCGAGGCGTTGAAGGCCTTGAACGCCAAGCTCCACGCCGACGAGCGCATCGATCTCAGCCTCTTGCCCATCGGCGACGGCGTCACGCTCGCGCGCAAGCGCTAACGCAAGAACGCCGGCATCGCCGGGACGCGCTTGCTCCGGCCGGCGCGCCGGACTAGTTTCCTTGCGGGAGAAGGAAGGGACGGCCGCCATGGACATGACCGGCGAATACATCATCGCCGCGCCGCGCGCGAAGGTGTGGAGCGCGCTCAACGACCCCGAGATTCTGAAGCAATGCGTCCCCGGCTGCCAGGAGATGTCTGAAGCTCTCCGACACCCAATTCGCCGCCAAGGTGCAGGCGCGGGTCGGCCCGGTGAGCGCGAACTTCTCCGGCAAGGTTACGCTGACCGATCTCGATCCGCCCAATGGCTGCCGCATCGTCGGCGAGGGCACGGGCGGCGCCGCCGGCTTCGCCAAGGGCGGCGCCACGGTGCGGCTCGCCGACGAGGGCGAAGGCACCAAACTGTCCTATAAGGTCGAGGCCCAGATCGGCGGCAAGCTGGCGCAGATCGGCTCGCGGCTGATCGACGGCGCCGCCCGGAAAATGGCCGACGATTTCTTTTCCAAATTCGCCGCCTTGGTGGGCGCCCCGGCCGCCGCCCCCGTCCCTGCCGCCATGCTGCCCGACGAGCGCGCGCCCCATCCGCCGACCCCGGCCGAGCTCCTCACCCATCAGGAGGGCCGCCGCCTGCCGCCTTTCCTGTGGGTGACCATCCTGGCGGCGCTGGTGGCGGGCATTCTCTATTTCTTCGTCCACTGACGCTTGACGGCGGCGTCCTGCTGGCGGAAAACTTGGGGCCATAAAGCGGCCGCCCCGCCGAATGCGGCCGGTTAATTCGAGGGAGACGTCGTACCATGCCCAGAGTATCCATGACCGTGAACGGCAAGAAGGCGTCCGGCACCGTCGAGCCGCGCACCTTGCTGGTCCAGTTCCTGCGCGAGACCCTGGCGCTGACCGGAACCCATGTCGGCTGCGACACCAGCCAGTGCGGCTGCCTGCGTCGTCCATGTCGACGGCGACAGCGTCAAGAGCTGCACCATGCTGGCGGTGCAGGCCGACGGCGCCACCGTGACGACGATCGAGGGCCTGGCCAAGGGCGACGAACTCCACCCGATGCAGGCCGCGTTCCGCGAGCATCACGGTCTGCAATGCGGCTACTGCACGCCCGGCATGGTGATGAGCGCGGTCGACCTGGTGAAGCACAACAAGAAGCCGAGCGAGCAGCAGATCCGCGAATGGCTCGAGGGCAATATCTGCCGCTGCACCGGCTATCACAACATCGTCAAGGCGATCAAAGCCGGCGCCGAAGCGATGGCGAAATAGGGATCGGGGAAACGCGCATGTACGATTTCCACTATCACAAGGCCAAGAGCGTCGCCGAGGCGGCGAGCCTGGTGGCAAGGCCGCCGAGGGCAAGCTGGTCGCGGGCGGCATGACGCTGATCCCCTCCTTGAAGCTGCGCCTGTCCAAGCCGAGCGATCTGGTCGATCTGGGCGGCATATGCCGAACTGAAGGGCATCAAGAAGGACGGCAACGCCCTCGTGATCGGCGCCATGACGCGGCATGTCGAGGTGGCGGAATCGGCCGAGGTCAAGCAAGCGATCCCGGCGCTGGCCAATCTGGCCGGCGCATATCGGCGATCCCGCTGTGCGCAATCGCGGCACGCTCGGCGGCTCGATCTCCAACAACGATCCGGCGGCGGATTATCCCGCGGCGGTGCTGGCCCTCAACGCCACCGTCGTCACCAACAAGCGCAAGATTCCGGCGGACCAGTTCTTCAAGGGCATGTTCGAGACCGCGCTCGAAACCGGCGAGATCGTTACGGCGGTGTCCTTTCCCATCCCCGACAAGGCCGCTTACATGAAATTCCCCAACCCGGCTTCGCGTTACGCCATCGTCGGCGTGTTCGTGGCCAAGGCCAAGGACGGCGTGCGCGTCGCCGTCACCGGCGCCGGGCCGGTGGTGTTCCGCCAGAAGGATATGGAAGCGGCGCTCGCCAAGAATTTCTCGGCCGGACGCGATCAAGGGCGTGGCGCAGAAGGCCGACGCGCTCAATGCCGACATCCACGCCAGCGCCGAATACCGCGCGCATCTCATCGGCGTGATGGCAAAACGGGCGATCCAGGCGGCGGGGTAAATTCCAATCCGAAGCTGCGGCGAAAGGCGCGCAGCGGCGGATAGACATTGATCTCGCCCGGCCTCGTGGTTTATCCATTAGAACTCATGTAAACCCTTATTTTCAATGTCTCAGCCGTGATATCTGCCGCACAACTCCGGGCCGCGCGCCGCTCTTCGGTTCGACCAGCGCCGCTCGCCGAATCTGCTCGGGCCTGTCGGTGCCGACCATCCAGCGCTTGGAAGCGAGCGAGGCGTCATCCGCGGCAATGTCATTCCTGACCACTGATCGGCGCGCTCGACGCGGCCGGTATCGAGCTCATCGGCGAGGGCGCCGCCAGCCAGGCGGCGGGCGCGGCGTGCGGCTCAAGGCGCCCAGAAAGCGAAGCTAATGCCGATGCCGTTGTAATCGGCCTCTGCTGCGTGGCCGCGTTGCTCGCCGTCTCGGTTCTCGGTGTCGCGACCTCGCGCGTCGCAAGCCGGCACGCCGTTGGTCTACGGCATCTGCCTTGCGGCCTCGGCGGTCGCGCTTGCTTCCGCGCTGGCGCAGCTGCTCGCGGGCGGCGACGGCGGATTCTACGCTGGTGCTGCCCTTGGGCTTGCCCTGGCTGGGCGCGCATTTCCGCATCGATGCGCTGGCCGCGTTTTTCCTGGTCGTCGTCAATCTCGGCGGCGTCGCGGCGAGCCTGTTCGCGCTCGGCTATGGGCGGCACGAAACCGCGCCGCATCGCGTGCTGCCTTTCTATCCCGCCTTCCTCGCCGGCATGAATCTGGTCGTGCTCGCCGACGACGCCTTCACCTTCCTGTTGTGCTGGGAGTTCATGTCGCTTTCCTCCTGGGCGCTGGTGATGGCGCATCATCGCGATCCGGAGAACCGCCGCGCCGGCTACATCTATCTGCTGATGGCGAGCTTCGGCACGCTCGCCCTGCTTCTCGCCTTCGGCCTGCTCGCCGGACCGGATGGCGGCTACGGCTTTCGCCGCGATCCGCGCAGCCGGCCATCCCGGCACTTTGATCGCCGCCTTGGTGCTGGTGCTCGTGCTGCTTGGGCGCCGGGTCGAAAGCCGGGCTGGTGCCGCTCCATGTCTGGCTGCCGCTCGCCCATCCGGCGGCGCCCAGCCATGTCTCGGCGCTGATGAGCGGCGTCATGACCAAGGTCGCGGTCTACGGCTTCATCCGCATCGTCTTCGATCTGCTCGGCGAGCCGAGCTGGTGGTCGAGCATGATCGTGCTGGCGCTGGCCGGAATCACCACCGTTTTGGGCGTGCTCTATGCGCTGATGCAGCACGATCTGAAGCGCCTGCTCGCCTATCACACGGTCGAGAATATCGGCATCATCTTCATCGGCCTTGGTCTCGCCCTCGCCTTCCGCGCCGACGGCATGGAATGGGCGGCGGCGCTGGCCTTCACCGCGGCGCTGTTCCACGTCTTCAATCATTCGCTGTTCAAGAGCCTGCTGTTCTTCGGCGCGGGCGCGGTGCTGAATTCGACCGGCGAGCGCGACATGGAGAAACTCGGCGGGCTCATCCACCGCATGCCGCTCGCATCCTTCGCCTTCCTGGTCGGCTGCGTCGCCATCTCGGCGCTGCCGCCGCTCAACGGCTTCGTCTCGGAATGGCTGACCTTCCAGGCGATCCTGCTCAGCCCCGAACTGCCGGAATGGGGCCTCAAGATCCTCATCCCGACGGTGGGCGCGCTGCTGGCGCTGTCGGCGGCGCTGGCCGGCGCGTGTTTCGTCAAGGCCTTCGGCGTCACCTTCCTCGGCCGGCCGCGCTCGAAACACGGCGGAAAAAGCGCTGGAGACCGACAACTTCTCGCTGGCATCCATGTTCCTGCTGGCGGCGTTGTGTCTCCTCGCCGGCATCCTGCCCGGCTTCGTGATCGACGCGCTGGCGCCGGTGACGCAAAGCCTGGTCGACGGCCACATGCCGGCGCAAAGCACCCTGTCCTGGCTCATGATAATTCCGGTGAGCGAGAGCCGCAGCTCCTATGACGGGATGCTGGTCTTCGTCTTCATCGCGCTCTCGGCCTTGCTTTCCGTCTACGCCATCCATCGCCTGGCCTCGCACAAACTGCGCCGCGCGCCGGCCTGGGATTGCGGCTATCCCGATCCGAGCCCGTTCACGCAGTACACCGCGAGCAGCTTCGCCCAGCCGATCCGCCGGGTCTTCGGCGCCGTCGTGTTCGGCGCGCGCGAACGCGTCGAAATGCCGCCGCCCGGCGATCCGAGCCCGGCCGTGCTCCATGTCGAGCTGCGCGATCCGGTGTGGGACTGGTTTTATGCGCCGGTGGCCTTCGCCGTGAATTTCGCGGCGGAGCGGCTCAACCATCTCCAGTTCCTGACCATCCGGCGCTATCTGATGCTGGTCTTCGTCCTCTTGATCCTCTTGCTGTTGGTGGCGGCGATATGGCTCTGATCCGCGATTTCGCCGTGCAATTGGCGGCAGATGCTGCTGGTGCTGGCGCTCGCGCCGGCGCTGACCGGCCTCGTGCGCAAGGTCAAGGCGCGGCTGTTGCGCCGCCGCGGCCCGCCGCTCTTCCAGCCCTATCGCGACCTGCTGCGGCTGTTGCGGAAAGAGGCGGTGCTGGCGGAAAACGCCAGCTGGCTGTTCCGCGTCGCGCCCTATCTGATCGTCTCCGCCACCTGGGTGGCCGCGGCCCTGATTCCCACCTTCGCCACCGGGCTGATGTTCAGCTGGTCGGCCGACCTCATCGCCATCATCGCGCTCTTGGCCAGCGCGCGGTTTTTCCTGGCCTTGGCCGGCATGGATGTCGGCACCAGCTTCGGCGGCATCGGTTCGAGCCGCGAGGTGATGATCGCCTCGCTGGCCGAGCCGGCCATGATCGTGATCGTGTTCACGCTGGCGTTGATCGCCGGCTCGACCCAGCTTTCGACCATCGCCGATTTCATGGGATCGCCCGAGGTGGGATTGCGCGTTTCGCTCGGGCTGGCGCTGATCGCCTTGATCATCGTCGCGCTGGCCGAGAACGCGCGCATCCCGATCGACAACCCCGCCACGCATCTCGAGCTCACCATGGTGCACGAGGCGATGGTGCTCGAATATTCCGGGCGGCATTTGGCGCTCATCGAGTTGGCGTCCATGCTCAAGCTGCTGCTCTATATCTCGCTGATCGCCTGCCTGTTCGTGCCCTGGGGCCTGGCGCCGCCGGAAGGAACCATGGCCGCGTATTTCGCCGGGGCGGCCGCCTATCTCGCCAAGCTTGCCGTCGTCGGGATCCTGCTGGCGGTGTTCGAGACCGCCATCGCCAAGATGCGCGTCTTCCGCGTGCCCCAGTTCCTGGGCGCGGCGCTGATGCTGGGATTGCTCGGCATGTTGCTGCGTTTCGTTTCGGCGGAGCTTCTAGATGAGCGGCCATCTCGCCTTCGACATCGCCCATCTTCTCGCCGGCAGCCTGGTGCTGGCGAGCTTCATGCTGCTCTATCAGGACCGGCTCTACGCGATGATCAACGTCTATGCCGGGCATGCGCTGGTGCTGACGCTGTCGGTCGCCTGGCAGGCCTATATCCAAGACGCGCCGCATCTCTACATAACCGCCGGCCTCGCGCTCGGGCTTCAAGGCCATCGTCATTCCGGTCGCGCTGCGGCGGATCGTCCAGCAACTGGGCATCCACCGCGAAATCGAAACCGTGGTCGGCATCGGCCTGACCATGCTGGCCGGCATGGCGCTGGTGGCGCTGTCGATGGTGGTCATGCTGCGCGTGACCGGCAACGCCGCGCCGATCGCGCGCGAGGATCTGGCCTTCGCGCTTGCCGTCGTGCTGCTGGGATTGCTGATCATGGTGACGCGGCGCAACGCCGTGAGCCAGATCATCGGCTTCATGTCGCTTGAAAACGGGCTGGTGCTGGCCGCGACCGGCGCCAAGGGCATGCCGCTGGTGGTCGAGATCAGCGTCGCCTTCTCCATCCTCATCGCCTTCATCGTCATCGGCATCTTCCTGTTCCGCATCCGCGAGCGTTTCGATACCGTGGATGTGGGCGCGATGGACCAGTTCCGGGGGGAACGCCGATGATGGGATTCGCTTTCGAGCGGATGGAGGCGGTGCTGCTGATCCCGCTTTGCGCGGCGGCGCTGCTCGCTTTCCTGCCGGGTTACCGGCTTTCGGCGCGGCTCAACGTCGCGGCCGCTTTCCTGACCCTGCTCGTTTCCCTGTCGCTGCTGTTCGGCGACCGCCCTGCGCCCGGCCGCTATCTGCTGGTCGACGACCTCAACATCGTCTTCATCGTGCTCACCACCTTCGTCGGATTCACCACCAGTGTCTTCAGCGCGAGTTACATCGGCCACGAGATCGAGACCGGAAAGCTGACGCCGGTCTATCTGCGCTTCTATCACGCCATGTATCAGGTCCTGATGTTCGCCATGAACCTGGCGCTGCTGGCGAACAACATCGGGCTGATGTGGGTCGCGATCGAGATGGCGACGCTCACCACCGTGCTCATGGTCGGAATTTACCGCACCCACGAGGCGCTCGAGGCGGCCTGGAAATATTTCATCCTCGGCAGCGTCGGCATCGCGCTGGCGCTGTTCGGCACCATCCTGATCTACGTCGCGGCGCAGCCGGTGATCGGCGAGGGCGTCGACGCCATGGTGTGGACCGAGCTGGTCGCGCACGCATCCAGCTTCGATCCGGCGCTGTTGAACGTCGCCTTCATTTTCCTGCTGATGGGTTACGGCACCAAGGTGGGATTGGCGCCGCTGCATGCCTGGCTGCCCGACGCCCATGCCGAAGGCCCGACGCCGATCTCGGCGGTGTTGTCGGGGCTGCTGCTGAACGTCGCGCTTTATGCCGTGCTGCGATTCAAGATGCTGCTCTCCGCCAACGCGGCGGCGGTGGCGCCCGGCCCGCTGATGGTGACGCTGGGCCTGGTGTCGCTGATCTTCGCCGCGTTCATGCTCTACCGCCGCCGCGACATCAAGCGGCTGTTCGCCTATTCCTCGATCGAGCACATGGGCATCATCACCTTCGCCTTCGGCATGGGCGGGCCGCTCGCCAATTTCGCGGGCCTCTTGCACATGACCATGCACAGCCTGACCAAATCGGGAATCTTCTTCGCGGTCGGCCACATCGCCCAGGTCAAGGGCACGCAGCGCATCGCCGATATCGGCGGCTTGACCGAAACCCATCCGTGGCTCGGCTGGAGCCTGGTTGTGGGCGTGATCGCCATCGCCGGATTTCCGCCGCTCGGCATCTTCATGAGCGAGTTCCTGGTGGTGAGCTCGACTTTCGCGCGGCAGCCTTTGCTCGCCGTTCTGCTGGTGGCGGGATTGCTGATCGCGCTCGGCGCGCTGCTGCTGCGTCTCAACGGCCTTGCCTTCGGCGAGCCGCGGGGCGCCGTGGCGCCGGTCAAGGCGTCTTATGTGCCGCTGTTCGCGCATCTGGCGCTGGTCTTCGCCGCCGGCATCTACCTGCCGCCGCAGCTGGTGATCTGGTTCCAGCATGTCTCCAGCCTGTTGAAATAGGGCGCGCATGAGTGCACTCCAGGATTTAGTCGGACAGGGCAAAAAGGTGGCGGCGCACCGGCCCCGGCTGCGCGCCGTCGTCAATGCCAAGACCTGGACTCTCGCGGCGGCCGCGCTGGGTCAAGGACGTCTCACTTTGCTCGGGCTGTGGGGCGACAAGGCTTTCGTGCACATGGCCTTGCTCGACGAGGCGGCGCGCGATTTTGCCGTGTTGAGTTTGGCATGCAAGACCGGACGCTTTCCCTCGGTGGGACAAACGCATCCGCCGGCGATCCGCCTCGAACGGACCATCCACGATCTCTACGGCCTCCTGCCCGAGGGCGCGCCGGATATGCGTCCCTGGCTCGATCACGGGCAATGGCCGGGCCACCGGAAACGCGCGGCCACGGATTATTCCTTCCTACCGGCCAAGGGCGAGCATTTGCACCAGATTCCGGTCGGTCCGGTTCATGCCGGCATCATCGAGCCCGGCCATTTCCGCTTCACCGCCAATGGCGAAACTGTGGTGCGGCTGGAAGAGCGCCTGGGCTATGCGCATAAGGGCGTCGAAAAGCTGATGGAGGGCGCCGATCTTGACCGCGCCGCCAAGCTCGCCGGACGGATTTCGGGCGACAGCACGGTCGCCTATGCCGTGGCCTTCGCGCGCGCTTCCGAGGCGGCGCTGGGAATCGAGGCGCCGCCGCGCGCCCACTATCTGCGCGCGCTGATGGCCGAGCTCGAACGCCTCGCCAATCATTTCGGCGATATCGGCGCCATCTGCAACGACGCGGCTTTCGCGCTCATGCACGCCCATTGCGGCGTATTGCGCGAGCGCGTGCTGCGCGCCGCCGATGCGGCTTTCGGCCACCGGCTGATGCGCGATTGCGCCCTGCCCGGCGGCGTCGCAAGCCGATCTGGACACGGACGGCATCGCCGCCATCGGCGGTCTGGTCGATGAAGCCAAGCGGCGCTTTCCGGCCTTGGTCAATCTCTACGACAACACCGCCTCGCTCCAGGACCGTACATTCGGCACCGGCGTGCTGCGCCCGGAATTGGCGCGAAGCTTTGGAGCTGGAGGTTACATAGGCCGCGCCTCGGGAAGGAGTTTCGATGCGCGCCGGGATTTCGCCTACGCGCCCTACGACCGGTTGAAATTCGAGGTGCCGGTACGCGGCGAGGGCGACGTCAATGCGCGCATCTGGATCCGCATCCGCGAGGTCGAGCAAAGCCTCGATCTGATCGGCCAGATTCTGAAACGCCTGCCCGCCGGCCGGTTCCGCGCTTCTTTGCCCAAGCCCGGCCGGGCTTCGCGCGAAGGCGTGGCATTGGTCGAGGGCTTCCGCGGCGATATCCTTGTCTGGCTGCGGCTTGGCCGCGACGGCACGGTCGAGCGCTGCCATCTGCGCGATCCATCCTGGTTCCAATGGCCGCTGCTCGAAGCGGTGATCGAGAACAACATCGTCGCCGATTTCCCGCTCTGCAATAAATCGTTCAATTGCTCCTATTCCGGCCACGATCTGTGAGAGGCTGAGTTGCGCAAGCATCTGTACGAAGGAATGATCCATTCGCCGCTGACCGAGGCGGCGCCCCTGGCCGGCGACGCGGCTTTGGCCGAGCTGGCCGCCGCGCTCGACCGCGCCGCGCGCCGCCGTCTGGGCCGCTCGCTCTCCATCCGCCAGGTCGATGCCGGCTCCTGCAACGGCTGCGAGCTCGAAATCCACGCGCTGAGCAACGCGTTTTACGATCTCGAACGCTTCGGCCTGCGCTTCGTCGCTTCGCCGCGCCACGCCGACGTGCTGCTGGTCACCGGGCCGGTGACGCGGAACATGCGCCAGGCGCTGGAGCGGACCTACGCCGCCACGCCCGAGCCCAAATGGGTGGTGGCGGTGGGCGATTGCGCCCGCGACGGGGGCTTGTTCGCCGGGAGTTACGCGGTTTTGGGCGGGGTAGCCACGGCGGTGCCGGTCGATCTGCACATCAAGGGCTGCCCGCCAACGCCCCGCCAATTGCTCGAGGGATTGCTGGCATTGATCGAGAAAGCGGCGAGGTAAAGCCGCCTCGAACGGCCTCTATTCGGTTTGAATGGAAGTCGAGGCGCGTTTCCTCTAAAAAGAGGCGGCGCCCGTCCCTATTTATCAAGAGAAACAATGCCTTCCGCCCCGCCCCGGACCGTTGCCGACACCCTCGCCCTCCTGGGCCAGGGGAGCTATGTCGCCGACCGAAGTCTCGCAACCGCCGTGCATTTGGCGCTTTCCTTGAAGCGCCCGCTCTTTCTCGAAGGCGAGGCGGGCACCGGAAAAACCGAGGTGGCCAAGGTCCTGGCCGAGGTATTGGGGCGAAAACTCATCAGGTTGCAATGCTACGAAGGGCTCGACGTCGCCTCCGCGGTCTATGAATGGAACTACGCGCGCCAGATGATCGAAATCCGGCTCGCCGAATCCGGAAGCGAAAGCAAGGACAGCGTCGAGGAGGAGATCTTCTCCGAGAAATTCCTGATCGAGCGCCCGCTGCTCCAGGCCTTGAAACCCGATCTGGCCGGGCCGCCGGTGCTGCTGATCGACGAGTTGGATCGCGCCGACGAGCCGTTCGAGGCCTATCTGCTCGAAGTGCTGTCCGATTTCCAGGTCTCCATCCCCGAGCTCGGCACGGTCAAGGCCAAAGAGCCGCCCATTGTTGTCATAACGTCCAATCGCACGCGCGAAATTCACGACGCGCTCAAACGCCGCTGCTTCTATTACTGGATCGACTATCCCGAGCGCCGAGCGCGAACTCGCCATCCTCACGCTCAAGGCGCCGGGCACGCAAGCCGCGCTCTCGCGCGAGGTGGTGGCTTTCGTCCAGAAGCTGCGCGCCACGCCCGATCTGTTCAAGCTGCCGGGCATCGCCGAGACCATCGACTGGGCCCATGCCTTGTCGCAGCTTGACGTGCTGGCGCTGACGCCCGAGGCGATCAACGACACGCTCGGTGTGTTGCTCAAATACCAGGACGACATCGCCAAGATCCAGGGCAGCGAGGCCGAACGCCTGCTGTCCCAGGTCAAGGCCGAACTCGCCGGCGCGAAATAATCCGATGGAAGGCGCATCATCCCCCCGGGATGGCGGCCAGCTGCTCGCCAACATCATGTATTTCGCCCGCGCCTTGCGCGCCGCCGGCTTGCCGGTGGGACCGGGCCAGGTGCTGAACGCGGCCGAGGCGGTGCGTCAGGTGGGGATCGAGAACCGCTCCGATTTCTATTGGACGCTGCACGCGGTGTTCGTCAACCGCCGCGACCAGCGCGCGATCTTCGACCAGGCCTTCCACATCTTCTGGCGCAATCCGAAGCTGTTGGAAAAGATGATGGGGCTGTTGCTGCCGAGCCTCGCCGTTTCAGATCCCGAAGCCGCTTCAATGCACCGGCGTTTGGCCGAGGCCCTGGCCGCTGACCAGCCGGGCAAAACCCGCGAGGCGGAACCGGAACAGGAATTCGACGCCGCCATGAGTTTCTCCGCGCGCGAAGTGCTGCGCCACATGGATTTCGAGCAGATGTCGAACGCGGAAATGACGCGCGCGCGCGAAGCCGTGCGCCGGTTGGCGCTGGTCCTGGCCGAGAACCCCACCCGCCGTTTCGCTTCAGATCCGCGCGGCGCGCGCATCGACATGCGCGCCACGTTGCGCGCGCAGCTGCGCGCGGGCGGCATCATCGCGCTCAAGCGCAAGAACCGGGTTTCGCGCCCGCCGCCGCTGGTGGTGCTGTGCGACATTTCCGGCTCGATGAGCCGCTATACGCGGCTGTTCCTGCATTTCATCCACGCCGTGGCGCGCGACCGCGGCCGCGTCCACGCCTTCCTGTTCGGCACGCGGCTGACCAACATCACCCGTCATCTGCGCACCCGCGACGTCGATGAATCGCTCGACCGGGTGGCGGCTTCGGTCGAGGATTGGTCGGGCGGCACGCGCATCGGCCTGTCGCTGGCCGCGTTCAACCGGCGTTGGTCGCGCCGCGTGCTGGGCCAGGGCGCGGTGGTGCTGTTCATCTCCGACGGGCTCGACCGCGACGGCGGCGAAGGGCTGGCGCGCGAGATGGAACGGCTGCACAAATCCTGCCGGCGGCTGATCTGGCTCAACCCGCTCTTGCGTTACGCCGGCTTCGCGCCCAAATCCTTGGGCATGCGGGCGATCCTGCCCCATGTCGACGAATTCCGGCCGGTGCATAATCTCGAAAGCCTCGAGGCACTGGCCGAGGCCTTGAAACAGGTGGGGCCGCGCCGGCTGGACGCGGCGCAACACTGGCGGCCGGAGCTTGAACGGATACCGGAAAAGAAAGCGGGCTGAGATGGACGACGACGAGGAGATTCTGCAAAAGGCCGCCAATTGGCGCAAGTCGGGCAAGGGCGTGGCCTTGGCCACGGTGGTTTCGACCTGGGGTTCCTCGCCCCGGCCGGTGGGCGCGAAACTGGCGGTGACCGAGGACGGCTCTTTTCTGGGGTCGGTTTCGGGCGGCTGCGTCGAAGGCGCGGTGATCGAACAGAGCCTGGCCGCGATCAAGGACGGCAAGCCGCGTTTGTTGGATTTCGGCGTCACCAACGAACAGGCCTGGGAAGTGGGCCTGGCCTGCGGCGGCAAGATTCAGGTTTTCGTCGAGAAGGTCGAATGAAGCTCGCTCTGCTGCAACAGGCGATCGAAGCCGCGCGTTCGGGGCAAGCCCGCCGCGCTCGCCACGAATTTGAAATCCGGCCAGCAGGCGCTGGTGCTGAGTACGGTCCTCTCGGGCGATCTCAAGCTCGACGGCGCGGCGATGGATGCGGTGAAACGCGCGCTGGCCGACGACCGCTCGGCTTCGGTCGAGACGCCGCAAGGCGCGGTCTTCATCGAAGTGTTCAACCCGAAGCTGCGCCTGTTCATCGTCGGCGCGGTGCATATCGCCCAGCCGCTGGCGCGGATGGCGGCGCTGGCCGGGTACATCGTCACGGTGATCGATCCGCGCAGCGCCTTCGCGGCGGCCGAGCGTTTCCCCGGCGTCTCGCTTTCGACCGAATGGCCGGACGAGGCCTTGAACCGTCTCAAGCCCGACCGGCGTTCGGCGGTGGTGACGCTCACCCACGACCCGAAGCTCGACGATCCGGCGCTGGCGGCGGCGTTGCGTTCGGACGCGTTTTATATCGGCTCGCTCGGCTCGAAGAAAACCCATGCGGCGCGGCTCGGGCGGCTGGGCGAGTTGGGTTTCAAGGATTCCGATTTCGTCCGCATTCATGGGCCGGTCGGGCTCGATATCGGCGCGATTTCGCCGGCCGAGATCGCGGTTTCGGCGCTGGCGCAGATCACCTCCGTGCTGCACGCCGACCGGCTGAAGGAAAAGGCCGCGCGCGGGAAAACCGCCGCCCCGGCCGCATGAAATTCGGCGCCACCCCGCTCGGCGAAGCCTTAGGCGCGATCCTGGCGCACGGCATCAAGGCGGGAACGCGCGTGTTCAAGAAAGGCCGGGTTCTGGGCGAAGCCGATATCGCCGCGCTCAAAGCGGCGGGCCTCGCCAGCGTGATGGCGGCGCGGCTCGAACCGGGCGATGTCGGCGAAAACGAAGCGGCCGACCGGTTGGCGCAAGGCCTGGCCGGCGGCAATATCCGCGCCGCCAAGGGCTTCACCGGCCGCGCCAATTTGTTCGCGGAAAAGCCCGGGCTGTGTTTGATCGACCGCGCGGGCGTGGACCGGTTCAACGCCATCGACGAGGCGATCACGCTCGCCACGCTCGCGCCGATGAGCCTGGTCCAGGCCGGGCAGATGGTCGCCACGGTCAAGATCATCCCCTTTGCCGTGAAGGAGGCGCGGGTTTCGGCGTGCCTTTCCGCCATCGGCGCGGGCGGAAAACTGCTGCGCGTCGCGCCCTTCCAATCGAAACGCGTGGCGCTGATCCAGACCAGGCTCCCCGGCATGAAGGACAGCATTCTCGACAAGACGCTGGCCGTTTCGCGCGCGCGGCTCGAAGCGCTGGGCAGTTCGTTGACGGATGAGCGCCGCGTCGGCCACGGCGAGGCGGAGCTGGAAGCCGCCATTCGCGCGGCCCTGCAACAAGGCGCGGAATTGATTCTGATCGCCGGCGCCTCGGCGATCGTGGACCGCCGCGACGTCATCCCCGCCGCGATTTTGGCCTGCAAGGGCGAGATCGACCAGTTCGGCATGCCGGTCGATCCCGGCAATCTTCTGCTGGCGGCGCATATCGGCGCGGTGCCGGTGTTGGGCCTGCCCGGCTGCGCGCGCTCGCCCAAGGAAAACGGTTTCGATTTCGTGTTGCGTTTGCTGCTCGCGGGCGAGAAGGCCGACGCCGCCGCGATCCGCCGTTTGGGCGCGGGCGGGCTGTTGGAGGAAATCGCCTCGCGCCCCCTGCCCCGCGGCCAGGCCAGCGAGGAAACCGCGCCCAGCAAGCCGCGCATCGCCGCGCTGGTGCTGGCCGCCGGGCGCAGCGCGCGCATGGGCGCGGTCAACAAGCTGCTGATCGGCGTCGATGGGAAAAAGATGGTGCGCCGCGTGGCCGAAACCGCGCTCGCCGCCGGGCTCAAACCCGTGATCGCGGTCACCGGATATGAACGCGCCAAGATCGAGGAAGCGCTTGCCGGGCTGGCGGTCGCGTGCGTCGACAATCCGGATTTCGCCCAAGGGCTTTCGTCCTCGCTCAAACGCGGCCTCGCCGCGCTTCCGGCGGATGTGGACGGTGTGCTGGTGTGTTTGGGCGACATGCCGCTTATCGCGGCGGCGGATATCGGCCGGATATTGGCCGCCTTCAATCCCGGCGAAGGCCGCGAGATCGTGGTGCCGACCAGCGGCGGCAAGCGCGGCAATCCGGTGTTGTGGGGCAAGCGTTTCTTCGCCGAGATGCGCAATTTGGCCGGCGACACCGGCGCCAAGCATCTGATCGGGATTTATCCCGATGCGGTGGCGGAAGTGGAAACCGCGAGCGACGCGGTGCTGACCGACATCGACACGCCCCAGGCGCTGGCCGCTTTATCCAAGAGCGCCAAGATCGAGGCGTGAAGGATCCACGCTTGCCGGTAGCGTCTCATTTTGAGCACTGGATAAGCGTTGTGCGCCCTTCGACAAGCTCAGGGTAAGGCGCTTTTCTTAATGCCATCGACAATGTTTCCTCACCCTGAGCCTGTCGAAGGGTGAAGGTTGCAGGATACCTATGCCAGCGGCGTAGCGCCCGCCGCCGCTAGGGCTTCGCCTTGCCGAAATCCGCCAGCACATAGGCCAGCGCGTCGGGCGTCACCTTGACCGAGCCCGCGAAGGGGCGGTCGATGGCGACGACCACGAACAGCGTCGAGAAGATCATCGCGGCGAGCATGCCCGTCATCGCCACCTGGGCCCGCAGGTTCCGGGCGCCGAAGAAAAAGGTGAAGCCGACCGTCAGCAAGGCGCCGCCGAACAGCACGAACCAGATGACGTCGGGAACGGCGCCCGAGGCCATCACCAGCCGGTCCCGCCGCGCCTGGGTCAGAACGCCGAGCTGGTGAAGGATCTCGGTCTGGAGGCCCGCCTCGCGCCGGTCGCCGGGCTGGACGGCCAGGACCGCCGCGTAAAGATTGTCGAGCGCGCGGTTACCGGCGGGGCTCAACCGGCCCTGTTCCATCGCCGGCCAGTCCTGCGCGATGGCGATGGCGGCGTAATCCGACAGCCTTCCGTGCAACGCCGCGCCCGGCGCGCCGCCGATGCCGTCCGCCAGGCGGTAGATCGTGGCCGCGGCGCCCGCCTCTTGCGCCACCGCGTTCTCGGCGTCGTTGAATTTCTCCCACACCACGATCACCACGAAGGCGAGCAGCACGGCATAGAGCACGCCCAGCGTGGCGAATTTGAATCCGGCGACCTCGTTGTTGGTGGCGAGCCGGTTGAGGCCGACATAACGGCGGACGACGGCCGGGCCGGCCATGGCGAGCAATGTTGCCAGCGCGACCAGAATGCCCAGGAACCACAAGGGTTGCGAGGTGAGAAAGATCATGGAAGCCCGGTCCCCCAATCCGGCAAGGGCGCCAGATTAGACGCGGGACGGACCGCGCGCAATTCGGCCGGCGGCGGCTAGACGAGCGCCCAGGACACCATCCAGGCGATGAGGCCCGCGCCGATAATGACGGCGCAAACGATGTGCCAGAGTTCCAGTTTCCACTCGCGGCGATCCATCACTTTTCTCCGGCATCGGGCGGCAAACGCATCCACGACCGCACCGGCGCCCCTGCGGGCGGCGGGTTTATTTCGGGGCCGGCGTCAGCGTGTCGCAATCGGTCAAGGAGACGACGCAGTAGCCGACGCGATCCGCGCCCGCGGTCTGGCGGCAATTCAACAGCGCCTGGTTGTTCGCCGCATCGGCATTGGCCCCGATCGCCCAGCCGTAGCCCGGCGTGCCCGGTTGCGGGTCCATGGAAATCGACAGGCATTGGTTGTCGAAATGATCGACGATCTTGCACAGCGAGACCAACAGCGCGTTATCGCCCGCCTGTTTCCGGCATTCCGTCAGCGCCCGTTCCTCTGCGCCCGCGCGCGTGGCGTAATTGTAGCCGGCGCCGAAGGCGAGGCCTTGCTGGGCCGGGTTGTCGGGGATGGCGGCGGCATAGGCGGACAAGGCCTCGGCCGGACGCGGCGGCAGCGCCGCGCCCAGGACCAAGAGACCGGCCGCGACCGCCGCGGCGATGGCCGGGCGGCGCAAAGCTTTCCCGCGCCCGGAAATTCGGTGATTCATGACACGCCCCCTAAAACCGTTGCGGCGGAGCATAGGCCGGCTTGGGGACAGCGCCTAGCGCCCCGCGCTTCGCGAGCCATCCGCATCCGCCTTGATTTCCGCCTTTTTCGGCCGTGGAATAAAGCCGGGGCCCCGCCGTTGTGAGTCCGGTAGAACGAGAGGGGCATAAGCCCATGAGTACCCTGATTGGCGGTGTTGTCCTGGCCAGCGCGCTGTTCGGCGTGTTGGTGGGTCAGATCGCCGCCGGCGCCGAGTTTGCCGGCGTGGTCATCGCCTCGCTGGTGGTGATGAGCCTCCACGCCTGAGGCTGCGACTCGACATTAAGATCATCCGGCATCAGCCGGATTCTGAAGGATTTTTCCTCGCCAGACCCCCGAAAAGGTCGAGCAGGCGTTCGCGCCATGAAGCCACCGGATCGCCGGCTTCCAGCAGCGCGAAATCGCTGATCGCCCGCGCCCATTGGAACCCGCCGAAGACGATGTAATCGGCCTGGAGCGGCCGATCGCCGCCCAGGAAGGGCTGGGCTTTGAGGGTGAGGCGCAGGGGCGTCAAAATGTCGCGGAACCCCTTCAGGTATTTCTCCCGCTCCGCCACGAAAGCCTCGAGCGTCATGCCCAAGCGCTCCTCGCGCGTCTTGCGGAAATAGTCCCTGTCGCGGGGATCGAGATGCTTCCAGATGTCGAGCGCCACGAATTGGAGCATGGCGGGTTGCATCACCCCGTCCGCCCAAGCGACATAGAAACGCGACAAGGCCCGGCCCGCCGCGCCGCCGAACAGCGACGGTTGGCCGGGATATTTGTCCTCGAGATATTCGGCGATGGTCCAGCTGTCCGAAACCCATTTGTCGCCGTCGACCAGCACCGGCACGCGGCCCTGGCCCGATTGCGCGATCGCCGTTTTCTCGGTGAAACGCCAGGGAATGGTTTCCACATCCAGCCCCTTATGCGCCAGCGCCAGACGCACGCGCCAGCAATAGGGGCTGAAACGCCGGTCCGCGTCGGAGGCCGCGAGGTCGTAGAGTTTGAGCGTGGCCGGGGTTTTCATTGCGCCGTCCAGTCCGTCATTTGCTTCACCGCGGCGTCGAACCGGGGATAATCGACCGGCATCAGCACGAAGGTGAACGGCCCCTTGGCGCCGGCGATGGTGAGCTGGGTCCCCGGCCCGGCCGCGACGGTCAGCAGCGCCGCCTCGGTGGTGCCGGTTTCCTTGAAGGTGCCGACCGGCTGCCAGGTTGCGGCATGAATGTTTTTCGCCTTTTGCCACAGTTCGGCGAAGCTGCCCCATTCCTTGGCGTCGAAGGCGACCGAGGTGCGTTGCGTGCCGATGGCGATGCCGATGACCGCGATCTTATCCTTGCTGCCGATTTCGGTGTATTGGGCGAAATCGAATTCATTGCCGCCGCTGTTGAACCTGGCGGTCACGTCAAACTGGCCCGCGGCCGAGGCCGGAGATTGCAGCAGCAACAGCAACGCCAGCGCGGACAGGAGCCGTCTCATTCCGTTTCCTTACCGTCATCGAACGACGCGCGCAAGGTTAGCCGGGTTTCCTCCGGCAGCGCGTCGAGCGCGTCGGCCAGCGCCTTCATCCGCCGGCGCATGGCGTAGAGCTGATCGAGCAGATTGAGCAGCACCGGCATGGCTTCCTCGCCGATGGCAAGATCGTGCCTCAATTCGACGATCAGCCGCACCCGCGCCACGTCGATCTCGCGGAAGACGTAGCCCTCGGACCGGCTTTCCGGCAGCACCCAGCGCTCGTCGATCCAGCGTTCGAGCTCGCGCGGCTCGATCCCTTCCACCATCCGGCATACCGCCTCGAAACTGATCATGGTTTGCCCGCCCCCCGGCCCATGTCGCGGCGCGGATCATAGGGATGCTTCGGCGCCCATTTGCGCAGGAATTCCGTCAGCTCCGGATCGCCGCCTTCGGGCAGGACCACTTTCAGCGCGACATACTGGTCGCCGCGCGAGCCGTCCGGCCGGGGCGCGCCCTTGCCCTTGAGGCGCAGAATGCCGCCGGTGTTGGAATGGGGCGGCACCGTCATGGTGACGTCGCCCGCCGGGGTCGGCACGGAGATTTTTCCGCCCAGCTGCGCCTCGGCCAGCGTCACCGGCAGATCGAGATGGATGTCGTCGCCCTCGCGCCGGAACAACGGATGGGGCGCGACGTGGATTTCGATGAGCGCGTCGCCGCGCGGTCCGCCGCCGATGCCCTCGCCGCCCTGGCCCTTGAGGCGCAAAATCTGCCCGTCGCGCACCCCGGCCGGGATGGTGACGTCGAGGCTTTTGTCCGGCGCCAAGGTGAGCCGCCGCTTGGCGCCGTTGACCGCGTCGAGAAAATCCACCGTCAGGACATAACGGAAATCCTCGCCCGGCATGCGCAGATTGGCGCCGCGCGTTCCGCCGAAGCCGCCGCGCGTTCCGCGACCGAACATCGCGAGGATATCGTCGAGATCGCCCGGCTCCATGCCCTCGGCCGAATGATATTTTGCGCCGGGCGCGCCTTCGGCGAAATCGCGGTAATTGGCGTGGGCGTATTGCGGCTTTTCCGCGCCGGTCTCGTCGATCTCGCCGCGGTCGTAACGCGCGCGCTTCTTTTCGTCCGACAGGATATCGTTGGCGGCGTTCAGTTCCTTGAAGCGCCCTTCGGCCTGTTTGTTGCCGGGGTTGAGATCGGGATGATGCTGCTTGGCGAGCCGCCGGTAGGCGCGGCGGATATCCTCCGCGCCGGCCTCCTTGCCGACGCCCAGCACCTCATAGGGGTTTCGTTGCGCCATGGCCCCCTCCTATAAGGCTTCGCCGCGTTCCGGGCTAGAGCGAGGCGAGTTGCCCGCTGGCATTCCACAGACGCGCGGCGGCTTCGGCGTTCTGCGCGGCCGCCGACGGTTCGCGCGGCCGGTTCTTGTCGAAATAGACCCCGCTCAAGCCCGCGATTTCGGGCGCGGAAGCGGCATAGACCAGCGTCTCGCCGCCCTGTTGCTGGGAAATCGCCATGAAGCGCTTGGCCAGGCCGACCGCGAGGCGGAACGGGCCGCCATTGTTGTCGCCGAACGATGTGGCGACGAAGCCGGGATGAAGGCAATTGGATGTCACGCCCGAACCCGAAAGCCGCTGCGCCAGTTCGCTTGTAAACAGGATATTGGCGAGCTTCGAGCGGCGGTAGGCAAGCCAGCCGCTGTAGTTCCGCTCGGTCTGAAGATCGCCGAAATCCAGCGCCGCGTTGCGATGCGCCTCGGAGGCGACATTGACGATGCGCGCGGGCGCGCTGGCTTTCAAACGGTCGAGCAGCAAGGCGGTGAGCAGGAAATAGGCCATGTGGTTGAGGGCGAAGCTGCGTTCCAGCCCGTCCGCCGTGGTTTCGCGCTTGGCGAAGATCGCGCCGGCATTGTTGATCAACACGTCGATGCGCGGCGCGGCCTTCAGCAAGTCGGCGGCCAGCCGCCGCACCTGGCCGAGCGAAAACAGATCGGCGATGTGGATTTCGGCGTCGAGCCCGGGATGCTTGTCCCGGAGTTGGATCGCCATCGCCTCGGCCTTGGCCCGATCGCGCGCCACCAGAATGAGCTTCGCGCCCAATTCCGCCAGCCTTGCGGCGGCAACCGAGCCCAGGCCCGAGGTGGCGCCGGTGATGACCACGGTCTTGCCTGTCATGATTCCGCCGCTCATGCCGGGCGATGCTCCGCCGGAGATGTGACCACGTCATGCACGATCCGCCAGTCCTCACCGCTCGAAGCCGCCAGCAAGGCCCGGTCGAACACGCCCGGATCGTAAGCCGCGCCGTCGAGGAAACACGCTCTGCCGCCCGCTTCCGCGGTGATCAACATGCCGGCGGCATGGTCCCAGGGCAGCGAGCGCGAATGGAGCGCGAAATGCGTCTCGCCCAAGGCGATCGACAGGTATTCGAGGCCGCTGCTGCCCTGGTTGCGGATGCCGCCGACGCGCCCGCTCCGGCTCAGCGCCTTGGCGGCGCGCTCGCCCGAGGCGGCCTTGCCGTAAGCCGCGCCCGTAATCCTGCCGGGAGGCTGCGCGATTTTGAGCCGCGTGCCGTTCGACCACGCGCCCCGGCCCAGAACCGCCCAGGCCATACGCTCGCCCAGCGGATCGTAAAGCCAGCCGCCGCGCACGGTTCCCGCCTCGACATAGGCCAGGATCACGGCGAAGCCCGGCTTGCCATGCGCGAAATTATTGGTGCCGTCGATCGGATCGATGATCCAGAGATGCTCCGCGCCCCCAGCCAGGCGCAGCAGAGCCGGGTCCTTGGCCGCCCCTTCCTCGCCCAGCACGGCGGAGCCGGGCTGCGCCCCGGTCAAAAGCGCGGACAAGCGCCGCTCGGCCTCGAGGTCGGCGATTGTGACGAAATCGCCCGGGCCCTTCTCGGATATGTCTTCGCGCTTGAGCGCGCGGAAGCGCGGCAGTATGACGCTGCGCGCGGTCTCGCGGATGAAAGAGGCGACGGTTTCGGGATCGATCATCGAGGCTTATCACTATAAGCAGTCGGGAAGGTTAGCGCGATGCCGGCAAGCGGGCGCGAATTCGATGTGGTGGTGGTGGGCGCGGGCGCGGCCGGAATCGCCGCGGCCAAGCGGCTCGCGCTGGCGCGGCTCGAGGTCGTGGTGGTCGAGGCGCGCGGCCGGCTGGGCGGGCGCGCGGTCACGACCCGTCCCTTGCCCGGCCTGGCGCTCGATCTCGGCTGCGAATGGCTGCACTCGGCCGACCGCAATCCCTGGACCGGCATCGCCGGGCAATTGGGTTTCGCGCTCGACCGGAAACTGCCCGATTGGGGCAGCCGCGTCGCCTGGCGCCAGGGCGAAGCGGCCGATGCCGAATGGCGCAAGGCGCGCGATGAATTCTATGCGCGGCTCGACCGCGCCTCCGGGGAGCCGGGCGACCGCGCCGCGGCGGAACTGCTCGAACCCGGCAATAAGTGGAATCCGCTGCTGCGCGCGATCAGCACCTGGGCCAACGGCGCCGAGCTCGAGCAGGTCTCGGTCAAGGATTACGGCCGTTACGATCCGTCGGACGTCAATTGGCGCGCGCTCGAGGGCTACGGCGCGCTCATCGCGCGTTTCGGCGAAGACCTGCCGGTGTCGCTCAACACGATCGTGACGCGCATCGACCATGGCGGAATCCGGGTGCGGATCGAAACCAATCGCGGCGATCTGCTCGCCCGTGCCGCCATCGTCACGCTGCCCACCAACGTGCTGGCGTCGGGCGCGGTGGGATTTATTCCGGCCTTGCCCGGCAAGCTTGCGGCGGCGGCGGGCCTGCCGATGCATGTGGTCAATAAATTCTTCCTGCGCCTCGACGGCGATTTCGACTCGGTTGCGCCCGACAGCAACCTGGTCGGCGACACCGGCGGTAGCCGCACCGGCGCCTATCAGATCCGGCCGCATGGCTGGCCGGTGATCCTGGGCTATTACGGCGGCGACTTCGCGGCGGAGCTTGAAGAGCGCGGCCTGGATGCCACGGCGGATTTCGCCATCGGCGAGCTGGCCGGCCTGTTCGGCAACGATATCCGCAAGCAGCTGTCGCCGCTCGCCGGTTCGGCCTGGGGCGGCGATCCTTACGCGCGCGGCGCCTATTCCATGGCCCTGCCCGGCCACGCCGACGACCGCGCCGTGCTGGCGAGCCCGGTGGACGGACGCCTGTTCTTCGCCGGCGAGGCGTGCTCGGCGGCCGATTTCGGCACCGCACACGCCGCGTACCGGACCGGCGAGGAAGCGGCATCGCAGATCGTCGCGGCGCTGCAATCTAGCCGAACACCCGCTGCACCACGTGCCGGGCCAGGGATTCCAGACGGTATTTGAGCAGCGGGCGGCGGACCACCTGCCAGGTCAGGACATAACGGTCGGTAGCGAAGGTGGATTTCATCTGGTTCTCGCCGGCGAGAAAATCATAGACCCGCTCGCCGTTTTTCGCGTTCCAGCCGATGGCGAGGCTGTGGCTCAGCACGCCCGGGCGGCGCTTGCGGTCGGCGTCGTCGAAGCCACTTTGATAGGCCGAAACGCGGCCGTATTTGCGGAAATTATAGAGATAGCCCAGATCCCGCCCGCCGGCCCGCACGCGCAACAGCTGCACCGCGCCCTTCGCGAATTCACGCGCGATGAGATGTTCGTGAAACATCTGGAAATAGGGCTCGGAAAACGAATGGCGCCGGCCGCGGCGTTCCCAGGAGGCGACGTGGAGGGATTTGAGCGCGCGGAAATATCCCAACGCCTCCCCGGCGTCGCGCGCGGCGGATATCTCGATCTCGCCCTGGCGTTCGTAATCGCGCTCGGTGCGGCGCAGCTGCTGGCGCGCATTGCCGCTCAGCACGGCGCCGATGTCGCCGTCCTTGGCGACGAAATCGAGATTGACGGCGAAACCGGGCTGCGTGTTGGTGCTGTGCAGGAAACCGCGGCGATACAGCATCTCGGTGTCGAGCGGCAGGGTCACGCCGGGCAGGCGCAGCTCGTCGGCCATGTCCGCGGTCTCGCGCGCGAACCAATCGAAGAAGCCGTCGAGGATAATCCCTTCCTCGCGCGCGTCGCACAGGAAACCGTTATGCTCGATGGCGATGCAATCCCAGCGCGGATCGCCGGTCGAATTGAGATGCAGGCCCGGCACCTTGGTGCGCAGCCTTTGCCGCACGGTGTTGGCGATCGCCACCGCCAAGCCCGCCACCCGGCCGCCCTCGCGCGCCGAAATCACGAACGGCCGGAATTCCGCCGGCAATGTGGCAAGCCAGGTGCCGATCCACGCCCAGGACAGAAAGAACGAACGCCCGGACCGCGCCTCCAACTCGCGCCAACCCGATTCGAGAGCGGCCGGCGAATCGATGGGCTGGAAGGTAAAGCGGATGTCCTTTGCCACGTGCTCGCTATCCCGCTCCGATTCCGGATTTCCCGCCAAGGCGCGGGGATGTCCGGTGTAAGCTAGCACCTTCCGCAGAATTCTGGCAGCGCGATGGCCGTTTTCGAGAACCCCGACTTCACCAACCTGCCGCAACCCCTGGCTTCGCTCTTCGCCAAGGCGGCGGAGCGCAGCTTCTTCGCCCTGCCGATCTGGTACCACGTCCTCTTCCACTACGGAACCGACAGGGGCGCGGCGCCCCGGCTCTATGCCGATGACGAGGCGAAGCCGCGCGCGGCGCTGGTCTGCCAGGCGCCGAAAACCGGCTCGCGCCGGCTGTTGAGCCTGTCCAATTACTACAGCACCGAATACGGGCCGCTTTACGCCGCCGGCGAGCAACATCTGGCCGAGGCGTTCGGGATCATCGCGCGCCAGATCAAGGCCGGACGCTGGGCGGCGGTGCGGCTGGCCGGGCTCGATCCGGCCGATCCGGCTTTCCAAGCCCTGGCCGATTCATTCGCCCAGGCCGGATTCGCGGTCTTCCGCTATTTCGACAGCGGCACCTGGTACGAAAACACCTCGGGGCTCGATTTCGCGCGTTACGTCGAGGCGCGGCCGGCGGCGCTGCGCAACACCTGGCGGCGCAAAAGCCAGAAGCTATCCTCCGAGCACAAAACCGAATTCGTGTTCCACGACGGCGCGGCCCATGTCGAGGACGCGGTCGAGGATTACCAGCGCGTCTACCGGACCAGCTGGAAAGGCGCCGAGCCCTATGCCGAATTCATGCCGCAACTGATCCGCGCGGCGGCGCAGGCGGGCGCGTTGCGCCTGGGCGTCTTGAAGGTGGACGGCGAAGCCGCGGCGGCGCAGTGCTGGATCCTGTGGCGGGGCCGCGCCACCATCTACAAGCTCGCCCATGACGAGCGCTTCAACGAGCATTCGCCCGGCACGCTTCTGACCATGGCGATGATGGAACGGGTGCTGGAACGCGACCGGCCGCGTGAGGTGGATTTCGGACGCGGCGACGACGGCTACAAGAAACTCTGGCTCGGGCAAAGGCGCGAGCGCTGGGGCCTGGTGATCGCCAATCGCGGGACCCTGGGCGGGCTGGTCCTGGCGGCGCGCGAAAGCGCGGCCAGGATGGTCAAGCGCCTGATCCGGCGCTAAAGTCGGCGCCCAGGAGGAAGACCATGCCCGTGACCGATCTGAACCATGTCACCATCCGCTGCAAGAACATGGAAGAGACCCGCGATTTCTACGTCAAGGTGATGGGATTTTACGCCGGGCCGCGGCCGCCGCTCACCTTCCCCGGCTATTGGCTTTATTGCGGCGAGCAGCCGGTGGTGCATCTGGTGCCCGACAACGGCGCCATCGGCGCCGGGCCGGACGGCGAGGATACCGGCAATTTCGATCACGTCGCCTTCCTGGCCAAGGATTTCGACGGCATGAGAAAACATTTCACCGCCTGCGGCCTCAAATACACCGCGCGCGACGTTCCCGGCGGAAGTGTGCGCCAGATCTTCTTCACCGATCCCAACAAGGTGATGATCGAGATCAACTTCCCCGCAACGGCTTGAGCCGCGCTTGGAGGCGCGGCTCAAGACAAATCTGGTGATTCAGGCGGCGGTGCGGCTATGCGCGTTTCGCGCCGTGCCGATTGCGGTGACGCGGCGGGGCGACGAGGACGCCGGCACCATCCTGCTCAAGCTCAATCGCCGCGATCTCGGTTTCTCCGTACTCGCTCAGACCCGCGGCAAAAACGGAGAAAGCGCTTGGATCCGGGCAACCGGCGAGGCTCTCGTCGATGAGCAGACCGCCGACGCCTATATCGCCCGCCAGATCAAGCGCGATCCCGATCTCTGGGTCGTCGAGATCGAGGACCGCGAGGGCCGCCCGGTCTTTTCCGGACCGGTGCTTTGAAGACGCCATTTCAGGCTTCGAGACTCTCGTTCGCATGATTGTCCTCCTCGCGTTGCCTGTAGCGGCCGCAGACGCGCTCGGCGCGTTCAACCAAGCGGCGTTCGAGCCGGGCTTCGGTGATATCGATCACCTCGCCCCCGCCGGAACCGTTCGGGTCAAAACCATTGCGGGTCATGTCGTTCTCCCTGAAGAAACTGAGTTGGTGCGAGGTTTCGGCCAAGGCCGGAAGGACGGCGCCTTGTGCCGCGGGCTTGCGATGCCGGAGGAATCCCGCGGCGATCAGCGCCGCGCCGGCGAGCGCCAGCGCCAGCGCGCCGCCGAGTTGCGGGTGGGTGGCCGCGGAAATTTCCGTGGCAGGCACCGACGAAAACAGCAGCGACGCCGCCATCGCGGGAAGGATTATGGGTTTCATCGTCCGATCTCTTGTTCTTGGTTAACGGGCTTTTACTTTTCCTCAAGCCCTCACAGAGCAACTTCCGTGCCGGAATCCGAAAGCTCGGTTTTCCGCCGGTTTCCGGCCGGGACTTCGGGCCTTCGTCAATTCCGCCGACGGCTTGGGCTTGCCAAGGCCGGGCTTTCCCGCGCCCGCGTTAACCGGCAGGATGCGGGCGCATGGAAGGTGAATCGATGTCCCGGGTGAAACGCGTCTGCGTCTATTGCGGCTCCGCGAGCGGAACCGCGCCCGCCTATCGCGAGAGCGCCATGAGGCTGGGGCAAATTCTGGCCAAAGCCGGCGTCGGCCTGGTCTATGGCGGCGGCAGCATCGGCCTGATGGGAATTCTGGCCGATGCCGTGCTGGCGGCGGGCGGCCATGTCACCGGAATCATCCCCGGCCATCTCCATAAGAGCGAAATCGGCCACAAGGGCGTAACCCGCCTGGTCGTGGTCGGCAGCATGCACGAGCGCAAGCAGAAGATGTTCGAGCTGGCCGACGCCTTCGCCGTTCTGCCGGGCGGGCTCGGCACCATCGAGGAAGCGATGGAGATCATCACCTGGCGGCAGCTGGGCTTGCACGACAAGCCCATTTTCCTGATCGACGAGGCGCATTTTTGGGCACCGCTGGTCGCCTTGTTCGATCACGTGATCGCGCAGGGTTTCGCCCGCCAGGAGACGCGCGATCTCTTCCGCCTGTTGCCCCGGGTCGAGGATCTGCTGCCGGCCCTGGCCGAGGTCCCGCTCCCCGCGCCCGCCAAGCCCGAGCTGCTGTGACATGGCAGCCTTGTGACGATGCGCCGCTTGCGCGGCGGTTTCGCCGTGCTATTGTCCCGCCCGCCGCGCGCCTCCCCGGTGCAAACGGCTCTTAACTTCAGCATCCAAAGAAGGCCCGGCCGACATGCAAAAGATCAAAGTGGCGACTCCCGTCGTCGAGATGGACGGCGACGAAATGACTCGCATCATCTGGAAGTTCATCAAGGACAAGCTGATCCTGCCCTATCTCGACATCAAGCTCGAATACTACGATTTGGGCATGGAATACCGCGACAAGACCGACGATCAGGTCACGATCGACGCGGCCAACGCCAACAAGAAATACGGCGTCGGAGTCAAATGCGCCACCATCACGCCCGACGAGGCGCGGGTGAAGGAATTCAACCTCAAGAAGATGTACCGCTCGCCCAACGGCACCATCCGCAACATTTTGGGCGGCACCATTTTCCGCGAGCCGATCGTGATCAAGAACGTGCCGCGCCTGGTGCCGGGCTGGACCGCGCCGATCGTCATCGGCCGCCACGCCTATGGCGACCAGTACCGCGCCACCGATTTCAAGGTGCCGGGGCCGGGCAAGCTGACCATGACCTTCACGCCTTCGGGCGGCGGCAAGCCCGTGAGCTACGACGTGTTCGATTTTCCCGAACCCGGCATCGCCATGGGTATGTACAATCTCGACGAATCCATCCGCGGTTTCGGCCGCGCCTGTCTCAATTACGGGCTGCAACGCGGCTGGCCGGTTTATCTCTCGACCAAGAACACCATCCTCAAGGTCTATGACGGCCGCTTCAAGGATTTGTTCCAGGAGGTGTTCGACAAGGAATTCGCCGACAAGTTCAAGGCCAAGAAGATCACCTACGAGCACCGGTTGATCGACGACATGGTGGCCTCGGCGCTCAAGTGGAGCGGAAATTTCGTCTGGGCGTGCAAGAACTACGACGGCGACGTGCAATCGGACACGCTGGCCCAGGGTTACGGCTCGCTCGGATTGATGACCTCGGTGCTGATGACGCCCGACGGCAAGACGGTGGAGGCCGAGGCCGCGCACGGCACGGTGACGCGCCACTACCGCCTCTACCAGCAGGGCAAGGAGACCTCGACCAATCCGATCGCCTCGATCTTCGCCTGGACGCGCGGTTTGTATTATCGCGGCACCTTCGACAAGACGCCCGACGTGGTGCGTTTCGCCGAGACCTTGGAGAAGGTGTGCATCCAGGCGGTGGAAGCGGGCGAGATGACCAAGGATTTGGCGATATTGATCAGCGACAAGACGCCGTTCCTCAACACCACCGCCTTCCTCGACCGGCTCGACGCCAGGCTCAAAAAAGCGATGGCATGAACGCCAGGCCCGGACATCCCTCCGCGCGCCCTTACCGCGGCAGGATCACTCCGGGCTTCTTCGCCCATCTGTTCAAGGCCGCGTTCAAGCAGCATCACCGCGCGCTGTTGCCGCTGTTGCGGCCGTTGATTCCGCCGGACGCGGTCGTGCTCGACGTCGGCGCCCATGCCGGGCAATACGCCAAGCTGTTCGCCAAGCTGGCGCCGCGCGGCCGGGTTTACGCGGTCGAGCCGCAGAGCTATGCGCGGCGCATCCTGCGCGTGGCGCTGGCGTTGAACCGGCTTGGCAACGTCACCATCTTGGCCCTGGCGCTGGGCGCGAAACGCGGCACGGCGCGTCTCACCATTCCGGTCAAGGCATCGGGCAGCTACGGCTTCGGCCTGGCGCATTTGGGGCCTTCGACGCGCGCGGGCGAGGCCGAAACCGAAGAGGTCGCCGTGGACACGATCGACGCCCTCGCCAAGCGGCTCAAGCTCGAACGGCTCGATTTCATCAAGGCCGACATCGAAGGCTTCGAGCAGGCGATGATCCAAGGCGCGCGCAAGACTCTCGCGCGCCTCAAGCCCGCGCTGCTGATCGAGTTCAATCAGGAGCATCTCAACCGCGCCGGCGGCAGCGTCGCGGCCTTATGGAAAATACTGAAGGGCTTGGGCTATCGGCCCTTCGACCCGGGCGTGGGCGCTTCACGCGCGCCCATTCCCCGCCCGCGCCAGGGCGATATTCTGTGGCTCCATCGCGAGGCTAAAAACTAGGCGGCCTTCGCCTTCGCCGCCACGGCGCGTTCGACCGCCGCCAGCGCCGCCTCGGCCTGGCCGACATCGGGGCCGCCGGCCTGAGCCATGTCGGGCCTTCCGCCGCCGCCCTTGCCGCCCAGCGCCGCCGCGCCCAGCTTGACCAGTTCCACCGCGTCGAAGCGCTTCAACAAATCATCCGTCACCCCGACGACGAGGGACGCCTTGCCTTCCTCGCGCGCCACCAGCGCCACCACGCCCGAGCCGAGTTGCTTCTTCATCTCGTCAGCCAGGCTTTTCAACTCCTTGGCCGGCACGCCATCGAGCGCGCGCGACGCGAATTTGACGCCCGAGAAATCCTTGGCGGCGTGGGAGTCGGTTTTGGCGCCGCCGCCGCTGCCACTCATGGCCGCGCTCCGCCGCGCCTCGGAAAGCTCGCGTTCGAGCTTCTTGCGTTCCTCGAGCAGCGTCGCGAGCCGCGCCGGCAATTCGGCCGGCCCGGTCTTGAGCGCGAGCGCCGCCTGGTGCAGCAAGCCTTCCTCGCCGGCGACGAAACTCTCCGCCGCCGCGCCGGTGAGCGCCTCGATCCGGCGCACGCCCGAGGCGACCGCGCTTTCCGACGCGATCTTGAAAAAGCCGATATCGCCGGTGCGGCGCACATGCGTGCCGCCGCACAGCTCGACCGAGAAATGCCTGGGACCGGTCTGGGCGTCGCCTTCATCGCCCATGGCGACCACGCGCACCTCGTCGCCGTATTTCTCGCCGAAGAGGGCCAACGCCCCCTGCTCTACCGCGCGGTCGGGCGTCATGAGGCGGGTCGAAACCTCGGCGTTCTGGCGGATGCGGGCATTCACCGCTTGTTCGACCGCCGCCAAATCCTCAGGCGCCAGCGCGCGCGGATGGGAGAAATCGAAGCGCAGCCGGTCGGGCGCGACCAGCGAGCCCTTCTGCGTCACATGCGGACCGAGACGGCGGCGCAGCGCCTGATGCAGCAGATGGGTCACCGAGTGATTGGCGCGCAAGGCGTCGCGCCGCGCGGCGTCGATCCGCAACTCGACCACGTCGCCGACCTTGAGGACCCCATGCGCCACCTTGCCCAGATGCGCGTGCAATTCGCCGGCGCGTTTCTGGGTGTCGGAAACCTGGAATTCGCCGCCCTTCGATGAAAACATCGAGCCGGTGTCGCCCATCTGGCCGCCGGATTCGGCGTAGAACGGCGTCTGGCTGACGACGATGGCGGCCGATGAGCCTTCCTTGGCCTCGTGCACGCTCTTGCCGTCGATCACGATGGCCTGGATCGCGCCTTCGGCCTCGGTCGCCTCATAACCGAGGAATTCGGTCGCGCCCAATTTCTCGCGCAATTCGAGCCACACCGGGCCGGTGGCGGCCTCGCCCGAGCCGACCCAGGATTTGCGCGCCTCGGCGCGCTGGCGTTCCATCGCCTGGTCGAACGCCTTGGTCGCCACTTTCCGGCCGCGGCCCCGCAGCACGTCCTCGGTCAAATCCAGCGGGAAGCCGAAGGTGTCGTAAAGCTTGAAGGCGACCTCGCCGGGAAATTCCTTGCCCTTGGGGAGATTGCCCTCTTCCTCGTCGAGGAGCTTGAGGCCGCGCGCCAGCGTCTCGCGGAAACCGGTTTCCTCGAGCTTGAGGGTTTCGGCGATGAGCGCCTCGGCGCGGCCGAGTTCGGGATAGGCCGCACCCATCTGCCGGACCAGCGCCGGAACCAGGCGCCACAGCAGCGGCTCTTCCGTGCCCAGAAGATGGGCGTGGCGCATGGCGCGGCGCATGATGCGGCGCAGCACGTAGCCGCGGCCTTCCTTGGCCGGCAACACGCCGTCGGCGATGAGAAACGAACTCGCGCGCAGATGATCGGATATCACGCGGTGGGACACCGCCTGCTTGCCGTCGGCCGCGACATGCGAGGCTTCGGCCGAGGCGACGATCAGCGCGCGCAGGATGTCGGTGTCGTAATTGTCGTGCTTGCCCTGGAGCACGGCCGCGATGCGCTCCAGCCCCATGCCGGTGTCGATCGAGGGATGCGGCAAGGACACGCGTTTGTCCCGCGCCTGCTGCTCGTATTGCATGAACACCAGGTTCCAGATCTCGACGAAGCGGTCGCCGTCGGCATCGGGCGAGCCCGGCGGGCCGCCGGGAATCTTGTCGCCGTGGTCGTAGAAAATCTCCGAACACGGGCCGCACGGGCCGGTTTCGCCCATCGCCCAGAAATTATCCGAGGTGGCTATGCGAACGATCCGGCCGGCGGGCAGGCCCGCGATCTTGGTCCAGAGTTTGGCCGCCTCTTCGTCCTCGGCGAAGACCGAAATCCAAAGCTTGTCCTTGGGCAGCTTGAATTCCTTGACCAGCAGGTTCCAGGCGAGCTCGATCGCGCGCTCCTTGAAATAATCGCCAAAGGAGAAATTGCCGAGCATCTCGAAGAAGGTGTGGTGGCGCGCGGTATAGCCCACGTTCTCGAGATCGTTGTGCTTGCCGCCGGCGCGCACGCATTTCTGCGACGAGGCGGCGGTCTGGTAGGGCCGCTTCTCCATGCCGGTGAAGACGTTCTTGAACTGCACCATGCCGGCATTGGTGAACAGCAGCGTGGGGTCATTCCTGGGGACAAGGGGCGAGGACGGCACCACCTCGTGCCCGGCGCGCTTGAAATAATCGAGGAATGCGGCGCGAACGTCGTTGGTCAGCATGAAGCTAAAATGGCCCTTCCCCCGCCCGGAACCAAGGAGAACCGGGCCTTGGCCGCATTAAGCCGGTCGCGGGCGCGGTTGTAAAGTTCAGGGCGCGGGTGCGGGACGCGGGTCCCGAATCGGGTACGGTCAACCGTTCCCGAATTGGGTTCGTTTCGCAGAATTCAGGTTTCGCGGTCCTCCGGGCCCCAAAATAGAACCGGCGCCCCAGCGTAGCACGATAGTGCGAAGCCAATAAAAGCCACGTAGCACCGTCGTGCGACGCTAAAACAGAACCGGCGCCGTGGGGGGCACGGCGCCGGTGGCGGGATTGACCGTCGCGGGGGGCGCGGCGGGCGGTTCCCTATCCCAATTCCTTCTCGTCCGGACCCTCGGCCTCGGCCTCGCCGGGCGCGGTCACCATCATGGCGTCGGCGACCAGGCCGGCATTGGCGCGGATCGCCTGTTCGATGGCGGCGGCCGTTTCCGGATGCTCCTTCAGATACTGCTTGGCGTTCTCGCGGCCCTGGCCGATGCGCTGGCCGTCATAGGAGAACCACGAGCCCGATTTCTCCACCACGCCCGCCTGCATGCCGAGATCGACCAGCTCGCCGCGCTTGGACACGCCCTCGCCGTACATGATGTCGAACTCGACCACCTTGAAGGGCGGCGCCATCTTGTTCTTCACCACCTTGACGCGGGTCTGGTTGCCGACGACCTGCTCCTTGTCCTTGATCTGGCCGATGCGGCGGATGTCGAGCCGCACCGAGGCGTAGAATTTGAGCGCGTTGCCGCCGGTGGTGGTTTCGGGATTGCCGAACATGACGCCGATCTTCATGCGGATCTGGTTGATGAAGATGACCATGGTGCGCGATTTGGAAATCGAGCCGGTGAGCTTGCGCAAGGCCTGGCTCATGAGGCGCGCATGGAGCCCCATATGGCTGTCGCCCATCTCGCCTTCCAATTCGGCGCGCGGCACCAGAGCCGCCACCGAGTCCACCACCAGCACGTCGAGCGCGCCGGAGCGCACCAGCGTGTCGGCGATTTCGAGCGCCTGCTCGCCGGTGTCGGGCTGCGAGATCAGCAGATCGTCGATGTTGACGCCGAGTTTCTTGGCGTAACCGGGGTCGAGCGCGTGTTCGGCGTCGATGAAGGCGCAGGTGCCGCCCGCCTTCTGCGCCTCGGCGATGACATGGAGCGCGAGCGTGGTCTTGCCCGAGCTTTCGGGCCCGTAGACCTCGACGACGCGGCCGCGCGGCAGCCCGCCGATGCCGAGCGCGATGTCGAGGCTCAAGGAGCCGGTCGAAACCACCTCGGCCTCGCCGGCCGCGGCGACGCGCGCGCCCAATTTCATGACCGAGCCCTTGCCGAAGGCGCGCTCGATCTGGCTGACGGCGTCGTCGAGCGCCTTTTGGCGGCTCATGGTGCTTTCCCTGCCGGTGTCCTTGGCGATGTCTTTATCCTTGCCGGCCTCTTTATCCAACAGGCGCAAATTCGCTGGCGGCATGATGATCCCCTCTCTTATGCCATCGGCCCGGGGCCAGCAATGGCCGCTCTCAAGCCTAAGCAATCCGGTCAATGTACCTGCTTTGTTCTCAAAAACAAGTACTATTTTTGTCCCAATTATATCCTTGACTGAACAGCCGATCTAGGCTATTATTCTGACACGTTAGATGGAGATAGCCAGATGCGTACCGAATGTTGAATTGTCCCATCCGATCTATCACTGATGAGGAAGCGGCCCGTAAATGGCTTGAAGCGAGTGCGCTGGCCTAATGGTCCTGTCTGTCCCTACTGCGGGCAGATCGGCGAGAAGGTGAAAGCGCTTGGCGGCAAGTCGATGGGGCCTGGCTGGTATCACTGCGGCGATTGCCGCAAGAAATTCACCGTCAGCGTCGGCACCGTTTACGAGCGCAGCCATATCTTGCTGCATAAATGGCTTTTGGCTTTCCGCTTGGTATGCGTCGAGCAAGAAAGGCTTTAGCGCCCACCAGCTCCATCGCACCTTGGGCATCACCTATCGCTCGCGCTTGGTTCATGGCGCATCGCATCCGCGAGGCCATGCGCGATGTAAATCCCTCTCCCGCTTGGCGGCAAAGATCAGGTGGTTGAAGTCGACGAGACATTTATCGGCCCACCAGACGCTATTTTTGTAAATGGCAAAGGCTGGCAATACATTCGCGGAACGCAGACCAAGCGCAAGGTGATCTCGCTTGTCCAGCGCGGCGGCAAAGCCCGTTCATTCCATGTGAAGGATTTGAACGCGGCAACCATCCGCAAGACGTTGGCCGAGAATGTATCTCAAAGAAAGCGCGCCTCCATACCGACGAGGCAACGCACTATCGCGTTCCCGGTAGAGAGTTTGCGGAACACTCTCGCGTCAATCATTCCGAACAGGAATATGCGCGTGGCGATGTGACAACTAACACAGTCGAGGGTTTTTTCTCGATCTTCAAACGCGGCATGAAAGGCATTTATCAGCACTGCGGCGAGCAGCATCTACAGCGCTATTTGGACGAATTTGATTTCCGTTATTCAAACCGTTCTGCTTTGGGCGTGGATGATGCAGAACGCACACGCCGCGCGATCAAGGGCGCGGATGGCAAGCGCTTAACATATCGGCGGATTAACAAGCGCAACGCCGCCTAAGAAGCGCCTAACGACTAAACAGTTTCGCTCGCTTAGACGCTATTGGATTCGATACTACTCTAAGCACAAACCCGGTTAGTCCTCTAATCCGTCACAGTGGTTCATGATTTCCGCTGCGGTCATTCTGGCCTGCTGCCGGTTCGGTTGACACCCGCTTAAACTAATCCAGCCTTCATTTCGAACTCCATAGGACTGAGATAACCGATCGTCGAGTGTCTACGTTTCATGTTGTAGAAGCGCTCGATGTAGTCGAACACTTCTGCCTTGGCTTCGTCCCGCGTCCGGTAGATCTTGTGCGCCGTGCGCTCGGTCTTCAGCGACGAGAAGAAGCTTTCCATCGCGGCATTATCCCAGACATTGCCCGAACGGCTCATCGAGCAGGTGACGCCGTGGTCGGCCATCAGCCGCTGGAACTGTTCGCTGGTGTATTGGCTACCCCGATCGGAGTGATGCAGCAGCGCATCGGGCTTGCCTCTGCCGCCAGATCGCCATCGTCAGCGCATCGGTGACGAGCTGGGCCGTCATCGCCGCACTCATTGACCAGCCCACCACCCGCCGGGAGAACAGATCGACGACAGCCGCCACGTAGAGCCAGCCCTCGGCGGTCCAGATGTAGGTGAAGTCAGCGATCCATTTGCGGTTGGGAGCCGGCGCTTCGAAGGCACGCTCAAGCACGTTGGGAGCGACGGCGGCCGCTTGCCGTTCACCTTGATCGGGCGGCAGGCGACGCCGGCGCGGCCGCGCCCGCAAGGCCTGTAGCCGCATCAACCGCTCGATCCGATGCAGTCCGCACGGCACACCCTCCGCCAGCAGGTCGTGCCATACGCGCCTGGCACCATAGGTCCGATCACTCGCCAGGAAGCTCATCCGCAACTTCGCCGACAGTTCTTCGTCGCTCCGGCTGCGCTGGCTGCGCGGTCGTGTCAGCCAGGCATAGAAGCCACCCCGCGAGACACCGAGCGCCCCGCACAACCATCCCGCCGGCCATATTCCCCGGTGCTTCGCGATGAAGGCGAATTTCACGTCGAATTCCTTCGCGAAGTAGGCCGCGGCTTTTTTTAGGATGTCCCGCTCGGCCTTCAGCTTGATCACTTCCCGCTTCAGCCGCGCAATCTCGGCCTGCTCCGGCTTCATCTGCCCATGGCCAGGGAAGGAATGTTGCGGATCCTCCGCAAACGCCCTCACCCAGTTCCGCAACACCGTCTCATGTACACCCAGATCGCGTGCCGCTTGCACATACGTCACACCCCGATCCTTCATCAGCTTCACAGCCTCAAGCTTGAACTCTCGTGTAAATCTCCGTCGTTCCATAACCCACCTCCGGTTCCATCAAAACACCTATCTCGGTGTCTTTGAAACCGGCAGCAGGCCACATGGCTGCACTCTCGCTTCAATGGGCGGGAGCGCGCGTCCTCTAAAGGGACAATTCTTCTATCTCTCAGCCGTCAGCGCCAAGAATCCGCACTGACGATGAGAGCAACTTACACCTAATCCAGTGTGTTAGCGAGACATCTCGGAAAGTAGCTTAGGACGCCTTTTTATCGAGAGAAAACATCGGATGGCTGCGGAGTGCAACATCCGATGTTCTGGACGTGACATAGGGCACGCCGTCACGTCTTTCACCGCCGATGAATTTTTCTTCTTGCCAAATCTCAACGGCGACGGCTTCTCGCTCTTTCAAAAGAAGCACCTCCCCTTTGGCGATGGCCACTTGGTCATTGAAGCATTCGGCGCAGCGGCCACCCTTGAGGTGGTCAGCCGCATCAAAGAAATAATAGCGATAGAGGGACATTGGGTTCTCGGGCTTTGGGTTCCCCCGAACCTATCTTTGAAATCCTAAAGATTTCTTAACTAAGGAAACCGCCTAGCGGCGCGGCTTCAACTTGCGCTTGCGCGGCCTACCCGGTTTCTTTTTCTTTCGCCCCTGCGGCTCATGCGTCATAGTGAAGGAACGCTTTATCGCCAGCGCCATGCGCTGCGCGGTTTCTTCGGGGCTATATTGGTCTTCTGATTCGCTCATGCGTTTCGCACCTAGTTAGGATGTTGATTACAATAGCAACCTTGCGGTTGGCCGGAATAGTTGCATGGACCCGAACAGACTGAGCCGCTGTAAGTTGTGCAGGAGCATACGTTTTGTTGGCTCACCTTTGTTCCATCTCGGTAGCAAGCCTGTGTTTGGGATTGTCCCGGCGTTTGTATCGCTGGAGCGGTGCAATCTCCGCTTTGCGCTAGGGCGCTGGGCACTGGGGCCAAAGCAAAAATCAAGACACCGACGAGTACGAGAAATTTTGGCATCATACCCTCCGTTTCCGAGAGATTAGCACAACGGGGCCGGATTCGCACCCGGCCCCGTCTCGCTGTATCCTAGGAACTGCCAAGTAACCTAGGGGAGCTATTCCCATGGAAGATAAAGATGCGCGCGAAACAATCGCGCTGCTTATGGCTCGTGTGCTGGCAATACGCGATGTCGTGGCGAGGCTCGTTGCTTATGAAGCGAAGCGCTGGCCTGATCCCGCAAAATTGTTACAGGATTTTTCGCAAGCAACTGAATTCCAGAATACACCATGTAACTAGCGGACTGCGATATAAGCTCCCAGACGCTAGCGCTGCAAAAGCGATCCGGCGCGAGTTGATTGGATTGTTGGTGCCGCGCGTAATTCATTATCGGGCGATGCGGAATAGATGGTCACTCCAAATTATCCAACTATCTTCCATGCGCGATGATCTCCTAGACACAAAGAGGAATTAGATGGTGGGAATTATCAACAGGCCACCGACAGCGGCAGAAACTCCCGAAGGGAAAAAGAGACAGAAGGATTATGAGGAAGCGCTTGGGCGTTTCGTTCATGTGTTTGCGAAAGTCGAAATTGCCATGCACTGACCCTCTGGCACTACGCCAAAACCCAGTACCATATAGCCCGCGTCATTGTTCCCGCGCGTCCGCGTTCATGAAGCAATGACACTCATCAAGCAACTTGCCGACACACTAATGCTCCATCCGAAGATTGCGCCGAACTGGAAAATGTTTTCCAACAACTTGGAATTATAAATGGTGCGTAATGATACTCTTCATTACGGCGCGATCTCAGTGGCGGAGGAGAAGCAATCGTAACCAATGCCATCAAAGCAAAGACGCCAGCAGCAATCAATAAATTTTCTATTTCCCCCAACTAGTCTCGACGAGATGACGGCGGATTTAGAAAAAATCATTTTGCATCTATACGCCGTCACATGGGGCGACAGAAGATGAGGGCGCTTTAGTCCGCGCTTCCTTGCAAGCTCCATGGCGGTATAAACATTCCGAGCAGCAGAAAGCAAAAACCAAGACGGCGCGAGTCTCGGCCAGTTCGCAAGCGCGTCCAAAACCGCCTCGCCAGCCCTAATCATCTCGAGTGATTTGAAACTAACCCAACTCGCTCGCGCATAGCCCGCGAGTTTAATATCACTCTAAATCAAATAACTAATTCAATGACTTAGGTAGCCCAAGTCCGTTAGATATAATCAATGCTTGCGATTCGTTCCCGGTTCATTCAAAGATATAAGTTCCATTTTTGTTCCCCGTGAAACATAAGCTAAGTCCTTTATTTTCAACGATTCTCGGCGTTATCTGGCGGCGGGCGATAGGGCCGAAGTTAAATTATCCCACCCCGGTCCTGCCTGGTCCGGCCCTGGATCGGTCCCTGATCTAATCGTTGGGCAAAACGCAATCGAAGCTGACGGCGCCGGTCTTGGGGTCGGGGTCGGCGAGGCGGTAATCGAGCGCGTAATGCAGGCAATAATCGGCGGCCCGGGTTTCGATGTCTTCCTGGCTGGCGCCCGCCGGCAGGTTGCGGATCACCCCGCCTTTCTCGTCGTTCCCCACGATTACCGGCTTCGCCGCCGGCGTTTGGGCGCAGGCGGGCAAGACGGCCAAGACCAGCAGGGCGGAAGCGGCGAGGACGGGCGGCAATAATCTCATTTCCATCGGCCGAGAATAGCCGCAGGCGCATGCGCCGAACAGCGCCACGGCGCGGATTCCACGCTGGTATTTTTGGCTAAATTATCGGCGGGCCGATCAATTCACGGGCATCAGCAATACGACCACAAGAAGCACCGCTCCAATCGCCCAAAAGAGCGTGAAGGCCGCGATTCCGACGACCCAATTAGAGATGGTGCCATTGCCCGACATGGCCACCTCCTTATGGAAATCAGCCTTCGCGATTCACGCGGCGCGCGCATTGATTTAGATCAAAAACCGGGTGAGAAGGATTCTCAACGCGCCCTTACGCGGCCCGGTTTACGCGGCAATGACGAACAGCGCCACCACGCAGAGAAGGCCCAGCCCGAACACGACCGAGCGCCCCGCCGGCTTATCGGCGATATAGAGGGCGGTGAAGGCGAGCCGCAACAGGATGAAGGCGCCGGCCAGAAGGTCGATGCGGTTCTGGGGCGCATGGGCGAGCTCGGCCACGATCACCGCCGCCGCGAACGGCGCAAAGGCCTCGAAATGATTGCGGTGCGCCCAATCGGCGCGTTTGCGCCAGCCCTTCAATTTTTCCGCGCTCGGCCGTGGCGCGCGGTTGTCGATCCGGACGCCGTTTCTGGCCAGACGAACCGTGGCGTAAGGCAGGAGCGCCGCCACCAGGATCATCCAATAGGCGAAAGTCATAATTTCCCCCTTCAAAGGTTTTGTCTACGCGTTACGTAAAACGATCGGCATTGAGGAAGCGACTTATCTTGAGTCCTGGATATAGGTTTTGCGCCCTTCGACAAGCTCAGGGTGAGGCGGTTTTCTTAATGCCATCAACAACGCCTCCTCATCCTGAGTCTGTCGTCCCTCGACAAGCTCGGGATGAGGGGATGTAGGGCGCTAGGCGGCCTATGCCAGCTTCAGTTCAAGACACTAACCGCATTGGACTTGGTTAAACCGTTTCTCTCTGCATCACCTCTTTCACCTTGCCGGCCAATTGCTTCAAGGAGAAGGGCTTGGGCAGGAAATGGATGTCGCGCTCGTCGCCCAGCCGTTTCCTGAAACTGTCCTCGGTATAGCCCGAGATGAAGATCACCTTCATGTCCGGATGGGTCCGGCGCAAGGCCTGCACCAGCCCCGGCCCGTCGAGCTTGGGCATGACCACGTCGGTCACCACCAGATCGATGCGGTGGTCGCCCTTGGCCATGATCTCGAGCGCCTGCTCGCCGCTCTTGGCCTCGATCACCTGATAGCCCTTGTTCTTCAAGGCGCGCGCCGAGAAGAGGCGGACCGGATCCTCGTCCTCGACCAAGAGGACGGTGCCCGAGCCGCTCAAATCCCGGAGCCCGCCCGCCTCGGACAGATCCGGACGCGCCGGTTCCGCTATCCGCGCGCCGGCGTGGCGCGGCAGGAAGATCGAGAATTTGGTGCCGTTGCCCGGCTCGCTGTCGACGAAGACGAAGCCGTCGGTCTGCTTGACGATGCCGTAGACGGTGGAGAGGCCTAAGCCCGTGCCCGAGCCCACTTCCTTGGTCGAGAAGAACGGCTCGAATATGCGCGCCTGGTTCTCCTTGGGAATGCCGATGCCGGTATCGGTCACCTCGATCAGCACGTAATCGCCGGGCGGCATGATCTCGTGGCCGCGCCTGGTTTCGCTGTCGCTGGCGATGTTGGCGGTCTTGATGGTCAATGTCCCGCCCTGCGCCATGGCGTCGCGCGCGTTCACCGCCAGGTTGATGATGACCTGTTCGAGCTGCCCCTGGTCGACCTTCACCAGCCACAGCTCGCGGCCATGCACCACTTTCAATTCGATGTTCTCGCCGATGAGCCGGCGCAGCAAATGCGAGAGTTCCGCCAGCACGTCGGTGACGGCGAGGATGCGCGGCTGCAAGGCCTGCTGGCGCGAGAAGGCCAGCAATTGGCGGACCAGATTGGCGGCGCGGTTGGCGTTCTGCTTGATCTGCATGATGTCGGCGAAGGACGGGTCGCCCGGCCGGAAGCGCAGCAGCAAGAGATCGCAGAAGCCGATCATGGCGGTGAGCAGATTGTTGAAATCGTGCGCCACGCCGCCGGCGAGCTGGCCCACCGCCTGCATCTTCTGCGATTGGGAGAATTGCGCCTGGAGGCTCTTCTGCTCGGTGGTGTCGATGAAGTGCAGGATGAACCCGGCCTCGCTTTCCTCGCCGCCGGAGATCTCGCCGCCCAGCCGGCTGATGAACAGCGCCGCCGATTTGGCGCGCGTGCCTTGGAGGCGCACCTCGACCGGATCGGGCATGCTCTTGCCTTGGGAGGCCGCCTTGAGCCCGGCCCAGGCCGCGCCCTGGTCCTCGGCATGGAGGAAGCCCGAGGAGCGGCTTGCCGATGATTTCCGACGGCTCGAGCCCGACCAGGCTGCACAGCGCCTCGTTGGCTTCCTCGATATGCCCCTCGCGGTCCATCAGCGCGATGCCCACCGGCGCGTTGGCGAAGAAGCGGCGGAAGCGCTGGCGCGAGAGCCTCAGCTGTTCCTCCCATTCGCGCTCGGGCGTCAGGTCCCGGACCACCGAGCGGGTGCGCAGACGCTCGCCGTCGCGCACCACGCTCTGGGTGATAAGGGCGTGGATGAGCCGCCCCTGGCGGCCCTTCAGCGTCACCTCGCCGCGGGTCTCGCCACCCTCGAAGGGCGCGTGCGGCGGGCTGCCCGGGGGCGCCGGGGTTTCGAGAAAATCGGTCAGACGCGCGCCGCTTTCGACCAACTGTTGCGGCTGCGCGCCCAGCCAGGACGCGAGCGCCTCGTTGACGAACAGCAATCGGCCGGTCTGGTCGACGGAATAGAAGCCCGACCGGCGCGTTGTCGAGAAAGTCGGCGAGCTTCATGCGCTCGTCGCGCAGCATCTGCTCCATGTCGTGGCGCGAGGTCACGTCCTCGAAGCTCCACAGCGTGAACCCGGTGCGGCCGGCCAAGGGCGAGACCGAGAGATTGAACCAGGAAATACCCTCCTCGGGACGCCGCATCGCGACCAGGCTGGCGGCGCGGCCGGTGCGTTGCGCCTCTTCCTTGAGCCGGGCGAAATCGGTGGCGGCGCTGCCCTGGGATTCGTTGCGGGTGACCAGCGCCGCAAGCGGCGAGCCGGTGAAGCCCGAGAAAAAGCGGTAGAAGGCGGCGTTGGCATAGGCCATGCCGCCCGACGGCGTCAGGATCAGATGCGCGGTGGAAGAGGCCTCGAGCGCCTGGCTCATCAGATCGATGCGCTTGGACAGGAGCGCGTGCATCTGCCGCGCCACCACGCTGGCGGCGCCCGCGCCCAGCGCCAAGGTGGCCAGCACCACCGCCGCCGGGCGCAACAGCCAGGCGGCATCGGAGACATGGAACAGGATCAGCCCGGTCGCCGTCACCGCGCCCAATGAGAACGCCACCGAGAGGGCGCCCAACGCGCGCATCCATCCCGCCACGCCGCCCGCCACCGCATCGTCGGCGGACGCGGCGGCGCGGGCATGCGCGCTGGCGGGCGACGGCGCGCGGGACGCGGCTTTGCGTTTCGCGCCGTCGCCGCCGTAAGGCAAATCCATCACCATGGAATTTTATCACAACCGCCGCGCGTGCGTGAGTGCGCGCTGCGGTCGAAGCATCGCTTCAAGGCAGGTTCTCCCGGGGCCGAGTCGAATCGCCGGAGCCGAGCTTCGCCGGAACAAGGTTAATGAAAGGTTAAGACCCGCGTAGCACAGCCGAGGGCCAAACCTTCGGGCCCGAGGCGTCGTGCGAAGCTAATCAAAAGGCCCTAGCACAGGCCGCGCATGTGGCAGCTGAAAAGATCACGAGTCGGAATTGTTTAGTTTGGCTTCGCACGACGCCTCGGGCCCTGCTTAGCACCTGACGTGCGAAGCCAAGAAAAATTAGCCCTCGGCTGTGCTACGCCCTACTCGTCCCGATGCGTGCGTTCCATGCGCTCGTGGCGTTCCTGGGCCTCGAGCGAGAGCGTGGCGATGGGCCGGGCCTCGAGCCGGCGCAGGCCGATCGGCTCGGCGGTTTCCTCGCAATAGCCGTAGCTGCCGTCCTCGATGCGCATGAGCGCGGCGTCGATCTTGGAGATGAGCTTGCGCTCGCGGTCGCGGGTCCGGAGTTCGAGCGAACGGTCGGTTTCGAGCGTGGCGCGGTCGGTGATATCCGGCTCGGCCAGGTTCACCTCTTTCAGGTTCTGCAACGTGCCGGTGGATTCCGCCAGCAGCTCGGCCCGCCAGCGCAACAGCTTCTGGCGGAAATATTCAAGCTGCTGCGCGTTCATGAATTCCTCGTCGTCCGACGGACGATAATCGGGCGGAAGCATCGGCCGCATGACCTACAACCCCATCAACCCAACAACCATTAAATGACCGGCAAAGCGGCGCGATTCATATACTGCGCGCGCGGCCGCTACAAGCGCCGCCGCGAATAATTTAACGGCTTGATATGACTAGCGGTTTCCGGTCTGGCCGGGGGACGCGGCCGCTTGCTCGGAGGACGGCGCGCCCGAGCCCTCTTCGCCCTGGATCAGCAGCTTGGCGGTCTTGAGCGCGCGGTAGAACTGGTCTTCGTCGAGATGGCGGCGCAGCTCCTCGACCGTCGCCTGGGCCTCGGGGCGGGTTTGGACATAGTCCTTCAGCAGCTGGCCGATATTGGCGAAAAACAGATCGGCCTTGCCGGCGAACAGGTATTGGCACTGGATGGCGAAATAAATCCGCTTCGCCGGCGTGGTCGCCTTCTCCTCCGCGATCATGTCTTTTTCGCGCAGCAACGCGGCGTTGGTGTGGATGAGAATTTTGGCCATCGGGCCGGAATTCTCGATCACCACGCCGTTGAGGATCAGCTTTTCGCGCGGCTTCAAGTTGATGGTCAGCGGCATCGGGGGCCCGGTCGATGAGGGAAACCCAGCCTAAGCGCCAAGCTTTAGCATTCCCTTAAGACCTGGACCGGCCTTAACCCGCGAAGAAACGATTTTTACTTAAATTATCCAGCGAGTTAGCGGGTGCCCCTTTTAGGGGTTTGTTAAACCGGGCAGGCTAAATTCGCGGTCATGCAATCGCGATTTTCCTCGCCCGCAAGTGCCGCCCTGCAGCAATCCGCTGGCCGGCCCGCCGAAACCGAAACCGACGCCGATTGGCTGGTCGATATCGGACCGGTGCTGTCGCTCGACAGCCTGCCGGCGCCCGAGACCAAGCGTTGGGTCATCCGCCGCAAGGCCGTCGTGGTCGCCGCGGTGCGCGCCGGAATCATCAGCCTCGAGGACGCCTGCCGCCGTTACACCCTCTCGATCGAGGAGTTCCTCGCTTGGCAGCGTCTGGTCGACGGCCACGGCCTCCCCGGCCTGCGCGTCACCCGTCTCCAGGACTATCGCAGCCTGAACCGGCCGCGCTGATTTTCTCGGCTTCGCAAGACGCCTCGGGCCTGAAGGTTCGGCCCTCGGCTTTGCTACGCCCGGCTTAATCCCTCCTTCATCACGTCTTGTTTATGGTTGGCCGGCAATTGACGCCGGAAACGGATTTATTTTATGGCGCTCCAGGACAACATCACCGAAACCGCCTTGAAGGCCGCGCCGCCAGCGGCCGAGGCCGTGCCGGCGCGCCAGCATCTCGAGGCCGCGCTCCGCGCCCATGGCTTGGCCGCTTCCCAGATCCGCAAGCTCCTGGCCCAGGCCCTACCCTTCGAAGGCGAGGATCTGCTGGCCCCCCTCGCCCGATCCCTCGCCAAGCTCTATCTTTTCAATCCGCTCAATGAGACCAAGAGCGGCCGTTTCATGCTGGTGGGCGCGCCGGGCTCGGGCAAGACCCTGGCCGTGGCCAAGCTCGCCTCCCGCGCCCGCGCCAAGGGCGCCTGCGTGCGGCTGGTCACGTGCGACGCCGCGCGTTCGGGCGGCGTCGAGCAGCTGCGGCATTTCGCCAAGAGCCTCGGCCTCGAGATCGAGACCGCCTCCGGCAAGGAACAGCTCGCCGATCTCGGCCCCAATGCCGGATGCGTTGGTGCTGATCGACAGCGCCGGCATCAATCCCTACAGCCCCTCCGACCGTCAGGAACTCGAAAGCCTCGCCAATGCCGCCAAGGCCGAGCCCATCCTGGTGCTGGCGGCGGGCGGCGATCCGGCCGACACGGTCGAGACCGCGCATATTTTCCGCGATCTCGGCTGCCAGCGTTTCCTGGCGACGCGGCTCGACATCGTCCATCGCCTGGGTAGCGTTCTGGCCGTGCCCGAGGCGCTCGGCATCGCCTTCGCCGAAGCTCTGTCCGTGCCCGCGCCCGATGCCGGCCTCATGCCCTTCACCGCCGAGCATCTCGCGAGGTTGTTACTGAAGAAGGTCTAGGCGTAGCACAGCCGAGGGCCAATTTTTTTCTTGGCTTCGCACGTCAGGTGCTACGCAGGGCCCGAGGCGTCGTGCGAAGCGAAGAAAAGCCAACTCGTTGCCCTTCCATCGTTATTGACGAACGCCCTGGCGCGTGTAGGCTCGACGCGCTTTTGCGGCGATTATCCGCCGCCAGCGAGTCGCGCCCCGCGCGATTCGATTGGAGCCCGGAAATGCGAGACTTCTTGCTATTTCCCGGTATGACGCTATGAAGACGGTGTCGCTGGACAAGGGGAGAATTCAAGATATGACGACCGCACCTACAGGTTCCAAACCGACCGCGCCGACGGTAACGCTGAAACACCTTGCCGCGGAAATGGCCGAGAAGCACGCCATGGCCAAGAAGCAGGCCGAAGCGCTGCTGCAGGAATTCATGGATCGCATCACCGCTCATCTCAAGAAGGGCAATCGCGTCCGCGTTGCCGGCTTCGGCATTCTTCAGGTGCGCCACCGCGCGGCGCGCATGGGCCGCAATCCGGCGACCGGCGAGGCGATCAAGATCAAGGCGAGCAAGAAAGTCGCCTTCCGCGCCGCCAAGGAATTGAAAGAGACCATTCTCTAGTCGAGACGGGCCGGCGCGTAGCACAGCCGAGGGCCAAATTTTCGGGCCCGAGGCGTCGTGCGAAGCGAAGAGAGTCCGTAGCACAGCCGAGGGCCAAACTTTCGAGCCCGAGGCGTCGTGCGAAGCTGATTAGGTGGACTGGCGCCGGCGCTTCTGCTCGGCGCGTGATGCGGCCGCGATCTCGTGGCAGCGCACGCCGTGATAGGCCTCGCTCAGCCCTTCGCGCGCCAGGCGCAGCTGGGTCTCGACCCCGGCGAGTGATTGCTCGATATGCGCGCGCCGTTCGGCCAGAGCCTGGCTTTGCGGCTCGGGCGCGTTTGCCGCCTCGGCCGCTTTCTGCTGCAATTCGATCTTGTCGCGCTCCCGGCGCAGCCGCGCGGCGAGCCGGTCGAGATCGGCGATCTCGCGCCGGTGTTCCTCGAGCTGGAAGCGGAAGCCGTCCAGTTGGCTGTCGCCGCGTTTCATGACCGCGGACTCCGGCATGCCATGCCTAACGCATTATCGACTCGGGCGACGAATCGACTCAACTCGACTGCAAAACGCGTTTTGCCGCTAAGGTTATCGATCACTTTCACAGGCCTTCGACATAAATTTTTGCGGCGCGAATCGGGCGCCACCGAATTGACTCGCACTATGCCCGAGGCCGCTTAAGAGCCGGTTAAGCCAATGAAATGAATTACTTACATGGAAGATTTAGGCGTTGACCGGTCAGATTCTGGCCGCGGTGTAGCCCATGATGGCAGGGTAAATTAATGGTCGAGTATGCGTAAAAATTAACGAATTTTTTACCCCGATTGGTAAGGATGATTAAAGTTCACCTATGGTTTCCAAAGCCCTTCTATCTGGAGGATCGCGATGCGCGTGTTGTTGATTGAAGACGATTCGGCCACCGCGGCCAGCATCGAGCTGATGCTGAAGAGCGAGGGCTTTATTTGCGACACCACCGACCTCGGCGAGGACGGACTCGAGATCGGCAAGCTCTATGATTACGACATCATCGTGCTCGACCTCATGCTGCCGGACATCGACGGTTACGAGGTGTTGCGCCGCCTGCGCGCGGCGCGGGTGCGCACCCCCATCCTGATCCTTTCGGGCATGGCCGAGCTCGACAACAAGATCAAGGGCCTGGGCTTCGGCGCCGACGATTTCCTCGCCAAGCCCTTCGACCGCCGCGAGCTGATCGCCCGCATTCAGGCGATCGTGCGCCGCGCCAAGGGTCATTCCGAATCGCTCATCCGCACCGGCAAGCTCACCGTCAATCTCGACAGCCGCACGGTCGAGGCCGAGGGCGCGCCCCTCCACCTCACCGGCAAGGAATACGGCATCCTCGAATTGCTGAGCCTGCGCAAGGGCACGACGCTGACCAAGGAGATGTTCCTCAATCACCTCTATGGCGGCATGGACGAGCCCGAGCTGAAGATCATCGACGTCTTCGTCTGCAAGCTCAGGAAAAAGCTTTCCGTCGCCACCCACGGTGACAATTACATCGAAACCGTGTGGGGCCGCGGCTACGTGTTGCGCGATCCGCCGGCGGGAGAAACCGTGGCGGAGCCGGTCAAGGTCGCGGCTGTCGCCAAGGCCTGACTTTTACCCGCTTTGCCGGGGGTTGTTATCGAAACGGCGGCGTAGAATGCGCCGCCGTTTTGTTTTAATTCCGGTTCGTTATCAGGTTTTATTGTCGGCTTCGCACGACGCCATCGCCCTTGGTTTGGGCGATGGCTGTGCTACGCAATCTTAAACACCGCGCGCTTGGGAGCCTCGGTCAGGGTCAGCCTGGCGCCGAGCTGCTCGGCATAACGCGCGGTGAAATAGCCGTGGATGGTGCGCGCGGTGAGGGCCGCCACGTCGGCCCCCGCCCCTAGCGCCGCCTTGGCCTCTGGCGTCAGGTTCACGCTCTCGCCCGAGGCATCGGCTTCGAGGGTTTTCCCCTTGCCTGAGAGCATCACCTTGCCGCCGCGCGGCAGCAACTCGGCGGCGAGCAGCGCCAAATTGCAGGCGAGCTTCTGCCATTCGACCGGCAGTGCGTCATACGCGGCGGGCCAGTCGCAAACGACCTTGCCGCCTTCCATCATGCCGGATATCAAATCCTTGGGCGCGGGCGCGCCGCCGCCCGATCCGCCCGCGCCATAGGCGAAGCGGTAGAATTGGAGCCGCTGGCCCGCGCGCCTGGCGCTTTGCGCGATGATGGATGTCGCGTCCTTGGCGAATTCCGGCCCCTCGTCGCCCATCAGCTCGATGCCGTTGGTGATGGCGCCGACCGGGCTGATGAGGTCGTGGCACAGCCGCGAGGCGAAAAGTTCGAAGACGCGGAATTCGAGCTGCATGACGCCATCATGACGGCCTTGACGCGATTCGGAACAAGGCTTGAAGCGCGGCTTCTAGCTTTTAACCGCGGCCGCGATCCGCTCCGCCTCGGCTAGGTCTTCCGGGCTGTTGACGTTGAAGAACGGATCGTAGGGCTGGACCGGGAATTCAACCCGCGCCAGGCGGAAGCGCGCGGTCCATAAATCCACTTTGCGCAGGCCCGAAACCAGGGCTTGGCGCAAATCCTCGCGCAACGCCACCGGCCACAGCCCGAACACCGGATGCTCGCGCCCGCCCGAAGCGGCGCAGGCGAGATCGTGTTTCCCGTCCCTCACCGTTTCTTCCAATCGCTTCACCAGATCGGGCGGAAAGAACGGCGCGTCGGTGGCGAAGCTCGCCACATATGTCGCGCCCGGCGCTTGCGCCGCCGCCCAGTCGAGCCCTGCCAACACCCCGGCCAAGGGTCCGGCGAAATCCGCGATGCTGTCGGCCGCCACGGGCAGGCCGTAACGCGCGAAACGCGAAGCATCGCCATTGGCGTTCAGCACCAAAGCCGACACTTGCGGCTTGGCGCGCGCGATCACGCGCTCCAGGATGGTTTTCCCTGCCAGAACTTTCAAGGATTTATCGCCGCCGCCCATGCGGCGCGAGAGCCCGCCGGCCAGCACCACGCCCGCAACGCTCAAACCGCGTCCTCGAGCGAGGCCTTGCGTTGCACCGCGCGCGGCTCGTCGCCGACATCGGCGCCGTCGGTGTCGAACACGATGCGCTTTTCGCCGGCGAGTGCCACGAAGCGCTTGCCCTTGGCGCGGCCGATCAATGTCAGATTGGCGCGCCGCGCCAGCTCCACCCCCCAGGCGGTGAAGCCCGAGCGCGAGATCACGATGGGAATCCGCATCTGCACCGTCTTGATCACCATCTCCGAGGTCAGCCGCCCAGTGGTGTAGAAAATTTTGTTCTTGGGCGAGACCTTGTTCATCCGCATGTAGCCGGCGATCTTGTCGATGGCGTTGTGGCGGCCCACGTCCTCCATGTAGACGAGCGGCTTGTCGCCTTCGCACAACACGCAGCCATGGATCGCGCCCGCGGCCAAATAAAGGCTCGGGCTGGTGTTGATCTTCTTGCTCAGCGCGTAGAGCCACGAGGTCTTCAACACCGCCTTGGGGTCGAGCTTCACCTTGTCGAAGGTTTCCATCAGATCGCCGAAGGCCGTGCCCTGGGCGCAGCCCGAGGTGAGCGTCTTCTTGCGCAGCTTCTTCTCGTAATCGGTCTTGCGCTTGGTGCGCACGACGATGGTTTCGAGATCCTCGTCGTAATCGATCGACAGGATGGCGTCGTCGGGCCGGAGCATGTTCTGGTTGATGAGATAGCCCACCGCCAGGTAATCGGGATGATCGCCCACCGTCATCATGGTGACGATCTCCTGGCCGTTCAAAAACAGCGTCAGCGGCCGTTCCACCACCACGGTGGTTTCGACGCGGTGCCCTTCCTGATCGAGGCCCGGTAATTTTCTCGTGAGGCGCGGGTCTTCGGGGTTGGGGCGGACGGCGAATTCCTTCATAGTGCAATCATGGTCCCGCCTCCCCGCCGCCGCAAGACCTCCGGAACGCGCATGAACGCCCGTCTGGCCGGGCTTTTCCTGCTGGCTCTTGGTCTCGCCGCCGCCCCGGCGCGCGCATCCGATCCCGACTGGTCCAAGGCCGAAACCATCACCATGATCATGTCGGATTACCAGTTTTCGCCCAACGCCCTCACCTTCAAGCAAGGCACGGCCTACCGGCTGCATCTGGTGAACAAGGGCAAGGAGCTGCACGAACTCGACGGGCCGCAATTCTATGCCGCCATTTCCGTGGGCAATCCGGAAATCCTGGTCAATGGCGGGATGGAAGTCGACGTCAAGCCGGGCCAGAGCCAGGATTTGCTGTTCGTGCCGTTGCAGGCGGGCAAATACCCCTTCGACTGCGACGACCACGAAGCCTTCGGCATGACCGGGGTGTTTACCGTCGAGTGAAGGAGGAACTCCAGATTCGCCTTCGTACAATCATGCTACGCCGTGCCGTTTTGCTTTGCCGGCGGTGCCATCATCGTTTCGGACTGCAAAACCACCCTGCGCCCTTCGACTACGCTCAGGGTGAGGAAGGAATGGCGGATGGCATTAAGAAAATCGCCTCATGCTGAGCGTCGTCGAAGCACGCATGGCGTCTATCCAGCCCTAGCCGCTACATTGGCTTCGCACGTCAGGTGCTGCACATCTAACCCCCTGAATACCCATACGCAATTCGGGGGCGACATTTCCGCCAATGACGCTATCCTAGGACTCCCTATATTCTCAGCATGACCATGATCGATCCCTTCGGCCGCTCCATCACCTATCTGCGCGTCTCGGTCACCGACCGCTGCGACTTCCGCTGCGTCTATTGCATGACCGAGGACATGGCCTTCCTGCCCAAGGCCGAGGTGCTGACGCTGGAGGAGCTCGACCGCGCCGCCTCGGCCTTCGTGCGCCTCGGCGTGCGCAAGCTGCGCCTGACCGGCGGCGAGCCGCTGGTGCGGCGCAACGTCATGAGCCTGGTGCGTTCGCTCGGCCGCCACCTCAAGACCGGCGATCTCGACGAATTGACCCTGACCACCAACGGCAGCCAGCTCGCGCGTTTCGCCGGCGAGCTGAAAGACGCGGGCGTGAAGCGCATCAACGTCTCGCTCGACACACTCGATAAGGACAAGTTCACCGCCATCACCCGCTGGGGCAAGCTCGACCAGGTGCTGGACGGGATTGCGGCCGCGCACGGCGCTGGCATCGAAATCAAGATCAACGCCGTCGCCTTGAAGGGCGTCAACGACGACGAATTCGACCATATGATTTCCTGGTGCGGGGATCATGGCTACGATCTGACCCTGATCGAGGTCATGCCCATGGGCGAGATGGGCGAGACCGCGCGGCTCGACCAATACCTGCCGCTCTCCGTGCTGCGCGCCAAACTCAAGCAGAGCTGGACGCTCGACGACAGCGATTACGTCTCCGGCGGCCCGGCGCGCTACGTCACCGTGCGCGAAACCGGGCGGCGGCTGGGCTTCATCACGCCGCTCACGCATAATTTCTGCGAAAGCTGCAACCGCGTGCGGCTCACCTGCACCGGCACGCTCTATATGTGCCTGGGGCAGCAGGACAGCGCCGATCTGCGCACGCCCTTGCGCGCCTCGGACGGCGACCGGCCCTTGGAAGACGCCATCCACGCCGCAATCGCGCGCAAGCCCAAGGGCCACGATTTCATCATCGACCGCCGCCAGGGCACCGTTTCGGTGCCGCGCCACATGAGCGTCACCGGCGGTTGAACCCTTTCCCAATATCCCCGTGACCGAATTCCGCTCCATAGCCTTCGTCGCCAGCGAGGCGCCCCAGGCGCAGGCCGCGCTCGCCGAGTTGCAAGCCCGTTACGGCACGACGCCGCCGGAAAAGGCCGACATCATCGTACCGCTGGGCGGGGACGGATTTTTGCTGGAAACCCTGCACCTCCAGCTGGGACGCAAGGTGCCGTTCTACGGCATGCATCGCGGCAGCGTCGGATTCCTGATGAACGATTACCGCCCCGAGGGCTTGAAGGAACGCCTCGCCCGCGCCGAAGCGGTGGTCATCCACCCACTCGAGATGATCGCGCGCAACGTCAAGGGCAAGGAGTTGAAGGCGCTCGCCATCAACGAGGTCTCGCTCACGCGCCAAGGCCGCCAGGCCGCCAAGATCCGCATCAGCGTCGACGGCGTGGTGCGGCTCGACGAGCTGATGGCCGACGGCGTGCTGTTGGCGACGCCGGTGGGCAGCACCGCCTATAATCTGTCGGCGCATGGGCCGATCGTGCCGCTGCAATCCGATCTGCTGGCGCTGACGCCGATCAGCGGCTTCCGCCCGCGGCACTGGCGCGGCGCGCTGTTGCCGCAAAGCGCGAAGGTCAAGTTCGAGACGCTGGAGATCGACCGCCGCCCGGTCAGCGCCGCCGCCGATTACACCGAATTGCGCGACGTGACCTCGGTCGAGCTGCGCCAGGCGCGCGAGATCGCGTTGACATTGATGTTCGACCCCGAACACACGCTCAACGAGCGCGTGCTGAAGGAGCAGTTCACCTCGTGACCCAACCGCCGCGAACAGGCGGAATCACGCAGGCGTGATGGACGCGGGCCCCGGCGCCGGAGCAAGATCGGCATAACCCGAAACGAGGAGGCTGATATGCCCGACCATCGACCCTTCGACCCAAATCGCCGCGCCCTGATTGGCGCCGGCGCCGCCTGGCTTGCGGCATCCACCCTGCCCTTCCCCGCCTTCGCGCAAAGTTCCGGCGCGGCCAAGTCGCGGATCGGAATCATCGGATCAGGCCGCATCGGCGGCACGGTCGGCTCGCTCTGGGTCAAGGCCGGGCACGAGGTGATGTTTTCCTCGCGCCATCCCGAGGAGCTCAAGGATCTGGTCGCGGGGCTCGGTCCTCTGGCCCATGCCGGAACCGTGGCGCAGGCGATCGCCTACGCTCACACGCTGTTCGTCGCCATACCCTATGGCGCGCTGCCGCAGCTCGGCCAGGATTACGGATCCCAGCTCAAGGGCAAAACCGTGCTCGACGCCGGCAACGCCAGCGCCGGCCGCGACGGCGCCATCGCCGACGAGGTCGAGAAGAACGGCATCGGCGTCACCTCGCAGAAATACCTGCCGGGTTCGCATCTGGTGCGCGCCTTCAACACGCTCTCCTACATGATCCTGGCGCGCGAGGCCAACCGGCCGCCGCCGCGTCTGGCGATCCCGATCGCCGGCGACGATCCCACGGCGGTCAAGGCCGCGGCGCAACTGGTGAGCGACGCCGGTTTCGATCCGGTGGTGGTGGGCGGATTGGCCAAGGCGAGCCTGTTCCAGCGCGGCGGGCCGGGCTACGGCCAGGCGGTCACGGCGCCCGAGCTTAGGCAGATTCTCAACCTCGCGCCGTAGAATCATCGCGGCCATGCATCCAACATTCAGCGTCATTCCCGCGAAAGCGGGAATCCAGTCTGCTGCCCTGGACCCCCGCTTGCGCGGGGGTGACGGGAAAGTTTTGAGCGCGTGAACGCGGTTCGGCATCGTCTTGCGCGCCTGGTTCCCGGGACGGCGCAAGAGCGCGGCGCGTTGTGGTGGTCCTTCGCCTATTTCTTCGTGCTGCTGGCCGGCTATTACGTGCTGCGGCCGTTGCGCGACGAGATGGCCATCGCCGGCGGCGTCAGGAACCTGCCGTGGATGTTCACCGCCACCTTCGCGACGCTGCTGGCCGCCCAGCCGCTTTACGGCGCGCTGGTAGCGCGGTTGCCGCGGGCGCGGTTTATCCCCGTGGTCTATCACTTCTTCGCCGCCAATCTGGCGCTGTTCTGGCTGCTGCTGAGCCTCGATCTGGGCACGGTGATGGTGGCGCGGGTTTTTTTCGTTTGGGTGAGCGTGTTCAACCTGTTCGCGGTCGCCGTGTTCTGGTCGTTCATGGCCGACATCTTCAACGGCGAGCAGGGCAAGCGGCTGTTCGGCTTCATCGGCGCCGGCGGCACGGCGGGCGCGCTGTTGGGCCCGGTCATCACCTTCGTCCTGTCGGTGCCGTTGGGGCCGGTCAATCTGCTGATCGCCGCCGTGATCTTCCTCGAACTGGCGGTGTTCTGCGTCTACCGGCTCGAACGCGCGGCCGCGCATCTCAACCGCGGCGAAGCGCCCAAGGCGGAAAAGCGGATCGGCGGCGGCGCCTTCGCCGCGTTGCCCGAGCTGGCGCGCTCGCCTTATCTGTTGGGCGTGGCGTGCTGGGTGAGCCTGTTGTCCTTCGGCGGCACCATCCTCTATTTCGAGCAGGCCAACATCGTGGCAAGCACGGTGCACGGCGCGGGCGCGCAGACGCGCATCTTCGCCGGCATCGATCTGGCGGTCAGCCTGCTGACGCTGGCGACGCAGTTCTTCGCCACCGGCAAGCTGATCCAGCGCTTCGGCACCGGCGCCGCGGCGGCGGCATCGCCGGCGGTCTATGTCGTGGGCTTCGCGATCTTGGCCGTGGCGCCGGGCCTGGCGGCGGTGGTGGCGATCCAGGTCGCGCAACGCTGGATGAACTTCGCCATCTCCAACCCGGCGCGGCAGATCTTCTATACCGTCGTCGGGCGCGAGGAGAAATACAAGGCCAAGAACCTGATCGACGTGGTGGTGTTCCGCGGCTCGGACGCGCTATACGGCTGGGTGTTCGACAGCCTCCAGTTCCTGGGGCTGAAGCTCGGCGCGATCGCGCTGTGCGCGCTGCCGGTGGCCTTGGGCTGGGCGGCGCTGTCCATGGCGCTCGGCCGGACCCAGGAACGCCGCGCCGCCGCAGAGGCATCCGTCATGGCATCGGGAGATTGAGGAGAGCGACATGACCCAGAATTTGACCCGCCGCGATTTCGCCTTGTCCTCGGCCGGGCTCGCCGCCTCGGCGTTGCTGCCGTTCGACGCCTTCGCGCAAAGCCATGATGAGCCCATCACCCGCGCCATTCCCGGAAGCGGCGAGCGCGTGCCGGTGGTGGGATTGGGCACGGCCTCGGTGTTCGACGATAGCGACGACGCCACCAGGCGCGCCGCCGGCGCGGTCATCAAAACCCTGGCCGATGCGGGCGGCCGCATCATCGACACCGCCTCGACTTACGGGTCCGCCGAGACGGTCATCGGCGACGCGGTCGCGGCGGCGGGCTTGCGCGACCGCATCTTCATCGCCACCAAGCTCGAATCCCCCGACGCGGCGGAATTGAAGCGCTCGTTGGCTCGGCTCAAGACCGCGAAGCTCGATCTGCTTCAGCTTCACAACGTGCGCGATCCGCAACAATCGTTGGCGGCGTTCCGCGACTGGAAAGCGCAAGGCGTTTGCCGTTACACCGGCATCACCTCGACGTTTCACGGCGATTTCGCCGCCGTCGAAGCGGTGTTGCGCCGGGAAAAGCCGGATTTCGTGCAGATCGACTATTCGCTCGACGACCGCGAGGCGGAAAAGCGGCTGCTGCCGGCGGCGGCCGAGGTCAAGGCCGGGGTGCTGACCGCGCTGCCCTTTGGGCGCGGGCGGCTGTTCCGCGCGGTGCGCGGCAAGGAGCTGCCCCCTTGGGCCGCCGATTTCGACGCCAAGAGCTGGGCGCAATTCTTCCTCAAATATCTGCTGGGCGATCCGCGCGTCACCGCGGTCATTCCCGGCACCTCCGAACCGGCGCATATGGCGGACAATCTCGGCGCGGCGCGCGGCCGCCTCCCCGATCCCGACCAACGCCAGAAGATGATCACCTTCATCGAAGGGCTGTAACGGCGCGGTTCAGCGCGTCATTTCCGCCGCCGGGCGCCGCGCCGCCGCAGTCCCAGGACGATCAGATTCCAGCCGATCGAGACCGCGAGCGCGAGCGTGAGCGCGGCCGGCGTTCTCGCCGGGATGGCCGTACGATTTAGCACGAGCAAGGCAACGCTTAAACCCGCGAGCCCCAGAGTCCCGTTGGCGGTGATGGCCGCGGTGGCGGGGCCGCCGATGCGCGGATGCAGGATCAGGACCAGGCTCGTCAGCACGATCGGGAAAAAAGCGATGATTCCGGTCAAGGCGGGACCGACGCGCGAGCTTAAGGTCACGACGATCGCGATCAGCAAGGAGGCCAGCGCGGCGCGAAACGGCACGTCGTACCACCGGCGCATGGCGGCCGGAATCGGCGCGTTATGAAACCGGCGCGCCCAGGGAATGCAAACCGCGAGAACCAGGATGTTGAGGGCGACCGCGCCGGACGCCGTCCATTCCACGGACCGCGACAACGCCGTGAACGCGATCCACGATCCGAGCGCCAGCGACAGGCTTGCAAGCAGCCCCCGCGACTGCGCGAACACGGAGTAGACGATGCAGAAGACGATGTTCGCCGCGTTGCTGATAAGACTTCCGACCGCGCTTGCCGCGATGAAGGCCGCGTCATGATCGAGCGCGACGAAGACGTAGGCCGGTCCGGCCGAGATTGGCAAGTTCGCCACCATCGCGCCGAGCAGCGAACCGAAGCGTTCGGCCGCCACCGAGGCGAAGACGACGAGCGCCGCGGTGATGGCCATCTTGAGCGCCAGCGCCAGCCAAAAGACGAGATCCGGGGACATGCGACAGTCTCAAATCGTGTTCAACGGCGCTGCATCACGGCGAATCCGCCGCGGGACGACTTTGGCGGCCGGCGCATGATTAATCAAATGCATAGTGACGATCGCGGTCCCGTCCGGCCGCGCCCCGCCCCCTCCCATTCCCGCACCCGTAAAACGGGGGAAGTTTGGGGGCTGTCTTGCGGCGGCTGTTGGCGTGAGGGATAGTGTTCCCATGAAGGCGTTCTCTCCCCTCGACATGATCCGCAAGCTGGTGGGCTTCGACACCACCAGCCGCGAATCGAATCTCGCGCTGATCGAATTCGCGCGGGATTATCTCGACGGCTACGGCGTCAAATCCGAGCTGGTGTTCGACGAGACCAAGCGCAAGGCCAATCTCTACGCGACGCTCGGGCCCTTGGACAGGCCCGGCATCCTGCTGTCCGGCCACACCGACGTGGTGCCGGTGGACGGCCAGGACTGGCACAGCGATCCGTTCAAGGCGACGGAGAAGGACGGCAAGCTTTACGCCCGCGGTTCCTGCGACATGAAAAGCTTCATCGCCGTGGCGTTGGCCCTGGTGCCGGATTTCCTCGCCACGAAATTGAAAACCCCGATCCATCTGGGATTGACCTATGACGAGGAGGTGGGCTGCCTCGGCGTGCGTCCGCTGATCGCGGCGCTGGCCAAGCGCAAGGTCAAGCCGCGGCTGTGCATCATCGGCGAGCCCACCTCGATGCAGCCGGTGATCGCCAACAAGGGCAAGCGCAGCTATGTCTGCCGCGTCCACGGCCATGAGGTCCATTCCTCGCTCACCCATGCCGGCGTCAACGCGGTCGAAACCGCGGCCGAGATCGTCGCCTATCTCAAGACCATGGCGCGCAGGCGCCGCGATAAGGGGCCGTTCGATCCCGGCTTCGTTCCGCCCTACACCACCATCCACACCGGCACCATCCAGGGCGGCACCGCGCTCAACATCGTGCCGCGCGATTGCCGCTTCGAATTCGAGATCCGCAACCTGCCGGGCGACGATCCGGCCGAAATCCGCGCCGAGTTCGAGCGCCACGCCAAGACCCTGCTGGCCGAGATGCGGGCGGTGAGCCGGCAGGCCAACATCGAATTCGACGAATTCAATTCCACCCCGGCGCTCTCGGCCGATCCCGGCGACGAGGCGGTGTTGCTGGCGCTCGCGCTCTCCGGCGCCAATTCCACCGGCAAGGTCAGCTTTACCACCGAGGGCGGGCTTTACCAGGAATCGGGCATCCCCACCGTCATCTGCGGCCCGGGTTCGATCGAGGAGGCGCACAAGCCCGACGAGTTCGTGGCGCTTGACCAGATACGGCAATGCGAGGGATTTCATGCGGCGGCTGATGGAGCGCGCCGCGCGATGAGCAAAATCCGTATCGAGATCGAGCCGCCCGATTTGTCGGCTTACCGCGCGGGCAATACTGGCATCCCGTACGTGACCCGCTTCGACAGCTTCAGGCCCGGTCCGTTCGTGGTGGTGAACGCGCTCATCCACGGCAACGAGCTGTGCGGCGCGGCGGCGCTCGACCATCTGTTCCGCCAAGGTCCCCGCCCCGCGCGCGGCGCGCTCGGCCTGGTCTTCGCCGATGTCGAAGCCTATGCCGGTTTCGACCCCGCCGACCCGCTCGCCTCGCGTTATCTCGACGAGGACATGAACCGCGTCTGGGACAAGAACACGCTCGACGGCAAGCGGTCGAATTCCGAGCTGAAACGCGCCCGCGAATTGCGCCCGGTGTTCGAAAGCGCCGATTTCCTGCTCGATCTCCATTCCATGCAATCCTCCTCGACGCCGCTGATCCTGACTGGGCTGACGGATAAGAGCCTCGCCCTCGCCCGCCGCGTGGGATCGCCCGCGTTGATCGTGCGCGACCAAGGCCATGCCGCCGGGCCGCGCTTACGCGATTACGGCGCTTTCGCCGATGAATCCGCGCCGCAGACCGCGCTGCTGGTCGAATGCGGCCAGCATTGGAAGAAGGCGTCCGCCGAGACATCCATCGCCGTGACGTTGCGCTTCCTCGCCGCGACCGGAATTCTCGAAGAGTCCGAATGCGCGCGTATCCTTGCCGCGCCTGCGCCGGCGCAACGCGTCATCGCCGTCACCGAGGCGGTCACGGTGGCGAGCCCGGATTTCCGCTTCCTCGAGGATTATCGCGGGCTTGAGATCATCCCCAAGGCCGGCACGGTGATCGCCCAGGACGGCGGCCGTCCCATCAAGACGCCTTACGACGATTGCGTGCTGATCATGCCGTCGCGTTATCTTTCGCCCAGCCAGACCGCGGTGCGCCTCGGGCGGTATGACGATTAGCGCGCCCGCGCCAACTTCCGCGCCGCGCCGCGGCGGCTTTCAGCAGGAGATCAGCGAACAGAGCTGGGTTTTCAGCTGCAACAGCTCGGCCTTGTTCTGTTTCAGCTCCTGCAACTCGGGCAAGTATTGCTTCAGCTCCTGACGTTCGGCCGAATTTGGCGCCGCGCCGGCCTGCATGCGCAGCAATCCGGAAGCCTGGGCGGACAGGAGGTCGAGCTGCCCGGGCGACATGCCCTGGAGCATCTGCTCATAGCGGCCGATCGCCGCCGGCGACAGGCTTGGCGCGGTCGCGGCCTGCCAATCCGCCGCGCATGGCAAGATGCTGCCGATCAAAACGAGCGGCACCGCCAGCATCAGCCTGAAAATCGAAATTTGCATGACGTCTTCTTCCAGCATAAACCGTGCGCGCGGCCTGGCTCGGGGTCAATTGGTATCTATGGTTAATTATCGACAATTTTTCGCTTCAATGCGGCGAAGAGCGGTTTCCGCGTTGCCCCGATGGCGGAGATCGATAGGCCGCGCCTTTATGAATCCAATTCCTAGCGCGCCCTGGCGAGCTTGCGCGTCGCGTCGCGCCGGGCCGAGGCGCTGCGTCCCGCCAGCTTCACCGCGACGTGGCCGTTCTTCTGCGCGAATCCCAAATAACGGTAGGACATGCCGCTGTCGCGCGAGAATTCCTGGAACGCCTTCCATTCGTGGCGCTGCCAGCCGGGATAGTTGAAATACTCGTCGAACACGATCACCGAACCCGGCCCGAGCAACGGCCCCAGATGCCGCAACACCGTCGCGGTCGAGGAATAGATGTCGCAATCGACGTGGAGAAACGCCACGCGCGCGCGCGGCTGGGTCTTGAGGAAAATCGGCAGGGTGTGTTCGAACCAGCCTTGGTGCAGCGTGACGTTGACCGGCACCTCGGGCAACGCGCCGGCTTGGGAGAACTTGCCTTTGCGTTCAAAAGTTCCGGCCCAATGCTCGGGCAGTCCCTCGAAACTGTCGAAGCCGTGGAACGGCCGGTCGCTCTGCCCGGCCAGATGGCGCAGGCTCGATCCGTCGGCGACGCCGAATTCCAGCGCCAGCCCTTCCGCCGGCGCCTCGCTTAAAGCGAAGCTCAACAGATCCCAGCGGTCGGGAAAGATCAGCGCCTCGGCCATGTGGCGCTCGATGTAATCGAGGCTTTGCGCCTTGGCGCGGTATTGCAGATCGGTGATGAGATAACGGCCGTGATATTTGATGAAGAAGCGGCGGTAGAGCCGCTCGGACAGCGGCATCTTGCGGCGTTCGCCCTTTTTGCCGAACAGGCTCATCGCCGCTCTCCGTCCTTGAAGGTCGCGAGCTTCAGATCGATCAGCAGCGGATAAAGCGCCGAGAACAAGGCCAGCGCCACGCCCCAGGCGCCTTCGCGGCGGCCCTGGCGCGCGACATAGGATTTCCAGCCGCGCGAGAACGAGCGGCGCAGCGCGCGCGAAAGGCGCGGCTTCCGTCCGGCCTCGCGCGCGTCGGCGGCGGCCAGATCGGTATAGCGGTTGAGGCGCTGGATCATGTCGCTCAAGCTGCGGTCGACCCGATGCTCCATGGGTTGAACCAGCGCGCCTTCCTTCCCCGTGAGTTCGATCTTGGGATGGACGCGGCCGGCGCCCCAATGCTTCGCGCCGTTGCGGAACAGCGAAGGCTTGGCGGCCACCCCGTTATAAGCGCCCCAGCCGAAACGCACCAGCCTGCCGCCGACGTAATTGGCCATCGGCACCAGGAAATAGCCTCGCGCGATCTCCTGGTCGGCCCATTCCAACGTGGCGCGGATTTCGGCGGCCAATTCGGGCGACACCCGCTCGTCGGCATCGACCTCGAGAATCCAATCGCCTTTGCAGGCCGCGATCCCGGCGTTGCGGCGCGGGCCTTCGCGCTCCCACGCGCCCTCGACCAGCTTGGCCTTGAAGCGCCGCGCGATCCTGGATGAGCCATCGGTCGAGCGGTCGAGCACCACCACGATCTCGTCGGCGAAGCGCAAAGTCTCCAGGCAAGCGGCCAGCTGCGCCTGCTCGTTGCGCGCCACCACCAGCGCCGAAAGCTTCGGCCCGGTCCTGCCCAGTTTCATCTTTCTCGGAGTCCCCGCCAATTTCCGCCCTGCCCTGCTCTTCCTTCGGCCCAAATCCAAGGCGTGCGCAACGGTCTTGCCGTGGCATCCCCTGAAGCGAAGTTTTAGCATTAGTTCGGGCGCTTTGCCGCAATTGGGTAAGCCTTGCTGCCAGACCATTGCCGGAGCCGCCCCCCGGCCCTAGAATCCGCGCCCAGGGAAGAGACGGGCCAGAGATGAACGAGACCGGCAGCGGGACGGACGACAAGTTCGCGCAAGCGACGCTCGACGACAAATACACCAAGCCCTCGGGCCGGGTGTTTTTGTCGGGCGTGCAGGCGTTGACGCGGCTGCCGATGATGCAGCAGGAACGCGACCGCGCCGCCGGGCTCAACACCGCCGGATTCATCTCGGGTTACCGCGGCTCGCCGCTCGGCGTCTACGACTCCGCCCTGATGCAGGCGCGCGCGCATCTGTTGGCGCACAACATCCATTTCCAGCCCGGCGTGAACGAGGATTTGGCGGCGACGGCGATCTGGGGCAGCCAGCAGGTCAATCTCTTCCCCGGCGCGAAATTCGACGGCGTGTTCGGCATCTGGTACGGCAAGGGACCGGGCGTCGACCGTTCGATGGACCCGTTCAAGCACGCCAACAACGCAGGATCCTCGCGCTTCGGCGGCGTGCTGGCCATCGCCGGCGACGATCACGGCTGCCAGTCCTCGACCACCGCGCATCAAAGCGAGCAGATGTTCCAGGCCGCCATGATGCCGCTGCTCAATCCCGCGACATTGCAGGACTATCTCGATTTCGGCATTTACGGCTTCGCGCTGTCGCGCTTCTCCGGTTGCTGGGTCGGCTTTAAGGCGATCGCCGAGGCGGTGGAAAGCTCGGCCTCGATCCTGGCCGATCCCTTGCGCGTCAAACTTGTCACGCCCTCCGATTTCGCGATGCCCGAAGGCGGACTCAACATCCGCTGGCCCGACACGCCGTTGCAGCAGGAAAAGCGCCTGCACGGGCCGAGGATGGAGGCGGTCGCGGCTTTCCAACGCGCCAATCCCATCGACCGCTTGATCTTCGATCCCAAGCCGGCGCGCTTCGGCATTCTGGCCAGCGGCAAGGCCTATCTCGACGTGCGCCAGGCGCTCGACGATCTCGGGCTCGATCAACGCGCCTGCGAGAGATTGGGCATAAGGCTCTACAAGGTCGGCCTGACCTGGCCGTTGGAAGCCTCGGGCGCGAAACGTTTCGCCGCCGGCCTGAGCGAGGTGCTGGTGGTCGAGGAAAAGCGCGGCTTCATCGAGGATCAGCTGATGCGCATCCTCTACAACCTTGAAGCGTCGCAACGCCCGCGCATCGCCGGCAAGACCGACGAGACCGGAGCCCCGCTGCTGCCGAGCCAGGGCGAGATCGATCCCACCATGGTGGCGCGCGCGATCGTTTCCCGGCTGGAGAAACTCGACGCCGCTTCGCCCGAAATGAAGCAGCGCCTGGCGCGGCTTTTGTCGTTCGAAAGCCTGTCCGAAGCCGCGCCCAAGACGCCGCAGCGCACGCCCTATTTCTGCGCCGGCTGCCCGCATAATTCCTCGACCAAGCTGCCGGAAGGGAGCCGCGGCCTTGCCGGCATCGGCTGCCATTTCATGGCGATCTGGATGCCGCGCAACACCCAGACCTACAGCCACATGGGCGGCGAAGGCGCCGCCTGGATCGGCCAGGCGCCGTTCTCCGCCGACAAGCACGTGTTCCAGAATCTCGGCGACGGCACCTATGTGCATTCGGGCTCGCTGGCGATCCGCGCCGCCGCCGTCTCGGGCGTCAATCTCACCTACAAGATCCTCTACAACGACGCCGTCGCCATGACCGGCGGCCAGGAAGCCGAGGGCCATTTCAGCGTGGCGCAGATCAGCCGCCAGGTCGCGTCCGAAGGCGCCAAGAAGATCGTGGTCGTCACCGACGAGCCGGATAAATATCCGAAGGGTTCGGACTTCGCCCCCGGCACCACGATCCGCCACCGCGACCAGCTCGATGCCGTGCAGCGGGAATTGCGCGACACCCCGGGTCTGACCGTGCTCATCTACGATCAAACCTGCGCCGCCGAGAAACGCCGCCGCCGCAAGCGCGGTACCTATCCCGATCCGGACAAGCGCGTCTTCATCAACGAGGATGTCTGCGAGGGCTGCGGCGATTGCCAGGAGCAGTCGAACTGTGTCGCGGTCAAGCCGGTCGAAACCGAATTCGGCCGCAAGCGCATGATCGACCAGTCCGCCTGCAACAAGGATTTCTCCTGCCTCAAGGGCTTTTGCCCGAGTTTCGTCACCGTTCACGGCGGGGAGTTGAGGCGGCTCGAAAGCCGCAAGGCGGTGCGCTCCATCGCCGATCATCTGGCCGATTTGCCGCTGCCCGCGCCCAAGAAGCTGGGCGAGCCTTACAACATCCTGGTCACCGGCATCGGCGGCACCGGCGTCGTCACGGTGGGCGCGCTGTTGGGCATGGCGGCGCATCTCGACGGCAAGGGTTGCAGCGTGCTCAACTTCACCGGATTGGCGCAGAAGAACGGCGCGGTGATGAGCCATGTGCGCCTGGCGCCCAAGCCGGAGGATCTGCACGCCGTGCGGCTCTCATCCGGCGGCGCGGATTTGCTGTTGGGCTGCGACATGGTGGTGTCGGCCGGCCCGGCGGCGCTGGCGCGGATCGAGAACGGCGTCACCCGCGCCGTGGTCAACAGCGACTATCAGCCCACCGCGGCCTTCGTCTTGAACCCGGACATGGATTTCGAGACCGCGGCGATGCGCAGTGCGATCAAGCACGCCGCCGGCGAGAAAAACGCCGATTTCGTCGACGCCGCGGAAATGGCGACGGCGCTGTTGGGCGATTCCATCGGCGCCAATCTGTTTCTGCTCGGCTACGCCTTCCAGAAAGGCCTGATCCCGTTGAGCCTCGAGGCGATCGAACGCGTGATCGAGTTGAACGGCGTTTCCATCGAGCTGAATAAGCACGCTTTTTCCTGGGGGCGGCTCGCCGCGAACGATTATGCGCGGGTGGCGGCGCTGGCGCATCCGGTGGATCATACGGAAGCGCCGAAGCCGCGCGGCCTCGACGATCTGGTCGAGCATCGCGCCCGGTTTCTCGCGCTTTACCAGAACGAAGCCTATGCGCGGAGCTACCGGGAATTCGTCGCCGAGATCGAACGCGCGTCGCAGGCCCGCCTCGGCCGCCCGTCCGAACTGGCATCGGCGGTGGCGCGGAACCTGTTCAAGCTCATGGCCTACAAGGACGAATACGAGGTGGCGCGGCTTTATACCGGCGGCGACTTCATGAAAAACCTGCGCCATCAATTCGCCGGAAAATTCCGGCTCGAATTCAGCCTGGCGCCGCCACTTTTCGCCAAGCGCGATCCCGTAACCGGCCATCTCCTGAAACGGGCTTACGGCCCCTGGATGTTCCAGGTCTTCCGGCTGCTGGCGCGGCTCAAATTCCTGCGCGGCACGGCCCTCGATCCCTTCGGCCGTTCGGATGAGCGGCGCGCCGAGCGGCTGCTCATATTCCAATACCGCGACACGGTACGCGCGCTTTTGCCCGAGCTCGCCCCCGCCAATCTCGCCGTTGCAATCGAGCTCGCCTCGCTGCCCGCGCGCATCCGAGGTTACGGCCATGTTAAGGAGCAGGCTTTGGCGGCGGCGCGTCAACGCCAGGATGAGCTGCTCGAAGCCTTCCGCCGTCCCGCCCAGGCCGCCAGCGCAGCGGAATGATCTTGCACCGGCGGCGCGGAAGGCTAATCTGCGCCCGAGAAACCAGGCCTTTCGGCAAGGAGTGTCATGGCCGCGCCGCAACCTTCGCCCGCGAACCGACCCTACGCGATTAAATCCGTCGAGGTGCTGGCGGAAACGCCGGAGCTGCGGATGTCGGTCTTCACCCTGGGCGCTGGCCAGGAGATTCCCTGGCACTGGCACAGCAACGTCACCGATACCTATTTCGGCATGGAAGGCGTGACATTGATCGAGACGCGCGCCCCGGCCGAGCGTTTCGAGATCGGGCCCGGCGCGACCGGCCGCGTGCCCGCCCGGCGCGCGCACCATGTCAGCGGCAAGAACGGCGCGCGCTGCAAATTCGCCCTGCTGCAAGGGATCGGCCGCTATGACTTCAACCCGGTAGGCGGCTCATGAACCGATCCCTGCGCTATTTCATTCTCGGCGTCTCATCCGCGCTGGCGGCGGTGGCGGTTTACGGCGTGCTGTCCGTGGGCCCGCTCAGCGCCGCGCCCGACAAGTCCGGCGCCGGGCTCAGCCTGTTCAGCGAGGTGTTCGACGAGGTCCGCGTCAACTACGTCGAGCCGGTGACCGACCAGAAACTGGCCGAGGGCGCGATCCGGGGCATGCTCGCCGCGCTCGACCCGCATTCGAGCTACATGGACGCCAAGGAATACGGCGAGATGCAGGTGCAGACCCGGGGCGAATTCGGCGGCCTGGGCATGCAGGTGACGATGGAAAACGGCCTGGTCAAGGTGATCTCGCCGATCGACGACACGCCGGCGGCCAAGGCCGGCATCCAGAGCGGCGATCTGATCCTCGCCATCGACGACGCGCCGGTCACCGACATGACGCTCAGCGAGGCGGTGGACAAGCTGCGCGGCCCGGTCGGAACCCAGGTCAAGCTCACCATGCGCCGCGAGGGGGTGCAGCCCTTCGAAATGAAGCTGACCCGCGGCGACATCAAGGTCGATCCGGTCAAGTTCCACGTCGCGGACGGCGACATCGGCTATGTCCGCATCACCTCCTTCTCCGAGCGCACCGACAGCGCGTTGCAGCAGGCGATCAAGGCGATCAAGGCCCAGGCGGGCAACAAGCTCGCCGGCATCGTGCTCGATCTCCGGAACAATCCGGGCGGGTTGCTCGACCAGGCGATCGCGGTGTCGAACGATTTCCTCGACAAGGGCGAGATCGTCTCGATCAAGGGCCGGCTGCCCAAGGACAACCGCAGCTACCAGGCGTTGCCCGATCACGATCTGGCGCGCGGCTTGCCGGTGGTGGTGCTGATCAACGGCGGCTCGGCCTCGGCCTCGGAAATCGTCGCCGGCGCGTTGCAGGATCTGCATCGCGCCGTGCTGCTCGGCACCCGTTCCTTCGGCAAGGGCTCGGTGCAGACCGTGCTGGCGGTGAAGGAAAGCGGCGGCGCCATCCGCCTCACCACCGCGCTCTATTACACGCCGTCGGGCCGCTCGATCCAGGCCAAGGGCATCGAGCCCGACGTGGTGGTCGAGCCGGCCAAGATCGAGAAGGTGGCGGTGGGCGACACCCTGCACGAGGCCGATCTGAAGGGCGCGCTCAAGAACACCGATGCGGCTTCGGCCAGCGCGGCGCATGCGACCGCGCCGCCTTCATCCACCCCGGCGCCCGCTTCGGCCGTGCCGCCGCCGCAAGCGGCGGCGCCGTCCGGCCCCTTGCCGCCGGGCGCGACGCCGCTGGTGAAGCCCGAAACCGCCGCGCTCGACGTCAACACCATCGGCACCGACAGCGATTACCAGTTCGTGCGCGCGGTCGATCTGCTGCACGGCTTGAAGCTGTTCAAGAGCACGGCGGCGGCGGGGCAATAGCGCCGCAATCCGAAAAGACTGGAATCCGAGCGTCGGCCTAGATGTGCGAAATCACCGCCCGCGCGGCATTGGTGATGCTGACATCGGTGGCGGTGGCGCTGATCGCCTCGGCGTACCACTGATCGACCGCCTGCGACAGCAGCAGGCTGCCGCGTTTGCGGAGATCGGCGCCGATGATGGCCTCGAGCGAACGCAGCCGGGCGAACAGCTTGCGCGTCGCCGCCTTGCGCCGTTCCTCGGCCTGTTGCGCCAGCGCTTGACGCGCCGCCGCTTCGCCTTGCGATCCGGGCGGGCGGACGCCGGAGGATGGCGATTTCAAAGGCGGCTTGGCCGGGGGCTTGGCCCCACCCGGAGCCGGAGCCATGGGCCGGGCGAGCTGGCCCGGCATCGGCCGCGCCGGAATAAGGGGCTTGGCCGCCGGCAGCGCCGGCTTGGCGGGCAACGCGGATTTCTTCACCGGGATCACGGCCTTCTTGGCCGCCACGTTCTTGTTGAGAACGATCTTTTTGACCGGTTTCTTGCTTGCCGCCGCTTTGGTGCGAGCCGTCATTCATTTCCTCCGCAGGCCCGGGCGCCGGGCCGGTCATTACAAATGCGTTTACCCCCGCGCCGGGGCAATCAAATCATCCAACCCACGAAACAAACTGGGATTTCCGGCCGTGGCCGAGGCCACAGGACAGGTTTTGGTCCCCTTCGCGCCGTTCCCCGCGGCGCTTGTGTATAAGTAGCTGGACGGGCGTCATATTTCCATAAGTCTCTGGCGTTTGTCCAGAGCGGCGGGGAGCGATTCAGATATATAATCGTTCAATAACAAATAGATACAATATTTCCCTTATGTTCAATATAAGGACAAAAATTTCGTGTCATAGCGGCGCCGATTCCGCCGGGCCGGATCTGTTCCGGTCCCCTAACCCGCCTTCCGCCTCGGGCCTGCCCATCCGAATCGGCCCAAAGCCATGTATCCGGCTGTATGGGCTTGGCCGGGACGTCCGGTTGTGGGGGATCGGGGTCAATTTCGGGCGCGCGGCCCCTCGATGCGCGGCGGGCGCCGAATTCAGTCCGTGGTGCCCGCGGTTGGATTCGAACCAACACCCCGGTTTCCCGGTACGGATTTTAAGTCCGTTGCGTCTACCATTCCGCCACGCGGGCAAGTCCATCGAAATTGGCGATCATTCTAACAGCCCCTTGGGACGCTATTCGAGGGTGGGCGCGCCGCCTAACTCCTTGACCATCGCCATAACCTCTTGCGCGGCCTGATCGAGTCGCTTGGGCTCGCGGCCCCGGAGCACCAGGCTGGTGCCGAAGCTGCCGCGCCGGTAGAACGGGTAGGAGCCGATATCGACATCGGCATAACGCGCCTGGATCGCGCCCAGCCCCTTGGCGATCGTCCCTTCGGGCAGATCGCAACTCACCGTGCGCGACAGCACCGGCGGGCCGCCCTTGAGCGTCGGCTGGACGCTGTCGAACATCGCCTGCATCACGCCCGGAATGCCCGCCATCACGTAGACATTGCCCATCTTGAATCCCGGCGCGCGCGATACCGGGTTGATGATCAGGGTCGCGCCCTCGGGCGTATGCGCCATCCTGAGCCGCGCCTCGTTCAGATCCTCGGGCTTGTAGATCGACTTGAAAATCTTGTGCGTCTCGGGATGGAGCACCCATTTGACGCCGAAGGCCTTGGCCACGCATTCCGAGGTGATGTCGTCATGGGTCGGGCCGATGCCGCCGGTGGTGAACAGGTAATCGTATTTGGCGCGCAGCTCGTTCACGTGCCGGATGATGGTCGCCTCGACGTCGGGAATGACCCGCGCCTCCTTGAGCGCCACGCCCGAAGCCGCCAGGCCCTTGGCGATATAGGCCAGGTTCTCGTCCTGGGTGCGCCCCGACAGGATCTCGTTGCCGATGATCAGGACGCAGGCGGTGTAAATCTTCGCGGATTCGGCGTTCATGGGGATTTGTTAGACCCAAACCGGCGGGAGGGCAACGCCCCGTGGGCCGAGCGGCCCGGCCTTGCGGCAGCGCAATAAAGGTATTATCTCAAACTAGGATATGAGTGAACCCATAACCGTTCCATCGGCCGAAGCGCGGCCCGCGCCCGAGGAGCGCCGCATCCGCCTGCACGGGCCCGAGGACTTCGCCTGCATGCGCAAGGCCGGGAAACTCGCCGCCGAGGTGCTGGATTTCGTGACGCCCCATGTGAAGCCGGGCGTGACCACCGGCCGCCTCGACAAGCTGTGCCACGATTTCATCCTCGACCACCACGCCATCCCGGCGCCGCTCAATTACCGCGGCTTCCCCAAATCCATCTGCACCTCGGTCAATCACGTGGTCTGCCACGGCATTCCCGGCGAGCGCGTGCTCGACGAGGGCGACATCCTCAACATCGACGTGACCGTGATCCTGGACGGCTGGCACGGCGACACCAGCCGCATGTATCTTTTGGGCGAGCGCGTGCCGGTGAAGGCGAAGAAGCTGGTCGAGGTCACCTACGAGGCGATGATGAAGGGCATCGAGGTGGTGAAGCCCGGCGCGCGCTTGGGTGATATTGGGCATGCCATCCAGATCCTTCGCCGAGGCGAATCGCTGCTCGGTGGTGCGCGATTTCTGCGGCCACGGCATCGGCCGCATCTTCCACGACGCGCCCTCGGTCCTGCATTTCGGCGCCCAAGGCAAGGGCCTGGCGCTGCGCGAGGGCATGTTCTTCACCATCGAGCCGATGATCAACGCCGGGCGCTGGGAGGTGAAGGTCTTGAACGACGGCTGGACCGCCGTGACCAAGGACCGCTCGCTGTCGGCGCAGTTCGAGCACACCGTCGCCGTGACGGCCGACCGGCCACGAGATCTTCACCCTCTCGCCCAAGGGCTGGCACAAGCCGCCTTATCACCACCACGTCTGAGGCGCGATTGGGGGAAAAGCCCAAAAAATCCGGCAAGGACAAGCCGCATTATCTTGGCCACCGCGAACGCCTGTGCGCGCGGCTCTTGGAAGCCGGGCCCGATGCCTTGCCCGATTACGAGCTGCTGGAATTCCTGCTGTTCGCCGCCAAGCCGCGCGGCGACACCAAGCCGCTGGCCAAGGAATTGCTGAAACGCTTCGGCGGGCTGCGGGCGTGCTGGGCGCCTCGCGCGATGGGCTGATGAAGGTGAAGGGCATGGGCGAAGCCTCGGTGGCGCAATTGCTGGCGGTGCGCCAGGCGGGCCTGCGCCTGTTGCGCGCCGACATCGCCGAAAAGCCGGTGAGCGCCTCGTGGCAGAAGCTCTTGGATTACCGCACCGCGCCGGTGCTGCGCCGAAACAGAGGAATTCCGCCTTCTATTCCACGACCGCAAGAACGCGCTTATCGCCGACGAGCGCCAGCAAGCGGCACGGTCGATCACGTGCGTTCATCGCATTCGGGTGGTGGGACGCGCCTCGAGCATCGGCGCTCGTCGATCGGGCTTGGGAAGCGTTGAAAGCGCGACGGCCTTCTTCGCCCACTGAACATCGACGATCTTGTAATATTGCCACGGCGACGCCGGGTCATATTGCTTGATGATCGACTGCATGTAGGCGTTCAAGGGACCCGCGGAGGGGTCGTCGGGCGTGATCTGCATGACCTGACCGGGATTGGCGTTCTTGACGTTGATCGGGCAAGGCTTGCTCGTGCCGGGAACCGTGCAATTGGGATTGTAGAAATTGTTAGGACCGGGACCCGGCGGCGGCGCCCCCGGAGGCGGTTGCACCGGCGCATTGTCGACTCTGGGCGAACGTCGCCCATACGCGCTGCGCGCGCGTCGGGAATGAAAACATGGAACCCCACCAGCCCCACGGTCACGGGCGTTCTCGACTTTGGAATCAATGCTTGGATGGTGTGGAAGCGGTTGGAAGCGATTTCAGGCCTGCGAGAGCACTTTCCAGGCCGCCTTGACTTCGAGCGAACCGATCGGGCTGTACGCCGTCGGCTCCCAAGGCAGCGAGATCGTGTTTTTCTCGGCGAACGCGACCTGGGTGGCGGCGTTGTAGAGGGCGTTATCGACGATGTACTGGTACTGAACCTGGTCCATCGAAATTTCGTAGTAGACCGGCTGCCCGTTGAGATCGTAGAGCGTTCCGCCCCCCGCCTGCTCGATGGCCCTCAGGATTTCGGCCATTTGGGCCAGTTTGGTCTTTTGGGCCGCGCGTGAGATTGGCGGCGGAGAGGTTGAATTTGGCGAGGATGGCGGCTTGCAGCTTCGTGGTGGTCAGCACCCGGCGCGAAATCTTCGACGTCTCCATCAGGCGGCGAACGTCGCCCGCCGCGATCGACTGCGCGAGCGCCTTGTCGAGCGTCGATAGCAACAGGCCTTGATTCCACGGCCCCGGATTCTTTGCCCCGGGCAGGAAGGTCTGCTCGTCGGTCTTGTAGCGTTTCCCAGACCGTCGCGCCGCTGCCGCCGAACTTGGCGTTCTTGTCCGGCACAACCACCCTTCGGGCGACCCCACCCCCTCCAAGGGCGACATCGAGATGACGCGCGAAGTGGTCAAGGCCGCGGCGGCGGTGGGATTGTCGGTGCATGACCACGTCATAATCGGCCGCGGCAAGCATGCGAGCTTCAAAAGCCTAGGACTGCTTTAGGAAAGCACCCCGCGTAGCAAAGCCGAGGGCCGATCCTTCAAGCCCGAGGCGTCGTGCGAAGCAAAGCCTGATTACCGCTTATGCAGCGCCGCCCAATGGGCGGGCAGCTGGTTGAAGCTGCCGAAGCCTTCCTCGACCTGCTGTTCGAACTGCGCCTGGCTGATCGGCGGCGCCTTGGTCGATTCGTAGCCGATGAAACCGGTCAGAACGAGCCCCAAACCCAGCACCAGGGCCGAGGTGGTATTGATGCTCTTGGTCATACTCAAACCCCCGTCAATACGCGCGATAACCCCCACATCCCAAGCTCTGCATAACTCGTGCCAAACGCGCCGGCTCTGATGTTTTGCCGCTCCGCGGCGGCGCGCCCTTCTAGTTGCATGGGTCCCGGGGCTGGGCTATTCCGTGAGGGGAGAAGCCGATGATTCCACGCTATAGCCGGCCGGAAATGAGCGCCATCTGGGCGCCCGAGAACCGATTCCGCATCTGGTTCGAGATCGAGGCCCACGCGCTCGACGCCATGGCGCGCGAAGGCACCGTGCCCAAAAGCGCGGCAAAGGCGTTGCGCGCCAAGGGCAAATACGAGATCGCGCGCATCGACGCGATCGAACGCCAGACCAAGCACGACGTCGTCGCCTTCCTCACCAACCTCGCCGAGCATGTCGGGCCCGAGGCGCGTTTCGTCCACCAGGGCATGACCTCCTCCGACGTGCTCGACACCTGCCTGGCGGTCCAGCTCAAACAGGCCTCGGACATCCTGATCGCCGATCTCGACGCGGTGTTGAAGGCGTTGAAGCGCCGCGCCTTCGAATACAAGCGCACCATCTGCGTCGGCCGCAGCCACGGCATCCATGCCGAGCCGACCACTTTCGGCTTGAAGCTGGCCGGCCATTACGCGCAATTCGCCCGCGCCCGGGAACGGATGGAACGCGCGCGCGGCGAGATTTCGACCTGCAAGATCTCGGGCGCGGTCGGCACCTTCGCCAATGTTTCGCCCCAGGTGGAGGAATACGTCGCCAGGCAAATGGGCCTCAAGCCCGAGCCGGTTTCGACCCAGATCGTGCCGCGCGACCGCCACGCCATGTTCTTCGCCACGCTGGGCGTCGTCGCCAGTTCGGTCGAGAACCTGGCGCTGGAAATCCGCCATTTGCAGCGCACCGAGGTGGGCGAGGCCGAGGAATATTTCTCGCCCGGGCAAAAGGGCTCCTCCGCCATGCCGCACAAGCGCAACCCGGTGCTGGCCGAGAACCTCACCGGCCTGGCGCGGCTGATCCGCTCGGCGGTGACGCCCGCGCTCGAAAACGTGGCGTTGTGGCACGAGCGCGACATCTCCCACTCCGCGGTCGAACGGGTGATCGCGCCCGACGCCACCGTCGCGCTCGATTTCGCGCTGGCGCGCGCGGCCGAGGTGGTCGACAGGCTGGTGGTCTATCCCGAGCGGATGAAGAAGAATCTCGAAAGCCTGGGCGGGCTGGTCAATTCCCAGCGCGTGCTGCTGGCGCTGACCCAATCGGGCATGAGCCGCGAGGACGCGTATCAGGCGGTGCAGCGCAACGCCATGAACGCCTGGCACGGCAAGGGCGGCTTCGCCGATCTGCTAAAGCAGGACCCCGATGTCGCGAAGCACATCAAGCCCGCCGAACTCGCCAAGCATTTCGACAACGCCTATCACCTGAAACACGTCGACACCATCTTCAAGCGCGTGTTCGGGAAGGCGTGACGCGGTATTGATAACCCAACCGGCGGAAGATGCCGCGTAAAAATCTACCTCAGCCTGAGCCTGTCGAAGGCCGCAACGCCGGAACTGCAAAGCCTATTTCGGCACGCCGAGTTGTTTCCGGGCTTCGGCGGTGCAGCGTTCGAATTCGAGCCGGATGCGCGCGTGGTCGTGCTTCACGCCCTTCTTGGTGAAATCGCCGGCGATCTTGTTCACCACGCTCTCGTCGCCGTGCTTGGCGAGCGCGCCGGCGACGATCTCGCGCGCATAGGCCTCGGCGGCGCTGTTCTTCAGGCCCAGCTGTTCCGCCGCCCACAATCCCAGAATATGGTTGCGCCGCGCCTTGGTCTTGAAGGCCAGTTCCTGCTCGGTCTGGAACTTCTTTTCGCTCGCCTTTTCGCGCTCGTCGAAGGTGGTCATGCCGCGCCCCCTGCCCCCATTCCCCATCCCGCTTCTAGCCAATCGTAGCGCGCCGGTCCATCATCGCCTACCGTCATGTGCACTTTTGTGATCCTGCGCCGGCCGGGGGCCGATTTCCCGGTGCTGATCGCCGCCAACCGCGACGAGATGATCGCCCGCCCCTGGTCTGCCCCCCGCGCGCCACTGGCCCGACCGGCCCGAGGTGATAGCGGGCAAGGACGAGCTGGCCGGCGGCACCTGGCTGGGTGTGAACGATTTCGGCGTGGCGGCGGGGATATTGAACCGCTTCGGCTCGCTCGGCCCTGCGCCGGGCGCACGTTCGCGCGGCGAACTGGTGCTGGAGGCGCTCGACCATGCCGACGCGGCCGAGGCGGCCCAGGCGCTGGCATCGCTCGACCCCAAATCCTACCGCAGTTTCAACATGATCGTCGCCGACGACCGAGACGCCTTCTGGCTCTGCCACGCCGACCCGGACGGCGATGCCCCGGTGAAGCGCGTGGCCTTGAAGCCCGGCCTATCCATGATCGCGGCCGGCGATCTCGACGACGACATAGCGCGTTTGAAGCGCTATCGCCCGCGTTTCCTGGCCGCTTCCCTGCCCGATCCGGCGCGCGGAGATTGGAAATCCTGGGAAAATCTGCTGGCCGACGCCGCCGCCGATCCCGCGAACGACCCGCAAAGCGCCATGCGCTTCAAGCTCGAAAGCGGCTTCGCCACGGTGTCGAGCGCGCTGATCGCGCTTCCCGCCCCCGGGCTGGGTTTGAAGCCGGTTTTCCGCTTCGCCGCCTGGCAGCCCAAGCCCGTACCCTGGCGCGACATTTTGCTGTGAACGAATCGGGCAAGCGGCGTTGTGACCGCCCCCCGTCGTTGCTATATAGGGAGTCCACGGACCCCGCCGCGGTGCGGCGAAACCTACAGGCACCCGGCCATGACCAGACGCAAGCAGATCTACGAAGGCAAGGCCAAGGTGCTGTTCGAGGGTCCCGAACCCGGGACGTTGGTGCAGTACTTCAAGGACGACGCCACCGCCTTCAACAACCTGAAAAAGGGCACGATCACCGGCAAGGGCGTGCTCAACAACCGCATCAGCGAATATCTGATGATGCGGCTCGCGGACATCGGCATTCCCACCCATTTCGTCCGCCGCCTCAACATGCGCGAGCAGCTGATCCGCCAGGTGCAGATCATCCCAATCGAGGTCGTGATCCGGAACGTCGTGGCCGGCTCGCTGGCCAAGCGCTTCGGCATTCCCGAAGGCCAGGCGCTGCCGCGCTCCATCGTCGAGTTCTATTACAAGAAGGACGAGCTCGGCGACCCGATGGTGTCGGAAGAGCACATCACCGCCTTCGGCTGGGCGACGACCCAGGACATCGACGAGATCATGCAGATGTCGCTGCGGGTCAACGATTACCTCACCGGCCTGTTCCTCGGCATCGGCATCAGGCTGATCGACTTCAAGCTCGAATTCGGCCGGCTGTTCAACGACGACGGCGAGATGCGCATCGTGCTGGCCGACGAGATCAGCCCCGACAATTGCCGGCTGTGGGACTTGAAGACCAACGAGAAGCTCGACAAGGACCGCTTCCGCCGCGATCTCGGCAAGGTGGAAGAGGCCTATCAGGAGGTGGCGCGCCGATTGGGCCTGCTGACCGAGGGCGCGCCCGGCGATCCCAAGGGCCCGCAGGCGGTGCAGTGAGCCTGCGCCGTTCATGAAGGCCCGCGTTTACGTCATGCCCAAGGAAGGCGTGCTCGACCCGCAAGGGAAGGCGATCAGCCACGCGCTCGCCTCATTGGGATTCAAGGGCGTGGGCGAGGTGCGCCAGGGCAAGGTGATCGATTTGGAATTGGCCGAGACTGATGCAGGCCGCGCCAAGACCGCGCTCGAGGCGATGTGCCAGAAGCTCCTCGCCAACACGATCATCGAAAGTTATCGGATCGAGATTCAGAGCTAGGCCGTCCCGTCCATGCAAGCCGCCATCATCGTCTTCCCCGGCTCGAATCGCGAGCAGGACGTGTATGACGCGCTCTTCCGCGCCTCGGGCAAGAAACCGCTCAAGGTCTGGCACCGCGACGGCGATTTCCCCAAGGCCGATCTGATCGTCATTCCCGGCGGGTTTTCCTACGGCGATTATCTGCGCTGCGGCGCCATGGCGGCGCATTCGCCGATCATGCGCGAGGTCAAGGCGCGGGCCGGGAAAGGAACGCCGGTGCTGGGCATCTGCAACGGCTTCCAGATCGTCACCGAGGCGGGGTTGCTGCCGGGCGTGCTGCTGGTCAACCAGACGCTCAAATTCCACTGCAAGGACGTCCATCTCAAGGTCGAGACCAGCCAGAGCGTCTTCACCCGCGGCTACAATGCCGGCCAGGTCATCCGCGTGCCGGTGGCGCATCACGACGGCAATTATTTCGCCGATCCCGGCACGCTCGACCGCATCGAGGGCGAAGGCCGCGTCGCCTTCCGCTATTGCACCGCCGAGGGCAAGCTGACCGAGGAAGGCAACGCCAACGGCTCGGCGCGTAATATCGCCGGCGTGTTCAACGCGAACAAGAACGTGCTCGGGCTGATGCCGCATCCCGAGGACGCCACCGACCCGCTGCTGGGCTCGACCGACGGCCAGGGCTTCTTCAAGGGGCTGGTGGAGGCCCTCTCTTGAGCCAAACGGTGATCCGTCGAGACCGCGCGCCAATTCGGGCTCGACGGCGAGGAATTCGCCGCGCGCCTGCAAGATCATGGGCCGTTCGCCCAATTTCACCGAACTCGGCATTTTCTCGGTGATGTGGAGCGAGCATTGCTCCTACAAATCGTCCAAGGTTTGGCTGAAGAAACTGCCCACCACCGGCAAGCGCGTCATCTGCGGCCCGGGCGAGAACGCCGGCGTGATCGACATCGGCGACGGCGAGGCCGCCATCTTCAAGATGGAAAGCCACAACCACCCCTCCTTCATCGAGCCTTATCAGGGCGCGGCCACCGGCGTCGGCGGCATATTGCGCGACGTGTTCACCATGGGCGCGCGGCCTATTGCCAATTTGAATGCTCTTCGCTTCGGCAGCCCCGACCATCCCAAGACCCGGCATCTGGTCGAGGGCGTGGTGCGCGGCATCGGCGGCTACGGCAATTGCGTCGGCGTGCCGACGGTGGGCGGCGAATGCAATTTCCACCCGAGCTATAACGGCAACATCCTGGTCAACGCCATGACGGTGGGCCTGGCGCGATCCGATCGCATCTTCTATTCCGCCGCCGCCGGCCCGGGCAATCCGGTGATTTATGTCGGCGCCAAGACCGGCCGCGACGGCATCCACGGCGCCACCATGGCCTCGGCCGAGTTCAGCGAAGACAGCGAGAGCAAACGGCCTACTGTTCAAGTCGGGGACCCGTTTACCGAGAAACTCCTGATAGAAGCGTGCCTGGAGCTGATGGAATCCGACGCCATCGTCGCCATCCAGGACATGGGCGCGGCAGGGCTTGACCTCCTCCTCGGTCGAGATGGCGGGCAAGGGCGGGCTCGGCCTCGAACTCGATTTGGACCGCGTGCCCACGCGCGAGCAGAACATGACCGCCTACGAGATCATGCTGTCGGAATCCCAGGAGCGCATGCTGATGATCTTGAAGCCCGAGCGCGAGGCCCTGGCGCGCAAGGTTTTCGAGAAATGGGAATTGGATTTCGCCGTCATCGGCCGCGTCACCGAAACCGGCCGGCTGGTCTTGAAGAAGGACGGCAAGGTGGCGGCGGACATGCCGGTCGGGCCGCTGGTGACCGAGGCGCCCTTGTATGAACGCCCCTGGACACCCTCGCCCGCCTTGCCCGAACTGGCCGCCAAGGACGTGAAGGCGGTCGAGCCGATCGCGGCGCTGAAGAAGCTGATCGGTTGTCCCGATCTCGCCTCCAAGCGCTGGATCTGGGAGCAATACGATCATCTGGTGATGGGACACACGGTGCAGCGCCCGGGCGGCGACGCCGCGATGGTGCGCATTCCCGGGCGCAAGAAGGCGCTCGCCCTCTCGACCGATTGCACGCCGCGTTATGTCGCCGCCGACCCGAAGCGCGGCGGGGCGCAAGCGGTGGCGGAAAGCTGGCGCAATCTCACCTCCGTCGGCGCGCTGCCCTTGGCCATCACCGACAACATGAATTTCGGCAATCCCGAACGCCCCGAGATCATGGGGCAGTTCGCCCAAGCCATCGAAGGCATGCGGGAGGCCTGTCTCGCGCTCGATTATCCGGTGGTCTCGGGCAATGTGTCGCTTTACAACGAGACCAACGGCAGCGGCATTCTCCCCACCCCCGCCATCGGCGGCGTCGGACTCGATTGACGATGCCGCCAAGAGCATGAGCCTCGGTTTCAAACGCGCAAGCGAGACCATTATCCTGATCGGCGCGACCCAGGGGCATCTGGGCCAGTCGCTATATTTGCGCGAACTGCTCGGCCGCGAGGAAGGCGCGCCGCCGCCGGTCGATCTCGCCGCCGAAAGGCGCAACGGCGATTTCGTGCGCGCGCAAATCCTGGGCGGCAAGGTGTCGGCCTGCCACGATCTCTCCGATGGCGGCTTCCTGGTGGCGCTGGCCGAGATGGCGATGGCGGGCGGCATCGGCGCCGATCTTGCGCTGCCGGAATCCCTCCCCGCCCATGCCTTTCTCTTCGGCGAGGACCAGGCGCGTTATCTGCTCGTCACCCCCGCGCCGGACGCATTGCTCGCCGCGGCTTCCAAGGCCGATGTCCCTGCTTCGATTGTGGGCAAAACCGGCGGCGATGCGTTGACACTATCGAACGGCAATGCCATATCGGTTGCGGAATTGCGGCGCATCAACGAGGCTTGGCTGCCCGCCTACATGGCGGCGGCGGTCTAAAGGGAAACCATGGCGCTCGACGCGGCCACCATCGAGAATCTGATCAAGGCGGGCTTGCCCGACGCGCAAATCACCCTCGCCGCGCTGGCCGACGACAACGACCACTGGTCCGCGTTGGTGATCTCATCCGCCTTCAAGGGCAAAAGCCGGGTGCAGCAGCACCAGATGGTCTACCGCGCGCTGGGTTCCCGCATGGGCAACGAACTTCACGCCCTCGCCTTGCAGACCGGCACCCCCGAGGAATAAAGTAGGAATAGGAAAGAGGTTCCCCCATGGATAATGCCCCCGCCACCACCGCCGCCGCCGACCGCATCAAGCAGGAGATTTCCGACAACCCCGTGCTGCTTTACATGAAGGGCACGCCGGTCTTCCCGCAATGCGGCTTCTCCGCGCGCGTGGTGCAGATCCTCACCACGCTCGGCGTCAAGTTCAAGGGCGTGGACGTGCTGGCCGATCCGGATATCCGCCAGGGCATCAAGGATTTCTCGAATTGGCCGACCATCCCCCAGCTCTACGTCAAGGGCGAGTTTGTCGGCGGCTGCGACATCGTCAGCGAAATGTTCGAATCGGGCGAGTTGAAGAAAGTTTTCGCCGGCAAGGGCGTGCAAACGCGCGGCTAACCGCGCATCGGTCGAAACGGGGAGGAAACGATGAACAGGATATTGGCCGCGCTTGCGGGCGTTTTGGCGCTGCTCGTCCTGGCTCAGCTTCCGGCGCAGGCCGCCGAGATCGCTGGTGGTGTTGAGCTCGACCGGCATGCAGGCGGCGCTGACCGTGATCCAGCCGCGCTATGAGAAGCACACCGGCAACAAGCTCGCCATCACCTTCCTCACCGCCAACATGTCAAGGACAAGATCGACCAGGGCGCGGGTTTCGACGTCGCCATTCTGCTGCCGCCGGTGATCGACCCGCTGATCCAGGCAGGCAAGCTCGAGCCGCACATGGTGCCGATCGCCAAATCGGGCCTCGGCATCGCGGTCAAGGCCGGGGTCCCCGCGCCCGATCTCTCGACGCCCGAGGCCTTCAAGGCGGCGCTCATCGCGGCCAAGGGCGTCGCCTACACCACCACCGGCCAGAGCGGGCTCACTTTCGCCAAGCTGATCGACCAGTTCGGCATCGCCGACCAGGTCAAGGCCAAGTCGATGACCATCGCCAGCGGCGCCACCGCCGAGTTCGTGGCCAAGGGCCAGGCCGACATCGCCATCCAGCTCATTCCCGAATTGAAGGCGGTGCCGGGGGTGCAGGTCTTCCCCTTCCCGGAAGCGGTGCAGAACTATCTCAAGTTCCAGGGCGGCATCAGCCCGGCCTCGAAGCACAAGAAGACCGCCGTCGCCTTCCTCAAATTCCTGTCGAGCCCGGCGGCGGTCAAGGTGCTCAAGGCCAAGGACATGGAGCCGGGGAACTAAGCAGGGCCGAGCGGCTCAAGCTGGCCGTTTCGGCACGATGATATTGGCGATGAAGACCTGAACCGGCTCGTCGTTCTGGTTGAGCGTCGTCACCCGCACCTTGACGACGCCCTGCTCGGGACGGGATTTCGACGGGCGCAGCTCGAGCACTTCGCTCATTCGACCCGCAGCTCGTCACCCGGCCGCACCGGGCGCGGCCAGTTCAACTGCTCGACCCCGGCGCCGAGAATGCCGCCCTTGGGCTTGAATTCGCCGTCGACCATCAGCCGCATGGTGAGAGACGCGGTGTTCCAGCCGCTCGCCGCCAGGCCCTTGAAGAAGGTCTTGGCCGCCGTCGTCTCGTCGAGATGGAAATCCTGCGGGTCGAATTCGCGGGCGTAGCGCTTGATCGTCTCGGCGGTGACCTTCGCCCGCCCCGCCCCGCCATAGACCTGCCCGGCGGCCAAGTCCTCGAAATACCGTTCCTTCATGTCCACTCCCGCCCGCGCGCCCAAGACACCGGCGCGGCCGTTATGATATGAACCGACGCAAAGGGGGAAGGCCATGAAAATCCTGGTGGTCGGCGCCGGCGCCATCGGCGGCTATTTCGGCGGAAGGCTGCTCGAGGCCGGGCGCGACGTGACCTTCCTGGTCCGGCCCAAGCGCGCGGCCCAACTCGCCGAAACCGGCCTGGTCATCGAAAGCCGCAAAGGCGACGCCAACCTGCCCAAGCCGCCCACCGTTCTGGCGGGCGATCTGCGCCGCCCCTTCGACCTGATCCTGTTGAGCCTCAAGGCCTACGATCTCGAAGCCGCGATCGATTCCTTCGCGCCCGCCATCGGGCCCGAAACCGCGATCCTGCCGCTGTTGAATGGCATGCGGCATCTGGACGTGCTCGACCGGCGCTTCGGCAAGGATCGCGTGCTCGGCGGCGAATGCGTGATCGCGGCGACGCTCGACGAGCAGGGCCGCGTTCTGCATCTGAACGATCTGCATCTGCTGACCTTCGGCGAACGCTTTGCCGCGCGCTCGCCGCGCATCGACGCGATAGCGCGGGAATTCGAAGGCGCCAAGACCGAGGCGCGTGTGAGCGCCGTCATCCTGCTCGAAATGTGGGAGAAATGGGTCATGCTGGCGAGCCTGGCTGCCGTCACCTGCCTGATGCGCGCCTCGGTCGGCGACATCGCGGCCGCGGGCGGCGCGCGTCTGGCGCTCCGGCTGCTGGAGGAATGCGGCACGGTCGCGGAAGGCGCGGGCTTCGCGCCCCGGCCCGAATTTCTCGAACGCGCCGGCGCCACGCTGACGGCGGCGGGTTCGCCCTTCACCGCCTCGATGCTGAGGGACATCGAGCACGGCGGGCGGATCGAGGGCGATCACATTCTCGGCGATCTCATTCGCCGCGGCGAGCGGAGCCTGCCGGAGCGATCGCTGCTGCGCCTGGCCTATACGCATTTGAAGGCCTACGAGGCGCGGCGTGCGCGCGAGCAGTCTCAGGCGGCGAATTTATAAGCCGCCATGCTCATGCTGCCGAGGGTGAAGCCCTTGAAGAGCTGCTGAGCCTTGGGCTTTTCGCCGGCCGCGCCATAAGCGACGAAAATCGGCAGGAAATGCTCGGGCGTCGGCTGGGCGCGGAAAGGCTCGGGCGCTTTATGGGTCCAGTCGATGAAGGAGGATTCGTCGCCCGCGAGCAGCGTCTTCGCCAGCCAATCATCGAAATTCTTCGGCCCAAGCGGGCGTCTGTCCCGCCCTCGCGGTCCATCTCGCGCAGATTGTGCACCGCGCCCCCCGACGCCAGCACCAGCACGTTCTCAGCCGCCAGGGGCGCGAGCGCGCGGCCCAACGCGACATGCCAGGCGGCGTCCTTGTGCGGCTGCACCGAAAGCTGGGCCACCTTCATGTTGGCGAGCGGATACATGTTCTTGAGCGGAACCCAGGCGCCGTGGTCGAGGCCGCGCGTGGGGTCGACATGGACGGGAATTTTCGCTGCCTGGAGCAGGCCGGTCACGCGCCGGGCCAGATCGGGCGCGCCCGGCGCGGGATAGGCGATCTGATAAAGCGGCGCGGGAAAGCCGTAAAAATCGTGGATGGTGGCATTGGCCACGGTCGAACTCACCGTCGGGTCCTCGGTGGTCCAATGCGCCGACACCGCCAGCACCGCATCGGGCCGCGGCAATTCGCGCTCGAGCTTCTGCCAGAACGCGCCGGCTTCCCCGGCATCGAGCGCCAGCATCGGCGAACCGTGGGACAGGAAAATCGTGGGCAGCTTCGTGGCCATGACAAACCCTTGCATTGATCGGGGGTAACGATCAAATGGTTAAGGCTTGCTGTCCTATCAACCGCGGGTTGCGCATGGCTGATGCCCGCGCCGTGCAAGCGGCAAGATCCACGTCCGAAGTCGCTGTAAATTATTTAACCGCCTGATCGTGCCGCGCGCGCCCGCTGCCGCCGCCGCTTGCCCTTGAGCCTGCCCTTGCGCTTGGCGGCGCGGATTTCCTGGCTCGATTTCTTGGATTTCTTTTTCATCGCTTGCCTTTCAAAAATCCGTGGCGCTTGCGCGCCTTCCCTATCGGCCGATCAGCGTCGACGAGCCGGGCTGGGTCACCACGTCCCATTTGTCGGCGGCCGGGTTCCAGCGCGTCACCACCACGTCGTCGAGCGACAAGCCGCGCTGCGGCGTGGCGTCGTAGTCGTAGATGCCGTCGGCCCCGGCCACGCCCTTGAGATGGACGAGATAGTCGTGCAATTGCGCCGCGCTGGCGCCGGGGGGCAGCGTCCGCAACGCGTCGACGACGATGATCGCCGGGTCCCAGCCCAGCAACGAGCCCTCGTCGGGTTTCGACCCGGCCTCCTTATAGGCGGCATAAAGCTCGCGCTGCTTCGCCGCCACCTTGGGGTCGAGCCTGACGCGCGGATCGCCGTTCACCGGCCATTCCGCCGTCGGCAGATAGAATTCCTTGGGCAGGAAATCGGCGAAACGGTGCATCTGCGCGTAAGTCATGTTGCCGCCGGTGGTGCCCATCGGCATGGTCAACCCGCCTTGCACCGCGCCGCGGAAAATGGAAGCCGAGGGCGCGCCCGTGCTCCAGCCGATGAAGACCTGGGGATTGGCCGCCTTGACGTTCTCGATCTGCGCCGAGATGCTGACGTCGTTGGTGTTGAAATGCTCGTGCGCCGCCACGCTCACGCCCTTGTTCTCGGGCATGGCGAGCAGCTCGTCGAAGCCCTTGTCGGCGTCCTGGCCGGTGGCGTCGGTCGAGGTGATGATGCCGAGCTTGGTCCAATTGCGCAGGCGGAAATAGCGCACCAGCCCGATCGCCTGGTCGTGGGTCGAAACCCCGGCGACGAAGACATAACTGCCGGCGGGCGGATGGATGCCGGCCGAGAAGCAATACATCACCGGGCCCTTGTCCTGGACCAGCGGGAACATGGCGTTGCAGGTCGCCACCAGCGACGAGCCCATGAACACCGCGGGATGGAGCGCCACCACGTCGTTGAGCAATTGCACCGCCACTTGCGGGCTGGACTGGTCGTCGTGGAAGACGTAGCGCAGCTTCTTGCCGTGGATGCCGCCGGTCTTGTTGACGCTTTTCTCGACCAGCAGGAGCGCGTCGTGCTCCTCCATGCCGAGGAAGGCGCCGCCGCCGGTGAGCGAGGCGATGACGTGGATGTCGTAGAAATCGTCGGCGCGGGCGGGCGCGGCCCAGAGCACGGCGAAAGCGAACAGCGCGGCCAGCCCGCCGCGCAATGCTGTTCCGAACTTCATTTTTTCCTCCCCGCCTTGTTGGTCTTATGCCCGGCGGATCGAGCTTAGCGCGAGTAGAACTCGACCACCAGATTGGGTTCCATCGACACCGGATAGGGCACGTCGGCGAGCTTGGGCCCGCGCAGGAACTTGCCCTTGAACGCGTCGGCGTCGACCTGGAGATAGTCGGGTATGTCGCGCTCGGCCGATTTGGCGGCTTCGAGCACGATCGCCAGCGTCTTGGCCTTGTCCTTCAACTCCACCGTGTCGCCGTCCTTCAGGGTATAGGACGGGATGTTGACGCGCTTGCCGTTGACCAGCACGTGTCCGTGGTTGACGAATTGCCGCGCGGCGAAGGGCGTCGGCACGAATTTCATGCGGTAGATGGTGCAGTCGAGCCGGCGCTCCAGCAATTCGACCAGGTTTTCGCCGGTGTCGCCCTTGCGCCGCCGCGCCTCCTCGTAGAGCCGGCGGAACTGGCGTTCGCCCAGATTGGCGTAATAGCCCTTGAGCTTCTGCTTGGCCATCAGCTGCGTGCCGAAATCGGAGGGCTTCTTGCGTCGCTGGCCGTGCTGGCCGGGGCCGTAATCCCGGCGGTTGAGGGGGCTCTTGGCCCGGCCCCAGAGATTGGCCCTGAGGCGCCGGTTGATCTTGTACTTGGATCCTTCGCGTTTGCTCATCGTTCCTTCTGTGCTTCCGTTAGGATTGTTGTTGTTTGTCCCAATAGGCCTCCCGGGCGGTTTGCTTCCGCTGGAAGACGGGGTTTACACCCACGTTCTTGGGAATGGCCGGGACTATAGCGGGGGCCGGGGGATTGTCAAACGCTTCGGGGCGGCGCGATTGCGGCCAGGGCCTTGGCATGAAAGGATAATTGCGGCATGAAGGTCCGCGATGCGATACGATTACTGTAGGACGATGGCTGGGCCCTGGTCGCGACCCGGGGAAGCCATCGCCAATACAAGCATCCGGCCAAACCTGGCCGCGTGACCGTCGCGGGCAAGCCATCGGACGATTTGGCGCCGGGAACCCTGAATAGTATTCTGAAGCAGGCGGGGCTGAAGGAGAATCGGTGATGCGCTACGCGGTGGTGATCGAGCAGGCGGCGGGCAATTATTCGGCCTATGTCCCCGATTTACCGGGCTGCGTCGCCGCCGCGCCGACGGTGAAGGACGTGCAAAAGGAAATCCAGTCCGCCATCCGCTTCCACATCGAAGGGCTGAAGGCCGACGGCTTGCCGGTGCCCTCGCCCTCCAGCATCGCCGAATACATCGAGGCCTGAGCGGCGCCTCTAATCCTTCTTCTTCCGCTTCCTCGGCCCGGCGAAGGCCGTGACCACGCCGTGGAGCGTGCGCAGCTCCTGCTCGGTGCATTGCGCGCGCTGGAACAGGTTGCGCAGATTGCGCACCATCGAGGGCCGCTTCTCGGCGTTGCGCATGAATCCGTTGTTGTCGAGCTCCTCTTCCAGATGCTCGAAGAAGCGGATCAGCTGCTGCTTGGTGGCGGGTTTGGAATGGCCGGTGGCGAGCAACGCGTCGGGCGCGTCGCTCCCGGCGTTGAACCACTCATAGCCCAGGATCAGCACCGACTGGGCGAGGTTGAGCGAGGAAAAGGCCGGGTTCAAGCGGCACCGAGATCACCGCCTCGCTCAGCGCGATATGCTCGTTGAGCAAGCCGGTGCGCTCCGGCCCGAACAGCACCGCGCAGGTCTCGCCCGCCGCCAGAAACCCCCTGGTCTCGGCGACGGCGAAGCGCGGCTTGAGGATGCGCTTCACCATGTAGCGGTCGCGCGCGGTGGTGGCGTAGACGTGGCGGAAATTCGCCACCGCCTCTTCCACGCTGCCGTAAAGCCTGGCCTTGTCGAGCACCGGATCGGCGCCGCTCGCCGCCGCCACCGCTTTCTTGTTGGGCCAGCCGTCGCGCGGTTTCACCAGCCGCAGATCGGTCAGCCCGCAATTGAACATGGCGCGCGCCGCCGTGCCGATGTTCTCGCCCAGCTGCGGTTCGACCAGGATGATGGCGGGCCCGCCGGAAAGCTTGGCGCGGCGCCGGTCGGTTCCGGCCATGTTTAGGCGCCCAAAAACTTCAAGCCCGTCTTCCCGAACGCCAGAGCTTGTAGGTGAGGCTGTCGTGCAGCGCGTTGTAGGAGGCGTTGATGATGTCGGACGAGACGCCCACGGTGGACCAACTCTCACCGTTCTCTGCGCTTTCGATCATCACCCGCGTCACCGCCTTGGTCGCGTCCTGCGGCGTCAGGATCCGCACCTTGTAGTCGGTGAGGCGGATCGGCTCGAGTTCGGGAAAGGCCGGCACCAGCGCCTTCCGGAGCGCGGTGGTGAGCGCGTCGACCGGCCCGTCGCGGCTTTCGGCCACCTCTTGAAAATTCTTGTTGCCCACATTGCCGGTGACGGTCGCCTCGGACACGGTGATCAGCTCGCCCTTGGCGTTGGTGCGCCGCTCGTCCATGATGCGGAAACGCTCGACGCGGAAATATTCCGGCACCGCGCCGAGCATGCGTTGCGCCAGCAGCTCGAAGCTCGCCTCGGCGCCGTCATAGGCATAGCCCTGGAATTCGCGCGTTTTTACTTCGTCGAGTAGTGCGCCAAGTTTCGGGTGGTCGGGTTTGACCGCGATGCCGAGCTCTCTGAGCCGCGCCAGCAGATTGGATTTTCCGGCCTGATCCGACACCACGATATGCCGGCGGTTGCCGAACAGCGCGGGGTCCGCGTGTTCGTAGGAACGCGGGTCCTTCTCCACCGCCGAGACGTGCAGGCCGCCCTTGTGCGCGAAGGCGCTTTCGCCGACATAGGCGGCGTGGCGGTCGGGCGCGCGGTTCAGGCGCTCGTCCAAGAAGCGCGAGACATGGGTCAGGCGCTTCAGCCCCTCTTTGTCGACGCCGGTGGCGTAGCCCATCTTGAGCATGAGATTGGGGATGATCGAAACCAGATTGGCGTTGCCGCAACGCTCCCCCAGCCCGTTCAGCGTGCCCTGGATGTGCCGCGCTCCGGCGCGCACCGCGGCGAGCGAATTCGCCACCCCGTTCTCGGTGTCGTTGTGGCAATGGATGCCGAGCTTGTCGCCAGGCACGGTCTTGGTTACTTCGCGGACGATCTTTTCGATCTCGTCGGGCAAGGTTCCGCCATTGGTGTCGCACAGCACGATCCAGCGCGCACCCGCTTTGAACGCGGCGGATATGCAGTCGAGCGCGAATTTGGGGTTGGCCTTGTAGCCGTCGAAGAAATGCTCGGCATCGAAAATCACCTCGTCGAGCTTCGACTTGGCCTGAGTTATGCTCTCGGCGATCATCGTGACGTTTTCCTCGAGGCCGATGCCGAGCGCGACCTTGGCGTGGAAATCCCAGGCCTTGCCCACCAGGGTCGCGACCTTTGTCCCCGCGCCCAGCACCGCCGCCAGGCCCGGATCGTTGCCGGCGCTGCGGCCGGAACGCCGCGTCATGCCGAAGGCGCAGAGCCGCGCGTGGGCGAGCTTGGGCGGCTTGGCGAAGAAGGCGTCGTCGGTCGGATTGGCGCCGGGCCAGCCGCCTTCGATGTAGTCGATGCCGAGCTGGTCGAGCTCGCGCGCGATCGCGATCTTGTCGGGCACGCCGAAATCGACGCCCTGGGTCTGCGCCCCGTCGCGCAAGGTCGTGTCGTAAAGATAGATGCGCTCGCCCGCCATGATTCCGCATCCTATGGAGACGGCGGCGATAAGTCGAGAATTTGTAAGGAGTTAAGCCGGGCCTTCGATCCGGGACTGGATTGCTTCGCCTACGGCTCGCAATGACAATTCAGCCGTCATTGCGACGCCGCGCGGCCGCGCGGCGGAAGCAATCCAGTTTAAGCGGCCAGGTAAAACACCCCGAACAGGCCCGATCCTGTCCAGCAGCGCACCGGGCGGAAGCCGGCGCGCCGCGAAAGTTCCTGGAACTCGGCCACCGAGAATTTATAGGAATATTCAACATGCACGCGCTCGGCATCGGCGAACATGAAGCGCCGCCCGGCCACCCTCACGATCTGGTCCATTTGGCTGCGGATGTAGATTTCGATCCGGCCCAAAACCGGGTTGTAGAACGCCTCATGCGCGAAGCGCGACAAATCGAAATCGGCGTCGAGCTCGCGGTTCATACGTTCGAGCAGATTGAGGGTGAAGCGCGCGGTCACGCCCGCCGCGTCGTTATAGGCGGCGTGCAGCACGGCTTCGTCTTTCTTCAAATCCGCGCCCACGATCATGCCGCCGCCGGGCCCCAGCAATTCGCGGCAGCCGCGCAGGAATTGAACCGCCTCCTCGGGGGTGAGGTTGCCGATGGTCGAGCCGGGGAAGAATCCCACCCGCCTTCCGCCGCGATGCGCCGCCAAATCCGGCAAGCGGCGCGGCTCCATGTAATCGGCGCAGACCGCGGTCACCTCCAGCGCCGGGAAATCGGCGGCGACGGCGGAGGCCGCCTGGTGCAGCGTCTCGCCCGAAATATCGACCGGCACGTAGGAAAGCGGCTGGTCGAGCGCTTCGAGCAGCCGGCGCACCTTGCGGCTGCCGCCGCTGCCGAACTCGATCAGGCGGCAGCGCGGGCCGATGAGGCGGGATATCTCGCCGGCATGCGCCGTCAAAATCGCGGTCTCGGCCCTTGTCACGTAATATTCGGGCAGGTCGCAAATCTGCTCGAACAGATCCGAGCCGCGCCGGTCGTAGAGAAAGCGGCAGGGTATCGACTTGGGCGCGCGGCCGAGGCCGGAAAGCGCGGCGGCGCGGAAGCCTTCCTCGCGCGGCGCGAAATCGAGATAGGCCTTGAGCGTGCCCCTCGGCATCACCCGTCCTCCGCCAGCCTGATGCCGCCGAAGCACCAGCGCGCGCCCGGCGGGAAGAAATTGCGGTATGTGGGCCGCGCATGGCCCGGCGGGGTTGCGCGCGAGCCGCCGCGCAGCACCATCTGGCAGCTCATGAACTTGCCGTTGTATTCGCCGATCGCTCCCGCCGCCGGCCGGAATCCCGGATAGGGCCCATAGGCGCTGGACGTCCACTGCCAGGCCTCGCCCACCGCCTGCTCCAGCAGCCCGGCAACCGCCGCGATTTCCCATTCGGCCTCGGTCGGCAACCGCCGCCCGGCCCAGCGCGCGAACGCATCCGCTTCGTAATGGCTCACGTGCACCACCGGCGCGAAGGGATCGAGCTTCCTCATGCCGGAGAGGGTGAAGGCCGACCAGCCGTTTCCCTTCTCCCAATAAAGCGGCGCCTGCCAGCCTTGCGCTTGCACCGCGGCCCAGCCGTCGGAGAGCCAGAACTCCGCCCGGCGATAGCCGCCGTCCTCGATGAAGGCCAGATATTCGCCGTTGGTCGCGAGCCGCGAAGCGACGCGGAAGGGCTCGAGCCAAACCTTGTGGCGCGGGGTTTCATTATCGAAGGCAAAACCCTTTCCGTCATGGCCGATCTCGGAGAGCCCGCCCTTGAAGGAAATCCAATCGAGCGCTTGCGCCTTGTAAGGCGGCTTCGGTTTCTGATTCGCGCGATAGGCCAGCTTCAACGGGTTCTGCGCGAACAAATGCTTGATGTCCATCAGGATCAGCTCCTGATGCTGCTCTTCGTGGTTCACTCCCAGCTCGATGAGATTGGATATCTCCGGCCACGATTCCGCGCTGGCGTTGGCGATCAGCTTTTCCAAAGCGGCGGAAATCTGCGCGCGATAGGCCGCGATCTCTTCGACGCCGGGGCGCGTGATCATGCCCCGCGCCGGGCGCGCATGGCGCGGCCCCGCCGCCTCGTAATAGGAATTGAACAGATACGCATAGGCCGGATCGAATACGCGATATCCCGCGAGATAGGGCGTCAGCAGGAAGGTCTCGAAGAACCAGGTGGTGTGCGCCAGATGCCATTTGACCGGACTGGCATCGGGCATGGATTGCACCACCATGTCCTCGGGCAGAAGCGGCTGCGCGAGTTGCTCGCTGCGGCGGCGGGCCGCGCGAAAGCGCGCGAGCGTCTCTTCCCGCGCCATGCGCAAAGCCGGATCGGCTTTGTTTTTAGCCAGTGAATCCACGCTGTTTCCCCTGTTTGCGCCGCTTCTCGGTTGGACGCTTGTGCCGATTATAGGGCTTTCGCGGTTGCGCGTCAGGCGGGTTTCAAGGCTGGCCTAAAACGCCGCCATGAAAAAGTCACGAAAACGTGACGCGGGTTTTTACAGCGCGGCGAGATGCCAGGCCCAGACCGCCAGCGCGCCCGAACCCGCCACGCCGAGCCAGGACACCCACCCCGGTATCGACGCCGAGCCGATGCGCACCGGCCAGCCATAGAACAGCCGCGCGGCGTGCACCACGGCAACCACCGCGAAGACGATGCCCGACAGGATGACGAATGCGTTCATCGCGGTCCCCCGCTGTCCAAATCCCTGTCTTCCAATATCTCGACGCCCTTCCAGAACGCGATCCGGTCCTTGATCTGCGAAGCCGCCGGCTTGGGCTCGGGGTAAAACCAGGCGGCGTCCTTGTTCTCCTTGCCGCCCGCCACCACGCTGTAATAGCTGGCCGTGCCTTTCCACGGGCAGACGCTGGTGGTGGCGCTCGGCTTCAGCGCCGATGGCTTCACCGCCACGAACGGGAAATAGTGGTTGCCTTCGACCACCACGGTCTCGTCGCTTTCGGCGATGGTCTCGCCGTTCCACACCGCCTTGACCATGAATGCCTCCCTTGCGCCTAGCCGCGCCGCCAGTGGGTCTTGCCGCCGGGCTTATCTTCCAGCACCACGCCGCGCGCGGCAAGCGCGGCGCGAATCCGGTCGGCCCCGGCGAAATCCTTGTTCTGGCGCGCTTTATTGCGTTGGGCGATGAGCGCTTCGATCTCGCTATCCTCGCCGGCCGTTTGATTCTTGGCGCGCTTGAGCCAGGCCTCGGGAGGAAGCTGCAACAGGCCCAGCACCGCCCCCGCCGCCAGCAGGCCGCTTTTGAGCCGCGCCTTGTCCGGAACGGTTTCGGCCTTGTTGAGTTCCGCCACGCTCTCATGCAACGCCGCCAGCGCCAGAGGCGTGTTGAGATCGTCCTCCAATGCGGCGCGCAGCGCATGCGGCAGCTCGCCCGCCTCGGCCTTAACGCTTTCGACGCTCCGCAACGCCAGATAGAAGCGATCGAGATTCTGTTTAGCGTTGGCCAGCCGCTCGCCGGTCCAGTCGAGCGGATCGCGGTAATGCGCGGTCAGCATGGCGAGCCGCGCGGCTTCGCCCGGCGCCTCGGCCAGCACGTCGCGGATGGTGCGGAAATTGCCCTCGGACTTGGCCATCTTCTCGCCGTCCACGGTAACGAAGGCGTTATGGAGCCAGTATTTGACGAAGGGTTTGCCGGGATGCGCGCATTCGCTTTGCGCGATCTCGTTCTCGTGATGCGGAAAGATCAGATCGAGCCCGCCGCCATGGATGTCGAAGCTCTCGCCCAGCAGCTCCTCGCTCATGGCCGAGCATTCGATGTGCCAGCCCGGCCGGCCCCGCCCCCACGGGCTGTCCCAGCCGGGCAGGTCGCCGGGCGAAGGCTTCCACAACACGAAATCCGCCGGGTCGCGCTTATAGGGCGCGACCTCGACCCGCGCGCCGGCGATCATGTCGTCGCGGTCGCGGCGCGACAGCTTGCCGTAATCCTTATCGCTCGGCACCGAAAAGAGCACGTGGCCCTCGGCGGCATAGGCGTGGCCCGAGGCGATCAGCGTTGAGATCATCGCGATCATCGGCTTGATATGGTCGGTGGCGCGCGGCTCGGCATCGGGCGGAAGACAAGTGAGCGCCGCCACGTCCTGGTGGAAGGCCAAGGCGGTGCGCGTCGTGAGATCGCGGATGCTTTCCTTGTTCTCCTTGGCCGCGGCGTTGATCTTGTCGTCGACGTCGGTGATGTTGCGCACGTAGGTGACGTGCCCCGCGCCGTATTCCGCGCGCAGCAGCCGGTAGAGCAGGTCGAACACGATCACCGGCCGCGCGTTGCCGATATGCGCCAAATCGTAAACCGTCGGCCCGCACACATACATGCGCACGCGTTTCGTATCGAGCGGCGCGAACGTCTCTTTCCGGCGCGACAGCGTGTTGTAAAGGGTGAGCGGCATGTCAGTCGCGTTTACGCCTTCGCATAGGAGTCGCGCAAGGCCACGGTGCGGTTGAAGACCGGCTTGCCAGGCGCGAATCCGCATCGGCGCAGAAATAGCCCAAGCGCTCGAACTGAACGACATCGCCGGGTTTGGCCTTGGCCAGGCTCGGCTCCAGCCGCGCGCCAGTCAGCGCTTCGAGCGATTGCGGATTGAGATCGGCCATGAGATCGCCGCCCGCGCCGGGATCGGGCCGGGTGAACAGCGGATTGTAGATGCGGATTTCCGCCGGAATGGATTGCGCGGCCGCCACCCAATGCAGCGTCGCCTTCACCTTGCGCCCGTCGGGCGCGTTGCCGCCCTTGGTCGCCGGGTCGTAGACGCAGCGCAGCTCGGTGACGTCGCCGGAAGCGTCCTTCACCACGCTTTTGCAAGTGACGAAATAGGCATAGCGCAGCCGCACCTCTATTCCGGGCGACAGGCGGAAGAATTTCTTGGGTGGGTTTTCCATGAAATCCTCCTGTTCCATATAGAGCTCGCGTGAAAAAGGTATTTTCCGCGAGCCCGCCGCCGGATTGTCCGGGTGGTTGACCGCGTCGAGCTCTTCGCTTTTGCCCTCGGGATAATTCTCGATGACCAATTTCAAGGGCCGCAGCACCGCCATCCGGCGCTCGGCGCTTTTGTTGAGATGCTCGCGCACCGAGAAATCGAACATCGCGATGTCGACGGTGGAATTGGCCTTGGCGACGCCGATGCGGGAGACGAAATCGCGGATCGCCTCGGGCGGCACGCCGCGCCGCCGCAACCCCGCCAGCGTCGGCATGCGCGGATCGTCCCAGCCCTTGACGCGCTTTTGCGCCACCAGCTCGGTCAAAAAGCGTTTCGACAGCACGGTATAACCGAGATTGAGCCGCGCGAATTCATACTGCCGCGGCCGCGACGGCACCGGCAGATTGTCGAGCAACCAGTCGTAAAGCGGCCGGTGATCCTCGAATTCCAGCGTGCAGATCGAATGGGTCACGCTCTCGATCGCGTCCGACTGGCCGTGGGCGAAATCGTAGGTGGGATAGATGCACCATGCCTTGCCGGTGCGCGGATGTTCGGCGTGCAAGATCCGGTAGAGCACCGGGTCGCGCAGATTGATGTTGCCCGCCGCCATGTCGATCTTGGCGCGCAGCACCCGCGCGCCGTTGGGGAATTCGCCCGCGCGCATGCGGCGGAAGAGATCGAGGTTTTCCTCCACGCCGCGCCCGCGCCATCGGCTCTCGCGGCCCGGCTCGGTCAGCGTGCCGCGCGCGGCTTGCAGCTCGGCCGCCGGCGTGTCGTCGACATAGGCCTTGCCGTGGCGGATCAGATGCTCGGCCCAGTCGTAGAGCTGCGCGAAATAATCCGAGGCGTGATAGAGGTACGGGCCCCAATCGAATCCGAGCCAGCGCACGTCGCGCTCGATCGCGTCGATGTATTCCTGCTCTTCCTTGGTCGGATTGGTGTCGTCGAAGCGCAGATGGCAGCGCCCGCTGTAATCCTTGGCGATGCCGAAATTCAAACAGATCGACTTGGCGTGGCCGATATGGAGATAGCCGTTGGGCTCGGGCGGAAAGCGCGTCACCGGCGTGGTGATACGGCCCGCCTTGATGTCGGCCTCGACGATGTCGCGGATGAAATCGCGGCCGGGTTCCTTGGCCGCCTTGTTGTCGTTCAAGGGAGGTGAACTCATGTCGAGGGCAGCGGCGTCGGCGCCTTGGGCGAGGATGCCGGGTCGTATTCCGGCTGCCGTCCCGTTTCCTGGAACGCGTTGACGATGGGATAACGCCGGTCGCGGCCGAAGGCGTGGCGCGTGACCTTGACGCCGGGCGGCGCCTGGCGGCGCTTGTATTCGGCGCGGTCGAGCATGCGCCACACCTGGCGCACGGTTTCGGCGTCGAAGCCCTTGGCGACGATGTCCTCGACCTTCATCTCGCGCTCGATCAGGCATTCGAGAATCCCGTCGAGCACCGCATAGGGCGGCAGGGTGTCCTGGTCGGTCTGGTTGGGCTTCAATTCGGCGGTGGGCGGCTTGGTGATGACGCGCTCGGGCATGACGCGGCCCAAGGGCCCGAGGAAAGCGTCCGGCCGGTTCTGGTTGCGCCAGCGGCTCAAGGCGAAGACCGCCGTCTTGTAGACGTCCTTCAGCACCGAAAATCCGCCGCACATGTCGCCGTAGAGCGTGGCGTAGCCCACCGACATCTCCGATTTGTTGCCGGTCGACAGCACCATCCAGCCGAACTTGTTGGAAAGCGCCATCAGCGTCATGCCGCGCGCGCGCGCCTGGATGTTCTCCTCGGTGGCGTCGGGCGCGCTTGCCCTTGAACGAGGGCTTGAGCATCGCCTCGAACGCCTTCATCGCCGGCGAAATCCCGATCTCGCGCAATTCGATACCGAGCAGATGCGCGGTCTCGGCCGCGTCCTCGACGCTTTCGGCCGAGGTATAGGGCGACGGCATCATCACGCCATGCACCTTGGGCGATCCCAGCGCGTCCACCGCCACCGCGGCGGTGAGCGCGGAATCGATGCCGCCCGAAAGCCCGATGACCACGCCCGGGAAACCGTTCTTGCGCACGTAATCGCGCAGGCCCAGCACCATGGCGTGATAGACGTCCTCCGGTCCTTCATGCGGCTTTTCCATCATGCCGGGCTCGATCGCCCAGCCCTTCGGCCCGCGCTTCCAGCGCGTCGGCGCCAGCGCCTCGCGCCAGCTCGGCGCCTGCACCCGGAGCGCGCAATCGGCGTCGAGCGCGAAGGAGGCGCCGTCGAACACCAGCTCGTCCTGGCCGCCCACCTGGTTGACGTAGAGCAGCGGCAGGCCGGTTTCGTTGATGCGCGAGGTCGCGTGCATCACGCGCTCGCCCAGCTTGTCGTGCTCGTAGGGCGAGCCGTTGATGACGATGAGCATCTCCGCGCCGCTTTCGGCCAGGGTCTCGGCGCAAGCCGGGAACCACATGTCCTCGCAGACCATGACGCCCAGCCGCACGCCCTTGAACGCCACCGGCCCGGGCGCGGGCCCGGCGGCGAAGACGCGTTTCTCGTCGAACACGCCGTAATTCGGCAGCTCGTGCTTGAAGCGCAAGGCTCGCGACCTTGCCCTCGGCCAGCAGCAGCGCCGCGTTGTAGAGCTTGCCGTCCTGGGTCCAGGGCGAGCCCAGCAGCACCGCCGGGCCGCCGCGCGTGGCCTTGGCGAATTCCTGAATTGCGCCCTGGCAGGATGCGACGAAGGCGGGCTTCAAGACCAGATCCTCGGGCGGGTAGCCCGAAACGAACAGTTCCGAGGCCACCACCAGATCGGCGCCCTGCCCCTCGGCTTCCTTCAGGGCGCGCTTGAGCTTGGCGAGATTGCCCGCGATGTCGCCCACGACCGGGTCGAGCTGGGCGATGGAAATGGCGAGCGAATCGGTCATGCTGCGTGAAAGCTAGGTAGTAGGGTGAAGGGTGTCAATGCGTAGCACAGGCCGCGCCAGCGCGTCCGTCGTGCGAAGCAAAAAGAATCCGCTTCAGGACTCCAATATCGCCCGTGCCGCCATCGCGCCCGATTGCAGCGCGCCCTCCATATAGCCGAAGAACGGCAGGCAGACATGCTCGCCGGCGAAGTACAGCCTTTGGTGGAACGGCTCGCTCAGGAACTTGCCGATGCGGGTCACTTCGCCGGGCGCGGGACAGGAATATCCGCCCCAGCTCCAGGGCTCGAGCGGCCAGGCCATGAATTCCGGCCAGCGCGCGCGGCTGGCGGGATAGGCCTTGTAGATCTGGCCGATACGCCGGTCGTAGTAACGGTGCAGGCGCAACGGATGGTTCTTGTCGTAAACCGCGAGCGCCCGCTCGGCGGCCGGCCCGCCGGCGAACAGGGCGAAACGGATGTCCTGCCCCGGCGCCTGGATCTGGTTGTCGGTGCCTTCCCAGGTCATGCCGAAACGATCCGAGGTGCTGTTGGGCGAGAGCTTTTCGTCGAACCAGAAGCGCGTCTTCACCGTGCCGAGATATTTCACCACATGGCCCATCGACATGCGGTAGGAGGGGTCGATGGGCGGATCGACCGCGATCTTGTGCCAGGCGCTCGGCGGCGCCGCCAGCACCGCGTGCTCGGCCGAAACCGGCTTTCCCCGCCGCGGCGTCACGGTAACGCCGCGCTCGTGAACGGCGATGCGCTGGACCCAATTGGCGAGATTGATCGCGCCGCCCTGGCGTTCGATCGATTCCGCCAGGCGCCACGCCAGCGACTGGCTGCCGCTTTCGCAGCGCACGTTCTCGACCTGGGTGAAGTAGGCATTCTCGGGTTCCTCCTTGTCGGCCCGCGCCCGCGCGGCGCCCGCGATCAGGGACAGAATGCCGAGATAGCTCTGCCGGGATGAAGGCGCGCCGTTGTTGTTGGCGAATTGCGCCTCGATCGCCGCCTTGACCAATGGGGAGCGGTCGAGTTTCGCGATCCAGTCGGACAAAGGCCGGTCGTCCCAGATTTCGGCATGGGGCGAGAGCCAGGGCTTGTAGGGCCGGTGCAGCTTCATCGCGTCGCGGGCCAATTGATCGAATGCCCCGGTCATCTCGTCATAGACGCTTTCGACCTTATCCGGGGTCAGGAGCCGGCCGCCGAGATATGTGGGCATTTCGAGATTGAGCGCGGCGTAGTCGTCGTCGTCGGTCACCATCGACAGGCCGAGCCGGAAATGCTCGGCGAGTCTCAGCCACAGCGGATGGGCGTGGCCGATGAACTCGCCGCCGGCCTCGACGATCTGGCGGGAGCCCCGGTCGATCCGGCTCCAGACGCGCCCGCCGAGGCGCGGCCGAGCCTCGAACAGCGTGACCTTGTGGGTATTCGCCAGGATGAACCCGGCCATGAGTCCGGCGAGGCCGCCGCCTATGATGACGACGCGCGGACGGCGGGCCTTGGGTTGGGATTGGCTCGCGGCGAGCCACTGCTCGATCGGGAAACGCCGCTTGAAGCGCTTGATGCGAGAATGCGCCAGACGCTGGCGCTCGTTGCCGGAAACCCTCGGCCCGAAGCGGCTGTGCAAGCGTGCGTAAAGCGAACGCGACATCGACGCCCCATGAAACCATTCAGGAAAACGCCAATTCTATATCAGGTTTTTTGGCAACCGGTTGGATATCGGCCCGCGCCGCGCCATATCCATAGGCAGGGAACGGGCACCGCATAACGGGAGAGAGCCATGATCCGCAAGCTGCCCTCGGGCAAATACCGCCTCTATTCGCGCAAGATCAACATCAAGACCGGCAAGCGCCGCAACCTTGGGACATTTCCCTCGCGCAAGGCCGCCCTCCAGCACGAACGCGACATCCAGTATTTCAAGCGGCACTGAGGCGCGCCCGCGCCGTCACCCCGGCGCGAAGCGCACGGCCAAAACCGGCGGCAGCCGCGCCTCGAGCATGGCCCAGGAATCGCCGCCATTTTCGGAAATCCACAAGCCGCCGCTGGTCGAGCCGAAGGCGAGAACCCGGCCGCCCGCATCCACGTCGAGCGCGTGGCGCAAGACCAGATCGTAGGCGTGGCGCTGCGGCAGGCCCTTGGTCAACACCTCGAAGCTTTGCCCGCCGTCGCTTGTGCGCGCGACCACGAGCTTGCCGTCGACCGGGATGCGCTTTTCGTCCTTGATCGCGGGAACGAACCAGGCGGTTTTGGGATCGTTCGGATGGGCGGCCACGGCGAAGCCGAATTTCGACGGCCGGATCGCCGTTATCTCCCGCCAATCGGCGCCCGCGTTCTCCGAGCGAAAGACGCCGTTGTGATGCTGGCACCAGACGATGTCGGGAAACGCGGCGCAACGCGCCAGGCGGTGGACGTCCTGCGCGATCGGGTCCTCGCGCCGCTCGGGCGGCATGTATTCGGCATACATGCCGCGGTTGATGAGGCGCCAACTTGCCCCGGCATCGGCGCTCGCCCATAGGCCCGCGGTCGACACGCCGATGCGGATGTCGGCGGGATTGCGCGGATCGACCAGCACGGAATGGATGCCGGGTTGCTCGCCGCCCGCCACGCCCGTCCATTGCCGGCGCTCGGGCATGCGCCACAAAGCTTCGATCAGCGACCAACTTTCGCCGCCGTCGTCGGAGCGGAACAGCCCGCCGGGCATGGTGCCCGCCCACAGCCGCCCGGATACGCCGCCCGGCTCGAGCGCCCAGATCTTGCCGAGCGACCAGGGATGAGGATCGTCGCCCGTTTCCTCCGGCTTCGGCGGAAACACCGGCACGGCCAGCTCGCGCCACGCGCTCGACTTGGGATCGCGGCGCCACAGCTTGGCGCCGAAATGGCCGAGATCGAGCGCGGCAAAAACCCCGCCGCCGGAATCCGCCAGCAATGACGAGACCGGCGCGCCGAGAAAATGCGTGTCCGCGATATCCCACGCGCCCTTGACGCGCGCGATCTCGAACAGGCCCTTATGGGTCGCGGCGAAAATCCGGTCCGACATGGTCGACTCCTTCAGCCTCCGGTCAATGCCTGCAAAACGTAAATCTGGTCGCTGGGGCCGACCGGATCGCTCAAGCGTTTGCGGTCGCGCGCCGGCTTGCCGTTGACGTAAACCGCGACATGCCGGCGCAACCCACCCTGATCGTCGAGCACATAGCCGCGCAACGCCGGCCGCGAGGCGAACACGAATTCCAGTGCCTCGCCGATGGTGGATCCTTCCACCTCGGCGGATGGCGCCTTGAGAAACCGTTCGAGCGCGCGCGTGAAGGTCACCGTGGGCACGTTTTATCTCACGCCAAATCGATCGCGTGTTTCTTGAGATCGGCGAGCGCGCAGTAATCGAGCGCGCCCTGGTGGGTGGCGCGCAGCACCACGCGCGGCGCGCGCCCCGCTTCGAGCGCCTCCTGCCAGCGCGGCGCGCACAGGCACCAGCGGTCGCCCGGCTTCAATCCGGCGAAGCCGAAAGCCGGCAACGGCGTCGACAAATCATTGCCGCGCGACTTGGAGAATTCCAGGAATTCGGCCGTGGCGAGGATGCACACCGTGTGGCTGCCGATATCCTCCGTCCCGGTGTCGCAGCAGCCGTTGCGGTAGAACCCGGTCATCGGCTTGATCGAACAGGTTTCGAGCTTGCCGCCCAAGACGTTGAGCGACGGCGCCCGCCCGCCTTCGCCGCCGGAACCCGCATCGAGGGGCATGGCCTGAGGCCTCCCTTACGGCTGCTTCTTCATCAAAAATTCGCGGCCGAGCTTCACCATCGGCTTGCCGTCATAGGCGATGATGTCGGCCGTGGCATAGGTCTCGCTCCAGGAATCCGGCAGATAGGATCCCGTCCCCACCACGTCGACCGGCGTTTCGGCCACCGCCATGGCGCGGCATTTGTCGGGGGTGAAGCCCGAGCTCGCCACGATCTTGACCTTCGGAAATCCCGCCTCGTCGAGCTTCTCGCGCATGTGCCAGATCGCCGCCGCCGAAACCCCGGTGCCGACCAGATAACGCAGCTCGGTTTCGGTGCGGTAACCGCGTATCGCCTTGGGCGCGCGGCGCTCGAGCACGGCATAGGCCCGCGTCAGATCGAGCCCCTCGATATAACGCCCGCCATGGGTGTCGAGCCGCACCGCCAGCTTGCCGGCGCCCGCCAGTTCCTTGAAACGGCGGCAAACCTCGATCCCGTCGGTTATCTCCTTGCCGAAATAATCCACCAGCACGGTCAGCGGTTCGTTCGGGAAGGTCTCGTGGAACATCTCGGCCGCGCGCAATGTGGAACCCGCGTAACCGATCAGCGCGTGGGGCATGGTGCCCCGTCCCTTGTCGTTGCCGAAAAAATGCGCGGTGGCGTCGTTGGCGTTGCCGATGAAACCCACCGCCCCCACCGCCTTCTTCGCCGCGTTCGATCCCACCGAGGCGGCATAGGCCATCATCTCCGCCATTTCCGCCCCGGCGCAATGGCGCGCATCCATCGCCAGGAAGGCGGTCTTGGGCAAATCGGCGCACATCGCATAGGCGTTATAGGCGGCGACGCAAGGCGGCCCGAGCTTCTGGAGATAGAGCGTCTCGAGATCGACCAGGTGATAGAGCGAGCCCGAGAGATAAACCATCGGCTCGCCCGCGCCCACCCATTCGCCCTCCTGGTGGTTCAATTCGATGTCGATCTTGGCGCCGCGGTCCTTCGCCGCCCGTTCGACGAACTCCACCATCAGCCGCGGCGTCGCGATCACCGGGCGGCGCAGAAACACGGCATAGGTGGCGCGCTTGTCGCCATAGGCGGCCACGATCGCCTTGGTCTTGAGGAAATAGGAATCGGTGAAGCGCGCCAACGGGTCTTCCGGCGGGCGGGGCGAAAACGCCTTGCGCGCGCCGTTGCTCAGGAGGCCGCTCCCGCCGCCCGGCGTTTCACCGCTTCGCCGCGCTTCTTCTTCAACTGCTCGGCCACGGTGAAGGCCAATTCGATCGCCTGGCTGGCGTTCAAACGCGGGTCGCACTGGGTGTGATAACGGTCGCCCAGGCTGGTCTCGGAGATCGCCTGCGCGCCGCCGATGCATTCGGTCACGTCCTGCCCGGTCAATTCCAGATGCATGCCGCCGGCATAGGTGCCTTCGCTTTCATGCACGGCGAAGAAGCTTTTGACTTCGCTTAACACCCTATCAACCGCGCGGGTCTTGTAGCCGGTCTTGGAGATGATGGTGTTGCCGTGCATCGGGTCGCAGCACCACACCACCTTGCGGCCTGATTTCTTCACCGCGCGGATGAGCGGCGGCAATTTGCTCTCCACCTTGTCGGCGCCCATCCGCGCGATCAGCGTCAACCGCCCGGGCTCGTCCTCGGGGTTGAGGATGTCGATCAGATGCAAGAGGTCGTCGGCGGCCAGGCTCGGCCCGCATTTCAAGCCGATCGGGTTCTTGACCCCGCGCATGAATTCGACATGCGCGCCGTCCGCTTGCCGGGTGCGGTCGCCGATCCACAGCATATGCGCCGAGCAATCGTACCAATCGCCGCTGGTGCTATCGATCCGGGTCAGCGCCTGCTCATAGGGCAGCAGCAGCGCCTCGTGCGAGGTGAACAGATCGGTTTCGCGGATCTGCGGCGCGGTTTCCGAGGTCAATCCGCACGCCGCCATGAAGTCGAGCGTCTCGGTCAGCCGGTCGGCCAGTTCCTGGTAGCGCTCGCCCGCCGGGCTGCCGGCGACGAAGCCCTGGGTCCAGCTGTGGACGCGGTGCAGATCGGCATAGCCGCCCTGGGCGAAGGCGCGCAGCAGATTGAGCGTCGCCGCCGATTGGCTGTAGGCCTGCACCATGCGCGCCGGGTCGGGCAGCCTCGCGGCGGCGGTGAACTCCATGCCGTTGACGATGTCGCCGCGATAGGCGGGCAGCGAAACGCCGTTCTGGGTTTCGGTGTCGGCGCTTCTGGGCTTGGCGAATTGTCCCGCCATGCGCGCCACCTTCACCACCGGGCAGGCCGCCCCGTAGGTCAGCACCACCGCCATTTGCAGCAGCACGCGGAAGGTGTCGCGGATGTTGTCGGGGTGGAACTCGGCGAAGCTTTCCGCGCAGTCGCCCCCTTGCAGCAGGAAAGCCTTGCCCGCCGAGACATTGGCCAGCGCGGCCTTCAAGCGCCGCGCCTCGCCGGCGAACACCAGCGGCGGATAGCGCTTCAACGTCGCCTCGGCCGAGGCCACTTCCTTGGCATCGGGATAGTCCGGCGCCTGCTTGACAGGCTTGGCGCGCCAGCTGTCGGGCGCCCATTTCGCTTTGCTTGGCATGGGTTAGAGATAGTCGGTTTTGGCCGGGAAAGCCAGTAGCCGGGCCGGATTCAGGCCCTCGCCGGCCAGTTTCCGGGGCCTACCCGGCCAGCCGGCTATAGGTATACGCGGGCGGGCCGGCGGCGGCGGCGCGGCCATTCCCCGGGGGTATGGAGGCCGCGGACGGGGGCAGATAGGCGTAGCAGAAGCCCTGGCGGCGCAGGGCCCGCTGGGCGTCGCGGTAGTCGAAATAGCCGTAGAGCCAAAGCGCGGCCTCGCCGCGCTGGATACGCTCCCAATCCGGCTCGGCGACATGGTTGGGGCGCTCGATCGAGAATTGCTGCCGCGTCTCCACGCTCAAGGGCGCGGCCAGGCGTTCAACCGCCTCGGCGGGGTAGCTGGGCATGGGCGGCAGGGCGCGTTCGACCGCGACCGCCAGGCACCGGCTCTCGATCTCGGCCTTTTCCCGCCCCTGATTGATGAAACGCAGGACGCAGAACTCCGACCCCCGGCCGATGACGATGCCGGAGCGGGCGAAGGGCGGACCGGTTCCGGTTTCGGTCCCGGATGGCGCGGGCGTTGGCGGCGGCCGGGGCGCCGTGCCGGGCGGGCCACTCGGGGGACTGGCGGGCGGGCCGGAGGCGCTGCGCGGCGGCGGCGGCGGCTCGGATCGTCCCCGCGTCAGCAGCCACAGCAGAAGCAGCAGCAGGATCAGCAATCCCAGATCGACGTACCAGTAATCCCGCCAATCCTCGATCACGGCGAAGGCCGAGGCGACCAATCCCGGCTGGGCGGTTTCGGCGGGCGGGGTCGGCGCGGGTGCCGGAGGCGCGGGCGCGGGCGCGGGCGGCGTTTCCGGCGGAGCAGGCGCTGGTGCCGGCAGGGGCGGCGGCGTCATTACCGGAGCCGGAGCCGGAGCCGGCGGCGCGGCGGGGGCCGCCGCCAAGACGGGCGCTTTCTTCTTTGCCATTGGCGGTATGGCCGCCGCGTGTTTTTTGACCGGAGGCTTCGCCGCCGGGGTGGCGGCTTGCGGCGCTTGCGCTTGCGGCGGAACGGCGGGTGAAACCACCGGCGCCGGAGCGGGCGGCGGCGTCACCGGCGCCGTGGCGGCGCAACCGCTCGCGGCGATCAGCAATCCCACCAGGCAGAATTTTCGCAACATGCCTTGGCCGCCCCCTCGGCGGTCCGGGTTTCTACCCGGCAAATGTTCCATAATTATAGTATTTTAAGGCGATTCTGTCATCCCGGGCGTGGCAGCCCCGGGCCGGGCGCGTTAACGATTTGGGCGGAGAGGTTTCCATGCGCTATGAGCTTTATTACTGGCCGGACATCCAGGGCCGCGGCGAGTTCGTCCGCCTGGCGCTCGAAGAAGCCGGCGCGGATTACGCCGACGTCGCGCGCGGACGCGGCGGTTCGGCCGCGCTGACGAAGCTGCTCGATGGCGAGACCGCCCGCCCGCCTTTCGCGCCGCCCATGCTCAAGGCCGGCAAGCTGGTGATCGCGCAAACCGCCAATATTCTGCTCTATCTGGGGCAGCGCCACCGTCTCGCGCCTGCGGGCGAGGCCGGAAGGCTCTGGGCCAACCAGCTTCAGCTCACAATCGCCGATTTCCTGGGCGAGATCCACGACACCCATCACCCGATTTCCTCCAGCCTCTATTACGAGGACCAGCGCGGCGAGGCCGCGCGCCGCGCGGTCTCGTTTCTGAAGCAGCGCGCGCCGAAATATCTGGGCTATTTCGAGCGCGCCATCGCCGGCAATGGCGGCAAGTTTCTCGCCGGCGCGAAACTCTCATATCCCGATCTGTCGCTGTTCCAGATCGTCGCCGGGATGCGTTACGCCTTTCCGCGCGCCATGGCCCGGCTCGAGAAAAATCTGCCGCGCCTGCGCCTTCTCCACGACGCCGTGGCGGCGCGGCCGCGCATCGAGGCCTATCTCGCCTCGAAGCGCCGCATTCCCTTCAACCGGCAAGGCATCTTCCGGAATTATCCGGAACTCGATCCCTGAGCCGTCAGCCCTCGGCCCCGATCTTGAAGTCCGGGACGGGACCCGGCTCCGGCGTCTTGTCGCGCATGGTGATGAATTCCTCGGCCGAAGTCGGGTGGATGCCGATGGTCCGGTCGAACTGCCGCTTGGTCGCGCCGCAATTGAGCGCCACCGCCAGCCCGACCATGATCTCGGGCGCGTCGTCGCCCACCATGTGACACCCCAGCACGTGGTCCGACGCGCGGTCCACCACCAGCTTCATCATGGTGCGCTCTTGGCGGCCCGAGACGGTGTGCTTCAAGGGGCGGAAGCGCGCGTGATAGACGTCGATCGCAGCGCCCCGTTCGCGTGCTTTGTCCTCGCTCAAGCCCACCGTTCCCACCGGCGGGATGGCGAAAACCGCGGTCGGGATATTCGCGCGGTCGAGCTTTAACCTGTTGTTATTAAATAATGTTTCAGCCAGCGCCCGGGCTTCGTAGATCGCCACCGGGGTCAGATTGATGCCGTTCGACACGTCGCCCACGGCATAGATATGCGGCACCAGGCAACGCGACCATTCGTCGACTTCCACCCTTCCATCTTGGGTGAGATTTACCCCGGCCGCTTCGAGCCCGACGCCCTCGGTGTTGGGGGATCGGCCGGTGGCGTACATCACCGCATCGGCTTCAAGATTCCCGCCCGATTTGGTGGCGAGCGTGAAGCCCGCGCCCGATTTCTCGATGCGGGCGATTTCGGTGCGCGGGTGAAGCGTGAGGCCGCGATGGCGGAAATTCTCAGCGACCGCCGCGCGTATGTCGTGATCGAAACCCCGCAACACTTCCTCGCCGCGGTAAACCAGATGCGTCTTCGCGCCCAGGCTCGAAAAAATCCCGGCGAATTCGACCGCGATATAGCTCGCGCCGACGATGACGATGCGTTTCGGCAGTTCCTTCAGATCGAGCGCCTCGTTGGACGAGATCACGTGCTCGATGCCGGGAATGTCGGGCGTCACCGGATGCCCGCCGGTCGCGATCAGGATATTGGCGGCGGTGTAGCGTTTGCCCGCGACCTCGATGGTGTGCGGGTCCACCAGCGTGCCGCGCCCGGTTATCAGCTTGACGCCGGAATCCGACAGGAGCTTGCGGTAAATCCCCTCGAGCCGGTCGATCTCGGCGTTCTTGGCGGCGATCAGGCTCGGCCAGTCAAACGTTTTTCCCTTGAGGCGCCACCCATAGGCCTCGGCGTCCTTGAGATCGTCGGCGAAATGTGCGCCATAGACCAAGAGCTTCTTCGGCACGCAGCCGCGGATGACGCAGGTGCCGCCCCAGCGGCTGTCCTCGCAGATCCCCACCCGCGCGCCGTAACTCGCGGCGCGGCGCGAGCCCGCCACGCCGCCCGAGCCGGCGCCGATGGTGAACAGGTCGAAATCGTATAACGCCATGACCGCCCGCCCGGGATTCAAGTGGTCGGCTGGTTGAGCCGCGGCTGGAGCGCGTCGAGCCGCTTCAGGATGCCCAGGAGCACCGCATAGCCCACATAGATGTAGAAGAAATAATTGACGGCGGGGATGAGCGACAACACCACCCACAGCGCCACGCTGTGGCCCAGCCGGTGGGCGAGAAAGCCGTTGCCGATCGCCATCCCCAGCCACAACAGCAGCATGACGGTGAAGAGCGGAACCGACATCATCACCGCGTTGTCGATCATCGAGTTGTCGTACATCATGGAGATCGTCCCTCGCTTGTTCCCCGCAAAGAATTTATCCGCCTGCCCCCGCTCGCGCCAGCAAACTAAATAATGCCGAAGTCCCGGTCCCTGCCGTACCATGAATGGCCTTGAAGGAGTGTGACATGGACCAGGAATTCGACGCGGAGAGATTCGCGGCCGAGGCGGCGGCGGCGCTGGGATTGCCCATAGCCTCGGGCGACATGCCGGGCGTGGCGCATAATCTCGAACGCATCGCCTCGCTGGCCCGCCAGGTGATGGCGTTCGAGCTGCCCGAGGAAACCGAGCCCGCGCCGGTGTTCCGCCCGTGAGCGGATTCGCATCCGCGCTCGACATCGCCAAGGACATCGCGGCCGGAAAGCTGAGCGCGCGCGAGGCGGCGCAGGCCGCGCTCGCCCGCGTGGCGGCGCTCAATCCCAAACTCAACGCCTTCACCCTGGTCACATCCGAGCGCGCACTCAAGGAAGCCGCCGCCGTGGACGCCGCGCGCGCGCGCGGCGAAAAACTTCCGCCGCTCGCCGGTGTGCCTTACGCGGTGAAGAATCTCTACGACATCGAAGGCATCGTCACCCTCGCCGGCTCCAGGATCGAGGCTTCCAAGCCGCCCGCCGCGCGCGACGCCACCGCCATCTTCCGTCTCGCCAAGGCCGGGGCCGTGCTGGTGGGCGCGCTCAACATGGACGAATACGCCTATGGCTTCGTCACCGAGAATTCGCATTACGGCGTCACCCGCAACCCGCACGATCCCTCGCGCATCTGCGGCGGCTCGTCGGGCGGCTCGGCGGCTTCGGTGGCGAGCGGCATGGTGCCCTTGGCGCTGGGCTCCGACACCAACGGCTCGATCCGCGTGCCGGCGGCGTTTTGCGGCATATTCGGGCTGAAGCCGACCTATGGCAGGCTGTCGCGCGCCGGGGCCTATCCCTTCGCCGCCAGCCTCGACCATGTCGGGAACTTCGCCCGTTCGGTGGCCGATCTCGCAGCCTGTTACGACGCGATGCAAGGCCCTGACGAGCGCGATCCGGTCTGCCGCCAGGGGCCGGCCGAGCCCGTCTCGCCCCAACTCGCGCGTGGGATCGAGGATTTGCGCGTGGCGGTGGCTGGCGGATATTTCGCGCCCGAGAACGCCGAGCTCAAGGAAATTCTCGACCGCGCCGCCAAGGCGCTCAAGGCCTCGCGCCAGGTGGAAATTCTCGAAGCCGGCCGCGCGCGCGCCTCGGCTTTTCTCATCACCGCCGCCGAGGGCGGCATGCTGCATCTGGCCGATCTCAAAACCCGTGCTGCGGAATTCGACCCGGCCACGCGCGGCCGGCTCATCGCCGGCGCGCTCATCCCCGCCGCCTGGGTGATCGCGGCGCAGCGTTTCCGCTCCTGGTATCACGACCGGGTGCTGGCGTTGTTCCGCGAAACCGACATCATCCTGGCGCCTTGCGCGCCCGATGTCGCCCCGCCGATCGGCCAGGAAAGCATGGAGATCGGCGGCGTTTCGGTGAACCTCCGCGCCAATCTCGGCCTTTATACCCAGCCGCTCTCCTTCATCGGATTGCCGATCGTCGCGGCACCCATCGCGCGCTCGGGCGGCTTGCCCTTGGGTATCCAGATCATCGCCGCGCCCTGGCGCGAGGATCTGGCGTTGCGCGCGGCCTATGCCTTGGAACGCGACGGCATCGCGGCCGCGCCCATTCCCACGCTCTAGCCGCGCGTGCTCCAGTAAAACAGCAAGGCGCCCACCACCACCAACGCCACGCCGATCACGGTTTCCTGCGTGCCGCCCGGCTGGAACAGGAAATTGAAGCCGCCCAGGGTCACGGCCGCCGCGGCCAGCTTCTTTACCAGCGCCCAGTTCCAGTTCATGTCGCGCTATCAGGCGGCAGCAGCACGATGCGGAAATCGCGGTATTTTTTCCGGAGCGCCATGCGCACGGCGATGATGGTCCAGACGATGCCCAGGACGGCGCCGATAACGAGATAGAACGGCGAGGCCCGGCTGGAATCCCAGTCCGTGAAGGCGAGCGCCACACCCAGCACGGCGCCCAACACCCCTCCCGTGACAAGACCTCCGGCGATCGCGCGCCATTGGATCAGCCACCACACGCTCACGGCGCGGCCCCAGGTCGCTTCCAGTTCCTGCATGTTTCCCCCTCCCCCTACTCCACCGTCACGCTCTTGGCCAAGTTGCGCGGCTGGTCCACGTCGGTGCCTTTGGCGACCGCCACGTGATAGGCCAAAAGCTGCACCGGGATCGCGTATAAAAGCGGCGCCACGAACGGGTCGCAGTCCGGAACCTCGATGCCGTAGGCGAGTTGGCCGTTGAGCCGGCCGAGGCCCTTCTTGTCCGAGATCATCACCACCTTGCCGCCGCGCGCCAGCACCTCCTGCACGTTCGACAGCGTCTTGTCGAACAGATCGTCCGACGGCGCGATCACCACGATCGGCACGTTGTCGTCGATAAGCGCGATCGGCCCGTGCTTCATCTCGCCGGCGGCGTAACCCTCGGCATGGATGTAGGAAATCTCCTTGAGCTTCAACGCGCCTTCGAGCGCCAGCGGATATGAGGTGCCGCGCCCGAGATAGATCACGTCGCGGGTCTCGGCCATGGCCTGGGCGATGCTTTGGATGTTCTGGTCGTGGTTCAAAACCTCGGCCGCCCGCTCCGGCACTTCGGTCAAGGCCACGGTCAACTCGCCCTCGCGCTTCGCGGTAATCTTCCCCCGCGCCCGGGCATGGGCAATCGCGAGACAGGCCAGCACAACGAGCTGCGTCGTGAACGCCTTGGTCGAGGCGACGCCGATCTCCGGCCCGGCATGGGTCACGAACACGGCATGGGCCTCGCGCGCCATCGAACTTTCCGGCTGGTTGACGATGGCCAGCACGTGCTGCTTCTGCTTCTTGGCATAGCGCAGCGCGGCCAGCGTGTCGGCGGTTTCGCCCGATTGCGAGATGAAGAGCGCCAAGCCCCCCTGCGGCATGTCGGCCGCGCGGTAGCGGAACTCCGAGGCGATATCCACCTCCACCGCCACCCGCGCCAGCTTCTCGAGCCAATACTTGGCGATCAATCCGGCGTTGAACGAGGTGCCGCAGGCGATGATGGTGACGCGGTCGATCTTGGCGAGGTCGAAGGGCAGGCTCGGCATATGCACCGCGCGCGTCGCCGGGTTGATGAGCGAGCGCAGCGTGTCGCCGATCACCGCCGGCTGCTCGAAGATTTCCTTCTTCATGAAATGCGGATAATCGCCCTTGCCGATGAGCGCGCCCGACAACGCGGTTTTCTTGATCGCCCGTTCCACGTCCTTGCCGTCGCTGTCATAGATGGCGGCGCCGTTGCCGGTCACCACCGCCCAATCGCCTTCCTCCAGATAAACCAGGTTGGAGGTGAGCGGCGCCAAGGCGAGCGCGTCCGAGCCCACATACATCTCGCCTTCGCCATAGCCGATGGCGAGCGGGCTGCCGCGCCGGGCGCAGATCAACAAATTGGGCTCGCCCGCGAACAGCATCACCAGCGCGAAGGCGCCGTGGAGTTTGCCCAGCGCCTTCAACACCGCCTCGCGCGGACGCAAGCCCTCGGCCAGATACCGCGTCAGCAGCAGCGCCACCGCCTCGGTGTCGGTCTGGGTCTCGAATTTGTAGCCGGCCTGCGCCAGCTCGGCCTTCAGTTCCTGGTAATTCTCGATGATGCCGTTATGCACCACCGCCACGCGCTCGGTGGCGATCGGGTGCGCGTTCACCTCGTTGGGCGCGCCGTGGGTGGCCCAGCGCGTGTGACCGATGCCGATCGTGCCCTTGACCGGTTCCTTTTCCAGGCGCTTGGCGAGTTTTTCGAGCTTGCCTTCGGCGCGGCGGCGTTCGATCTTGCCATCCACCAGCGTGGCGATGCCGGCCGAATCATAACCGCGGTATTCCAGCCGCTTCAGGCCCTCGAGCAGCAGCGGCGCCGCCTCGCCCCGGCCGATGATGCCGACGATGCCGCACATCAGCGGCGGGCTTTCTTCTTCGGCGCTGGTTTCTTCTTGGGCACGGGCTTTTTGGCAGGCTTGGATTTTTTCGCGGGTTTGGCTTTGGCGGCGATCGCGGCCTTGCGTTGCGCGCGCCATTTCCGGGCCAGGCCCGGCTTGGTTTCCTGGCGGCCGCGGCCCAGCGCCAGCGCATCGGGGGCCACGTTGCGGGTGATGACGCTGCCGGCGGCGATCATCGCGCCCGGGCCTATTGTGAGCGGCGCCACCAGCGACGCGTTGGTGCCGATGAACACGTTCTTGCCGATGGTGGTGCGGAATTTCTCGATGCCGTCGTAATTGCAGGTGATGGATCCGGCGCCGATATTGCTTCCCTCGCCCACCGACGCGTCGCCGAGATAGGCCAAATGATTGGCCTTCACTCCCTTGGCCAGGCGCGAATTCTTGACCTCGACGAAATTGCCGATATGCACGTCCTCGGACAGCGCGGTTCCCGGACGAAGCCGGGCAAAAGGCCCGATCACCGCGCGGTCGCCGACGGTCGATCCTACGATGTGGCAGAAGGCCGGAATGGTCACGCCCGCGCCCACCTTCACCCCCGGCCCGAACACCACGAACGGCCCCACCACCGTGTCGGGGCCGATGCGCGTATCGGCGCTCAGATAAACCGTGTCGGGGGATACGAGGGTCACGCCCGCCGCCAGAACCTGGGCGCGCAGGCGTTTCTGCATGTGGGCTTCGGCCGCGGCTAGCTCGCTTGGGCTGTTGACGCCGAGCAATTCCTCGGACGGGCCTTCGGCGGCGCGGCAGACGAGGCCGCGCGAGCGCGCCAGCGCGACGATGTCGGTCAGATAATACTCTCCCTTGGCGTTGGCGTTACCGAGCCCGGCGACCAGGCCGAACAGCGCGGGCGCGTCGGCCAGCATGACGCCCGAATTGCACAGCGTGATGGCGCGCTCGGCCTCGATGGCGTCCACCGCCTCGACTATGCGGTCGAGGGTGCCGTCCGGCGCCAGCAGCAGCCTGCCATAAGGCCCGCCGCGGTTGAGCCGCATGCCCAGAACCACCAGCGCCGCCTCGGGATGGCGGCGGCGCTCGTTCAGGAGGATGGCGAGGGTGTCGCGCGTGACCAAGGGCGCGTCGCCATAGACCACCAGCACGTCGCCCTTGAAATTGCCCAGCTGCTTTTTGGCCGCCGCCACCGCGTCGCCGGTGCCGCGCTGCCTGGTCTGCACCGCGATCTCGGCCGGGGCCACGGCTTGGGCCACGTCTTCCATGCCCGGGGCCACCACCACCACCACGCGCAACGGCTTCAGCTGGGCCACCGCCGCCAGCACATGCGTCACCATCGGCCGGTTGGCCACCTGGTGCAGCACCTTGGGCCGGGCTGATTTCATGCGGGTGCCCTTGCCGGCGGCAAGGACCAGGGCTGCGATGGGGGTGGTTGGCATGGCTCTTTCGGTCGGGGGCTAAACTCTCACGGCACAATGCTTAAGGCCAATTCACGAATCGTGAACGACTATAGCATAATCAAACCCCGCCGCCTTGACAGGGGCCCATTCCTTGACAGAGTCGGGCGCGCGGCCTAAATCCAGCCTCTAACGGGCGCTTAGCTCAGCGGGAGAGCACACCCTTCACACGGGTGGGGTCGCAGGTTCAATCCCTGCAGCGCCCACCATTCTCTCCCAAGACAAACCCAAAGTTTCTCTGGTCACCCAAGCTACCGGCCGTCCCGCCTCGGGCAAACGGGATAGAAAGCGGCTAGAACTGCCAGTCGGGACCGGCGAATACATGCTAACCGGCATCGCCGAGATGACGCTTCTACCCGGCCTAGAGGGACTCACCCTCTAGCTCAGGTTGTTCTTCCTGGCCTGGAGCAGATAGGTTCACTAGCAACCCTCGGAGTGAAGTGAGGAGCGCTAGACCCTCGTTTTGGCGGGTAAACGCAGCAAAGTGACGCCCTGGTCGAACTCGGCTTTGCCCATCGCTATGAATTAAAACAGAAAAATTGGGTTCGTTTTGGAAAACCGAGGCCCGGGACAACCCGGCGTCGATCGACAGACCGCAACTGGCCTACTCTTGGGTACAAAGGGGATCGCCCTAGGCGCCATCTCCGCCTAAAGGGACAAACACATTTAACTCACTGTAATACATAGTAATTGTTATAAAAATCGGACCAATGGTCAATTTTATCTTTTAATATCAAAGGCTTGATTTACGGTCGACAATTCATAAATATAGCTGAGTTGACCCCCGAACGGGGCCACAACCTCGGGTTAGAGCAACTTCGCTCCCGCCGCCGATGCCGAACCTGGGAGCGAACAATTGATCAGGAAGATTTACATGACGACAGAAAAGCAACGCCAGGCGAACCAACAGAACGCCCAACTCAGCACCGGACCGCGCAGCGATGCCGGCCGGGCGCGCTCGCGGGCAAACGCGTTGAAGTGGGGTATCACCGCGAAGCAGATGGTCATCCGCGGCGAAACCGCCGAAGAGTTCGAGCAATTGCGGGAAGCCATCTTCGATCACTTTCAGCCGGTCGGGCTCCTCGAGGAGCTTCTTACCGGCCAGGTCGCGGAGCAGTTCTGGCGGTGTCAGCGGATCCGACGTGCGGAAGCTGAGGTGCTAAACGCCGCCATCCATGACGAGACCTTTGGCATCGCGCACAAGGAAGTGGCCACGAGGTGGAAGGATATCGAGTTCGATCCAGATGTTGTCATCGCGCGACGTCTGGATAGCATACTTAGCAGTGTCGATAAGCAACAGATCAAACTTGCCCTCGATGATAAACTCCGGGAGGAAGTCAAAAACAAGACGGCAAAAATGATGGCCGAGCTGTCTCAGCAGCAAGCGGGCATCACGACGCAGGGCCAAAATCTGGGCCGGGTCTTTTTGCGGTTGGCCGGCGGCCAGGATTTTCTCGCGCGCTTCCAGAAATACGAGATGGCGAACGAGAATGCACTTTATCGTGCGCTGCATGAGCTCGAGCGTCTGCAGACCGCCCGGCGCGGCGCAAATGTAGCGGCACCGCATGTACTCGAAGTCGGTGTCCATACCACCAAACCTGATGACGGACCGCCGACCGGCATACAGGGATAATTCTGAGTACCTATCTCAGCTGATCGCCAAGAAGAGTTCACCCCACCGTGCAGCCGCCTCTAGAAATTCCACCGTGCGCCGGCGAATACGTTGTGGTCGACCGATTTGCCGAGACCGAGCGAGAGCTTGTAGTCGGCGTAGAGGTCGAGGCGCTGATCGAGATGAATGGTGACTGAGGGGCCGAGTATGACCGTGTTGTGCGCGGGCGTGACGCCGGTTTCCGGGACCAGGCTGCCGGCGGGTGTGGTGAGGTTGAGGTTCTGCGTGGTCGATAGGAGTTCACGGGTGTAGGCGATTTTGAGCTCGGGAATGATGCGCATGCCCGTATCGGTGACGAAGGGCTTGTAGGCGGTGGCGCTAAAGACCGGCTGGAGGCTGTCGGTGCTGGTCGATGGGCTCGAGAGATCGAAGCCCGAGGCGCCCGATTCGGTGTAGCTCGACTGCGAGAAGTGCACGAACTGGAAGCCCACCCGCGGCACCACCGTCCAATTGCCGCCAGCGGGCACGGCATAGCCCGCTTGCATCGCCAGGCTCTCCTCGTAGCCGTCGTGGCTCTCGGTCGCATTGGTGCCGAGCTGCGAGACCGGCCGTGAGCCGCTGATGATGTCATAGGCGAAGCCCGCAACGGCGTCGATGTTCACCCGCGGCGTCAGCCTATATGTCGCGTAGGCCATGACCCGGGGGGTATCGATGGTGCCGCTGGCGCCGCCGTTCTGCGACAAGAAGGCGCGGCTGTAGCCCGCTGCCACACCCACCCTCAGGTTCTGGCCCCATTGGCGGTCCAATCCTACCAACAGCCCGCCGGCATCCGCGCCATAGGCCGGGGTCGATCCTTGGCCATGAACCGACAGGAAGTTGCCGATGGTGGTCACCCAGCCGCCATACTGCGTGATGACATTGGGCAGTTGCATGCCCGCTTGCGCGATTTGTCCCACATTGCCCGAGAACGCCACTTGCATCGGTGCCGCCGCCGCCAGGGTGGTCCGCACGTTGTCGGTCCCCTGGCCGAACTCCAGATCGGCGAGATGCTCGAATATCGTGTCGCTGAAATTGAAGCTCAGTGCGTCGGCCGTGTTCGCGCTGTTGCCCGACGTGCCGGTACCGGTGGTGACCGTGGTGCCCTGCTGTACGCCGGTGAGGTCGACGTCGGTCGGCAGGTAAACGATGGTCTGGCCGGTCACGCTACCACCGGTGTTACCGACGCTCGCGAAGGTGGTGCCACCGAGGCCGGCGGAGTGGACGAGGGTGTAAACCGTGCTCGAGCTATAGGTGCCGGGGTCGTAAATGATCTTCAGCGTGCCGCCGAGCGAGGCGGTGCCGCCGACCACGAGTTCGTCCGCCGTGGTCGGATTGACCTCGACTTGCAGCGTGCCGGAAGCGCCCTGAGTATAGCTGCCGGTGACGTGCAGTATGCCGATGCCGCCGCCTATGCCGCCGGGCTGGACGGTGCCGCCGGTGTTGCTGAGCGCGCCACCGATGGTGCCATAACCCGAAAGCGTGCCGCCCGCCACGGTGACCGCACTGGTGAGGACTGCGCCGGTGTAGGTTGTCGCTCCGCTCACGCCGCCCACCTGCAGCGTGCCGCCGGTGAGATCCGTGTTGGTGGCACTGTTCGAGGTCGCGTCGAGCACGACGGTGCCCGAATTGATCTCGAGCAAGTTGATGCCGGTGATGGCATAGGCGGAGTTGCTGCCATAATTAGGTCCGGCGAAGGTGACGGTGTCGGTCGAACCCCGGCCCACGATGCTGCCCAGCACCGTGCCGCCGGTGATATCGAGCTGATCGGCATAGGCCGAAAGCTTGATCTTGCCTGAGATCGTGCCGGCTTCCTGGTCGATGGTGATGGGGCTCGTAGCGTTCGAGGCGTCGATCGCCGCGGTGCTACCGGTGATGTTGCCGGTATTGACGATAGCGCCGCCGGCGAAGGTCGCGCAGTCGCAGATGTAGATGCCGGTGTGGGCGCCGGCGATCGTGCCGCTGTTCGACACGTTGCCGACGAACTTCGTGGCGCCGACAACGATGCCCGCGCCGGAGGCGCCCACCGAGATCGTGCCGCTATTGGTTATGCCACCCAAGAAGGTCGAGACATTAGTAACGGAAATGCCGACGCCGGTGGCGTTTGAGACCGTAATCGTGCCGGCGTTAACGATGCCCCCGCCGGCACCGCTGCTGCCGAATAGGGCTACGCTGCTGACGGCAATGCCGGTGTTGTGCGCCAAAATCGTAGCACCGCTAGCGTTGACGATGCCGCCCGAGAAGGTCGAGACGCCGTAGACGAGGATGCCGGTCCGGGCCGATATCTTGCCACTGTTGGTGATGCCGCCGCCGAAGGTCGAGACGGTATAGATGCCAGAGCTGGTGCTGCCGACCCTGATGCCGGCGCTGCTCACCGAGATCGTGCCGGCATTGGTGACACCATTGAGGAATGTCGCGACGTTGTTGACGACGATGCCGCCGCCGCCGGGAGTATCCGAGATCGTGCCGGTACCGCTGTTGACGATGCCGCCCGAGAAGTTCGAGACGCCGCTGACGAGGATGCCAGTCCGGGCCGAGATCGTGCCGCTGTTGGTGATGCCGCCGCCGAAGGTCGAGACGGTATAGGTGATAGCGGAGCCACTGCCGGAGAAGGAGCCGACCTTGATGCCAGCGCCACTTACCGAGATCGTGCCGGCATTGGAAATGCCGTTGAGGAATGTCGCGACGTTGTTGACGACGATGCCGTTGCCGCCTGGAGGATCCAAGATCGTTCCGGTGCTGCTGTTAACGATGCCGCCCGAGAAGGTCGAGACGCCGCTGACCAGGATGCCGGTGTGCGCCGAGATCGTGCCGCTGTTGGTGATGCCGCCGCCGAAGGTCGAGACCTTATAATAAGTTACGCTGCTGAAGGTGCCGGTGCCCCCGACTTTGATGCCGGCGGCGCTTGCTGAGATCGTGCCGGCGCTGTTGACAATCCCGCCCGAGAAAGTCGAAACGCCGCTGACCAGGATGCCAGTATGCGCCGAGATCGTGCCGCTGTTGGTGATGCCGCCGCCGAAGGTCGAGACGGTCAAGGCGACGGAGGAGATGGTGCTTCCAGTGACGGAGCCGACCTGGATGCCGGCGCTACCCGCCGTGATCGAGCCGGCGTTGGTAATGCCGCCGAGGAAAGTCGTGACGTTTCCGACAATAATGCCGTTGCCGTTCGCCGAGATCGTGCCGGTGCTGCTGTTGACGATGCCACCGCCGGCACTGCTGTTGCCGAACAGTTCGACGCCGGAGACGTTAATACCGTTGCCGTTCGATGTCGTGATGGTACCGGCGTTGAAGATGTTGCCAAAGAAATTCGAAACACCCGAGACGACAATGCCGGTGTTGCGCACCGAAATCGCGCCCCCCGTGCTATTGACGATGCCGCCTGAGAAGGTCGAGCCACCAGAGACATAGATGCCGTTGGAACCTACCGACGAGACCATACCGCTGTTGGTGATGCCGCCCAGGAAGGTCGTGACGTTTTTGACATAAATGGCGGTGCCGCTATTCGCCGCGACCGTGCCGCTCGCGCTATTGACGATGCCGCCGCCGACGCTGCTCGAGCCGAATTGAGCGACGCTGGTGACAAAAATGCCTTTACCGTTTGCCGAGATCGTGCCGGCGTTGGATATGTTGCCCGTGAAACTCGTGACGTTATTGACGTAAATGCCGTTGGCACCGGCCGAGATTGTTCCGGCGTTGGTGATGCCGCCCGAGAAACTCGAGACGTTATTGACATAAACGCCGTTGCTGGCCGCTGAGATCGTGCCGCTTGAGCTGTTGACGATGCCTCCCGAGAAGGCCGAGACGCCGTAGACGTAAATGCCGTTGCCGCCCGAACTAATAGTGCCGGAATTGGTGATGCCGCCCAGGAAGGTTATGGCGTTGGCGTAAATGCCGTAGACGCCTCCCGAGATCGTGCCGCTGTTGGTGATGCCGCCGCCGGCGCTGTTGGCGCCGAATTGGGCGATGTTGGAGACAGCAATGCCGTAATTGCTCCCCGAGATCGTGCCGCTGTTGGTGATGTTGCCCCAGAAGGTCGAGACGCCGTAGACATCAATGCCGTTGTACCCCGAGGCCGTACCGGCGTTGGTAATGCCACCGCCGGCGCTGCTCGAACCGAATTGGGCGACGTCGAGGACGTAAATGCCGTTACTATTAGAACCGCCGTTCCCCGCGATCGTGCCGGCGTTGGTGATGCCGCCCAAGAAGGTCGAGACACCGTAGACGTAAACGCCGTTGCCGCTGGACGAGGTGATAGTGCCGCCAGCGCTGTTGACGATGCCGCCCGAGAAGGTCGAGACGGTATAGACGCCGGTGGTGGGGACGGAGCCAACCTGGATGCCAACGCCGCTCGCCGTGATCGAGCCGGCGTTGGTAATGCCGCTGCCGAAGCTCGCGACGTTGTTGACGACGATGCCGCCACCCGCAGTCGCGGTAACCATCCCGCTGGTGCTGTTGGTAATGCCGCCCGAGAAGGTCGAGACGCCGCTGACGAGGATGCCGCTCGCGCCCGCGATCGTGCCGCTATTGGTGATACCGCCGCCGAAGGTCGAGACGGTATAGACGCCGGTGGTGGGGACGGAGCCGACCTGGATGCCAACACCGCTCGCTGAGATCGTGCCAGCGTTGGAGATGCCGCTGAGGAATGTCGCGACATTGTTAACGACGATGCCGCCACCCGCATTCGCGGTAATCATCCCGCTGGTGCTGTTGGTGATGCCGCCCGAGAAGGTCGAGACGCCGGTGACGAGGATGCCGTTGGCACCGGCCGAGATTGTTCCGGCGTTGGTGATGCCGCCCAAGAAACTCGAGACGTTATTGACATAAACGCCGTTGCTGGCCGCTGAGATCGTGCCGCTTGAGCTGTTGACGATGCCTCCCGAGAAGGCCGAGACGCCGTAGACGTAAATGCCGTTGCCGCCCGAACTAATAGTGCCGGAATTGGTGATGCCGCCCAGGAAGGTTATGGCGTTGGCGTAAATGCCGTAGACGCCTCCCGAGATCGTGCCGCTGTTGGTGATGCCGCCGCCGGCGCTGTTGGCGCCGAATTGGGCGATGTTTGAGACAGCAATGCCGTAATTGCTCCCCGAGATCGTGCCGCTGTTGGTGATGTTGCCCCAGAAGGTCGAGACGCCGTAGACATCAATGCCGTTGTACCCCGAGGCCGTACCGGCGTTGGTAATGCCACCGCCGGCGCTGCTCGAACCGAATTGGGCGACGTCGAGGACGTAAATGCCGTTACTATTAGAACCGCCGTTCCCCGCGATCGTGCCGGCGTTGGTGATGCCGCCCAAGAAGGTCGAGACACCGTAGACGTAAACGCCGTTGCCGCTGGACGAGGTGATAGTGCCGCCAGCGCTGTTGACGATGCCGCCCGAGAAGGTCGAGACGGTATAGACGCCGGTGGTGGGGACGGAGCCAACCTGGATGCCAACGCCGCTCGCCGTGATCGAGCCGGCGTTGGTAATGCCGCTGCCGAAGCTCGCGACGTTGTTGACGACGATGCCGCCACCCGCAGTCGCGGTAACCATCCCGCTGGTGCTGTTGGTAATGCCGCCCGAGAAGGTCGAGACGCCGCTGACGAGGATGCCGCTCGCGCCCGCGATCGTGCCGCTATTGGTGATGCCGCCGCCGAAGGTCGAGACGGTATAGTAGGCGATGCTGCTGTGGGTGGTGACCGAGCCGACCTGGATGCCAACACCGCTCGCTGAGATCGTGCCAGCGTTGGAGATGCCGCCCGAGAAGGTCGGGCCAGTGACCGAGATGCCGGTTCCGGCGTTGGTGATCTGGCTGTTGACGTCGACAAAGATGCCGAGGCTCGACGCCGTGATGACGCCGCTGTCGAAGATGCCGCCGGTGATGGTGCTGCCGACGATGCGGATGCCGGTCGCGGCCGCGATCGTGCCGCTATTCGAGATATTGCCGGTGAAGGTCGAGACCGGCCTATTAATCGCAATGGGGGTCGCGAGTGTGTAGCCCACGGCGATGCCGGCGCCGACCGCCGAGATCGTGCCGCTGTTGGTGATGCCGCCGCCGAAGGTTGAGACGCTTTCGACGAAAATGCCGGTGGCGCCCGCCGAGATCGTGCCGCTGTTGGTGATGCCGCCCGTGAAGGTTCCGACATTGGCCGCGCCGCTGGTGGTGCCGTTGCCGACGAGAATGCCGTAGCCGGCCGAGATCGTGCCGGCGTTTGAAATATTGCCGGTGAAGGTTGAGACGGTGTTGACATTGATGCCGGTGCCGGTGCTTGTGCCGGTGCCGGACGAGATCGTGGCGCCGGTGCTGTTGACGATGTTGCCCGAGAAGATCGTGACGCCGGTGACGCCGATACCGGAGACGCCGACGAGGCCTGTCCTGCCGCGGCCGCCGGTCGAGATCATGCCAGCATTGGTGATGTCGCCTGAGAAGGTCGCGACGGTATTGACGTAAATGCCAGGGCCGTATGCCGAAATCGTGCCGCCGGCGCTGTTGACAATGCTGCCCAAGAAAGTCGACACGCCGGAGATCACAACGACGGAGTTGACCCCACTAATCGTGCCGCTGTTGGTGATGCCGCCGCTGAAGGTCGTGACGCCGTCGACGAAAATTCCGCCCTGGAAAGTGCCGCCGTTATTGGTGATGCCACCGCTAAAGGTCGAGACGCCGTCGATCTTGACATAGCCGGCGACCGTGCCGGCATTGGTGATGCCGCCGGCGAAGATCGAACCGGTGACCGAGATCGCGGTGAAGACGGATGTCAGCTTGCTGGTGCTGTCGAGGCTGATGCCGCCGGCGATGGTGCCGCTATCGAGGATCGAGCCCGTAATCGTGCCGCTGAAGAGCGAGATGCCGCCTGAAGAGATGGTGCCGGCATTCGAGATGTTGCCGGCGAAGCTGGTGTGGCTGACGACAACGCAGGAGACGTGGCCGCTATTGACGAAGCCGCCTGTAACGGTGGTGCAGCCGCCGCCGGACGCCGTCAGGATCAGCTCGATCTCATTCGAGAGATAATCCAGCGTGTCAGTGAAGCCGGAGGGCGCCGTGCCGGTAACCCCGGCGAAGGTGCCCGCGATCGTGCCACTCGGCGCGCTGACGAGGTCGTAGGTCGTGGCGCTATAACTGCCGCTATCAAAGGTGAGCGCGAGCGTGCCGGCGATGCTGTCGGTTCCTGACCCCGTGACCAACAGCTCGCTCGCGCCGCCAACCGTAATTTCGGAGGAGAGCGTACCACCCGAGCCTTGCGTGTAATTGCCGGTGACGGTGAACACCCCGATTGAGCCGCCGGGGGCGACGATGCCGCCGGTATTGATGACCGAGCCGATGATGCTGCCATGACCCGAGAGCGTGCCGCCCGACACCTGGACTGCGCCGGCGAGGCTTGCGCCGGTATGGGACGAATCGCCCACCTGGAGCGTACCGCCGGTGAGGGTGGTGTTGGTGGCGCTGTTGGCGCTGGCATCGAGCACGACCGAGCCTGAGCTGATATCAAGCGTGTTGACGCCGGCGATGCCGTAGCTGGCATTGCCGCCATAGGTTGCCCCGGCGAAGGTGACAGTGTCACTCGAGCCTGAACCCACGATGCTGCCCAGCACCGTGCCGCCGGTGATATTAAGTTGATCCGCATAGGCCGAGAGCTTGATCGCGCCCAAGATCGTGCCGCCGGTCTGGTCGATGGTGACTGCCGAAGGCGCGGGGCTGGCGTCAATCGCCGCCGTGCCACCGCCGATGGTGCCGCTGTTGACGATCGCGCTGCCCGCAGCAAAGCCGACGGGACCGGAATCGCCGGTAACATAAATCCCCCAGGCGCCCCCCGTAATACTGCCGCTGTTCGAAACGTTGCCCGAGAAGGTCGAGGTTGAGCGGATGGTGATGCCTGCTCCACCCGAGACTGAAATCGTGCCGCTATTGGAGATGCCGCCCGAGAAATTCGAGATATTAAGAAGGGAAATAGGATAGGCGGCCGCTATCGTTCCACTGTTGGAGATCCCGCCCGAGAAGTTCGAAATGTTTCTGACGTTAACATCGAAAGTGCCTCCCAAGAGCATGCCGCTGTTGGTGATCCCGCCCGAGAAAGTTGAGACACCGTTGGCGGTAATGGGGCCAAAGCCGCCAGCTGTGATCGTGCCGCTGTTGGTGATGCCGCCGCCGGCACTGCTCGAGCCAAATTTGGCCACGCTGAAGACGGTGATGCCCGTGCCGACCGACGTGATCGTGCCGCTGTTGGTTATGTTGCCCGAGAATGTCGAAGTTTCGGCAACGACGATGCCGCGGGCGCCCGACGACGAAATTGAGCCACTGTTAGTGATGCCGCCCGAGAAGATCGTCCCAAATATGACCTTAATGCCAGTACCGCCTGCCGAGATCGTGCCGGCGTTGGAAATGCCACCGGTGAAGGTCGGCCCGGTGATGTGGACGGCGCTGAAGGTGGAATTGATCTGGCTGGCGCTGTCGATCAGGATGCCGTGGCTAGAGCCCTTGATGACGCCGCTGTCGAAGATGCCGCCCGCGACGGTGCTGCCGGAGATAACGATGCCGGTGGTACCCAGATCTTCCGCGTTCGAGATGTTGCCCACGAAACTCGAGACGCTATTGACGACAATGCCTTTGTCGCCCGCCGAGATCGTGTCGCCGGCGCTGTTGACGATGCCGCCCGAGAAGATCGAGTCGTTATTGAGGTAAATGCCAACGCGGCCCACCGAGATCGTGCCGGCGTTGGAGATGCCACTCGAGAAGGTCGAAACGCCGCCGACGGCGATACCAGTCTTGGCGCTGATCGCGCTGCTGTTGGCGATGCCGCCCGAGAAGGTCGAAACGCTGCGGAGGCTAATGCCAGTACCGCCCAGCGCAGAGATCGTGCCGGCGTTGGAAATGCCGCCCGAGAAGTTCCCGACACTCTCGACGACAATGCCGTTGGTGCCCGCCGAGAGAGTGCCGGCGTTGGAGATGCCGCCTGTGAAGGTCGAGCCGGTGATCGAGATGGCGGTGAAAACACCAGTGAGTTTGCTCGCGCTATCGATCTTGATGCCGTGGGACGAGCCAATGATGACGCCACTGTCGAAGATGCCGCCGGTGATGGTGCTGCCGGTAATCTTGATGCCGGTCGTGACTGAGATTGTGCCGGAGTTGGAGATGTTACCCGAGAAGGTCGAGACGTTGCTGACCAAGATGCCGACGGTGGCCGCTGTGATCGTGCCACTGGCGGCGTTAACGATGCCACCCGAGAAGGTCCTGACGTTGGTGACATCAATGCCATCGAAACCTCCACCATCAATGCCCGCCGTGATTGTTCCGCTGTTGGTGATGCCACCCGCGAAGGTCGAGACGGTATTGACGACAATGCCGATGTCGCCCGCGATCGTGCCGGCGTTGGAAATGCCCCCCGAGGAGGAAGAGCCGAAGGAAGAGACGGAGGAGACTTCAATACCGTCCAAGCCCACCAAGATCGCGCCCGTATTGGTGATGCCGCCCGAGAAGGTTGAGAAGCCCTCGATGTAAATGCCATTCGCGTTTGCGCCGGCCGAAATCGTACCGGTATTGCTGATGCCGCCCGAGAAAGTGGTGCCACTCGCACCAATGCCTGTACTGACCGCAGAGATCGTGCCGCTATTGGTGATGCCATCCTGGAAGTTCGGGATTTGTACGTTAAGGCCGCTATAAGCCGAAATCTGACCGGCGTTGGTGATGCCGCCCGAGAAGGACTTGCCGTTATTGATAACGATGCCGGCCCCGAACCCCGTGATCGCGCCACTGTTGGTGATACCGCCCGAGAAGGTCGTAACAGAGCTGAGGTCAATACCTGCTTCCTGGTTATTATGGCCCGAGATCGTGCCGGTATTTGTGATACCGCCCGAGAAGGTCGAGACTAGTAGGACGATAATGGCCTCGCCTAAGGGGCCCACTGAGATCGCGCCACTGTTGGTGATACCGCCCGTGAAGGTCGTGACGTTGTAGACGTAAATGCCGTCGCCGCTGAGGGCCGTGGAGGTGATTGTGCCGGCGTTGCTGATGCCGCCGTTGAAGACCGGGCCGGTGATCGAGATGGCGTTGCTGGGGGCGGTGATCTTGCTGGCGCTGTCGATCAGGATGCCGTGGGTAGAACCCAGGATAACGCCGCTGTCGAATATTCCGCCAGTGATGGTGCTGCCGGCGATCTTGATGCCGGTCGCGGCCGAGATCGTGCCGGTGCTGCTGTTGACAATGCCGCCCGAGAAGGTCGAATCGGCGGTGAGGTAAATGCCGTAACTGCCCGACGAGATCGTGCCGCTGTTGTTGATGCCGCCCGAGAAGGCCGAGACGTTGCCGACGTAAATGCCGAAAGTGCCCGACGAGATCGTGCCGGAATTGGAAATGCCGTCGGTGAAGGTCTGGATCCCGGTGAGGACAATGTCTTGCTTGCCCGTGATCGTGCCGCTATTGGAGATGCCGCCCGAGAAAGTCGCGGCGATGACGTAAAGGCTCCAAGTGCCCCCGGAGATCGTGCCGCTGTTGGAAACCCCGCCCAGGAAGGTAGGGACGGTGATATGAATGTCGAAGGCGCCCGACGACGCGGAGATCGTGCCGGCGTTGGAAATGCCGCCGGTGAAGGTCTGGCCGCCGATCGAGATCGCGGAGGTAGAGGCGAAATGGATGCCGGGGCCGCTGTTGACCTTGCTGGTGCTGTCGATGTAGATGCCGCCGGTGATGATGCCGCTGTCCTGAATCGCGCCGGATAATGTAGTGCCGTTAATCGTGCTGTTAGTTTTGACCGAGATGCCGTTGGTGCTGATCTTTCCCGAATTGACGATGTTGCCGCTCACCGTGGCGTTGGTGATGGCGATGCCGGTAATGGTTGTGGAATTGGTGCAGCCGGAAACCGGACCGGGACCGATGCTGGTAGAGCAGGCGGCCAACGCCACCGGCGCTGGCGCGGCGCCCGCCAGCAACGCCGCAACCGAACTGGTCGCGAGCCAGCGACTGAGCCGCGGATTATTGCTACTCTTTTTTACCAAAACCCCCCTCACACTGCAGGCAATCTTCTGCGCATGCAGGGCAATTATCCTTAAGCCATAATAGCTTATGGAGCTTATGGTGGCAGGACAAGGAGATTAATCGCGGGGCGTTCAACCATTCGCCGCAGCAAGCCTTGCGAAGCTCCGATAGGCCCAATACCGCGTGTTGAACCCCTCCCAAACCCTTGGGGATGATCGGTTTTCGCTTATGGGCTATAGGTGATGCCAGAATGACCCAGGCAGGCGAAAACACCGGTTCTGCGCGGCAATTCTTGCCGCTGGAGCAGATCTATCGGCTGGTCGAGGAGCACCGCGCTTCGGGCCGGCTCGACGAAGCCGAGGGTCTGATCCGCCAGGTGCTCGACTCGCGCCCGAACGAGCCGCAGGCGGTCCACTATCTCGGCATTCTCGCCCATCAGCGCGGAAAACTGACCCAGGCGATTGAATATGTGAAACGCGCGGTTGAGTTGGCGCCCAAGGCAGCGCTGTTCCAGGCCAATCTCGGCGAGATGTACCGGCTTTCGGGGCGACCCGACCTTGCGATCCAGCACGGCGAGCGTGCAGTCGCGCTCCAGCCTGATTATGCCGAAGCGCTGAGCAATGTCGGCATCGCCTATTACGAGCAGAAGGATTACGAGAAGGCGCTCGCAAGCCACAAACGTGCGGTCGATTTGAAACCCGACTTCGCGCTTGCGCACAGCAACATGGGGAACGCGCTTCACGCACTCCGGCGTTTCGAAGAAGCGGTGGCGTGTTATCGCCGCGCGGTCTCATTCAAACCCGATTTCGCCGATGGCTGGAGCAATCTCGGCACCAGCCTCCATCACTCCGGCCATTACGACGAGGCCATATCCTGCCTACGCCGCGCCATCGCGCTCGATCCCAACAATGCCAACGCGCATTCCGGCCTCGGCATTCTTTTGTTGATGCGCGGCGATCTGGCCGAGGGCTGGGTGGAATACGAGTGGCGGCTCAAATCGACCGAAGTGCGCCTGCCTTATCACCCGCAACGGCCGTGGCGTGGCGAGAGCCTAAAGGGCCGGCGCATCTACATTCATGCCGAGCAGGGCTTCGGCGACACCATCCAGTTCGCGCGCTACGTGCCGCTGTTGGCAGCACGTGGTGCTGCCGTGACCTTCCGGGTGCAGCAAGGCCTGGCTGGCCTACTGCGCCAGAGCCTGCCCGGGATCGAGGTGCTGGGCGACCGCGGCGCGCCCGTCGCCGTTGCCGATTGCGAATGCGCCCTCCTGAGCCTGCCGCATATTTTCGGCACGCGGCTTGAGACCATCCCGGCCATCGTCCCCTATCTGCGCGCCGACGAAGCGGAAGCTGCGCGCTGGCGCGAGCGCTTCAAGGATTTGCCCGGGCTCAAGGTGGGTCTTGCCTGGGCGGGCAACCCCGAACACGTCAACGACATGCGGCGCTCGATCGAGCTTTCCGAATTGGCGGCGGTTTTCCAAGTGCCGGGCGTTTCCTTCGTCAGCCTCCAAGTCGGATCGCGAGCTGCCGACCTCGAGCGGCATCGGGATCTGAAGATCCTCGATATTTCGGCCGAGCTGGTGGGATTTGGCGCGACCGCGGCGGCGATGGCAGCGCTCGATTTGGTGATCACCATCGATTCCGCGGTGGTCCATCTGGCGGGTGCGCTTGCCAAGCCCGCCTGGCTATTCATGCCATGGGTGTCCGATTGGCGCTGGCTTTTGGGCCACGAGGACAATCCGTGGTATCCGACCCTACGGCTCTTCCGCCAAGTCGAAGGCCAAACGTGGCGCGACATAGCCGCGCGCGTAGCATCCGAGCTTGCCAAGGCGGTCAAGGGCGACGCCAAGGCGCTGACGCCCTTCCGCGCCGCCGGCGAGACGCGTGCAGCGAGTGCCGCTGCGATCATCGCCACGCTCGAAAACCGCATCGTCTCGCCGCCACCGGCGCCCACATTGTCGCCGCCGCAGGTGTTGGCGCTGGCCGAGCAACGCCGCCAGGCCGGCAAACTGGCCGAGGCCGAAACCCTCGCCCGCCGTGTGCTCGACGCTGAGCCCAACAACGCCGAGGCCTATCACCTGCTCGGCATTGTCGCGCACCAATCGGGCAATTTGGGGCATGCGATCGAGCATGTGAAGCGCGCCACCGATCTTGCCCCTGGTAACGCCCTCTTCCACGCCAATCTCGGCGAGATGTACCGCCTCGCCAAACGCACCGACGAGGCAATCGCGGAAGGCAAGCGCGCGCTGGCGCTCCAGTCTGATTATGCAGACGCATTGAGCAACCTCGGCATCGCCTATTACGAGAAAGGCGATTTCGACCAAGCCATCGCGTGTTATGAGCGGGCAATCGCGCTCAAACCCAATTTCGTCCAGGCGCACAGCAATTTAGGGAACGCGCTGCGTGCCTTGAAACGCTATGACGAGGCGGTGCCGCGTTATCGTCGCGCCATTGAATTGGCACCCCAATTCGCCGATGCCTGGAACAATCTCGGCACCACGCTCCGGGACATCAAAAAGCCCGAAGAAGCCGAGACGGCCTATCGCAAGGCGCTGGCGCTCAAAGTGGACGAGCCCGAGACGCTCAACAACCTGGCTCTCTGCCTCAAGGATCTCGATCGGCTCGAGGAGGCGGAATCTGTACTCCGTCGCTCGCTTGCGATCGAGAGCCGCAACGCCAAGACGTTGCTTTATCTCGCAACCCTGCTGCTCGACCGGCACCAGACCGACGAGGCAGCTTCGGCTGCCGAACAGGCAAGGGCGCTCGAGCCTAACAACCACGATGTCGTCAATTTGATGGGCCGCGTCGCCTTCGAGCGCAATGACCTGGCCGCAGCCGAGGCGCAATTCCGCCGTGCGCTGGAATTGAAGCCCGATCTCGCTGACGCGCTCAACAACATGGGCAATGTGCTGAAGGAGCTGGGCAAGCTCGATCAGGCGCGCGAGGCCTATCTCAAATCGCTGGCGCTCGATCCCTCGGTCACCGGCGTCTATGTCAACTATGCGGATTCGGTGAAGTTCACACCCGACAATCCGCATTTGAAGGTGATGGAATCGCTTCGCGACGGGCCCGGGCCGCTCAGCGACACCGACCGGTTTCACCTCGATTTCGCCTTGGCCAAGGCCTATGCCGATTTGAAGGACCACAAGCGCAGTTTCGAACGTTTGTTGAGCGGCAACGCCTTGAAGCGCGCCAAGATCCAATACGACGAGAAAACGGCGATGAGCTTGTTCGACCGGATCGAGGCGGTGTTTTCGCAGGATTTGCTTCGCGAAAAAGAAAAGCTGGGCGGCGGCGACCCCTCACGCGTGCCGATCTTCGTGCTCGGCATGCCGCGTTCGGGCACCACACTGGTGGAACAAATTCTGGCAAGCCACCCTGATGTCTTTGGTGCGGGCGAGTTGAAAACTCTCAACGACGTCGTCAACGAGGTGCGCGGACCGGATGGCCAGCCTATCCCCTATCCCGAATTCGTGCCTAACCTCGAGGCTCGCGCACTTGGCCAGATCGGCGCCCGCTACCTCGCCGAAATCCGCAAGCTCGCGCCTTCGGCAAAACACATCACCGACAAAATGCCCTCCAATTACTACTTCGCCGGGCTCATCCACCTGGCGCTGCCCAACGCGCGGATCATTCATACCGTGCGCGATCCGATCGACACCTGCGTTTCGTGTTTCTCCAAACTCTTCACCGCCGAGCAGAACCACACCTACGACCTGGCCGAACTCGGCCGTTATCACCGCCGATATCAGAAGCTCATGGAACATTGGAAGAGCGTGCTGCCCAAGGGCCGCATTCTCGACGTGCGCTACGAGGATGTGGTCGAGGATCTCGAGGGCCAGGCGCGCCGCATCATCGCGCATTGCGGCCTCGCCTGGGACGAGAACTGCCTGTCCTTCCACCAGACCGACCGGCCGGTCAGAACCGCGAGCGCATCCCAGGTGCGCCAGCCGATCTACAAGAATGCGGTTGGCCGCGGGGGCGTCTACAAGGAATTTCTTGGGCCCCTTCTGGCGGCGCTCGGCACCGGCGGCAATGCCGCGCCGTGGACCAGCACGAGAACGCCAAGCACCACGAGCGGGATCAGCTCGACATAAACGCGCGTCTCGGTGAAGTGGCCGTAGGCGAAATCGGCCAGTACCATCGCGATGAAGGTGAGGCCGAGCGCGACATAGCGCCGGTCTACGCGCATCAGGGCGACAGCAAGTGCAACGCACAACACCAGAAAGATCAGGATTAAGAATGGCAGTGCATATTGGAATTGGGTGAGCGACCGCCAGACAATGGGGAGATTAACAAAGAGTTGAAATTTCTGAAACTGGCCGGCCTGTTCCGGTCCGACATCGGTGAAGATTTTCGGGCCAATTTCCTCGATGAACAGCATGTGCGTGATCGCCTCGTCGATCGCGACGGCGAGTGCGAGGCCGGCAATGCCGGCGGCGAGCAATGTCCGGTCGAGCGGAGCCGGACGCCGGTCCTTGCGGCCGAAATGCCAGCGCGACAGTGCCTCGAAGATCATCCAGACGGCGACGAACGCCGTGGTCTGACGGTTCAGAATACCGACCGCGAGCAGGCAGGTGAACCAGGGCCACGGCTTGCCCGCGACCACGAAATCCACGAACACCAGGAAGACGATGATGTCGAGATAATCCCAAGCATAGAGCCAGGGCGGCGACAGCAGAAACGCGAAACTCGCCTCGAAGATGAAGAGCGCTAACAGCGCCGAACCGACCGTGCCGCCCAGGCGCCAGCCGAGCCGCCAGGCGAGGAATCCCATAATAGCGACCGTGACGATCGAATAAAACACATGCGCGGCGAGGAAACTCGGGAAGACCAGCGACGTGAGTTCGATCAGCAACGGACCGAGCACGCGGGGCTGGAAGGCGCGCCAATGCGGATGGCCGCTTAGCACGCCCGACGCCGCGTCGACGGCGCGACCGTAATTTGGGCCAAGTACTAAGACTATCAGCCGGAACTGCACCAAGGCGAAGAACGTTGCAAGCCCGGCGCCAAGAGTCGCACTGCGTTGGGTGATGGTCATCGGGTCTTCGTTCTTTCTCTCCGGCTGGCATTGCCAGCCATATGGCTGACGCATTGAAGTAAATTGCTGCAAGGTGCGCTACTGCGGCTTCGAGCGGGCCTAAGAAACCATGATTGGCGCTGACCGGTTTGAACAGCGCTTGACGTTTGGCGGGTTTATAAGGCAAATCGCATCCTTCACCCAACGAACCTGTATCAACCCCTCAAGCTACCTTCAAGTGAGCCTAAGGAGAAACGCATGAAATTCCGTCCCTTGCATGACCGCGTCCTGGTGCGGCGCCTGGAAGAGGAAACCCGCACCGCTGGCGGCATCATCATCCCCGACACCGCCAAGGAAAAGCCCATGGAGGGCGAGATCATCGCCGCCGGGCCGGGTGCGCGCGGCGAAGACGGCAAGCTCCACCCGCTCGACGTGAAGGCGGGTGACCGGGTGCTGTTCGGCAAGTGGTCCGGCACCGAGGTCAAGATCGACGGCGAAGAGCTGATGATCATGAAGGAAAGCGACATCATGGGCGTGATCGACGCCAAATCGTCCAAGAAGAAATAAAGCCGCTATTTCTCGGCGTCCGGCTGATTTTCCGGCCGCGCGTGCTCGAAAGCCGCGAGCTTCATGCAATTCTCGAACACGCGGCCGATCGTCGGATAAGGCTTCAAATCGAAGCTCGGATAACGCTTGGCGTTGAACATCTGCGGCGCCAGGCAGATATCGGCCAGGCCCGGTTGGTCGCCATGGCAGAATCTGCCGCTGCGCTTGTCTTGGGCCAGCATCGGCTCGATCGCCTCGAAACCGAGCCTGATCCAATGGTTGAACCATTCCTCGACGGCCTTGTCGTCATGGCCCAGCGGCTTCGCCAAATAGCGCAGCACGCGCAGATTATCCAAGGGATGGATGTCGCAAGCGATGATCTGGGATATCGCGCGTACCCGCGCTTTGTCGGCGGCATTTTCGGGCAGCAGCGGAGGTTGGGGGTGAGTCTCGTCGAGATATTCGATGATGGCCAACGACTGGATCAACTCTAGCCCGTCTGATTCGAGCAACGGCACCAGACCCTGAGGGTTCCGCGCCAGGTAGCCGGGGGCGTGCTGCTCGTTCTTGCGCAGATGAATGAAAGCCTGCTCATAGGCCAGTCCCTTGAGATTGAGCGCGATGCGCACGCGGAACGCCGCCGAGGAGCGGAAATAGCCGTAAAGCTTCAGCATCGCGTCGTGATCTTCCGGTTCAATTCGAGCGGCGCGCATTCAGGACGAAAAACAGGATCATGTCCCATGCGTTTCGTATGCCGACGGCCAGAAGCAGTACCAGCGCCGCCGCCAGGATCTCGAGCCCGGCCGGTTTGCGCCACAGCACCAAAAGCGCCGCCACCGTCGCGCCGGCATAGCCGAGGATGGGAAGTGCCGCATACCATAGCCTGTCTTCGGCGTCGATCTCCCGGCGCTGCTTGACGTTCAGGCCGATCGCGCAGGAATAGATCAGGCCGACCAGGCCGCCGAGGCCGAACACCAAGCCAAACGAAACCCGCTCGAGCGACGGCACCACCGCCAGCGCGCAGCCGAACATCACCGTCGCCATGTGGATCACGGTCGGCGTCAGAAAAACGCGGGTCGCCGCCGCATCCTTCTTGGTGAGAAAACCGGAGCCGATCGAAGCCACCACGAACATGGCGCCGAGCAGGCCCCCGGAGGCCGCGCCGATCACGACAAAAAAATCATGCCAGTCGTGCAACGCGTCGAGCGATGACATCGGCGATGGAATCCTCCCAAGACCGATCCTCCCCAAGATTGCCGGAGCGCACAATAGCCGAGGCATACCGTCACGCTTGACGAGTTGTCCCTGATGGCGCATTGGTTAACAATGAAACCAATTGCCAAGCATACCGGAGAAGACACGGATTTCGCCATCGAGCGTTTCCTGCCCTTCCGGCTTTCGGTCCTGAGCAACCGCCTGACGCGCGCCGTGGCCCGCGTCTATACGCGGCGCTTTCGCTTGTCGGCGCCGGAATGGCGCACCTTAGCGGTGCTCGGCCGCTACGGCGCGATGAGCGCCAACAGCGTCGTCGACCGCACCGCAATGGACAAGGTGCGGGTAAGCCGGGCGGTGGCGCGTCTGACCACGGCGGGTCATATCACCCGCCGCACCGATCCCGACGACCGCCGCCGCGCCATTCTCGACCTGACGCCGCAAGGCACCGGCATCTATCAGCAGATCGTGCCGCTGGTGCGCGCGGTGGAGAATGACATCATGCAGACCCTGAGCGCGGATGAACGCCACGCGCTTGAGCGCGCTTTCACCAAGCTCGAGGCGCGCAGCGCCGCGATGCCGCAAGCCGATACCGCGGAATACTGAGCCCGGCCTTTACCGGATCTGTCCCTGGAACTTGCCGCCGATGATCGGCATGTCGATGCCGAGATCGGTTTTCCCGGATTCGACCGGATAGGCCGGGCGGTAGACGGTGAAGGATTTGTCGATGCGTCCCATGGTGCCGCCGATGGGAAAATGCGCAACCACGATGAAATCAGGATTCGCCAAGACATTCTCGAAACGCCGCATCTCGGCCAAATCGTTCCAGAAACCGTCCTGGGCGACGACCAGAGAGACGCCGAGGCCGCGGATCATGCGCTTGATTTCATCCTCGCTGTAGCCGTTGTCGCCGACGCCGCGGCGGCGCTCGATCGCGACGCGCAGCAGCAATTTATCCGCCCGCAGGGTCGAGATATCGCGCCGGTCCTCGCGCGCGCGCAAATCGAAGATGAAGTTGCCGTCGCGATAGCCGGAAAACAATACCACCTCATTGGGCGGCGCATGCCCGGCGACGTAATCGGCGAGTTCCTGGTAGCCCGTAACCACCGGTACCGGGCATTCGAAGACGCTCCAGGCCAACATGCAAATGCCGATGAGACACGCGGCCAGGCCGGCAGACCGGCGCGACAACAGGCGGTCGAGCACGGATGCCGCGAGGATGGCGAAAGGCGGCATGACGGTCAGGATATGCCGCGGCTCACGCACCGCGATGGCGCTGAAGAAAACATAGCCGAGCGCGATCCAGCCCAGCAGCAGCCAGGCGGGCCAGTTTCCGGTGCCGGAAGATTTAAACGCGGGCAGCCGGCCTGCGAGCAGCAACCCCGCCCCCGCGAGCGCCAGCGCCAGCACCGGCCAGCCGAGAATCTGCGGCAGCAGATCGGGATAGAACTGCCAGGCCGCCAGGCTCCAGCGCGGCAACTCGCCGGCGAGATCATCGACCGATTGAAAATTCGCCATGCCGAATTCGAGCGCGAGATAAACCGCCGGCAATGCGCCGATCGCGGCGGCCCATCCCGTCCACAACACGCGCCGGTCGCGCAAAATTCCCACGCCCCTGGCGGCAACAAGCGTCAACATCACCACGGGGGCGATGAAGACCACGTCGTATTTAGTATAGAGCGCCGCGAGCAGCATCGCCGCGCCGAAGGCGAGATCGGCGCCGCGGCCAGCGCGCATGAATTTAGCGCAAGCCCAGACGCCCCAGACCAGCCACGCCATGGCCGGAATGTCGAGCATCACCTGCCGTCCCCACAGCGCGACCTCGGGCGCGCCCATCAGCATCAGCGCGGCGCCCAGCGCGGTGAAACGCGGCAGCCACAAGCGCGCGAGACGATAGACGCCCAAACCCAAGAATGCGTAGAACGCCGCCACCGTCGCCTGGGATGCCAAATGGCTGACCCCGAAGACGGCATAGACCGCGGCCTCGAAGAAATAGAACAGCGGCGGATAGAACAGGATCGAGAGCGCGGGATATTGCAGATAATAGTTCTCGGCCCACGCGACCGGATGCCGCCAGGGCAGCGATGCTACGAAATCCTTCACGAAGGCGCCGTTGAGCGCATGGCGCGGCGCGTCGCTCCAGGAAAAATCGCCATCGGTTGGCGAGGTCGCGAGCAGGATTCCGGATGCCACGAGCAGGACGGCATAGGGCGCCCAGCGCCGGGCGAGGCGCATGAACGCCGCCGCGCGCGAAGCGCGCGTCCAGCCTGCATCCATCGCAGAGGGTAAAGCCATGTCCCGCCTTCCGCCCAAGGCGGTAGAGCCTAGGCAATTCAGGTTAACATCGGTGAAACGGCCGGGCGCGCTTGCGGGCGGCCCCTCCCATGCTATAACCCTCTCTCGGAACAAGGAATTTCGGGGAGTCCTGGCTTGGCTGGCGCGACCATTCTGGTCCTGAACGGGCCTAATCTGAATCTCTTGGGCGTGCGCGAACCGGCGACCTATGGGCGCGACACGCTGGCCGATATCGAGGAGGCCTGCCTCGGGCGCGCCTCCGTGCTCGATCTCAACCTGGATTTCCGCCAATCGAACCACGAAGGCCAGCTGGTCGAATGGGTCCAGGAAGCGCGCGATAACGCGGACGGCATCATCATCAACGCCGGCGGCTATTCGCACAGCTCGGTCGCGATCCTCGACGCGCTCAAGGCGGTTGAGTTGCCGGTGATCGAGGTGCATCTCTCCAACATTTATCGCCGCGAGGAATTCCGTCACAATTCCCTGGTAAGCCAGGGAGCGCGCGGCGTCATTTGCGGCCTCGGCGCGCATGGTTATCTCCTGGCGCTCGACGCCATCGCACGGATCGTCGAGAGCGAAAGCGGAACCGAATAACACATGACCAAGCAGAACGACCCGATGGTGGAGGGCGATCTCATCCGCGCTCTGGCGGCGCTCTTGGAAGAGACCGGGCTTTCCGAGATCGAGATCGCCCAGGGCGATCGGCGCGTGCGCGTGGCGCGCAACGCGCACGCGGCCACGGCGGTGACGGTGTCGGTGCCGCCCGCGGCGCCGGGATCGGCCGCGGCACCCCCGGCCGAGGCCGCGGGCGCTGTCAAGTCGCCGATGGTCGGGACGGCCTTTCTCGCGCCGCAGCCGGGAGCGCCGCATTTCGTCAAGGTGGGCGACAGCGTGCGCGAGGGTCAGGCGTTGCTCGTGATCGAGGCGATGAAGGTGATGAACCAGATTCACGCGCCCCGCGCGGGGCGCGTCGCCGAAATCCGGGTCGCCGACGGCACACCGGTCGAGTTCGGCCAGGTGTTGATGGTTCTAGAGTAGACAGGCGCACATGTTCGAGAAGGTGCTGATCGCCAACCGCGGCGAGATCGCGTTGCGCATTCACCGCGCCTGCCGCGAGATGGGCATCCGCACCGTAGCGGTGCATTCGACCGCCGATGCCAACGCCATGCATGTGCGGCTGGCCGACGAAAGCGTGTGTATCGGGCCGCCGCCGGCGCGCGACAGCTATCTGAACGTGGCGGCGATCCTTTCGGCGGCCGCCATCACCGGCGCGGACGCCATCCATCCCGGGCTGGGTTTCCTTTCGGAAAACGCCGACTTCGCCCAGATCGTCGCCGAGCACGGCCTGGTCTTCATCGGCCCTTCACCCGAGCATATCCGGATGATGGGCGACAAGGTGGTGGCCAAGCAGGCCGCGACGGAACTCGGCATTCCGGTGGTGCCTGGCTCGACGGCGGTGACGGATATCGCGGCCGCGCGCGGGGCCGCGCAGAAGGTGGGCTATCCCATCCTGATCAAGGCGGCGGGCGGCGGCGGCGGGCGCGGCATGCGCGTGGCGCCGGACGACAAAACGCTGGAGGCGATGTTCCCCATTGCCCAGGCCGAGGCCCAGACCTTCTTCGGCAATGGCGCGCTTTACCTCGAGCGCTTCCTTGCCAAGCCGCGGCATATCGAGGTTCAAATTTTAGGGGATGGCCAGGGCAGCGTGGTGCATCTGGGTGAACGCGACTGTTCGATGCAGAGAATGCATCAGAAGCTGGTCGAGGAATCGCCCTCGCCCGGCATCAACCAGGAAGAGCGCCAGCGCATCTGCCGCATCGCCGCCACGGCCGTGCAGAAGCTCGGCTATAAGAGCGCCGGCACGCTCGAATTCCTCTACCAGGACGGCGAATTCTTCTTCATCGAGATGAACACCCGGCTCCAGGTCGAGCACCCGATCTCCGAAGTGGTGAGCGGCATCGACATCGTGCGCGAGCAGATCCGCGTTGCATCGGGCGCCAAGCTCGGCTACCGCCAGGAGGACATATCGCTCCAGGGCCACGCCATCGAATGCCGCATCAACGCCGAGAACCCCAAGAGCTTCGCGCCGTCACCCGGCGACATTCTGCGCTATCACGCGCCGGGCGGGCCCGGTGTGCGCGTCGACAGCGCGCTTTATCAGGGCTACACCGTGCCGCCGCAATACGACAGCCTGATCGCCAAGCTCATCATCCACGGCACCAGCCGCAACGAGTGCTTGATGCGCCTTCGGCGCGCGCTCGAGGAATTCGTCATCACCGGCATCGAGACCACCATTCCGCTCCACCAGCGGCTGGTGACGTCGCCGGATTTCATCAACGGCGCCTATGACATCGGCTGGTTCGAGAGAACCTTCGACCGCCAGAGTTAGGCGGGATATCCCTGTTTTCCGCGGGACGTGACGGGAAAGAAGAAATTCATTCTAATCAGGGGCAATGGCTGGGCTCACCCCCGATATTCTGCTGCGCGCCTATGCCGCCGGCATTTTCCCGATGGCGGAAACGGCCGAGGATCCGGAGCTGTTCTGGGTCGATCCCGAACGCCGCGGCGTGCTGCCGCTCGACAAATTCCACCTGCCGCGGCGGCTGGCCCGGACTTTGCGGCGCGAGATTTTCGAGATCAAGATTGATCGCGACTTCGAGGGCGTGATCCGCGGCTGCGCCGAGGCAGCGCCCGATCGCCCGCAAACCTGGATCAACCGCGAGATCGTCGCGCTCTATTCCGAGCTGCACCGGAGCGGCCAGGCGCACAGCATCGAGGCCTGGCGCCAGGGCCGGCTCGCCGGCGGGCTTTACGGCGTCAGCTTGGGCGGCGCGTTTTTCGGCGAAAGCATGTTCTCGCGCGAGACCGATGCCAGCAAGGCGGCGCTGGCGACGCTGGTCGCCTTGCTGCGCAAAGGCGGTTACAGGCTTCTGGATGTGCAGTTCGTCACCGAACATTTGCGGCGTTTCGGCGCGATCGAGATTCCGCGCGCGCGCTATCACCGCATCCTGGGCGAGGCGATAAAGACGCCGGCCTACTTTCCCGGCGGGCCGCTCGGCGGCGCGGAGGTCGCCGGAATCTTGCAGTCGAGCACGTTGACGTCGTAGATCGGATCCTCGAGCGCCGAGATCGCCGGCGAGGAGGCGAACATCCAGCCGCTGAAGACGCGCTTGGTTTCGCTGGCCGCGCCGTTGGGACGGGTTTCGTCGATTTCGAGAAAGGCCGTGGTTTCGGGCCTCTCCTCGGGGGGATGCTTGTAGCAGGCGCGCACGGTGATCACCAAAGTGCCGAAATGCACCGGCTTGTCGATCGGCGCATCGAATTTCGAGACCCGCGCCGTCGTCTTGTCGAGGCCTTGCAGCACCGCCACGTTTCCTTGCAGCTGGCCCATGGTTACCTGGGCGCCAGCGTCGCCCGCGACCGCGAGCAGTGCCATCAAGCTCAGGGCCACGATCCGCCTCACGCCTTACCCTTCTTGTTCTTGTAGGGATTGGTCAGCCCCTCGCCCAGCTCGCGCAGTACCTTGCGGAATTGCGTCTCGTCGCAACCCATCAGCACCGCGTCCTCGAGCGCGTCCTGTGCCATCTCGCGGATTTCCTCGAGGTTCTCGTTCAGAACCTTGATTTTGTCGAGACAGGAAACCGGCTCGCCTCCGGGCGTAAGCCAAGTGGGCAGTTTGAGCTTGTTCATGAGGATATTTCCGCCGGCTTAACCGCGGCAAAGCGCAGCCGCACGTAATCGACCGACCAGAGTCCGTCCTTGAAGAGAAACGGCCGCAATGCGTCCTCGACCTCGCCCTTGAAATCCTGGCGCTGGAATTCCGGCACCAACGCCAGGAAGCTCTCGGCGAAGGTATCGAGCCAATCGCCGAGCCGTCCCGGCAGTTCGGTCGGTCGCGGGAACAACACGATCGAGGCGACCTTGAATCCCCGCGCTTCGAGCTTGGCGCGATATTCATCGGGCGAAGGGAAATACCACGGAATGGCCGGCCTGCCGTCGATGCCGCGCCGCTTCAACGCCGCCAGCAAGGCGCCGAGGACATAGGCCACATTGCCCGCGCCGCCGCATTCGGCGACAAAACGCCCACCGGGGCGAAGCGCGCGCCACACGCCATCGATCACCGCGTCGGGATCGCGCATCCAGTGCAGCGCCGCGTTAGAGAACACGGCGTCGAATTCACCCTTGAAGGCGAGCCGGCCGGCGTCCAGCACGCGCGCGTCGAGGCCGCGCGCCTTGGCCGCCGCGATCTGCTCGGCGCTCGCATCGACGCCCACGACATCGGATGTCGCGGCCAGGGTGGCGGTCAACGTGCCGTCGCCGCAGCCGAGATCGAGGATGCGCTCGCCTGGCCTGGCGGCGAGCAACTCCAACACGCCCTGGCCCAGGGCCGGGACAAAAGCGGCGTTGCGGCGATAGCGTTCGGGATCCCAGCGCTGCTCGGCGATGCCCGCGCCCGGGGCCGGCGTCACGGCTTTTGCGGTCCGGGCGCGGGCGGAGAGCTGTCGCCCTTCTTCTGCTGCGCCTGGCCGTAAATCATCTGGCCGATCAGCGATTTAAGGCTCATGCCCGACTGAGTGTGCGTGATGCGCCCGGCCGGCGGGATGATCTGGTCCTCGTTGCCGGGTTCGATCGAAAGGAATTTATCCCCCAACAACCCCGAGGAGGTGATGGTGGCGACCGAATCCACCGGCAGCTTGATCGCCGGGTCCATGCTGATGGTGAGGTTGGCGAAGAAAGTTTTGGGATCGAGCGTCTGCGAAAGGATGGTGCCGACCTTGATGCCGCTGATCCTGACGTCGCCGCCGTCGCGCAAACCGTCGACCTTGTCGAATTGCGCCGTCAGCGTATAGCCGCCCACCGCATGCACCTGGGTGGTGGTGTAGGCGAAGAACAGGAAGACGGCGGCAACCACCAGGACGACGGCGCCAACGACGGTTTCGACGACATTGCGGTTCATGGCAGTTCCGCTCCTTGAGGCAAGAATCTCACTCCGGCGTCCACGGCTCGTAATCGCCGCTGGCATGTTCGCGCGCACCGCCTTTCAAGAGCGAACCCGGCGGGCGATAGGCTCCGGGCGTGCCGCTCAGATTGGGTTGATGCTCTTTCTGCCAGGGATATTTGAGGTGGCCGGCATCCTTCGGCAACTCGTCCACGGTGTGATGCAGCCAAGCGTGCCATTCCGGCGGTACGCGCGAAGCCTCAACCTCGCCGTTATACATCACCCAGCGGCGCTCGCGGCTCTCGATCCCGCCGCCGCGCTTCAAGGCCCGCCGGCCGCGCTCGCGGTAATAGCGGTTGCCGAACTGATCGGTGCCGGCGAGTTCGCCTTTGAGCCAGGTATAGAGCAGGGTGCCGATATTCATGCGCCGTAGGGCAAAGACTTGCCCAGATGTGATGTCCGTGACGAATTGGGCGGACTATGGCACTGCCCACAAGCGCCGTCCAGACGGCAAGCAGAATTGGGCCATGATCCGGCCCACCCGGCGCAAGGGGGTGAAACTGGCGGCGAACGGCCACCGCATCCTGGCGCAGGGGGGATTAATGTATTAGGGTTTCGAGCAACATAAGCAGCAAAGTAGAGGGAGGGTTATCCATGACTATCCATAGGCGCCGCCTGCGCTTGGCGGCGATAGGCTGGGTTGTCGCCGCCTTCGCGGCCATAGCATTACCCGCGGTTTCGCTGGCCGCCGATCCGATCAAGATCGGCCTGAGCATGTCCTTGACCGGCGGCCTCGCCGGCGGCGGCAAGCCTGCGCTCCTGGCAATGCAGATGTGGCAGGACGACATCAACGCCAAGGGCGGCTTGTTGGGCCGTCAGGTCGAGTTGGTCTATTACGACGACCAGAGCACACCCTCCAATGTGCCAGCGATCTACACCAAGCTTTTGGACGTGGATAAGGTGGACCTATTGATTTCCGCCTATGCCACCGGCCAGATCGCCCCGGCCATGCCGATCGCCATGCAGCACAACATGGTGTTCATGGCGCTGTTCGGCACCGCGGTGAATGCCAGCTTCAATTACGACAAGTATTTCCAGATCCTGCCCAATGGCGAGAACACCGCCATCGCTCCGTCATACGGCTTCTTCCAAGTCGCCATGAGCATGAACCCGAAGCCTAAGACCGTGGCTCTGGTGGCGGCCAACGCCGAATTCGCGCAAAACGTGATCGGCGGCGCCCGCGACGTGGTGAAGCAACTTGGATTGCAAGTAGTCTATGACCAGAGCTATCCGCCCAATTCGGCCGATTTCTCGCCTATCATCCACGCCGTCCAGGCGACCAAGCCGGACATCGTCTATGTCGCCTCCTACCCGCCCGAATCGGTGGGCATCGTGCGCGCGGCCAATGAGGCCGGGCTTAAGGCCAAGATTTTCGGCGGCGGCATGATCGGCATCGCCTTCACGCCTATCAAACAGCAGCTCGGGCCGCTGTTGAACGGCCTTGTCGTCTACGACGTCTATGTGCCGGAGAAGACGATGAAATTCCCGGGCACCGAGGATTTCCTCAAGCGCTACCAGGCGAAGGCGGCGACCGCGGGCGTCGATCCGCTGGGCTATTATCTGCCGCCCTTCGCTTATGCCGAGATGCAGATCCTGGGCGATGCGGTCACCAAGGTCGGCAGCCTCGACCAGGACAAGATCGGGCAATACATCCACGCCAACACTTTTAAGACGGTGGTCGGCAACGTGAAGTTCGCCTCCAACGGCGAATGGGCGAAAGGGCGCATCCTGTTCGTCCAATATCAGGGGGTCAAAGGCAACGATCTCGACCAGTTCCGCCGGGCGGGGACGCAGGTGATTCTCTACCCGCCGGAATACAAGTCGGGCGTCTTCCGCTATCCCTACGACGCCAAGAAGGCGGCGGGGCAATAACCCGATCCAGGCCTCCACGGCGGGCCGCGGCGTTGATTCGCCGCGGCCTTTGCTTTTGTGACAATCGAAGGAGCCCGAAAAGCTCCTTTATCCACCGGATCATCCACTGTTACGCGACGATGAAAGCCTGTAAATACGATAAAATCTATATATCGCAGTAAAATCTGTCCCCAACCACAAAATCTAGTTGAACTGCTGTAAGAGTTCTGTCAACTTTGGTGGTCTGCGCATTAGGCAGACACAAGATGTGGTGTCCCGCCCGATGCGCGGTTTAGTCGGGGGGAATGTTAATGCGCATAGAGCGTCGTTTTACGACTGCCGGCCAGGATTCTTATCAAGGCATCGCCTTCAAATCAGTCATTAGCGAGATTCGCAACCCGGACGGGTCGCGCGTCTTCTATCTGCCGGACATCGATGTGCCGGCCGATTGGAGTCAGGTCGCCTGCGATATCCTGGCGCAGAAATATTTCCGCAAGGCCGGCGTGCCGGCAAAGCTGAAACCCGTCGAGGAAAAGGACGTACCATCCTGGCTGTGGCGGAAGGCACCGGACGCCAAGGCGCTGGAGAAGCTGCCGGCGGCCGAACGCGCCGAGTTGGAGCGCAGCGCCAAACAGGTGTTCCACCGACTCGCGGGAACCTGGACCTATTGGGGCTGGAAAGGCGGCTACTTCGACGCCGAGTTGGACGCCCGCGCCTATTACGACGAAATGTGCTTCATGCTGTGCCGCCAGATGGCGGCGCCCAATTCGCCGCAATGGTTCAACACCGGCATGCATTGGGCCTATGGCATCGACGGCCCGGCGCAAGGCCACTATTACGTCGATTTCAAGACCGGCGAGCTGGTGGCGTCGAAGAGCGCCTATGAACATCCGCAGCCGCATGCCTGCTTCATCCAGTCGGTCGCCGACGATCTCGTCAACGAGGGCGGGATCATGGATCTATGGGTGCGCGAGGCGCGCCTGTTCAAATACGGCTCGGGCACCGGTTCGAATTTCTCCAAGCTCCGGGGCGACGGCGAGAAATTGTCGGGCGGCGGCAAGTCCTCCGGCCTGATGAGCTTCCTCAAGATCGGCGACCGTGCGGCGGGCGCGATCAAGTCCGGCGGCACCACGCGGCGCGCCGCCAAGATGGTCACGGTCGATATCGACCATCCCGATATCGAGACCTATATCGACTGGAAGGTGGTCGAGGAGCAGAAGGTCGCGGCGCTGGTTTCGGGCTCGAAGCTCGCGCAGAAGCACCTCAATCTCATCATGGCCGCCTGCAACGGACCCGAGGCCCAGGCCTTGGGCGAGAACCGCCACGATCCCAAGCGCAACATGGCGCTCCGGCGCGAGATCAAGGCCGCGCGCGCGGTCATGATTCCCGAGAACTACGTCCAGCGTGTCATCCAGTTCGCCCAGCAAGGCTTCACCAAGATCGACTTCAAGACCTATGACCTCGATTGGGACAGCGAGGCCTATCTCACCGTCTCGGGCCAGAACTCCAACAACTCGGTGCGGGTCACCAACAACTTCCTCGAGCGCGTGCTGAAGGGCGGCAAGTGGGACTTGATCCGCCGCATCGACGGCAAGGTTCATAAATCGCTCGAAGCGCGCGATTTGTGGGAAAAGATCGCCGAGGCGGCCTGGGCCAGCGCCGATCCCGGCCTGCAATACGACACCACCATCAACGAGTGGCATACCTGCCCGGCGAGCGGGCGCATCAATGCGTCCAACCCGTGTTCGGAATACATGTTCCTCGACGACACGGCGTGCAACCTCGCCTCCTTGAACCTCATGACCTTCCGCCGCGAGGGCGGGCATTTCGACACGCCGGCCTTCGAACATGCGGTAAGGCTGTGGACCGTCGCGCTCGAAATCTCGGTGCTGATGGCGCAATTCCCGTCGAAGGAAATCGCCAGGCTCAGCTACGAATTCCGGACACTGGGGCTGGGCTACGCCAATATCGGCGGCCTATTGATGGCCGCCGGCCTGTCCTATGACAGCGACCAAGGCCGCGCGCTGTGCGCCGCCATCACCGCGGTGATGACCGGCGTCGCTTATGCCACCTCGGCCGAGATGGCGGGCGAACTGGGCGCCTTCCCCGGCTATGACAAGAATCGCGACGCCATGTTGCGCGTCATCCGCAATCACCGCCGCGCCGCCCATGGCGAACGCGCCGGCTATGAAGAGCTGTCAGTGCCGCCGGTGCCGCTGGACGCGGTCAACTGTCCCGACCGGACCTTGGTCCAGGCCGCGCGCCAGGCCTGGGACGCGGCGCTGATGCTGGGCGAGCTGCACGGCTACCGCAACGCCCAGTCGACGGTCATCGCCCCCACCGGGACGATCGGCCTGGTGATGGATTGTGACACCACCGGCATCGAACCTGATTTCGCGCTGGTGAAGTTCAAGAAACTCGCCGGCGGCGGCTATTTCCGCATCATCAACCGCGTCGTGCCCGAGGCGCTCGCCAAGCTCGGCTATGCCGCGAATGAAATCGAGGCGATGACGCTCTATGCCGTGGGCCATGGCACGCTCAAGGGCTCGCCCGCCATTGGCCACAAGGAGTTGAAGGCCAAAGGCTTCACCGAAGGCGCGCTTGAAGCGCTGGAGAGCCAGCTCGCCACCGCCTTCGACATCAAATTCGCCTTCAACAAGTGGACCCTGGGCGAGGAATTCTGCAAGGCCGCGTTCGAGTTCACGGACGCGCAGATGAACGAGGTTTCCTTTGACATGCTCGCGGCCTTGGGCTTCACCAAGGCCGAGATCGACGCCGCCAACACTTATTGCTGCGGCGCCATGACGCTCGAAGGCGCGCCCTTCATTAAGAACGAGCACTTGCCGGTGTTCGATTGCGCCAATCCCTGCGGCCGCATCGGCAAGCGCGCGCTCTCGGTCGACAGCCACATCCGCATGATGGCCGCGGCCCAACCCTTCATCTCGGGCGCGATCTCCAAGACCATCAACATGCCCAATGCCGCCACGGTCGAGCAGTGCAAGGACGCCTACATGCTGTCCTGGCGGCTGGGATTGAAGGCCAACGCGCTCTACCGCGACGGCTCCAAGCTGTCGCAGCCGCTGCAATCGATGCTGATCGACGACGAGACCGAGGATTCGGCCGAGCTTGCCGCGAAAAACCTGGCCGAGCGCGCGCCCATTATCGCCGAGCGCATCGTCGAGCGGGTGATCGAGCGGGTGTCACGCGAACGCTCGCGCCTGCCGCAACGCCGCAAGGGCTACACCCAGAAGGCCACGGTCGGGGGCCACAAGGTCTATCTCCGCACCGGCGAATACGAAGATGGCCGCCTGGCCGAGGTGTTCATCGACATGCACAAGGAAGGCTCCGCCTTCCGCTCGCTGATGAACAACTTCGCCATCGCCATCTCGATCGGCCTGCAATATGGCGTGCCGCTGGAAGAGTTCGTCGAGGCCTTCACCTTCACCCGCTTCGATCCGGCCGGCATGGTCGAAGGCAACGACGCCATCAAGATGTCGACCTCGATCCTCGACTACCTCTTCCGCGAGCTCGCCATCTCCTATCTCGGCCGCAACGATCTGGCGCATGTGCAGCCGGCCGATCTCATGCCCGACACGCTGGGCAAGGGCGCGGCGGAATCGAACCTGCCGGAAGGGCCCCGGCCCGACATGGCCGCCGTCATGCAACGCGTCGCTTCGAACGGCTATATGCGCAAGAAGCTCACCGTGTTCCAAGGCGGCGCAACAAGGACAGGTTCAGGCCAGCCTTCGCGCCACGACGCTGGAAGTGGCCGGCGGCGGCAACGTGGCGGTGGCGACCAATTTCGCCGCCGAGCTCCACGCCACCACTTCCATGACGCCGCCCGACAGCCGGATCGAGCAGATCAAGGCGGCGCGGATGAAGGGATATGAGGGCGACAGTTGCGGCGAATGCGGCAACTTCACCCTGGTAAGGAACGGCACCTGCCTCAAATGCGATACCTGCGGCGGCACCAGCGGCTGTAGTTGATCGCAACGCGGGACCCCGGCTACAGCCTCCCGGCCGGCACCGTGACTGAGGCAGAAATTGGGGGGCACGGCGCAAGCCGTGCCCCCTCTTTTTTCGTCCGCCATCCATCTCCTTTTTGCGCAAGCTGACCGTATGCTGGTTCACCGCCGCGAATTCCGCATCGAATGGGGACAATGCGATCCCGCCGGGGTCGTGTACTATCCGCAATTCTTCATCATCTTCGACGTCAGCACGTCGCGGCTGTTCGAGCGCACCGGGCTTTCCGGATCCGAGTTGCGGAAGAAATACGGCATCATCGGCATGCCGCTGGTCGATGCCGGAGCGACTTTCCTCAGGCCGTGCTTCTATGACGACGTGATCGCGGCCGAATGCGAGATCGCCGAATGGGGCCGATCGAGCCTCACCGTCCGCCACCGCATCCTCAAAGGCGACAAGTTGGCGGTTGAGGGTTTCGAGAAGCGTGTCTGGGCCAAGTTTCATCCCGAGCGGGCGGGCATCAAGCCCGAATCGATACCGGACGAGATCAAGGCCAGCCTGTCCGGCCCAGGTAAGCCTTAAGCTCCAAGCCTTAGGCCGAAATACCCCGCCGGTGGGCGGGGATACAACGCCAAGCGCCCGCCTAGAACTGTTACCCTTGCCTTTAGGCGAGGGGCCACGCGCAGTTGACTGACCGGCCATCCTCGGATGGCCGGTTTTTTTATGTGGAATCAAGGCGTTGCTGTGCTGCAATGGCTAGGCTAGAGACAACCAATTATCCACAGGCGGCGATACGGAGGGGCCATGGCTGGACGCATCGAGGCGCGATTGAAGGAATTGAAGATCGAGCTGCCCAAGCCGGTGCCGCCGCGCTGGAGCTATGTGCCGACGGTGCGCACCGGCGATTTGCTGTTCGTCTCCGGCCAGCTCTGTCATTGGCAGGGCGAGAACCGGTTCATCGGCAAGCTCGGCCGCGAGATTTCGCTCGATGACGGCAAGCAGGCGGCGCGGCTGTGCGGCCTCAATCTTTTGACTCAGGTGAAGGCGGCGCTGGACGGCGATCTCGACCGCGTGGTGCGCTGCGTCAAGCTGGTGGGCTTCGTCAACTCCGCGCCCGATTTCACCGACCAGCCGCAAGTGGTGAATGGCTGCTCCGAGCTGATGGGCGATGTGTTCGGCGATTCCGGCAAGCATGCGCGCTCGGCCGTGGGCATGGCGGCGTTGCCGGGCAATGTCGCGGTCGAAGTCGAGGCGGTGTTCGAGGTGCGCTGACGATGGACGGCAGCGACCGGCTTTCCATCAAGGTCGTCGAACGGCTCTCCAAGATTCGCGCCGCGGATTGGGATGAATGCGCCGGACCGGACAATCCCTTCGTCTCCCACGCCTTCCTTGATGCGCTCGAAGCATCGAACTCGGCTTGCGCCGAGACCGGCTGGCTGCCGCAGCACCTGGCGCTCGAGGACGGCAACGGCCGGTTGTTGGGTGCCGTGCCGATGTATCTGAAAAGCCACTCCTATGGCGAATATGTCTTCGACCATGGCTGGGCCGAGGCCTATGAGCGCGCCGGCGGGCGATATTACCCCAAGCTCCAGGTGGCGGTGCCGTTCACGCCGGTGACCGGGAACCGGCTGCTGATCCGCCCCGGCGCGCCGCCGGACGCCGCTCGACTGCTGGTGGCGGCGATGATCGAGATCGCCCAGCGCGCCAAGGTATCGTCGCTGCATGTGACCTTCCCGACCAAGTCGGAATACGAACTTCTTGGCGAGGCCGGATTTCTCCAACGCCTGGGGCGGCAATTCCACTGGGAGAATCAAGGCTACGGGAACTTCGACGATTTTCTCGGCGCGCTCAATGCAAGGAAGCGCAAGCAAATCAAACGCGAGCGGCGCGCGGCGAATGAAGGCATATCGATCGAGACGCTCAACGGGCCTGAGATCTAGGCCCGGCATTGGGATGCGTTCTTCCGCTTCTACACCTCGACTTCGGACAAGAAATGGGGTTCGGCCTATCTGACGCGCGAATTCTTCGATCTGCTGGGGCAACGCATGGGCGAGCGCGTGGTGTTGGTGATGGCCAAACAGGACGGCCGCTATGTCGCGGGCGCGTTGAATTTGATGGGCAAGGAAACGCTCTATGGCCGCAACTGGGGCTGCGTCGGCGACTTCCCCTTCCTGCATTTCGAGGCGTGTTATTACCGCGCCATCGATTTCGCCATAGCGCGCGGATTGAAACGCGTCGAGGCCGGGGCGCAAGGCGCGCACAAGATTCAGCGGGGATATCTCCCCGCCCCCACCTACAGCGCGCATTGGATCCACGATCCCGGCTTCCGGCACGCGGTCGAGGATTTCCTCAAGCGCGAACGCCGCGCGGTCGAAAACGAGATGGAGGAATTGGAAGAAGGCCTGTCGCCCTTTAAGCGCGAGGCGGAGTAGCGCCGATCCGGCGAGACCGCGACAGACCTAGGGCTAAGTCCCCTCGCCTACTCGACGAATTCGTGCTTGGTCTCGTCCTGCTCGTCCTTGCCAGGGGAGCGCGGCTGCGACGGCGGCGCCTCGATATAGGTGAAGGCGAGCTTGCCCTCGGCGACCTTGACCTGCACCAGACCGCCCTTGGCGAGTTTGCCGAAGAGCAATTCCTCGGCCAGCGGCTTCTTGACATGCTCCTGGATGATCCGGGCCAGCGGCCGCGCGCCGAACAAGCGGTCATAACCTTTCTCGGCCAGCCATTTGCGCGCCTCGTCGGTCAACTCGATGGTGACGTTGCGGTCGGCGAGCTGTTCCTCCAGTTGGAGGATGAACTTGTCGACGACGCGGCCCACGGTCTCGGGCACCAGCGCCGCGAAGGAGATCACCGCGTCGAGCCGGTTGCGGAATTCGGGCGTGAACAGCCGGTTGATCGCTTCCTCGTCGTCGCCCGACCTCGGCTCGCTGCCGAAACCGATGGCGTTCTTGGCCAGATCCATCGCGCCCGCATTGGTGGTCATGATGAGAATCACGTTGCGGAAATCGATCGATTTGCCGTTGTGGTCGGTGAGCTTGCCGTAATCCATCACCTGCAACAGGATGTTGAACAGATCGGGATGCGCCTTCTCGATCTCGTCCAACAGCAGCACGCAATGCGGATGTTGATCGATCGCGTCGGTCAGCAAGCCGCCTTGATCGAATCCGACATAGCCCGGCGGCGCGCCGATGAGGCGCGAGACGGTGTGGCGCTCCATGTATTCCGACATGTCGAAGCGCGTTAATTCAATTCCCAGAGTCCGGGCCAGCTGCCGCGCCACCTCGGTCTTGCCGACGCCGGTGGGACCCGAGAACAGGTAGGAGCCGATCGGCTTGCCGGCCTCGCGCAAGCCGGCGCGGGCGAGCTTGATCGCCGCGGTGAGCGCCTCGATCGCCTTGTCCTGGCCGAACACCATGGTCTTCAGGTCGCGGTCGAGATTCTTCAAAACCTCGCGGTCGTCGCGCGACACGCTCTTGGGCGGAATGCGGGCCATGGTCGCCACCACCGCCTCGACGTCCTTGGCGGTGACGGTCTTGCGCCGCTTGTTTTCGGGCAAAAGCATCTGCGAGGCGCCGACCTCGTCGATCACGTCGATCGCCTTGTCCGGCAACTTGCGGTCGCCGATATAGCGGTTCGACAGCTCGACCGCGGCGCGGATGGCGTCGGCGGTGTAGCGCACGTGGTGATGGCGCTCGTAATAGGGCTTCAATCCCCGGAGGATCTTCACCGAATCCTCGACCGTCGGCTCGTTGACGTCGATCTTCTGGAAGCGGCGCACCAGCGCGCGGTCCTTCTCGAAATAATTCCGGTATTCCTTGTAGGTGGTCGAGCCGATGCAGCGGATCGCGCCCGAAGCGAGCGCCGGCTTCAAGAGGTTCGAGGCGTCCATCGCGCCGCCCGACGTGGCGCCCGCGCCGATGACGGTATGGATTTCGTCGATGAACAGGATCGCGCCGGGCAGCGCCTCGAGCTCGGCCAAGACCGCTTTGAGCCGTTCCTCGAAATCGCCGCGATAGCGCGTGCCGGCCAAGAGCGCACCCATGTCGAGGCCGTAGATGGTGGCGTTCTGCAGCACCTCGGGCACCTCGCGCTGCACGATGCGGCGCGCCAGCCCCTCGGCGATGGCGGTCTTGCCGACGCCGGGATCACCGACATAAAGCGGATTGTTCTTGGAGCGGCGGCAGAGAATCTGGATGGTGCGGTCGACCTCGGCCTCGCGGCCGATCAGCGGGTCTATCTTGCCGTTGCGCGCCTTCTTGTTGAGATTGACGCAATAGGCGTCGAGCGCGTCATGGGCGCGCTTCGGCGTCTTCTCGGCGCGCTGCGGCTCCTCTTCCTCCGCGCCCTGGACGCGGCGGGTTTCGGAGCGGCCCGGCGCCTTGGCGATGCCGTGCGAGATATAGTTCACCGCGTCGAAGCGCGTCATGTCCTGTTCTTGCAGGAAAAAGACGGCGTGGCTTTCGCGCTCGGCGAACAGAGCCACCAGCACATTGGCGCCGGTCACTTCCTCGCGGCCCGAGGATTGAACGTGGATCGCGGCGCGTTGCAGCACGCGCTGGAAGCTGGCGGTCGGCTTGGCGTCCTCGACCTGGGCCGCCACCAGATTGACCAGTTCGTTGTCGACGTAATTGACCAGCTCGCGGCGCAGTTTCTCGATATCGACCGTGCAGGCGCGCAGCACCGACATCGCATCCTGGTCCTCGGTCAAGGCCAGCAGCAGATGCTCGAGCGTCGCGTATTCGTGCCGGCGTTCATTGGCATAGGCCAAGGCGCGGTGCAGGGTCTTTTCAAGGTTACGCGACAGCATGAACCTTCAATCCTTTTCCAAGGTACATTGCAGCGGATGCTGGTGCTGACGGGCGAAATCCATCACCTGGGTCACCTTGGTCTCGGCGACCTCGTAGGTATAAACGCCGCAGATGCCGACGCCGCGGCGATGCACATGCAGCATGATGCGCGTCGCCTCGTCGCGGTTCTTGGCGAAGAAACGCTCGAGGATGTGCACGACGAACTCCATCGGCGTGTAGTCGTCGTTGAGCATCAGAACCTTGTACATCGAGGGCTTCTTCGTCTTGGGCTTGGCCTTGACGATCACGCCCGTGGTAGGGCTCTCGCTGCCGTTGCGCTTCTCGATGTCGCTCATCGCCGAATCCGTTAAACAACTCCGATTCCCCGCCCCCCGAATTTACCATCCCTAACATGATATGGGGTAGGCGTCCCTCGGGGGAAGCCCTTTCCAAGCCGATTCGGCTCCTATCGCTCATGCGCGCAAGCCTAGGACCGCCGGGTTAACGGAGTGCAAAACAAAAGACCCGGCCAAGCGGCCGGGTCTTTGAATTGCTTACAGCCGGAAAACCGCCGCGTCACGCCGCCTGCTGCTTTGTCAATTTCGCCAGCGTCGTCTCGAAGCACTGTTCGAGCGGCATCGCGGCTTCCTTCGCCAGCGCCAGGCTCCATTGCGACAGCTTGGCCGAGCGGTCGAGCAGCGCCTCGACGCCGGTCTTGGCCAAGCCGGCATTGATCTCGATCACCTGATCGAGGGTCTTGGCCTTGAGCAGGCTCTGGGCGGCCTCGCCGGCCGCGGTCAGGGTGGCCTGGGTGTAGCCCATGTATTCCTTCGCCAGCGCCTCGAAACCCTCGCTCAGCGCCGCATTGGCCTTGAGCACGGCATCGAGATGTTCGCGCGACAACGCGGCCAACTCTTCATAACCGCTGAGCGCGCTCGGGAACGCGGATTCTGCCTTGGGGCTTACCGAGTTCGACCGGCGCCGGAACCGCCAGCTTTTTCACCTTGGATGCCATGCTAACCTCCTACCGATATGCTGCATTGCAGCATAAATATATAGTTTGATTTCAGGACTTCTTCAAGAGCCATTGTGCGCTGCAAATGAGCCGGTTTATGGCGAAAGCGGCTGCCGGCAGTGGCGGGGGCCTGGCTGGATCAATTAATTTAAATGCTGAATCAAGCCAGGAAGCGCTGGACAAGGAATCGCTAAATTCCTAAGCTTTTCCAGGGTTAGTTCCGTGTTCCTGTTGGCGTAGTCGAGTTGTTCGGGGGAACCACGTCCTTGATGAGGGCAGAAGCGCCGTTCGCGCCAGACCGCCGATGGGTATCCCGGCGACTCGTTGCCTTGGCCGCTGCCATCGTCATCCTGTTGCTCACACCGGCGCATTTCGCCCAGGCCCGCCGCTATACCACACCCCATTTCTCCGCGATCGTGATCGACGCGCAGAACGGAAAGATTCTGAACGAGAGCAACGCCGACCAGCCGACCTATCCCGCCTCGCTCACCAAGATGATGACGCTCTATCTGCTGTTCGAGGCGTTGGAGCAGGGCCGCGTCACCCTTGACGATACCTTCACCGTGTCGATGCACGCCGCGCGCCAGGCGCCATCGAAGATCGACCTGATCCCGGGCCAGAAGGTTCGCGTGCAGGATCTCATCCTCGGCCTGATTACCAAATCCGCCAACGACGCGGCGGTGACGGTGGCCGAGAATCTCGCCGGCAGCGAAGCCGCCTTCGCCGACCGCATGACGCAAAAGGCGCGCGCGCTCGGCATGACCAACACCGTCTTCCGCAACGCCTCGGGCCTGCCCAATCCCGCGCAGCACACCACCGCGCGCGACATCGCCAAACTGGCGCTGGCGTTGTGGCGCGACTTTCCGAAGGAATACGCTTTCTTCGCCACCGAGGAATTCACCTATCGCGACACGACCTATGAGACCCACAACCATCTCATGCAGGAATTCGCGGGCATGGACGGCATCAAGACCGGCTACATCCGCGCCGCCGGATTCAACCTCGCCGCCTCGGCCGTGCGCGACGGCAAGCGGCTGATCGGCGTCATCATGGGCGGCAGTTCGGCCCATGGCCGCGACATGCAGATGGCGCAATTGCTCGAAGCCAGCTTCGCCGGCAATTCCATCAGCAACGACGCGCTGCGCACCGCCGCCTATGACGATAACTCCAACAATAATCTCGACGGCGCCGCGCCGCCCACCATCGCATCGCTTAATCCGGTGAGCCACGCTGAAGCCGCGACGCCCAAGCAGACCGCGCACCGCAACAAGCCGTCCCGTCCGGACCCGTCCAGCACGGAATGGAGCATCCAGGTGGGCGCATTCGCGAACTATGACGCGGCCCAAAGCGCCGGCGCCGCGGCGTTGGCCAAGCTCCCCGCCGCCAAGGATAAGACCGCGCTGGTGCTGTCGCCCGCGCATAGCGACAAGCAGCCCTTCTATCGCGCCCGCATCGCCGGCTTCACCGAGACCCGAGGCGCAGAAGGCCTGCCGCACCCTGCACAACGTGATGAGCAGCAAGCAGAAGCTGTGCGCCGTGATCCCGCCGCTGCCGGCTTCCCGGACCGTGTTGCAGTTCGGCCCGCCCGCCCCGGCGTCCGCGCCTGTCCAGCCGGCGGCGCAACCGGCGGCGGCGCCGGCACCCGACGCGGCGGCCACCTCCGAAGACGATTAGTTCCTCAAATCGAGCCGCTAGAAGCCGGGTGGCGGCGCGACGCCGCTTTGGCGCAGCTGCGCGGCCAGTTCGGCCTTGAGCCGTTTCAGCGCGGATTCATCCTTGGCCTCGACACGCGCCACCAGCACGTCCTGGGTATTGGAGGCGCGCAGCAGCCACCAGCCCTCCGGCGTCTTCACGCGCACGCCGTCCATTTCCGAGACCTCGGCGCCCGCGCGTTTCAGCCGCTCGCGCACCTCTTCCACGCTCTTGAACTTGCGGTCCGCGCTGCAGGGAAAGCGCAGTTCGGGCGTGTTGACCACGTTGGGCATGCGATCACGGATTACCGCCAGGCTCTCCGTGCCGCGCGACAGGATGGATAAAAGCCGGACCGCGGCGTAGAGCGCGTCGTCATAGCCGTAATAGCCGTCGGCATAGAAGATATGGCCGCTCATCTCGCCGGCGAGCGGCGCCTTGAGCTCGGCCATCTTCGCCTTGATGAGCGAATGGCCGGTCTTCCACATCAAGGGCTTTCCGCCCATCCGTTCAATCTCGTCGAACAGCGTCTGGCTCGCCTTGACATCGGCGATGATGATGGCGCCGGGCTGCTTATCGATGATCTCGCGCGCCAGCACGATCATGAACTGGTCGCCCCACAGGATGCGGCCCTTGCCGTCGACCACGCCGATGCGGTCGCCGTCGCCGTCGAAGGCGATGCCGATATCGCATTTCCGTTCCAGGACGGTGTCCTGAAGCTGCTTCATGTTCTTGGGCTCGCTCGGGTCGGGATGATGGGCGGGAAAGCTTCCGTCGATCGTCTCGTTGAGGAGGATATGCCGGCCCGGCAGAAGCGCCGCGAGCCGCTTCATCGCCTCGCCGGCGGCGCCGTTGCCCGCGTCCCAGGCGACGAAGAGCGGGCGCTTGCCCCGGTAATCGGCCGCCAGCCGCGCGACATAGGAATTCGAGCATCGGCTTTTCTTCCGCCTTGCCGTGCCCGACGGGGAATTTCCCGGAAGCGGCGATCTTGCCCAGGCGCTGGATATCGGCGCCGAAGAAGGATTTCTTGTCGAGCACCAGCTTGAAGCCGTTATGGTCCGGCGGATTGTGCGAACCCGTCACCATGATCCCGCCATCCACATGCTGCGTGTAGGCGGCGAAATAGAGCATCGGCGTCGGGCCCATTCCCACGCGCGTGACGTCGATTCCGCAGCCGGTCAAACCATCGACCAGCGCCGCCTCCATCATCGGCGAGCTGAGCCGTCCGTCGCGGCCGACGACGACGCGCTTGCCGCCGGTCTCGGCCAGCAATGCTCCGAAGCTTTGGCCGATGGCGCGCGCATCGGCCGCGTGCAGCGTCTGGCCGACGACGCCGCGGATATCGTATTCGCGCAGAATGGTGGGATCGAAGCTATGGCCGGAAGCCACGAATCCCTCTCAGCGATATTCTTGCAGGATCTTCTTGACCGCCGGCGCCATGTCCTTGCGGTTGAGCGCGAAGGCGACATTGGCCTCGAAGAATCCGGCCTTGTCGCCGCAATCGAAGCGCTTGCCTTCGAAGCGCAGCCCATAGAACGGCCGCTTGTCCTTGATCAGCTTGGCGAGCGCGTCGGTCAACTGAATCTCGCCGCCCGCGCCCTTGCCGAGATGCGACAGATGCTCGAACACCGCCGGCTCGAGGATGTAGCGGCCGATGATGCTGAGGGTCGAAGGCGCCTTGGCCGGCTCGGGCTTCTCGACCACGCCTTTGACCGTCACCAGCTTGCCGTCGTCCTTGGCGATGTCGAGTATGCCGTAGCGGCTGGTGTGTTCGCGCGGCACCTCTTCCACCGCCACCATGTTGCCGCCGGTCTTGGCGTACGCCGCCACCATCTGCGCGAGACAGGGCCGGTCGGACAGGATCAAATCGTCGGCCAGCAACACGGCGAAGGGCTCGTCGCCGATCAGATGCCGCGCGCACAGCACGGCATGGCCCAGCCCGAGGGGCTTTTGCTGGCGGGTGAAGGCGATCTGGCCGGGCTCGGGCATCCAGGAATTGACCTCGCGAATCTGCGCATCCTTGCCGCGTTCGCGCATCGTGGTTTCGAGCTCGTAGGAAAGATCGAAATGGTCCTCGATCGCCGATTTGGAGCGGCCGGTGACGAAAATGAACTGCTCGATGCCGGCCGCGTGCGCCTCCTCCACCGCGTATTGGATCAGAGGCTTGTCGACGACGGGGAGCATCTCCTTGGGCATGGCCTTGGTGGCGGGAAGGAATCGCGTGCCGAGGCCGCCGACCGGGAATACCGCTTTGCGAACGCGCTGATTCATGGCCGGTTTGTATACTGCTTCCGCCGCCCAATCCATAAGGCAATCCGCCCGCGAGTCGCCGGCTTTTACCGCCGTTGGCAATATGTTAGAGAAGAACTAACGCACCGCATAAAGGGAGGGGAAAATGATCCGGTCCGCACTTTGTCTGGGATTCGCCGCTTTATTGCTTTTCGTCGCCGGCGGCCATGCCAATGCCAGCGACAAGCAGGTGGCACGCGGCAAATACCTGGTGTCCGTGGGCGGCTGCAACGATTGCCATACGCCCGGCAATTTCCTCGGCAAGGCGGATATGACGCGTTACCTCGGCGGCTCGGATGTAGGGTTCGACATGCCGGGGCTCGGCGTGTTCGTCGGCCCGAACCTGACGCCGGACAAGGCGACCGGCCTCGGCAACTGGAGCGCGAAGCAGATCGTCACTGCGCTCAAGACCGGCGTCCGGCCCGATGGCAGGCAGCTTGCGCCGATCATGCCGTGGATGGCCTTCGCCAATCTGACCAACGGCGACGCCTATGCGATCGCCGCCTATCTCAAAAGCCTGAAGCCGGTGAGCAACAAGGTGGCCGGGCCTTTCGGCCCGAGCGAGAAACCCACCGTGTTCGTGATGACGGTCGTGCGCGGCGCGGGCATGCCGCCCTTGCCGCCGGCGCCTGCACCGGCGCCGGGCCAGCAGAAATAGCGGTCAATCGCCGAGCAATATTTCCTTGGCGCGGTTGAGCTTGGCGGCAAGGTAAGTCGAGCCGCCATGGTCGGGGTGCAGCTTCATCATCAGCTGCCGGTGCGCATCCTTGATCGCCTCATTCGAGGAGCCGGGCGCGAGTCCAAGGATCGCATAGGCCTCGTCCCGCGACATGACGTCGGATGACGCGGCGCGCGCCTCGCCGCCGCTTGCGCCGCCCGCCTTGGCCCGCCAATCCGGCTTGAAACGGTCGAGATAGGCTTCGAGCAGCCGCGCCGCATCCGCGTCCTCGATGCGGCATTGGCGCCACAGCACCAAAAGTTCGCCCTCATCCAATTCGTCGAGCCGCCTGCCCGCATAAGCGCCGCGCTTCACCGTGCCGCTCATCTCGCCGGTGCCGTGATCGAGGCGCATCGAGATCATGCCGGTCTCGACCTTCGAGGCGCGGCCCGGCGCAAACCCCGAAGCGCCGCCGCCATGGCGCCACTGCGTCCACAGCCGGAAGCCGATCGGCGCCAGGCTGCCCGCCGCGACCAGCGCCGGCAGCAGTCTTTCGCTGAGCAGCAGGAGCACAAGTGCCGTCCCCGCCCCGGCCACGGCGAGCCCGCCCAGGAACCAGGTGATGATGCGTCCGAGCTTGGCCGGATCGGCGGCGACGAAGGCGCGCGCCAGCAACAGCAGCGCCACCAGCAGCCCGATGCCGAGGATGAGGTAGATCATTCGCCGCCGCCGAGCCTGTGGGCAAGCAGCAGTGCCGGCCCGCCGGCCGCTTTGCCGTAATTCACCAGCGCCTTGCGTCCGCCCGCCGCATAAGAAGCGACCGCGCCCAGCAGCGCCTTGAGTTCCGAGGCGCTCGAGGCATCGAAAGGACAATAGGCGCCGTGCGACAACCGCGCGATTTCCTTGAAACAGCTTGCGGCGGTCGGATCCTGGCCCTCGTGGAAGACGAAGACCGGCACGTTCAAGAGGCCCAATTCGCCGGCGAGATTGGCGAGCGTGTCGGGCTCCTCCTCCATCGCATCGCCGACGAAGACCAGGGCATCGAGCCTTCCGGCGCGCGCCGCCTTGATGCCGTGGCGCAGCACGCGTTCGATCTGGGTCTCGCCGCCGAGACAGGAAACCGCGCGCATGGCGTTGTGCAATTCCGCGGCGCTCGACAGCCACCGGCTCGACTTGCATTCCTTGAAGCCGCGATAGAAGACGAGTTGTATCTCGATCCCGCCGAGCCCGGCCGTCGCCTCGAACATCTCGCCCTGGATGCGGCAGGCGCGGTCCCAGCTCGGCTCACGCGAGGCGGTCGCATCCATGGCAAAGACCAGCCGCCCCCGTCCCGAGGCGGCGCGCACCGGCAGATGCTCGATCTTGCGCAGGAACGCCTCGACCTCCGCCGATTTGCCAGCGGCGGGAAGCTTGTCGCGGGAGTTGGTCATGGTCCGCCGCGCTCCTCTCCTTGCGGATTATAGGGGCGGCGGCACATGCTAAGTCCAGTCCGGCTTCGCCGCACGGCGCCTGCCGAGCGGCATAGCCCAAGGTTGCCCCCTGCCCGCTTTGGCCCTAAACAAGCTCTCCCATCCCCGGACTTTCACGAGGACGCTTGCTCCACAGCTTTTTCCAGGAAGCCCATCGTTATATCGGCGATTACGGCTATGCCGCCGTCATGGTCGGCTTGGTGGCCGAGAATCTCGGTTTGCCGCTGCCGGGCGAAACCCTGCTCATTACCAGCGCGGCGGAGGCCTCGCGCGGCACGCTCGACATCTGGCTGTTATTGCCGCTGGCCTGGCTTGCGGCGGTGATCGGCAACACCATCGGTTTCATCATCGGCCGCACCGGCGGACAGCGCCTGCTGATCCATTACGGCGACCGTTTTGGAATCACCCATGAGCGCCTGGTCAAGGTCGAGGGCTTCGTGCGGCATTACGGCGCCTTGGTCATCATCTTCGCGCGTTTCATCGTGGTGGCGCGTCAGTTGAGCGGCATCGCCGCCGGCAGCCTCAACATGCACTGGCTGCGGTTCTCGATACTCAACGCCATCGGCGCGGCGCTGTGGGTAGGGTTCTGGGGATTGCTCGCCTATTGGCTCGGCGGGCACGTGTTCCATTACCTGGGCCAGTTCATGGTCGAGGAGCCGGTGCTGCTGACCGTGGCCGGCATCGTGTTCGCCGCCGGCATCGCCTACCTGGTCTGGCACACGCGACGCGCGCGCGGCAGGGATGGAAGCGACGCCTAGCCGCCCAGTCGCCTAACCACGCGGCCGCAAGGACGCGCGGATCTGGCCGATGGTCTGTTTGGAGGTGATGGCCTCGGGATCGACCTTGAGGTCGAGCAGCGCCGGGCCGGCAAAGGCGCGCGCGCGCTCATAGGCGGCGGGAAAATCCTCGGTGCGCTCGATCGTCTCGCCATAGGCGCCATAAGCCTTGGCCAGAGCCGTGAAATCGGGATTGTGCAGCTCGGTGCCGAAGACGCGGCCGGGATAATGCATTTCCTGATGCATGCGGATGGTGCCGTACATGCCGTTGTTGACAATCATGGTCACGAAGGCGAGGCGATGCTTCGCCGCCGTGGCCAGCTCTTGCCCGGTCATCAGGAAATCGCCGTCGCCGCAGAAGCACACCACTGTGCGCTCGGGATGGATGAGCTTCGCCGCCACCGCCGCGGGAAAGCCGTAACCCATCGAGCCGCTGGCCGGCGCGAGCTGCGTGCCGAAGCCGCGATAGCTGTGAAAGCGGTGGACCCAGCCGGCGAAATTTCCGGCGCCGTTGGTCCAGATCGCGTCCCGAGGCAGATGCGCGTCGAGCCAGTGCACCACCTCGGCAAGATTGAGCGCGCCTGGCGCAGGAGTTGGCTTGATGTAATCGAGATACTCGGCATGCGCCTGTCTTGTGGCATTGGCCCAGGGCGGATTGGCGATGGGCTTCAGCGCGGCCGCCGCAGCCGCGAAATTGCGCGGGCTGGAATTGATGGCGAGCACCGGATGATAGACCCTGCCCAGTTCCTCGGGATCGGGATGGACATGGATCAGGCGCTGGCGCGGCACCGGCACGTCGGCCAGGCTGTAGCCCTGCATGGTGGCTTCGCCCAGCCGCGCGCCCACGGCAATGAGCAAATCGGAATTCTTGATGCGCTCGGCCAGCTTGACGTTGATGCCGATGCCGACATCGCCGGCGTAGCCAGGATGCGCGTTGTCGATGCGGTCCTGGCGGCGGAAACCGGTGCCGACCGGAAGATCGAAGGATTCCGCGAAGGCTTCGATCTGCTTGACCGAATCCCCATCCCAAGGACTGCCGCCTAGAAGCAGGAAGGGACGCTTCGCGGAGGTCAGCAGCGCGCGCAGCTCCGCCATCTCCGCGGCGCCCGGATAGGATTCAACCCGGCGATAGGGCTCGGCGTCAGCGGTCTCGGCCTCTTCCTCGAGCATGTCCTCGGGCAAGGACAGCACCACCGGACCGGGCCGCCCCGCCGTGGCGGTGTGGAAGGCGCGGCTCAGATATTCCGGGATGCGTTTCGGATCGGAAATCTCCTCCACCCATTTCGTCATGCCGCCGAAAAATTCCTTAAAATCGATCTCCTGAAGCGCCTCGCGGCCGCGCGCGCCGCGCGCCACCTGGCCGACCAGCACGATCAGCGGCGTCGAATCCTGCATGGCAACGTGGATGCCGGCGCTGGCGTTGGTGGCGCCGGGCCCGCGCGTCACCATGCAGATCCCGGGCTTGCCGGTAAGCTTGCCGTAGGCCTCGGCCATCATCGCCGCGCCGCCTTCCTGGCGGCAGACCACCAGGCGGATGGAATTGGCGTCGTAGAGCGCGTCCAACAGCGCGAGATAGCTCTCACCCGGCACGCAGAAAGCGGTATCGGCGCCATGCAGCTTGAGCTGATCGACCAGAATTTTTGCGGCGGAACGGGATGTCACAGGCGCGGTCCTCGCTGCTAGGCGTCGAGGGTTCTAGTCGTATTGATTTTTACCGCGCGCGGCAACGCCCTTGCGCGACGGGCGCCTATGTTCAAAGATACCCTCTGCATGATGGAGACGGCATGACCCCAACCCGGCCCGGCGCGGCCCTGACCGATAGCGACGCGGTTCTGACGGCCAATCTCGATTTCTACCGCGCCTTCAGCTTGCGCAATTTCGCGGCGATGGACGCGCTATGGGCGCGCGAGGCGCAGGTGCTCTGCCTCCACCCCGGCTGGGAGGGGGTCCACGGACGCGCGGCGGTGATGGAAAGCTGGCGTGCCATCCTGACCGACGATGGCGAGCGCTTCCCCATCCAATGCCACGACGAACGCGTCTTTCTTTACGGCAATGTCGCCATCGTGCTGTGCGAGGAACAATTGCCGGGAGGCACGCTGGCCGCCACCAACATCTTCGTCCGCGAGGAAGGCCGCTGGCGCATGATTCATCACCAGGCGAGCGCCATCATTCCGCAATACCACTCCGGCGCGTCGACGCAAATCCACTGAACGCGCTCAGGCGCGCGATGCCAGGACGCGCCGCACCGCCCCGGTCAGGACCGCAAGCTCGTCTTCCGTTATGGTGAAGGATGGCGCGAGATAGACGATCCGGCCGAAAGGCCGGATCCATCCGCCCGCATCGACGAAGCCTTTTCGTAAGTTTTCGAGATCATCAGCGCGTTCCAACTCGACCACGCCGATGGCGCCCTTGACTCTCACCTCCTTCACCCCCGGCAGGCCGCGGCAAGGGGCAAGCTCGCGCGTCAGCTGTCGTTCGATCGCCGCCACTTGCGCCAAACGCGGCTCGCGCTCGAACAGATCGAGCGAGGCGTTGGCGGCGGCGCAGGCCAACGCATTGCCCATGAAGGTGGGTCCATGCATCAGCGCCGCTTGCGGATCGTCGGACAGAAATCCTTCATAGACCTTGCGGCTGGCGATCGTGGCCGCCAGGGGCAGCACGCCGCCGGTCAGCGCCTTGGACAAGGTCACGATGTCGGGCGAAACCCCGGCCTCCTCCATAGCGAACATCCTGCCGGTTCTGCCGAAGCCGGTGAAAATCTCGTCGAAGATCAGCAGCAGATCGTGGCGGGAGGATAAGTCGCGCAGGCGCTTCAACACGGCGGGCGGGTGGAACACCATGCCGCCCGCGCCTTGCACCAGCGGCTCGACGATGATGCCGGCGATCTCGCTTGCATGACGATCCAGGAATTGCTCCAACGCGGCATCGCTATCGGCGTCGCGCGGCAAATCGAGCAGAAATTGCGGCGGCAGCAGGCCCGCAAAGCTTCCCTGGAAGCCGGTGCCCTTGTCGCTCACCGCCATCGCGCCCAGCGTGTCGCCGTGATAGCCGCCCTTGAAATAAGCGAATTTGGTCCGTTGTCCCTGGCCGCGGTTCGAGAAAAACTGCACCGCCATCTTGAGCGCGATTTCGACCGCGACCGAGCCGGAATCCGAGAAGAACACGTGATCGAGTTCGCCCGGCAACAGCGCCGCCAGGCGGCGCGCCAGGGTCGCCGCCTGCTCATGCGCCAGCCCCGCCATCATCACATGCGGCATGGTCTCGAGCTGGCGTTGGACGGCTTCGCGGATATGCGGATGATTGTAGCCGTGGCAGGCGGTCCACCATGAGGATATCCCGTCGATCAGCACGCGCCCGTCGGCGAGATGGATGCGGCAGCCCTCGGTGCGCGCCACGGCGAGCGGAGGCGGCGCCGTTTTCATCTGCGCATAGGGCAGCCAGAGATGCGCGAGCCCCTCGAGCCAGGAGGGCCGGTCGCGTGCCAGCCCTTCCATGACTAGGACTCCGCCATCGGCGACAGGCCGAGCTTGTCCATCAAGACGCGGTCCTGATCGCGGCCGGGATTGGGCGTGGTCAATAGCCGCGCGCCGCAGAAAATGGAATTGGCGCCGGCGAGGAAACACAGCGCCTGCAATTCGTCGCTCATGCCCTCGCGCCCCGCCGACAGCCGCACCACCGAAGCCGGCATGCAGATGCGCGCCACCGCGATGCTGCGCACGAATTCCAGCCCGTCGAGCGCCTGGGTTTCGGCCAAGGGCGTGCCCGCGACCCGCACCAGCAGGTTGATCGGGACGCTTTCGGGGTGCTCGGGCAGACAAGCCAAGGCGGCGATCATGCCGGCACGGTCGGCGCGGCTTTCGCCCATGCCGACGATGCCGCCGCAACACAGCTTCATCCCCGCCGCGCGCACATGGCCGAGCGTGTCGAGCCGGTCCTGATAAACGCGGGTGGTGATGATTTCGCCGTAGAATTCGGGCGAGGTGTCGAGATTGTGATTGTAGTAATCGAGCCCGGCCGATTTGAGCCGCTTGGCCTGTTCCCCGGTGAGCATGCCGAGGGTGGCGCAGGTCTCGAGCCCCAGCGCCTTCACGCCTTCGACCATGTCGCAGACCATGTCGAGATCGCGTGCCTTGGGCTCGCGCCAGGCCGCGCCCATGCAGAAGCGCTGCGCGCCCTGCGCCTTGGCGGCGCGCGCCTCTTCCAGCACGGATTCGAGCCCCATCAGCTTGGTGGCCTCGACGCCGGTGTCGTAATGCGCGCTTTGCGGGCAATAGGCGCAATCCTCGGAGCAGCCGCCGGTCTTGATCGACAGCAATGTCGAAAGCTGCACCTGGCTCGGATCGAAATGGCGGCGATGGACGCCTTGCGCGCGGAACACCAGCTCGCCGAAGGGCAGGCCGAATAGCGCCAGAATCTGCTCGGCCGTCCAATCGTGCCGGATATCGCTGTCTATGCCGTCGGCGGTCATTCCACTTCCCCCGGTGGGTGATTGAGTCTTGCTTTCGCGCGAGCCCGGGGTAACGCTACATCCCCACCCCGTCAAGCGGAAGCCCAACCTTGCCCTCGCTCGATAATTTCGCCGCCGAAAAGCTGGCATCGCTCGAAGCCCGGCAATTGCGCCGCCGCCTGGCCGAGACCGCGCGCGAGGACGGCATTACCGTCAGCCGCAACGGCAGGCGGCTCCTGTCCTTCTCCTGCAACGATTATCTAAATCTGAGCCAGCATCCGGATGTGAAAGAGGCGGCGATCGAGGCGATCCGCCGCTTCGGCGTGGGCGCCGGCGCTTCGCGGCTGATTACCGGCAACCATCCGCTTTACGCCGAACTGGAATCGCGCCTCGCCGCACTTAAGGGCACGGAGGCGGCTTGCGTCTTCGGCTCGGGCTATCTCGCCAATGCCGGCATCATCCCGGCGCTCATCGGCGAGGACGATCTGGTGCTGCTGGATGAACTATCCCATGCCTGTCTTTGGGCCGGGGCGCAGCTGTCGCGCGCCGATCTGCAAATCTACCGCCACAACGATCTCGCCCACGCGGGAGCCTTGCTCGAGGAACACCGCAAGCGGCACGGGCGCGCGCTCATCGCCACCGACGGGGTGTTCTCGATGGATGGCGATCTCGCGCCGTTGCCCGAACTCGGCGATCTTGCCAAACGCTACGATGCCTGGTTGCTGGCCGATGACGCGCACGGGCTGGGCGTGACCGGCGGCGGACGCGGCTCGGCCTTCGCCCATGACAGGGAGGCCGAAGTGCCGTTGCAGATGGGCACGCTCAGCAAGGCGGCCGGAGGCTATGGCGGCTATCTCTGCGCCGCGCGCGATGTCGTCGATCTGGTCAAGAACCGGGCGCGCAGCTTCGTCTACTCCACCGGATTGCCGCCCGCCTCCGTGGCCGCCGCGATCGCCGCGCTCGACATCATCGCGCGCGGCGGCGATCTGGTCGCGGCGCCGCTGATCAAGGCGCGCGCCTTCACCAAAGCCGCCGGGCTCGACGAGGCGCAAAGCCCGATTGTCCCCGTGATACTGGGAGAGACCTCGCGCGCGCTCGAAGCGGCCAAGATGCTGGAGCGCGCGGGATTTCTCGCCGTCGCCATCCGCCCGCCCACCGTGCCCGAGGGCACGGCGCGGCTGCGTTTGACATTCACCGCGCTTCATCCGGACGATGCGATCCTGAAGCTTGCCGCGCTGGTTCGCGGCCTTGTCCATCCATGAGCGCGCTTTTCGTCACCGCGACCGGAACCGATATCGGCAAGAGCTTCGTTACCTGCGGCATCGTCGCCGAACTCCGCCGCCGCTTGCGTCCAGTCGCGGCGCTCAAGCCGCTGGTCAGCGGTTTCGACGAATCAGCCTGCGCGGAAAGCGACCCCGGCCGGCTGCTGACGGCGCTCGGCCGCGAACTGGGGACGGCCGAACTCGATCGCATTTCGCCCTGGCGCTTCCGCGCGCCGCTGGCACCCGATTTGGCGGCGAAGCGGGAGGGCAAGAATGTCGATTTCGCCGATCTGGTGAAATTCTGCCGCGATGCCGTCGCCCCCGCGATCGACGGGCCGGACGCACTGCTGATCGAGGGCGTCGGCGGCGTCATGTCGCCCATTGCGGAGAAACACACCGTGCTCGACTGGATGGCCGAGCTCGGAATTCCCGTCTTGCTGGTATCCGGCAGCTATCTCGGCGCGCAGAGCCATGCCTTGACCGCGCTCGCGGCGCTGCGCGGACGGCGCCTGGCCACTCGGGCGGTGGTGGTTTGCGAAAGCCCGGATGGCGGCCCCGCCCTGGCCGACACGGTGCAAAGTCTCGCGCGCTTCACCCGGGGAACCGAGCTCCTGGCCCTGCCCCGGCTGTCAAGCTGGAACGCGCCGCATGAGACATTTTCGCGCATCGCCGACGGCTTTAATTTGAGCGCGGCCGCCCGCGCGTGATAAATCTTGTCGGTTGATTTGGGGGTTCGGGGGAGTTTGATGCGGGTGGTGATCATCGGCCAGCAGGCCTTCGGCAAGGCCGTGCTGGAGGCGTTTATCGGCCGCGGCGACGACGTCGCCGGGGTCTTCGTCCTGCCCGACACGCCCGGCGTCAAGCCCGATCCGCTGAAGCTCGCCGCGGTCGAGAAGCATCTGCCGGTGTTCCAGTTCCAGAGCTATTCCGCCACCGAGGCGCCGGAAGCGCTCAAAAGCCTCAAGGCCGATATCGGCATTCTCGCCTTCGTCACCCAGTTCCTGCCGCAATCCTTCATCCGGATTCCGAAGCACGGCATGCTGCTGTTCCATCCTTCGCTGTTGCCCAAGCATCGCGGCCCGGCGGCGATCAACTGGGCGGTGATCAACGGCGAGACCAGGACCGGCTTCACCATCCTGCGGCCGGTCGACGGGCTCGACGAAGGGCCGGTGATTTTGCAGCGCGAGGTCGAGATCGGCCCCGACGACACCGTGGGTTCGCTCTATTTCGACAAGATCTTCCACATGGGCGTGGCCGGATTGATCGAGGCGGCGGAGGCGGTGGTCAAGGGCAAGGCGCGCGAAACCCCGCAGGACGAAACCCAGGCGACCTATGAGGGCTGGGTGCGCCAGGCGGAATCGCGCATCAACTGGGCCGGTCCGATCGACCGCATCTACGACCTGATCCGCGGCTGCGATCCCGCGCCCGGCGCCTGGACCAGTTTCAAGGGCAAGCGGCTGCATCTGTTCGACGCGCGCAAGAAGCTCGCCCGCAGTTTCGGCACGATCAAGGGCTTGCGCCTCGGCCAGGTCACGACTTCCGGGCCGGAAGGCTTTTCGGTCTATGCGCAAGGGGGATTCATCGAAGTGCGGCGCTGCCGCTTCGACGAAGGCAAGAAGATTGCCGCCGGCGAGGCGGAAATAGAACCGGGCGCGGTGCTGGGCTAAGCCTTAAAATGGCCTTACTCGGCCTGCGTCTCCTGGTGCCAGATCAGCAGGCGGCGGCGCACCAGCTCCATCGCCTTGACCATGACCATGCCGACCAAGGCGATGGCGACGATGCCGGAGAACACGCCCGGCGAATCGGCGAAGCGCATGTCGGTCATGATCGAGCCGCCGAGCCCCTGCCCGCCCATCTGCATCTCGCAGATGATGGCGACGATGAGCGAAATCGGCAGCGCCACCTGAAGCCCGGTGAAGACCTGCGGCAGCGCCGCCGGCAGCGCGATCTCCCACAAAAACCGCCGTGGGCCTACGCCCAGGCTCAGCGCCGACCAGGACATGTATTTGTCGATGTTCTGCGTTCCGGCCCAGGATCTCGACGATCACCGGGAAGATCGCGGAAAAGGCGATCATCAGCACCTTCGAGACGTCGAACACGCCGAACCACAGCATGAAGATCGGCAGGAAGGCGACCTTGGGCATGGGCAACCCGACCGAAACCAGCGGATCGAAGAACCAGCGCGCCACCGGAATGCGCGCGATGGCGACGCCGATAACCACGCCCCCCGCCGCCGCCATCGCAAAGCCGATGAAGGTGCGGATCAGCGTCAATTCGATGCCGCGGATCAGATCGCCCGAAACCAGATCGTGGTAGAGCCGCAGTAGCACCTCGCTCAGCGACGGCAGGAGGAAATCCGAGAAGACATGCGCCATGGCGGTGATCTGCCAGGCGCCGAGCACCGCCGCGATCGAGAAGACGCGCAGCGCCATCAGCCCGTATTCGCCGGCTGACTTCCGGAACGCTCGCTCATTCGCGCCACCGCAGCGTCCGCTGCATGAAAAAGAGGTAAACCCGGTCGGCGAAGAAGCCGATCGCCGCCACCGTCAGCACGGCGGCGAACATGGCGTCGTAGACGCCGCCGTCGCCGAGGAAGGAGATGAGATAGCCCAGGCCGCGCTGGCCGACCAGGAACTCCGAACTCACCAGCAGGATGAAGGATATCGCCAGCGCGTTGCGGATGCCGGCCATGATCTCGGGCAGCGCGCCGGGCACCACCACCTCCCACAGCACGCGCCGGCGCGAGGCGCCCAATCCCAGCGCCGACCAGATCAGCGTCTGCTCCACGCCGCGCGCGCCGTTATAGGAACTCAACACCACCGGCAAGAGGCAGCCCATGAAGATGGAGGCGATCTTGGAACCGGCGCCCAATCCGAACCACAGGATCATCACCGGGATGAGCGCGGATTTCGGCATCGGATAAAGGCTTTTCATCAGCGGGCTGACCAGCGCGTCGACCGCCGGATACCACGCCATCAGCACGCCCGCCGCCATGCCGACGAATATGCCGAGCGCCAGCCCGGCCGAGAGGTTGATGAGCGAAGAAACGCCGTTGGTGACGAGATCGCCCGACATGAGCAGCCCGTACCAGGCGCTCGCCACCGCGCTCGCCGGCGGCAGCACCTCGGGATTGACCCAGCCGAGGCGCGGCGCGATCTCCCACAGGCCCGCGAGCAGAACCAGGGGAAAGATGCGGATGAGAAACCGGAGGATCATCCGTGCTCGGCCTGGGCCTGGGCTTTGATCGCCTCGTCGCGCACCAATTGCCAGAGGTGCTCGACCTTCTGCGCGAATTCCGGACTCTGCTGGACTTCGGGGTTGACGCCGCCGGGCAGCTTGGTGTCGACGATCTCCTTGATCCGTCCCGGCCGCGCCGACATCACCGCCACGCGGTCGGCGAGATAAACCGCCTCGCGCACGTCATGGGTGACGAACACCACCGTCTTGGGCGATCGCCGCATGATGGCCAGCAACTCCTCGTGCATCAGCGCGCGGGTCTGCGCGTCGAGCGCGCCGAAAGGCTCGTCCATCAGCAGGATTTCGGGTTCCACCGCGAGCGTGCGCGCGATCGCCACGCGCTGCTTCATGCCGCCCGAAAGCTGCGAGGGATAGCTGTCCTCGAATCCGTTCAAATGCACCAGCTCGATCATCGCCTGGGCGCGGCGTACGCGCTCGGGCTTCGCCACATGCTGCTTCTCGAGGCCGTAGAGCACGTTCTGCCGCACCGTCTTCCAGGGGAAGAGCGCGAAGTGCTGGAACACGATGCCGCGGTCCGTGCCGGGGCCGTGCACCTTCTTGCCGTCGACCGAGATTTCGCCGCTCTCGACCGGCAGGAAGCCGCCGAGGAGATAGAGCAGCGTGCTCTTGCCGCAGCCCGAGGGACCGAGCAGCGCCATGAATTCGCGGTCCTTGACCTCGAGCGACACGCCGTCCAGCGCCAGCACCGGCTTGCCGCGCGGCGGGCGGTAGGTGTGGTGCACCGCCTTGAATTGGATACCCGTTGTCATTCTGGTGCCATCCATGCCGGTCAGTGCAGCCTCTTGGCGGCCTCGGTGACGATGGACACGTCCGAATATTTGGCCGACATCGATATCCATGGTGAGGAAGCCCAGTTGCTTCTGGACCTGGAGATTGCCTTGCAACGCCTTCAGGTTCGGCATGGCGTTGACGTTGCGGAAGTTGTCCTTCTTGGTGAACAACCAGCCGGAATAGTCGGCGGGCTGCTTCTTGGTGAAATCGGCGATGATCTTGATCGCCGCGTCGCGGTTCTTGGGATCGTAGAACCAGTGCAGCGCGCGTATCCAATCCTCGAAGAAATCGACCAGAACGGCGCGATGCGCGGCGATGAACGGCGCGCGCGCCGCCAACAGCGTGGTCTGGGTTTCGCCCATCGCCTGGCCGACGGTGAAGAGCGTCTTGAGATCGCCCTGTTTGTGGGCATCGATCGCGAACGGCATGATCATGGTGGCGAGGTCGATCTTCTTCGACTCGATCGCCGACAGCATGTTGGGGAATTCGATCTCGACCACCTGGTAATCGCGTTTGTCCTGGAGCCCGTGCTTCAGCAGCATCGCCTTCGAGGCGATGTCCACCGCGCCGCCGATGGCGTTGGTGGCGATGATCTTGCCCTTCAAATCCTCGACGCGTTTGATGCCGCTGTCGGCGCGGACCATGTACTCGCTCGAGTAATAACCCGGGATGCCGTCCTGGTAGAGATCGGCGACGGCGCGCAGATCGTTCATATGCGCGTTCTGGATGGCGAGGCCGAAGGAGGAGAAGGCGAGCGAGGCGAGATCGATGTCGCCGGTGGCGAGCGCCGTCAGCTCGCGGCGTGCTGCCGCGGAAATGCTGGAGTTCGACCGTATAGCTCTGGCCGTAATGCTTGAGGATGTCCTTGTTGTCGAACAGCACGGCGGTGAGCTGGCCCGGGATCACCGCCCAGGCGATGCGCAGCTTCAGCGGTTCGTCCGCCCGGGCCACGGGACTCGTCATGAGCGCGGCCGAGAATAAAACTACTCCGGCGGCGAGACTAAAAGCTATGGCGGCCAACGCCGCCGTCAGGCGTTTCTTGCGCATTTTTTATCTTTCTCCCTCCCGCGCGGCGATCCGCATTCGAGCCGCCTTCGCCGACTTTCGCGGCTGCAAGGGTCCCTGTCAACCGGCCTAACACCGTCGCGGCGCGAAAATAGGCAAGCGATATCAATGATGTCGCTTGGCGGCCTCGTCGACCAGCGACAGGTCGGAATATTTCTTCACGTCGATGTCGATGTCGAGGAATCCCAACTGCTTCTGGGTGTCGATGTTGTTTTGCAGCGCCTTGAGATTGGGCCGCGCGTCGAGATCGCGGTAATAGTCCTGGCCCTTGATGAACAGCCAGGGCGAAAAGTCCGATTCCGGCTCCTTGGTGAAGCCCGTCAGCATGGCAAGCACCGCGTCGCGGTTCTTGGGATCGTAGAACCAATGCAGCGCGGTCTGCGTGTCCTCGAAGAAATCGACCAAGGCCGCGCGATGCGCGGCGATGAAGGATGCGCGCGCCGCCATCAGCGTCGCCTGGGTCTCGCCCATCGAATCCCGGATGGTGAAGAGCGTGCGGATCGCGCCCTGCTGGTGGCCGATATAGGCGAACGGCATGACAAACGCGCCGAGGTCGATCTTCTTCGATGTGAGCGCCGTGAGCATGTTGGGGAATTCGATCTCGACCAGCTGATAGTCGCGATCGACCTCGAGCCCGTGGGCGCGCAGCATTTTCCGCAGCCCCATGTCGGCGGCGCCGCCGATGCCGTTCGAGGCCACCACCTTGCCCTTCAGATCCTCGACCCGCTTGATGTCGCTGTCGGCGCGCACCGCATATTCGTTGGCGTAATAGCCCGATATTCCGTCCTGATAGAGGTCGCCGATGACGCGGACATCCTCCATATGCGCGTTCTGGATGGCGAGCGCGAGGGTGGAGAAGGCGAAGGCGGCGATGTCGATCTGGTCCGAAGCGAGCGCGGTGATCTGCGGCGCGCTGCCGCGGAAGCGGATGGTTTCGGTCGTGTAGGACTTGCCGTAATGCTTGAGGATATCGGGCTTGTTGTAGAGGATGGCGACGAGTTGGCCGGGAATGACCGCCCAGCCGAGGCGGAGATGGAGCGGCTCATCGGCGCGCGCCGCGGAATATGTCGAAGGTGCGGCCAGTAAAAGCACGGCCAGCGCGAACGCGCATGCCCCGCGGCGGCATCCATTCATTCCTGGTTTCCTCCCCGGGAGCGACTTTCACGTCTGAAACGAAACCTGTCAATCGGCCCCCGCAATCGGCTAAACCAAGCGACACCTAGACAGGAGCAGGACCGAAAGGGCAGGATCGCGGGCCTTTTCCGTGCCGGTTTTGGAGGGTTTTCCCGGACCATGCGTGAATTCGATCTCGGTAGCCCGGTGCCGCGCACCGAGGATTTGCAGCTGTTGCGCGGGCGCGGCCGCTATGTCGACGACATCGTCTTGCCGCGCCAGGCGCATCTTTACGTGCTGCGCTCGCCCCATGCCGCGGCGCGCATCAAGCGCATCGACGTCAAGGCGGCCGAAGCCCTGCCCGGCGTGTTGATCGTGCTCACCGGCAAGGACGCCGAAGCCGACAAGCTCGGCAATCTCCGCGCCCGGGTCTCGCGCAAGCGGCCGGACGGCAGCGCGAATTTCTCCACGCCCTATCGCATCCTGGCGCTCGACCGGGTGCGGCATGTCGGCGATCCTGTCGTTGCCGTCGTCGCCGAGAGCATGGCGCTCGCCAAGGACGCGGCCGAACTCATCGAGGTGGAATACGAAACCCTGCCCTCGGTCACCGACACCGCCGGAACGCTGGATCCGGCCGCGCCCAATGTGTGGGACGAGTCGCCCGGCAATATCTGTTTCGTCGAGCATGTCGGCAACGAGGAGAAGGTGAAGGCGGCCTTCGCCCAGGCCAAACACGTGATCAAGGAGCGCTTCGTCATCAACCGCGTCGCGGTCAACCCGATGGAGGCGCGCACCGCGCTCGGGTTCTACGACACCCGCGAGGAACGCTACATTCTCCATGCCGGGCTGCAGGCGCCGCATCTGATGCGCTCCGACCTCGCCGACCAGGTGTTCAAGCTGCCGGCCAGCAAATTCCGCCTGATCTCGCCCGATGTCGGCGGCGGCTTCGGCATGAAGGGCAGCGCCTTTCCTGAATACGCGCTGGTGCTGTGGGCGGCGAAGAAGGTGGGTCGGCCGGTGAAATGGATCGCCGAACGCGGCGAATCCTTCGTCGGCGACCATCATGCGCGCGACAACGTATCGGAGGTTTCGCTGGCGCTCGACGCGAACGGCAAGTTCCTGGCGCTCAATGTCGAGACCATCGCCAATCTCGGGGCCTATCTCGCCTCCAACGGGCTGCACGTGCCGGTGGGCAATGTGGGCGGCTTGGCCGGGCCTTACACCACCCCCGCGATCCATGTGAAGGTGACCGGGGTGTTCTCCAACACCAACCCAACCTGCCCTTATCGCGGCGCGGGCCGGCCCGAGGCCTCTTACTGCATCGAGCGCATCATCGACATCGCGGCGCGCGAACTCAAAATCGACCGCGCTGAACTGCGCCGCCGCAACATGATTCCGCCCTCGGCGATGCCCTACAAGACCGGGCTGGTGTTCACCTATGACAGCGGCGAGTTCGAGAAGACCATGGATTTGGCGCTCGAACTCGGCGACTGGAAAGGCGCCGAGGCGCGCAAACAATCGGCGCGCCAGGCGGGCAAGCTCTATGGCGTGGGCCTCGCCTCGGTGATCGAGGTGGCGGGCGGGCCGGCGGCGGCGCCCTTCGAAGAGGCCATGGAAATCCGCTTCGACGCCACCGGCGGCGCGACCTTCCTGCTCGGCACGCACAGCCACGGCCAGGGCCACGAAACCGCCTTCCGGCAACTGGCCCATCACTTCCTCGGGCTGAGTTTCGACCAGGTGACCCTGATCTACGGCGACACCGACAAGGTGTTCCACGGCCGCGGCACCTTCGGCTCGCGCTCGCTGTCGGTCGGCGGAGGGGCCTTGAAACTCGCCGCCGATCGAGTCATCGAAAAAGGCAAGAAGATCGCCGGGCATCTGCTCGAAGCCTCGGCGCTCGACATCGAATTCGCCGACGGCAAATTCACGGTATCCGGCACCGACAAGTCGATCGACCTGATCGCGGTGGCCAAGGCCTCTTACAACATGCAGCGCATGCCGCCCGAGATCGAGATGGGCCTGAGCGCCAACGCCGTCTACCGCCCGCCCGCCGGTACTTTCCCGAATGGCTGCCATCTCTGCGAGGTCGAGATCGACCCCGATACCGGCGTGGTCAGGATCGCGCGCTATGCGGTGGTGGACGATGTCGGCGTGGTGGTCAATCCGCTGCTGTTGAAGGGCCAGATCCATGGCGGCATCGCCCAGGGCGCGGGCCAAGCGTTGTGCGAGAACATGGTCTATGACAAGGAAAGCGGCCAGCTCTTGAGCGGCTCGTTCATGGATTATTGCATGCCGCGCGCCGGGGATTTCCCGGCCCTTGCCGTCGGCAATAACGACGTGCCGGCCAAGACCAACCCGCTCGGCATCAAGGGCGCGGGCGAAGCCGGCTGCGTCGGAGCGCTGCCGGCGGTGATGAACGCGGTCAACGACGCGCTCGCGCCTTTGGGCATAAGGCATTTCGAGATGCCGGCCACCTCCGAGCGGTTGTGGCGCGCGATTCACGCCAGCGGCCGGAACCGCGCCTAGCTTCTCAGTGTCCTTCCGGCGCCTTGGCCGGCGCCTTGACACCGGGCGATTTGGTCATGTTCTTGGCCGGCCATTGATCGGACAATCCGGGCAGCGGGCCTTTCTTGCCGGTAAGCCGCGCCACCTCGATGGCGTAGACCGTCACTTCATCGAGCCGCGGATAGAAGCCCTTGGGCCTGGCTTGCCATTTGGGATCGGCGTATTTGGCCATGAAGCGGTCGAAGAACAGCGCCTTGGCCGCGCGGTCGGTTTCGATGCGCACCGTGCCGAAGCCCACCACGCTGGCATAGCTCACCGTGGTGTCGCATTCGAACTCGCCATAGGGAAAGACCTGTCCCATCTCGGCGATCTCGAAGGAGATGCGCGGATTGTGCCCGACATTCTGCTTGAAGTGGCCCGACGCGGTGGTGGTGTGGAGATAGACCTTGCCCTCGGCATAGACGAACAGATTGGGCACCACGTAAGGCTGGCCGTCCACGCCGACCGTGCCGAAATGCGCCAGGCTAGCGCGTCCCAGCAGGTCTTCGACCTCGGGCCCGCTCATCTCCTTGTCCTTGCGGCGGACGGTGCCTTGGCTCATGCCGCGTGCTCCAGAAACCACTTGTAGGTGTCGGCCAGCCCTTCCTTCAAATGGATGCGCGGCCGCCAGCCCATGGCGTCCATCTTGGCCACGTCCAAAAGCTTCTGCGGCGAGCCATCGGGCTTCGATTTGTCGAAGCGGAACGCGCCCTTGAACCCGACCGCTCCGGCCACCAGCTTGGCCAACTCGGCGATCGTGACGTCCTCGCCCCAACCGACATTGACGTGGCTTTCGCCGGTATAGCGCTCCATCAGGAACACCAGCGCGTCGGCCAGATCGTCGACATGGAGAAATTCGCGCCGCGGCTTGCCGGTGCCCCAGATTTCGACGCTCGGCGCATTGTCCTGTTTGGCGCGGTGGCATTTGAGCATCAACGCCGGAATGACGTGGCTCGCCTGCAAATCGAAGGTGTCGCCGGGACCGTAGAGATTGGTCGGCTGGGCGGAGATGAAATCGCAGCCCCATTGCCGGCGATAAGCCGCGCACAGCTTCAAGCCGGCGATCTTGGCCACGGCGTACCATTCATTGGTCGGCTCCAGCGGCCCGGTGAGCAACGCTTCCTCGACCACCGGCTGTTCGGCCAAGCGCGGATAGATGCAGGAGGATCCCAGGAACATAACTTTCTTGACGCCTTGCTGGCGCGCCGCCTCGATCAGATTGGATGCTATCATCAGATTGTCGTAGAGGAATTCCGCCGGCCGGGTCGAATTGGCGAGAATGCCGCCCACCGTCGCCGCGGCGATGAAGATCGCGTCGGGCTTGGCCTTCTTGATCCAGGTCTCGACCGCCGCCTGGCGGCGCATGTCGCCATCACCGCGCTTCAAGTCCAGCACCTCGCAATGCTGGCTGCCGAGGCGCCGCACCAGCGCGCCGCCGACCATGCCGCCCGACCCGGCCACGGCGACGCGCCGCCCGGCCAGCGGAAATATCACCGGCACGGCCCTGGAAACTGGTTTGGGACTGGCCAAGCTCAAACCCCGGCCGAAGCGGCGCCGCGCGCCGGCCCGTCATAGCCCGCTTGCTTGAGCGTCTTCTCGCGCCGCGCCAGGTCGAGATCGTGCTTCACCATCATCACGATCAGGTCCTTGAAGCCGACGCGCGCGCGCCAGCCAAGCTGCCTCTGCGCCTTGGACGGATCGCCCTGCAAGGCATCGACTTCGGTGGGCCGCAAGTAGCGCTTGTCGATCTCGACATGCTTCTTCCAGTCGAGCCCGGCGGCGGCGAAGGCGATTTCGGCCAGTTCGCGCACGCTGTGGGATTGCCCGGTGGCGATGACGTAGTCCTCGGCCTTGTCCTGTTGCAGCATCAGCCACATCGCCTCGACGTAATCGCCGGCGAAGCCCCAGTCGCGCTTGGCTTCGAGATTGCCGAGGAAGACCTTTTCCTGCAGCCCTTCCTTGATGCGCCCGACCGCGCGGGTCACCTTGCGGGAAACGAAGGTTTCGCCGCGCTTCGGGCTTTCGTGGTTGAACAGGATGCCGTTGGCGATGAACAGGCCGTAGGCCTCGCGGTAATTGACCGCGTACCAATGCGCCGCCACCTTGCTCACGGCATAAGGACTGCGCGGATAAAACGGCGTCTGCTCGTTCTGCGGCGGCTTGGCCGCGCCGAACATCTCGGAGGAGCCCGCCTGGTAGAGCCGCAACTTGCGATTGCCGTGGGCGACGTGATCGCGCATGGTCTCCAGGAGGCGCAATGTCCCGAGCGCGTCGACATCGGCGGTGTATTCGGGAATCTCGAACGACACCTTCACATGGCTTTGCGCGCCGAGGTTATAGACCTCGTCCGGCTGCACCCCTTCGAACACCCGGCGCAGCGCCGTGGCGTCGGTCAGGTCGCCGTAATGCAAGCTGAGATTGGCGCCCGTAACATGGGGGTCGTGATAGAGGTGGTCGATCCGGTCGGTGTTGAACAGGCTCGATCGGCGCAACATACCGTGGACTTCGTAACCTTTTCCTAACAGGAATTCGGTCAAATAGGAGCCGTCCTGGCCGGTGATACCGGTGATCAGCGCGCGTTTGGCCATGGCTGCGGCGAGTCTCCTTGATTGGCGGCGGCGATCCTACGACAGAACGGGCGATTTGACACGCTGGAGTCACGCAATGTTCTTGTGGCGGGCCTGGGGAATAAGGTATTGAGGAACAAGGAGAAACACTGAGTTATGAGCGAAGCCCTGGCGCACAGGATGGAACCGCGGCCGATGGCGTCCAAGGCGCCCGAACTCACCCTGGTGATCCCGACCCTCAACGAGCGCGAAAACATCGCGCCGCTCCTGGAACGGCTCGAACTGGCGCTCGGGGCCACGCGCTGGGAAGTGATCTTCGTCGACGATGATTCCCGCGACGGCACGCCCGAGGAAGTGCGCGAGATCGGCCGGATCGACCCGCGCGTGCGCTGCCTGCAACGCATCGGTCGGCGCGGCCTTTCGACCGCCTGTATCGAGGGCATCCTGGCTTCGACCTCGCCCTATATCGCGGTGATGGACGCCGATCTCCAGCACGACGAAGCCATCCTGCCGGCGATGCTGTCGTCCTTGCGCGACGAGCCTTACGACCTGGTGATCGGTTCGCGCTATGTCGACGGCGGCGGCATCGGCCAATGGAACAGCACGCGGGCCAACATCAGCGGTTTCGCCATCAAGCTCTCGCGCATGATCTGCAAGGCCGAAGATCGCCGACCCGATGAGCGGCTTCTTCATGCTGAAGCGCGAGCTATTCGAGCGCGCGATGCGCAAACTGTCGGGCCAGGGCTTCAAGATCCTGCTCGACCTGATGGCCTCCTCGCCGGAGCCGCCGCGTTTCAAGGAACTGCCCTATGAATTCCGCCTGCGGCGTTACGGCGAAAGCAAGCTCGACACCATGGTGGCGTGGGAATTCGGCATGCTGCTGGCCGACAAGCTGGTCGGGCACATCGTCCCGGTGCGCTTCGCGCTCTTCGCCCTGATCGGCGGCCTGGGCCTGATCGTTCACCTGACGACCTTGTGCACCGGCCTCACTCTCGGCGGATTCAGCTTCATCGTGGCGCAAACCGTCGCCACCATGGTGGCGATGACCTCGAACTTCTTCCTCAACAACCTCTTCACCTATCGCGACCAGCGCCTGAAGGGGCTGCGCCTGATCCGCGGGCTGCTTTCCTTCTATCTCATCTGCTCGATCGGCGCGGTGGCCAATGTCGGCCTCGCCGCCTTCTTCTACAATTGGCGGCAGATCTGGTGGCTGGCCGGCGTCGCCGGCGTGATCGTGGGCTCGGTGTGGAACTACGCCGTGTCCTCGGTCTTCACCTGGAAGCGCGGCTAGAACCGGCGGAGCTACTGCCGGCGTTGCGGGCGCAGCACATAGTGGTCGCCCGCGATCTTCTCGAACATGACATCGATCATCGGATGGACGATCGGGCCGTTCTCGGCATCGGGCAGCAGGTTCTGCTCCGAGACATAGGCTTCGTAGGGGCCGCCCTGGGCGTTCTGCGCCAGCAGGTGATAGAAGGGCTGGTCCTTCGACGGCCGGCGTTCGGCCGGAATCGACTGATACCACTCCTCGGTGTTGCTGAAGGTCGGGTCGACGTCATAGATGACGCCGCGGAACGGAAAGAGCCGGTGGCGGACGATCTGGCCGACGGAAAACTTGGCTTGGCGGAGAATCTGCGGACTCATGATCCGAGCTTAGAGAGGTCCGGCGCCTTGACTCAAGCGCCAAGACGCGGCGCGCGGCGGATATAACCGGCTTTAAGACGGGCCTTAGCGCTGGCCCTGATAGCGGCGCGCCAGCCGCAGCAGCTCGAGGTCGCAGGTCTGCTTGGCGATTCCCTCGAGATCCTCGAAATAGGTCCTGAGCCCCGCCGGGCTCAAGCGGCCGATCAGCCAGCCGATGAATTGCTCCGGCGTCTTGACCCAGGTCGGCAAGGGATCGAGCCCGTGGCCCATCGGCAGCACGGCCCGCAGGATGCGCCAGCGGCGCCGGCGCAACTGCTCGTCGACCGGATCGAGATCGGGTTCGAGAACCCATCCCGGGCGGCTTTGCATGCCACTGTTGCGACCAGCCATCGGAAACCAACCCCCGCTAAATCCGGCGTCGTTGATCGGCGCCGTTAAGGTTATTATCGTGGGGGTTAATATAAACGGAAGTAATCCTAATGCAAGCCAAAATTCCACAATCAAGACGAAATATAGAATTCAAAGACCATAATAGTTAACGTGCCATGTCAAGTGAAGAACGAATTCATTAATAAAGCGTCGGACTTCTTGTCTGGGACGAAACCGGCGCGTAAAGCCGGGCGACGAAACCGGCGGGCGGCTTAAAGAACGAGACCGGATTGCCTCGTCGCTGTGCTCCTCGCAATGACGTCTTTGCATGGCTCAGATTTCCTGGGCCTCGAGCACGCCGGGAATGGCCGCCACCGCGGCGGTCAGGCGCGGCGTCACCTTGAAGCCGCCCGGCAGCGCGATCTCGACCTCGCGCTCGGCCTTGAGCGGCACCACCACGCTCACCCGGCCGCGCCCGCCGCCCTCGCCCGCCATCATCGCCTTGAACGGCGCCAGCGCCGAATCCGCGCTCAGCACCACCTTGAGCCCGGCCACGGCGCCGGCCGCGACCTTGTCCAGCGCCTCGAAACGCTGCGCGGTGAGGCGCATGGTATCGCCCTCGGTGCGCACATCGGCCGTCACCAGCAGCGGCTGGCCCGATTCCAGCAGCGCGCGGCTGTCGCGCAGCACCTCGGCGAAGGCCATCACCTCGTAGACGCCGCTCATGTCGGAGAGCTGGATGAAGGCGAAGCGGCTGCCGCGCGACGAGGTGCGCTCCTTGCTGCCGATCACCACCCCGGCGAGCCGGTGGCGCGTGCCGCCGCCGCCCGCGAGCCGGCGCGGCAGCTCGGCATAGGAGGATATCCCGAGCCGCACCAAGCTCTTGGCATAGGCGTCGAGCGGATGGCTCGACAGATAAAAGCCGATGGCCTCGAACTCCTTTTGCAGCCGCTCGGCGGTGGGCCAGTCGGAGGCGGCCGGCAAGGCGGGCGCCGGTCCCTGCCCCGCCCCGCCGCCGCCGAACAGGCTGACCTGACCGCTGCCGCGGTCGTCGGCCGAGGCGCTCGCGTGGCGCAGCAGCATCTCGATGGCGGCGAAGCTTTGCGCCCGGTTGGCGTTGAGCGCGTCGAAGGCGCCGGCCTTGATCAGGCTCTCGAACTGGCGGCGGTTGAAGCTCTTGGGATCGAGCCGCCGGGCGAAATCGAACAGATCCTTGAACGGGCCGTTGGCCTTGCGTTCCGTCACCGTCGCTTTCATGGCCAAGGCGCCCACGCCCTTGATCGCGGCGAGCGCGTAGCGGATGGCGGGACCTTGCGGCGTATCCTCGACCGAGAAGACGGCGTCGGAGCGGTTGATGTCGGGCGGAAGAATCTTGATGCCGAGCCGGGCGCATTCCTGGCGGAAGACATTGAGCTTGTCGGTGTTGCCGAGGTCGAGGGTCATGGAAGCGGCGACGAACTCGACCGGGTGATTGGCCTTGAGATAGGCCGTCTGGTAGCCCACCAGCGCATAAGCCGCGGCATGGGATTTGTTGAAGCCGTAACCGGCGAATTTCGCCACCTGCTCGAAAATATGCTCGGCGTGCGCGGCATTGACGCCATGCGCCTTGGCGCCGTCGATGAATTGCCGGCGCTGCGCCTCCATCTCGGCCTTGATCTTCTTGCCCATGGCGCGGCGCAGCAGATCGGCCGATCCCAGCGAATAACCCGACAGCACCTTGGCGATCTCCATCACCTGTTCCTGGTAGATGATGATGCCGTGGGTCTCCTCGAGGATGGGCTCGAGCGAGGGATGCATGTATTCCGGTTTTTCCAGCCCGTGCCTCACGCTGATATAGCGCGGGATATTTTCCATCGGGCCGGGGCGGTAGAGCGCGTTCACCGCGATGATGTCCTCGAAGCGGTCGGGGCGGAGCTTGCGCAACATGTCGCGCATGCCGGCGCCTTCGAGCTGGAACACGCCGACCGTGTCGCCATGGCCGAGGAGTTCGTAGGTCTTGGGATCGTCCAAGGGCAGATGGTCGATGTCGAGTGCGATGCCGCGCTCGGCGAGCAGCTCGCGGGCGCGGGCGATGACGGTGAGCGTCTTCAGGCCCAGGAAATCGAACTTCACCAGCCCGGCGGCCTCGACGTATTTCATGCTGAACTGCGTCACATGCATGGAGGAGCGCGGATCGCGGTAAAGCGGCACCAGCTCGTCCAAGGGCCGGTCGCCGATGACGACGCCGGCGGCGTGGGTCGAGGCGTGGCGGTAAAGCCCTTCCAATTCGAGCGCGATGGTCATGAGCCGGTCCACGGTCTCGTCTTCCGCGCGCATCTGCTGCAAGGCGGGCTCGGCGTCGATCGCCTGTTGCAGCGTCACCGGCGCCGCCGGGTTGTTGGGCACCAGCTTGCAGATGCGGTCGACCTGGCCGTACGGCATGCCGAGGACGCGGCCGACGTCGCGCAGCACCGCGCGCGCCTGCAACTTGCCGAAGGTGATGATCTGCGCCACCCGGTCGCTGCCGTAGCGTTCCTGGACGTGATGGATGACCTCGTCGCGCCGGTCCTGGCAGAAATCGATGTCGAAATCGGGCATCGACACGCGCTCGGGATTGAGGAAGCGTTCGAACAGCAGGCCGAAGCGCAGCGGATCGAGATCGGTGATGGTGAGCGCCCAGGCCACCACCGAGCCCGCGCCCGAGCCGCGTCCCGGCCCCACCGGTATGTTCTGGGATTTGGCCCATTGGATGAACTCGGCGACGATCAGGAAATAGCCCGCGAAGCCCATGGGGATGATGGTGTCGAGCTCGAATTGCAGCCGCTCGCGGTAAGGCCGCGCCGCCTGTTCGCGCTGGGCTTCGTCCATCCCGGGCTGGAAGACATGGGTTTCGAGCCGCCGCGCCAAGCCGGCGAGCGCCGTGGCCTTCAACTCCTCGGCCTCGTTGCGCCCCGACTCGCTCTTGAAGGGCGGCAGGATCGGCTCATGCGCCTCGGGCATGAAGGCGCAACGCCGCGCCACCGTCACCGTGTTGTCGCAGGCCTCGGGCAGATCGGCGAAGGCGATGCGCATTTCCTTGCCCGATTTGAAATAATGCTCGGGCGTCAGACGGCGGCGATTGGGATCGCCGATGGTCGTGCCTTGGGCGATGCACAGCAGCACGTCATGCGCCGCGTAATCCTCGCGCTTGGCGAAATACACGTCGTTGGTCGCCAGCAGTGGCAGGTTGTGTTGGTAGGCGAGCTCGATCAGCGCCGCTTCGATGCGGTCCTCGGCCGGGATATTGTGGCGCATCAGCTCGACATAGAACCGGCCGGGGAAAATATCGGCGAGGCGCTTCAGCATGGCGTGCGCCGCCGGGGCCTGGCCCTCGTTCAGGAGCCGCCCGACCGGACCACCCGGACCGCCCGATAGGCAGATGAGCCCCTCGCTCATTCCTTCGAGCGCGCCGATATCGATCTGCGGCGCCTCGCCCGCGCCGGTCTCGAGGTGCGATTTGCTCACCAGTTTTAAAAGATTCCGATAACCCGCCGAATTTTGCACCAGCAGCACCACCGGATCGGGCGGCAGCGCCGGGCCCACACGCGCGGCGAGGCGGCCATGGGTTTCGCTTTCCGCGCGCCTGAGGCCCAGCTCGCAGCCGATGATCGGCTGCACCCCCAATTCGGCGGCGGCGATCGCAAATTCCAGCGCGCCGAAGAGGTTGCCCGAGTCGGTCATGGCCACCGCCGGCATGGCGTGGCGGCGGCACAGTTCGATCAAGGCCTTGATCTTGATCGCGCCCGCCGACAGCGAATAGGCCGAGTGCGCGCGCAGATGGATGAAATCGGGCTGATTCATGGGGGATCAGCTTGTCACAGCATCGGCGGCGTTCAAAGCACGTCTTCACGCCTTGCCGTTTCCCTCGCCGGGCGGGAGTCCGGGGAAAATTGGCTTCGTTTCGTAATTTTCAGGTTTGATGTGCGGCGAGTCGCCATCGGCGATCCCGTCGAGTCCGTCCACCTCGATGGAAATCGGCGCCAGCACCGTCTCGCCGCGGCGGCGCGCCTGGCGCCGCTCCAGCTGGGCATAGGCGCGGCGCAGCGAACGGTCGAGCGCCGTCTCGTAGCGCGACAGCAGCACCATATCCGTCGAAACTCGGCGTAACGCCCTGCCGAGCCTGAATTTCATGTCCACTTCATCCTCTTCGTCCGGTTCGCGGTATTCATCGGCGGTGTCATTCACGAATGAGGCTTCGGCGCGCCACGCGCGCCGCAACCGCCAAGCGCAAATCACGATGCGCTCGACCATCTCTTCCTCGGCCGCATCGGCCGGATCGAGCGCCGCGCGCAGCTCGTCGCGCAGCAACGCGAAATCCCGCGCCTGCTCGTCGAACAGAACCACCTGTTCCGCCGAAAGGCCGTGGCGTTGCGCGTTCCGGCTGGCGGCCGCCTTGCCTTCCGCCGTTTTGGGCCCGGTGCTTTGGACGGCGTTGCGCCGGTTTGCAGAAATTTGGGCTTCGCTGGCCATTTCCAGCCTCCTGTACGCATGTATGTTAATAACGTACATAATGCGTACATCGATGTCCTATTGTCAAGAGCAGGATAGGTATCGCCCTTGCATATGAGGCCGGACCATACTAGGTTACATGTAACCCACTGAGAGAACCCGCCATGCCGTTCCCATCGAAGTCGAAGCCGCAACGGCCGAAGCGTGCCTCGTCCCGTGACAAGGTCCGCAGCCATCGCGCGCGCCTGCGCGCCAAGGGGTTTCGCCTTATCCAGATTTGGGTCCCCGATACCCGCTCGCCGGAATTCGCCGCCGAGGCGCACCGGCAATCGCTCGCCGTCGCGAACAGCCCGCACGCCAAGGAAGATCAAGACTTCATCGACGCGATATCCGAGTGGAACAGCGCGTGAAGCGCGGCGAAATCTGGACCGTTGCTGGCGGTCCGGACTATGCGGGGAAACCCCGTCCCGCCGTGATCCTCCAGGATGACCGCTTTGACGCAACGGACTCCGTCACTATTTGCGGATTCACCACCAACCCGACGGAAGCGCCTCTGTTCCGGATACCGGTCGCGCCAAATGCGGAAAATGGACAGCGGACGGCCGCGCGGCTGATGGTCGACAAGATCGCGACCGTTCCCAGGATAAAAATCGGCGCCCGGATCGGGCGTCTTGCCGATTCCGACATCATGGAACTGGATCGCGCCGTTCTCGTCTTCCTCGGCCTCGCCGACTGAGCGCAGGAGAACAATCACCCGGCGACGACGACGCCGTCCTCGATCTTGCAGAATGCGGTCCAGGCGCTTGGCCAAATCGAGATTATGCGTGGCGATGAGCGCGGCGAGGCCGGTGCCGCGCACCAGTTTCAGCAGCACGCCCATCACCTCGTCGGAAGTGACGTGGTCGAGATTGCCGGTCGGCTCGTCGCCCAAAAGCAGCCTGGGCTTGTTGGCGAGCGCGCGGACCAATGCTGCGCGCTGCTGCTCGCCGCCGGAAAGCCGCGCCGGGCGATGTTCGGCGCGCGCGCTCAAGCCCACCTGGGCCAGAAGCTCCAGCGCGCGGGCGCGCGCGGTTTCCCGCGGAACCCCGGCGATCATCTGCGGCAGCATGACGTTCTCCACCGCCGAGAATTCCGGCAGCAGATGGTGGAACTGATAGACGAAGCCGATCCGGCCGCGGCGGATGAGCGTGCGTTGCTCGTCGCCCATCTTGCCGCAATCGCGGCCATCCAAGAGCACCTGGCCGCCGTCGGGCCGCTCCAACAGCCCCGCCACGTGGAGAAGCGTCGATTTGCCCGCGCCCGAGGGCCCGACCAGGGCCACGATCTCGCCCGGATTCAACGCGAGCGACGCGCCGCGCAGCACCGGCAGGTTTCCGCCCGCCTGCTTGAAAATGCGCTCGACGCGCTTCAGCGCCAGCGCCGGCTCACTCATAACGCTCACTCATAACGCAGGGCCTCGACCGGATCGAGCCGCGCCGCCCGCCACGCGGGATATATCGTGGCGAGGAAGGACAGGCCGAACGCCATCGCCAGCACCGATCCCACCTCGTAAGGATCGACCCGCGCCGGGATCTGGGTCAGGAAATAGATCTCGGCCGAGAACAAATCGGTGCCGATGATCGCCTGGATGAATTGACGGATTTGCTCGATATGCCAGGCGAATTCGACCCCCAGCACCAGCCCGGCGAGCGTGCCGAGAAAGCCGATCGAGGCGCCGGAAAGCATGAATATCCGCAGAATCATGCCTTGGGTCGCGCCCATGGTGCGCAGGATCGCGATGTCGCGCCCCTTGTCCTTCACCAGCATGATCATGCTCGAGACGACGTTGAACGCCGCCACCACGATGATCAGTGTCAGGATCAGGAACATGACGTTGCGCTCGACCTCGACCGCGTTGAAGAAGGAGAGGTTGTTGCGCTGCCAGTCGAAGACGCGGACATTCGGGCCCAGCGATTCCGAGATCTCGCGGTCGAAATGCGCGACGTCGTCGGGGTCGGTCACGAACACCTCGATCTGCGACACCGCGTTGGCGGGCAGGTTGAAGAAAACCTGCGCCGTGGGCAGCGGCATGAAGATCACGCCGCTGTCGTATTCGTACATGCCGACATTGAAGGTGCCGGCGATGCGATAAGCCTTGATGCGCGGCACGGTGCCGAAGGCGGTGGCCGTGCCCTGGGGCGAGATCAGGGTGATGGTGTCGCCGGGCTTGACGCCGAGCTTGAAGGCCAGCCGCGCGCCGATCAGCACGGCGTCGCCCTTGAACCCGTCGAGCGCGCCGGCGGAGAGGCTGTTCGCGATGGTCTGCTGATCCTTCAAATCCCCGGGCGACAGGCCGCGCACCAGCACGCCCGATGCCTGGTTGTGCGACGTGGCCATCACCTGGCCCTCGATGGTGGGCCGCGCCGCGGTGATGCCGGGAAGCGCGCGGATCTTTTGCGCCATGGCGTCGTAATCGGTCATCGGCCCTTGGGCCGCATAGACGCTGACATGGCCGTTGAAACCCAATATCCGGCCCAGCAGCTCGGCGCGGAAGCCGTTCATCACCGCCATGGTGATGATGAGCGTGGCGACGCCCAGCATGATGCCCAACAGCGAGAAGATGGCGATGACCGAGACGAAGCCTTCCTGGCGCCGCGCGCGCAGATAGCGGAAGGCGACCAAACGTTCGAAGGCGCCCAGAATCATTGGTGGTTTTCCATCATGGCTTCTCCAAAATCCGGTTGAGCGCGGCATCGGCGGCCAGTTCCTGCTTGGCGCCGCCCTTGCGTTGCTTCAATTCGACCACGCCCTTTTCCAGGCCGCGCGGGCCGATGACCAGCTGCCAGGGCAGACCGATCAAATCCATGGCGGCGAATTTGGCGCCGGCGGATTCGTCGCGGTCGTCGTAAAGCGTCTCGACCCCGGCGCGGTTGAGCTTGGCGTAGAGATCGTCCGCCGCCGCCGCGCATTTGGCGTCTCCGGCGCGCAGATTGACGAGCCCGGCCGTGAAGGGCGCGACGCTTTCCGGCCAGATGATTCCGGCATCGTCATGGTTCGCCTCGATTATGGCGCCGACAAGGCGCGAAACGCCGATGCCGTAAGAGCCCATTTCGACCGTGACCTTCTCGCCCTTGGGCCCGGCCACTTCCGCCTTCATCGGCTTGGAATATTTGGTGCCGAAATAGAACAGCTGGCCCACTTCGATGCCGCGCGCCGAGCGGCGGCGCGAATCGGGCACGCGCTCGAACGCGGCCGCATCGTGTTTCTCGTCGGTGGCGGCGTACCATTTGAGCAGGTGATCCTGGATGCCCGGGCTCGAAGGATCGAGGGTGCTTTCGTCGAGCCGTTCGATGTCGCTGTCGAAATAGAGCTGGCTTTCGCCGGTGTTGGCCTGGACGTGGAACTCGTGGCTCAGATCGCCGCCGATCGGGCCGGTCGCGGCGCGCACCGGGATCGGCGCCAGGCCCATGCGCTTGAACGTCTTCATGTAGGCCACGAACATCTTGAAATAAGAGACGATCGCGCCCGCCTTATCCAGGTCGAAGGAGTAATTGTCCTTCATCAGGAATTCGCGCCCGCGCATGACGCCGAAGCGCGGCCGCACCTCGTCGCGGAATTTCCACTGGATGTGATAGAGGTTCTTGGGCAGGTCGCGGTAGCTCTTGACCCCGTTGCGGAAGATGTCGGTGATCAGCTCCTCGTTGGTGGGCCCGTAAAGCAGCTCGCGCTTGTGCCGGTCGGGAAAGCGCAGCATCTCCTCGCCGTAATCCTTGTAACGCCCGCTTTCCTGCCACAGCTCGGCCGGCTGGATGGTGGGCATGAGCAATTCCTGCGCGCCGGCGGCGTCCTGCTCCTCGCGCACGATCCGTTCGACCTTCTTGAGCACCCGGAAGCCCAGCGGCAGCCAGGTATAGATGCCCGAGGCGGATTGCCGGATCATGCCGGCGCGCAGCATCAGCCGGTGCGAGACGATCTGCGCCTCGCTCGGATTCTCCTTCAGCAGCGGCAGGAAATACTGGGACAGGCGCATCACGACTCGGGGCTGTTGAGGCGGCGCCGCACTCTAGCCGAAGGCCGGGCGATGCGCCAAGGAAGCCAATTCAGCTGTCTTATTTTTTAACCCGCCGCCGGGGTTTGGCCCGCCAAGGCGCCTTGCGCCCGATGCGGCGATGGACGGGGCAGCTCGGCACATGCGCGCCGGGCAGATAGCCCAGGCTCATCAGGAACTCGCCCACGATCTCGCCGCCGGTGAAGCGGAAGGTTTCCTTGAAGAGATCGACCCAGGCGTTTTTGGAGCGCGGGTGATGGGCGTCGAGCCAGGCGGCGAAGGAACCGTGGCTTTCGCGGATCGCCCGGATCCGCCTGGCGTTGTCGATCGCGGCATCCACTTTCAGCCGGTTGCGGATGATGGCGGCGTCGGCGAGCAGGCGTTTCACGTCGCCCGGCCCGAAAGCCGCCACTTTGTCGACGTCGAAGCCCCGGAAGGCCCGTTGGAAAGCCGCGCGTTTCTTCAAGACGGTGAGCCAGGAGAGGCCTGCCTGGTTGATCTCCAGCACCAAGCGCTCGAGCAGCACCGCATCCTCGCGCGCCGGAAAGCCGTATTCCCGGTCGTGATAGGGGCCGTGAAATTCATGGCCGGGCGCTTCGCGGCAATATTTGGCGCTCATCTCAGCCGGCCTGCAATTTCGCCAGCTCCGCCACCATCGCCCAATGCACCAGCGCCCACACCAACGCCGCCAGCACCGTGGTGGCGAGCGCCTTGGCGAGGAGATGCGGCTTCTGCGGCGCGCCGGCGTCGTGGCCGAGCTCGCCCTCGCGGGCCGGCTTGACGCCGAAGGGCAGCACGGCGAACAGCACGATCCACCAGATCACCAGATACATCGCGATATCGAGCGCCACCGTGCCCATGGGATCGGATTATACCTGTTCCAGCTCGATCAGCGTGCCGCAGAAATCCTTGGGATGGAGGAACAGCACGGGCTTGCCGTGGGCGCCGGTCGCGGGCTCGCCGTCGCCCAACACGCGCGCGCCTTCGCTTTCGAGCTTGTCGCGCGCGGCCAGGATGTCGGCCACCTCGAAGCACAGATGGTGCATGCCGCCCGAGGGGTTGCGCTCGAGGAAGGTCTTGATCGGCGATTTGTCGCCCAAGGGCTCGATCAGCTCGATCTTGGCGTTGGGCAAGGTCACGAACACGGTGGTGACGCCGTGCGCGGGCAAGGGCACCGGAGCCGAGACCTCGGCCCCGAGCATGGTCTTGTAAAGCTTGGCCGCTTCCTTGACGTCGGGCACGGCGATGGCGACGTGGTTCAATCGTCCGATCATTCCGCTCCCCCTTTCAACCGCACCAGATGCACCTGCGTCACCGGCTTCTTGCCGTGCCAGTCCTTGAGCGAGCGGCGCACGGCCAGCCTGGCCGCCTCGCGCACCGCGTCGTCGTCGCGCAATTCCTTGGCCGAAAGCTCGGCCAGCGCCTGGGCCACGCGGCTCCCCAGTTCCTCGGCATCGCCCGCCACGTCGAGCAGCCCCTGCACCGTCACCTGCGGCGGCGCCAGCAGCGTGCCCTTGCGGTCCATGACGATGGTCGCCAACGCCGCGCCGTTGAACACCATGCGCTGGCGGTTCTTGAGGCTTTCCCCCTTCGCGTCGATGAGCGATTTTCCGTCGACCACCAGCCGCCCCACATGCACCTCGCCCACCACCGAGGCCGGGCCGGGAGCGAGCTTCACCACTTCGCCGTTCCGGGTCACGATCGACTGCGGCACCTGGCATTGCTCGGCCAGCCGCGCCTGCGCCATCAGATGCCGCGCCTCGCCATGCACCGGCACCGCGATCTTGGGCCGCACCAGCTGATACATGCGGATCAATTCGTCCTGCGCCGGATGGCCCGAGACATGGACCAGTGCGTCGTGATCGGTGATGACGGTACAGCCGAGCTTGGCGAGCGCGTTTTGCAGCCTGCCGATGGCGCGCTCGTTGCCGGGAATGACGCGCGAGGAAAAAATCACCGTGTCGCCCTCTTCCAGCACGATATCGGGATGCTCGTCCTCGGATATCCGCGCCAAGGCCGAGCGCGGCTCGCCCTGGCTGCCGGTGCAGATGAGCAGGGCCTTTTCGCGCGGCAGATACGAGGCCTCTTCCTCGGTCAGGAAGGGCGGCACGCCTTTCAGATATCCGGTCTCGCGCGCCGCGTGCTCGATGCGCCAGAGCGAGCGGCCGACCAGCGCGGCGTGGCGGTCATGCGCCCGCGCCGCCTCCGCCGCGGATTCGAGCCGCGCCACGTTGGAAGCGAAACACGCCACCGCCACGCGCTGTTGGCAGCGCCCGACCAATTCGATCAGCGACTTGCGCACCGAGGCTTCGGATCCGCCTTCGCCGGGCCGGAGCGCGTTGGTGGAATCGCAGATCATGGCCAGCACGCCCTCTTCGCCCAGGCGCTGCAAGGCGGCCATGTCCGAGACGTCGCCCACCAGGGGATCGGGATCGAATTTCCAGTCGCCGGTGTGCAGGATGGTGCCCAAGGGCGAACGCAACACCACGGCGTTGGGCTCGGGGATCGAATGCGTCAGGGTGATCAATTCGATCTCGAACGGCCCGACCGAAAACTTGCCAGAAAGCGGCACTTCGGTGATCGGCACGTCGTGCTCCATCCCGGCCTCGATCAGCTTCAGGCGCAGCACCGCGGCGGTGAAGGGCGTGGCATAGACCGGGCATTTGAGCTTCGGCCAGAGATACTGGATGGCGCCGATGTGATCTTCATGGGCATGCGTGACGATGAGTCCGTCCAATTCACCGGCGCGTTCCGCGATGAAGGCCGGATCGGGCATGATCACGTCGACCCCCGGCAGGGTGTCGTCGGCGAAGGTGATGCCGCAATCCACCATCACCCAGCGGCCCTTGTAGCCGTAAAGCGACATGTTCATGCCGATCTCGCCGACGCCGCCCAGCGCCAGGAAGGCCAGCTCGTCAGGCCGGTTGGGCGACGATGAGACGCCGTTCATTTTTTCGCGTTCCGCTGGGCGATGAGATAAAGCCCCCACAGCAGCAGATGCTCGTCGGCGCGTTCGATCGCCGGGGTCGCGCCCTCGAACAGCGGCGCCAACCCGCCGGTGGCGACGGTCTTCATCGGCTTGCCGAATTCCTTGCGGATGCGGGCGACCAGCCCCTCGATCAGCCCGATATAGCCCCAATAGATGCCGGATTGCATGCAGGCGACGGTGTCGGTGCCGATGACGTGGGATGTCCGGCGGATCGGCACGCTCGGCAGCTTGGCGGCGGCGCCGTGCAGCGCCTGGAGCGAGAGATTGATGCCCGGCGCGATCACGCCGCCGCGATAATTCCCGTCGCTATCGACCACGTCGAAGGTGGTGGCGGTGCCGAAATCGATCACGATCAGCGGCCCCTTGAAACGGTCATGCGCGGCCACGGTGTTGACCAGGCGGTCGGCTCCCACCTCCTCGGGACGGTCGACCAGGGCCTTGGCGCCGATCTTGACGTTCGGCTCGCCCACCACCAGCGGCTCGGTCTTGCAATAATCGCGGGCCAGCCGGCGCAGGTTGAAATTGGCCTCGGGCACGACGCTGGCGATGATGGCGCGGGTGATCTTGGCGCGCGACAGCTTCGCCAGCTCGAGCAGATGGTCGAGCCAGACCACGTATTCGTCGGATGTCCGGCGCGGATCGGTGGCGGCGCGCCACACGCCCTTGAGCTTGCCGCCGTCCCAGATGGCGAACACCGTGTTGGTGTTGTTGGCGTTGATGGCGAGCAGCATGAGCCCTCCTTAAGCGGCGAAAAACACCTCGGCGGCGGCGATGCGGCGGGTTTTCCCGCCGGCCTCCAGCAGCAACGCCCCGTCGGCATCGAGCCCGGAAAAAATCCCTTCCGTCTCCTCGCGCGGCAACCGCACCCGGATCGTCTCGCCCAAGCCGGATGCTCGTTCGAGCCACTTGCTGCGCAAAGACGCCGAAGCCGCTCTCCCGCCACCGTCCATACCAAACCAGCAGCGCCGGCGCGAGGGCTTCGAGAAAATCCTCGGGCGCGACCCTTCCCGCCCCCACCGCTTCGAGCGAGGTCGCCGGGAAATCGGCCTCCGGGGGATATGACGCCAGATTGACGCCGATGCCGAGCACGACAAAACGCGGCTTGGCGCCCCCGCCGCTCTCGGATTCCAGCAGGATGCCCGCCGCCTTCCTGCCGCCCAGCAGCACGTCGTTCGGCCATTTATAGGCGAGGGTCGCGCTCTTGGGCAGAAAGCCCGCGCAGGCCTCGCCCACCGCCAGCGCCGCCGCGAAGCCCAGCTGCGCCGCCTGCGCGGCCGCGCAATCCGGCCGCAACACGGCCGAGAGGTGGAAATTCCCCGGCGGCGAGAACCAGGCGCGGCCCTGGCGTCCGTGCCCCGCGGTCTGTTCCTGCGCCAAAATCAGCGTGCCCTCGGGCGCGCCCTCGCGGGCTTGGCGCTTCGCCTCCTCGCTGGTGCTGGGAACGCTCGCGAGCCGAGTCAGGCGGAAAAAACCGGGAAGCTTCGGCTGCTGGTTCATCCAGCGAACAACGCCGCGGCCACGGCGTCGGCGCCGTTCACCAGCGGATTGGGCCAGACGAAGAAGAACATGATGACCAGCGCCGCGACCAGGATCACCGTCTGCACCTCGCCGCCGAAGGGCTTGTCGAACGCGCCCTTGGGCTCGTCGAAATACATCAGCTTGACGATGCGCAGGTAATAAAACGCGCCCACCACGCTGGCGAGCACGCCGATCACGGCCAGCGTGTAGAGCCCGGCATCGATGGCGGCGAGGAAGATATAGAGCTTGGCGAAGAACCCGGCGAGCGGCGGAATCCCGGCCATGGAGAACATGAAGATGCCGAGCGCCAGCGCCAGGCCGGGATGGGTGCGCGACAGACCCGCCAGATCGTCGATGCGCTCGACCGCCTTGCCCTGGCGCCGCATGCACAAGATCACGGCGAAGGTGCCGACGTTCATGAACAGGTAGACCGTCATGTAGATCAGGATGCCGCGCACCCCGGCGGCCGTGCCCGCCGCCAATCCGATCAGCGCGTAGCCGGCATGGCTGATGGAGCTGTAGGCCATCAGCCGCTTGATGTTCTGCTGGTTGATGGCGGCGACGGCGCCCAGCACCATCGAGGCGACCGAGAGCGCCCAGATGATCTGCCGCCATTCGGCCAGGAGCCCGCCGAAGGGCTCGACCATGACGCGCACGAACAGGATCAGCGCCGCGATCTTGGGCGCGACCGAGAAGAAGGCGGTGACCGGCGTCGGCGCGCCTTCATAGACGTCGGGCGTCCACATGTGGAAGGGCACCGCCGAGACCTTGAAGGCCAAGCCCACGGAAATGAACACGATGCCGGTGATGAGGCCGATGCCCGGCGTGCCGCTGTCGGCGAACAGCTTCGACAGGCTGTCGAAATTGGTGGTGCCGGCGAAGCCGTAGACCAGCGAGGCGCCGTAGAGCAGCATGCCCGAGGCGACCGCGCCCAGGACGAAATATTTGAGCCCGGCCTCGGTCGAGCGCAGATTGTCGCGGGCGAAGCTCGCCAGCACGTAGAGCGCCAGGCTCTGCAATTCGAGCCCGAGATAGAGCGCGATCAGATCGTTGGCGGCGATCATCATCATCATGCCCGCCGTGGCGATCAGCACCAGCACCGGGTACTCGCAGCGCGCCAAGCCCTCGCGCGCGTTGAAGCGCATGGAGATCACGAGCGAGAGCGCCGAGCCAACGATCACCAGCGTCTTGGAGAAATATCCCAGCCCGTCGGTGACGAACATCCCGAACATGCTGACGTTGCGCGCGAGGCCCACGGTGTACGGCACGTACAGCACCAGCGCCAAGGTCGCCGCCAGCACCGCCACCGCCAGCCACGAGACCGCGCGCGCCGCGCGGTCGCCGCTATAGACGCCGATCAGCAGCAGCGCCATGGCGCAAGCGCCCAAGAACATCTCGGGCAAGGCGGGCAGGAAATTGGGCGTGGCGAGGACGGGGATCATGGGCGTTCCCTCACCGCTCGGCCAGCGCGGCGTGCGCGCGCTCGGAAACCTGGACGCGCTCGATCAGATTGGCGAGCGAGGGCTGCATCGGCCGCAGGAACGAAGCCGGATAGACGCCCATCCACAGCACCACCGCGATCATCGGCGCGAAGATCAGCACCTCGCGCGGCGAGAGATCGATCATGGCGCGCACGTCGTCCTTGGTGATGACGCCGAAGACGACGCGGCGATAGAGATAAAGCATGTAGGACGCGCCCAGCACGATGCCCGAGGTCGCGAGAAACGCCACCCAGGTATTGACCTGGAAGGCGCCGATCAGCGACAGGAACTCGCCGACGAAGCCGCTGGTTCCCGGCAATCCGACCGAGGCCAGCATGAACACCATGAAGGCCAGCGCGTAGCGCGGCATGTTGTTGACCAGGCCGCCGTAGCGCGAAATCTCGCGCGTGTGCAACCGGTCATAGATCACGCCGACGCAGAGGAACAACGCGGCCGAGACCACGCCGTGCGACAGCATCTGGATCATCGCGCCCTGCAATCCCTCCGGCGTCACGGTGAAAATGCCGATGGTGACGAATCCCATATGGGCGACCGAGGAATAGGCGATGAGCTTTTTCATGTCCTCCTGCGCCAGCGCCACCAGCGAGGTGTAGATGATCGCCACCACGCTCAAGGTGTAGACGAGGGGAGCGAACGTGGCCGAGGCGTCGGGGAACATGGGCAGGGAGAAGCGGATGAAGCCGTAGCCGCCCATCTTCAGCAGCACGCCGGCCAGGATCACCGAGCCCGCGGTCGGCGCCTCGACATGCGCGTCGGGCAGCCAGGTATGCACCGGCCACATCGGCATCTTGACCGCGAAGGAGGCGAAGAAGGCGAGCCACAGCCAATTCTGGAGATTGGACGGGAAGTTGTAGGCGAGCGCCTCGGTGATGTCGGTGGTGCCGGTGGCGAAATAGATCGCCAGGATCGCCAGCAGCATCAGCACCGAGCCCAGAAGCGTGTAGAGGAAGAACTTGAAGGCGGAATAGACGCGGCGCGGCCCGCCCCACACGCCGATGATGAGGAACATCGGGATCAGCACGCCCTCGAAGAACATGTAGAACACGACGAAATCGAGCGCGCAGAACGTGCCGACCATCATCGTCTCGAGCACCAGGAAGGCGATCATGTATTCCCGGACCCGCTTGGTGACGGCGACCCAGCTCGCCACAATGCAGATCGGCGTCAGGAATGTGGAGAGCAGCACGAAGAACAACGAGATGCCGTCGACGCCCATGCGGTAGGCGATGTTGAAATCGGGCAGCCAGTCGGCCTTTTCCACCAGCTGGAAATCGGCGCGGCTGGGATCGAAGGCCGCCCATACCTCGACCGAGACCGCGAATGTCACGAGCGAGGTCCAGAGCGCGATCCAGCGCGCGAGGCGCGCGGTCTCTTCGTCGCTGCCGCGCAGCAGCATGATCGCCAGCACGCCCAAAAGCGGCAGGAACGTGGTCAGCGACAGGAGCGGCCAATGCGCCATGGTTCAGCCCCCCACCGACCGCAGCAGATACCAGGATACGAGAGCGACGACGCCGATGAGCATGGCGAAGGCGTAATGGTAGAGATAACCGGTCTGGAGACGGCTCGCCAAGACCGAGAGGCCGCGCGTCACCGAGGTGACGCCGTCGGGGCCGAAGCCGTCGATCACCTTGCCGTCGCCGTCCTTCCAGAGAAAGCGGCCCAGCGCAAAGGCCGGCCGCACCAGCAGGAAATCGTAGAGCTCGTCGAAATACCACTTGTTCAAGACGAACACGTAAAGCGCGCGGAAGGTTTTGGTGAATTGCCCCGGAATCTCCGGCCGCGCGATATAGGCGACCCAGGCCATGAAGATGCCCAAGAGCCCGACCACCAAGGGCAGCTTCGAAACCCAGAACGGCACATGTTCCGCGCCCTCGATGCTGTCGTGATCGGCCAGCACCAGGATGGAATCGCGCCAGAAGCCGTCGCGCGCCACGCCGACGAACCAGTGGAACCCGATCATGCCGGCGAAGATCGCGCCCAGGGCCAGCACCACCAGCGGCAGGATCATCACCGGGGGCGATTCATGGACGTGGCTCATGACCTCGCGCGAGGCGCGCGGCTTGCCGTGGAAGGTCAGGAACAACAGCCGCCAGGAATAGAACGCGGTGAGGAAGGCCGAGAAGGTTCCGACCCAGAAGGCATAGTTGCCGAGAAACCCGCCCGCGGCCCAGGAGGCTTCGAGGATGGTGTCCTTGGAATAATATCCCGCGAAGGGCCAGATGCCGGCGAGCGAAAGGCTGCCGATCCACATCAGCACGTATGTGACGGGAATGAGCGCGCGCAGGCCCCCCATCTTGCGCATGTCCTGCTCGCCCGACACGGCGTGGATCACCGAGCCCGCGGCCAGGAACAACAGCGCCTTGAAGAAGGCGTGGGTGATGAGATGGAACATGGCCGCGCCGTAGGCCGAGACGCCGGCGGCGAAGAACATGTAGCCCAATTGGCTGCAGGTCGAATAGGCGATGACGCGCTTGATGTCGTTCTGCGCCATGCCGATCGAGGCCGCGAAGAACGCGGTGCTGCCGCCGACCACGACGACGACGCCGAGCGCGACCGGCGAATATTCGAACAGCGGCGACAGCCGCGCCAGCATGAACACGCCGGCCGTGACCATGGTGGCGGCGTGGATCAGCGCCGAGACCGGGGTCGGGCCTTCCATCGCGTCGGGCAGCCAGGTGTGCAATCCCAACTGGGCCGATTTGCCCATGGCGCCGATGAACAGGAGGATGCAGGCGACGGTGATGGCGTCGAGGTCGAAGCCCAGGAAGTTGATGGTGTTGCGCGCCACGTCGGGCGCGGCGGCGAAGACGGTGTCGAACTGGAGCGAGCCGAAGATGAGATAGACGGTGAAGATGCCGAGCGCGAAGCCGAAATCGCCGATGCGGTTGACGACGAAGGCCTTGATCGCCGCGGCGTTGGCCGAAGGCCGGTCGTACCAGAATCCGATCAGCAGGTAGGAACAGAGCCCGACGCCTTCCCAGCCGAAGAACATCTGCACGAAATTGTCCGCCGTCACCAGCATCAGCATGAAGAAGGTGAACAACGACAGATACGCCATGAAGCGCGGGATCGACTTGTCGTGCGCCATGTAGCCGACGGAATAGACGTGCACCATGCACGACACCACGGTCACCATCGCCACCATCACCGCCGACAGCGTGTCGTAGCGGAGCGCCCATTCGACCTGGAGATCGCCGGTGTCGATCCAGGTGAGCAGATCGACGGTGCGGCCGTGGCCGTAGAGCGCCACGTCGACGAACAGCGCGCAGCCCAGCACCGCCGCGATCGCCAGCGCCAGGCAAGTGACCAGCTGCGCGCCGCGGTCGCCGATCCATCGGCCGAAGAAGCCGGCGATGAAGGCCCCGAGCAGGGGCAGGAAGATGGCGGCGATGGTCATTTCAGCCTTTCATCGAATTGATGTCTTCGACCGCGATGGTGCTGCGGTTGCGGAAATAGACCACCAGGATGGCGAGGCCGATGGCGGCCTCGGCCGCCGCCACCGTCAACACGAACATGGCGAAGATCTGGCCCACCAGATCATGCAGGAAGGCGGAGAAGGCGATGAAGTTGATGTTCACGGCCAAGAGCATCAGCTCGACCGACATCAGGATCACGATCACGTTCTTGCGGTTCAAGAAGATGCCGAAAATGCCGAGCGTGAACAGGATGGATGCCACGGTGAGGTAATGGGCGAGGCCGATCTCGAACATGTCAGGCCCCCTGCCCCGGCCGGACCTTGACGATCTCGACGGCCTCGGCGCGGCCGCGGGCGATCTGCTGCGCGATCTTCTGGTGGCGCATGTCCTTGCGCTCCCGGAGCGTCAGCACGATGGCGCCGATCATGGCGACCAGCAGGATCATGCCCGCCGCCTGGAAGGCGTAGACGTAGCGGGTGTAAAGCAGCGCGCCCAACGCCGCGGTGTTGGAGAGGTTGCCGGGCGTCGGCGCCACCGCGACGCTGGCGGATTCGGGCGCGAACGCCCAGGCGCCGAACATCAACACCAGTTCGACCAGCAGCAAAAGGCCGATCAGCCCGCCGACCGGCAGGTAGCGCATGAAGCCCTGGCGCAGCTCGACGAAATTGATGTCGAGCATCATCACCACGAACAGGAACAGCACCGCGACCGCGCCGACATAGACGATGACCAGGATCATGGCGAGGAATTCCGCCCCCAGCAGCACGAACAATCCGGCGCCGCTGAAGAAGGCCAGGATCAGGAACAGCACCGAATGCACCGGGTTGCGCGCCGTGATCACCAAAACGCCCGCGGCGATGGTGACGGCGGCGAAGGCGTAGAAGGCAAGCGCCTGGATGATCATGGCTCGCTCACCGGTAAGGCGCGTCGAGAGAGAGATTCTTGGCGATCTCCGCTTCCCAGCGGTCGCCGTTCGCCAGCAGCTTGTCCTTGTCGTAGAACAGCTCCTCGCGGGTCTCGGTGGAATATTCGAAATTGGGTCCCTCGACGATGGCGTCGACCGGGCAGGCCTCCTGGCAGAAGCCGCAATAGATGCACTTGGTCATGTCGATGTCGTACCGGGTCGTCCGCCGGCTGCCGTCGGCGCGCGCCTCGGCCTCGATGGTGATGGCCAGCGCCGGGCAGACCGCCTCGCACAGCTTGCAGGCGATGCAGCGCTCCTCGCCGTTGGGATATCGGCGGAGCGCGTGCTCGCCGCGGAAGCGCGGGGAGAGCGGCCCTTTTTCATAGGGGTAATTCACCGTGACCGGGCGCTTGAACATGTAGCTCAGCGTCAGCAACATGCCCGAGACCAGCTCGTACAAGAGCAGGGAGCGCGCGGAGCGGTCGAGCATCGCCATGGTCCCTCCTCAGCCTCCCGAGCCCGGCAGCCAGCCGAAGGCCGTGAGCACGCCCGCCGTGGCCACCAGCCAGAACAGCGACAGCGGCAGGAACACCTTCCACCCCAGCCGCATCAGCTGGTCGTAACGGAAGCGCGGGAAGCTCGCCCGCACCCACAGAAAGCAGAACAGCACGCAGGCCATCTTGGCGAAGAACCAGATCGGGCCGGGAATCCAGGTGAAGGGCGCCACCGCGACGGGCGGCAGCCAGCCGCCCAAAAACAGGATGCTGGTCATGGCGCTCATCAGGATCATGTTGGCGTATTCGCCCAGGTAGAACAGCGCGAAGGGCATGGCCGAATATTCGACGAAGAACCCGCCCACCAGCTCGCTTTCGCCCTCGACCAGGTCGAAGGGCGAGCGATTGGTCTCGGCCAATCCCGAGATGAAGAACACCACGAACATCGGCAGCAGCGGCAGCGCGAACCACACCGTCTTCTGCGCCTCGACCACGGCGGTCAGATTCAAGGAGCCGACGCAGAGCAGCACGCTGACGATGACGAAGCCGATCGAGACCTCGTAGGACACCATCTGCGCCGCCGCGCGCAACGCGCCGAGGAAGGCGTATTTGGAATTGGACGCCCAGCCGGCCATGATGATGCCGTAGACGCCGAGCGAGGAGATCGCGAAGAGATAGAGCACGCCGACGTTGATGTTGGCCAGCACCACGCCCTGGTCGAACGGGATCACCGCCCAGGCGACCAGACTCAAGACGAAGGTCAGGATCGGCGCCGCCAGGAAGACGCCGCGATTGGCGCCGGCCGGGATCACCGACTCTTTCATGAACAGCTTGAGGCCGTCGGCGAGCGGTTGGAACAGCCCGAAGGGTCCCACCACGTTGGGCCCTTTACGCAGATGCATCGCCGCTATCACCTTGCGCTCGGCCAGGGTGAGATAAGCGACCGCCACCAGCAACGGCAGGATGATCGCCAGGATCTCGGCGAGCATCAGCGCCGTCGGCCAGCCATAGATGCGCCAGACGTCAACCATGGGTGCCGGTCTTCTCCTGCTCGCGCTTCAAGGCCGCGGCGCATTCCGCCATGGTGACGGAGGCGCGGCTGATGGCGTCGGTGCGGTGGAAATCGGATATCGGATGGACGAAAGGCGAGGATTCGACCGGCCCTTCCTTGCCGAACTTGCCCCAGGCGGAGCGCGGCACGTCGTCGATATGGCTGAAAACCGGGTTGGCTTTGACCATGGACCGGCGCAGCGCGCCCAGGCTGTCATAAGGCAGCGTCTTGCCCAGCGCCTCGGACAAGGCGCGCAGGATGGTCCAATCCTCGCGCGCGTCGCCCGGCGGGAAGACGGCGCGGCGGCCCAACTGGACGCGGCCCTCGGTGTTCACGTAAGTCGCGTCCTTCTCGGTATAGGCCGCGCCCGGCAGCACCACATCGGCGCGATGGGCGCCGGCGTCGCCGTGATGGCCTTGATAGATGACGAAGGCCTTGCCCAGCCGCTTCATGTCGATCTCGTCGGCGCCCAGGAGATAGACCGCCTCGATCTCGCCCTTTTCCGCGCCCGCGAGAATTCCGGCCAAATCCTTGCCGCCCGGGCCGGGCACGAAGCCCAGATCGAGCCCGCCGACGCGCGATGCGGCGGTGTGCAGCACGTTGAAGCCGTTCCAATCCTCGCGGATCATGCCGGCGCTTTCGGCCAGCTTGCGCGCGAGAGCGAGAATGGCCGCGCCGTCCTTGCGCGCCAGCGCGCCCATGCCCAGGATCAGCATCGGATTTTTCGCCGCCTTGAGCGTCTCGTTCCATTCGTGCTTGCCGGCGGCCAGTTCCTTCAGCGTCTCGGGCCCGGCGCCGAGTTGCGCTACGGGATAAGTGAGATCGCGCTTCGGCCCGATCACGCCCACCTTGAATCCGCCCCTGAGCCAGCGCTTCCTGAGCCGCGCATTGACCATCACCGCCTCGACGCGCGGATTGGTGCCGATCAGGAGACAGGCATCGGCCTGCTCGATTCCGGCAATGGTGGTGTTGAACACATAGCCCGCGCGGCAGGAAGGATCGAGCGCGGCGCCGTCCTGGCGGCAATCGAGATGGGGCGAGCCCAACGCCGTCATCAAATCCTTCAGCGCCAGCATCGCCTCGCAATCGGCCAGATTGCCGGCTATCGCGGCGATGCGCGATCCTGCCACGCCCTTGAGCCGGGACGATATGGCGGCGAAGGCCTCGGGCCACGAGGCTTCCTCGAGCTTGCCCGCTTTGCGCACATAAGGCCGGTCGAGGCGGCGCTTCAACAACCCGTCCAAGGCGAAACGGGTCTTATCGGAAATCCATTCCTCGTTCACGTCCTCGTTGAGGCGCGGCAGCACGCGCAGCACCGCCGGCCCGCGCGCATCGACGCGGATGTTGGAGCCGACGGCGTCGAGCACGTCGACGCTTTCGGTCTTGGTCAACTCCCAGGGCCGGGCGACGAAGGCGTAGGGCTTCGCCGTCAGCGCACCGACCGGGCAAAGATCGATGATGTTGGCCGACAGCTCCGAGGTCAGCGACTTTTCGATATAGGTGCCGATCTCCATGTTCTCGCCGCGACCCGTCGCCCCGAGGTCCTCGACCCCGGCGATCTCGGTGGCGAAGCGGATGCAGCGCGTGCAGTGGATGCAGCGGGTCATCGCGGTCGCGACCAGCGGCCCGAAATCCTTCTCCTTCACCGCGCGCTTGTTTTCCAGATAGCGGCTGCGGTCGAAGCCGTAGGCCATGGCCTGATCCTGCAAATCGCATTCGCCGCCCTGGTCGCAGATCGGGCAGTCGAGCGGATGGTTGATGAGCAGGAATTCCATCACGCCGTGGCGCGCCTTCTTCGCCATCTCGCTGTCGGTGTGGATCACCATGCCCTCGGCCGCGGGCATGGCGCAGGAGGCGATGGGCTTGGGCGACTTCTCCTGCTCGACCAGGCACATGCGGCAATTGCCGGCGATGGCGAGACGCTGGTGGAAGCAGAAATGCGCCACCTCGAAACCCGCCTGCTGGCAGGCCTGGAGCACGGTCATGCCCGGGGCCACCTCGACCGCTTTTCCGTTGATGGTCAGCTTCGGCATGGCATTACTCCGCCGCCACTTTGCGGTATTCCCGGATGCGCCGCTCCATCTCCGGACGGAAATGGCGGATCAGCCCCTGGATCGGCCAGGCGGCGGCATCGCCCAGCGCGCAGATGGTGTGGCCCTCGATCTCGTAGGAAACCTGCAGCAGCGTGTCGATCTCGCGCGTCTCGGCCTCTCCCTTGACCATGCGCTCCATCACCCGCCACATCCAGCCCGCGCCTTCGCGGCAGGGCGTGCATTGGCCGCAGCTCTCATGCTTGTAGAACTTGGCCAGGCGCGCGATCGCCTTGATGATGTCGGTGCTCTTATCCATCACGATCACGGCGGCGGTGCCGAGGCCGGATTTGACGTCCTTGAGCGCGTCGAAATCCATCAGCACGGTGTCGCAGACCGATTTCGGGATCACCGGCACGGAGGAACCGCCCGGGATCACGGCCAACAGATTGTCCCAGCCGCCGCGCACGCCGCCGGCGTATTTCTCGATCAGTTCCTTGAGCGGAATGCCCATCGCCTCTTCGACGTTGCACGGCTTTTCGACGTGGCCGGAGATGCAATAGACCTTGGTGCCTTCGTTCTTGGGCCGGCCGATGGCGGCGAACCAGGGCGCCCCCCGGCGCAATATGGCCGGCACCACGGCGATGCTTTCGACGTTGTTGACCGTGGTCGGGCAGCCGTAAAGCCCGACGGCGGCCGGGAAAGGCGGCTTCAGGCGCGGCTGGCCCTTCTTGCCCTCGAGCGATTCCAAGAGGCCGGTTTCCTCGCCGCAGATATAGGCGCCGGCGCCGCGATGGAGATAGAGCTCGAAATCGAAGCCCGAGCCGCAGGCGTTCGGGCCGATCAGCTTGGCGGCATAGGCCTCGTCGATCGCATGCTGGAGATTGACGGCCTCGTTGTAGAACTCGCCGCGGATATAGATGTAACAGGCATGCGCGCCCATCGCGACCGAGGCCAGCAAAGCGCCTTCGATCAGCTTGTGCGGATCGTAGCGGAGGATGTCGCGGTCCTTGCAGGTGCCGGGCTCGCTTTCATCCGCGTTGACCACCAGATAGCACGGCTTGTCGCTGGTCTTGGGCATGAAGGACCATTTGAGGCCGGTGGGGAAACCCGCCCCGCCGCGCCCGCGCAGGCCCGAGGCCTTGACCTCGTTCACGATCCAATCGCGGCCCTTCAAGATCAATTCCTTGGTGCCGTCCCAATCGCCGCGCTTGCGCGCGCCGTCCAAGCGCCAATCGAATTGCCCGTAGAGATTGGTGAAGATGCGGTCCTTGTCGGCGAGCATTATTTCTTGCCTCCGGCGAAGGACAATTCCTTGAGCGTGGTGGCGCCGCCCTCGGGCGCCGAGCCCTGGCGCTTTTTCACCGAGCCGGCCGGCGGTGTCTTGCCCGCCTTGAGCGCGTCGATCAGGTCTTCGGTCGATTTGCCGTCGAGGTCCTCGTAGAAATCGTCGTTCACCTGGATGATCGGCGCGTTGACGCAGCCGCCCAGGCACTCGACTTCCGTCAGCGTGAAGAGGCCGTCCTGAGTCGTCTCGCCGATGCCGATGCCGAGCTTTTTCCGGCAGGCATTCACCACCTGGTCGGAACCCCGGAGCCAGCACGGCGTGGTGGTGCAGATCTGGAAGAAATGCTTGCCCACGGGCTTGAGATTGAACATGGCGTAGAACGAAGCCACCTCGTAGACCCGGATCGCGGGCATGTTCAGCATCTGGGCCACCGCATCCATGGCGGCGCGCGGCAGCCAATTGCCGCTCTGGCGCTGCGCCAGATCGAGGAGCGGCAGCACCGCGCTGGCCTGGCGCCCCGGCGGATATTTGGCGATGTGGGCCTGAGCCTTTTTCAAATTCTCGGGCGAGAAGGCGAAGCTCTTGGGCTGCGCCACGGGTTTGTCCTGGGCCGGGCCGCTCATCGGTCGATCTCGCCGAAGACGAGGTCGGTCGAGGCGATGATCGCCACCACGTCGGCCAGCATGTGGCCGCGCGTCAGGAAATCGAGGCCCTGGAGGAAGGCATAGCCGGGCGAGCGGATCTTGCAGCGATAAGGGCGGTTGCTGCCGTCGGCGACGATGTAGACGCCGAACTCGCCCTTGGGCGCTTCCACCCCCGCATAGGTTTCGCCCGCCGGCACGTGATAGCCCTCGGTATAGAGCTTGAAGTGATGGATCAGGGCTTCCATCGACGCCTTCATCTCGCGGCGCGGCGGCGGCGCCACCTTGTGGTCGTCCACCATCACCGGGCCCGCCGGCATCTTGTCGAGCGCCTGTTTCATGATCCGGAGCGACTGGCGCATCTCTTCCACCCGCACCAGATAACGCGACCAGCAATCGCCGTTCTTGCCGACGGGGACGTCGAAATCCATCTCGGCATAGACGTCGTAGGGCTGCGCCTTGCGGATATCCCAGGCCACGCCCGAGCCCCGCAGCGTCGACCCGGTGAAGCCCCAGTCGATGGCGTCGGCCGCGCTGATGCGGCCGATATCGACGGTGCGCTGCTTGAAGATGCGGTTCTCGGTGAGCAGACTGTTCCAGATCGTCGAGCCGACTTGGGATACCGCTCGATGAAGGCATAGATGTCGTCGGCCAGTCCCGCCGGCATATCCTGATGCACGCCGCCGGGGCGGAAATAGGCCGCGTGCATCCGCGCGCCCGAAACCCGTTCGTAGAATTCAAACAGCTTCTCGCGCTCCTCGAAGAGCCAGAGCAGCGGCGTGATGGCGCCGACATCCAACCCGAAGGCGGAGACGTTGAAGCTGTGATTGAGGATGCGCGTGATCTCGGCATAGAGCACGCGGATATATTGCGCGCGCGGCGGCGGCGTTATGCCCATCAGCTTCTCGACCGCCAGCGCGAAGGCGTGCTCCTCGCCCATCGGCGAGACGTAATCGAACCGGTCGAAATAGGGCACGGCCTGGAGATAGGTCTTGTACTCGATCAGTTTCTCGGTGCCCCGGTGCAACAGGCCGATATGCGGATCGGCGCGCTTCACCGTCTCGCCGTCCATCTCGAGCACGAGGCGCAGCACGCCATGGGCCGCCGGATGCTGCGGCCCGAAATTCATGGTGAAGGTCTTGATCAGGGATTCGGCGGTGGCGGTCGACGCGGCGTCGGTCATTTGGCCCCTCCGCGCGTGGCCTTCTCGTCGCCCGGCAGAATCTGGTTCATGCCTTCCCAGGGCGAGAGGAAATCGAAGCTGCGGAACTCCTGCTTGAGTTTCACCGGCTCGTAGATCACGCGCTTCTGTTCCTCGTCGTAGCGCACCTCGACATAGCCCGTCAGCGGGAAGTCCTTGCGCATCGGGTGGCCTTCGAAGCCGTAATCGGTGAGGATGCGCCGCAAATCGGGATGGCCGGAGAAATAGACGCCGTAGAGGTCCCACACCTCGCGCTCGTACCAGCCGGCGGAGCTGAAAACCGCCGCCGCCGACGGCACCGGCGTATCCTCGGAAGCAGTCACCTTCACGCGGATGCGGTGATTGAGAGTGAGGCTCAACAGGTTATAGACGACCTCGAACCGCTCGCCGCGGTCCGGAAAATCGACGCCGCAAATGTCGGTCATCTGCGCGAACCGGCAATCCGGATCGTCGCGCAGGAATTCGAGCGCGCGCACGATTGAGTCGCGCTTGACCGAGACCATCAGCTCGCCCAGCGCGATCTCGTGCTTCAAGACGTCGCCCGGCAAGGATGCCGCGAGATGATCGCCCAGTTCCTGGAGCGTTTTGGTCATGTGCGTCCCGTCAGACCGTTCAGCGCGAGAATCGGCGCTGACGGTTGATCTTCTTTTTCAGTTGCAGAATGCCGTAGAGCAACGCCTCGGCGCTGGGCGGGCAGCCGGGCACGTAGATGTCCACCGGCACGATGCGGTCGCAGCCGCGCACCACCGAATAGGAATAGTGGTAATAGCCGCCGCCATTGGCGCAGGAGCCCATCGAGATCACCCAGCGCGGCTCGGCCATCTGGTCGTAGACCTTGCGCAACGCCGGCGCCATCTTGTTGGTGAGCGTGCCGGCGACGATCATCACGTCGGATTGGCGCGGGGAAGGACGGAAGACGACGCCGAAGCGGTCGAGATCGTAGCGCGAAGCGGCGACGTGCATCATCTCGATCGCGCAGCACGCCAGACCGAAGGTCACCGGCCAGAGCGAGCCGCTCTGCGCCCAGTTGACCAGCTGATCGACGGACGAGAGGAGGAATCCCTTGCGGCGAATCTCGGAAAAGGTGTCGGCGGGCGCGATCACTCCCATTCCAACGCTCCCTTCTTCCACTCATAGATGAAGCCGATGGTGAGCACGCCGAGGAACACGATCATCGACCAGAAGCCGAACATGCCGAGCTTGCCCAGCGCCACCGCCCAGGGAAACAGGAAGGCCACTTCGAGATCGAAGATGATGAACAAGATCGCGACGAGGTAGAAGCGCACGTCGAATTTGGAGCGGGCATCGCCGAAGGACGGGAAGCCGCACTCATAGGGCGACAGTTTCGCGGCGTCGGGGCGCTGGCGCGCCAAGAGCCACGAGGCGAGCACGATCACCACCGCCAAGCCGATGGCGACGCCGATGAAGATCAGGATGGGAAGATAGTCGCGCAGCAGGTTTTCCATCGATCCCTCACTCCCGCCTTAACGCCGGGCGGCACGGATGCTGCGCTGCAAAAAGCTGGCCGTCAATATCACGCGAGATGGCGGGAGTGACGGGGCTCGAACCCGCGACCTCCGGCGTGACAGGCCGGCGCTCTAACCAACTGAGCTACACCCCCACAGCACCGACACCTCGGCGGCATCTCGTACTCCGGGACCCTAGGGGTGTCAAGCCGCCCGGCCCCGGTTTTTTGGCGGATTTCCTGGGTTTTGGACGATTCGGCAATGCGATCGGGCGCATTTGCCGCAGTGCAGTACGAGAATGGCGGCGAGCGTCCGGCGGTCCGCGCTCACCCGGCGAAACGCGGCTCGGGCAATCCGGCGATGCCGAGGCCGCAAATCCGGAACAGATGGCCGGCGGTGAATTGCGGCTTGGCCTTGCGATGAAACAGGTCGTGCACGGCCGGGGGCTTCACCCGCGCCATCGAGGTGACGTAGAAGTCGTCGAGCCTGTCGCCGCCGAACATGACGCTGGTGCGGCGTTCGACCGAGCCGTCGGGCGCGTCCGGACCCCGTCCGTCTCGGGATTCGTCAAAGGCGCAAATCAACCGCCCTTGTCATGGCTTCCCCGCGCCCGGGCGGGCTACGAGGATGACGTCGATGATGTCGTTCGTGTCCGCGGAGTTGATGGCGTTGGCGGCGTTGGCGGCGTTGGCGGCGTCGGTGGCGTCGGTGGCGTCGGCGGCGTCGGCGGCGTTGGCGGCGTTGGCGGCGTTGGGGGTGGAGATCCAGTGGACGCGGTTGGCATGATGGCCTCGGTCAGGGCAATGGGACGGGTTACAGGATCCCGCTCACTTACTCAGTTGAGCCTTGAAGCCGTCGGCCAGAGTCTTGGCCGCGAGCCCGGTGGCAAAGAATTTTCCCAACGTAACTTGCGGGCCGGCGCCTTGGGCGCTGACCTGGAATTGACCGATGACGGAAAGCGCATCGCTGAAACCGTCTCCCGCCGTCGCATTCAACTGCGTCACCGCACCGGATCCCTGGGTCACGGTGGTCGGGATGATCGCGATATCGTAATCGCGATAACCCAAAGTGAGTTCGCCCCCTTGCGTGGTCGTGCTGCCGTTGATGGTGATTCCCACCGTCTGAGTTTGCCCGAACAGCAGCGGCGTATTCACATTGCTGCACGCGGCCGCCGAAATCGCACCGCACGCAATGAGGCATAGAGCATAGGGTTTCATGTTCATTCTCCCAAAGGAGCGCAGGCATCGGAATGATGCTGCAAAAAACTATCCAGCGTCGCCAATTCGGAATCCGTTTCCGGCCAGACCACGATCCGGCATGTGGAATCCGCCACGTATAATTCGACGTGGTAATAGCCCGCGGCTGCGGTCTCGGGACCGGCGCTTAGTCCAAAACCGCGGAGCTCCACCATGTCGCCTTGCCCGGCCGAATAGGCCAAGACCAACGGCGTAAAAATCGAATACTGTGTTTCGGTCGTCCCGTCGGGATGACTGATGCGCGCCACGGTGCAGCCGCTGGCCACCGGCAGGACCAGGCAAACGATAAAAACCGGATATCGCCACGGTGCCAATTTCGACCCCCCTCGCCCGCGGTAACATTTCCTATTATATAGAATGTAGAAAGCAACTCCACATCATAATTATAAGTTGTAATGGCACGGACTGGAAAACACGGGCAGCGAACCGATGATCAATCTGGCGGGCGATGAAGGTTGCGAACCTCCGTCTGTTGCCGCAGTTTACCGGAAAGAGCGGTGGCGGGTATTGCCCCATGTCCAGTCATCATGAGCGTCGTGAGTTTCGATACGGCCAGCGGCAACTCTTCGAGCTTGTCGCCGACGTGGAGAAATATCCGGAATTCATTCCGTGGTTCGTCGCGATGCGAGATCCGCCGGCGCGACGGCAATCGGCTCGAAGTCGACCAAATCCTGCGGTTCAAGGGAATGCGCGCGCGTTTCACGACTCATGCCGTGCTGGACGCGCCGCGACGGATCGATGTCGTCTCCCGCGATTTGCTGTTCAAGCGATTCGACCAGAAGTGGGAATTCCTCCCGGTCGATGACCACGCGACGATCGTCGAATACGAAAGCACCTTGGAAATGCGCTCGTCGCTCCTCCAGCATGCCATGCAGGCGTTGTTCGACGAACCCCAGATCGCGAGGAAGACCCTCGACGCTTTTGTGGGCCGCGCGCGGCAGATTTACGACAAGCGGTAGCCCGGCTTTTGCGCCGGTTGCGGCGCATCGCGCGACCGTCCGAAGTGCGACAAAATGACCCCGGACCGGGTTAAACGGCGGGAAAGAGCCATCTTGCGGGTACGTAGTTTGCCGCATTCAGGAACCGGGGCGTTTGAGCTATCCTGTCCCGGAAATTGCCTGATGGTGATGAGAATTCCCGCGGTTTACGGGCCTTTCCTGCAATCATCGGCATGGAGTTTCGACCGGAAGTGGCGTTAATATCCATGGGTATTCATCCCCGGCACCCATGAGATTTTCAAGGAGTAACCGGATGAAGGGTCGCGCTCTCGGCCAGAAAGATTTCGCCATGAACGGCGCCGGATCCGTTGCGATGACGCCGGAAATTTTCCATCAACGGGAACAGCGACGGCGCTCGCTCTTTTCCCACGCTTGGGAAGAAATGATTCCCAAGGTTTTCGAGGACGTGCCGAAATATTATCGTCTGGCGAATATCGTCGCGAGTTTCGGTTTGTGGGAATTGTGGGTTTGGCAGTTCGTCCGGACGATCAAGCTGGAACCGGGTTACAAGGTGCTCGACGTGTGCGCCGGCACCAACGACATCGGCATCCGGCTGTTGCGCAAACAGCCGGACATTTCCGTCACGGCGATCGATCGCAGCAAGGAAATGCAGGAACAGGGCCAGCGCCGCGCCCGGAAATACGGCGTTCGCATCGAAAGCGTGATCCACGACGTGCATGAACTGCCGTTTCCGGATCATTCATTCGACGTCGTCACGCTGCAGGCCGCGTCGCGCCATCTGCTGTTGGACAAGGTATTGCCGGAGATTCTGCGCGTCCTGAAGCCGGGCGGAGATTTTTATCATTGCGACATGCTGAAGCCGAGCAACCGCTCGTCGAATGGCTTTATCTGCGCTTCCTGCGCCTTTCGGTGGCCTGGACCGCGTGGTTTTCGGATCGACGGAAGCAACCCGGGATTGCGGCATTTATTTCAAGGATGCGATCTCGAATTTCTATACGCCGGAAGAGCTGTCCGAGGTGTTTCGCCTGGTCGGCTTTACCAACGTGACCTGCGAAAAGAGCATCTGGGGCGGCATGGTCGGCTATCACCAATCGCGATAGTCTCCGCCGGCTTGCCAAGCCGTAGCTGCGAAGCAGCGAAGGCTGGTGGGCGATGAAGGTTTCGAACCTCCGACCCCCTCGGTGTAAACGAGGTGCTCTACCGCTGAGCTAATCGCCCGCCCGGGTGCAGTCTAGACCAAAATCGGTGAGCGCGCGCGCACGGGCAGAGCCCGCGCGGGATCAGGCGATCGCGTCCTTCAATCCCTTGCCGGCGCGGAAGCGCGGCAGCTTCTTGGCGGGGATTTTGATGGCCTCGCCGGTGCGCGGGTTGCGCCCTTCGGAGGCGGCGCGATGGGAGACCACGAAGGTGCCGAAGCCCACGAGACGGACCTCGTTGCCCTTCTTCAGCTCGGATGTGATCGAATCAAGCACCGCGTCGAGCACGGTCTCGGCTTCCGACTTCTTGATGTTCGCGGCGGTAGCGATGGCGTCCACAAGTTCAATCTTGTTCACGGGCAACTCCCCTTGCGCCAAACCGGCAATCCCGGTCGAAGCTTGAGTCTAGATCGGCGGTTTTACGGGCGTCAATCGTGACACGCCGCGATTGAGCGCATTTTCCCGCGGATTCCAGGAACGAATCGCGGGCAACTCGCGCCACCGCGTTCCGCCTTTGGCGAACGCGCTCAAGCCTATATCGCTCTAATGCGTGACCACGCCGGAGCGGTCGTCCTCGGTCTTGGGCGGCGGCAAATCGCGGCCGGCTCGGGCTCCTCGTTCCAGACGATGGGCGTGAGGGGCTTGATCAGCGCATGGGCCAACAGCTCGTCGACCGTGCCGACCGGGACGATGGTCAATCCCTTCTTCACGTTGTCCGGGATCTCGGCCAGGTCCTTCTCGTTCTCCTTGGGGATGAGCACGGTGGTGAGGCCGCCGCGCAACGCCGCCAGCAGCTTCTCCTTCAAACCGCCGATCGGGAACACGCGGCCGCGCAAGGTGATCTCGCCGGTCATGGCGATGTCCTTCCTGACCGGAATGCCGGTCAGCACCGAGACGATCGAGGTCACCATGGCGACGCCGGCCGAAGGCCCGTCCTTGGGCGTGGCGCCCTCGGGCACGTGGACGTGGATGTCCTTCTTCTCCAACACGGTGGGCGTGATGCCGAAGGCGGGAGCGCGCGACTTGACGTAGCTTTCCGCCGCCTGCACCGATTCCTTCATCACGTCGCCGAGCTTGCCGGTGGCCGTGACCTTGCCCTTGCCGGGCACGATCACCGCCTCGATCGACAACAGCTCGCCGCCGACCTCGGTCCAAGCGAGCCCGGTGGTGACGCCGACCAGATCGGTTTCCTCCACCTCGCCGTAGCGGAAGCGGCGGACGCCGGCGTATTTCTCCAGGTTCCGGCGCGAGATCGTGACGCGCTTCAGCTTGCGCATCAGGATTTCCTTGATCGCCTTGCGGGCGAGATTGGCGAGTCTCGCGCTCGAGATTGCGCACGCCGGCCTCGCGCGTGTAGTAGCGGATGAGGTCCTGCAACGCGTCGTCGGTGATCGACCATTCCGCTTGCTTGAGGCCGTGCGCCTTGACCTGCTTCGGAATCAAGTGGCGGCGCGCGATCTCGACCTTCTCGTCCTCGGTGTAGCCGGGGAGACGGATGATCTCCATGCGGTCCATCAGCGGCTGCGGCATCCGCAGCGTGTTGGCCGTGGTGACGAACATCACGTCCGACAGATCGTAATCGACCTCGAGGTAATGGTCGTTGAAGGTCGAATTCTGCTCGGGATCGAGCACTTCCAACAGCGCCGAGCTGGGGTCGCCGCGCCAATCCTGGCCGAGCTTGTCCACCTCGTCCAACAGGAAGAGCGGGTTCGAGGTCTTCGCCTTCTTCATGCCCTGGATGATCTTGCCGGGCATCGAGCCGATATAGGTGCGGCGGTGGCCGCGGATCTCGGCCTCGTCGCGCACGCCGCCCAGCGACATGCGCACGAAGTTGCGCCCGGTGGCGCGCGCCACCGACTTGCCGAGCGAGGTCTTGCCCACGCCGGGCGGGCCGACCAAGCACAGGATCGGGCCCTTCACCTTGCGCATGCGGTTCTGCACCGCGAGATATTCGAGGATGCGCTCCTTGACCTTCTCGAGGCCGAAATGATCGTCGTTGAGCACCTTCTGGGCGGCGCGGATGTCGCGCTTCACCTTGGTGCGGTGCTGCCAGGGAATCGACAACAGCCAGTCGAGATAGTTCCGGACCACCGTCGCCTCGGCCGACATCGGGCTCATGGTGCGGAGCTTTTTCATCTCGCCCACGGCCTTGTCGCGCGCTTCCTTGCTGAACTTGGTCTTGTTGATGCGCTCCTCGAGTTCGGCCAGCTCGTCGCGGCCGTCCTCGCCCTCGCCCAGCTCCTTCTGGATCGCCTTCAACTGTTCGTTGAGGTAGTACTCGCGTTGCGTCTTCTCCATCTGGCGCTTGACGCGCGAGCGGATGCGCTTCTCGACCTGGAGAACGCCGATTTCGCTTTCCATGTAGCCGAAGACCTTTTCCAGGCGCTCGGACACGCTCTCGGTCTCCAGCAGCTCCTGCTTCTCGGGAATCTTCAGCACCAGGTGAGACGCCAAGGTGTCGGCCAGCTTCGAGGAATCCTCGATCTGATTGATGGAAACCAGCACCTCGGGCGGAATCTTCTTGTTGAGCTTGATGTAGTGCTCGAACTGGGTCACCGCGGTGCGCGCCAGCGCCTCGAGCTCCTGGGCCTCGCCGGTCTTGTCCGGAACCGGCTCGGCATGGGCCTGGAAGAAGGCCTCGTTCTCGGCAAAGCGCGTGATGCGCGCGCGGCCGCCGCCCTCGACCAGCGCCTTGACCGTGCCGTCGGGCAGCTTCAAAAGCTGCAACACCGTGCCGATCGTGCCGACCGAGTAGATGTCGGCCGGGGTCGGATCGTCCTGGGCCGCGTTCTTCTGCGTCACCAGCAGGATCTGCTTGTCGTCCTTCATCACGTCCTCGAGCGCGCGCACCGATTTCTCGCGGCCGACGAACAGCGGCACGATCATGTGCGGGAAGACGACGATGTCTCTGAGCGGCAGAACGGGATAGAGAGTACCGCGGGGCAAATCCAGCATAAGGCTCCTTTCGAGGGAACCCCGGCGGGAGGAGGATGCCGGGGCCATAACGACCGGACGCGGCCAAACCTGATGGCCGTTCGGTCACTATAACACATTATAAAATGGCGAGCGGGCAAGGCGGAATCAAGGGGCGGCCGAGGAACGGCCACGGCGCGGACGGGATCGCCGGCGCGCAAGCGCGAAGCCCCGCGCACTCGGGCGTAAAGCGGATTTCCCGGGACTTCAGGCGCTGGTGGTAACGTCGCCCCGGCGCTCGGAATAGATATGGAGAGGCTGGGCGCGGCCTTCAACCACCTCGCGGTTGATGACCATGCCGGTGACGCCTTCGAGCCCGGGCAATTCGAACATGGGCTCCAGCAGGATCGCCTCCATGATGGAGCGCAAGCCGCGCGCGCCGGTCTTGCGCGCGATCGCCTTGTGCGCGATCGCCTTCATCGCCTCGTCGTTGAATTCGAGGCGCACGTCTTCCATCTCGAACAGGCGCTGATACTGCTTCACCAGCGCGTTCTTGGGCTTGGTCAGGATGTCGACCAGCGCCTCTTCGTCGAGGTCGTCGAGCGTCGCCACCACCGGCAGCCGGCCGACGAATTCGGGGACGTCGAGGCGCGGATGGGCTGCTACCTGTACCCCGTGTACGGGCTGACGGAGACGACGTCCCCGGCCCTGATGGTCCCGCTGGGCACCAGGGCGCCGCTCGACCCGGCCGGGGCCTTCGTGTCGGTCGGGCTGCCGGTCACGGCGACGTCCGTGCACGTCGTCGACGACGATCTGGCGCGGCTGCCGCAGGGCCAGACCGGCGAGCTGGTGATCAGCGGCCCTCAGGTCGTGCCCGGCTACTGGCGCAAGCCGGAGGAAACCAGCCACGCGTTCCGCGCGGACGGGCTGCACACCGGGGACGTCGGGTTCGCCGATGCCGGCGGCTGGTACTTCGTGATCGACCGCAAGAAGGACCAGATCAACGCCGCCGGGTTCAAGATCTGGCCGCGCGAGGTCGAGGACGTCCTGTTCGCGCACCCGGCTGTTGCCGAGGTCAGCGTCGTCGGCGTGCCGGATCTATACCGCGGCGAGACCGTGAAGGCCGTCGTTGTCCGGCGCCGCGGGGCCGAGGTGACCGGGCCCGAGCTCATCGCGTTCGCCCGCGAGCGGCTGGCCGCGTACAAGTACCCGCGCATCGTCGAGTTCCGGGACGAGCTTCCCAAGACCATCAGCGGCAAGGTCCGCCGCGCGGAGTTGCGCTGACCCGCTGACCCGCTGACCCGTCGCCCCGTTCAGGCCAGCGACTCACCGCCGTCGACGGTCAGCAGGGTTCCGGTGACGAACCGGCCTGCCGCGCTGCACAGGTACAGCGCTGCCTCGGCCGCGTCGAGCGGGGTGGCGGCGCGGCCCAGCGGGACCGTGTCGCCGATCCGGTCGAACACCTCGGGGACCCGGGCCATCGTGATATCGGTCGCGGTGATGCCGGGCGCCAGGGCGTTGACCCGGATCCGGTGCTCCGCGAGCTCGTAGGCGGCGATCCGCACCAGCTGGTTCACCGCGGCCTTCGTCGCCGAGTAGGCGGCCCGGCCGGGCAGAACCGTGGTCGCGCGGATCGACGTCACCGCGAGGATCGCATGGTTGTCGCCGGCCGGCTCGGTGAGCATGCGCCGGGCCGCTGCCTGGCAGGTGAGGAACGTGCCGGTGAGGTTCAGGTCGACCAGGCCCTGCCAGTCCTGCAGGGACATTTCGGCGAACGGGCTCATGCTGCCCGAGCCGGCGTTGGCGACGAAGACGTTGAGGCGCGGGATGCGCCCCGCCATCGCGGCGAAGCCCGCGGCGATGGACTCCGGCTGGCTGGTGTCCATCGCGATCCAGTGCACCTGCTCGTCCGCGCGTATCTCGGTCTCGAGCGAGTCGCACGCCTCCACGAGCGGGGCCTCGGTGCGGGCGAGCAGCACGACGCTCGCCCCCGCCTGCACGAACCGCCGTGCGATGCCGAGGCCGATCCCCTTGCTGCCGCCGGTGACCGCGGCGAACTGCCCGGCCAGCGGGCGCTCGGCGGCGCTCATGGCTTGCTCATCTCCTTGACCGTCACTTCTTGTTGGAGTAGCCGGCGTCGACGGGCAGCGCGACCCCCGTGACGTAGCGGGCTTCGTCACTGGCCAGCCAGAGCACCGCGTTGGCCACGTCCTGCGGGGCGATCATCCCTACCGGCATCGCGTTGGTCGTCGCGTTGGCCTGGCCCTCGCCGGAGCGGAAGAACGCCTGCATCGCCGGGTTGCTCACCATCGGGGTGTCAACGCCGGTCGGGTGGACCGAGTTCACCCGGATCCCGTGCGGCGCGAGCAGGTTCGCGTACGCCCGCATGAGCCCGACGCCGCCGTGCTTGGCTGCGGTGTAGCCGAGGCTTCCGGCCCCGGGCCCGCCGATGCCGTTCAGCCCGGCCGTCGAATTGATCATGATGATGCTGCCGCCGTTCCCGTACGCGAGCATCTGCGGCAGCGCGACCTCGACGGTGTGGAAGACGCCGGTGAGGTTGACGTCGACCACGTCGCGCCACTGCGCCAGGTCCGTGCCGGGCGTCATCGGGGCGATGCCGGCATTCGCGACCACGATAGTCGCGGGCCCGAGTTCGGCCGTCCCGGCGCTGAGCGCCCCGGCCAGCCCGTTATGGTCGCGGACGTCGGCGTGACGGGCGACGATGCGTCGGCCCAGCGCGGTGACCTCGCGCACCGTCTGCTCGAGATCCTCGGGGCTGGCGAGCGGGTAGGGAACCGAGCCGATGTCGCGGCACAGGTCGACCGCGATCACGTCCGCGCCGGCCGCCGCCAGGGTGAGGGCGTGGCAGCGGCCCTGGCCCCGGGCCGCGCCGGTGACGAATGCGGTCCTGCCTTCGAGACGGGGGGTCACGTGCGGCGGTGCCCCGTCAGCCGGACCGTGTGAGGCTGAGCGCCCGCTCCGGGCAGGCGGCGACGGCCCGCTCGGCCGACGCGAGCTGGCCGTCGGCGATCTCCATCGACGAGCCGCGCAGGGCCACGTAGCCCTCCTCGTCGTCGGAGAGTAGCTCGGGGGAGACGGTGTAGCAGCGGCCGTGCCCGGTGCATCTGGTCTCGTCGACCGAGAGTGTGTTCATGTGTCCACTCCTTGAAAGCCGCCTTTTACGCCTACGTGCGCTGCCCGGCCGGGCCGATCGCGGACCCGCCCGCTGCCCACTTGCCGATCGCCATCGGCGACGGTCCGTGGATCACGGTCAGGCCAGCGTCGACGGTCATCGTGTGGCCGGTGATGAAGCGGGCGTCGTCGCTGGCCAGGAAGCTGACGGCGGCCGCGATGTCGGCCGGCTGGCCGGGCGGGCCGGGAAGCAGCGGGTCGCCGCCGAGGGCCTCGGCGGTCCGGTCCAGCGCCGACGCGTCGCCGGTCACCAGGTCGGCCGTCATCGCCGAGACGACCGCGCCGGGGACGATCGCGTTCACCCGGATGTTGTAGGGCCGTAGTTCCGCGGCGACCGACTTCACCAGGCCGATTATCCCGGCCTTGGCCGCGCTGTAGACGTGCGCGCCGACGCCCCCGATGACGCCCGCCGGGCTCGACGTGGCGAGGATCACCCCGCTGCGCTGCGCCATCATCACCCGGGCGGCGTACTTCATCGCGATCAGCGGGCCCTTCAGGTCGACCGCGAGCGTCAGGTCCACGTCGGAGATCCTCGTGTTGGCGATCGACCCGTAGGCGCCGATGATGCCCGCATTCGCGAACATCAGGTCGAGGCGGCCGAAGGCGTCGACAGCGGTGGCCACCGCGGCCTCGACGTCGGCCTCGCTGGTCACGTCCGTCGGCGCGAACCGGGCCGCCGGGCCCAGCCGGCCCGCCAGCGCCTTGCCCGCGTCGGCCTGGATGTCCGCGACCACGACGCTCGCCCCGTCGGCGACGAGGCGCTCGGCGGTCCCGGCGCCGATGCCGCTCGCCCCGCCGGTGACGACGGCGACCTTTCCGGCCAGCCTCCCGGCCCCCGCGTTGGTCATCGCTGTCACCGCGATCCGCCAGACAGGTCGTCGGCAGGTCCGGGCTCGGTGCCGGGCCAGCGCACCGGCAGCCCGTCGACCAGCGCCCGATCGGCCTGCGACCACGGCAGCGCGTACACGAACCGCAGGTCCCGGCTCGCGAACTTCCAGGCCCCGCCGACCTTGGCGTACTCGTCGAAGTACCGGATCGCGCTCACGACGAACTCACCGCCGATGTCGAGCTGGGCGCTCGACGGCACGTAGCCGCGGGCGTGGCCGTCGTCCTGGTCCTCGAGGACGAGCCCGTAGGCGGTGTGGATCGTCCGCCCGTACCCGCTGCGGATCGCGCGCAGCGTCGCGACCACGGCGTCGCCGCCGGTCTGCCCGGCCATGGCCGCGTCGTCGGTGAACAGCCCGCGCAGCCTGGCCCAGTCGTTGTCGTCGATGTACCGGCAGTAGCGCTGGCCCAGCTCCTGTATCTCGGCGCGGTCCTCGATGCGGCGTAGCCGGCGGTCGAGGTCGGCCAGGTCAGTGGATGTCATGCGCCGCCTTCCGGGCTCGCGCCGGGCCGCACCCGCGTGCGCGGCCCGGCTGGTGCCAGGAGCGTATTACTGATGACCATTCGAAGGAAAGCACGTCAGTCCTCGACCCGGACGAGCAGCTTGCCGGTGTTTCCGCCGGTGAACAGGCTGATGAAGGCCTGCGGGGCGTGCTCCACGCCGCTCACGACCGTCTCCGCGGGGCGCACCGAGCCGTCCGTCAGCCAGCCGGTCATCGCCTGCTCGAACTCCCCGCGCAGGTCCTCGTGGTCGTTGACGAGGAACCCGCGCATGGCCAGCCGCTTGCCGATCAGCATGCCGAGGTTGCTCGGCCCCGGGGGCAGCTCGGTCTCGTTGTAGACCGAGATCATCCCGCACAGGGCGATGCGGCCCCAGCGCGCCATGGCCCCGATCGCGACCTCGAGCTGCTCGCCGCCGACGTTGTCGAAGTAGACGTCGATGCGGCCGTTGGCCGCCGCGCGCAGCTGGCCCGCCAGGTTGCCGTCCTTGTAGTTGAACGCGGCGTCGAAGCCGAGCTCACCGGTGAGCATGGCGACCTTGGCGGCGCTCCCGGTGCTGCCGACGACGCGGCTGGCGCCGAGCTTCCGGGCCACCTGGCCGGCGACGCTGCCGACCGCCCCGGCCGCGGCGGAGACGAAGACGACGTCGCCCTCGCGCACCCCGGCGATGTACTTCATCCCGACGTACGCGGTGAAGCCGGGCAGGCCCAGCGGGCCGAGGTAGGCGGTGGGGGACAGCTTCGCGGTGTCGACCACGCGGTACCGGGCCGCGGGGCCTGCCGACCAGACCCGCCAGCCGTCGCTGTGCACGACGCTCGCCCCGACCCCGATGGCCGGGTCGCCGGACGCGACCACCCGGCCGACCGCGTCGCCGAGCATGATCTCGCCGAGCTCGTACGGCGCGGCGTAGGACCTGGCGTCGCTCATGCGCCCGCGCATGTACGGGTCGAGCGAGAAGAACTCGTTGCGGACGACCACCTCACCCGCGGCGAGCTCGGGCATCGGCTGAGACACGACCTCGAAGCAGTCCGGCGCCGGGACGCCGTCCGGCCGCCGGGCGAGGCGCACGGCCAGGCCAGAAGCTGGGTTCGCCATCAGCCGACCGTCACAGGGTGGGGCACGGCCGTCTCCTTAGCACACGGTCTCGGGACTAAGATAATAAACATTATCCTGGTTTGTGCCGGTGGGTCAACGAGCCGTTTGGGCTGGTAGATCGCTGAGTCGGGGCTGCAGCTGGCTCGTTACGAGGCAGCCCTGCAGGGCCCAGTTAGCGAGGCGGGGCTCCGGCGTCGTCGATGTCCCATTCCCGCAGCGCGCGCTCGGTGTCGGCGCCTGGCACTGGCGGGGACTGCGGCAGCGGGGGCGAGAACCGGGAGAAACGCGGGACGACGTTGGACTGCAGCACCCCGTCGACGGTGACCAGGCTGCCGCGGGCCGACATCTGCCGGTCGGCCCCGGCCTCGGCGAGCGACAGCACGGGAGCGGCGCAGGCGTCGGACTCCTCGAGCAGCGCGGCCCATTCGTCCCGCGTGCGGGTCCGGAACCGCGCGGCGAACCGCTCGCGGATCGCCGGCCAGTTCGACCGGTCGTCACGGTCCGGCAGGCCCGCCAGGCCGAGCAGCTTCACGAGCTGGCCGTAGAACTGCGGCTCGATCGCGCCCACCGCCATCCACTTGCCGTCCGCGGTCTCATAGACGTCGTAGTAGGGCGCGCCGGTGTCCAGGACGTTGACACCGCGCTCGTCGCGCCAGGTGCCTTCCGCGTACAGGGCGTGCTGGGTGGCCATCAGCGAGCTGACGCCGTCGACGATCGCGGCGTCCACGACCTGGCCCTTGCCATCGCTGGCGCGCTGGACCAGCGCTGCGGCGATGCCGAACGCGAGCACCATGCCGCCGCCGCCGAAGTCGCCGATGACGTTGAGCGGGACCTGCGGCGGGCCGCCCGCCCGGCCGATCGCGTGCAGCGCCCCGGTCCGCGCGATGTAGTCGATGTCGTGCCCGGCGGTGCCGGCCAGCGGGCCGTCCTGCCCCCAGCCGGTCATCCGCCCGTACACCAGCCGGGGATTGCGCCGCAGGCACTCCTCCGGCCCGAGGCCGAGCCGTTCGGTCACCCCGGGGCGGAATCCCTCGATGAACACGTCGGCCCGCTCGACAAGCCGCAGCACCGTCTCGATGCCGTCGGGGCTCTTGAGGTCGAGCACGACCGACTGCTTCCCCCGGTTCCAGATGTGGATCCTGGGGTCGGCGACCGCGGTTCCCGGGCGTTCCACCCGGATGACCGTCGCGCCGAGGTCGGCCAGCAGCATCGCGGCATATGGCGCAGGCCCGAGCCCGGCCAGCTCGACCACCCGTACGCCCGCCAGCGGGCCCGAAGCAGCGGGCGCGGGCTCGTCCGCGGGCCACAGCGAGGCGATGACGTCGCGGCGGATGACCTTGCCGGTCGCGGTGTGCGGCAAGGCGCGAGTGAAGTGGACCTCGTCGGGCGTGCGTGAGCCCCGCAGCCGCGACCTGGTCCACGCGCGCAGCTCGTCGCCGGTGACCTCGGCCCGGGGTGCCGCGACGATCACGGCCGCGATGCGTTCGCCCCATTCG
>CAVXKY010000023.1:0-181419 GCA_963762425.1 uncultured Alphaproteobacteria bacterium | reverse complement strand
ACCGTCCGGCGTTCCGGCCGCGGCCGCCCGCCGCGTAGGTAGAAATCCCTATCCGTTTCTTAACGCCCCCTTAGCGATGGCGGTCCGACCATCCCTACAACTCCAATTCGTCCACGCGAAGGGACCCAGCCATGCGTAGTTTCATTCTCCGTTTCATCGCCGATGAAACCGGCGTCACCGCCATCGAATACGGCCTCATCGCCGCGCTGATTTCGGTGGTCATCGTCACCGCCTTGACCGCGGTCGGCGGCAATCTGAAGAACGTATTCAACACGGTCGCCGTCAACCTCTGATTTTCCTGTCCTGGAGAGAGGGGCGGCGGGCTTCCCGTGTTACCTGGCCGCCGCCCCGCCCGGGGCCCGCCGATGAGCAAACAGCACGCCGGACATTGAATGGGAGAATACTTTCGCATGTGGCGCGGCGTGATGCGCGACGATCCGCGCGATAACACACAATCCATCAAATTAGGCATCGCGGCGATCGTCGCCGTGATGATCCTCGTCATTTGGGCGGCGGTGGCGATCTCGATTTATTTCTCCCGGGAGGCCGCGCTCGAGGACATGAAGTCGAACGCCACCAATCTCGCCTTCGCCTTCGATGACGAAGTCACGCATATCCTCGATAACAGCGTCAGAACCATGGACGCCGTCGCCGGCCGCATGCGCGCCAAGGGGTCGGACATGAATATTTACGCGTGGTCGCGCGAATTTCCGATTGCGACCGGCCCCATTATCGAGGGCGGCATCATCGCGCCCAACGGCATGCTCGTCTCCAGTACGAATGCTCCGAACTTGAAGCCCATCGACATGAACGACCACGAGGATGTCCGCATCCAGCTCGACGGCAAGTATGAGGGCATATTCATCGGAAAGCCGGTGAACAGCCGAACCGTGGATCAGATGGTGATCCCGATTACCAAGCGCGTCGAGACCAAGAACGGCCGCCTTGTCGGCATAATGGGATTTTTGCTGTCGCCCGCTCGTCTGACGCAACTCCATAAATCCATCAATCTCGGCGAACAGGGGACCATCACGCTGGTCGGTCTCGACAATATCGTACGCGCCCGTTTCCGCAAGGACAGCCCGGATGGCCTGGCCGAGATCGGCAGACCCATCACCGGCAACATGAGTCAGGTCGATACCCTGGGCGTGAACCAGGGTTTTTATATTCAGCGGGACGCGAGCGATCATGTGAAGCGCATGCACAGTTTTCGTCGCGTCGCGAACTACCCGCTGTTCGTCAATATCGGGCTTGGCTATGACGAAGGGCTGGCGTCGTGGTGGAAAATCACCCTGACGATCCTGTCGGTCGCCGCCGGCGCCACGCTCTTCCTGGGCGGACTGGGACTGTATCTCGCGCGCGAGATCGCCGTGCGCAAGGTCGCCGAACAAAAAGTGGCGCTGCTGGCGCGCGCCGATCCGCTGACCGGACTGCCCAATCGCCGGGTCTTCGTCGAGGCGCTGCAACAGGCGATCGGCCGGGCCGGCCGCGGCGGCAAGGGCTTCGCCATCCATTATCTCGATCTCGACCATTTCAAGGACGTCAACGACACCTTGGGCCACATGACCGGCGACGAGCTGATCAGGGCCGTGGGCAACCGGCTCGGCGACGGCGTTCGCGTGACCGATGTGGTCGCCCGCTTCGGCGGCGACGAGTTCGCGATTTTGCAGACCGATATCCGGGAACCGGCCGATGCGGCGGTCCTGGCCGGCAAATTGATCGAGGCCATTGCCCAGCCGTTTTCGATTAAAGGCAACCGCATCCAGAGCGGCACGAGCATCGGCATCACGGTCGGTGAACCCGGGACGACCGACGGCGAAACGCTGTTGTCTCACGCCGACCTCGCGCTTTACCGGGCCAAGTCCGAAGGCCGCAACACCTATCGCTTCTTCACGGAATCGATGGATACCGAGGTGCATGAGCGGGTGCAGCTCGTCGCCGAACTGCGCCAGGCGATCGCCGATGGGCAGATGACGCTGCATTATCAGCCCCAGGTCGACGTTCGCGACGGAAAGATCAAGGGGTTCGAGGCGTTGGTGCGCTGGAATCATCCGGCGCGCGGGCTGGTGCTGCCGGGCAATTTCATCCACATCGCCGAGCTGACCGGGCTGATCGCGCCGCTCGGCCGGTGGGTGCTGAACGAAGCCTGCCGGCAGATGAAGGAGTGGCTTGACGCCGGCATCGCGCCGCCGGTGCTTTCCGTCAACCTCTCGGCGGCGGAGTTCAAGGTTGCGGGGATCCAGCGCAAGATTCTCGCGGTCATCGATAAATACGGCGTGGCCCCGGACCGGATCGAGCTCGAAATAACCGAATACGCCATGATGGACGTGTCCGAACGCTCGGATGACATATTGGAGCGGCTCAAGGAGCGCGGCGTCGGCATCAGCATCGACGATTTCGGCAAGGGATATTCCTCGCTCGCCTACATGAAGCGGTTCCGCCCCTCGCGCATCAAGATCGCGGGCGAGTTCGTCTCCGGCATGCTGGAGAACGAGGCGGACCGCGCCGTGGTGCGCGCGATCGTCGAAATGGCGCATGAGCTGCGCATCGGCCTGATCGCCGAGGGCGTCGAGACCGCGGCGCAGGCCGCCTTCCTGTGCGAGCTCGGCTGTTGCGACGCGCAGGGTTTCTTCTTCAGCCGGGCATTGCCCGCCGGGGACGTCACCGCGATCCTGCGGCGCGGGGGAAATTTCGCTCCCGCCGATTGCCGCCCGTTCACGGCCGTGGCTTGAGGAGGCCCGCATGCATCCAGCCTATCTCCCCCTTAAACGGCCGCGCTCTTCCCAGCAGGCGCCGGCTTTCTGGGAGCGCGAGCGTCCGGCGCGTTCGCCCGACGATCCCGGCTTGCAGGCGGAAATCCGCGACCTGATCGATCCGCTGAGAGGCGAGACTTTCTTCCGCTCGGCCGCCTATGTCTGGACCGTTAAGCTGTTCGGCATAGTCCTCGTCAGCCTGCCTTTCGTTTTCCTGATTTGGCGGTTTTTCGGCGTGCTGTCCGTCCTCAATCAGGCGGTGAGCGGCATGGCCGGGATTCCGGGCTTGCCCTGACCCATGCGCCGCGACAATCGAGGAGAGAGAACATGAAAGTCGAAATATTTCACGGCAGTTGGGGCGTCAATTCCTACAAACTGCAGGAGACCGTCAATGCCTTCCTCGCCAGGCTTCCCGAGAACGCCGTGAAGTATGTTCAAACGACGATGGCGGCAAGCCGGGCGTCCAATGCCGATGAAACCGAGGAAGATTACCTTATCTCGATCTGGTATGAGGGCGAAGCGAAGATGCCATCCTTACGAAAGCCTGCCACACCCTGAAATCGGGACACGGCCCGTATGTAATCCGCGTGCCTGCGAACCGAACCGAATGAGAGAAGGAAATTTAAATGGCTCTGCATCCCTGGAGCGCCCGCGAGATTCATATCCATATTTCCGGAGATGACCGTCAATGGTGCGTCGACGACGGCGAAGGCGACCCGATTCCATGCGGCGCGGGCGATGCCGCCGAGGAGCGGGCCCGGCTGTTGGCGGAAATGCTGAATCTTGGTTTCGCGACCCAGGCCAAGAGCGGCGCAAAAAATCCCATCATGGATGCCGCGAAGGCGATCCATGCCAAATGCGGCGACATCCAAATGCTGGTAAAAACGATTTCTCCGCCGCAGAACAAGGCGCCGAATTCCGATCTGGCCGCGCTTCTGGCCGCGCTGGCCAATCTCCAGAATTTATCGGCTGAACTGCAAAAGAGCCTCCTGGGCGAGTAGCGGCTTAACCCGGCGGCTTTTCCCTCGGTTCATTAATAGCCCAAAAACGAACCGCCCTTCCGCGGTTAGGCGGATCTACCGCTCGCGTCGAGCCATGTCCGCTTTCGGGGGTAAACCGGACATTCCAGTATCATGCCGTTATGTCCACCTTTGACGGCGGATTCAACCGATCGACGCAACACCTTCTAATCATCTCGGATGAGGAGGGATGCGTATGGATGGGATGCGACCGAGGTTCACCGCCCGGCAGAGGGCCGAGCTATGGGAGCGATGGAGGGGCGGCCAGTGCGTAGCCGATATTGCCCGAGCGCTGGAGCGTAGGAACAAGAGCGGCGTTTATAGGGTTCTGGTGCTCAATGGAGGGATAGCCCCGGCGGCGCGGCGGAGAGCTGCGGTAGCGTTGCGGCTTGAGGAGCGTGAGGAGATCTCGCGCGGGATTGCCGCCGGTCGCTCGATGCGTCGAATCGCGGCCGGCCTGGGGCGCACGCCTTCCACGGTCAGTCGGGAGGTAAGGCGCAATGGAGGGTGGGGTGGCTATCGCGCGAGCGAGGCCGATGGGCGCGCCTGGTCGCGGGGGTTACGTCCGAAGCCGTGTCGCCTGGCGAGCCATCCAGAGCTACGATGGCGCGTCGCCCAGAAGCTTGCGCTCCAGTGGTCGCCAAAGCAGATCTCGGGATGGCTGAAGCGGGAGTTTGCCCCCGACCAAGACATGCAGGTATCTCACGAAACGATCTATCGCAGTCTTTTTGTTCAGGCGCGGGGCGTGCTGAAGAGGGAGCTGATGGCGCACCTGCGCACGGCGCGGCAGATGCGCCAGGCCAAGGGCGGCACGGCGAAGAACGGGCTGGGGCAGATCGCGGATGCGGTCTCGATTCGCGAGCGCCCGGCCGAGGCCGAGGACCGCGCCGTGCCGGGGCACTGGGAAGGCGATTTGCTCTCCGGGGGCAACAACACCCACATCGCGACACTGGTGGAACGCCAGACCCGCTTTGCGATGCTGATCAAGGTCCCGAGCAAGGACACGGTCAGCGTGGTTGGCGCGCTCGCCAAGCATGTGCGCAAGCTTCCCGCAGAACTGCGCCGCTCGCTGACCTGGGACCGCGGCAAGGAGATGGCCGAGCACAAGGCCTTCACCGTCGCCACCGGCGTGAAGGTCTACTTCTGCGATCCCCGTAGCCCCTGGCAGCGCGGCAGCAACGAGAACACCAACGGCTTGCTGCGCCAGTACTTCCCCAAAGGGAAAGATCTATCGGTCTACTCTCAAGCGTATCTCAACAAGATCGCATTGCGCTTGAACCAACGTCCCAGGGAGACATTGGCCTATGAATGCCCTGCCGATAGACTACGAGCAGTGTTGCGCTGACCAGTTGAATCCGCAACACATAGCGGACGTTCTCCGGCTGCGGTCCAATTTCAGCTATTAGGGATAAACCTGATATGACGCGGATAAATTGGTCGGGCACTTGGCGAAGTTGCCGCCGCCGCCAAATCGAAAAGATAGAATCCGATAACCGGGCAGATTGGGTTCTAACTCTAGATAAGCCCTTAACCTAACTCCGGAATACAGTTCGGGGGAGTTCCGATAAATCCTGCGGGGCACGTCTGCGGCGGCGACGAGCCGTTATTGTTCAGACCGCTTCCTGTCCCCGTGAGAAGCGGATTGTCCGGGTCGTCCTCGCGCTGGCGCCGGATCAGCGTCTTGGCTGGCCCGAAATAGATGCGCAGGCCGGTAAGCACATAGCTGTCGCGTTGACCGCTGAGTCCGGATTTAAGAAAGGTGGTTAAGCCTGGCAACGCCGCCACACCGAGCTGATATTCGGCACCGAGCAGTGCGTGAGTATGCGTCGGATTGAGATCAACGCCGCCCGTAAGCCGCAGATCGTCGAGTGGATACCAGCCGAGGTCGAGGGTACTGAAAGCGCCGGTTTTGGCGTTGCCGTTCTGGTAGCCGACCGCGGCCTCGGGCGTGAACTGGCCGATATAGAGCGCGCCCTCGCCCCCGTAGCGGTTGACATAGACGCCCTTTGACAGGGTGCTGGAAATGCCTCGGTCGGAGTGCAGCGCCACCACGCCGAGTAGGCCCTGGCTCGGATTACGCCAGAAGCCCTGACCAGCAATACCCCACAGGCCCTGACCGTTGCTATCGCCGCCGAGTAGATCAAGTTGACCGCCGAAGCTATAGCCGAGCGGTACGGTCAGGCTGCCTTCGGCGATACCGGTTGGATGTGCGTTCATCTCGCCGCCTGCGAGTGCGGCCTTGCCGTTCACGGTTGAAACCGCTGGCCCCCCGTTCTGAGCCAGTGCTGCGCCAGGCAGCAGCAACCAAAAAAACATGGCGATACCGATTGCTGAAGCGGAACGCATCATCATAACCCCCCGGTTCTTATTACGTAACGGCCCAGCCCATACAATTAACCAGCGTTAATAGCACTTCCCGAATTGGGTCAACAGTTCAAAAAACCATATAAGTGACGTGGTGATAAAACCGCCACTTGACTTAGGATCAGCGCGCAAGTTAGCGGTCTGGCTGGTAAGTCGGAAGCAGATCCCAACGATCTGATGTCCGCTTCTGGCACAAAGCGGACGTCTCGCAATTACATTCTCATGTCCGCTTTTGGGAATAAAGCGGACATTCCCATTTCTGATTTTCTGCAGGCCTTGAAATAGGCGGGGGCGGCGTCGCCAAATCCGGCAATGGCTATCCTTGTCAGCCCTTAAAACGAACCGCCCCTCCAAGGGGAGGGGCGTTCGGGCGCCGGACTAGCGTTCGTGTTCCAGTTGGAAGATTTCGTCCTTGATGCGGAGTTTTTGCCGTTTCAGGCCGGTGACGGCGACGTCGTCGGGGTGGGGTTTGTGGATTTCGCGATCGAGCTCGATTTCGAGGCTGTGGTGACGGGTACGGAGTTCCTCGATGTGATCTTCAATCGTCATGGCTCCTCCTGCTGGATGAGGTGACGTAACCAAACCATCATAACGCCGCCCGGCTTGTTTGGCCAAGCGGGATCGAATTAATTTTTAGGGATTCGGGCGGACCCTTCTCAAATCCGGAAAATTCAAGGGCTTGGAATCATTGGTTGAACGGTTCCACGCCGCCCCCTCCGGCGCTCCTGGTTATTAATTGGGCGGAGATTCGGCCGCCGCCGCTGCCCTCTCCGAAGCCGGGATTTTCGCGGGATATCAGGGGTTTTTCAGGGCCTCACCCCCAAGGGCCGGTTTTGCTATAATGCCTTGATTATCCGGCGCGGGGCGGCATTCCGGCATGGATCTCGACGTCGAGGCCATCAAGGCGAAAATCGAGGATCTCAAATCCGAGCACCGCGTGCTCGACCAGGAGATTCTGCGCTGCGAGGAAAACCCGCCCGACAACCCGCTCGACATGCAGCGCCTGAAACGCCGCAAGCTGGCGCTCAGGGACCTCATCACCAAGCTCGAAAGCAAGCTGCTCCCGGATATCATCGCCTGACCCTTGTCTTGTCATTGCGAGTTAGAGGCGAAGCAATCCAGAGCGGCCTCGCAATGGCGTCCGGACCGTGGCGGATTGTCCCAGGGCAACAGTCCAGCGTTTTTTTGCGGCGAAGTGCCGCGGAATAGGGCGGAAATCCGGCCCGGCGCAAGGCCGGGGAAGGAAACTAAGGGATTGCTCTTGGTTCCCCGCCGTCGGACAATTCGGATCCTCCCGCAACAGAAACGCGTGACCACGCCGTGAATTGGTTTCACACGATCGATCCGCTCTATTCGCTTTCAGGCTTCGTCGTCGGTACGCTGGTCGGGATGACCGGCGTCGGCGGCGGCGCGCTGATGACGCCGCTGCTCATCCTGCTCTTCGGCATCCATCCCGCCACCGCGGTCGGCACCGATCTGCTCTACGCCGCCGCGACCAAGACCGGCGGCACGCTGATGCACGGCTATACCCGCACCGTCGACTGGCGCATCGTCGGACGCCTGGCTTCGGGCAGCCTGCCGGCGACGGCGGCGACGCTGATCGTTCTGTCCCGTCTCGATCTGGCCGGCAAGGGGGCCAGCGCGTTCATCACCCTGGTGCTGGGCCTGGCGCTGTTCGGCACCGCGCTGGCGCTGATCTTCCGCGCGCAAATCCAGAAGCTCTACGCCCGGCGCGTGGGCGAACTCGATCCGCGCCGCACCATGCTCCTGACCGTGGCGACGGGCGCGGTACTGGGCGTGCTGGTGTCGATCTCGTCGGTGGGGGCGGGCGCGTTGGGCGTGACCGCCTTGGTGCTGCTCTATCCCAAGTTGCGCATCGTGAGCATTGTCGGCTCCGACATCGCCCATGCCGTGCCGTTGACGTTGCTGGCCGGGCTCGGCCACTGGATGATCGGCTCGATCGACGGCCATCTGCTGGTCTCGCTGCTGGTCGGCTCGATTCCGGGCGTCGTGCTGGGCAGCTACGCCTCGACCCTGGTGCCGGATACGGCGCTGCGCCTCACCCTGGCCGCCACCTTGATCCTCGCCGGCACCCGGCTGGTGTTCTGAGCCGCTTGCCCAAGACCCGCGCATTCCTATAATGCGCGCTTTCCCGGTCCAGAAAGGCGGCTTCATGGCGCGCGCCAGGCCCTTAGTCGGCATCATCATGGGCAGCACCTCCGATTGGAGCACGCTGCGCCACGCGGCCAAGACGCTTGGCATGCTCGGCGTCAAGCATGAGGCGCTGGTGGTTTCGGCCCACCGCACGCCCAAGCGGCTCTACCAATACGCGACATCCGCCAAGGCCCGCGGCTTGAAGGTGATCATCGCCGGGGCCGGGGGCGCGGCCCATCTGCCGGGCATGGCGGCGTCGATGACGGCGCTCCCCGTGCTGGGCGTGCCGGTCGCCAGCAAGGCCTTGAAGGGCCTCGACAGCCTGCTTTCCATCGCCCAGATGCCGGGCGGCGTGCCGGTGGGCACGCTGGCCATAGGCAAGGCGGGCGCGATCAACGCCGCGTTGCTGGCCGCCGCCATCCTGGCGTTGGGCGACGTGAAATTGGCGGCCCGGCTTGATGCCTGGCGCAGGCGGCAAACCGCCGCCGTGCCGAAGCGCCCCAAGCGTTGATGATCATTGCCCCCGGCTCGACCATCGGCATATTGGGCGGCGGCCAACTCGGGCGCATGACCGCGCTCGCCGCGGCGCGGTTGGGATATCGCTGCCATGTCTTCGGTCCCGAACGGGACAGCCCGGCCAAGCAGGTGGCGGCGCTTTCCACCACCGCCCAATATTCCGACCAGGCGGCGCTCCGGCGCTTCGCCCGGGGGATCGACGTCGCGACCTTCGAGTTCGAGAATGTCGATGTCGAAGCCGCGCGTTTCCTGGCCAGGCTCAAGCCGTTGCGCCCGGGGCCCAACGCGCTCGAAATCGCGCAAGACCGGCTGAAGGAGAAAAATTTCCTGCGCGGCATCGGCATATCCACCGCGGATTATTACCCGGTTCGGAGCGCGGCCTCGCTGGCCCAGGCGATGGCGGCGTTGGGTTCGCGCGCCATCCTCAAGACGGTGCGGTTCGGCTATGACGGCAAGGGCCAGCTGGCGGTGGAGAAGGGCGCGAACCCGGCCGCGTCGTGGAAGCGTTTCGGCGCCAAGGCCGGCATTCTCGAAGGCCGAGTCGATTTCGCCTGCGAGGTTTCGGTGATCGTGGCCCGAGGTCTGGACGGCAAAATCGAGGCATATACTCCGGTCGAAAACCGCCATTACCGGGGAATACTCGATACCACCTCGGCTCCGGCCCGCATCCCGAAGGCCGTGGCGCGCGAGGCGACCCGCATCGCCGTCAAGGCCGCGAAAAAGCTCGATGTTGTGGGATTGCTCGCGGTCGAGATGTTCGTGACCAAGCAGGGCCGCGTGCTGGTCAACGAGCTCGCGCCCCGGCCGCATAATTCCGGCCATTGGACCATGGACGCCTGTATTACCAGCCAGTTCGAGCAGCTGGTGCGCGCCATTTGCGGCCTGCCCTTGGGTTCGCCCGAGCGCCATTCCGACGCGGTGATGAAGAACCTGATCGGAGCCGAGGTAAAGGGCTGGCGGGCGGCGCTCCGCGATCCCGGCGCCAAGCTCCATCTCTACGGCAAGGGCAAGCCCGTGCCTGGCCGCAAGATGGGCCACGTCACAAGGCTTAAGCCGAAAAGCTAAGTGGTTCCGCGGCGAAACGAACGCAAGGCGCGCAGCGGATTGGGCAAAACGTCCAGCCCTTCCTTGATGCGTCCGCGCAGCTTCGGGATCTTCATCACTTGGTCGATGCGGCGGTCGAGGAAAGCCGAGGTCGCGGCGCCGTCCTTCGACTTGTCGTCGAGCCAATAGAGGCTGGTCGAGGCGTACACCCCGGCCAAAAGCCCGCGCTTGGTGTAGAAACTGAAATCGGTGGCGCGGTCGCCGGCCGCGTGCCAGATCGCGTCGGTGGTGCGGTAAAGCAGCCTGGCGGCGAGCGGCAGATTGGCCGGCAGCGCCAGGAAGGCAATCAAACGCCGCACCGCCTCGCGGTGGGGGGCCAGGATGTCGAGCCTGGTCTTGACGCCCAGCGCGATGCGCTCGCGGATTTTGAGCGCCTCGATCTTCTTCCGGGCCAGCGCTTTTTCGGTCTCATGATCGGCCCAGGCGGAAAAACACGCGACCGCGTCGCGCGCGCCGCCGGGGAAGAGCGAATTCGATCTCCGCCTCGTCATGGCCGAGCTTGGCCGCGGCCTTGCGCAGCGCCGCCCGCGACCAGCCCTCGAAGGGCACGTCCGGCAGCATCGCCAGCACGATCTTCGCCTTGAGCTCGGCGTCGTCTTTCATTCCGCCGCCTTGTCGCGGGCTTGGCCCAGATCGACCGGGTGGCGCGCGCCTTCCTCGTTGTAGACCAGCAGGCTCAGATCGCTCATGCGCTGCGGATAGAGAATGCCGTCGAGATGGTCGCATTCATGTTGCAGCACGCGGGCGTGGAAGCCCTCGGCGACGCGGTCGATGGGCTTGCCGAACAAGTCGAGGCCGCGATAGCGGATCTTGACGAAGCGCGGCACCGCGCCGCGCAAGCCCGGAACCGAAAGGCAGCCTTCCCAGTCCTGTTCCTGCTCGGCGCCGATCGGCTCGATCACCGGATTGATGATGACGGTCAGGTCCTGGGGCGTGTCGAGCGGCCGGCCGGTGAGGCGCCCCTCGGTCACCCGAAAGACCACGACGCGCTTCGGCACATGCACCTGGGGCGCGGCCAGGCCGGTGCCGCCGTAATCCTCCATGGTCTCGATCATGTCGGCGGCCAGCTGGCGGATTTCGGGCGCGGTGGGGTCGGCGACGGTTTCCGCCTTGCCTCGCAGCACCGGGTGGCCCATGCGGGCGATCTTGAGAATGGCCATAACGGGAATATTAGCCGAATCGGCCCGGTTTGGCGTGGCGCAAAAGCCGCAGCCTTCCGGAAAGGCCGTTTGGGCCCCGGCCGAAGGCTTCACAAACCCGGATTTTGGTGATATTCACCCGCCCCTTGGACCGGTTTTCCGGGCCGGGAATTGGCCTTTTAGTCCGTTTTCACGAAAGGAAATGCGCCTCCGTGCAGGTTCTCGTCCGCGACAACAACGTCGATCAGGCGCTGCGCGCGCTCAAGAAAAAGATGCAGCGCGAAGGCCTGTTCCGGGAAATGAAGATCCGCCGCAATTACGAGAAGCCGTCCGAACGCCGCGCCCGCGAAAAGGCCGAGGCGGTGCGCCGCTATCGCAAGCTCTTGGAAGCGCATGGAGCGCGAAGGGTACTAGCGTAGCACAGCCGAAGAACGATTAAGCCGCCCGAGTGGGCGGCTTTCGATTTAAGAGGTCTTGCGTAGCACAGCCGCATGAGCGAACCAAGCTCGTCGGCGTCGTGCGACAGCCGAGCTAAGCCAGCGCCTTCACGATCTGCTCGCACATCTTCTTGGCGTCGCCGAACAGCATCATGGTGTTGTCGCGGAAGAACAGCTCGTTCTGGACCCCGGCATAGCCCGAGGCCATGGAGCGTTTGATGAACAGCACGGTCTTGGCCTTTTCCACGTCCAGGATGGGCATGCCGTAGATCGGCGATTTGGGATCGGTCTTGGCCGCCGGGTTGGTCACGTCGTTGGCGCCGATGACGAAGGCGACGTCGGTGGTGGGGAAATCGCGGTTGATCTCGTCCAATTCCATCACGTCCTCGTAAGGCACGTTGGCTTCGGCCAGCAGCACGTTCATGTGGCCGGGCATGCGGCCCGCCACCGGATGGATGGCGTAATGCACGGTGACGCCTTCCTTCTTCAGGATGTCGGCCATTTCCTTGAGCGCGTGCTGCGCCTGGGCCACCGCCATGCCGTAGCCCGGCACGATGATGACCGAGCTGGCGTTCTTGAGGATGAAGGCGGCGTCGTCGGCGCTGCCCGACTTGACCGGCTTGTCGCCCTGGCCGCCGGCCGCGACCGTGCCGCCCTCGGTGCCGAAGCCGCCCAGGATCACGTTGAAGATCGAGCGGTTCATGCCCTTGCACATGATGTAGCTGAGGATCGCGCCCGAGGAGCCCACCAGCGCGCCGGTGATGATGAGCAGCGAATTGCCGAGCGTGAAGCCGATGCCGCAGGCCGCCCAGCCCGAGTAGCTGTTCAGCATCGAGATCACCACCGGCATGTCGGCGCCGCCGATCGGCACGATCAGCAACAGGCCCAGCAGCAGGGAGATTCCGACGATCAGCCAGAATTGCAGCGGCGCCTGGTCCATGAAGAACCAGACGATGATCGCCACCAGCGCCACGCCCAGCGCCGCGTTGAGCCAATGCTGGCCGGGGAAGACCAGCGGCGCGCCGGTGATGAGGCCCTGAAGCTTGCCGAAGGCGATGATCGAGCCGGTGAAGGTGACGGCGCCGATGGCGGTGCCCAGGCTCATTTCGATCAGGCTCTGGCCGTGGATCGCCCCGACCTCGCCGATGCCATAGGCCGCGGGCGCGAAGAACGCCGCCGTTGCGACGCACACCGCCGCCAAGCCCACGAGACTGTGGAAGGCCGCCACCAGCTGCGGCAGCGCCGTCATCTGGATGCGGAGCGCGACGATGGTGCCGATCGTGCCGCCCACGGCGATTCCGGCCAGGATTTCGGGATAGCTCAGCACGCCGGGGGATGCGAGCGTGGTGCCGATCGCGATCACCATGCCGATGATGCCGTAGAGATTGCCGCCGCGCGCGGTCAGCGGCGACGACAGCCCCCTGAGCGCCATGATGAAGCAGATGCTGGCGACGAGATAGAGCGAGGCCGAGAGATTTGCGCTCATTTCTTGGCCGGCTCCTTGGCGGTCTCTTTGGGCGCCTTTTTCTTGAACATCTGCAACATGCGCTGCGTCACGATGAAGCCGCCGAAGATGTTGACCGAGGCCAGCGCCACCGCGGCCAGGCCCATGATCTTGGAGAAGCTCAGCCCGGCCGGCCCGGCGGCGATCAGCGCGCCGACGATGATGACCGAGGACACCGCGTTGGTGACGCTCATCAGCGGCGAATGGAGGGCGGGCGTCACCCGCCACACCACGTAATAGCCCACGAACACCGCCAGCACGAAGACGGTGAGGAAGAAGACGAAGACGTCGGCATGCTCGCCCATCAGGTGCCTCCCGCCAGTTGCGGATGGACGATCTTGCCGTCGCGCGTCAGCAGGCTCGCCTTCACGATCTCGTCGGCTTCGTCGATCTTGAGCGTCTTTTCCTTGGTCAGGATCAATCCCAGGAAGGACAGCAGGTTGCGGGCATAGAGCGCGCTGGCGTCGACCGCGATGCGCGACGGCATGTTCAAATGGCCGATGATGACGACGCCGTTGGGCGTGGTCACGGTCTCGCCCGGCTTGCTGCCTTCGGCATTGCCGCCTTGTTCCACCGCCAGATCGACGATCACCGAGCCCGCACGCATCACCGCCACCATCTCCTTGGTGATCAGCACCGGCGCCTTGCGCCCGGGGATGAGCGCGGTGCAGATGACGATGTCGATCTTCTTCAAGGCCTCGGTCACGTGCTCGCGCTGGCGCTTGGCGAAATCCGCGCTCGCCTCCTTGGCGTAGCCGCCCGCCGTCTCCATCGCCTTCATCGCCTCGAGATCGACCGCGAGGAAGGAGGCGCCCAGGCTTTCGACCTGTTCCTTGGCGGCGAAACGGACATCGGTGGCGGAGACGATCGCGCCCAAACGCCGCGCGGTGGCGATCGCCTGGAGGCCGGCGACGCCCGCTCCCATCACCAGCACGCGCGCCGGCGCAATCGTGCCGGCGGCGGTCATCATCATCGGCATGGCGCGGCCGAATACATCGGCGGCGTCGAGCACGGCCTTGTAGCCGGCGAGATTGGCCTGCGAGGACAGCACGTCCATCGCCTGGGCGCGGGTGATGCGCGGCACCAGCTCCATGGCGAAGGATGTGAGCCCCGCCTTGGCATAGGAAGCGACCTGATCCTTGTTCTGCAACGGCTGGAGCATGCCGACCAGCACCGCGCCCGATTTCATCTTGCCGACCTCGTCGGGCAAGGGCGCCTGCACCTTGAGCACGATCTCGGCCGCCAAGGCCGAAGCCGCGTCGACCATCGTCGCGCCCGCGGCGGCATAGGCCTCGTCGGTGAAGGCCGCCCCCGTTCCGGCGCCTTTCTCGACCAGGATGTCATGGCCCATGGCCTTGAGCTTCTTGGCCGTGTCGGGAGAGGCCGCGACCCGACGCTCTTCGGGCCGGCGTTCTTTCGGAATGCCGATTTTCATGAAATCCGAAAGCCCCCGATGTCTCCGCGCTTGAAGCGCGCTATTTTCCGCGAACCGGGCGACACAATGCCGAAACCTTCCGTGTTACTCAAGTCGATCATGTCCCAGTTCGAATTTCGCTGGACCTTCTACCGCGCCTCTGATCGAGATTGATTGATCTAAATCAATATCGATCGTCAAACTGCGACACGATCCTCAAAGCTGGTATGCAAGACACCAGGGCTGGAGCATTCCGCCTTCTCAGGCCCCATACTCGCGGTTAAGATACTGTTCTGCCAAAGGAATAATCCCCATCGCCAGCCGTTGTATCGATGTCAGGCTTGTTCGGACGGCCCAGCCCCGCCGGGGGATGGGGCGGTGAGTGCGTCTTTCAACGACCAACTCGTCGCGGTCCTGCCCCGGCTTCGGCGTTTCGCCCGTGGCCTGACCGGCTCCGCCGTCGAAGCGGACGATCTCGTCCAGGCGGCGTGCGAACGGGCGCTTGCCCGTACGCACCAGTTCCAGGCGGGAACGCGCTTCGACAGTTGGATGTTTCGCATCGTGCAGACGGTCTGGATCGACCAGTTGCGCGCGCGGGACTCCCGGAGGACGGAGAACGAGGACGCGGCGCTCAATGTGGGCTCGGACGAATCGGTTCGCCGAGTCGAGGCTCGCTTGGCGTTGCACGAGGTGCAGGCGGCGATGAATACTCTGCCGGCCGAGCAGCGCGTGGCATTGCTGCTCGTGACGGTGGAAGGGCTGAGTTACAAGGAGGCGGCGGATGTCGCCGAGGTGCCGGTGGGCACCATCATGAGCCGGTTGGCGCGGGCGCGGCTCGCGTTGCTGGTGAAACTGGAATCCGGTGATGCTCTCCGGGGGAGTTCGGACGATGCAAGGACCGAGTGACGAGACGTTGATTGCCTATCTCGACGGTGAGTTGGCCGGAGCCGAGCGCTTGGCCGTGGCCCAGGCGCTGGCCGAGGACGACGCTTTGCGCGCCCGGGCCCAGCGCCTCAACGACAGCACGCGGCTGATTCGCGCCGCCTATGACGCGGTGCTGCGCGAGCCCGTGCCCGAGCGCCTGATCGCCGCCGCGCGCGCCAAGGAATCCGACGCCCTGATTCGCCGCGTGGTGGCGCAGCTCGGACGCTGGCGCGACATGATGGGCGAGCGGGCCTGGTGGATCGGCGCGCCGGCCGCGGCCTCGCTGGCCGGCATCGTGCTCGGAGCGGGTTTGGGATATTTCGTCGCCAGCCAGCAGGGCGTCACGCTGGCGGCGCAACAGGCCGCGCTCAACGGCAATCTCACCGCCGCCAACTGGCTCGATAACATCGCGGGCTATCACAAGCTCTTCATCAACGCCGGGCCGGACGACCGCCAGCTCATGGACGTGCCGGCCGACGGCAATACCGATGCCCTGCGCAAGGCCGGGCAGCTGCCGTCCGATTTCCGCCTGCCCGATCTGAAGCCCTGGGGATTGGCCTTCCAGGGCGCGCGTTTCCTGGTGGTCGAGGGCCAGCCCGCGACTCAGCTGTTCTACACCACCGACAACCAGGCGCTCGGACCCTTGACCGTGGTCGTGGCCTCGTCGTCCAAGCCCGACCTCGCGCCCACCTTCGACCGCCGCGGCGATTTGAACCTGCTCTATTGGCGCCATCACGGGCATGAATACGCGCTCGTCGGCACGGCCGATATCGGCTATCTCTGGAACATCTCCAACGACATCGCCTGGCAGCTCGACGCCATCTAAATCCGAACCGCCTGATATTTGGGCATTCGGCTGTCCCAGCCCCGGCGCCGTCCAGGCCCGGGGCTTGGGCTAAAAGGCGGGCGCGGCTATGATCGGGGCGTGAGCGGGGCGGTGCAGAAGCGATCCATGAACGCGGCCGGGGGGATGGCGTGGGGCGTGCGCGACCTGCGCCTCGATTTCTTCCGCGGCTTGTCGCTGTTCTTCATCTTCATCGATCACATCCCGGAGAACATGCTCTCCTATTTCACCTTCCGGGCCTTCGCCTTTTCCGACGCCGCCGAAGTGTTCATCTTCATCTCCGGCTTCACCGCCGCGCTGGTCTACGGCCGGAGCTTCGTGGAGCATGGCGGGCTCTACGCCACGGCGCAGGTCTACCGCCGCGTCTGGCAGCTCTACGTCGCGCACATCTTCCTGTTCGTCATCTTCACCGCCGAGGTGTCCTATACCATCTTCGCCGTGCGCAACCCGATGTACGCCGACGAGATGGGCGTCGGCGATTTCCTCGAGACGCCCCATCTCGCGATCATCCGCGCCCTGCTGCTGGTGTTCCAGCCCACCTTCCTCGACATCCTGCCGCTCTACATCGTGCTGCTGGCGGGTTTCCCCATTGTGCTGCTGCTCTTGAGGCGCAATCCGCTGCTGCCGATCGCGCTTTCCGGCCTGCTCTACGGCGCGGTGCTGCTGCGCGGCTGGGCGCCCGAGACCCTGCCCGAACACCAATCCTGGTTCTTCAATCCGCTGGCCTGGCAGTTCCTGTTCGTCATCGGCGCCACCGCGGGCTATTCGCGCGTCAATGGAAGCTGGCCCTTTCCGACGTGGTGGTGGATCAAGCCGCTCGCGATCGGCATCACCGCGCTGGTCGCGGTGATCAACATCACCTGGACGATTCACTGGTTCTACGATCCGTTCCCGCCCTTCTTGGCGAAACAGCTCTATAACCACACCATCGACAAGACCAATCTCGCGCCGTTGCGGCTCATCGATTTCCTCGCCATCGCGGTAACGACGATCGCCTTCGTCAAGCCCACCAGCGCCTTTCTGCACAAGAGCTGGGCATGGCCGGTGATCCTGTGCGGCCAGCACTCGCTTTATATCTTCTGCGTCGGCATCGTGCTCTCGGTGCTCGGCCACTTCCTCCTGGCCGAATTTTACAGCGGCATCCCCATGCAATTCGCCGTCAACCTGGTCGGCATGGGGATGATGATCGCCATCGCTTTCCTGCTCGAGTGGTACAAGACCGCGTCGCGCCGGCCGCCGGGCTCGCGGCCGGGGCGGCGCCCGCGCCATGCCGCCATGCACGCGGCATCTTCGGAGTTGCCGCGATGACCCGATATCCCGCCCTGATCGCACTGATCCTGCTCGCGGCGCTCGCGCCGGGCGGCCGCGTGCTTTCCCAGGAAGCGGCGCCCGAACCGGCGCCCGCCGCGTGTTCGGCGCCGCAGGATTTGATCGTGGACGATCCGCGGTTCCCCGTCCTGGCCCACCGCTTCCGCGCCAAGCTGCCGGTGACCATCGTCGTCATCGGCGGCGCCTCGACCGCCGGCACCGCCGCCGGCGAGGGCGAGGCCAATGCCTATCCCCATCGCCTCGAAGAGGCGCTCCGCCGCCGCCATCCGGGCGTGCCGATTACGGTCATCAACAAGGGCATACCGCGCCAGAGCGCCGAGGACATGGTCGCCCGCTTCGCCGAGGACGTGCTTCCCCACGATCCCAATCTCGTCATCTGGGAAACCGGGACGGTCGATGCCGTGCGCGGCATCGAGGTCGCGGATTTCGCCGACGCCATCCAGTCCGGCGCATCCTTGCTGCGTCAGCACAAGGCCGAGATCATGCTGGTCGACATGCAATACAACCCGCGCACGAGCTCGATCATCGACTTCTCGCCCTATATCGAGACCATGCGGCAAATCGCGGAGCTGGAAGAAATCTACGTCTTCCGCCGTTATGATATCATGCGTTACTGGAGCGATCAGGGCAGCTTCGACCTGGTCAACGTGCCGAAAGGCAAGCAGGCGGGATTGGCCGAAGAGATTTACCGGTGCTTGGGAGAAAGGATGGCGGACGCGATCGATTACGCCGCCCGCTAGCATGTACAAGAAACTGAAGCCGCCGAGCCCGGCCCAGTTGCGGCGCGAGAATTCGATCATGGCGATCACCATGGTCGGCCTCATCGCCATGGTGCTGCTGCTGCTGTCGCCCGGCCGGCGACACGCCCAGGCCGATATCGATCATTGCGCCGCCAGCGGCGACGTCACGGCGCTGGACATGCCGCTGCCGCACGTGGCGCAAAGCCTCGCCAAGGGCGGGCCCTTGACCATCGTCGCCTTCGGCTCGTCCTCGACCTACGGCACCGGCGCGTCGGGGCCCGACAAATCCTATCCCAGCCGGCTGGCGAAGCTCCTGGCCTCGCGCTTTCCCAACATGGAGATCGACGTCCTCAATCGCGGCGTCGGCGGCGAGGTCGCGGGCACGACGCTCGAGCGGATCAACACCGACGTGATCGCCGCTCATCCCGATCTCGTCATCTGGCAGGTCGGCACCAACGATCTGCTGCACGACATCGATCCGGCCGACGCGGAGGAACTGATCCGCACCGGCACCGAGCGCATGAAGGCGGCGGGGATCGACGTGGTGCTGATGGATCTGCAATTCGCGCCCGCCATCCTGCAGCATCCGCGTTACCGCGAGATGGAACGCGCCATCGCCTCGGCGGCGCATACCGAGGACGTGCCGGTCATCCACCGCTTCGCCATGATGCGCGAATGGGCGGAAGAAGGGCGCATGCCGCTCGCCATCATGCTGGCGCATGACCGGCTGCACATGACCGATATGAGCTACGACTGCCTCGCCCGCCAGGTGGGCCGCAGCATCGTCGGCGCGGTCAAGCCGAGGGCCTAGGGCTTCAGCACGGCGCGGCCGACGATGCGGCCGGCGCGCAGATCCATCAGCGCCTGGTTGGCCTCGGCGAGCGGCCGCTCATCGAGCGGCACGCCCTCGATCTTTCCCTGCGACACGAGCGCCATCAGTTCCTTGAACTCGGCCAGCGTTCCGGTCACCACCCCTTCGATGGCGAGCGCGCGGAGCGAAATCAACGGCAGCGCCAGGGTGATCTCGCCGCCGAACAATCCCACGATGACGTATTTTCCGCCGCGCGCGATCGCGGCCATGCCGATCCGCGCCGTGCTTTCCGCCCCGACGAAATCGATCGCGGCCGCGATCGGGGCCTTGGCCGCCGCGTTCAGGGCGCGCGCCGGCTTCTCCGTCTTGGGGTCGATGGCGGCGAGCGCGCCGGCGGCAAGCGCGGCCTCGCGCTTCTTGGGGTCGATGTCCGACACCACCGCGCCTTTACCGCCCAGCGCCTTCAGCAGCTTGAGGCAGGTGAGCCCGAGGCCGCCGGCGCCGAGGATGAGGATCGGCTGGGTCCGGAAGACCGCTTCGCCGACGCGCTTCAGCGCGGCATAGGCTGTCAGGCCCGAGCAGGCATAGGGCGCGGCCTGGGCGGGGGAAAGCTTGCCCAGCGGCGCCAGGTAGCGTGGATGGGGCACCAGCACGTAGTCGGCATAGCCGCCGGGGCGGCGGATGCCGAGGGTGCGTTCGCCGGCGGTGCAGATATTCTCGCGGCCAGCCCGGCAGTTCGGGCATTCGCCGCAGCCGATCCAGGGATAGGCCACGTAACGCTCGCCCGGCTTCACGCCCTTGGCCTCGGGGCCGATGCCCGCCACCTCGCCGGCGATCTCGTGGCCCATGGTGATCGGCGGAACGATGCCGGAATTGGCGACCAACTGTTGCTTGCCGCCGCCGAGATCGAAATAGCCGTCCCAGATATGCAGATCGCTGTGGCACACCCCGGATGCCAGCGTCTTCAACAGCACCTCGGTCCCTTGCGGCACCGGCATCGGCGCCTCGACCGTTTGCAGCGGCGATCCGAACGCGGTCAGGACATAGCTTTTCATGGGCTCTCCCTCGGGGACCCGTTCCGGGCCCATGCCGCCATTTTGCCCATCAAGGGACGGTTCGCCGCAAGGGGTGATTTCCGCCGCCGGACCGGCTATAGCAACCGCCCATGACCGTTCTCGTCACCGGCGCCGCCGGTTTCATCGGCTTCCACGTCTCGGCCGCGCTGCTGCGGCGCGGGGAAAGCGTGATCGGCGTCGACAATCTAAGCGATTACTATTCGCCGGCGCTGAAAAAGGCGCGGCTCAAGGAACTCGCGGGCGAGAAGCACTTCCGCTTCCATCGCCTCGATCTCGCCGGCACGGGCAAGCTCGAATCCCTGCTGAAGAAGACGAAGGGCGTCGACCGGGTCGTCCATTTGGCGGCGCAGCCGGGGGTGCGGTATTCGCTCGAAAATCCCCGCGCCTATGTCGCGTCCAATTTGGTCGCGCAGCTCGAGGTGCTCGAAGCCTGCCGGCATCTGAAGGGGCTGAAGCATCTGGTCTTCGCCAGCTCCTCCTCGGTCTATGGCGGCAATTTCAAGCTGCCGTTTTCGGAAGGCGATCCGGTCGATCATCCGCAATCGCTCTATGCCGCGACCAAGAAGGCGGACGAGCTCATGTCCTATTGCTACGCCCATCTCTACCGCCTGCCGATGACGGGCTTGCGCTTCTTCACCGTCTACGGTCCCTGGGGGCGGCCGGACATGGCGGCCTGGCTGTTCGCCGAGGCGATCGTCAAGGGCAAGCCGATCAATCTCTACAATCACGGCAAGATGAGCCGCGACTTCACCTATATCGACGACGCGGTGGCGGGCGTGCTCGCCTGTCTCGCCCGCCCGCCCGTTTCCGCGGGTGGCGCGCCGCCCTACCGCATCTACAATCTCGGCAACAGCCGCAGCGAGGATCTCATGCATTTCGTCGCTGTGCTGGAGCGCGCGTTGGGCAAGCAAGCCCGGATCAAGAACCTGCCGATGCAGCCGGGCGATTTGCCGGCCACCTATGCCGACATCGCGGCGGCGCAGCGCGATTTCGGCTTCAAGCCCGCGACCTCGATCGAGCAAGGCCTGCCGCGCTTCGTCGCGTGGTACCGCGCTTATCACAAACTCTAATTGCCCGGCTTTTCATAAAGCGCGTCCAGCGCCTCGCCATAGGCGCGGCGGATGATATGGCGCCGGATCTTGAGCGTCGGCGTCATCTGGCCGTTGGCGGTGGTGAAGGGTTCCTCGGCGATGAGGAAACGGCGGATGCGCTCCAGCGCCGGCAGGGCGGCGTTGACCCGCGCCACCGCCTCGCCCACCGCCTTGGCGATTTCGGGCTGCGCCGCCAGCGGCGTCGCGGCGGGCAGGGCGCGGCGGCGCGCCACGGTCTCGACCAGCTCGTGGCTCGGCACGATTACCGCCACCAGATAAGGCCGGGCGTCGCCCGCCACCATGGCCTGGCCGATCTCCGGCTGCAGCGTCAATTGCCCCTCGATGCGCGTCGGCGCGATCATGTCGCCGCCCGAGGTCTTGATGAAATCCTTCTTGCGGTCGGTGATGCGGATATAGCCGTCGGGATCGATCTCGCCGACATCGCCGGTGTGCAGCCAGCCGCCGATGAAGACGCGCGAAGTCGCCTCGGCGTCGTTCCAATAGCCCTTGGTCACGTTCGGCCCGCGCACCAACAGCTCGCCGTCCGGCGCCAGGCGGACCTCGACGTCCGCGACCGGCGGCCCCACCGTCTCGATGCGGATGCGGTCGGGCGGGTTGACGCTGATCAGCGGCGAGGCCTCGGTCTGGCCGTAGCCCTGCAACAGCCGCAAACCCAGCGCCAGGAAGAACCGTCCGATCTCGGGATTGAGCGGCGCGCCGCCCGAAACCATCGCCTTGAGCCGGCCGCCGAAACGCGCGCGCAGCTTGTCGCGTACCAGGGGATCGAGGATCGCGTCCTCGACGCGCTCGATCAACGACAGGCTCCGGTGATCGCCGTAACGCTTCAGGCCGAGCTCCAGCGCCTTGAAGAACAGTTTTTGCCGCAAGCCGCTTTCGCGCGCCACCGCGCGCAGGATGCGCTGGTGGAAGGCCTCGTAGAGCCGCGGCACCGCGGTCATGATGGTGGGCCGCGCCTCGGTCAGATTGACCGCCAGCGTCTCGGCGCCCTCGGCGAAATAGATTTGGGCGCCGAGCGAGATCGGGAACATCATGCCCCCCATGTGCTCGTAGGAATGGGACAGCGGCAGGAAGGACAGGAACACGTCGTGGCCGAGGCCGACCTTCATCAACAGCACATGGGCGGAGGCGCAATTGGCGAGCAGGTTGCCATGCGTCGTCATCACCCCCTTGGGCATGCCGCCCGTGCCCGAGGTGTAGATCAGGCAGGCGACGTCCTCCCGTTTTATCTCCTGGATCCAGTCCCGGACATCGCCCGGCGAGGATTGGCCCAGCTCCAGCACGGAATGCCAGGAGCGCAGCTCGACATGCGAGGCGAGGCCTTCCTCGGGCGGCTCGATCAGGATCACCTTGGGCGGGCCCGGCACCTGCGCCGCCGCCGGCAGCACCCGTTTCGCCAGTTGCGCGGTCGAAACGATCACCAGCTTCGCGCCGCAATTGGCCAGCACGTAGCGGTAATCCTCGACGGTATGGGTGGTGTAGACCGGCACGGTGATGCCGCCCGCCGCCATGACGGCGAGATCGGCGAGGATCCATTCCGGCCGGTTCTCGGAAACCAGCACGGCGCGGTCGCCGCGTTGCAGGCCCAAGGCCCGCAGCCCCTTGGCCAGATCCGTCACCTGCCGCGCCGCATCGTCCCAGTTGAGCGGCTGGTAGGCGCCCTGGCGCTTGGCCCACAGGAAAGGCCGGCTGCCTTGCCTTGCCGCTTCGGCGAAGAACATTTCGGCAAGGTTGGGGCAGGTGTGATAATCCATCGTCCCCCGGATTCGGCGCGGATATCGGCGCCGCGGCCATCTGCGGCATAACAGGGCTTGCGGCTTGCCGTCAATTTCCGGCTGATTATCTATAGGGGTGGGTTTAGGAGGCCTGTTTCATGGATTCGGCGACTGCACAAACACCGGTGGACAATGAAGCCGCGTTAGGCCGCCTGCCGCGCTGGGACCTGGCCGACCTTTATCCCGGTCCCGGCAGCCCCGAGCTGGCCCGCGACCTGAAAGCCGCCGAGGACGGCGCCAAAGCCTTCCAAGCGTCATATCAGGGCAAGCTCGCCGCCTTGCCGGGGGCCAATCTCGGCCGGGCGGTCGCGGAGTACGAGCGGTTGCAGGAAATCCTCGGCCGGATTCTGAGCTATGCCGGCCTGGCCTATGCCGCCGACCAGAGCAGCCCCGAGAACGGCCGCTTTTTCCAGAACATGCAGGAAAAGGCCAACGCCATCGCGACCCTGCTGCTGTTCTTCACCCTCGAGCTCAATCGCCTCGAAGACTCCGCACTGGCCGACAAGCTCAAGGCGCCGGAATTGGCGCGTTACGCGCCCTGGCTGCGCGATTTGCGCGCCTTCCGCCCCTATCAGCTTTCGGACGAGATCGAGAAGCTGCTGCACGAGAAATCCGTCGCCGGCCGCGCCGCCTGGACGCGGCTGTTCGACGAGACCGGGGCCGCCTTGCGCTTTCCCGTCGGCGGCAAGGACCTGACCAGCGCCGAGGCATTGCATCTCCTGTCCGACCCGGATGGCGCGACGCGTAAGGCGGCGGCCAAGTCGCTCGGCGAGGTGTTCGGGAAAAATTCCCGGCTCTTCGCCCATGTCACCAACACGCTCATCAAGGACAAGGAGATCGAGGATCGCTGGCGCGGCTTCAAGCATCCGATTTCGTCGCGCAACCTGGCCAATTTCGTCGAGGACGAGGTGGTGGACGCGCTGATATCCTCGGTGCGCGCCTCTTTCCCGTCGCTGTCGCACCGCTATTACCGGCTCAAGGCCAAGTGGTTCGGGGTCGACCGGATGCCCTATTGGGACCGCAACGCGCCCTTGCCCGAGGAAGACGACCGGCTGGTGCCCTGGAACGAGGCGCAGCGCATCGTGCTCGACGCCTACGGGGCTTTCTCGCCGGACATGGCGGCGGTGGGCAAGCGCTTCTTCGACCACCGCTGGATCGACGCGCCGGCCCAACCGGGCAAGGCCTCGGGCGCCTTCGCCCATCCCACCGTGCCCAGCGCGCATCCCTATCTCTTGCTCAATTATCTGGGCCGCACCCGCGACGTGATGACGCTCGCGCACGAGCTGGGTCACGGCGTGCACCAGGTGCTGGCCGGGCCGCAGGGCGCGCTCATGTCCGACACGCCGCTGACGCTCGCCGAAACCGCCTCAGTCTTCGGCGAAATGCTGACTTTCCAGGCGCTGTTGAAGGCCGAACGGAATCCCAAGCGGCGCAAGGCCATGCTCGCCGGCAAGGTCGAGGACATGCTCAACACCGTGGTGCGCCAGATCGCCTTCGTCGAATTCGAGCGCCGCATCCATGACGAGCGCCGCGCGGGCGAGTTGACCACGGAGCGCATCGGCGAGATCTGGATGGAGGTGCAGCAGGAAAGCCTCGGCCCCGCCATCCGCTTCGAGGACGAGTACCGCTGGTACTGGACCTATATCCCGCATTTCATCCACACGCCGTTCTACGTCTACGCCTATGCCTTCGGCGATTGCCTGGTGAACTCGCTCTACGCGGTCTATCAGGGCGCGGAAAAGGGCTTCGCCGCGAAATATCTCGACATGCTCAAGGCCGGCGGCACCAAGCGCCACAAGCAATTGCTGGCGCCCTTCGGCCTCGACGCCTCCGACCCCAAATTCTGGAACAAGGGGCTGTCGGTGATATCCGGCCTGATCGACCAGCTCGAGGCGATGGGCTGACCATGACCGGCGGTTCGGGTTCCATATTGGCGGTGGACAGGGCAGGGGCGTCTCGCCGAAAGTAACCGCCATGGCCGATGGAAACAGCTTGCCGCGCCGGGTGCAGCGCTACGCCCGGGTTTCGACCGCGATGGGCGGGCTCGCCGCGCGGCTGGCCGGCACGCGCTATCTGGGCATGAATCTGGACCGCGGCCGCCACGCCTCCGACCTCAAATCGGCGCTGGGCAATCTCAAGGGCCCGCTGATGAAGGTGGCGCAGCTCTTGGCCACCATCCCCGACGCGCTGCCCGCCGAATACGCCGAGGAACTGGCCAAGCTCCAATCCAACGCGCCGCCGATGGGCTGGTCCTTCGTCAAGCGCCGCATGGCGAGCGAGCTGGGGCCGGATTGGGAGAAGAGGTTCAAGAGCTTCGAGCACGAGGCCGCGCACGCCGCCTCGCTCGGCCAGGTGCATCGCGCGGTCTCGCGCGCCGGCAAGAGCCTCGCCTGCAAGCTGCAATATCCCGACATGGAATCGGCGGTCGAGGCCGATTTGCAGCAATTGAAATTGATCATGAGCCTGTACGAGCGCTACGACCGCGCCATCGCGACCGAGGCGATCCACAAGGAAATCTCCGCCAGGCTGCACGAGGAATTGGATTACACGCGCGAGGCGGCGCATATGCGCCTCTTCCAGATCATGCTCAAGGCCGAGAAACACGTGCATGTTCCCGAGCCCGTGCCGGAACTTTCGACCAGGCGGCTGCTCACCATGACCTGGCTCGAGGGCGTGCCCTTCCTCGACGCGGTCCAGGGCAATCTCGCTTCGCGCAACGCCATCGCGCGCAACATGTTTCGCGCCTGGTACGTGCCGTTCTATTTCTACGGCGTCATCCACGGCGACCCGCATCTCGGCAACTACACGGTGCGGCCGGACAATGGCGTCAACCTCCTGGATTACGGCTGCATCCGCGTCTTCAAGCCGTCTTTCGTGCGCGGCGTGATCGACCTCTACCACGCGCTCGACACCGAAAACGAGGAACTGGCGGTTTCGGCCTACGAGACCTGGGGCTTCAAGGATCTATCGCGCGACATGATCGAGGTGCTGAACCGCTGGGCGCGCTACGTCTATGCGCCGCTGATGGACGACCGCAAGCGCCGCATCCAGGAGCACGGCTCCTCCGCCTATGGCCGCGACGTGGCCGAAACCGTGCACCGCGACATCAGGCGGCTGGGCGGCGTCAAGCCGCCGCAGGAATTCGTATTCATGGACCGGGCGGCGGTGGGCCTGGGCTCGGTGTTCCTGCGCCTCAAGGCCGAGATCAACTGGCACGATCTCTTCCACGAGCTGATCGACGATTTCGACGAAAAGAAACTCGCCGCGCGCCAGAAACAGGCGCTCAAAGCGGCCGGGGTGAAGGTCTAAAAGCCCATTCTGTCATTGCGACGCTGCGCGGGGCGCGGCGGAAGCAATCCAGGGCCGTGCGCGGCAATGCTGGATTGCTTCGCCTACGGCTCGCAATGACGGGATCGTCAGCTGACGACGCGGAGCGTCGGGCTTTTCTTCTCGCCGCCCTCGGTCAAGAGGCGGTCGAAATAGGCGATGGTATGCTGCAAACCGGTTTCGAGCGCCACGCGCGGCTGCCAGCCGAGCGTGTCCTTGGCGCGGGAAATGTCCGGGCAGCGCTGGATCGGATCGTCGACCGGCAACGGGCGGTGCACGATCTCCGAGCGCGAGCCGGTCATGGCGATGATCTTCTCGGCCAGCTCGACGACCGTGGTTTCGACCGGATTGCCGAGATTGATCGGCCCGGTGACGCTGTCGGGCGCCGCCATCAGGCGCACGAAGCCCTCGATCAGATCGTCGACATAGCAGAAGGCGCGGGTCTGGCTGCCGTCGCCATAGACCGTGATCGACTCGCCCTTCAAGGCCTGGACGATGAAGTTCGACACCACGCGGCCGTCATTGGGGTGCATGCGCGGCCCGTAGGTGTTGAAGATGCGGGCGACGCGGATGCGCAGCTTGTGCTGGCGGAAATAATCGAAGAACAGCGTCTCGGCGCAGCGCTTGCCCTCGTCATAGCAGGCGCGCGGGCCCAGCGTGTTGACGTTGCCGCGGTATTCCTCTTTCTGCGGGTGCACGTTCGGGTCGCCGTAAATCTCCGAGGTCGAGGCCTGGAAAATCTTGGCCTTCACCCGCTTGGCCAGGCCCAGCATGTTGATCGCGCCCAGCACGCTGGTCTTGGTGGTCTGCACCGGGTCGAACTGGTAGTGGATCGGCGAGGCGGGGCAGGCGAGGTTGTAGATCTCGTCCACCTCGACATAGAGCGGGAAGCAGATGTCGTGGCGCATCGCCTCGAAATTGGTTTGCGGCAGGATGTGGGCGATGTTGTCCTTGCGCCCGGTGAAATAATTGTCGACCGCGAGCACGTCGTTGCCCTCGGCCAAAAGCCGTTCGCACAGATGCGAGCCCAGGAAGCCGGCGCCGCCGGTGACGAGAATGCGTTTCTTGGTGGAGGTCATTGTGGTTCCTTGGGGGCTTTCCCTGGGGTCGCGTTTCGAGTGCTCGTTCTAGTTCTTGGCCTTGAGCCGCCGGATCGCATCCGCCGGTCCGGTGGAAGCGCGTCCGATGCTGAAATAGTAGAAGCCGGCCTCGGCCATGTCCGCCGGCTTGTAGATGTTGCGCAGATCGATGACGGTCGGCGTCTTGAGAAGCGTCTTCACCCGCGCCAGGTCGAGCGCGCGAAATTCGTTCCATTCGGTGATGATGACCAGCGCGTGGGCGCCTTCCATCGTGTCATAGGCGTTGGCGCAGAACTGGATTCGCGGCAACAGCTTCTTCGCCTCCTCCATGCCCTCGGGGTCGAAGGCGCGAACGGTGGCGCCGGCCTTCTGCAAGGCGGGCAGGATCACCAGGCTGGCGCTGTCGCGCATGTCGTCGGTGTTGGGCTTGAAGGTCAGGCCGAGCACCGCCACCGTCTTGCCCTGCACGCTGCCGCCGCAGGCGCGGATGATGCGCTCGGCCATGAGCGCCTTGCGGCGCTCGTTGCTCGCGATCACGGTCTCGACCGTCGCGACCGGCGATCCCACGTCCTGCGCGGTCTTGGCGAGCGCCAGGCAATCCTTGGGGAAGCAGGAACCGCCATAGCCCGGCCCGGCATGGAGGAACTTGCGGCCGATGCGGCCGTCGAGGCCGATGCCCCTGGCCACGTCCTGCACGTCGGCGCCGACGGCTTCGCACAGATCGGCGATCTCGTTGATGAAGTTGATCTTGGTGGCGAGGAAGCTGTTGGCGGCGTATTTGATCAGTTCGGAGGTCTCGAGCGCGGTGAACAGGATCGGCGTCTCGATGAGATAGAGCGGCCGGTAAAGTTCGCGCATCACGGCCTGGGCGCGCTCGCTCTCGGCGCCGATCACCACGCGGTCGGGCCGCATGAAATCCTGGATCGCCGAGCCCTCGCGCAGGAATTCGGGATTGGAGACGACGTCGAATTGCGCGTCGGGCCGGGTCTTGCGGATGATCTCCGCCACCTTGCGCCCGGTGCCCACCGGCACGGTCGACTTGGTGACCACCACGGTATAACCGGTCAACGCGCGCGCGATTTCCTCGGCGGCGGCGAAGACGTAGGTCAGATCGGCGTGGCCGTCGCCGCGGCGCGACGGCGTGCCGACGGCGATGAACACCGCGTCCGCGCCCTTGACCGCCTCGGCGAGATCGGTGGTGAAGACGAGGCGCCCGGCGGCGGTATTGGAGGCGACGATCTTCTCGAGGCCCGGTTCGTAGATCGGGATCTCGCCTTTCTTCAGGCGCGCGATCTTGCCTTCGTCCTTGTCGACGCAGGCGACTTCGACGCCGAATTCGGAAAAGCACGCGCCCGAAACCAGGCCGACATAGCCGCTGCCGATGACCGCAATGCGCATTCGAAAACTCCCGCTCGCCGCAACTGAGAACGGCCCCGGCCGGGGGAAATTCCGGCCTTAATTCGGCCCCAATGCCGCAGGCCCCATTCTTGCGCCGGGACGGTTACCGGACGGCTACCGCGCCCAATGCGACACGCCCCGCCTCTCGAGGCGGGGCGGCTCACGCGACTCGCAGGCACTAAAGCCCAAAGCCCGGGCGGGGTCAAGGGAAGCCCTGTCTTAACAGGGACTTGGGCGGTAATCCTGCGGTGGGAAAGCGGCCGGGGGCATTCACCTCTCCTTAACCACGCCACCCCTACACCAACCCCATGGCCCGAATGGCAACTCCGATGAAAATTCCGGTGTATCGCTTTTCACGTTTCGTCGTGCCAGGTGCCACCGCTACCGTCTTTATCGCGCTCTACGGGCTCTATGCCTTCGGCCAGGAGGCGCTTTACCGCGCCATTCTCTCGGGCTGGGGCGTGGTGCCGTTCGATTTCCCCTTCCTCGACATCCACGGCGTGCTGTCTTCGCTCGAATGCTGGCGCCAAGGGGTCGATGTCTATGTGACCAACCCCTGCGACGTGTTGGGCCGCGTCTTCTTCTATTCGCCGGCACTGCTCTGGGCGTCGCCGCTCGGTTTCGGCGCTTCCGGCACCAAGGCCGCCGGGTTGATCGTCGACGGCTTGTTTCTGCTGTCGCTGTTCGCTTTGCCGGCGCCGCGCGGGTTGTTGCACACCGCGCTGATGCTGTTCGGCGCGCTCTCGACCATGACGGTGTTCGCGCTCGAGCGCGCCAATATCGATCTGCTCGTCTTCGCGCTGGCCGCGCTGGCGGGGGTGCTGCTGCTGCGTGGCCCGGCATCCCGGATCGCCGCCTACGCGGCGATCGGCTTGGCGGCGCTGATCAAGTTCTATCCCGCCATCCTGCTGATCGTCAGCTTGCGCGAGCGGCCCCGGCGTTTCATCGCGGTCAACGCCGCGGCCGTTGCGGTGCTCGCTTGCTTCGCCGGTTTCTATCACGCCGAGTTGGCCTTGGCCTTCGCCAACCTGCCCAAGGGACATTATTTCCAGGACATATTCGGCGCGGCCAATCTGCCCTATGGCCTGGCCGCGCTTTTTCCCGTCATTCAGCCGGAGCCGCTTTTGGCCGCGCTCCTGGCCGCCACGTCCTGCTTCTCCGCTTGGCTGGCGTTCCGTCCCGGTCTCAACGATGTCTGGGCCACCCTTGACCAAAGCGAGACCGTGTTCCTGGTCATCGGCTGCGCCTTGATGGCCGGCTGCTTCTTCACCGGCGCCAGCATCGGCTATCGCGGCGTGTTCCTGATCTTCTCGCTTCCCGGATTGCTGGTCCTGTCGCGGGGCGGCAAACCCGCCGCGATCCGCGCCTTGTTCTCGGCCGCGGGTTTTCTCGTCATTTTCGTGATGTGGGGCGAATTTTTCCGCCTCGCCATCGGCCGCGCCGGCGCCGGCTCCTGGATCAATATCGGCTTCTGGCTCGGCCGCGAGCTGGCGTGGTGGTGGATCATGGGCGTTTTGGGCGGGTTGCTGCTGCGTTTCGTCATCGACTCCGAGATCGGCCGGCGCCTCATCCTGCTCCGGCCGTTGCCGGCGGCGGGGGAAGTCCGCTCGCCATGATCCCGATGGAAACTTCGGCTTCTCGTTATCCGCGCTGGGCGGTGCCGGCCATCGCCGCCGCGGTCTTCGCCGCGCTCTACGGGCTTTACGCCTTCGGGCGGGAGCCGCTCTACCGCGCCATCCTCGAAGCCTGGGGCATCGGCCCTTACGACTTTCCCTTCCTCGATATCCACGGCGAGTTGTCCGCGATCGAATGTTGGCGCCGGGGAGTCGACGTCTATGTGACCAACCCCTGCGACGCTTTGGGCCGCCTGTTCGACTATTCGCCGCTGCTGCTCTGGGCATCGGCGTTCAATCTCGGCACCGCCGATACTCCGGCCGCCGGGCTGATTCTCGACGGGCTGTTCCTGCTGTCGCTGTCGGCATTGCCGGCGCCGCGCGGACGGCCGGCGCTGGCGCTGATGCTGCTGGGCGTATTCTCGACCATGACCGTGTTCGCGCTCGAGCGCGCCAATATCGATCCGCTCATCTTCGCGCTGGCGGCGCTCGCCAGTTTGTTTTTGCCGCGCGTCTCGCCCGCGCGTTTCCTGGCCTATCCGCTGATCGTGATCGCGGCGCTGATCAAGTTTTATCCCGTGGTGCTGCTGGCCTTGGGCCTGCGCGAGCGTCCCCGGGTCTTCGCCATTCTCGCCGCCGCCTCGGTCGCGGTGCTGGCGCTGTTCGTCGCGGCCTATTACGCCGAGCTGCGCGCCGCGCTCGCCAATGTGCCCGAAGGCAAGAATTTCACCGATCTGTTCGGCGCGCCGAATCTGCCGCACGGCCTCGCCACGCTTTTCCCGGCTTTCCCGATCCGGCCGGGCGCGTTGCGGATCGTCCTGTGTCTGGCTGCCGCGGGCGGCGCGGCCGCTATCGCCGCTTCGCCCGGTTTGCGTGTTTCCTGCCGCCGCTTGCCGCCATCCGAAGCGGCGTTTCTGGAGATCGGCGCCTGGCTGGTGGCGGGCTGCTTTCTGGCGGGGCAGAACATCGGCTATCGCGGCATCTTTCTGCTGTTCGCGCTGCCGGGGCTTTGGAGTCTTGCCCAGGCGGCCGGGGGCGGCTTCCAGCGCGCGCTGTTCCGGACCGCCATCGGGCTCGATCCTGTTCCTGATGTGGGGCGAGTTCTTCCGCCATCTGGTCGACAATTTGGCGCCGGCGCCGGGGCCCTTCCTGTTCTGGCTGGGACGCGAACTGGCCTGGTGGGCGGTGGTCTCGCTGCTGGGCGGGCTGCTGGCCTGCTTCGCGCTGGAATTCGGAGACCGTCCGGGGCCTTGCCGCCGCGCTGGCGCCGCGCCGCCTGGCCGCGCGCAAGGCGCCCTGACGCCGGGTCATCTTGCCCCGGCCCGGCTTTCCGTCGTAGAGACCTAGGCGTTTACGGGGGCCGTTAGGGACCGGGGCTGCCCGGCCGCTTGCGGAACAATCCCCGCATCCGGCCGTTGTCAGGGGCAGCATGAGCAAGACTATTCTGGTGACCGGCGGCGCCGGCTATATCGGCAGCCATGCCTGCAAGGCGCTGGCCAAGGCGGGCTATGAGCCGGTTTCCTATGACAGCCTCGCGCGCGGGCACAGGGAACTGGTGCGCTGGGGGCCTCTGGTCGAGGGCGATCTGGCCGACCGGGAGAAGCTGGCCGCCGCCCTGAAACGCCATGCCGTGTCCGCGGTTTTGCATTTCGCCGCCTTCGCCTATGTCGAGGAATCGGTCAAGCGGCCCGAGCTCTATTTCCGCAACAACGTGATCAACAGCCTGGGGCTGTTCGAGGTCATGCTGGAAGCCAAGGTCAAGCGCATCGTGTTCTCCTCGAGCTGCGCGACATACGGCGTGCCCGATGAGATGCCGATCCGCGAAACCGCGCCGCAGCGCCCGGTCAATCCCTATGGCGAGGGCAAGCTGATGGTGGAGCGCGCGCTCGGCTGGCTCGACCCGGCGCATGGGCTCAAACACGCCTGCCTGCGCTACTTCAACGCCGCCGGCGCCGATCCCGACGGCGAGACCGGCGAGGAGCACGAGCCCGAGACCCATCTGATCCCGCTGATGCTCCAAGCCGCGCTCAAACAGCGCGCGCGCGTCGACATCTACGGCACCGATTATCCGACGCCGGACGGCACCGCGGTCCGCGACTACATCCATGTCCAGGATCTGGCCGAGGCGCATGTCAAGGCGCTGCAATATCTCGAGGGCGGAGGCCCGAGCGTGGCGCTCAATCTCGGCACCGGCCGGGGCTGCTCGGTGCGCGAGACCATCGCCGTGGCCGAGCGCGTCACCGGGCTTTCGATCCCGCAACGGGAATCGCCGCGCCGCGCCGGCGACCCGCCCATGCTGGTGGCGGATGCGAGCCTCGCCGGCAAGGTGCTGGGCTGGCAGGCGCGGATGTCCGGCATGGACAATATCGTCGCCACGGCCTGGGCCTGGCACAACCGGCGCCAGCCGCAGCAGAAACCGGCGCGCGGCGCCGCAGGCGTCTGATGGCGCCGGAATCCGCCGACCGTCTCGCCGGCCGCAGCATGGCCGCGTCCGCCGCGACGTTGAATGGCGGGCATATCCGCGTCTCCGGCAAGTTCTTCTTCGAGGGCGAGGAGAAATTTTTCGTCAAGGGCGTGACCTACGGGCCGTTCGCGCCGTCCGCCCACGGCACCCAATTCCCCGAGCCCGGCCAGGTGGCGCGCGACTTCGCGCAGATGGCGCAAGCGGGCGTCAACACCGTGCGCGTCTTCACCGCGCCGCCGGTTTGGCTCTTGGACGAGGCGCACAAGGCGGGGCTCAAGGTGCTGGCCGGGATTCCCTGGTCGCAGCACGTAACCTTCCTCGACGACAAGGATATCGAGCGCCAGATCCTCGAAAGCGTGGGATCGACGGTGCGCGGGCTCGGCCGCCATCCCGCCATTTTCGCCTATCTCGTCGGCAACGAGATTCCGCCCGACATGGTGCGCTGGCACGGTCCCGACAAGGTGCGCGGTTTCCTCAAGCGGCTGGCCGTCCTGATCAAGGAGATCGATCCCGCGGCGCTGGTCAGCTACGCCAATTTCCCCTCGACCGAATACCTGACGCTCGATTTCGGCGATTTCGTCTGCTTCAACATCTATCTCCACCAGGAATCGGCGTTCCGCCGCTATATCGCGCGGCTGCACAATCTCGCGGTCGACCGGCCGCTGGTGCTGACCGAGTTCGGCATCGATTCCATGCGCGAGGGCGAGGATCACCAGGCCGAGATCCTGTCCTGGCAGGTGCGCACGGCCTTCGAGATGGGCTGCGCCGGCGCCTTCGTCTTCGCCTGGACCGATGAATGGTTCACCGGCGGCCATCTGATCGAGAACTGGGCCTTCGGCCTGGTCGATCGCGCGCGCAATCCCAAGCCGGCGTTGCGTGAAGTGGCCGAGCGCTATCGCGGGCCGCTCCCGCCGCCGCTCGCCGCCGCCGCGCCCCGGGTTTCGGTGGTGGTGTGCGCCTACGACGCCGAGCGCACCATGAAGTCCTGCCTCGAATCGCTCGAAAAGCTGCGCTATCCCGATTTCGAGGTGATCGTGGTCAATGACGGCTCGAAGGACCGCACGCTCGAGATCGCGGAATCCTTCCCTTTCTGCCGCGTCATCAGCCAGGTCAACAAGGGGCTGTCCGTGGCGCGCAACGTCGGCGCCGAAGCCTCGACCGGCGAGATCGTCGCCTATACCGACAGCGATTGCGTGGTCGATCCCGATTGGCTGACATACCTCGTCGCCAAGATGGAAGCCGCGAAGCTTCAGGCCTGCGGCGGCCCCAATTTCCCGCCGCACGAGGACAACATGGTGGCGGCGGCGGTGGCGGTGTCGCCCGGCGGGCCGACCCATGTGCTGCTGTCCGACGACGTCGCCGAGCACATCGCCGGCTGCAACATGGCCTTCCGCCGCGACACGCTGTTGCGTTTGGGCGGGTTCGATCCGGTGTTCCGCTCCGCGGGCGACGACATCGACATCTGCTGGCGGTTCCAGGACGCGGGCTACACCATCGGCTTCGCGCCGGCGGCGATGGTCTGGCATTTCCGCCGCAACACCATCGAGGCCTATATCGGCCAGCAACAGGGCTACGGCAAGGCCGAGGCGCTGGTCTATTCCAAGCATCCCTTCCGCTTCAACCTGTTCGGCCAGGCGAAATGGCTCGGGCGCATCTACGGCGATCTCTCGACCGCGCTGCTGCTGTCGCGCCGGCCGCTGATCTATTCCGGCGTTTTCGGCCGGGGGTTGTTCCAGACGCTCTACGAGCCTTCATCCTCGCTCGCCCAGCACCTGCCGCTGACCTTCGAATGGAACGTGGTGGCCATCGTGCTGGGGCTGATCGGGATCGTCGCCGGCGGCTGGATGTGGCTCTTGATCGTGCCGTTCCTGGTGACCTGGGTGATGTGCATCAACGGCGCGATCCGGGCGCCGATCGACAAACGTTTCAGCGGCGTCAAGGCGCGCGCGCTGATCGCGCTTCTGATCTATGCCGGTCCGCTGCTGCGCGGCTGGGAGCGGCTCAAATGGCGGGTCAAGGAGATGACCGAGCATGAACAGCGCGAGACCCAAGCCGTCGAGAAGGACGCGCCGGAGATGCAGACGCCGCGCCGCGCCTGGAAGGAGCGCGCCTTCTATCTTTCCTATTGGAGCGAAAAGGGCGCCGAAAAGGAATTGCTGCTGGGCGGCCTGATGCGTTTCCTGGTGCCGCAGAAATATTTCGTCGTTCCCGACCAGGGTTGGGACGATTGGGATCTGAAAATCGCGCGCGGCCTGTGGAGCCGGGCCCTGGTTCTGGTCTGCACCGAGAATCACGGCGGCTCGAAGCGGTTGCTGCGCGTGCGCTGTTCCCTGCGGCTCTCCCGGCTGTCGGCTTTCGTGCTGCGTGCCTTCGCGGCGGCGACGGCGGGCGCGCTCATCTTCGACGCGCCGGGCGCCGCGGAGGCGATCGGTGCGGCTGGCCTGCTCTTCGGCCTGCTCATCGCCTACCGCATGATCCAGTTCTGGCGCCTGATGCCCGGCATCATCGAGACCGTGGCGCGGCGCGAGGGGTTGACGCCGGTCGAGCCCAAGGACGCGGGAGGATTCGAAGCCGTCCTGCCGCGGCGCGCGGCGGAATAGGCGCGATATGGGCTTGGCATTGAAGCTGCTGCCGTATTTGCGGCCCTACCGGATGCGCTTCCTGTGGGCGCTCATCCAGGTCTTCCTGATCGCCGGATTCGATCTGTTGAAGCCCTGGCCGCTGCAACTCGTCATCGACGACGTGCTGGGCGGCAAGTCGTCCGCTCTCCCCTTGCTCGCCGGGCTTTCCGGGTCCGCGCTGCTGATCGTCGCCTGCCTCGGGCTGGTGACGGTCAATCTAGGCGGCGGGCTGCTGCAATACCTGCACAACAACACCACCATCGCCGTCGGCCAGCGCATGGTGAACGATCTGCGCGGCGCGCTTTACAGCCATTTGCAGCGCCTGTCGCTCGCTTATCACAGCCGCCAGAAGGTCGGCGACCTGATGTACCGCATCACCGCCGACGCCTTCGCGGTGCAGACCATGATTATGAACGGCCTGCTGCCGATCCTGTCCGCGTTCGTGCTGCTGGCGGGCATGCTGATGGTGCTGATCCCGATGGATTTGAAGCTCACGCTCCTGTCGCTCACCATCGTGCCGGCGCTGTTCGCGCTCATCGCCGTGTTCAACCGCAAGATCGCTTCCGTCGCCACCGAGGTGCGCGAACGGGAAAGCATGGTCTATTCGCTGGTCCAATGGGCGATGCAGTCGGTCAAGATCGTCCAGGCCTTCACCCAGGAGGATGACGAATACCGCCGCTTCATGGGTGCATCGCGCCAGAGCCTGGGCGCGACGCTGAAGCTCTATCGCTGGCAGACGCTCTATTCCGCCGCGGTCAACACGCTGATCGCCGCCGGAACGGCGGTCGTCATCTATGCCGGGGCGCGCGCCGTGCTCGATCACCATCTCAGCATCGGGCAATTGGTGGTGTTCATCGCCTATTTGGCCCAGCTCTACACGCCGGTGAACCAGTTGACGCAAAGCTGGGGGCTGATCGCCGGCGCCCGCGTCGGCGCCACGCGCTGCTTCGAGGTGCTGGAGGTCGAGGCCGATCTCAAGGACGGGCCGCTTTCCTTCCCGGATTCGGGCGTCCCGGGGGAGATCGAGTGGCGCGGGGTGAGCTTCCGTTATCGCGCGGAGATGCCGGTGCTGCACCATGTCGATCTGCGCGTAGCGCCCGGCACCAAGGTGGCGGTGGTGGGTCCTTCGGGCGCGGGCAAGTCGACCCTGCTCTCGTTGCTGCCGCGCTTTTTCGATCCGGCCACGGGCGCGGTGCTGATCGGCGGCGTGGATGTGCGCCAATACACGCTCAAATCGCTGCGCCGCCAGATCGCCATGGTGCTGCAACCGCCCTTGGTCTTCCCGATGTCGGTCAAGGACAACATCGCCTATGGACGTCCCGGCGCCGCGGACGGCGAAATCGAGGATGCGGCCAAGCTCGCGCGCATCCACGACCTCATCGTCTCGCTGCCCCAGGGCTACGACACCGTGCTGGGCGAATCCGTCAATCTCTCGGAAGGGGAAAAACAGCGGCTCACCATCGCCCGCGCCATTTTGCGCGACAGCCCCATCCTGGTGCTGGACGAGCCGACCTCGGCCTTGGATGTCGAGACCGAATCCTTCGTGATGGAGGGCATCAACCGGCTCACAAAGGGCCGCACTACCTTCATCATCGCGCACCGGCTTTCGACCGTGCGCAACGCCGATCTGATCCTGGTGCTGAAGCAGGGCGAGATCGTCGAGCGTGGCAGCTTCAGTGAATTGATGACCAAGCGCGGCGTCTTCGCCGAACTCTATAAGACCCAGTTCCTCGACAGCCCGGCCCAGGCCAAAACCGCCTGAATCGAGGCGTGTTCGTAGAGCTCGGCCGAGCCCTCGTAGATCATCTTGCAGGCCACGAAGGTGACGATGGCGAGGCCGAGCCAGGCGATCCAGTGGTAGCGGTGCAGGAGCCGCGCCACCATCTGCGAGACAAAGCCCATCAGCGCCACCGACAGGAGCAGCCCGGTCACCAGCACCCAGAAATGCGACCGCGCCGTGCCGGCGATCGCCAGCACGTTGTCGAGCGACATCGACAGATCGGCAAACGCGATGCGCAGTACCGCCGAGGCCAGGTTCCGCGGATAACGGATGGCGCGCGGCCGCCCCTTGCGCGCCTGTATCTCGCGCAGCTCGCTATAGAATTTCCACGCGACATACAGCAGCAACACGCCGCCGGCCAATGTCAGGCCGATGATGTCGAGGATATGGCTCGCCACGCTGGCGAGCCCGATGCGCATCAGCGTCGCGGTGGCGATGCCGAGAAAGATCACCCGGCGGCGGAGATGCTCGGGCAGCGTGGAAGCGGCCATGCCCACGACCACGGCGTTATCGCCGGCCATCACCACGTCGATGATGATGACCGAGAGCAGCGCGCCGGCCGCGCCCCATTCGAAGGGAAGTTCCATGCCGCCTCCCAAGTGAGGCCGCGCGCCTGTCACAGTCAAGCCGGGCGAGGGGGGTTGCGCGCGGAATCGGCCCCCGCCAAACTCCGGCGGTGTCCGCCGCATCCCGCCTCTCGCTGTTCTACGGCGCCTTCTTCCTGGCGGGCGGCGTGCAACTGCCGTTCTGGCCGGTCTGGCTCGCCTCGCGCGGCCTCGGGCCGGCCGAGATCGGGGCGCTTCTGGCCATCGGCCAATGGGTCAAGGTGGCGGCGAGTCCGCTGACCGGCGGCCTGGCCGACCGCAGCGGCGATCCTCGGCGATTCATGTTTCTGCTCGCGGCCCTCTGCGTCGCGGGATATCTGCTCTGCATCCCGGCGCATGGTTTTGCCGCGCTCACCCTGCTCAACGCGCTGACGGCGGCGTGTCTCGCCTCGATCCTGCCGATCGGCGAGGCGCTGGCGCTGAGCTACGCCGCCGGCGGTAAATTGCAATACGGCCGGGTGCGGATGTGGGGCACGTTGAGCTTCATCCTGACGACGCTGTTGGGCGGCCGCGTGCTCGAGGGGCGCGGCCCGGACACCATCCTCTATCTCGTCATCGGCCTGACGGCGTTCAACCTGGTGAGCTGCGCGCTCCTGCCGCGCGCCTCGACCCATCTCCACGACGCGCAACCCGGCGCATGGCGGAATCTCCTGACCCTCCCCAATTTCGTCTTCTTGTCCATGCTCACGCTGAACGCGGCGAGCCACAGCGTCTATTACGCCTTCGGCTCGATCCATTGGCAAAGCCAGGGCTTCTCCGACATCACCATAGCCTGGCTGTGGGCCGAAGGGGCGATGGCCGAGGCGGTGCTGTTCTACTTCGGCGCCAAGGCGATGGAACGGCTGGGGCTGGTCCCGCTCCTGGCGCTGGGCGCGGCTTGCGGCGCGGTGCGCTGGACGGTTCTCGCCTTCACCGCCAGCCTGCCGCTGCTGATGCTGGCGCAGCTGCTCCATGCCGGCACGATCGCGGCGGTGGGTTTGGGGGGCATGGCGTATCTGTCGCGCGCGCTGCCGCCGCGCTACGCCGCCACCGGCCAGGCGATCTGCGCCGCCACCAACAGCGCCATCGGCTACGGCGTCTTCATGCTGGCGGCGGGCGCGCTTTATGGCGCCTTCGGCGGCCTGGCTTATCTTGCCATGGCGGGCCTCTCCGTCCTGGCCGCCGCGCTGGCCTTGCTGCTTGGCCGTTTGCTGGCCGCCACCAATTCTTAAGATTTGTTTGCCAAACTCCGGACCGGTATCCGGAGATTTCGATGGCGTTGCGTTCCACCCCTTTGCCTTTGCCGCCGCTCAGCCAGGCCGGTCCCGCGGCCGCGCCCGGCTCAGGCGAAGCCATGCCCGGCATAAGGCGTCTTAGCCCGGCGGACGGTCCTGGTACGCGGAGTTTCGGCTGGCCGAGCGACGAGCTCGCCTTTCTGGCAGAAATCCTGCGCGCCCAGCACGTGCCGGCCGCTCTGATCGAGCGCCTGAACGCGCGCGCCGCCATGCCGCCGCGCGGACGGCCGGAGCAGCGCCTGGCCATCGCGCTTGGCGCGCATTTCCGCTTCGTTGCGCTCGACGACATGCTGCGTTTGCCGGCGCTGCTGCTTATGGGCGGGCCGGGCGCGGGGAAGACGGCGCTGGCGGCCAAGCTTGCCGCGCGGCTCGATCCGCGCCGGGTGCTGGTGGTCAGCACCGATACGGCGCATGTCGGCGGGCTGGCGCAGCTCGAGCAGAACATGAACGCGCTCGGCGCGGCGCTGGCCGTGGCCGAGGACTCCGCCGGCTTGCGCGCGGCGGTGGCGGGCGCTTCAACGCGCACGGTCATCATCGACACCGCCGGCGTCACGCCCGGCGACGAAGCCGGATTCGCGCGCCTCGCGGCCTTCAAGGAAGCGGCGCGCGCCGAGCCGGTGCTGGTATTGCCGGCCGATTTGTCGGCCGAGGAAGCCGTTTCGTCGGCGGTCCAGGCCGCCGGGATCGGCGCGAAGCTGATGGTTGCGATGCGCCTGGATCTGGTGCGCCGCGCCGGCGCGGTGCTGGCGGCGGCCGATGCCGGTCCGCTCTCGCCGGTGGCGGCGAGCCTGTCGCCGCATTTCGCCTATGGCTTGAGCGGGCTGACGCCCGAAATGCTGGCGCGCCGGCTGGTGGCCGGGGCGCTCGGCCCCGCGGGCTAAAGCGCCCCCGAAAACTCCCGGATCAAGGCCCCGCGGCTACTGATTGACCGCCGACTTGGCGGGACAGCGGACATATTCCGTCTGGTGTTCGACCACGCGCGCTTCGACCAGATGGCGCAGGCCTTCGCTGCTGAGGGCCTCCGCTTCGGCGAAATAATGCGCCTTGTCGGAGCAGAAACTCTCGGTCGGCAGGCCGTTGATGAGCAGCGACACCTGGTTGGCGAGGTAGGTCAGGTAGTTGTCGAAGGCGACCTCGGCGCCGTGGATGCCGGCGCTGCGGTAGCGCTCTTCCATCTGGTGCTGGTATTCGGTGATCGCCGCCCGGTTATGGACGAGGAAATTGGTGAACGCGTTGCCCTGGCTGCACGTGTCGCTGTAGACCATGAGTTCGGTCTGGTATTTCATCGCCTGCTCGGCGGCGATGTCGGTGGCGGTGTAACAGGCCGTTCCGGCGAAGGCCAAAACCGTCGATGCCAAGAGCGCCGCCAGCGCGGCCGTTCCGCGTAAGATCACCATCCGTCGCCCCCTCGTTTTTTCCCGCCGTATTCTACGATCGGGAGAATTCTACCATCAGGAAGATCGTTGTGCCAAGGCCGCTCGCCGCCGCCGCTTGTGGTGCCGGTGGGCGAAATGGAATCCGATCAGCAGCAGCGCGAATATCGCCAACATCACCAGCCCGAAGTCGCGCGCAACCTCGCCCAGCATGCGTTCCAGCGCGTGGCCGCAGAGATAGCCCACGCCGACGAACACCGCCGCCCACACGCCGGCGGCGAGGAAATTCAAGATCATGAATCGGCGCCAATTGATGCCGCTGATGCCGAGCGCGAAGGAGGAGAAGTTGCGCACGCCGTAGATGAACCGGAAACTGAGGATGAAGCCGGCGTCGTAGCGCTTGAGCCAGCCGAGCGCGGTGTCGACTCGCTCGCGCCACAACGGCTGGCGCGCCAGCACGCGAAGTCCGAATCGCCGGCCGATCCAGAAATAGCACTGGTCGCCGACGAAGCTGCCGAGCCACGCGGCGATCATCAGCAGCGGCGCGCTGATCAGGCCCTGGGCGGCGGCGAAGCCGGCGAATAGAACGAAAGTTTCACCCTCGAAAAAGGTCCACGCGAAGGTGATCACGTAGGACCACGCTCCGTGCTCGAGAATGATCTGCTGAACGTTCATCTAGGGTTTGTCCCGGTCCCCCGCTCCCCGAAGGGTCAACGATCAAATCATGACCGGGGTTAAAGGTCGAGAACAGAATAGGCCGGAAATGTTAAAAAACCCCAATCAACCCCTGACTTTACCCGCCGCCCGGGAGCCGGAATCAAGCGTGTAAATTGGTTACAGCCCGCTTGGGCGGGACGGGGACGGGCGTGTATGCTCCGCCCCCATGACCGATGCCACCGCGCCCTCCCTGCGTTCGTTCCGGACTCAGTCCCTGGTGGGCGTGGTCAGCCTGGGCCACGGCGCGACTCACTGGGCCTCGGCAACATTCTTTCTGCTGCTGCCGGCGATCAGCAGCAGCCTGGGACTCGACTACACCAAGACCGGCCTGCTGGCGACCGCCTTTTACGTCGGATCGATGCTGTCGAACATGCCGAGCGGCATCGTCGTCGACCTGACCGGGTGGCGCATCCTCTATCAGGTGCTGGCGCTGGTTCTGGGCAGCGCCGCGCTCGCGGCCCTCGGCCTCACCGCGAGCTTCGCGGCGATCTGGGTCTGCCTGTTGCTGCTGGGCGGGGCCAACATGATGTGGCATCCGGCGGCGATCTCGTATCTCTCGATCCAGCTGCCGAAGAACCGCGGCTATTCGATGGCGATGCATTCGCTCGGCGCCAATATCGGCGACGCCGCCGGCCCGCTCGCCGCCGGCTGGCTGCTGGTGAGCTACTCCTGGCAAAGCACGGCGCAGATCAACGCGATCCCCGGAATCGTCTGCGCGCTGCTGATCCTGATAACCTTGAAGTTCAACGACGTTCATCCCGCCGCGCCCCGGCGCTCGCCGCCCAGGGAATATTGGAAAGGCCTGGCGGAGCTGATGACCGATCGCGCGCAATGGAGCTTTTTCCTCATGGCCGGCTGCCGCACCATGACCCAGGCCGGTCTCCTGGCCTTCCTGCCGCTTTATCTCGCCCATGATCTGGGCATGAGTCCCTTTCTCATGGGCGTCACCATGATGGTGTTGCAGCTGGGCGGCATGGTGGCGACGCCCATCGCCGGCATCCTGTCCGACCGTGTCGGCCGCCGCCCCATCGTCCTCGCCGGCATGTTCAGCACGACGGTGATGGTGGTGGCGATGACCTTCATCACCAATCACGCGACCTACGTCGCCTGCATTTCGATGCTGGGTTTCTTCATGTACGCGATGCGGCCGGTGATCCAGTCCTGGCAGATGGACCGCTCGCCGCCGGCGCTGTTGGCCTCGATCACCAGCGCCATGTTCACGGTCCAGGCGGTGATGTCGGCCGCGGCGCCGCTGGTCGGCGGCATGCTCGCCGACCGCTTCGGCCTGATCTCGGTGTTTTATTTCCTGGCCGCCTCGGTGCTGGTCGGCAACGGCCTCTGCCTGCTGGTGCCCAAGACCGAGCATGGCGATTGAACCCCGGGGACCCATGAGCAAGCTGCCGCTGTCGCGTTTCAAGGTGATCGATCTCTCGCGCGTGCGCGCGGGCCCGACCTGCGTGCGCCAGCTCGCCGATTGGGGCGCCGATGTCATCAAGATCGAGGATCCCAAGGGCGACGGCGGCTTGGGCGGCGACCGCAACGGTCCGGATTTCCAGAACATCCACCGCAACAAGCGCAGCCTGACGCTCGATCTGAAGAAGCCCGAGGGCGTGGCCATCCTGAAGAAGCTGGTGGCCCAAGCCGACGTGCTGGTCGAGAATTTCCGTCCCGACGTGAAATTCCGCCTCGGCGTCGATTACGAGAGCCTGAAGCCGGTCAATCCGCGCCTGGTCTATGCCAGCATCTCGGGCTTCGGCCAGGACGGCCCCTATCGCGAGCGTCCGGGCGTCGACCAGATCGCCCAGGGCATGGGCGGGCTCATGGCCATCACCGGACTGCCGGGGCAGGGCCCGGTGCGCGTCGGCATACCCATCGCCGATCTCACCGCCGGCATCTTCGCCGCCATGGGAATCCTGATCGCGCTTCTGGAGCGCGAGGAATCGGGCGAGGGCCAGTATGTGGAATCCTCGCTGCTGTCTTCGCAGATCGCGATGCTCGATTTCCAGGCGGCGCGCTGGCTGGTGAAGCACGAAATCCCCGGCCAGGCCGGCAACAACCATCCGACCAGCATCCCGACCGGCGTGTTCCCGACCAAGGACGGCTTCATCAACATCGCCACCGCGGGCGAGGAGCTTTACCGCCGGCTCTGCGCCGCCATCGGCCGGCCCGATCTGCCGGCCGATCCCGATTATTCGACGCCCGAGGCGCGGCGCAAGAACCGCGACAAGCTCAACGCCGTGATCGCCCAGATCACGCCGGCCAGGAATTCGGCCGAATGGATCGAGCTTCTGACCAAGGCCGGCGTGCCCGCCGGGCCGATCTACAAGATGGACGAGGTGTTCGCCGATCCCCAGGTGAAGCATTTGAAAATGGCGCGCAAGGTGAAGCACCCGAAGCTCGGCGAGATCGAACTGGTCGGCCAGGCGGTGAGCCTGTCGCGCACGCCCTGGGAAATGCGCAAGCCTTCGCCCGAGCGCGGCGAGCACACCGACGCGGTGCTGCGCGAGCTGGGTTATCAGGGCCAGGATATTTCGCGGTTGAGGAACGAGGGCGTGATATGAGCGCCGATACGATTTCGCCGACGCCGCGCCTCCTGGCGTTGGCCGAGGGCGCGATCGGCTGGATGGTGTTCAACAACCAGGGCAAGCGCAACGCCCTGTCGCTCGACATGTGGGCGGCGATCCCGGCGATCCTCGACCGCTTCGAGAGCGATCCCGCCATCCGCGTCGTGGTGCTGCGCGGCGCGGGCGAGGAGGCCTTCATCTCCGGCGCCGACGTCTCCGAATTCGAGAAGGTGCGCGCCATCGCCCGATCAGATCGCGCATTACGACCGGGTCGGCGAGACCGCGGTGGCCAGGATTCAAGCCTGCCCCAAGCCGACGATCGCCATGATCCACGGCTTCTGCATCGGCGGCGGCCTGGGTGTGGCGCTTTCCTGCGATTTGCGTCTGGCGGCGGAAAGCGGGCGCTTCGCCATTCCGGCGGCGCGGCTCGGGGTGTCCTACCGCTGGTCCGACCTCAAGAAGCTGATGGAACTGGTCGGCCCGGCCGACACCAAGGAGATCTTCTACACCGCGCGGCATTTCTCGGCGGCCGAGGCGATGGACATGGGCCTGGTCAACCGCGTGCTGCCCGTGGCCGAACTCGAGGCCTATACGCGCGATTATTGCGCCCGGATCGCCGAGAACGCGCCTTTGACGATATCCGCCACCAAGGGCGTGATCGCGGAATTGCTCAAGCCGCCCGCGGCCTTCGACCGCGCGCTTTGCGAGGATCTGGTCAAGCGCTGCTTCGCCAGCGCGGATTACATCGAGGGCCGCCGCGCCTTCGTGGAAAAGCGCAAGCCCGTGTTCAAGGGGAAATGATGCGCTTCGCTTCGATCGGCTGCTTGATACTGGCTTGGATTTTGGCGGCGCCGCCCGCCTTCGCCCAATCCGCGCGCACGCTCATCGATTCGCGCGAATCGCTCTACAACAACATCTACGTCTATCGCGAAGGCCCCTATGTCAGCATGACCTTCGGCTACAACCGGCGCATCTACACCGAAAGCATCTACAACACGCTCGACGACCGCGACTTGCCGGTCCCCTATACGCGCTACATGACCGAGAGCCTGATCTACCCCAAGAACCTCCATTCGATCCTCGAGATCGGCTTCGGCGGCGGGCGCACCAGCTGGTATCTCCACCGCTTCCTGCCGAACGCGCAGGTGACCTCGGTCGAGCTCGATCCCGCCGTGGTCGCGCTGTCGCGCAAGTATTTCGGCATCCACGACGAGCCCAACTTCAAGGTGGTCAACCGCGACGGCCGCATCTTTTTGTCGGAATCCAAGGACAAGTACGACGTCATCCTGATCGACGCCTATCGCGGCCCCTTCGTGCCTTTCCACCTGCTGACCAAGGAGTTCTATGAGCTGGTCAAGAGCCACCTCGCCGAGGGCGGCGTGGTGGCGCAGAACATCGAGCCTTCGACCATGCTGTTCGATTCGGCGGTGAAGACGATCCATGCGGTCTTTCCGCAGCTCGACTTCTACGTCGCCGAGGGCAATGTCGTCACCATCGCCTATGACGGCCCGCCGCGCCCGCCCGACGATCTCCAGCAAGTCGCGGCCCAGCGCCAGGCGGCTTACAGCTTCCGCTTCGATCTGACCCGGATGTTCGCCGACCGCAAGCGCCTGCCGCCCGATCTGGGCGCCACCATCGATCCCAACGCCAAGGTGCTGACCGACGATTTCGCGCCGGTCGAAACCCTCAAGGCGATCGAGAGCCACAACCGCAAATGGCCCGACAAGTAAAATGGCGCGGCCCGTGAAAAAACGCATGGCCAAGCCCAAACCCGCCTCGGCGGCGCCGATCTTCGCCAACGCCTTCGCCGTGGGCGCGGTGCTGATGGGCTTCGAGATGCTGGGCAGCCGTTATCTCTTTCCCTATTTCGGCGGCGGCATCGGCAGCTGGGCGGGGCTGATCTCGATGGTGCTGTGCGCGCTCACCGTCGGCTATTTCGCCGGCGGCGCGGTGGTCGACCGCCATCCGAGCCCGCGCGTGATCGCGGTGTCGATCCTGCTGGCGTCTTTCTATCTGGCGCTGGTGCCGGCGACCGCCGATCCGGTGATGGCGCTGGATCCTGGCCAATATCGGCGACGGGCCGGCGGCCATCCTGATCGCGGCGGCGGCCTTGATCCTGGTGCCGTTGTCGCTGCTCGGCACTTTCTCGCCGGTGGCGGTGCGGCTGTTGCTGCATTCGACCGGCCGCACGGGGCGCGTCGCCGGCATGGTCTATGGCGTCTCCACCATCGGCAACGTCTTCGGCGTGCTGTTCACGACCTTCTGGCTCATACCCACCATCGGCTCGCGCGACATCACCTATGTCTTCGCGCTGGTGCTGTTCGTCTGCGCCGCGACCCTGTTCGCCTTGCCGGAGAACAAGCCCCGATGATGCGCGCGCTTCTATTCGCGGGATTGCTGATCCTGGCGGGCGTTGCGGTTTGCGCCGCCCAGGCGCCCGATCCGTACCTATGGAGCGGCCAACGCGCGCTTGCCGACATCGCGCGGCAGCTTTCCTTCGGCCGGCGCTCGCTCGATACGCCGGGCCACGAGAAGACGCTCCACTACATCGAGCAGGAGATGGCCAAGCTCGGCATCAAGACCCAGCGCCAGCATTGGGTCGATCAAGGCAAGCGCGGGACCCACGGCCTGACCAACCTCGTCGCCCGGCTCTACCCCGACAATCCCCGCCGCATCATCCTCGGCACGCATTACGACAGCATCGTCCGCGCCTATGCCGACAAGAAGAAACCCAACGCCATCATGCCCGGCGCCAATAATTCGGCCTCGGGCGTGGCGTTGCTGCTCGAGACCGCGCGGGTGTTGCGCGCGGCCGCTTCGCCGCCGCCGGTGGGCGTGGATTTCGTGTTCTTCGACGGCGAGGAAGGGCCGGTTTCCCTGGGCGCCGGCGATCCGCACTGGCGGGCGATCGGCTCGCCCTATTTCGCGTCGCATCTGAGCGAGTTCTATCCGGGCGCCAAGCCGGTGGCGGCGGCGATTTTCGACATGGTGTGCTACCGCGATCTCCGCCTGCCGTCCGAGGCCTCGTCGGTCGCCTATGCCAGGAGCGAGGTCGAGAAATTCTGGAGCATCGGCAACGCCGTCGCGCCCAACATATTCGTGCCCCAGGTTACCGCCTCGCCGATTTCCGACGATCAGAACGCGCTGGCCGATGCCGACATTCCGAGCTTCCTGGTGATCGGTTTCGCATACGACCCCTGGTTCAACACCACCCAGGACACGATCGACAAATGCTCCGCCGCCTCGCTCGAAGCGGTCGGCCGCACCACGGTCCGGTATTTGTATCTGCCGCGCTAGCGGGCGGCGGCAGGCCTCACGCCGTCTTCATCAATCCGATGGGACAGGAAACCCCGGTGCCGCCGAGGCCGCAATAACCCGCCGGGTTCTTGCCGAGATATTGCTGGTGATAATCCTCGGCGTAATAGAATTCGGGCGCTTGGCGGATTTCGGTGGTGATGGCGCCCAGGCCCGCCTTGGCCAGCATCTTGGCATAGGCGTCGCGCGAGGCCTCGGCGAGATTCTTCTGCGCGGGGCTGGTCCAATAGATCGCGGAGCGGTATTGCGTGCCGACGTCGTTGCCCTGGCGCATGCCCTGGGTCGGGTTGTGGCCTTCCCAGAACGTCTTGAGCAATTGCTCGTAAGGTATCTTCTTCGGGTCGAACGCCACCAGCACCGCCTCGGTATGGCCGGTGCGGCCGGAGCACACTTCCTCGTAGGTCGGGTTGGGGGTCTGGCCGCCGGCATAGCCCACCGCGGTCGTATAGACGCCGGGCAGATTCCAGAACGCCTTCTCCGCGCCCCAGAAGCAGCCGAGCCCGAAAATCGCCGTCTCCAGCCCCGCGGGAAAGGGCGGCTTGAGCTTGTGGCCGTTGATGAAATGCCGGTCCGTAACCGGCATCGCGGCTTGGCGGCCGGGCAGCGCCTCGCCTTGCTTGGGCATATCGAGCGACTTGCGGGCCATCGACCACATGGCGGTCTCCGTTTATTGTCGAGCGGGGCGACGGGGTGAATCTGGCCCTAAGCGGGCGATTCCGCAATCCCGCTCACGAGAGTTTGAAGAGAGGAATGACGATGGGACCGACCGTGGTGGTGATCGCGATGGGCGAAATGGGGAGCGGGCTGGCCCGCCGGCTCAAGCAGCGCGGCGCCCGCATCCGCACCTCGCTCAAGGGACGGAGCGCCGCCAGCGCCGCCCGCGCCCAGGCCGCCGGCGCCGAATCCTTCGACGACGACCGCGCTTTGCTCGAAGGATCGGATTTCATGCTTTCGGTGGTGCCGCCCGGATCGGCGCGCGATCTGGCGCGGCGGCTCGCCCCGGCGTTGCAGGCGGTCGCGCGCAAGCCGGTCTATATCGATTGCAACGCCATCGCCCCCCAAACCGCGCGCGATGTCGCGGCGATCCTGGCGCCTTCCGGCTGTCCCTTCGCCGATGGCGGCATCGTCGGCGGCCCGCCCAAGGGCGAGGAGGCCGGCCCGCGCGTCTATATCTCCGGCCCAGCCGCGCCGGATGCTTCGGCGCTCGCGCGCTACGGTCTCGATATGCGCGTGCTGCCGGGCGATGTCGGAATCGCCTCGGCCTTCAAGCTCTCCTATGCCGGCTTCACCAAGGGCGTGGTCGCCTTGGCGAGCGAGATGATCCTGGGCGCGACGCAGGCCGGAATCGCGGACGAGCTGAAACGCGAGATCGCGTCGAGCCTGCCGCAATTGCTGGCCTGGATACAAAAGCGCGTGCCCGAGATGTATCCCAAATCCTACCGCTGGGTCGCCGAGATGGAGGAGATTTCGGCCTATCTCGCTAGCGTGCCCGGCGGCGGCGAAATCTATTCCGGCATGGCCCGGCTCTACGCCGATCTGGCCCAATCCGCCAAGCAGCGGGGCAGGCCAGGCAACGCCATCGACGCGCTCCAGGCCTTCCTCGGACCGGGCAAGCCGGGCTGAGCCGAAAGTTCAGGCCCGGGGCGTGCCGCGCTCGCTGTCGAGCGTCGCCATGCCGGCCGGCGGATAGCGTTCGCCCGCGGCCGCGCCCCGCGGCACGGCCCGCTCGATCGCGTCCAGATCCTTCTGGTCGAGCTTGAGGTCGAGCGCGCCGAGGGATTCCGCCAGGCGGTCGCGCCGGCGCGCGCCGACCAGCGGCACGATGTCCTCGCCCTGAGCCAGGACCCAGGCGATCGCGATCTGCGCGACTGTCGCTCCCTTGGCGGTGGCAATTGCGCGCAAGGTTTCGACCAGCGCCAGATTTTTCGCGGCGTTCTCGCCCTGGAATCGCGGGCTATGGCTGCGGAAATCCTTGGCGCCGCCCTGGGGCGCCGTCCAATGCCCGCTGATCAGCCCGCGCGACAACACGCCGTAGGCGGTGATGCCGATGCCGAGTTCGCGGCAGGCGGGCAGAATCCCGTCCTCGATGCCGCGCGACAGCAGCGAGTACTCGATCTGCAGATCGGCGATGGGATGGACGGCATGGGCGCGGCGGATGGTATCCGCCCCCATCTCCGACAAGCCGATATGGCGCACATAACCGGCGCGGACCAGATCGGCAATCGCGCCGACGGTATCCTCGATCGGCACGGCGGGGTCGAGCCGCGCCGGGCGGTAGATGTCGATGTAATCGGTGCCGAGGCGTTTCAGGCTGTAAGAGGCGAAATTCTTCACCGCTTGGGGCCGCGCGTCGTAACCCTGCCACGCGCCGTTGGGGGCGCGCATCGCGCCGAATTTCACGCTGAGTTGCAGGGATTCGCGTTTGCGCCCGCGCAGCGCCTCCGCGATGAGCATTTCGTTATGGCCCATGCCGTAGAAGTCGCCGGTATCGAGCAGGGTAACGCCGGCGTCGAGCGCCGCCGCGATGGTCGCGAGACTCTCCGGCCGCTCCGCCGGGCCGTAGAAGTCGGACATCCCCATGCAGCCGAGGCCAATCGCGGACACTTTCGGTCCGTTGCGACCCAGCGTTCGGAATTTCATCGGATGCGTCTCCTTTAGGGCTTGCCGGACGGTGGGTTATGGAAGCCTCTAGCCAAGCCTAAAGCAACCCCGGGATAGGGCGTGGCGGCGATTTCTATTCAGCCGGAACATGGGCTAAAGTCGGGAAAAGCCGGCCTTAAACAATCACCGTAGGGGGAGACCGACGATGCCGCGACGTTACGACGCCAAGACCTTCGACATGGCCCATCTGCGCAAGACGGCGGAGCGCCTCAAAAGCTGGGGCAAATGGGGACCCGATGACGAGCTCGGCACGCTCAATTACGTGACGCCCGATGACGTGGCCGCCGCGGCGCGGCTCATCCGCAAGGGCAAGATTTTCTCCCTCGCCTTGCCTTACGACAGCAACGGCCCGCAGAAGGGCCTGTGGGGCAACCGCCACAATCCGGTCCACACCATGCTGGCGACCGGCACCGACGCGGTGGCGGGGCGGCAGGACAGCGGCGGCATCCGCTACGCCGACGACGCGGTCTCGATGCCGCTCCAATGCGGGACCCAATGGGACGCGCTCGGCCATATTTTCTACGGCGACAAGATGTGGAACGGTTACGACGCGAAGCTGGTCGATTCCAGCGGCGCCGCCAAGAACGGCATCGAGAAGACCAAGGCGCGCATGGTCGGGCGCGGCGTGCTGCTCGACGTCGCGCGGCACTGCAAGCTCGATTATCTCGAGGACGGCACCGCCATCACCATCGACGATCTGATCGCCACCGCGAAGGCGCAGAAGGTCGAGGTGAAGCGCGGCGACTTCGTCATCGTGCGCACCGGCCAGATGGGCCAACGCCTCAAGACCGGCGAATGGGGCGGCTATGCCGGCGGCGACGCGCCGGGCCTGGCCTTCGAAACCTGCGAATGGATCTACAAGAGCGAGATCGCCGCGATCTGCACCGACACCTGGGGCTGCGAGGTGCGGCCCAACGAGACCAAGGACGCCTTCCAGCCCTGGCATTGGGTGGTGATCCCGATGATGGGCCTGACCATGGGCGAAATCTTCTATCTCGAGGAGCTGGCCGCGGATTGCGCCCAGGACAAGGTGTACGAGTTTTTCTTCTGCGGGCCGCCCTTGCCGATCACCAAGGCGGTGGGCTCGCCGACCAACCCGATGGCGATCAAATAACCGTGCGGCCGGTGAAATAGAACTCCGGCGCCCCACCGTTGTCCTTCGCCCGGTCCTTGCTTCGGCCGGGCGGGAGGACGGGTGCGAAAAGCTGAATTTTGCGAAACGAACCCAATTTGTCCCAAGCCCTTGAAGGACTTGGATTTTTCGCCGGGCCGCTTCTCAGCCGCCCTTCCGCTTCAGCTTGGCGCGCTTTTCCAACACGGCGCAGATCGCGGCGGTGTCGCTGTCGCCATAGCCCTGCTTCAGGACTTCCTGGTTGAGCGCGGCGATCTTGCCGAAAAGCGGCGTGTCCACCTTCAGCGCCTTGGCGAAGGCGCCGATGATCTTCAGATCCTTGGTCCAGACGTCGTTTTTCATGGTGGCCGGCTTGTAGACGCCCTTCGCCATCAGCGGCGCGCGCAACTCGAAGACGCGGCTGTTGCCCGCGCCCGAGGAGATCACGCGCACGATGTCGTCGGGATCGAGCCCGGCCTTCATGCCGAGCACCATCGCCTCGGCGCTCGCCACGTTGTGGATCGCCACCAGGAGGTTGGCGACGAATTTCATCTTGCTGCCATTGCCGAACTCGCCGAGGTAATGGCTCGCCCGCGCGAAACCCGCGAACACGTCCTTGATGCGCTCATAGGCCGGCTGGTCGCCGCTGGCGAAGACCACCAGATCGCCGGTCACGGCCTGGGAGCCGGTGCCGCTCAAGGGGCAATCGAGCAGCACGATCCCGCCCTTGGCGAGTGCCTTGCGCGCCTTCTCCTTCACCTCGATGGGCAATGTCGAAAGCTCGGCCACCACCAGCCCCGCGCGCGGGCGCTTCAAGAGCGCCTTGACCGTGTCCTCCAGCGCCTGGATCGAGGGCAGCGACGTCAGCACCGCGTCCGCGCCCGAAGCCGTCTCGGCGGCGGAAGCGGCGGGCACGCCGCCATTCCTCTTCAGCTGTCCGGCCGCCGCCGTGTCGACGTCGTAGCCGCGCACGGCGAAGCCGCGCTTCACCAGATTGGCCGAGATCGCGCCGCCCATGATGCCGAGCCCGATCACGCCGACGGTTTTTCCCGCCATGACTAAAGCCCCAGATAGAATTTGCGGATGAGATCGTTGTTGTTGAGCGCCTCGGGCGATTCGCCCTCGAAGGCGATGCTGCCGTGAACGATGACGTAACCCCGGTCGGCGATGCGGATCGCCTGGGTGAAATTCTGCTCGGCCATCAGCACCGTGAGCTGGTACTGGTCCTTGAGTTCCTTGATCTTGTCGATCGTCCGCCGCACCAGCACCGGCGCCAATCCGACCGAAGGCTCGTCGATCAGCAGGATCTTGGGCGCGGTCATCAGCGCGCGCGCCAGCGCCAGCATCTGCTGCTCGCCGCCGCTCATCGAGCCGGCGAGCTGGTGCCGCCGCTCGCGCAACACCGGGAACACCTCGCAGCAATAGTCGTGATTGCGCTTGAGATTGGCGCGCGCCGCGTCTGCGATAGGCGCCGAGGAAGAGATTTTCCTCGACCGTGAGCCTGGGGAAAAGCCGCCGCCCCTCGGGCACCAGCGCCAGGCCGAGATCGACGATCGCCTCGGTGCTTTTGCCGATGAGCTCGTGCTTCTCGCCGTCGATCTCGGCGACGATGCTGCCTTCGGACGGGCGCAGCATGCCCATGATGCATTTCATCAGCGTCGATTTGCCGTTGCCGTTGGTGCCGAGCAACACCACGGTCTCGCCGGAGCGCACCTCGACCGACACGTTCTCGAGCACGCGCACATGGCCGTAGGCGGCATGGAGGCCGCTGATGCTGAGGCTATTCGCCAAGATAGGCCCTCACCACTTCGGGGTTGCGCATCACGTCCTGCGGCGGGCCGTCGGCGAGCTTCCTGCCGGCGACCAGCACCACCAGCCGCTGCGAGAAGCTCATCACCGCGCGCATGATGTGCTCGATCAAGACCACGGTAATGCCTTGCTCGCTGAGCTTCACCAGGAGAATTCAGGATGTCGTCGACTTCGGCGTTGGAAAGGCCGGCCATGGCCTCGTCGGCGATCAGCAGCTTGGGCGCCGCCGCCATGGCGCGGGCCAGTTCGAGCTTGCGCATCTCGATCTGGGTCAGGTCGCGCGGCCGCCGGCCGGATTTTTCGGCCAATCCGACCTGTTGCAGCAACTCCTCGACGCGGCGGTCGATCGCGGCATTGGAAAGATGCGTCTCGTGCCGCGCATTGACGGTGTAGAGCAGGGGCACGTGCAGATTTTCGGCCACGGTCATGCTGTGAAACGGCTTCGGCAGCTGGAAGCTGCGCGCCAGGCCCAGCCGCGTGCGCTGATGCGGCGGCAGGCCGTCCATCTTGCGGTTGTCGAACCGCACGGTGCCGGTCTCGTTCCGGAGCGTGCCGGAGATGCAATTGACCAGCGTCGATTTGCCCGAGCCGTTGGGGCCGATCAGCCCCAGGCGCTCGCCCTGCGTCACGTCGAGGTCGATCGATTCCAGCGCGACGAAGCCGCCGAAGCGCTTGCCCAAATTCTCGACGCGGAGCAGAGCCTCCATCAGCCTTGCCTCCGCCGCTTGCCGCGCCCGAACCAGCCGATGATGCCGTTGGGCGCGATCACCACGAAGCCCACCAGGATGACGCCGACGAACAGCAGGTTGAGCGCCGACGAGATGGTGACGGTGGCGATCTGCTGCACGGTGGCGAGGAACACCGCGCCCAATACCGGCCCGATCCAGTTGGCGGTGCCGCCGACCATCGGCATGGCGATGCTGTTGACGGCCAGGGCCAGGTTGAAGGCCGAGGACGGATCGAGATAGGTGATGTAATAGGGCAACGGCGCGCCGGCCATGCCCATGAGCGCGCCCGACAGCACGGTGGCGATCAGTTTCAGCTTGAGCGTCGGCACGCCCGCCGTCTCGGCGGCCAGTTCGTCGTCGCGGATGGTGGCGAGGCCGTAGCCGAGCTTCGAATGTTCGATCGAGCGCGCGACGCACACCGCCATGCCCGCCAGGATCAGCATCACCAGGAACAGGTATTGGATATAGCCGCCTTGGAAGAACGGCGCCGCCGCCGGCCGGATGATGTAGACGCCGCGCGAGCCGCCGACATAGTCCCAATTGGTGATGAGCGTCTCCAGCACGATGGCAAGCGCGAGGGTGGCGATGGCGAAGAACACGCCCCGGAGGCGCAGGGTCAGATAGCCCATGCCCAGCCCGACCACGCCCGAAACCAGGCCGCCCGCCAGGATCAGCACCACCATCGGCGGCTCGAACAATTTGTGCAGCACCACCGAGCTGTAGGCGCCGAGCGCGTAGAACCCGGCGGTGCCGAAATTCACGTAGCCGGTATAGCCGCCGAGGATGTTCCACGCCGTCGCCATGACCACGTATTGCAGCACGACATAGCCGGCGAAGAAGAAATAGTCGTTGGTCACGAAGCGCGTCAGCCCGAATATGCCGGCGACCACCGCCGCCGCGACCAGCCAGAAAATCCACGTGCGCATGGCGCTATCGGCCCATGATGCCGGCGGGACGGAAGGCGAGGGTCAGCAGCAGGAAGCCGAAAGCCACCGCCGGCGACCAGGATGGGCCGTAGAAGGTCGCGGTGAGACTTTCGATCACCCCCAGCAGCATCGCGGCGATCATCATGCCGGGAAAACTGCCCATCCCGCCCATCACGCAGATGGCGAAGACGCGGCCGATATATTCGCGTCCGATCGAGGGCTCGACCGGCTGGATGATGATGAGGCAGGAACCCGCCAAGGCGGCGGTCGCGATCGAAAGGGAGAAGGCGATGGATTTGATGCGGATCGGGTTGATCGCCATCAGCTTCAAGGCGAGGCTGTCCTGCGACACCGCCAGGATGGCGCGGCCGATGAAGCTGCGGGAGAGGAAAAGCTGCAAGGCCCCGACCATGGTGAGCGAGACGGCGAAGGGCACGACCATGCGCATGGGCAGGTCGACGTCGCCGAAATGCAGGCTCGGCCCGATGTAATCGGCGGTGACGAAGCGGTAATCGACGCCGAAGACGAGAATCAGCGCCACCTCGGTGATGAAAAGAATCCCGAAGAAGAAGGCGAGGCCCCTGAGCGCCTCCTCGCCGCGGCGTTCGAAGGAATAGTAATAGACCCGGTAGATCACCGTCCCCAGCAGGTAGAAGGCCGGCAGCGCCAATATTCCGGCCAGGATCGGGTCGAGCCCGAAGCGGTCGTTGAGGATATAGGCGACGAAGGCGCCCAGGATGATGAAGGCCGGATGGGCGAGGTTGGCGATGTCGAGCATGCCGAAGGAGATCGCCACGCCGACGCTGACCGCCGCATAGAAGCCGCCCAACAGCAGCCCCGCCGTGACGGCGTTCAAGAACAGATCGAGCGTAACCCCCATCGCGTCTCCCCTTCGCCATTTGGTTGTGCCTTGCAATCTTTTTGCCCGGCGAAGCGCGCCTAGAATGTCCGAAGAATTGCGCGTTTACCAGTGTCGATCAGGGGAAAGCGGGGAAATTCCTCGGTCCCGCCTTGCCATAGGGCCGCGTCAAGCGGCCAGGCCCGCCCGCCCGCTTAACCTTAACCGTTCGGCGGAGAATTACTTAAGAAGCTGGGGATATTAACGATAACAACCAAGGCTGATCGCAGATTTACTTGGTTAATTCGGGAATTTACCTTGACGAATCTTGGCGAGGCCCGGAAGCTGCCGCCATGACCGCCGCCTTCACGCCCGCATCCACGAATTTCCTCAGGCCCGAGGAAACCGCCCGCATCGCCGAGAATCTGGCGGCCAAATACGGCCGGTCCGCGGTCGATTTCGCCGGCGCCCGCGCCCGGCGCGCGCGCGAGGTGGACGACGAACTTGCCCATGCCGCCTGGCAAGCGGTGCGCGAAGCCACCAGCGAGTTGCTGAGCCGTTCGCCCTGGTGTTACGTCTGATCCGATCCCGAGCCGCTTGACGGCGCCGGGCGAGGTCACCACCATCCGCGGCGGATGGCGAAAATCTACGAAACGATCCTGGTCGAGACGCCGGAGCCCGGGCTCAAGCGCGTAACCTTGAATTGTCCCGCCTCCGCCAACGCCTTCAACACCCGCATGATGCAGGAGCTGCTCGATCTCTGGACCGGGCTCGCGGCGGCGCCCGGCGAAACCCGTTGCGTCGTGCTCACCGGCGCGGGCGATCGCGTCTTTTGCGCCGGCGCCGATCTGAAGGAACGCGACGGCATGAGCGACGAAGCCTGGCGCGAGCAGCACAAAATCATCGAGCGCGAACAGGCGATGCTGCTCGATTGCCCGGTGCCGGTGATCGCCGCGGTCAATGGCGCGGCCTTTGCCGGCGGGCTGGAGTTGATCCTGGCCTGCGATTTCGCCTACGCGGCCAAGACCGCGCGTTTTGCGCTGACCGAGACCACGCTCGGCATCATGCCCGGCGCGGGCGGCACGCAAACCCTGGCGCGGGCCGCGGGCGAACGGCGCGCCAAGGAGATCATCCTGGCCGGCAAGCCGTTCTCCGCCGAAGAGGCCTTGTCCTGGGGCATCGTCAACCGGCTGTGCGAGCCCGCCAAGTTGATGGACGAGACGCTGGCAACCGCGCGCGCGATAGCGGCCAACGCGCCCTTGGCGGTGCGCCAAGCCAGGCGCGCCATCCAGGGCGGGCAGCATCTGCCCTTGGACCAGGCCATGGCGTTCGAGATCGAATGCTATGAGCGCCTGGTCGAGACCGAGGATCGGCGCGAGGGCATCCGCGCCTTCAACGAGAAGCGGAAAGCCCGCTTTACCGGCCGATGATGGGGGATGGTTGAGATGGAAGCCGCAGGCCCGGCCCCGCCCATGATTTCGCTGGGGGAGGATTTTCCCGAGATCCGCGCCGCCGTGCGGCGCATCTGCGAAGGCTTTCCCGGGGCCTATTGGCGGGCTTGCGAGGAGAAGCAGGACTATCCCACGGAATTCGTCGGCGCGCTCACCAAGGCGGGATATCTCGGCGCGCTCATTCCCGAGCAATATGGCGGCGCCGGCCTCCCCTTGCGCGCGGCGGCGGCGATCCTCGAGGAAATCCACGCGTCGGGCTGCAACGCCGGCGCCTGCCACGCCCAGATGTACATCATGGGCACGCTGCTCCGGCACGGGAATGCCAAGCAGAAGCAACGTTACCTGCCCAAGATCGCCTCGGGCGAATTGCGGCTCCAGGCCTTCGGCGTGACCGAGCCCTCGACCGGCAGCGACACGTTGAAGCTCAAGACGAAGGCCGAGAAACGCGGCGACAAATACGTGGTGCGCGGGCAGAAGGTATGGACCTCGCGCGCGCTTCATTCCGATCTCATGCTGCTGTTGGCGCGCACCACGCCGGTGGAGAAGGTGGAAAAGCGCGGCGACGGATTGTCGGTGTTCCTGATCGATCTGCGGGAAGCGCGCGGCAAGGGCGTGACCATCAAGAAGCTGCCCGCCATGATCAACCACAACACCACCGAGATTTTCTTCGACGATCTCGAAGTGCCGGCGGAAAACCTGATCGGCGAGGAAGGCAAGGGATTCCGCTACATCCTCGACGGCATGAACGCCGAGCGCGTCCTGATCGCGGCCGAGGCGATCGGCGACGCGCGCTGGTTCATCCGCAAATCCGTGGACTATGCCAAGAGCCGCGAGGTGTTCGACCGTCCCATCGGCCGGAACCAGGGCGTGCAATTCCCCATATCCCGCGCCTATGCCGAAACCGAGGCCGCCGATCTGATGGTGCGCAAGGCGGCCGCGCTGTTCGATGCGGGATCGCCTTGCGGGCCCGAGGCCAACATGGCCAAGCTCCTGGCGGCCGACGCTTCCTGGCACGCCGCCGAATCCTGTCTCCAGACCTTCGGCGGTTTCGGCTTTGCCCGCGAATACGACATCGAGCGCAAATGGCGCGAGACCAGGCTGTTCCAGGTGGCGCCCATCTCGACCAATCTGGTGCTGGCCTATCTCGCCGAGCATGTGCTGGGATTGCCGCGTTCCTATTAGTCAGTCCAACCAGGAGGAAACAACCATGACCACGCCCATTCCCGCACAGAAAGCGCCCTACAAGATCGCGCTCGAAGCCGGCAAGGACTATTGGTGGTGCGCCTGCGGCCTTTCCAAGACCCAGCCCTTCTGCGACGGCTCGCACAAGGCGGTGGGGCTGGCGCCGATGCGGTTCAAGGCAGAGAAGTCGGGCGATGCCTGGCTGTGCGGCTGCAAGGCGAGTGCGGGCAAGCCCTTCTGCGACGGCACGCATAAGAAGCTGTGAAAACGAAAGGGGGCGCCCTTCGGCGCCCCCTCAGGCGATTTTTCCCGTCTCCGATTCTAGAACTTGATCATGCCGTAGCTGGTGAGCGTGACGTTCCCCGCGATAATGGGCGCGTGGAGGAAGTTATAAGCCACGTATTGTTCGATATAAGTGTTCTCGGCCGACATGCCGTCCACCGGCACGATCACCTTGTAGCCGCGGAGCACCGCCTCGCTGCCGGTATAGAGGATGGCTCCATGCGCCGCGGTGCCGTTGATGATGACGGTCGTGATGCCGTGATCCTTCAGAATCTTGTCGAGATCGGTGTTGAAGAACTTGTCCACCCCGGACTTGACGACCGGCTCGTTCCCCTTGGGCGCCACTTCCGGCAGGGTATCGGCGATGGTCGCCGGTCCGGGGATGATGCTGTAAACGACCAAGAGGCCGTGCGCCCGGGCCGCGTCGAGGAACTTCTTCGCCTTCGGCAGGGACGCGACGCAACGCGGCCGATGCTCGTTGTTGCAGGTCTGCTTGATGAAATCGAGCTCCAGCAAGGCGGTGGTCTTGGGGTCGACGGTGACGGCGGTAAGCTCGGGCGCGGGCGGCGCCTTGATGCTGGGCCATTCGTCGATGATGGTCTGGGCATGGCCGGGCGCGGCTGCAACCCAGGAATGCGGCAAGCGCGGCAAGCGGCAACAGATGGCGAACGCGAAGCATGGTTCCCTCCCGGTGGTTTCTTGCCGCAATGGGACCAGCAACCGCCCGGGCCGTCAAGCGCGACGGGATCAAATCGTTTTGAGTGCGCTCATTCCCACTCGATCGTGCCGGGCGGCTTCGAGGTCACGTCATAGACCACGCGGTTGATGCCCTTGACCTCGTTGATGATGCGCGTCGCGACGCGGCCCAGCAGCTCGTGCGGGAAGGGGTAATAATCCGCGGTCATGCCGTCGGTCGAGGTCACGGCCCGGAGCGCGCAGACCTGGTCGTAGCTGCGCTCGTCACCCATCACGCCCACGGTCTTCACCGGCAAGAGCACGGCAAAGGCCTGCCAGATCGCGTCGTAAAGTCCGGCGTTGCGGATTTCCTCGAGATAGATCGCGTCGGCCTTGCGCAGCATGTCGAGCTTCGCGCGCGTCACCTCGCCGGGAATGCGGATGGCGAGGCCGGGGCCGGGGAAGGGATGGCGTTTCACCATGCTGTCGGGCAGGCCCAGCTCGCGGCCCAGCTCGCGCACCTCGTCCTTGAAGAGTTCGCGCAAGGGCTCGACCAACTTCAATTTCATGCGCTCGGGCAAGCCGCCGACATTGTGGTGCGACTTGATGGTGGCGGAAGGCCCGCCGGAGAAGCTCACGGATTCGATCACGTCGGGATAGAGCGTGCCCTGGGCCAGGAACTCGGCGCCGCCGATCTTGTGCGCTTCCTCGTCGAACACGTCGATGAAGGTCGCGCCGATGATCTTGCGCTTCTGCTCGGGGTCGGTGACGCCGGCGAGCTTCTTGAGGAACAAGCTCGCCCGCGTCGCGATGCACCAGCGGGATGTTGTACTGGCCGCGGAACAGGCTCACCACCTCCCGGCTTTCGCCCGCGCGCATCAGGCCGGTATCGACATAGATGCAGGTGAGCTGCGGCCCCACCGCCTCGTGCAGCAGCACCGCCGCGACCGAGGAATCGACGCCGCCCGAAAGCCCGCAGATCACCTTGCCCTTGCCTATCTGCTGGCGCGCGCGCGCGATCGCCTGGCTCTTGAAGGCGGCCATGCTCCAATCGCCTTTGAGCCCCGCCACGCGGTGGGTGAAATTCTTCAAAAGCGCCGCGCCGTGCGGCGTGTGCACGACCTCGGGATGGAATTGCACGCCGTAGAAGCGCCGCTTGTCGTCGGCGATGGCGGCGAAGGGTGCGCCCTCGCTGACGCCCACCACCTTGAATCCCGGGGGCAACTGGTCGACCCGGTCGCCATGGCTCATCCACACCTGCTCGCGCGCGCCCTTTTTCCACAAGCCGTGGAAGAGATCGCAATCCGCGGTGATTTCGAGAAAGGCGCGGCCGAATTCGCGGTGATCGGAGGGCGAGACGCGTCCCCCCAGCTGCGCGCACATGGTCTGCTCGCCATAGCAGATGCCGAGCACCGGCACGCCCAGCTCGAACACCGTCTGCGGCGCGCGCGGCGATTGCGCCACATGCACCGAGGCCGGCCCGCCCGACAGAATCACCGCCCTGGCGCCGAAGGCCTTGAGCCTGGCTTCGTCCATGGCGAAGGGGTGAATCTCGCAATAGACGCCGCTTTCGCGCACCCGCCTCGCGATGAGCTGGGTCACCTGGCTGCCGAAATCGAGGATCAGGACCTTGTCGGAGGATGGCGCGGTCATGGGCGGGCCATCATCCTTGAGGCGCGGGCTTGGGCGCAACAGCCTTGCGCTCCATCACCGCGACGAAGAATCCGTCGGTGCCGTCGCGCGCCGGGGTCAAGCGCAGCGTGTCGCCCGGATGCGGCGACTCGCCGCCGATGGTCTCGCGCCAAACCTCGCCTATGGGCTTGAGCGAAAAATCGGCGTGGGTGGCGAGGAAATTTTCGATCTGCGCCTCGTCCTCTTCTTTCAGAAGCGAGCAGGTCGCATAGATCAGCCGTCCGCCCGGCTTCACCAGGCGCTGGGCGGAATCGAGTATCCCGGCCTGGAGCACGGCCAGTTCCTCGACGTCCTTGGGCCTGAGCCGCCATTTGGCGTCGGGGTTGCGCCGCCAGGTGCCGGTGCCGGAACAAGGCGCGTCGACGAAAACGCGGTCGAAGCCCGCGGCGTGCTTTTTCACCCACTTGTCGCGCTCGCTCGATAGGGCCACGCGCTGCACGATGCTGGCCCCGGCGCGGCGCAGCCGTTCGGTCGCGCGTTCCAGGCGCTTGGCGGAGGTATCGCAGGCCACCAAGTGCCCGCGGTTTTTCATCGCCGCCGCCAGCGCCAGGGTCTTGCCGCCGGCGCCGGCGCAGAAATCAACCACGCGCATGCCCGGCCGCGCATCGGCCAAGAGCGCCGCGATCTGCGAGGCCTCGTCCTGCACCTCGATAAATCCCTTCTTGAAGAAATCGAAAGTCGCCAGCGGAATGCGTTCGCGGACGCGCAGGCCCATAGGCGAAAGCGGCGTCGGCGTCACCCCGATGCCTTCGCGCTTCAAGGCGGCCAAGGCCTTGGCGCGGTCGGTCTTCAGCGCGTTGGCGCGCAGATCGAGCGCCGCCTCACCATTGAGCGCTTCCATCTCTTTCGCCAGGTTCTCTCCCAGCGCGGCTTGGAGATGGGGCGCGAGCCAGGCGGGGTAATTGCCCGTGACCTCGGGCGGCATGTCCTTATGTAGCCCCGCGCCCTCCGGCATCGCCGCCAGCATCGCCGCCTCTTCGTTGGAAATCGCGCCGGGGCGGAAGCGGTCGCCGTCGCAAGCGCGGTTCATTTCCTCCGGAGTCCAACGCTCGATCAGCTTCAGCGCCGCCAGCATGCGTTTGCGCGCGCTGGGCTCGAGCCCGTTGCCCGCCCGCACAACCCACCAATCGAGCAAGGCGCGGTGGCGCAGCACGGCATAGATGTGGCCCGAGATCGCGGCCCGGTCCTGGACCCCGGCGAAACGGTGACGGCGGAAATACGTGGCGACGGTGTCGTCGGCGGGCGCGCGACCCTTTTCAATATCGTTCAGCAGGCCGATGGCGGCTTCGACCCTGGCTCCCGGTGTCACAGTTCCTGCCGGTAATTCGGCGTCTCGCGGGTGATGGCGATGTCGTGGACATGGCTTTCGCGCAAGCCGGCCCCGGTGATGCGCACGAAGCGGGAATTTTTCTGCATCTCGGCGATATTCTTGTTGCCGGTATAGCCCATGGCGGCCTTCAAGCCGCCGATCAGCTGATGGACGACGTTGCCGACCGGTCCCTTGTGCGGCACGCGGCCCTCGACGCCCTCGGGCACCAGCTTGAGCTCGTTCTGGACCTCTTGCTGGAAATAGCGGTCGGCCGAACCGCGCGCCATCGCGCCCACCGAACCCATCCCCCGGTACGTCTTGTAGGAACGGCCCTGGTAGAGGAACACCTCGCCCGGGCTCTCGTCGGTGCCGGCGAAGAGCGAGCCCAGCATCACGCAATCGGCGCCGGCGGCGATGGCCTTGGCGAGATCGCCCGAGAACTTGACCCCACCATCGGCGATCACCGGAACATTCTGTTTGCGGCAGACCTCGACCACGTCGAGGATGGCGGTTAATTGCGGCACGCCGACGCCGGCGACGATACGGGTGGTGCAGATCGAGCCCGGGCCGATGCCGACCTTGACCGCGTCCGCGCCGGAGTCGATCAACGCCTGCGCGCCGCCGGCCGTCGCGATGTTGCCGGCGACGATCTGGGTGTAGTTGGAGAGCCGCCTTATCTTCTTCACCGCATCGAGCACGCGCGCGGAATGGCCATGCGCGGTGTCGACCACCAGCACGTCCACGCCCGCCTCGAACAGCTTTTCCGCGCGCTTCACGCCGTCCTCGCCGGTGCCGGTGGCGGCCCCGACGCGCAACCTGCCGTGGTCGTCCTTGGTGGCGTTGGGGAATTTCTGCGACTTCTCCATGTCCTTGACGGTGATGAGCCCGACGCAGCGGTAATGCCCGTCCACCACCAGCAGCTTTTCGATCCGGTGCTGGTGCAGCAGCTTCTTGGCCTCTTCGCGCTGCACGTTCTCGGGCACGGTGATGACCTTGGTGGTCATCAGCTCCGATACCGGCTGGTTCGGGTTGGAGGCGAAGCGCACATCGCGGTTGGTGACGATGCCGACCAGCTTGCCGGTTTTGCGCTCGACCACCGGGATGCCGGAGATGCGGTTGTCGGCCATGAGTTTCAGCGCATCGGCAAGAGTCGCTTCGGGGTGGATGGTGACCGGGTTCACCACCATGCCGGCCTCGAATTTCTTCACCTTGCGCACTTCCTGCGCCTGTTCGTCGATGCCGAGATTGCGGTGGATGATGCCGAGGCCGCCCGATTGGGCCATGGCGATGGCGAGCGCGCTCTCGGTCACCGTGTCCATGGCGGCGGAGATCAGCGGAATACCGAGGCTGACCGTACGGGTCAGGCGGGTCTTGGTGTCGGTTTCGGCGGGGAGGACGGAGGAGGCGGCGGGCACCAGCAGGACATCGTCGAAAGTGAGCGCCTGACGGATTTCCATGCTGCCTCCCGCAAATCCCAACTGGGATCAAGGTTGGCGCCGCATAATACACGTCCGGACCCTTAAGGGAAGGGGCCCGGCGCATGGCTCACTTGCGTTTACCGAGATAACCCTTGGCGACCAGATAAACCTCGGCCGATTCGGCCCGGCTGGAAGGAGGCTTGGCGTGGCGGATTTCGGCGAAATCGCGCTTCAGGCGCCGCAACAGCTCGCCCTCGGCCCCGCCTTGGTAAACCTTGCAGACGAAGCTGCCGCCCGGGGCGAGCACGTCGGCGGCGAAGTCATAGGCCGCCTCGGCCAGCGCCACGATTCGCACATGGTCGGTCTGCTGATGGCCCGAGGCGTTGGCCGCCATGTCGGACAGCACGACATCGGCATTGCCGCCGAGCGCAGCCTTGACCGCCTCGGGCGCGCCTAGGCTGAGAAAGTCGAGCTTCAGGATATCGGCGCCGTCGATGCTTGCTGTCTCCAGCACATCGACGCCGAGGACGCGGCCCTTGCCCTTTTTCGCGCCCACCAGCTCCACCGCCACCTGCGTCCAGCCGCCGGGCGCGCAGCCCAGATCGACCACGCGCTGTCCCGGCTTCAGCACGTGATAGCGGTCGTTGAGTTCGAGCAGCTTGAAGGCGGCGCGCGAGCGGTAACCCTGCCGCTTGGCCTCGGCGACATAGGGATCGTTGAGCTGGCGTTGCAGCCACTGGGTCGATGACGCCTTGCGTTTGCCCGCGGTCTTGACCCGCACCGCCTCGCGGCGCCCACCGCCGTCCCGGACGCCGGCACCCATGCGGCCGCCCGAGGGCCAGGAGCCTTTGTGCGCCATGGTCAGTTGCCGCGTTTCCCGACGAGATTTATCAATATCCCCTCGCGGATGCCGCGATCGGCCACGGCGAGCCGCCCCACCGGCCAGAGCCGGCAGATGGCTTCGAGCACGGCGCAGCCCGCCAGCACCAGATCGGCGCGTTCGTGGCCGATGCAGGGATGAAGCGCGCGCTCGGCATGGGACATGGCGGCCAGACGGGATGTCGCCCGCTCGATCGCCGGAAAATCGAGGCTGTAGCCATCGACCCGGGCGCGGATATAGCGCGGCAGGTTGAGATGGAGCGCGGTCAGCATGGTGACCGTGCCCGAACTGCCGAGCATCTGCACCTTGCCCTCTCCAATGAGCGCGCTTATTCCAAAGCGCGCGTCAAAAGGCGCCAGCGCCTCGCGCATCTCGGCCACCATGGCGGCGTAGGTTGCGGCGTTGACATCGCGCCCGTCATAGCGGTCGGCCAGCGTGACCACGCCCTGCGGCACCGACAGGTAACCCTCGATGACCGGCGGCTTGTTTGCATCGGCCGGCAATGTCAACCAGACCAGCTCGGTCGAGCCGCCGCCGATGTCGAACACCAGGGCGTGGGGTGTGTCGCGCGTGAGCAGCGGCACGCAGCCCGCGACCATGAGCTGCGCCTCTTCACCGCTGGAGATGGTTTCGAGCGCGATTCCGGTCGAAGTTCGCACGCGCTCGAGGAATTCGGCGCAATTGGACGCCCGGCGGCAAGCCTCGGTGGCGACATAACGCGCCGAGCGGACGCGGCGCTCGGCCACCTTATGGGCGCAGATCTTGAGTGCCTCGATGGTGCGCGTCATCGCCGCCTCGGACAAAAGGCCGGTTGCCGCGAGGCCTTCCCCCAGCCGTACGATGCGCGAGAACGCCTCGATCACGCGGAAGCCCGCGCGTCCTTCCTTCGTTTGCGCGCGCGCCATCAGCAGCCGGCAATTGTTGGTGCCGAGATCGAGCGCGGCATAGGTCGCGCCGTTGTCCGCGCCAGCGGTTTCGATGGAGGATAGGGGAGGGGCCAAGGTTGATGCCCGGATTGGGGTGGCTATTTCCGGGGATGCTAGCGCAGGCGTCCGATTAAGCGAAGCATGAACGGGCGCCTGGCCCCTACCCAAGCCGGGCCGGGTTATGCTATCGACTACGCCTCATTCCAACACCCCGCTGGTGGGGGATCGTCTAACGGTAGGACAGCGGACTCTGACTCCGCCGGTCTAGGTTCGAATCCTAGTCCCCCAGCCAAATCTCACCGGTATTATGGCGCAGGTGTCGGAAGTGACACCTAGCCAACTCCTGACAAACCACCATCTTTCCGGCATAAGCGAACCGATTGCAGTTCTGGCGCTTCGGCGGAAGCGCGATCAAATCTCAGGAACGATAGCCCACTATGAGAGGCTTCTAGCCAACACTTGATCGAGGGTAAAACCGACTGGCTGACAACTCTTCAAGATTGCCTCAGTGATATCGGGAGCTAGGAAGGCGAGGGGTAACAGGCTGCCCACATAGGTGCGAGAAAGCTTTTCACTTGCGGCAATTTCCGAAATTGATTTTACCTGCCGCGTTTTCAACATCTCAAACCAGCGGTGGGCGCGCACAACCGCCTTAATCAGAGCTGGATCGAGATTATGTGGTTTTGACTGCCCAGCAACGATCAGCTTTTTCGACTTGCCTACCCCCGATACCGGACATTGGATCGCGCTTGCGGAATGTCCGCTTTGTGCCAGAAGCGGACATGCGAATGATTTTCAGTTTGAAGTCGCTCCGATTATGGCCGCGCCTGGCGGTTACGTGCGGGAATCCTGGACCTCAAGTTCCCGACTACTGAGTTTTCGAGCGGCCTCCATAGACCAGGACTTAATTGGACCAGTCAATATTGAGGCAAATGCCGATCTTAAGATGGCCTTATGAAGTTGGGCAGATTCTACATTTGTCTCTTGTGGGATTGAGCATGAAGATTCTCACTGGATTGCTACGCGATGAGTCCGGCGCGGCGGCCATTGAATGGGGCCTGATCGCAGGACTTCTTGCCGTTGTGATCGCTAACGCAGTTGCGGTCGCCTGCGCCAGCTTTATGAGCGTATCCCCCAACGATGCGTCCAGTTTTTAACCCAATCGGCGTTCCTGGCTGGGAAGACTTTCGGATTTCAAAGGCACTGACCGTCCCCAATGTTTGATTTTGCCGATATCGAATCAAAAGATCGCGCGGAAATCCTCAAATTAGGCATTGTGGGTTTCGCTACCGCCATAATCTTTGTTATGTGGGTGGCGGCCGGGATTTCAATTTACAATTCTCAAGATGACGCGCTCGCGGATATGAATTCCAACGCCAGCAATCTTACCCTTGCCTTCGATGACGAATTGACGCATTCGCTCGATACCATTGCCGGAACCATGGACGCCGTCGCTAACCGCATGCGCGCCAAGGGATCGGATATGGATATTTACACGTGGGCGCGCGAATTCCCGATCGTGACCGGCCCCGTTATCGAGGGCACCATCATCGCGCCCAACGGCATGGTTGTTTCTGGCACGAGGGCTCCAGACTTGAAGCCCATCGACTTGAGCGACCGCGAGCATTTCCGCATCCAGCTCGATAGCAAGATCATTGGGTCTATTACATCGGGAAACCGGTGCAAGCCCGCACCTACTTCGGTCAGATCGTGATCCCGATTTCCAAGCGCGTCGAGAGCAACGACGGACGCTTTCTCGGCGTGCTGGTGTTTCTGGTGTCGCCCGCCAAGCTGACGTCGCTCTCATCAATCCATCAATCTCGGCAATGAGGGCATGATCTCGCTGGTCGGCATGGACTCTATCATTCGTGCCCGATTCAGCATAAATAGCCCGGAAGGCCTGGAAGGCGTCGGCGGGTCCATCGCGCACGGCGCCAGTCTGGGCTTTAACCCAGGAATCAGCCAAGGTTCCTATATCGTGCAGGGTACGGTCGATCATGTGACGCGTCTCTTCAGCTATCGGCGCGTCGCAGACTATCCGCTGTTCGTGATGTGGGGCTGGGCTACGACGAAGGACTGGTATCGTGGTGGAGGAACACTAAGTCGATCTTAATCCTGTCCACTGTCGCCACTGTCTTGATTTTCGGATTCGCTCTATACCTCATTCGTGAGATCGGCCTCCGGGCAATGCGCGATATTGAACTCGCGGATGAGCGCAGCAAGCTGCGAAGGCCAATATCGAGCTTACAGGCGAGCTAATGCCGAATTGATAGCAAGCGAAGAGCTCGCGCCGAGCATGCCGAGACTCTGCTGGTCGATGCGATCAACTGTATTTCCGAGGCCTTTGTCATTTACGACAAGGACGACCGCTTGGTTCTTTGCAACGACACCTACAGACAGCTATATCCGCTATCCACCCAATATATGCTCCCTGGAATAAAATTTGAGGAGTTGCTGCGGCACGGCTTGGCGCTTGGCGAATATAAAGACGCGATTGGTCGCGAAGAACAATGGCTTGCGGAACGTCTCCTGAGGCATCAACAGGCGAGCGGTTTGGTAGAACAGAACCGGTCCGATGGGCGGCATATCATGGTCATTGATCGCCGCATGAAATCCGGTGGCATCGCCGGACTTCGTATCGACGTCACAAATCTCGTGCAAACCAGGGAAGCCTTGCAGAAAGCCCTCGTTAAAGCCGAGGCAGTAAACCAGGCAAAAACGCTCTTCCTCGCCAATATGAGCCACGAGCTGCGCACGCCCTTGAATGCCGTCATCGGCTTCTCGCAGATAATTAGGGACCAGACCCTCGGACCAGCCGGGGTTCCAGCTTATGCGGAATACGCCAAGGACATTTACGACTCGGGCGAACATCTGCTCGAAATCATCAACAATGTGCTCGACGCATCGCGCGTCGAAGTTGGCAAATTCGATCTCAAGGAAGAGACAGTAGAGATCGGCGAACTCGTGCAAAGCGCGATGCAGACGGTGCGCGTGCAGGCGGGCAAGAAATCAATCGCGCTCGAACACGCCTGCCCGAAGAGCCGATTGGTTTGCGCGCCGACACGCTCAGGCTGCGTCAAATTCTGATCAATCTCCTGGCGAACGCGGTCAAGTTCACGCCCGAAGGCGGCCACGTCATCCTGTCCTTCGACGTATCGCCCGCCGCCGCCGTCTTCTCCGTGGCCGATACCGGCATCGGCATGTCGCCAGACGAGATCGCGGTGGCGACCGAGCCGTTCCGTCAGATCGAGAACGCTATGGTCAAACGCCATGAGGGTGTCGGCCTCGGTCTTTCGCTCGCCAAGCATATGACGGAAATGCATGGCGGCAGGCTTGAGATCGAAAGCGAGAAGGGCGTTGGCACCACCGTTCGCATGGTTCTTCCGCCCGAGCGCATCCTGCACGCGCCCAGAGCTTCCGCCGCAGCCTGAAAAATCATTGCATTAACCTACCTGCGGGCGGCTTGCCAATGTCCGCTTTGGGTGCGGGTTCAATCGATCGACGCAACACCAGTTCGTGGGAGGGTCGGATGCTCCACGCCAAGTCAAATGTAGCGATTGTTGCCGCCATGGCGGCATTGCTGGTAACCGCATCAGCGAGCCGTGCCGATGACGCTGGCCAGAAGCCGGCGTCGATCGGCGATGCCATCGAGAATGGCGCAAAGAATACTGGTGCGGCTATCGAAAAGGGTGCGAATGACATTGGCGCCACTTTACAGCAGCAGACCGCGCCAATCGGCAATTCCGTAAAGCAGGAGGCGCAGGAAACGGGAAATTCACTCGATCACGCAACCAAGGATTTCCGCACCGGGGGTAGAGAAATTTTTCAATAACGTGAAAAACTTCTTCACCGGAAACTGACCTGTCTCTTGTGAATACTGAAAACTTATCTGACGTATGTCCGTTATTGGGAGTAAGCCTATATGCTCGATCAGTTAGTTCTTTGGGGGGCAGATCGGGTTTGCAATATCATCAACCTTACCGGCCTTGCGAACAGTGTTCAGCAATCTCAAGGCATTATTTGCGTTTTTAGCGGTAGCTATGAAGCCGGTATTATCTTCTGGGCAGCGGTTGCAATGGTTGCGCTTTTGGTGATCCGTATCTTCAGGCCAAAATAGATATGAATTATTCCGCTACCCGCGTGGCGGGGCAGGGGTACACCATCGATCCCTATGCTAATTTCTTCAAACGCGTGATTGAAATGCGCGGAAATCCCACCACCTGTGTTCAAGCTAACGGACCTGAAACGTTGGCACTACGACCTCTGGTATCAGATCATTCTTGCCACGCAAGAGAACCACCCCGATCAAGTTGATTTATCCGTTCTTCCTTATCTCGACCGTCCCGCAAAGAGCCAGTACACCGCAACCACGTCCGATCTTCTGCACTGGTTCGATGAGTTCAATAGTGACAAGAAATGGCCTGATCGCGTGAAGGCGTTCAATTTCATGCTTGCCTATCAGGTTTCGCCTACGGCCCTCAATCGCGCGATTGCTTTAGGCAAAATTAGCGATGAGTTTATTGATGATGGGTTGCCTGCCGTAGTGGCACCCTATGGCGATGATCCCGAAAAGACTGTTGCCAACTGTTTTGACCGGCATACGGGAAAGCCGATACCGCCGGAAATTCTCGCGACATATCTTGAGGCTGTTGCCGGTTACCACCGGCATTCGGAGTCAAAATTTGCAAATGGCGAAGGCGACAATGTGGGGATCACCGAACGGCGGCACATTCAAGCTATAGCGGTGGAATACATCGGCAAAGAAGCAAATCGCTGGGAAGAGCAATTCTATCTTGGCGAGATACCCGAGGCACAAATTGTATACGGTCTCAGTGCCGAGGGGAGAAATCAGGTTCTTAGGGTGATTGGTCGTGCCGCACGAAAGTTCGGTCCCGGGGCGCTGGCAACGACAGCCGCACTATCACGGCAACAATTGTCGGAAGCACTAAAGCGCAAGGCGAATCCGAGGCCGAGAACGCTCAGCGCGTTATTACAAGCAGTGGTGACACTAGAGGCCGAGCGGCGCGAACGTCGCACCTACGAGGCAGCACTCATTGAGCGAGGTCGCAGGGAGGTCTCGCAAACGAGCCTTTCGGAAACGGCAGAACGGCTTAGTACTGACCCATCCAATCTTGCCAAGGTTCTTGGCGCGCAGCGTAGGCCAAGTGATCAACTGCTACAGCGTATGGAAACACAATTTGGTGTCGCTCATTAGCTGGGTTAAACCGGACTCAGGTGAGTGAAAAATTCGCCAGCGGGACGGCCTGATATTTGACCGTCAAAGAATGGCTCCAGGGCTATTGACACGGTGGTATCGCCCGCAGTACCAATAATGTGACCAAAAATATTGCAACTGGGAGGATGGGGCTATGGAGATGGTAAATGGGGCAGAAGGCCAAGGAACACAAGCTGTTAGCGGGGATGAGGGCTAATCCTCGCGGAGACTGGAACATCGGGCATATTGAAACGGTTTGCGCCAGTGTCCCTGACGTAATTTTTAGGCCTCCAACTCGGGGAGGTCACTTCAAAGTGACACACCCGAAAATGGCTCAAATCCTTACGATTCCAGCGAAAAAGCCGCTAAAACCGTTTTACGTGAAACAGTTTGTTAGTATGATGGATAGTATCATGGAGGGTGAAGAACCGGGACCCGAGGGGAAGCCCGAAGAGTGATCGTGGAACAGGAAAGCTACAGATTGGAGGGCAATGTGCTGAAATATCCCGTCGTTGTTCGGGAACTGAGCAACGAAGAGGGCGGGGGTTTTTTGGCAGAAATCCCGGATCTTCCTGGGTGCATGGCAGACGGGGAGACCGCCGCCGAGGCCGTAGCCGCCGTGGAAAACGCAATCGAAGAATGGATCGCGACAGCTAAGGAACTTAATCGCTCAATTCCAGAGCCATCTGCGATTGATAAATACAGTGGTAAGTGGGTGCAGCGAGTTCCCAAGAGTCTACACATGAAATTGGCAATCGAGGCGAAGCGAGAGGGCGTAAGTCTTAATACTCTGACCACGTCCCTCATTGCCGAAGGGCTTGGGAAGAAGCTGGTCGCAGCATAGCGATCTAGATTCTTCAAGAAACAACGGGCGCTGGCACAGTCAGCGCCCGTTTTTATTATCGCGGTGGAGTCTTTTTGACTCGACTCTTTTTTTCGGCTCGTTCTCACGCTTGCCGTTTACGACACACTGTATGTTGTTCAGCTCTAACGCAGCTGACCTGGTGGGCTTTGACCGGGTTCGCCGTCCTTCCCACCGCCGCGCTTGATCCGCAACACCGTGCGGCGTCTCCTGCGGTCCCCGCGCTTTTACTGGGTCCGGGTCCCCATGAGTTCCCGCTGTCGATCTAGCGGGTGACTCTGAATCACGGCTTAAGCCGCCGTTGTTTCCAATTCTGCAACTTTTTGAAGCTCCGTCAGGATTTCCTGATGATGCTGTGTCAGGTGGCGCACGACGCGAGAATTACCGAGAATCTTAACGAGGTACCCTTTGGCTAGAACGAGGTCGAGGTGGTCACTCCCATAGGAATCCTCGATCACTTTGAACTCACGCTCTAAATTGGCTGACTCGCGCTCCATAAGGGCCAGTTGTTCGCTGGTAAGACCTTTGACGGATTTTGGTTTGCTTTGATCAGTGAGCTGCGCTTGCGGCGTTGCCGCAACCATCTGTTTGGCATAGCTGGCGGTGTATTTATTCATCGCAACCATGAGTTCGACCGCCTCGATCTGACGGAAGGGCATCAATTTCTTCAGTTCCCATATCAATTCGATGCAAATGTGTTTGTCTTTGAGCAGTTCAGCCGCTTCCGGACAAATCCCGTTGAGCAGCCGCCGTTTCCGTTTGATGCTCGAAACATTGATGTTGAGAGCTTTTGCGATCCGCTCTTCGGATGCTCCGCGCTCTATCGCCTTCAGAATCATCTTGTGCTCTTGAATGATGGCAAGCCGGTTGACGCGCTTGTTATAGGTGAATGCCTCGTCATCGGTTGAGACGAGGCAAACGACCTCAGTCTCGCCCATATCACGCAGAACCTCGATGCGGAGATGACCATCGAGAAGAAGATATTGCCGGGACTCATCACGGTCGCGGGCGACGACCGGCGGTTCAATAATCCCAACCTCCCGAATTGAAGCTGCGATCTGCACATATTTGGGTGAGTTCTTGATTGTCTCGCTAACAATCTTGAGCGGCTTGATATCAGCTATGGCGATGCGGCAGGCCGCCTGTTCAAACCCCATAGAAACAGGCTGATCCTTGACCGTGCGGGAGCGTTGAGCAGGTTTTTTCATGCGTGCATACGTTCGGCTAAGTTGTGGGGAAGGGTCTCTAAACCCTCCGCCCGGAGCAGAGTGGCGAAATGCTCATCGGCGAATAAAGTCCGCAAGGCCTGAGCGACAAAAACCAGTTTGTTCCGCGCAACATCCGCTTTGCGGATCATCAGGCTTTTCTTTTCAGTGTCCTGTTTATATGCGCGAAGTAATGCGGCGGACGATATCGTGCCCTGACCCCTGGGCGACGGTTTGTTACTAAGCCCCTTGCCACGCTGCCGCCGTTGTTCGACGAGCCGCTTGGCGATTAGCAGCTTGCGCCCGCGCAATAGGTTGTTTTCATAGGCATGTTGGAGGGCGTTTTGAACCTCAGCATCACCGGAATTCGCTATATCAACCGCAACCGTCAGCGGAACTTGCCCGGTCTCGACCGCCCGCAGGAGCCGGTGTTCGCCCTTAGCGAGAAGCCCGCTGACGCCACGAACATATTCCGGGGTTAAACCGGTTTTATTGGCTATTTCGATATCGTTGTAGCCGCGTTGCTTGAGACCATCGATATCTTGCAGCAGGTCGATTGCCCGGTGCTGGCGGCGGGCAAGGTTCTCGACCAAACTCATGACCATGCAATCTCCAGCGTCAGCATTAACGACCAGCGCCGGAATTTCCGTCTGTCCGAGGTTCTGGTAAGCCTCTAGCCGTCCTTGGCCGCAAACCAAGTCATATCGAGCGCCATCTTTATCTTTTCGTTTTGAAACTGTGATCGGGCGTTTCAGGCCTATCTGCGAAATATTCTCAGTTATGGATTTGAATATCTTTTTGTTGCGGACACGCGGATTGACCACCGTGATCCGGTCAATTGGAATCATTTCAACAGTGGGGATAGGCTCGCTCTTCATCACGCGACATCCAAGAGTTGTGATCGCGAGGCCATCTGAAAGAAATATTCGAGCGTGTCGAAACGATAGGAATCGAGCGATAGGCCATTATATTCTGCAAGACGCAGACGCGACGGTGTCATGTCAATGCGGGGCAGGAGGTAATAATCGAGCCGCTCGGTGTTTTGATGGTTCATCCGGATTGCTACCGTGAGGTCCGGACGTAAGCGCGCATCGAAGCGGATATGCCATCTTAGGGAACCAGCCGCAGTCTCCTGGCAGCGGGCCATCACTATCGAGGCCGTGAATTCCCCGTTGACGGACAAAATGTCTGTAATGGGGTCTTGTGTTACGCGGCCTCCAATGCGTTCGATTTCAGAAACCGCTTCTGCGATTATGCCGGGATACATGCGCCGTAAGGCTCGATTGATTTCGACAAATCGATAGTCACGGTCGGGCGTAAAACCGACAAGTTCATAGGCACGGAAAAGACTGCCGAAACGGAACCGGTACACACTGCTGGAGGGAAGATTTTCGGCTTCATCCACGATGATTCCGGATAGATAGCCATGCTGTTCGAGAAGGCGCTGGAGACCAGTCAGCATTTCCTCGTTAGAAAATCTGGCTGACCGCTCCCGAACGAGCACTTGCGCAGCCTCAAATAACTGCCGGTCCACAATCGGTTCAAATGCGCCTTCCATTCGTATCCACATATCAGGGCTATTCCGGACACGTTTGCGCTTGAGTTTGAACGAAGCCCGGTTCCAAGCGTTCGTGCCGATGTATTTTTCGTTGATCAGGATTTGATGGACCGTCCCACGCGTCCAAGCACGCCTAAGGTCTGTCAGGATTCCACGGGCATTGAGCGAGACGGCTATTTCCGTTTCGGGCTTTACCTCTTTGACAAATGCCTCGTAAATCCCGCGCACGATCTCAATTTCTTCTTCTGGTCCTGGCACAAGCGTGACGCGGTCGGTTTGGATGCTTTTATGCTCTCCCCTGGCAAGCTCGCCCTTCGGACTGCCGTTCTGGTCAACGAGCATACGGCGCAAGCCATATCCCGCCGGGCCTCCCTGGCGGAAACCGAGTTCGATGAGTCGGCATTGCCCAGTAAACACCTTGGCCGATAGCTCCCGGCTATATTCACCAGCCATCGCCCGCTTTACGCCTTTCACGATGGTGGATACCGGGCTGCCATCGTTTTCGAACTGCTCGGCGCAATACTGAACGCTGATCCCGGCGCGCTTACAGATATATTCGTAATAGGCGCTCTCGTCGGCGTCCTGAAACCGGCCCCACCGGCTCACGTCATAAACAAGAATCGCGGTGAAGTCCGCGCGGTCGTTTTGCACATCATCAATCAATTGTTTGAGCGCATCCCGTCCCTCTAGACTTAGGCCGCTTTTCCCTGCATCCGCATAGGTACGGATGATTTCAATACCACGACGCTCCGCATATTGCTGGATCGCGTCACCTTGATTTTCGGTCGAGTATTTCTGATGCTCGGTAGACATCCGAACATATTGAGCGGCGCGAATAAGGCCGGGCGGTACATCTGCCCTTGATTTCTCGACGATGTGACGTTGCAGCACTGACCAGCCCCTCTGACGCCCGGTCAACGGCTCACCGTCATATCACCGGTAATTAGAACTCAACGAGCCACGCCGTGATCTTTTCCACTGCGGGATTGAAAACTGTAGTGGTGGAGCGGTCGAATGTCATTTCTGAAAAAGGGCAAGATTCTACCTAAAAAGGGCAACTTCTTTCCAAAAGGTTCTTACGCTGTTGAAATCTCATTGGCGCTTCGGCAAAATCTCGGCAATACGCACCGGGCTGTGAAAACGCTTATGCGATGGACCGGTGCGAGCGAGCGGACGGTCAAAAACTGGCTATCTGGTTCAAGTGGACCCAGCGGCGAACACCTCATTGCCTTGATGCATCACTCGGATGAGGCCCTCGAAGCTGTTTTACGCCTCGCTGGCAGGGAGCAAGTGCTCGTCGCCATGAAAGTGTTCGACGCCAGGGACAAGCTGATTGAGGCGCTCGAATTACTGCGGGCGAGTACCAAAACAGGGTCAGGCAGCTCACATTGAAACTTTAGCCGCGCGATGACATCATCAGAACAGAAGGTGCAAATGCCACGCTAAGGCGAACGGTAAATGAGCACGGACAGCAATCTCGTCTGCAAATCTTGGTACGAGGAAACATATGGGCGATTGGGCTTCGCCGCGCAACGGCTCTACCCTAACGAGGAATTGCTACGCTTCTTCGGGCGGCATTATTTTCCGCTACCCCCTGATCAGCGTCAAAAGGTACGTGTGCTAGAGGCCGGATGCGGTTCGGGCGCTAATCTGTGGATGATCGCGCGGGAAGGATTTGACACCCACGGCATTGATCTATCGCCGGAAGGCGTGGCCCTATGCGAGAAGATGCTGGCACATTGGGGAACAACCGCCACCGTAAAAGCAGCGGACATGACGGCCATTCCCTATCCGGATCGTCACTTCGACGTGGTGCTAGACGTGTTCTCGGCCTATTGCCTCAACGAGAATGGCTTTATGCGATTTCTCGATGAAGTTGTGCGCCTATTGCGCGGGGGGGGGGGGGTAGGTTCTTCTCCTATACGCCGTCGAAAGCTTCGGATGCGTTTTGCAACCCTGGTTCGGCACGTTTCGTCGATGGCAGTACCCTTGAGGGTATCAAACGCGAAGATTCGCCCTACTACGACAGTCCTTATCCATTCCGGTTTATTTCACCCGATGAATACGCTACGGCGCTGGAAGCGCGTGGCTTGTGCGTGACCTACAGCGAAACTGTGGCTCGCACTTACCGAGGGGGTAAGGAGTATTTCGAGTTTGTGGTGATAGTCGGAGAGCAACCGGCAGGCGGCGTGTCCTAATTTGATTCTACGAGTGTCCTAAATAGAATAGGACATCTCCAATGTCTGCTAAAAATTCGGACATTGGTTGGCGGCACCGGCACCCCTGACCGCCCGACCGCGCCCAACTTTGCGGTCCGAATCGGAACCGCGCCCGGCTACGGGCATGGGCCTAACGGCTCTGCCCTTTGGTCAAACCTTGTCAGGTTTAGGGGGCAGCCGTGTACCCCCTGTTAATTTGAGTAGGGAATTTGCTCAGAAACGCTTATGGAATCAGCGCTAATGGATGCCGATTCAGCTCCAGAGGGCCCAAAATCGAAAAAATTTCCTGTTAATTCCCTGTTTAGCAGGGAATTTGAGTCAGAGCATGGTTCGCTTAAGACTGCGTCCCCAGCCACTTAGTCCCGCGGCCATGTAGATCGGCAATCCGCGCAGCAATCTCATCCACCGCCTGCCATGCGGTAAATTCGACACAGCTTTGCGGATCGGTCGGCCCTCCCGTCATCTTCATGATGAACCGGATGATCTGCCTGTCGAGCCAGCGGTAATGCGGGTAGTCGAGCCGCCCGGCGACCGCGGCCGCCAAAGCCGGCTTCAGCCGATGCCGGGCCATCAATTTCCGAAGATATTGATTACCCGCGGCGGTGTCCTTGCCCGGTTTCCGGGCGGCCAGATTCACCGAGATGAAGACAAACGGAACCCGCGCGAGCAACTCCCTGTATGTCGCAAAAAATCGTTCCGCTTCCGGCAGATGCCGGCCATATCGAACGGCCGCGACCACAACGATCAACGGGGCCGCGGCGAGGTCCGCCGGTGCCGGCAATGCGTCCGCCAGGTTTTGCGGAGGCGCGTAGATCCCGCGCTCGTCAAGTCGGGCGGCGATATGCGCAGCTATTCGCCGGGATTGACCATCGCGCGTGGCGTAGAACAAAAGCATGTTCGGAATCCGGTTCGCGCCCGGAAGTGGACCGGTCTCTTCGTTGATCGCCGCCGGGACATGCCCTTCCAATGAGGCTGACGGCGCGATCATCCCGCTCGCCGGGGCCAAACCATCGCTCCGCCCTATCGGCGCCTTATCCTTCCTCGATATCCTCATAGCCGGTGAACATCGCCTTGAAGTGATCCAGCGGCGTCCGGCCCAACGTTCCGAGATAGGCATGGACCAGGATATAGAACACGAAACTGATGAAGATCAGGACGTGCACCGTATCAACGACGCGCACCCCGCCGAAGAAGGCCACTATCCCCGCAAAGCGCGTGAGATTCCAGAGCAGGATTCCCGTGATGAACTGAATGGGAAGCACGAGGAGCATGATAATCTGATAGGTCATGCTTTGCAGCGGATTGAACTTGCGATAAGCGCTCACATGATGCGGATTGGGATCTCCTTTGAAGATGCCATAACCGTAATAGATGAGTTGGCGCACGGTCGCGTGAAACTGTTTCACCGCGTTCAACTCGGGGTGGTAGACCCTGATCTTGTCGGAGAAAAGATAGAAGAAAAACCACACGAAGAAGTTGGCGATAAGAACAACGCCGATCCAGTTGTGAGCGACAACGGCAATCCTGAAGGACACCACGTTGACGAGACCCACGTAGCGAATCTGCATCCCGGTGAGAACCAACATCACGCAGGCGGCCGCATTGACCCAATGCCAAATCCTCACGGGGAGCGGGTGAACGTAAATTCTAATCATCTTGCTTACCTTTTCCTTTTCTGGCGGGGGTTCCGGTTCAGGTATCGCTTGAAGGCCCATCTCAAGGTCAGATGACCGAGGGGCAAGGCGATACCGCCGAGCAGAGCGAGGACAAAAAGCACATCCAGAAACGTGATCCTGGTGCCGCCGATGGCATAGAAGCCGCCGATCGAGTCGATGGAAAAGGCCGAGCTCAAGACCTCTTTGCTGGCGCCGTAGCGTATCGGCATACCGGAGGGACCGGCGACGGATATCTCGACACTCTGGAACGCGGCCGCTCCCTCCCGATGGCAGACATTGCAATCGCTGATCGCTTTGGATGCGACGGTAAGCTCGTGGTCCTCGAGTCCCGTGCGCACTTCCAATCGGCCCCTGATGATCGTCTTGCCCTCGACGTCCTGGCTATTCAGCGTTTTGAGCAACGTCATAAGCGTCGCCGGATCCAGGCCCGTCCGCGTTGCCGTCGGGGAGCCGTTCAGACTTTCGAACTCCGGTATACCCGCCGGTCCCGGAACTTCCTTTTGCGTCGCGCTGTTATAGAGGGTGAGATCGACCACCCGCTGCGCCTGCGGCGTGTGGCAGACGGGACAAGACACCGCATTGAAATGCAATTGGGCATTCGGAAGCCAGGTCGAATGCGAAGCGAGCGCCTCCGTATGGCAGCCGAGACAGACATCTCTTCTTCCCACTCCCGCCGAGGCAACGCTCACGTCATGGGCGCCGTGGCAATTGAAGCAAAGGGGAGCCGCCGTCAGGCCGCCGCTGCGTAATACGCCATGCACGCTCGCGGCATACGCGGTGAAGATGTCGCCGTGACAGGTCTTGCAGGGAACCGTGTCCATATCCTCGGCCGCGCCCTTGATCACGGCGTGGGGAGAATGGCAACTGGTGCAAAGCGGGGCGACCGAGTTGCCTTCCTTAACGAGGGCCGCGTGGACGCTTTGCTCCCACTGTCCGAACTGCTCGCTATGACAGTTGCGGCAGACTTGGACCATCGCGGTGGAAAATTTGCGCTTGGTGTCGATGGTGTTCTTCGCCGGAGGATGACTGGCCAGGTTGATATCGGTATGGCAGCCGGTGCACCCGATCGCGCCGTGGACCGATTGCGCAAAGGTGTTGCCGGGTATGTGCAACGAGAGCGTTTCGCCGTCCTGCGAGATGCTTCTCGATCCCCGGAGATCCATGGCAGCCCAGACATTGCTGATCGCCATCGGAAAGGGCGCCGGCGGATGCGGGCATGGTCATCCCAGCAAGAGCCAGAACGACGGCGGCAACCGCCCCGCCGATTGCGCCTGCCACGAATGATCCGCGTCCCGTTCTGCCGCTTAAGGTGAGCTTCGCCACATGTGTCTCCGTATTTTCATCCGATTCCCGCCGGCCACGGCGGGAACGAATTGCAGCCACCTTGTGGCCCCCACCTGCTCCTTTTCACGAATCCGCTTATCCGTCCTTGATGTAGATCAGACAATGAGAACAGCGCAAGCGGCGGAGACCCCCGGCGAAAAGACATGGCTATGAGGCTTAGCGCCCCAATCCTGTTTCTTGACTTTAAATGGGACGGGCTGGGGGTATTAGCCTCCAGCCCGTTACACGCCCCCGTTCAGCCCGAAGACTTCCGATTGCGCCAGGCCTTCCCACCCACCCAGGCCAACATCACCAGCCCAACCAACGGGAACAGGGTGAAGTAGGCAAGCGCCAGGAACGGCGAGACGAAGAACATGCCGGCATTCTTCAGGAACAGGACGATGCCCGTGCTCGGGCGCTTTTCGCTGACAACCTTCCGGTTGAGCCAAGCCTTCCCACCCGTCCAGGCCAGCATCGCCAACCCGACGAGCGGGAACAGGATGAAGAAGGCAAGCGCCATGAACGGTGCGGCAAGGAACATGCCGATGTTCTTCAAGAGCAGGGCGATATTCGTGCCCGCGCTCTCTTCGCCGACCGCTGCCGGTTCCGGCGCCGCCGCACCGGCAACCCGCGGAAGCATTTCCGCGGGAAGCGGCATCGTCGTTGCAATAGCGGCATCCAGGCTTCTCTCGATCATTTCCGGGGAAAGCGGTTTGCGCAGGAATCCGCTGCACGCCAGCCGCTGCCGCCCGCGCCTCATGTTCAGCCGAGCCATAACCGGTGATGATCACCACCGGGGTCCACGGACGCTTCGCCCGCAACTGCTCCGCCACCTCGATCCCGTCCATCCCACCCGGCATCTTGATGTCGGTGAACACGGCGTCGTAATTCTCTTTCGAAACCTTGTTCAGCGCCTCCTGTGCGTTTTCGGCACTGGTAACCACGTAGCCTTTCCGTGCAAGGACACGGTCAAAGCTCTTGCTGATGGTTGGATCGTCGTCCACTACCAGAACTTTTCTCACGATATTCATGACTTTCTCCTTTTCATGCGATGGGTTAAGAGGCGAGTCTGTTCGACTCTCCACGGGGATTGATCGTTGCGTCGGGGCTCGAGATATCCTTGCACAGCGCCCATTTCTTCTGGGTTATCGCGCCGCTGGTGGCGTTGATGACCTCGGCCGGGCCGACCGGCTTGGCGAGATAATCGTAAGCTCCCAGCCGCACCGCCTCTTTGGCGCTCTCGACGGTGGGATAGCCGGTGATCACGAGCACCTCGCTTTCCGGCCATGCTTGCTTGATCGCTTTCAAGACCGACATGCCATCCATGCCGGGCATGCGAAGATCGAGCAGCACGACGTCGAAGGATTGGCGCTCCAATGCTTGCAGCGCGTCCTCACCGTTCAGGACAGACTCCACGTTGCAGTTGGCAGCTTGCAACGACCTCTGATAACTGAGGCGCACCACTTCGTCGTCGTCGACGACCAGAACTTTGTTTGATTTGCTCATGTGGGCCACCCTGGCACCGGTTTGCTACTCTCGCTTTCAAGAGGTGCAAGCCGCATGCCAGAGCGGATGGCCAGAAAAAACAGTCATATTGTTCAATACGCTAGACGCAAAAATGTCGATCCGAACCGGCAGATGATCCCTGCGATGGCCGCCGATAAGTATATGTTTCTTATACTTTCGCCGGCCTCGGCCGATGTTGGCTCATATAATTCAAGGGCTTAAGGCGATCGAGGGGGTGATTGGATTCTTATACACTCCACTCGACTATAGCTCGTTCTCGCTGTGAACCGGCAGCGTCAGCTTGTTGCTATTGGTGTCCGGAGTAACGGTCATTTCCAGTCGGGTGGAACCGCGCGGATACGCAAACGGCTCGGAACCTGGCGTGATTCGCGAAGCGAGCGAAGCTATTGATTTAGATCAATCAACCTCGACGGGATGCGCGGTAAATTGTTTCACGGATGGTAAATCCGCAGGGATGTTGACGATTCAAGGCGATACGCCCTTGGCGGCGCCGGAAAGCGCGCGAATCTTCAAAGCACGAGAGACCATAGCGGGAGCGCGCCGACCGGAAAGATTCAGACTGGGACACTATCCGCTGTTCACGTGTGTGGGGGTTTCGCGCGGAACTGTGGCAGCATAGGGAAAGCATGGCTCGGCAAACCCTCAAGTTCAAAGTGGGCCTTTATCTCACCGTCACCCTTTCCCTGGCGGTGATCCTGTTTACCGTGCTGGTTGCCTGGAATCAGCGGAACGAGCTGCTCGACACGGTGGCCAGCTATGTCACCCAGCTTTCCGGGGTCATTACCAGAAGCACTCGTTTCGCAATGCTTCAGAATGAGCCCACCTATGTGGATACGATCATCCGCGACGTCGCGCAGCAAGACGGTATCGACCGAATCAGGATTTTCAGCAAGGAAGGCAAGATCACGCATTCGACCTATGCTCCCGAGATCGGACAGACCGTGGACCGCAAGGCCGAAGGCTGTTCGCTCTGCCACGCGACCGAAACGCCGCTCGAAGAAGTTCCCAAGAGCAAGCGGACATGGACCTTTACGGCTCCCGGGGGGCAGCGCCTGCTGGGCAGCATGGAGGTGATCCGCAATGAGCCCTCCTGCTACAACGCCGCCTGCCATCAACACGCCAAAGATACCCCGATACTCGGTGTCCTTGAAATCCGCTATTCCGTGGGCGGAGTGTATCAGAGGATCCGCAGGAATGCGATTACGATCACCGCCTTTTCCCTGGGATTTGTATTCGTCGCCTCGCTATCGGTAGGCCTTTTCATCAATCGTCTGGTCTACTTGCCGTTGCGCGACCTGGAATCCGGGGCGAAGAGAATTTCTTCCGGGAATCTGGAACAGCCGATTCCGGTGCGGAGCGGAGATGAGTTCGGCGAGCTTGCGGGCTCCTTCAATGCCATGACGGGGGCTCTGCGGAATTCCCAGTCGGAGCTGCGCGAGTGGGCACACACCTTGGAGCAGAAGGTCAAGAAAAGAACCGAGCAGCTCCGCATTGCCCAGGCCGAAGCTGCACAGGGGGAAAAGCTGGCTTCGGTCGGATTGCTTGCCTCCGGCATCGCTCATGAACTGAACAATCCGTTGACCGGCGTCCTTACCTTCTCGATCCTCTTGCGGGAAAAGATGGAGGAGGGGAGCCAGGACGCAAAGGACATGGACCTCGTGATCCGGGAGACCAAGCGGTGCGCCAGCATCATCAGAAGACTGCTCGATTTCGCCCGGAATAGGCCTCCGGAGAAGAAATTCGTCGACCTCAACCAGATCATCGAGGATGCCGCTCGTCTTGTCGAACGGCCCGCCCATTTGCGCGATATCGCCGTCACCCTGAATCTTGATCGCACCTTGCCGCAGGTCTGGGTCGATCCGGACCAGATCAAGCAGGTCGTCATAAACCTGCTAGTCAACGCCCAGCACGCGATTGATGGAGAGGGCAGCATCATCATCCGCACGCGGCGGTTACCGCAGCCCAAAATGCCGCAATCCGGCGCCACGGCCGTGCCGATGGTGGAATTCTCGGTCACCGATACCGGATGCGGAATACCCGAGGAAAACTTCCGGCGGATTTTCGATCCCTTTTTCACCACCAAGACCGGAATAGGGACGGGGCTGGGATTGTCCGTCAGCCATGGGATCGTTGAGGCCCATGGCGGTACGATCGAAGTCGAAAGCAAGGTGGGTGAGGGATCCACATTCCGGGTCTATCTCCCTCTCATCCGGTTGCCCGAAGTCGCGGAAACCGAAAGTAGCGGGAGCGGTTCGTGAGCGTGAAAATATTGGTCGTCGATGACGAGCGGATTATTATCGACAGTTGCCTTCGCATCTTGGGGAGCGGCGAATATCAACTTGAAGCCGTCCAGGACGGCTTGGAGGCGCTGCGAAAGATCGAGGAGAATCATTACGACATCGTCATCCTGGACATCATGATGCCTAAGATCGACGGTCTTGAGGTGCTTCGCCGGGTAAAAGAGGGACACCCGGACATCGACGTCATCATGATCACCGGATTGTCGCAGATCGAGACGGCCGTGAAATCGATGAAACTCGGAGCCTTCGACTATTTGCCCAAGCCTTTTGATCCGGACGAACTCAAGCTTGTGATTCAGCGCGCGCTGGAGAGACGGCGATTGCTCCAGGAGAACTTGAACCTCAAGACCGAGGTCGGCGCCAAGTACCGCTTCGAGAACATCATCGGGGCGAGCCCCCAGATGCAGAGCGTCTTCCGACTTCTCGCCAAATGCGCTCCGACTAATTCGACGGTGATGCTCACCGGCGAGTCGGGAACGGGCAAGGAACTGATCGCCCGCGCCATTCACTACAACAGTCTGCGCAAGGACAAGCCGTTCATTCCGGTGGACTGCAACGCACTCAGTGAGAATCTTGCTGGAGAGCGAATTGTTCGGGCACGTCAAGGGCGCGTTCACCGGCGCGGTGGCGAACAAGATGGGCATGCTGGAAATTGCCGAAGGCGGAACGCTCTTTCTCGACGAAATCGGCAATATCTCCCTCAGCACCCAAGCCAAGCTGCTGCGGGTCATTCAAGAACGAGAGTTCAGGGCGGTGGGGGGCACGAAGACGCAGACCGCCAACTTCAGATTGATCACCGCGACCAATAAGGACCTCAAGGCCATGGTCTCCGACGGAAGGTTTCGCGAGGATCTCTTCTATCGGATCAACATCTTCCCCATTCGCATTCCGCCGTTGCGAGAACGCCGCGACGACATTCCTGCCTTGGCCTTCCACTTTCTCGGTATCTTCAATAAGGAGATGGGGAAAAAGGTGACGGAATTTTCCGAAGGGGCGATGGGTATGCTCATGAACTACGATTGGCCAGGCAATGTTCGGGAGCTCGAAAATACGGTGCAGCGCGCGGTGGTTCTGGCGACCGACGCCGTCATTCGCCGGGCGCATCTGGTCAGTCTCGACGATATGCCGCCGGGGCTGGCTCTCGACATCCCGAAGACGGGCGAGGAACTCAAGCAGATCAAGAAACTTGCGCGCGAGAAGTCGGTTGAGAATATCGAGAAGCTGTTCGTTCTCGATGCGCTCAAGAGGAATGCATGGAATGCGACCAAGAGCGCCGACGAAACCGGCATGCAGCGCGCAAATTTTCAGGCTCTGATGAGGAAATACAACATTCGGATTCACGAATCCGAGCACGGGCATGAACCCAAGCGCGAACCCAAGCATGACCCGGGCGAATTGTAAGCGCCGGAGAAAAATTCCTTAATGAAGCGGCCGGCTTCATTGACAGCCAAATGCGCGCCCGCATACCATGCTCCCACTCCTGATAGATTCTCCAAAATACGGGAAGCGATCCACGGTGAAAAATCCCGCTGCGCGGCTGTCGCCGGTGCAAACTAACCCATTGGGAACAGAGGGAAACGCATGATCAGAGCGGCAATCGTCGGCCTCGGCTGGTGGGGCAAGACGCTGGTTGAAGCGGCGCAGGGCAGCAAGGACATCAAGTTCGTCGCGGGCGCTAGCCGCGCGGTCACCCCCGAACTTGCCGCATTCGCGCAGAAGCACGGCTTCGATCTGCGTCCGAGCTATGACGATTTGCTCGCGATGCCGAATGTCGACGCAGTCGTGCTCGCGACCCCCCACTCACTCCATGTGCCCCAGATCATCGCGGCGGCGCGCGCCAAGAAACACGTCTTCTGCGAGAAACCCTTCGCCCTCACCAAGGCCGAGGCTTCGGCCGCAGTTTCGGCCATGCAGAAAGCGAGCCTGACCCTCGGGCTCGGCTACAATCGCCGCCTTCATCCGACTATGATCGACCTGCACCAACGCGTGAAGTCGGGCGCCCTCGGCACGATCCTCCATTTCGAAGCGACCATGACCTTTCCCAATGCGCTGGCGCTCAAGGCGGACCAGTGGCGTGCGAGCCGCGCGGAAACGCCGTGCGGCGGCCTGACACCCATGGGTGTGCACGCGATCGACGCCGCGATCGATCTCTTTGGTGAATTCGACCATGTGTTCTGCGAGAGTTTTCGGCGCGTGGTCGCGATCGACGCCGACGACACGACCTCGGTCTTGTTCCGCATGAAGCAGGGCATGTCGGGTTATCTCGGCACCATGACCGCGACCGGCGGCGGCTTCCGCCTCCAGGTGTTCGGCTCGGCGGGCTTCATCCGCATCGAAGGCATGACCCATATCGCGGGCGCACCCTCGGAAGAGCGGCGCAGCCGGCTCTTCGGCGCGTGCACCTTTCAGCCGGTCAAGGGCGAGACCAAGACCTGGCAGGCCGAGTCCTACGACGTGTCGCGCGCCGCGCTCGAGGCCTTCGCGCGCGCGGTCGAGGGCGGCCCCGCTTATCCGATTCCGCTCGCCGAGATGATTCACGGCGCGGCGGTAACCGAGGCGATCGTCAAATCGGCCGCTTCCGGCGTTAAGGAAAAGGTGCTCTAACACGCATCGGCTAGGTCCTAGATTCGGCCCCCGTATCGGCGAGCAATCGCCGCAACCAAGCGGCACGAGGAGGAAATCATGGAATTGGGCGGTGGCCTCGGCCATCTGACGTATTCGACCCTGGTTCATCCGGGCGATACCTGGGACGAGATGTGGGCCAGCCTTACGCGCTACGTGCCTGCGGTCAAAAAACGCGTCTCGCCCGACAAGCCATTCGGCGTTTCGCTGCGCCTTTCCGCGAAATCGACCGAGCGGCTGACGCGTGAGCCGGACCAGCGCGCCAAGCTCAAATCCTTTCTCGCCGATAACGGCATGTATCTTTTCACGGTCAACGCCTTTCCCTACGGCCCGTTCAAGGGCGAGCGCGTCAAGGAGCTGGTCTACGAGCCCGATTGGCGCACCGACGAGCGCGCGGAATACACCATGAAGGTGGCGGACATCCTGGCCGAAGTGGCTTTAGCGGGGATATCGCCCTCGATCCAAAGCCCGCCTTGCGGTTTCAAACCACGGGTCACGGGGCGCGACGTGGTCGACGCCTATACGCGCCAAATTTTGCGCGTGGTGGCGCATCTGATCGCGCTCGAGGCGCGCACCGGGCGCACGGTGACCCTCGCGCTCGAGCCCGAGCCGCTTTGTTTCATGGAGCTGACCTCCGAAGCGATCGCCTATTTCAAGGACCATCTCTATTCGCCCGCCTCGGTCGGAACCCTGGCCAAGGCGACCGGGCTTTCGCCAGTTCAGGCCGAGTGCGCGCTCAGGAAGCATCTCGGCATCGTGTTCGACATCTGCCACCAAGCGGTCGAATTCGAGAACATCGCCGATTCGCTCAAGAGTCTGAAGGCGGCGGGGGTGCCGGTGATGAAGCTCCAGGCCGCGGCGGCGGTGCGCATGCCGAAGGTGGATCGCGACATCGTTCATGCGCTCAAGGCCTACGACGATCCGGTCTATCTCCACCAGACCATCGAGGTGAGGGACGGCAAGCTCCAGCGCTTCATCGACCTCGCCGACGCGTTCGCCGCGTGGGATGCGAATCCGGGGGCGCGCGAATGGCGCACTCATTTCCACGTGCCGGTGTTCCTTGAGGATCTGGGCGAGTTCAAGACCACGCGCCCCTCGATCGAGGAAGCGCTCCGCGTGCACCTCGCCGACCCGGTCTCGACCCAACTCGAGATCGAGACCTATACCTGGGACGTGCTGCCTAATCATTTGAAGACCGGCGACATCACCGATTATGTCGTGCGCGAACTCGAATGGGTGCAGGGCGAGCTCGCAAAAAAGCCCGTCAAGGTGCTCAGAGGCGCGTCATGAAGGTCGGCTTCATCGGCCTTGGCCGGATGGGCAGCGCGATCGCGGCGCGCGTACTCTCGGGCGGCCATGATCTCCTGGTTTTTAATCGCACGGCCGAGAAGGCGGCGGGAATCGGCCAGGCGGGCGCCAAGGTGGCGGGCTCGATCGCGGCCGTTTGCGCGAACCGGGACGTGATCATCACCATGCTCGCGAACGACGCGGCGCTCGAGGAAGTGACGCTCGGAACGGGCGGCCTTCTCGCCTCTCTCGCCAAGGGCAAGATCCATCTCGTCATGGGGACCCACGGCGTGGATGCGATCCGCAAGGTGACCGAGGCCCACCGCAAGGCGGGACAGGTGCTGGTGGCGGCACCCGTGCTCGGCCGCCCGGACGTCGCGGCCGCCGGCCAGCTCGGGATACTTCCCGGCGGACCCAAGGATGCGATCGATCTGTGCCGCCCATTGTTTCAAGTGATCGGCCGGCGAACTTTTGAGGCGGGCACCGAGCCCGCCGCCTCCGCCGCGATCAAGATCACCATCAATTTCGTCCTGGGTTGCGCCATCGAGGCGATGGGAGAGGCCTTCGCGCTGGTCGAGAAATTCGGCGTGGCGCGGCCGGTGCTGTACGACGCGCTGACCGACGGGCTGTTTTCCGCCCCGGCCTACAAGGTCTACGGCAAGATCATCGTCGACGAATCCTACGACAAGACCGGCCAAAGCGCGGTCAATGGATTCAAGGATGCTGAATTAGCGCTCGCGGCGGGGGCGTCGGCGGGTGTGCCGCTGCCGAGCGTGAACGTGTGGCGCGACCGGCTCTTGAGCGCAATTGCGCGCGGCGACGGCGGCAAGGATTGGGCCGTCATGGCGTTCGAGCAGGCCAAGGCCAGCGGGTTGCGATAAATCTCCCTCGGGCGAGAGGCCGTCCGTTCCCGATTAAGCCGCCTTCGCCAAGTTCATCGCGCGCGAAGAGCTGATCCGCTTCAGCTTGCCGCCTGCGCCCGCTTCGGAAACAATTGCGGCCGCAACTTCGGATGGCACGCCATGGTTTTCGGCGCATAAGGCGTCTCGGCGCCGAGTTCCTCGGCGGCGTGCCAGGCCCAACGCGGATCCCACATGGCGCCGCGCGCGAGGCAGATCAGGTCGCTCTTGCCGGACGCCACGATGTCCTCGGCTTGCTGGTAGCCGGCGATCAGGCCGACGGTCATGGTGGTAATGCCGCTCTCGCGTCTGACCTTCTCGGCGAACGGAACCTGGTAGCCCGGCGCGAGCGGAATCTTCTGCTTCGGGTCGAGCCCGCCGGTGGAGACGTCCATGTAGTCGCAGCCGAGCTTCTTGAGTTCCTTCGCCAGCACCACGGTTTCCTCCGGCGTCCAGCCGCCATCGATCCAGTCGGTCGCCGACACGCGGATGCCGAGCGGCTTCTGCTCGGGCCATGCCGCGCGCACCGCTTTGTAGACTTCGATCGGGAAGCGGATGCGATTTTCGGTCGAGCCGCCGTATTCGTCGGTGCGCTTGTTCGATATCGGCGACATGAATTGGTGCAGCAGATAGCCGTGGCCGCCATGTAGCTCGATCACGTCGTAGCCGATGCGATCGACGCGCTTGGCCGCCGCAGCGAATTCGCCGACGCAGCGCTTGATGTCGTCCTTGGTCATGGCGTGCGGAACCGGCCAGCCGGTATCATAGGGGATGGCCGATGGTGCCTCGGGAGTCCAGCCGCCTTCTTCTTTTGTCAGAATCGGCTTGCCGCCCGCCGCCGGCGGCGTGGTCGGACCCTTGCGTCCCGCGTGCGCAAGCTGCACGCCGAGTTTCGCGACACCATAGGTACGGCAGAAATCGTACACGCGCTTGAGCGCCGCCTCGTTATCGTCGGAATACATGCCGGCGCATTTCGGCGAAATCCGCCCGATCGGATTGACGTCGGTCATCTCGCACATCACGAGCCCCGCGCAGCCGAGTGAGAAGCTGCCGAGATGCATCAGGTGCCAATCGGTTGCGGACCCATTGTTGGAATTGTACTGGCACATCGGCGAGACGACGACCCGATTGGGAAGAGTGAGCCCGCGCAGGGTGATGGGAGAAAACAGGACGCTAGCCATTTTATCGAATTCCTTTCAGTGCTGAGATTTCGACGAGGCGCGCTTCAGCCATGCATGGCAACGACGAGGCAGCAGATCGCCCAGAAAACGCAAAATTCGCTGCCGCCAATCACCCAGATCCATTTGCCGTGGGTGACTTTATGGGTGGCAGCGGCGGCGACCAGCAGGTGGAAACATGCGATGGCGCCAGCATATCGGGTGTAAATGCCGAATATAAGTGCGATCGCGAGCAGGGTCTCGATCGCGCCGGAGATGTACATCCAGGTTGCCGCAGGTTTGAATCCGGCGGCGACGAAAAAGTTGAGCGTGGCGGGGACCGTGAACTTGGCGACGATATGCGGGATGAGGAAGGCGCCACAGATGATGCGCAAGATATTGAATTCATTCAGGAGATTGAAGTTATCGGCGATCGACATATTGCCCCCCTCGTGTTTTCCGTGTGTCCAATCATCGTTTCTCCCTAGATCGCGGCCCTCTCTTCGATCGGCGCGCGCGGCCGCTATTCGTTATTATGTCTTGTTCTTTATTCTTTGTAGTCCTTGATCGGCTTGCCCGCGAGCCAATCCTTGCCGAAGGCATAAAGCCGTTCGACCTCCGGACCCTTGAGGCCGGGCATGACGCGCTTCACCTTATAGCCGATCCGGGTCTGCAGGTAAGCGAGATGGCGGTAGCCCTCGGGGAATTCCGCAAGCAGCTTTTGGTCAAGATTGAGCTTGACGGCGGGGTCGACCGGATCGATGCGATCCTTCTCGTAGATCGGCTGGCGCAGCACCATGCCCCAACGGCCCTTGCGCTCCTCAAGGAAATCATAGAAGCGGCCGGTGCATGTCACGTCGCACAGCGCGCCGTTGACCGGGGCGCGCTGGGAGATGGCCATCCGGGTCTGGGCGATCGCGCGCGTACCCGCGAGGTCGATCGAGCTCGAGCCAAGCGTGTGGATGATGCTCACTCCCTTGATCCAGCCGTCGCGCCGCGCGTTGACGAAATCCTGAGCCGGCGCCTGAAACCAGGTCGCGAACATGTAGCCGTCGTCGTGCCACACGGTGCGGAAGCGCTCCCAATCCCCCAAATCGCTCCATACCACCCAGTTCTCGAGCAGCTCGCGGATGCGCTGCTTGTGGACCAGTTCCTCGGTCATCGTCATTCCGTTCCTCCCTCGCACCTCTCTCGGATGCGGCTGTTGCATCTTACTTCAGCCGCGCCACAAGAGAATAGTGCTCGTCCCCCGTGAGGCGGGTCACCTCGGGTAATTCTAGTTCGCGGCGCTACTCGCCAAGATAGGCCCTCACCACTTCGGAGTTGTGCATCACGTCCTGCGGCGGGCCGTCGGCGAGTTTCCTGCCGGCGACCAGCACCACCAGCCGCTGCGAGAAGCTCATCACCGCGCGCATGATGTGCTCGATCAAGACCACGGTAATGCCTTGCTCGCTGAGCTTCACCAGGAGATTCAGGATGTCGTCGACTTCGGCGTTGGAAAGGCCGGCCATGGCCTCGTCGGCGATCAGCAGCTTGGGCGCCGCCGCCATGGCGCGGGCCAGTTCGAGCTTGCGCATCTCGATCTGGGTCAGGTCGCGCGGCCGCCGGCCGGATTTTTCATGCAAGCCAACCTGGGTCAACACCTCCTCGACCCGGGTTTCGATTTCGGCGTGGGTCAGATGGCGCTCGCCGTGCCAGGTGTTGACAGTGTAGAGAAGGGGCACATAAATATTCTCAGCCACGGTCATGCTGTGAAACGGCTTCGGCAGCTGGAAGCTGCGCGCCAGGCCCAGCCGCGTGCGCGTGTGCGCCGACAGGCCGTCCATAAGGCGACCGTTGAATATCACTTTGCCTCTCTCGTTCCGGAGCGCGCCGGAGATGCAATTGACCAGCGTCGATTTGCCCGAGCCGTTGGGGCCGATCAGGCCTATGCGCTCGCCGGGCGCCACGTCGAAATCGATGCCGTCGAGCGCGATGAAACCGTCGAAGCGTTTACCCAGCTTCTCAACCCGCAGCAGCGTATCGGTCATACCGCCCTTTTCCAGGGGACGTGTTAGCGGGTGCGGACGCTGGGCGGGAACAAGTTGACGGCGCCATGGGATGCGGCGGCGGTTGCGGCCGGCGCGCCCGAACCAGCCGATAATGCCGTTAGGCGCGGCGATAACGAACAACACCATGATGACGCCAACAATCAGCAGGTTGAGTTCCGATGAGATTGTCACGGTAGCAACTTGTTGGATGGTGGCGAGCAGTACGGCACCGATTACCGGGCCGAGCCAGCTCGCGGTGCCGCCGATCAGCGGCATGGCGATGCTGTTGACGGCGATGCCCAGGTTGAAGGCGGAGGAGGGGTCGAGGTAGATGACGTAATAGGGAAACGGCGCTCCGGCCATGCCCATCAGCGCGCCCGACAGCGTCGTGGCGATGAGCTTCAGCTTGAGGGTCGGAACCCCCGCCGCCTCCGCCGCCAGCTCGTCGTCGCGGATGGTGGCGAGGCCGTCGCCGAGCTTTGAATGCTCGATGGTGCGCGCGATGCACACCGACAACGCGGCGAGGATCAGCATCACCAGGAACAGGTACTGGATGTAATTGTGGCCGAACGGGCCGAGCACAGGGCGAAGGGTGTAGACGCCTTTCGCGCCGCCGACATAATCCCAGTTGGCAACTGCGGTCTCCAGCACGATGGCGAGCGCCAGCGTGGCGATGGCGAAGAATATGCCCCGGAGCCGCAACGTCAGATATCCCATGCCCAAGCCGACCGCGCCGGCAACCAGGCCGCCGACTAGGATCGAAACCGCAATCGGCGGGGCGGCCAGCTTGTGCATCACCACCGTGCTGTAGGCGCCGAGCGCGTAGAACCCGGCGGAGCCGAAATTGACGTAGCCGGTATAGCCGCCGAGGATGTTCCACGCTGTCGCCATCACCACGTATTGCAGCACGATATAGGCGGCGAAGAAGAAATAGTCATTGGTGACGAAACGCGACGCGGCGAAGACCGCGAACACGGTCGCCGCGGCGGCCAGCCAGAAATAGCCGGGAGGCAGTTTCATGCGCCGTCGGAGGCGTGGGCTTGGCCCGGCACCGGCGCCTCATTCGCCAAGATAGATCTCCTTGACGCGCGGATCGGCCACCACCTCGGCGCGGCTGCCTTCGACGATGACTTCGCCAAAATGCATGACCGAAATGCGCTCGGCGAAATCGAGCGCCACATCCATGTCGTGCTCGATCATGACGATGGTGACGTCGCGCGGTATCTCGTTGAGGAGCTTCTGCACGTCGCGCCGTTCGTCGACCGAGAGCCCGGCGAAGGGTTCGTCCAGCAGCAACACTTTCGGGTTCTGCACCAGCGCCATGGCGATCTCGACCCGGCGGCGTTCGCCATAAGAGGTTTCCGACAAAGAGCGCTGGGACATGGCCGAGAGCCCGACGCGGGCGAGCGCCTGTTCGGCCGCATCGCGCAGGGTGTGCTGGCGGTCGAGCCGCAAGAAGGAGTTCCAACGCAACGGCGAGAGCCCGAGCAAGGCCAGCGTGACATTGTGCAGGATGGTGTCGTGCGGGAAGAGCGTGATGATTTGGTAGGTTCTCGACAGGCCCATATGCGCGCGCCGGCGGCTTGGGACGCGGGTGATGTCCCGCCCGAACAGCCGGATCGACCCGCTGTCGGATTTGAGCTCACCGGTGATCAGGTTGAACAAAGTGGTCTTGCCGGCGCCATTCGGTCCGATGATCAGGCGCCGCTCGCCCGGATCGACTGCGATGTTGACCGCGCGGGTGACGCGGAGACCCTCGAACGACTTGCAAAGGGATTCGATGACAAGCGCGCTCATTCGCCACCATCTCCCTGAGTGAGAAGCATGAACGGGGCGACGTGCGAGCGCTGTTTCATATTCGGCCTCGATTTTACCTTCGCCTTCCGCGCCGTTTTCTTCACGGACGCCCGCGCTGCCTTCTTCGCTGGAATGATGGGCAGCAGCAGGTAAGCGCCCCTGTCATGGCCGAAGTGGAGCGTGGTGGTACCGCCAAAGATCTTAGCCGGACGATCGATCGGATCGTCGTGCAGGAACGGCCCGCACCCTTTCAACTCGTTCTTGAAATTCGACAGCCGACCGCCGCTCGCCCCACCATATTCGTAGTCTCTGCCCCGGATGGTGAGCGTTACCCGGTAGCCTGCCGGCACCACGATCGAAGTCGGCCAAATCTCAACCTCGAGCTCGACCGGCTTGCCGGGCTTGAGCGGCTCGGGCCGGTCGTGGGTGTGATAGGGCCGGTAGGGCAATGTCAGTTTCTTATCGAGCCGGCGATGGGACGCACGCAGCCAGCCTTGCGCCACCGGGGTGTGCGGGTCGATGGCGCCTTGGAATACGACCTCCTTGAGATCGGGCGAGAACACACGCACCACCGCGAAAATGTCGGCATCAACAGTCGATGACGACACGAACAGCTTCAAGGCGATCGGACCGGTGATCTCGGTATCGGCCTCGGCAGGCGAAGCGAGGAAGGTGACGCCATCGCCGAGTGCCGCAAAGCTCAACGCCGTCTTTTTGGACGGAATGCTGTCCGTTAGCGCGCCGGATGATGGATCGAGGTAGAGCTTGGACCAAGCAGTGCGCTTCATCGGCCATTCGTTCTCAGGACGCTCCTCGAAGCGATCGATGTGACGCACCTGCAAGAGCACCTTCGCGCGCATGTCCCAGCCATTGTGTCTGCCGTGCAGGAAATGGTCGAAGAATTGGAGCTGCTGCTTACGGCCATAGTCGGTGTAGAAATGCGTCCAGTGCTCAATCCCGTGCGCCTCAAGCCATTTCTGCCGCGACGCCGCGCGCACGAAGCCCTCGAAATTACCGCGCGGATGCAGGCCCTGGCCGCCCCAATTGGCGGCGGAGAGAAACGGCACCTTGACCTTGGCCCACACCGGCGAGCGCGCCTTGTGATAGCCGTCGTCGAGCGGATGAGCGCGGATGTCGTCGCCGAACTCGCAGCGGTTCCGTTTCAGCTCTTCCTCGGAAAGGATCTCGGGCCCACACACGAGCCCGCCATGAACGCGGCTGCGCTTGCCGCGCTCGCCGGTGCCGTACTGCACGGTCTTGACTTGCATGTCGTACCAGTTCGCCCAGAAGGTGGAGAGGATACCGCCGTGATGGGTCATGTCGCGATACCAGTCGGCGGAGCCCTCCCAGATACACATGGCGGCAAGATGCGGCGGCTCGAGCGAAGCGACGTGCCACTGGTTGATGCCGTAATACGAGATGCCGTTGAGGCCCACCTTGCCGCTCGACCAGGGCTGGACGCCCGCCCATTCGATGCAGTCGTAGAAATCTTTGGTTTCGCGTGGGGAGAAATGGTCGATGAAGCCGGGCGAACAGCCGCATCCGCGGGAATCAACGCGCACGCAGGCGTAGTTGTGAGGGACCCATTTCTCCGGATCAACTACTTCCCAGTTCTGGTACTTGTTGCTCGATCCGGCGCCGACATCCGGGTGTTTCCCCACCATCCGTTCCCACGCGCTCGGATAGCCGTCTTGGAAGGCGAGGCCTTTGGCGTAAGGCCCGTAGCTCAGGATCACCGGATAGCGCCCATCGGCGATTGGACGGAAGACATCGGCGCGCAGCACCAAGCCGTCATCCATCTTGATTGGCACGTCCCAGTCGATGTGCATGCCATCGCGGACTTCGCTGCGCGCCGAAAGCGGGGCGCTCTTCGATTGCGGACGATTAGCATCGGAACCCATGCAGTCCTCCCAAACGCCACCAGACGGGTCGGCGCGGTCAGCGCTTCTTGCCGCGGCCCTGATTGTTAACGCCGCTTCGCCGCCGGTTCTTCGCCTGACGACTTCTCGATGGCCGGCCAGTGCGGCGATCGGTCGCCGCCATGGCCTCGGTTAGAATCGTCTCGATATCGGTAACCTCGGCTTTGAACTGCTCTAGGAACAGCCGCGCCTGCGTGCTCAGTGTCCGTCGCGCCGGGGTAATGACCACGAATTCCGCGAACAGCGGCGGATCGATCGGGTTAACGATCAGCTCGCCGTCGAGGATGTCGTTCACGCAGATAAGACCCGGCAGCACGGTCAGCCAATCGGTGCGTGCGACGAATTCCAACGTGCCGATCATGGCGTCCATCTCAATCATCTGCGCAACCTCGACACCGTGGGTTTCCAGGTAGACCTCGAGATTGCGCCGGCGGATATTGTCCGGACCGGGTACCACCATCTTGAGCGGTGCGCAATCCTTCAGCCGCATTGGCTTCAGCGGTTCGAGGCCGCGCCGCGGCCCCGACAGAAGCACCTCGCGGTTACGGATGATCAGGCGCGATTTCAGCCCGGTGCGCCCCTCAAAGGCCGGCACGACCGCGAAATCGAGCTCATCCGCGAGGACCATCTCGGTGAGCAAGCCGCTATAGCCCTCGACGATATGCAGTCGGACGTCGGGATAGCGCGGGACGAAACGCTCAAGCGTCGGGGCGAGCGCGGCGCGCGTGAAGGTTGGCATCAGCCCGATACGCAGATCGCCGGTCACGAAGCCGGCGAGCGAACGCATCTCCTCGCCGGCGGATTCCAACAGGCCGACCGCCTCAACGCAGCGCCGGTAATAGCGCAACCCCGCCGGCGTCGGCGTGACCCCCACGGTCGAGCGCTCGAACAATTTGACCCCGAGCGAACGTTCCACGTTGGTGACGTGCTGGGAGAAGCCGGATTGTGTGGCGTTCTCGCGCGCGGCCGCGCGCGTAAACGAGCCCTCCTCGCATACCGCGATCACCGCTCTGATCTGCCGCAATGCGATCTTGGCCATTATAAATCCTTATGACCTATCCATAAATATATCATTTCTTCTGAAAGATCGAAACAACTACATTTTAAGCCGCCAAAACATCCTGACGCGGACAAATCGGAGAGGGCCCCATGGGAGCAAATTTCGGCGTTGGTGCAACCGACTGGCAACAGAAGGTCAATTGGGATCGTCTGCGCAAATATCGCACCGAACGGGCTCGCGCGATGATGAAGAAGCATGGACTCGGAGCCCTGCTGTGCATGTACGACGAGAACTGCCGCTATATCACCGGCACGCTGACGCCAGGATGGAACCGGCTCAAGCCGGGGCTGCGCTACGCGATACTGTGCGGCGACGGCCAACCCGTGCTGTTCGAACAAGGCGACATCGGCTTCCAGATCGAGCGCCATTCGCCCTGGATTCCGCAAGCGAATGTTCGCCATTCCTTCGCCTGGATCAAGGGCGCCGCTGGCCCGGCCTCGATCATGCAGGTGACCAAGTTCGCCAACGCCATCCTCGAGGAGATGAAGCGTCACGGCGTCGCCGGTCAGAAGCTCGGTGTCGACTTCATCGACATCAACATGATCCAGGTATTCCAGGACAAGGGAATCCACTGGGCGGATGGCATGACGCCGATGATGGAGGCGCGCGCGGTCAAGAACGTCGACGAGCAGGAATGCATGCGCATCGTCGGCGCGATCGGTGACGCCACCCATTGGGAGTGCATGAAGTTCCTGCGCCCCGGCGTCACGGAGAACCAGGTGACCGCGCACCTGATGAAGTATCTCTATTCGATCCCCGGCATGGAAGACGTGGAGGACGTGATCGTGTCGTCCGGCCCGAATACCTGGCCGAACTGGCGCAACTTCACCGACCGCATCATCCAGCCTGGTGACATCGTATTCATGGATTTGGCCGCGCTCACTTGGAACGGCTACAAGTCCTGCTATTACCGCACCTATTGCGTCGGCAAGGAGCCCACGCAGGAGCAGAAGGACACCTACGCGATCGCGCTTAAATGGCTCTACGATGCCATCGGCGCAGTGAAGGTCGGCGCCACCACGCGCGACATTGCCATGAAATGGCCGTCGGCGATGGAAACCTGGGGCTACGAGGACGAAGATCAGGCGGCCGCCAATTTGTGGGGACATGGTCTCGGGCTCGCCCAGTACGACCAGCCGGTGATTTCACGCATCTGGTCGCTCGACCATCCGATCGACATCAAGGAAGGCATGACCTTCGCGCTCGAGACCCAGCACGGCAAGAAGTTCCGTTACGGCGTACGTATCGAGGAAATGCTGATCGTGCACAAGGACTCGATCGAGATCGTCTCGAACTTCCCCGTGAAGCAGATTACGGTGGTCGATCCGCTTCCGGGCTATGGCGATCACGTGAAGTGATGGGACGATGCTCAGCATGCGCGATGTCGCATTAATGGGCGAAGCCGGGTCCTTGGTGATCGGGTTCGACGACCCGCAGGCGATTGATGCCGAATGCGTCGGCCCGAAGGCGGCGAATCTCGCTGCACTTACGCATGCTGGCCTGCCGACCCCCGGCGGTTTCTGCATCACCGCCGACGCCTATCGTCTGCAATGCAGCGCAATCGGGCTCGATGAGGTGTTCAGGCGCTTCGCCGGCGCCACGCCGCCGGAGGAGCGCCAGCTCTCGGTCGAAATCCGGCTCAAGCTCTATCAGGAGCCGATCGATCCCCGCATTCTGAAGCCGTTGCTCGCGGCTTGGCGAGCGCAACGGCGGGCAAGCGGACAGCCCGGTGCCGTGCGTTCCTCGGCATTGATCGAGGATCGCGCCGGAGCCAATTTTGCCGGGCAGTTCGAAAGCTTCCTCGGCATCACCGACGAGGCCGAGCTGTTGACCGTCGTGCGCGCCTGCTGGGCGGCACTGTGGACCAGCAATGCGCGCCGTTACATGACCAATCACGATCTCAATCCGGCCGACACCGCGATGGCGGTGCTGATCCAGCCGCTGGTGGCCGCGCGCGCCTCCGGCGGGGGCCTGAGCGAGACCGCGGAAGGACACATGCTCTTGAGCGCGACCTGGGGTTTAGGCTCCGCGATCGCACAGGGGCAGGTGGTGCCCGACCGCATCGTACTTAGCAAGCAAGGCTTGCTGCGTACGATCGAGGCCGGCCGCAAAGACCATCGCGAGACCTGCGCCCACGGCCAGGGTGCGGCGGCGCAGGCGGTGCCCGAAGCGCTCGTCCGCGAGCCGTGCCTCGATGCTGGCCAGGCAGTCGCGCTCGGCCAGCTGCTCAGGAAGGCGGAAGCCGTCATCGGCATGCCGGTTGAAATCGAGTGGGCGCTCGACGACAAGGGCTTCAAGCTATTGCAGGCGCGCCCGCTCCATGTCGAGCCCGCCCATGTGCCGGACGAGATCTGGCTGCAACACCCCGGAATCCACGGCCATCCGGCCGGAATCGGCTGGGGCTCGGGGCGTGCCGTGGTCGTCAATTGCGAATGTGAGCTCACCCGCGTGGCGCCGGGCGACATCCTGGTGACGCGGGTCGCGGGTCCGGCGCTCAGCCACATTCTGCCGCGGGTCGCCGGCGTCGTCGCCGAGCTCGGTGGCTCGACCTCGCATCTCGCCTCGCTCGCGCGCGAGCGAGGCATCCCGATGGTGCTGGGCGTGCTCGATGCCACCACGCGCATCCCGGATGGCTCGCAAGTCGCAGTCGATGGGGTCGCCGGCATCGTGCGGTGGATCAGATAATCCGCCCGCGCATCTTCATCACCCAGCCGATCGGCGCGAGCGCGCTCGAACGGCTGCGAGTGGTGGCCGAGGTGAAGGTCAACAACGATTCAAGCCGGATTCTCGACAAGCAAAAGCTGATCGCGGCCGCCAAGAAACACGACATCCTGTTCCCGCTTTTGCACGACAAGATCGATCGCGCGGTGCTCACCGCCAACCCCAAGCTCAGGGCGGTGACCTCGATGGCGATTACGCCCGACGGCATTGACCTCGCTACCGCGACGGCGCGTGGGATTCCGGTCACCGTGGTGCCGCCGATCGTTGCCGAGGCGACCGCTGATATTTGCTTCGGCCTGATGATCGCGATCGCTCGCCGCATGATGGAAGGCGACCGGCTGGTGCATGCGGGTCATTTCCCTGGCTCACAGTCGAACCATCTCGCCGGCTCCTGGGTATGGAGCAAGACCGTGGGGCTCGTCGGCGGCAAGGGCCGGATCGGCCAGGCGGTGGCACGCCGCGCGCACGGCTTCTCGATGCGCGTGCTCTATTCCGGCCCGCGCCGCCTGCCGGAAGCCGAGGAACGCAGCCTCGGCATGGAGTACCGCTCGCTCGATGACCTGCTGAAGGAATCCGATTTCGTCTCGCTGCATCCACCGCTGCGGCCGGACACCCGCCACATGATCGGCGATCGCGAATTCGGCCTCATGAAACAAACCGCCTTCGTCATCAACACCGCACGCGGTGCGATCATCGACGAAGCCGCGCTTGTCCGCGCCCTCAAGGCGCACAAGATCGCGGGCGCCGGTCTCGACGTGTTCGAGCACGAGCCGAAAGTCACCCCGGCGCTGTTGAAGATGGCGAATGTGGTCGTATTGCCGCATCTTGGCAGCGCGGTGCTTGAGCGGCGGGAAAAAATGGCGAACATCGTGGTCGACAACATCCTCGCTTTACTCGACGGCAAGCGGCCGCCCAACATCGTCAATCCGGAAGTCCTCGCGCGCTAGGCTTATGTCCGGCGGCGAGACTATGCAGGCGGCCTTAGATTTTACGGCGGGTGCGGCGCCGGCGGGTGCGGCGACTTTTCTTCTGGACGACCTCGGCCTCGATCACGGCTTCTTCAGTTTCATCCTCCGGCAATCCTAGGCGGTCGCCGAGCCGCGCGAGATCACGCATGCCGGCCGCGTTCAAGCCCCCCTTGGCCAACCGCCGTTCGACCAGCCGCTGGTATTGCGCGCGGCGCAGCTTCAACTGCTCCATGAACCCGACGGTGATGATGCCGGAGAACATCGCGAAGGTGAGAATCCCGATCACGGAAATGATGCCGCCGAGGATGCGCCCCAAAACGGTTACCGGCACCATGTCGCCATAGCCCACGGTTGTGGCGGTTTCGACCGCCCACCACATGGCGGCCGGGATTGAATTGAACACCTCGGGCTGTGCCTCGCCCTCGATCATGAACATCAACGAGCCGCTCAAGGTGAGGATGAGGCACAGGATAAACACCACGGCGCCGATGGAATTGGCTTCATCGCGGAACACCGCCCCGATCAGGCCAAAAATGGTCGAGTGGCGGGTGAGCTTGAGCATGCGTAGCAGGCGCAGCAGGCGCAGCACGCGCAGATCGGTAAGGCCCAGCAATCCCAGCACCGCCGGCAGCACCGCGACCAGATCGACCAGCGCGAAAAACCCGTGCAGGTATTTGATCCGCCCCCAGAACGGGTGTCGGAAGGCGCCGCTGACGCGGTCCACCGCCGTCCAGGCCCGCAGCACGTATTCGATCACGAACACCGCGGTAGCCGTGTTTTCAATCGCCCAGTAAGCGCCGTTATAGCGCGCGCTGATGGACTCGACCGATTCCAGGATCACCGCGACGACATTGACGACGATCAGAGTCGCGAGAAGGGAATTGAACACCCGCACCGCCAACGTCTGCGGCGCGTCGTCGTCGAAGAACGGGTTGAGCCTGTGGCGGAGAGCCACCAGAAGATTCCGGGACATCGCGATCCTTTCCCCGCGCCGAGAATACAACTTCAACCGGCAGGAAAGCATCCTTCTAGGTGCTTGCCGGTCGCCCCCGGCCCGTGATTCGCCATAGCCCGGCAAGTTTTGGTGGCGGGTTAGATTGGTCGGCCGATATGCGTAAATCCGCGCCCGGCAGCCGCCAACAGAACCATTGCCGAAGTTATCGGCAGGTACAGCCCCGCGGTTACGGGACAATGACGATGGTGCAGTGGGCCTCGGCCGCCAGTTTCTGCGAAATGCTGCCGTTCAGGAGTCCGGCAAGGCGTCCCAGTCCGCGTTTGCCGACGACGATCATGTTCACATGTCGATCCTTGGCAATCCCGAGGATGGCTTCGGCAGTTTCACCGGTGGACGCAAGCGCGTGAATGCGCGGCGCGTGTTGCGCTTCGGCGCGTTTGACCGCCTTCGCCAGGATATCATTTGAGGCGGACTCGTAGAGTTCGGCCAGCGGTATCCTTTCCGCTTCCAACAAGGTCTTCAATCCAGGGTCGAGATTTTCGGGACTATAGCCGGCGTGTGGCGGAATATGCGCCACATTCACCAGAAACAGATCGCAACCAGCTTTGCGTGCCATGTCGGCAGCCGCATCGATCGCCCGGTCAGCGCTTTCCGAACCATCCGTTGCAGCGAGTATTCCGTGACGCAGCACCGCGGCGGTTATGCGCTCCTTGAGCTCGTGCCAATAATCCGAATTGGGGCAGAATTTCTCGTAGCCCTCGCTGCGGCCGCTGTCGAGCCAGTGCTGGCACTCACTCTGATGCGCACAGAGCGCGCAGGTACGCTGCAACTCGCGCTTCACCACCGGTCCGTCCTGCCCCGGATCGACGCCGAGCCGCGCCGCCATGGCACCGAAGAGCCGACTCGAAAGCGGATAATTCGAAATCAGCGGTTTGAGCTCGCCGCGATTCATGTTGAGGTCGGCGAGAATGATGTCGAGCGTGCCGCTGCGGTCGCATTCGAGCAGTTCCTGGCGCAACGCGTGGCGTGCGGCGACGCCGCGCAGGGCCGTCCGGGTCTTGTCCACCAGCCGGCTAAAAAAGCCTGTTGCGATATCGGTCATGAATCATCTCCCGCTGCCCAAAAGGGGGGATGGAGACAGGCTAGACCTGCCATCCGCGGGCACCTTGATCTAGATCAGGGTTTGCGGCGATTCGACGTCGATGAAGACGGCCAGCTTCCGGAATATCGCCGGAAGCGGCGGTCACTACTTCATGCGTACTTGCATGCCAGCGGAATATCCCGACCGCTTCTCGACCTAGAACTTATATTTTACTCCGGTCATGACCGTGGCAACGCTGTAGTTCGGAGAGCTATAGCCGGGGGTCAAGATCGAGACGGCGGCGGTGCCAGCCCCCTGGATCGGCCCAGCTGTGTCGTTCCAGTCGTTGTTGTGGAAATAGGTCCAGGTGCCCTGGAGCAGCAGATCCATGGTCGGCGCCACCGCGTAGGTCGCGGTCAGCTTGAAGTTGTTCATCAACGAATCGATGTCGGGATAGTTGCTCACGTTCTGATAAGAGAGAGTCGGATTGGCCACGAACACGCCGTTGTACTCGCCGAACATCACGGAACCGTAGGCGAGGGTGTATTCGCCTTTCAGCTTCAGCTTGTCGGTGACCGCCCAATCGCCGCTCATACCGCCGGTGTGGACGGCGCTGGTGTACTTGTTCTGGAAGTACCCGGCGCTTCCCAGGCAGGCGGCGGTGGTGTTGGTATTAGAGCAGGCGCCGTTGCCGGTGGTGTTAAAGAAAATCCGCTCGTAAGTGTAGAAGAAGTGGAGGTTCACATCCTCGCGGGGCCGATAATTGAGGTCCGGCCCGACGGTCAGGTTGTAATCCTGCTGGACGCCTTGGCCAACGCCCGTAAGGGTGGTGGCGGAGGTTCCCATGTTGGTGCCTATCGTTTGCGGGTAATGGAAGTTCTCGTTCTTGAACTGGAGGAACAGGCCGCCGAACAGGTTTTGCATCGGCGTATAGTCGGCTCTGAGCTTGAACGCGTCCGACGTCATCGGAGCCTGGTAGTAGGCGCCGGAAGGGTCCGGGCCAGCGGCGGCGGGACCGGCAAGATTCGCCCACGGCGTCAGATAGTTGAGAACGCCGCTGCGTTCGCCATGCGTGTAGGAGAGGCTGCTATTGACCTGGGGTCCGAGCCTAGAAGACAGGGCGACCGTTCCAGCGTTGGTGGTGCTCTTGCCGACCTGGGCGTTGCTGCGATCGACCATGTCGAACCGATAGCCGAGCGTCAGTTTGGTGTCGTACTGGGGGATGATGCGGTATCCCACCTCGCCGCCCGCGTTCTGCTTCAGCCAATCCTGCGGCAGGGCGTATAATGCGGAGGTGAAGGCGGCGGAGTCGCTCGAGCCGCCGGTACCGCCGCTCCAGACCTTGTACTGGTTCATGGTGACGAAGCGTCCGTCGAAGCCGTAGAACGCGCTAGCGTCGGTATTGGCGATCGGATGTGAATTCGCGCTGAGCTTGCCCTGGACAACCCTGGCCATGGCGTTGAGGGTATTGGAGCTCGTTCCCTGCATCGCGCTGTTGAGGTTGCTGGCGACGCCGGTGAGACTGGGATCGGCGGTGTCCGGCGCGAACATGTCACCCTGCATTTCCAGGCCGACGCGCATATTCAGATTGACGCGCGTATTCGGTATCGCGTTGGTTGCCGTCATGAGCGTGAGGTAGTGGGCCTCGTTGCTGGGCGGCGTCGAATAAGCCGCCGACTCCTCAAAGGGTGCGGCCGTATTCGAGAATGGATACGGAATGTTGACGAAGATATTATTGTCGTGGAAATGCGAAAAGGTGTACTGCAGCGATGTCTGGTAGAGGCGGGTGTTGTAGGCGGCCCCGATATCATAGCGGTCGGTGGTGTAGTCGATCGGCAGGGCAAACGCCGTCCCACCCCAGGGCCCATCGAACGACTCCTCCATCGAGCCTTCCTTGGTCTCGTGGCGTAGCGCGCCGGTGAAGGTCCAGTCGCCGTAGAGGTACTTGAAATTGCCGCCGAGGATGTCACGGCGCGTGCCGGTTTGGACGGGCTGCATGGCGTTGGTCGCCGTCAGCACGGGGACGGTATAGAAGGCTTTGGTGAGGCCTGTCGCGGGGCCGCCGACGGGCGCTCCGCCCCATGCCAGCAGGCCGGGATTCACCGTCGCATTGTTGTCCATTGACGGTATAGAGCGAGTCGATGACGTTCCCGGTGTAGGAAATGGCGTCATAATAGACCCCGGTTTCCCAGGTGCCCTGCTTGCCGAAGTTGAAATTCACCTCACCGCTGTTTGCCAGTCTGTTGTTGGTGTTGGACAAATAGCTGTCGCCGCAGGAACTGCTGCAGCCGCCAAGGCCGTTGCTGAGGCCAGTGCCACCCTGGAAGACCAGATTATCGCCGGTTAAGTTAAAGTAACCGGCCCCACCGGAGTTCCATGGGGAGCCGCCGCGAAAGTCAAATTCGCCGATGGCGTCGACGCCGGTGGTGGTGAGGCCGTTGTAACGGCCGGCCTGGTCTGAGTTCTTACCCATGACCCCCATCACGCCGATACCGACCTCGCCCTCGCTGATATTGGAACCCAAGTCGTCAGCAAATGCAGCCAACGGCGTCAAGCAGGTGGCGGCCACTATGATGGCCTTAAGCGCATTCCGATTGACCATCTCGACCCCCCTATTCGTACTGTCGCATCAACGGAAGAAGTAAGCGCCGCTCGGACTATTCGATCCGTGCACCTGAGAGTGGCAATTGACGCACTGTCTCTGGTTCGCCAGCGCTGAACTGAAGGCAGTGCTGCCCATCGGCGAGTGGTACGGGATCGAACCGCGCCCGCCGAAACCACCGCCGCTGTTGTTGGAGGCTTCCGCGCTGTGGCAGGAAGAGCAGAGGAAGTTCATCCGGTCCTTCATCAGGCGCGCTTCGTTCGAGCCGTGCGGCGTGTGGCAGTTCAGGCAGTTGTCACGCACCGGCTGATGTTCCCACAGCAACGGCCCGCGCTTATCCGCATGGCAGTTGTAGCAAGTCTCGTTGACGGTGAATTCCTTCAGCAGATGGTCGGCCGCCGGGGAGCCGTGCGGATTATGGCAATCGGAACACACGACCTTGCCTTCGCGGATCGGGTGGTGCGAGTACTCGAACGACTCGGCCCGCTGCTGGGCGTGGCAGGTGAAGCATTTTTCGGGCTGGGTCGCCTTCACCAGCACCGGATCCTTGGCCGCGTGCGATGTGTGACAATCGGCGCAGGCGAGGCCGGCTTTTTGCATCTCACTGCCCTGCCAGTTCATGCGCAGACCGGCTTGGTGACAGGACAGGCAAACCTCGTTGCGCTTGTCGACCGGAGAGACGTCATACCCTTCGATAAGGGGTTTCTTGAACAGGATCGGCGGCAGGATCAGCTTGCCAGTCGAATCCATCTTCGAAGCCGCGTGATCCGCGCTCGGGCCGTGGCAGGTTTCGCAGCCTTGCTGGCCGAAAGGCGAATGCAAATCGCCCTTGACCGCCATCGGCGTCTGGAGAATTAAATTGACCGGGGGCGAATTATGGCATTTGAGGCAGGTCTTCTCGCCGCCATCGGTATAAAGCTGGTTCATCCGCGGGTCATTCGCGCCAGCACTGACCTGAGCGTCGGCCGCAAACGCGGGTGACGCCACCGTCATCAGCCAGACCAAGCCGAAGACAAACTTTAGAATTGCCCCCCGCCCCATGAAACCCCTCTTCTTCTGCCGCATCCCCACGCCGATGCGATCCACAACTATCCTCGCCCGGCTGAAACCGGTGAGGTGTACCCTTGAAGCGATCGAACCGATGCACGTTGGTTTGCGCCACGACCGGACAGCCCCCTGTCTCCCTTCCGATCAGTCTTGGCGCACCCTTGAAGTTAACTCCATTCCGGCCAGGTTGCGAACGAATTCGATGAAAATAATGTTTCATGGCATCCTAGCTTTGGCTTTGATCTAGATCAATCCGGAAACGGACGGCTTGATCTAGATCAGTCCGGAGATGGGCTGGGTCTCGGTTGATAATCGATTTCAACCTTGACCGGATGCGCGGTAAAGCGCATTTCATCGCAATGTTTGTCGTGAATGGGGGCTCGCCGCAACCAATGCAGAAAATACGGAGACCAAGCGGTCGATTTTATCCCGGATTCGGCGGGCAGCTTTCGTGATCGGCGGTCTTGCGAGACCCGCCGCGCTTCTCGTGCTCGGCATTCTTGCCCTGGGCGTGGTTCCCAGCCCTGGAGCGGCGCAATCGCCCAATGCCAACGCCTCGGCCGGTCAGCCGGCCTCACAGACCGCCCAGAAGATACCCAGAGAAGTGTGTCTGGCATGTCACGGTAACCCAGAATTTGCGGTTAAAAAGCCGGACGGGACAACGCGCCAGCTGTCCGTGGATGTGGACAAGTTCGAACACAGCGTCCATGGCGACCGCCAGTGCGTCGATTGCCATACGAACATAACGCCAAGTTCCCCACCCGCCGATCCAGATCCAGGTCGACTGCGTCAGTTGCCACGAAAAACAGTGGTCGGTCGCCCAGAAGGGAGACGATACGAAAGAAATCGCCACGATGGGATTCGTGGTGAAGCAAATCGACGACTTCATGCGTTCGATCCACGCGCAACCCTCCCAGGCCGATCAGTCTCATACCAATGCGACCTGCTATAATTGTCACGACGCCCACTACGTCTATCCCCCGGGAACGCCCATCTGGTCGGCGTGGCGGCTGAACCTTCCCAACACCTGCGGCAAGTGCCATACGCAGGAACTCGCGGACTATACAAACGTCGATCCATGGCATGCTGGTGCTGCAGAACCATATTCCCACCGCGCCGATCTGCGCGGACTGCCACACCAGTCACCAAATCGAAAACCCGTTGCTGAGTTCGACCAGGCTGGTCATCACCAAGAACTGCGGCTCTTGCCATAAGGAGCAATTGCAAACCTACTTGGCGAGCTATCACGGGCAGGTCGAGACCCTGGGCTACGCCTATACGGCCAAGTGTTTCGACTGCCACGGAAACCATAAAATCCAGCGGGTCGACGACCCACGCTCGACCGTGTTTCCGGCCAACCGGCTCGCCACTTGTCAGAAATGCCATACAAACGCCACCGCGGGGTTTGTGACCTTCCAGCCGCACGGCAATGCCCGACGACTTCCAGCACTATCCCTATCTTGTGGCTCGCCTCGAAATTCATGATCGCGCTTCTGACGGGCGTGTTTGCATTCTTCTGGACCCATTCCGCGCTGTGGTTCTACCGCTCGTACAAAGAACGCAAAGCTGCGCGGCGAGCGCCGGGAACTCTATGTCTATCCATTGCCGCACGAGCGATCAGCCTTATTTCCAGCGCTTCCCGGTCATCTGGCGGGTCGCCCATCTGGTCTTTCTGCTGGGCACCATGACGTTGGTCCTGACCGGAATGACGGTCCTCTATGCCAACAGCTTCTGGGCGCCCGTGGTCGCGAGGCTGTTCGGCGGCCCGCAGGTGATGGCCATCGTTCATCACACCTGTGCGGCCATTTTCATCGCGGTATTTGTGGTGCATGTCATCTTTCATGGCCGTCCGCCTGGCGCGGCAGGGGCGAACTTTCAACTGGTTCGGGCCGGATTCCCTGGTCATCCGCTGGCAGGATTTCCGCGATGCCCTCGCCATGTTCAATTGGTTCTTCGGCCTCGGCCCGCGTCCCGTTTTCGACCGGTGGACCTATTGGGAGAAGTTCGACTATTGGGCCGTGTTCTGGGGTGTCGCCATCATCGGCGGGAGCGGCGCCATCCTGTACTCCCGGATAGCGGTCGCCAAGATTCTGCCTGGATATGTGTTCAACCTAGCCACCATCTTCCATGGCGAAGAGGCGGTCCTCGCCGCCGTTTTCCTGTTCACCGTGCATTTCTTCAACAACCACTTCAGGCCGGACAAGTTCCCGCTCGACACCGTGATGTTTACCGGGGCGTTGTCATTGGAAGAGTTCCAGCGGGAGCACGCGGTGGAATATAAACGGCTGGTCGAAACCGGGCAGCTCGAACGCCATCGCGTGCCTCCGCCGTCGCCGGCCATGGCCCTCGGTTCGAGAATATTGGGCTTCACCCTGATCACGATCGGCTTGTTATTGCTGATCCTGGTGCTGATCGGATTCATCGGTCATGCGTTGACGGATGGCAGTGATCGTGACTCATGAGAGGATGACTCCCATGAAATGTCTTGCGCTTGCTCTCCTGATCTCGGTGGCACTGGCTGCCGGCTGGGATATTCGCGACTCGTCCGCCCAAAACACGACCGCGGCGCCGACGAAGGCGGATATTGATGCGGGAAAGACTTTGGTCGAACAGCAATGCAAGGGCATGCCATGGCTTGGATGGGCATGGCATCGCCCCGGGCATCCCCAATCTGGCGGGACAACGCTACCGCTATCTGGTCACCGCGCTGAGCGAGTACAGGCAGGGCCAACGCATCCACGCCGGCGTAAAGATCATGGCCGAAAACCTGAACGAGGCGGGCGAAAGCATGCGTGGCCGCGTATTATGCGAGTCTCCCGCCCGTCGCCCCCGCCCCGGGAGCGCGCGCGGAAATCTTCTCGCCCTATGATCACGGAAAGAAGTTGGCCCAGGCCTGCACACAATGTCACGGCGAGAATGGCAATAGCGTGATCCCCGGCACGCCCAGCCTGAGCGGCCAACAGCCGGGATATTTTGTCGCCGCGATCCAGGAGTATCTCGCCGGCGCCCGCGAGACCCCTCCCATGCATTCGCTGATCCAGGACTTGAAAGCGCTGGATTTCGAGAGCTTGGCGCTCTATTTCGCGTCGCAGACCCCCGCGCAACGTCACGCGCCGCCGCGTGGCGATCCCGCGACGGGCGAGACGCTCACCGCTTTATGCGCGCGGTTGCCACGGATCGCGGGGCGTGAGCACCGATTCCGCGACTCCCAGTCTCGCGGGCCAGGATCCCCATATATCTCGTGGACGCCCTCAAGGCCTACCGCGCCGGTCGCTAAGCATGCGGCAATGCAACGTGTCGTCGCCGCAGTCGTCAAGAGCGACGCCGACGCCGAGAACATCGCGGCGTTCTACGCCATCCAGCCAGGAACCGCGGCTGAACACGGGCAGACGCTGGTTCAGGATATCGCCGACAAATGCAATCGCTGCCACAGTTCCAGCCGCGGACAATCCGTCGCTGGCGGTACCGAACATCAGGGGCCAGGACAAAGACTATCTCATAATGGCGCTGAGGTCGTATCGCGAGAACAGACGGGAAAGCTCGGCGATGCATATACATGACCTTGCCCTATGGAGACGCCATCATAGAAGGCATCGCGTCCTATTACGCGAGTCAGTCCCCCTGAATGAGCCGGTTAACTGAGGCGAAGGGTACCAATACGCATGAGACTCACACACGTGTCGGCAGCAATGAGACAACCAAGGAGCGCACCATGAAACTTCCCCTTTGCGGATATGTCGTCGCGGCGGTCTTGATCGCGGCGGGAACGGCGCCGGCGTTTGCCGACGGCGCGGCGGTCTATAATGCGAACTGCGCCGCTTGCCACAATAATATGAAGCCGAAGATCGGCGACAAAGACGCCTGGGCGCCGTTGATCAAGGAAGGCACCCCCGCGCTGGTTGCCAGCACCATCAAGGGAAAGGGCATGATGCCGGCGCGCGGCGGGAAGGCGAATCTGTCCGACGACGACATCAAGGCCGCGGTCGAATACCTGGAAAGCAAATCTCAGTAACGTCCGGCGCCGCACCGAGCCCCGCGGGGCTTCGCAAGCCTCGCGGGGCTTCGTATTGCTTCGGGGAAGCCCGGGAGGGCTATGCCGTGGCTTGGATCCCCAGAATTTTCTGGGGAATGTCGGCACTATTGGTCCAGATCAACGACAGGGAGAGGCCCGAAAGCGATTTCTTGGCTGTACCCAAGGTCAGCGCGGGGGCACTAACGCGGGCACATTCGAAAACAAAAAAATTAAACGGCTATATCCGGTTGGAGCAACTCAATACCGATGCAGAAGAAGCCGAGCCCGTTTGTGAAATCAGGAATTCATGCCAAAGCATATTGTCCGACTTGTTTTGCTCATCTTGGCTCTGTGGCGTAATTGGGTATGCGGCCAGAACTTATTTTACCGCCGATTCCTTTTACGAATACGGTCACTACCGGGGCGCTTCGGTAGCGGAAATCGCCCGCGGATAAACCTAAGTACCAAGGCACCGCCTATTGCCAAACATGCCACACGCAGCAATACGCCGAATGGTCTAAAGGCGTGCATAACAGTGCGGCGATCGGCAAGGTCGTCAAATGCGAGGTCTGCCACGGCCCTGCGGGCCGCCGCGATCCTCGAACAAGGCTATATCAACGCGGCGACCGGCCCGGTTCACCCCGCCAACGTGAAGCTTGTCGTCCCGACCGATACCGGGAAGCTTTGCACCCTTTGCCACGAGCAGATGCCGGGACGGCCCCAGGGACAACCGCAAATCGTCGTCGCCACGCACGCGGGAACGCACGCAATGCACGACTTGCCATAATCCCCACTCGCCCCGGATCATTCGTGCGGCCGCTGCGGCGACCGGACCAGCCGGGCGATGCGGCTGCATGGGAAAGCAAAGGCGGAAGCATCCAGTTGCGCGGCATGTCACGGCCCGGCGGGAGTGAGCGAGAACCTTCCCGGCCCCAGCCTTGCCGGACAGAAGGCCGCTTATCTCGTCGGTGCCCTCAAGGCTTACAAGACCGGCGAACGCGAAAATCCCATGATGAGCGGCATGGTTGGGAACCTGAGTGACGGCGATATTGGAAATCTCGCGGCTTTTTACGCGGGCTCGAGTTGCAAGAGCGCCCAGAACGGGGACAAGAAGGCCGCGGCCGCGGGGCAGGCGATCGTATCCAAATGCGCCGCTTGCCACGGGATCGCCGGGATCAGCACGCAGCCCGCATGGCCGAACCTTGCCGGACAATCCAATAATTATCTCGCCGCGGCCCTGAAATCCTACAAGAACGGCGGCCGCAAGACGCCACCATGTCGGGGCTGACCAAGGATTTGAGCGATGCGGATGCCGAAAACCTAGCGGCCTATTTTTCCAACGCCAGCTGCAAGTAAGACGCACGGGAACGGGGTTATGGCACGAGGAGCGTTTGCAAATGGAGGAGGACAAGGAACAGCCGAGCGCCGACGGGGGCGGAGGAGCTTCCTGCAGGCCTTTGCGGACTGCCCTTGCCTGTGGTGGCACGGCGATCGCGGCCAATGCCGTCGTGCGAGAAGCGGGCGCCGCGAGCCTCGCCGCCGCCGATTCCGGCGATCCCGGGCTATGACTGGAGCAAGCATCATTGGGCTTTCGGCGTCGATGCCACCAAATGCATCGGCTGCTTGCGCTGCGTCGAGGCGTGCAAGGCGGAAAACGACGTCGCCCGCGACGCCCATCACTTCCGCACCTGGGTCGAGCGTTATGTCTATCTGGAAGGCGAGGACACGCCGCACATCGACAGCCAGGCCGATCCGGTGAACATCGCAGCCTCCGGTTCGGAAGGGAAATATCGGTTCGCCAATCGCTATAAGGACGCGAAGGTCGACAAGGCGTTCTTCGTTCCCAAGCTGTGCAACCACTGCACCCATCCTGCCTGCGTGCAAGTGTGCCCCACCGGCGCGACATACAAGACCGACGACGGCGTGGTCGTGATCGACCATACCTATTGCATCGGTTGCCAGTACTGCGTCCAGGCTTGCCCTTACGGCGCGCGGTTCTTCAACGAGAAATTCAAGGTTACCGACAAATGCACCTGGTGCTATCACCGCATCACCAAGGGATTGCTGCCGGCCTGCGTCGAGGTGTGCCCGGTCGGTGCGCGCATCTTCGGCGATCGCAACGACAAGGAAAGTCCGATCAGCCAGTTCATCAACAACAATCGGGTCGAGGTGCTCAGACCCGAGACCGGCAACGCCCCCAACGTCTTCTATGTCGGCCTCGACAAGGAGGTGAGATTGATGGAACCTCTTTTTCAGGCCGCACCGTTCACCGGCTACGTTTACCCCAACGAGACCGTTTTCCCGTGGGGCGTTCTCATCGTCGTCTATCCCTATCTCACCGGACTGGTGGCCGGCGCTTTCACTGTTTCGAGCTTCTATCAGGTGTTCGGCCTACAGCAAGCTTCAAGCCCGGTCGCGCATTTCGCCTTGCTCGACCTCGTTGTGCTGCATGCTGTTCGTGCCGACGCCGTTGCTGCTGCATCTCGGTCATCCCGAGCGCGCCTTCAATGCCGTGTTCACGCCGCATTGGAGTTCCGCCATGGCCATGTTCGGCTATTTTTCCGGCTTCTATATTATTTTATTGTTACGTGGAAACCTGGTTCGTGTTCCGGCCTTACATCGTTCGAGCAGGCGCAACAACGGAAAGGGCCTGCTGGGGTGGTTTTATCAGCGTGCTGTCCCTCGGGTCTTACGATCTTTCCGAGAAGGCGATGAGCGATACGACCGGAAATGGATATTCGCCTTGGCCATCGTCGGCATTCCCGCGCGCTCACGGCCTGCATGGCTATGTGGGGTTTCTATTCGGTTCTCTCAAGTCCCGGGAATGGTGGTCGTCCGATCTCATGCCGCTCATCTTTCTGTTCTCGGCGATCATCTCCGGTGTCTCGCTCTATTGATCGTTCTTTATGTACGTGTCCTGCAAGTTGCGCAAGGTTCCGGTCGACATCGCTTGTGTAAAAGGCATGGGCTATACGCTGTGGGGCTTCGTCATGTTCACCTTCTTGTTGGAGTTGGTGGAATTCGGCGCTCTGTATCTATAAGGGCCGCGAGGGTATCGACGTGATCTCGGAGTTCGTAACCGACCCGCTCATCGTTCCATTTTTCGTCCTGCAATTAGCCATTGGCGCCGTGATACCGATCCTCTTGCTTTCTTTCATGTTCTGGCGCCGCACCACGGGAAACGCGCTGGTCTTCGGCATTACGATGAGCGCGTTGCTGGTGTTGTTTGAAGTCATGATGATGCGCTTCAACGTGGTCATCGGCGGGCAGGAGATCGCGAAGACCGGTAAGGGATTGCTGACCTTTCCGTGGCTCTTTTTCGACCATGAAGGCGTATTGGGCGCAGCCTCAGTGCTGATTGCGCCGCTTGTCCTGTTGTTGGTTATGGTTCGCCTGTTCCCGCCCTGGCAAGATCCGAAGAAAGCATTGTCGCATTGAGCGCGGCGCATATTTGCGAACTTCGACGCGGCGATCGCCTTTTAATCCGCGGGAACAACTTCTAGTTCAACTCTTCTGCTGCAGCCTTGCTCGCAAACAGGGTCAAGGCTGTAGCTGATAACCGTAAATCCGGATCCTCGAGACCGAGCACCTTCTTCTGGATCGCCCGCGGGCCGGTCAATGGCCTCCTACACCACGTCCTGGCTACGACCCGCCCCAGCGGACTATCGCCTAAGCGGACATCGCCCTCAATCGATGCGTCGGAATGTCGCCGCCAGACCGTTCCAGAACCGCCCGCGGCGGCTTGGAGAACCACAGTTGGTACATGGTCACCACCCACATGAAGCCGAAGCACATTCCCATTATCGCGCCGCCGCCGATCACGACCCAGGCGAACGGATGGAACAGCCTGACGAAATACCAGGAACTGATATCCGACACTTCGGCGACGAATGGCAGCGCAATGGCGGCGCACTTGAACCATACCGGCCGCACATATGCGTGGCTGAACATCAGGCCCATGATGAAGAAGATGAAGGTTATCCCGAACAGGTGGATGTGCGACACGCGAATCAGCGTAACGATCGAGGGGCCGGTATCCGCCGAAGTCACCTTTTTCACGTTGTCAAAGCTGGACAAATTCGGGATATGCGGGTTGCTGCCGTCATGACAAACCAGGCAGCGCTTCTCGATGATCGGCTTGACGTTGCTTGCGAACGCCTCGGGCATGGCGCCGTTCCGCAGCCAGGTGATGATGGTGGCGCTCTCGTCATGCGGCAGCATGTCGCGCATCGGACCATTCAAGGCTGATTCAAGAACCGAGCCCTGTCCGTTGCCGCTATAACCGACGACGACATCCTGATAGGACAGCATCAGCGGGTTTCCCCCGGCCCGCCCGGCGTAGGTATCATAAATATAGATCAACGCGAACATGTAGCCGAGCCCGAGCACGAGCAGTGTTGCCGTGAACAACACGCGCAGGCTGTACGGCATCTCTGAATAATGATGAAACATCCGATGCAACGGTGGCTGTCTCATCGGATCATTCATGGTCGGTTCCCTTGGTCAAACGGGTCAGATCGGACAGGCACTGCGGCGCCGCGTCACGGTGCTGCGATTCCGGCGCGATGAAACTTGCGGCACACGCCGGGACACCGCGGTTACTGCCCCGACCTTACTTGATCGACGCATAACATAAATCGACGCATAACATAATAGCGGCCAGATTTTCCATATCCTCGGCGCTGAGCTTGCCGGCCTGACTTTTCATCATCTGTCGCTTATCGGGTTGGCATAGGCACGTAGATGATGGCCCGAGGTTTCTGGCGCGCGTAGTATGCCGCGAGGTTCTTGATATCGTCCTCCGACAGCGCATCGGCCATTGCCGCCATCTCCGGGCTCCGGCGCGCGCCCGACCGATAGGCTTCCAACACCTTTTGCAGATAGTCCCGGCGCTGAGCGGCCAGAGCCGGCAAGCGCGGATTGGTGCTGTTGCCGTTGACGCCGTGGCAGCGGTCGCATCTCTCAGCCCATTGGGCGGCGGTCAGCGGCTTGCGTACATTCAGTGGCTGCGGCTGCAGGCTCGCATAATAGGCTGCCAGGTTCTTGATGGTGGTGTCATCGAGTCCCCCCGCCAGGCCCTTCATCGTTGCGTCGCTGCGCGAGCCGTCCTTATAGCCGTGCAGCGCCGCGGCCAGGTACTGGGCGTCTTGGCCGGCCAAGCTTGGCGTCGCGGGATTACCGCTGATACCTTGGGCGCCGTGGCAGCCGGCGCAAACGGTCGAGAGCGTCTGGCCTGACGTCGGGTTACCTGCGGCAGCGGTTTGCGCCCGCTCCGGCTTTTGCAGCGCATAGAACAGTGCGATGTTGTTCAGATTGGCTTCGGCCACCGGCGCGATCATGGCCTTCATGGTGTCGTTCTTCCGCTGGCCGCCCTTGTAGGCGGCCATGGCCGTGACGAGGTATTTCGGATCCAGCCCGACAAGGCTCGGTATGCCGGATGTCTTGCTGATGCCGATTTCGCCATGGCAACCGGCGCAGACGGCCGCAGCGGTTTTGCCGGCTTGCACCGGGTCGGGTTCGCCTTTGGCATTGCTCGCCGCAGTCGGTTGAGCGGAATCCAAACTGGCATAGTACGCAGACACATTGATCAGCGCATCGGCGCTGAGGAACTTGACGGCACCGTTCATGGCGTTGTTGTCGCGGGCACCCGATATGTAGGCGCGCAGCTCGTGGTAGAGATAGACGGAGCGCTGGCCAGCCAAATTGGGCACGCCCGCGGTCACGCTGGCGCCCGCCGCGCCGTGACAGCTCGCGCAGGCGGTCTGGGCGAGGTGCTTGCCTTCTTCAACATCCATCGCATTGGCATAGAGGGGGCGAAGCTCATCATCGCTACCGGCCTGGGTTGCCGCTCCTTGCGCGAGTGCGGCCGAGGAACCGCCCATCCCGAACAAGATTGCAAGCCCGCCTGCCGCAATGACCGAGGCCGCGTGGGAGAAACGTGCGCCGAACCACGACATGACAATCCCGGAGCGCGTGACGGTCTCCATACGAGAGGTCGAGTTCTTCATCATCTCCCCAAGACGCCAATTTGCGGATAAGACCCAACAACGTATTGAGACGGGCTCAGCGAACGGCACCCGTATACCTTTCGCAAGCTTCGCATACAAGTCATTGATCCATGTCTCCCGCATGACTGCTCCGTCCCGGTGTAGCGGTCCTGGCGAGAAAGCGTAAAGACTTGTTTATTCGATTAGAGCGTTTCCAACAAGGAATCACTCTGAACAACCCTATTTGGGGTATCAGACAAAACGAGAATAGCGCCGACAGCGTGCTCCGTGCCCTTGATCGTGCGTATGGTCAGCCATATGGTCAAACCGATCTTATGTTGTATTATGTTTTGGCCTTGATCGAGATCAACGCAGTCTAATATGAATGAAATTCACTCACGCCGGCAGGAACGAGACAACCAAGGAGCACACCATGAAACTTCCCATTAGCGGATATGTCCTAGCGGCGGTCTTGATCGCGGCGGGAACGGCGCCGGCGTTTGCCGACGGCGCGGCGGTCTATAACGCCAACTGCGCCATGTGCCACAACAATATGGCACCGAAGATCAGTGATAAGGACGCGTGGGCGCCGCGGATCAAGCAGGGCACTGACGCGCTGGTTGCCAGCGTCATCAAGGGCAAGGGCGCCATGCCGGCTCGCGGCGGGAAGCCGGGCCTGTCCGACGACGACATCAAGGCTGCGGTCGAATACATCGTAAGCAAATCGCAGTAGCGTTCGGCGCCGCAATCCGCCTCTTGCGCCGGCCCGATCAGTTGTCTTTGGCGCCCTGGCGGATCCAGGTGTAGATTGCGGTGCGGTCGCAGGTCGAGAGCTGCTTCTTGCCGTGCGGCATGCGCAGCTCGGGCGAAGCGCGCCATTCGAGCAGCCAAATCAGGTTGCTGGTTTCGGGACTGCCTGGAATGACCACGGGGCCGAATTTGGTGCCCTTCATCAGACCAGCATAGGTCGAGAGATCGAGACCGCTTTTCTCGAATCCCTCGCCGCCTGGTTGGTGGCAGGATACGCAGCGGCCTTTGAAGATCGGCGCGACATCCTCGGCATAGCTCATCGGTTCGGGTCCGGCGGCGCAGGCCTGCCACGTCGGCGCCGACACCAGGACGGCGATCGCGAAGACACCGGAGGCCGAGGCGGCCAAGCCGACGAGTCTACGATTGCGTGGTTTCATGCGCCGTCCTCCTCCCCAAAAAATTCAACGTAATTACAAAACCCTATCGCCAATCCATTCCCTGATCCAGGTCAAAATCGCCCGATCTTGGCAATCGGATTGCCTTGGCAGCGCAAGATACGGTGGAAGTGGCGTGGATTTTTTGTCGCACCCTGGACGGCGGCACGGCTCCGTATCGAGTGATGGACGATCATTGAACTTGGTCATTTTTCGATCATTGCCGCTCTTTGCGTCGCACGGATGCAGAGCGGTCTCGCGCTCAAGGGCATGCGTAGTTCATACAATCGTCTCTCCTTGAGAAGTCGATGATAGGGGAGGAATTCATCACCTGCCGCGATCCAGGTCAGACTGTGAAATCCGATGACTGCAACGCCATTGCCCAGCGCGTTGTCATATCGCAACGCAGCAACAAGCGGATGGGTTACGAGCATCCCTGCAACCTTGATCCAGATCAATGACGCCTGGTGTTGTCACTCTTAAAATTTCAATCACCGCTAGAACCAGAAGAGGCGTTGAATCGGCCTGAGGAGCAAGCCATGACGATTCAGAACAAATTGCTGTGGGCAGCCATCGTCCTACTCGGTGCGGTTTCGTTCGGGGTCGTCGCTCTCACACGTGGTGAGCCTGTCAATGCCGCGTGGCTCGTTATCGCGGCGGTGTGCATCTATTTCATCGCCTATCGCTTCTATGGCCTCTTCATCGCCAACAAGGTGCTTGGCGTCAACGCGGCACGGCAGACCCCGGCCGTCCGCCGCAATGACGGCCTCGATTACGTGCCCACCAACCGCTACGTGCTCTATGGACATCATTTCGCGGCGATCGCCGGCGCGGGTCCGCTAGTCGGTCCGGTGCTGGCCGCGCAGATGGGCTATCTGCCTGGCACGCTCTGGATTCTGGCCGGCGTCGTATTCGCGGGCGCGGTGCAGGACATGACCGTCCTGTTCCTGTCGACGCGGCGCGACGGCCGTTCGCTTGGCGACATGATCCGCTCCGAAATGGGCCCTGTCGCCGGCACCATCGCCGGCATCGGCATTCTGCTCATCTGCGTCATCATTCTCTCGGTCCTGGCGCTGGTCGTGGTCAACGCCTTGAAGGGCAGTCCCTGGGGCACCTTCACCGTGTTCTGCACTCTTCCGATCGCGCTCCTCATGGGCGTCTACAGCCGCTTCATCCGGCCGGGCCGCATCGCCGAGATGTCGATCATCGGCGCGGTATTGCTCCTGGCGGCGCTGATCTACGGGCGGACGGTGTCCGAGACGCCGGATCTCGCGGTCTATTTCAACCTTCCCGGCACGTCGCTGGCGCTGATCATCATCGGCTACGGCTTCGTTGCCTCGGTGTTGCCGGTGTGGCTGCTTGTTAGCGCCGCGCGACTATCTATCCACTTTCCTCAAGATCGGCGCCATCGCGCTGCTGGCAATCGGCGTCATCATTGTCCGTCCCGATTTGCAGATGCCGGCTTTGACGAAGTTCGTCGACGGCACCGGCCCGGTCTGGGCAGGCAGCCTGTTCCCGTTCCTGTTCATCACCATCGCCTGCGGCTCGGTGTCGGGCTGGCATTCGCTGATCGCGTCGGGCACCACGCCCAAGATGATCGAGAACGAGAACCAGATCGCCTTCATCGGCTATGGCGGCATGCTGATGGAGTCCTTCGTCGCCATCATGGCCATGATCGGCGCTTCGGTGATCCATCCGGGCGTCTACTTCGCCATGAACAGTTCGGCCGGCCTCATCGGCACCACTGCCGATTCGGCGGCTCAAGTCGTCACCACGTGGGGCTTTACGGTAACTCCCGACATGCTGACTCAGATCGCGCATGATGTTGGCGAGACCAGCATTCTCTCGCGCACCGGCGGCGCGCCGACCCTTGCCGTTGGCATGGCAACCATCTTGTCGAGCTTCCTCGGGGGCAGGGCGCTGATGGGCATCTGGTACCACTTCGCCATCCTGTTCGAGGCGCTGTTCATCCTGACGACGGTCGACGCCGGTACGCGCGTCTGCCGCTTCATGATCCAGGATTTCGTCGGCAACGCGATTCCCGCGTTCAAGGAAACCAAGTCGTGGGCGAACAACGTCATCGGCTCGGCCCTGGCCTGCGTGCTGTGGGGGTATCTGCTCTATGCGGGCGTCATCGATCCCTATGGCGGCATCTGGACCATGTGGCCGCTCTTCGGCGCCACCAATCAGATGCTGGCGGCGATCGCGCTCACCCTCTGCACCGTCGTGCTCTTCAAAATGAAGCGCGAACGCTTCGCCTGGGTCACCATCCTGCCGACGGCGTGGCTGGTCATCTGCACCGTGACGGCCGGTCTGGAGAAAGTATTCGATCCGAATCCGGCGGTTGGCTTCGTCAGCCATGCGCTCAAGTTCGGCAACGCGGTGGCGGCCAACCAGGTGCTGGCGCCTGCCAAGTCGCTTGCCGAAATGAACCGCGTCATCTTCAACGACTATCTCGATGCCTCTCTCGCGGGCTTGTCGGTGGCGATTGTCGTGATCGTGGTGATCTATGCCTTCTTCGATATCCGCAAGGCGTTGGGCACTCCGAAGAGCACCACTCATGAGATCGGCGGCGCGGCCGGCGCGGTGGCTGGTGATGACTAAGATCAAGATCGTGTGGGGCTGGGCGGTAAGGACCGCCCGCCTCATGGTCGGCGTTCCCGATTACGACACCTACGTGGCGCACCGCAAGGCGCACCACCCGGAAGAGCCGATCATGACCTACGTCGAGTTCTTTCGTGAACGTCAGAACGCGCGTTACGCGGTCGAGAAAGGCCGTTTCAAGGGTTGCTGTTGACGACGTCTGGGATGAGGCCTGCTCAGCCTCGTCCCAATCGGCGCAGAGCCGATGGAGTTAGTGCATATGTGTGCCAAGCCGAGCGATATGACGCCAGTGGTGGACCTGACCCATCATCATCGAGGGGCCGGTTCCGTGCGAACGCAAAAACCGGTCTATGTCGACCTCTTGCCGCCTTGCAACAATCGCTGTCCAGCCGGCGAAAATATCCAGGCTTGGCTCGCGCTTGCTCAAGCCGGAAAATATCGCGAAGCGTGGGAAGTCCTGGTCCACGACAATCCGATGCCGGCGGTTCATGGCCGCGTTTGCTATCATCCCTGCGAGACCGGCTGTAACCGCGGCGAGCTCGATGCGGCGGTGAGCATTCACGCGGTCGAACGCTTTCTCGGCGACCTTGCCGCCGCCGAAGGCTGGCCGCTGCGCGTCGAGGCCCCGCCGAGCGGAAGGCGCATTCTCGTGATCGGCGCCGGTCCGAGCGGCTTGTCGGCCGCCTATCACCTGGCGCGGCTCGGCCATGCGGTTGAGATCCATGAAGCGGGGCCGCTGCCGGGCGGCATGATGCATTTCGGCATCCCGGCCTATCGATTGCCGCGCGCGGATCTCATGCGTGAGATCAAACGCATCGAGGCCATGGGCGTCAAGATCGTGACCAATCACAAGGTCGAGGATGTCCTGGCCGAAAAAAAGCACGGAAAATTCGACGCGGTGTTCATGGCGATCGGCGCCGGGGTCGGGAAGCATGCCGATATCCCGGCGTGGGACGCGGTACGCGTCCTCGATGCGGTCTCGCTGCTCCATGACGTCACGACCGGCGAAGCGCCGCGCCTCGGCCGCAAAGTCGTCATCTACGGCGGCGGTAACACGGCGATGGACGCCGCGCGCACGGCCCGGCGTCTCGGCGCCGACGAGGCGCTCATCGTCTACCGGCGCGATCGTGCCCATATGCCTGCCCGCGCCTTCGAAGCGGACGAAGCGATAGAAGAAGGCATCAAGATCAAGTGGCTGACCACCATCAAGGAGGTCGTCGGGCCCGATCTCACGGTCGAGATGATGGAGCTCGATGCCAATGGCCGCCCGCAGCCGACCGGCCGCTTCGAGACCCTGAAGGCCGATGCGATCGTGTTGGCGCTCGGCCAGGATACCGATAGCAGCTTCCTGCGCCGGGTGCCGGGAGTCGATTTCCAGCCGGACGGCACGGTGATCGTCGGCTCCGACATGATGACGGGGCATCCCGGCGTCTTCGCCGGCGGCGATATGGTGCCGAGCGAGCGCACAGTGACCGTGTCGGTCGGTCACGGCAAACTTGCCGCTCGCCACATCGATGCCTGGTTGCGCAACGCCAGCTACCAAGCGGCGCAGCCGGCGCCGATCGTGACCTTCGGTATGCTTAACCTGCCAGTTTACAGCGACGCCGATCCGTCTCTCCAGAAGACGCTGGCACTGGCTGAGCGCACTAGCGGCTTCGAGGAAGTCGTCTCCGGTCTGAGCGAAGCGCAGGCGCGTTACGAGGCTCAGCGCTGCCTTTCCTGCGGCAATTGCTTCGAATGCGACAACTGCTATGGCGCCTGTCCCGAGAACGCGATCGTCAAATTGGGACCCGGGCGCCGTTATCGCTACGACTACGCCAAATGTACCGGCTGTGCGGTGTGCTTCGAGCAGTGTCCCTGCCATGCCATCGACATGGTCCCCGAGTTGGAAGGAACGCGATGAGATGAACAAGCAAGTCGCGACCATGGACGGCAACACCGCTGTCGCGCACGTGGCGTATCGGGTGAACGAAGTCTGCGCCATTTTTCCGATCACGCCGTCCTCGACTATGGCGGAACTGGCTGACGAGTGGGCATCCGCCAACATCCCGAACATCTGGGGCAATATTCCCGTGGTTCAGGAGATGCAGAGCGAGGGCGGCGCCGCCGGCGCGATTCACGGCTCGTTGCAGGCGGGTGCGCTCACCACGACCTTCACGGCGTCGCAAGGCCTGTTGCTGATGATCCCCAATATGTTCAAGATCGCCGGCGAGTTGACATCGACGGTTTTCCATGTCGCGGCGCGATCGGTTGCTACCCAGGCCCTGTCGATCTTTGGCGACCATTCCGACGTGATGGCGACGCGCACCACTGGTTTCGCTCTGCTCTCGTCCGGTTCGGTCCAGGAAGCGCACGATGCGGCCTTGATCGCGCAGATGGCGACTTTGCGCTCGCGCATTCCCTTCGTGCATTTCTTCGATGGCTTCCGCACTTCCCACGAGATCAACACTCTGATGCTCCTCGGCGACGACGAGATTCGCGCGTTGATCGACGACGAGCTAGTCCGGGCCCATCGCGCGCGCGCGCTCAATCCCGAGCACCCGTTCGTGCGCGGCACCGCCCATAATCCCGATACCTTCTTTCAGGCGCGCGAGACGGTTAACTCCTACTATGCCAAGGTTCCGGCCATCGTCGAGACCTGTATGAACGATTTCGCGAAGCTGACCGGCCGGGATTATCGCCTGTTCGATTACGAAGGCCCGGACGACGCGGAGCGCGTGATCATTCTCATGGGCTCCGGTGCCGAGACGGCGCGGGAGACGGCGGCAGCCTTGCGGAGCGCGGGCGAAAAAGTCGGTGTGCTGCAGGTGCGGCTGTTCCGTCCATTCTCGGCCGTGCATTTCCTCGGCGCGCTTCCGGCCGGATGTCGCGGCATCGCCGTGATCGAGCAGACCAAGGAGCCCGGAGCTCCGGGCGAGCCGCTTTATCTCGACGTCACGACCACGCTTGCCCAGGCCGTGATGCGCGGCGAGCGGCGCATCTTGCCCAAAGTCATCGGCGGCCGGTACGGACTGTCGTCGAAGGACTTCAGTCCGGCCATGGCCAAGGCCGTGTTCGACGAGTTGAAGAAACCCGAGCCGAAGAACAGCTTTTCCGTCGGCATCAACGACGACGTCTCCCATACCAGCCTCGCGGTTGATCTCGGTTACTCGATCGAGCCCAAGGAGGTCATCCGTGCCGTGTTCTACGGTCTCGGCGCCGATGGCACGGTCGGCGCCAACAAAAACAGCGTCAAGATCATCGCCGAGGACGCCGGGCTCTACGCCCAAGGCTATTTCGTCTACGATTCACACAAATCCGGCGCCCAGACGATCTCCCATCTGCGCTTCGGACCGAAGCCAATCCGCTCGCCCTATCTGATCAGCGCCGCCAATTTCGTTGGCTGCCATCAGTTCCATTTCCTGCAACGCCAGGACATGCTGCGGCTGGCCGCCCCGGGCGCTACTTTCCTTCTCAACAGCCCCTACGGGCCCGACGAGGTCTGGAACCGGCTGCCGCGCGAGGCCCAGCAGCAGATCATCGACAAAAAGCTCAAGTTCTTCGTCATTGACGCGAACAAGGTGGCGCAGGATGTCGGCCTCAAGAATCGCACCAATACGGTGCTCCAGACCTGCTTCTTCGCAATCTCGGGAGTGCTCCCGCATGCCGATGCGATCGAGCAGATCAAGAAGTCGATCCGGAAGACCTACGGCTCGAAGGGCGAAGAGGTCGTACGAAAAAATTTCCAGGCGGTCGACGATACGCTGTCCCGCCTCAACGAGGTTGCGGTTCCGGCCAAAGCGACGAGTCGGTTCGAGCGGCCTCCGCTTGTCCCGGCGAGCGCGCCGGAGTTCGTCCGCAAGGTGACCGCCAAGATGTTCGAAGGCCTGGGCGATCTGATTCCGGTGAGCGCCATGCCGGCCGACGGCACCTTTCCATCCGGGACGGCTGTCTGGGAGAAGCGCAACATCGCCGATGACGTGCCGGTATGGCTGCCCGACCTTTGCATCCAATGCGGCCAGTGCGGTTTCGTCTGCCCCCATAGCGTCATCCGCGCGAAGTATTACGATCAGGGCCGCCTCGACGGCGCGCCGGCGAGCTTCAAATCGGCCCCGGTCAATGCCCGCGGCTATCCGAACATCCGCTTCAGCCTCCAGTTCTATGTCGAGGATTGCACCGGTTGCGGCCTGTGCGTGGAAAGCTGCCCGGCCCACAGCCCGATCGATCCCGGCGTGAAGGCGATCAATCTCAAGCCGAAGCTGCCGATTGTCGCCGCGGAACGCCAAAATATCTCCTTCTTCGAGCGTTTGCCGATCAACGACCGGGCGCGCGTGGATTTCGACAATGTGCGCGGCGTCCAGTTCCTTGAGCCCCTGTTCGAGTTCTCAGGCGCTTGCGCCGGCTGCGGCGAGACGCCGTACCTCAAGCTCGTCTCGCAGCTCTTCGGCGATCGCATGATGGTCGCGAACGCGACCGGGTGTTCGTCGATTTACGGCGCAAACCTGCCGGTAACGCCTTGGAGTGTGAACCATGAGGGCCGTGGGCCGGCCTGGTCGAATTCGTTGTTCGAGGACGACGCGGAGTTCGGGCTTGGCTTCCGTCTAGCGGCGGACAAGCATCTCGATCTTGCCAAGGCTCTGCTCAAATCGCTCGCGCCGGAGCTCGGTGAGGCGCTGGTTACGGCCATCTTGACCGCCCCGCAAGTGCGGGAATCCGAGATTCGCGCTCAACGGATACGCGTCGCGGAGCTTAAGACCAAATTGCTGTCGCTCGCGTCGAGCAATGAGACCGCGCGCGATCTCCTGTCCGTGGTCGATCATCTGGTTCGGCGCAGCATCTGGATCGTGGGCGGCGACGGCTGGGCCTATGATATCGGCTATGGCGGACTCGACCACGTCCTCGCGGCCGGGCGCGATGTAAACATCCTCGTGCTCGACACCGAGGTCTATTCAAATACCGGCGGCCAGGCATCCAAAGCGACGCCGCTGGGCGCCATCGCCAAATTCGCCGCCGCCGGTAAGCGCGTCGCCCGCAAGGATTTGGCCCTGCAGGCCATAGCCTATGGCAACGTTTATGTGGCGCAGGTCGCGATGGGCGCCAATCCGCAGCAGACACTCGACGCCTTCCGCGAGGCCGAAGCATATGAGGGGACGTCGATCATCCTGGCCTACTGCCATTGCATCGCTCATGGCATCGACATGCAGAAAGGCATGCAGCAGCAGGATTTGGCCGTCGCTAGCGGCTATTGGCCGCTCTTGCGCTACAATCCGGCCCTACGCAAGCACGGACAGAATCCCTTCCGGCTCGATTCGCCGCGGCCGATAATTCCGTTCAAGGATTATGCCTACAACGAGTTGCGCTACCGCGCCTTGGCCTTGACGCGGCCCGAAGAGGCCGCGTCGCTGCTCCGCCGGGGGCAGGATGATGTGACTGAAAAATATCGCAGCTACGAGGAAATCGCGAGCCTTCCCGCCAGTCCGAGCGACGCGGAATCAGTGATGGACGCGCCGAAGGCCTGAGTTGCTGGCAAAGGGCGGGGCCCAAGAAGGGACGAGGCAATGAATCTGACGACGCGTTATATGGGGCTGACGTTGAATAACCCGCTCATCGCGGGCGCCGGTCCGTTGAATTCCGAGCTCGATAATATCCGGCGCCTGGAGGATCTCGGAGCAGGCGCCGTCGTTATGCCATCGATCTTCGAGGAGCAGATCGAACACGAAGCCCAGTTGCTCGAGAATCTGATCGCGGTTGGAACCAACAGCTACGCCGAGGCGTTGACCTATTTCCCGCCCATGGCGTCGTATCGGATCGGCTCATATCAATATGTAGAAGCCGTCCATCGCGCCGCTGAGGCCGTCGATATTCCCGTCATCGCGAGCCTCAACGGCATCACGGACCATGGCTGGATCGACTACGCATGCCAGATCGAACAAGCCGGGGCAAACGCGATCGAGTTGAACATCTACTTTATCCCCTCTGACATCGACATTACCGGACAGAAGGTCGAGCAACGTTACCTTGACGTCTTGAAAGCAGTGAAACGCGCCGTGAAGATTCCGGTCGCGGTCAAGATCAGTCCGTATTTCAGCTCGATCGGTCACGTGGCGCTCCAGCTCGACCAAGCCGGTGTTAATGGTCTCGTGTTGTTCAACCGGTTCTATCAACCGGATATCGACCTAGCACGGCTCGCGCTCATCTCCGACCTTGAATTGAGCAAGCCAAGCGAAATCCGCCTGCCGCTGCTTTGGATCGGTATCTTGGCGGGTCAGATCAAGGCGTCACTCGCAGCCAGCACCGGTGTCGAAAACGTCGACGAAGTGATCAAATATCTCCTTGCGGGAGCCGATGTCGTTATGACGACCTCGGCGCTTCTCAGGCACGGTATCGAGCATATGAGAGTTCTGACGGATGATTTGACGGAGTGGTTCAAGGCACGCGATCTCGAATTGCCGGATGCCATCCGAGGCCGTCTCAGCCACAAGAATATCGTCGATCCGACCACATTCGAGCGCGCCAACTATATTAAGATTTTGCAGAGCTACAGATCGCCGTAACTGACGGTCTGATGTCCTTACTAAAAATCCGATTTAAAAACAGAATTCTCATAGCGTCTGTGATCGGTTGAAGTAGCCCGCGTCTAGCGGGACGGCGTATCTATGCTGGTGCCGTTCAGCAGGCGGCGCGTATGGCGCGCCACCATGAGATTCTCATCTGTCGGCACCACCCAGACCGAAACGGGCGATTGTTCCGCCGAAATGCGTGGTCCGCCGTTCAAGTTGGCCTTTTCATCGAGAACAACGCCAAGCCATTTCGCGTCACGGCAAACCCGGGCGCGGATTTCGGCCGCGTGCTCGCCGATCCCGGCCGTGAAAACGAGACCGTCAAGGCCGCTCATCGCGGCGACGAGCGATCCCAGTTCGCGGCCAATGCGATAAATAAACAGATCGATCGCCTCGCGTGCGGCCGCTGCCTTGCTCGCCAGCAGATCGCGCATGTCGTTCGATATGCCAGAAACGCCAAGCAAGCCCGATCTTAGATAAAGCAAATCTTGGATTTGCATCGCGCTCATGTGTTCATGCTCGAGAAGATAGAGTACGACGCCCGGATCAAGCGAGCCGCTGCGCGTTCCCATAGGCAGGCCATCGAGAGCCGTGAAGCCCATCGTGGTCGCAACGCTGCGGCCGCCTTCGATTGCGCACATGCTCGCGCCGCTGCCGAGATGTGCGACGACGATCTTGCTCCCGCTGTATTCCGGGGCAAGCACCGACAAAGCCGAAACGATGTATTCATAGGAGAGACCGTGGAAGCCGTAGCGTCGGATGCCTTTCGCGGTGAGCGCGCGCGGCAAGGCGAAGCGTTGGGCGATTTCGGGCTGATTGTGGTGAAAAGCCGTGTCGAAGCATGCAACTTGGGGGACATTGGGAGCGATTTTAGCTAGGGCCCGAATAGCGGCGATGTTGTGCGGCTGATGTAAGGGCGCGAGTGGAATCAACTTCTCAAGGTCGGAGATAACCCGCTCATCGATCATGATAGGCGCGAAAAAGAAAAGGCCGCCATGAACCACGCGATGGCCGAACCCGGCGCAAATTGTCTCGGCGCCGACATGGGATGATAGCCATCCGTGAATCAGCTCCATAGCGTCGTGATGATTTGCTGCATTGACGGATTGGCCGACGAGCTTCCGTCCGCCCGAATCGGTGACCTCAAGACGCGCGGTTCCGCCGATGCCTTCGACCTGGCCGTTGGCGCTAGGGACGAGTGATTGGTCTTTCGCGATCTTGAACAGAGAAAATTTAACGCTCGACGACCCGGCATTGATGACGAGTATGGGTTCGTGCATAGAACCACCCCAGCCTAACGTATCGTCCGCTGCAGCAGCGGCGTAAGATCCGCCAAGCCGCGCGTGTTCAGGACATCGTTTTTTCTCGAGCCAGCCGCGTCGCGCCTGGCCGACGCCGAAACGCAGATTGGCGAGTTCGGGCGCGCGATGGGTATCGGAGGCGATGCTGATCATCACACCCGCCTCCTTCGCCATCCGGCAATGGATATCGGTGAGGTCGAGCCGATCGGGATGGGCGTTCAATTCGAGGAAACAGCCGCGATCCTTGGCCGCACGGATGATCCTTGGCATGTCCACATCGTAAGGCTCGCGCTCACCGATCAGCCGTCCCGTCGGATGGCTGAGGATGGTGAAATGAGGCCGCTCCATCGCGCGCAGGATGCGCTCGGTCTGTTTTTCGCGCGACAGGTTGAACTGGCCATGCACGGATGCCACGACCAGATCGAGGCGCCCCAGCACGTCATCGGGCAAATCGAGTTTGCCGTCCGGTAAGATATCCACCTCGATACCCTTGAGCAGCGTAATGCCGGGCTTGCCGGCATTGATCCGGTCGATCTCTTCGATCTCTTTCAACAGCCGCTTGGGATCGAGCCCATGCGCCACGGTAAGGCGCCGGGAGTGATCGGTGATGGCGAGATATTCGTAGCCACGCGCGTGCCCCGCCGCGGCGAGCTGGCGGATGGTATCGTGGCCGTCGGTGGCTACGCTGTGGACATGCAGGTCGCCGCGCAGATCCTCGAGCTTCACCAGCTTGGGCAGCTTGCCGGCGGCGGCCGCTTCGATCTCGCCGCGATTCTCGCGCAATTCCGGCTCGATATAGGGAAGACCGACCGCGCGATAGACCTCCGCCTCGGTCATGCCAGCGATCCGCTTCTTGCCGCGGTAGACGCCGTATTCGTTGATCTTAAGGCCACGCTTTTGGCCCAACCGGCGAATGGCAATGCTATGCGCTTTGCTGCCGGTGAAATAATGTAACGCCGAGCCGTAATCGTGTGGCGGCACGACGCGTAGGTCGACCTGCAGCCCGGCGCGGAGAACGACGGTGGCGCGGGTTTCGCCCGCCGCGGTTATCTTGTCGACCTCCTCGTAGCGAGTGAAATACTTGACCACGGGCGGGCCGCTTTTCGCCGTCACCAGGATATCAATATCGCCGACGGTTTCCTGGCAGCGGCGGTAGCTGCCGGCCGTGATCGCTGTCTCAACCCCTGGTGCAGCCTTGAGATAAGCGATGAGCGGCGTCACATAGCTTTCGGCCAGCGCCAACTTGAGGCGCTGTGGCGACCCCTTGCGTGTCTGAAGAGCTTGCAGCAGACGGCTTTCGGCGGCTGGTCCGAAGCCGCGCAATTCACGCAGGCGGCCGTCGAGAATGGCGCGATGAAGTTGTTCGAGATTGTGCACATCGAGGTCGTGGACGATCGCCTTGACCCGTTTGGGGCCGAGGCCTGGTAGCTTCAGCAGTTCGACGGCGATGGCGGGCGTCGATTTGCGCAGCCGATCGAGCAACGGCAGGTGGCCTGTGCTGGCCAAATCCGAAATCTTATCGGCAAGATCCTTGCCGATGCCCGGCAGCTCGGACAGATCCTTGCCGCGCTTCAACAGCGCTGAAATCTCGGTGCCTAGCCCCTGCACGACGCGGGCGGCGTTGCGATAGGCGCGAATACGGAACGGGTTTGCGCCTTCGAGTTCAAGTAGGTCGGCGATGCTTTCAAGCGATTGCGCGATATCCGGATTGTGAACAGGCATAGAGACTCTCCGCAGCTGGGCTGGGCTATCGGATTGCCTTGCTTGCTGTGCGTTCCGCATGGCGGACCAGTAGCAGCGCGATGGCCGAGGAGGCAAGGCGCGAAGCGGTTTTGTCGGCTCGGCTGGTGAGGATAATAGGAATCCGTGCACCGGCCACGATTCCGGCGAGGGTCGCATGCGAGATATATTCGAATTGCTTGGCCAGCATGTTGCCGGCATCGAGATCGGGCACGACCAGGATATCGGGCTTGCCGGCCACTGGCGAAACGATGCCCTTGGTCTTCGCAACTTCTTCCGACATGGCGTCGTCGAAAGCCAACGGCCCATCAATAATGCCGCCAATGATCTGGCCGCGATCCGACATCTTACACAAAGCCGCGGCGTCGAGCGTCGACTTAATCTTGGTAGAGACCGTCTCGACCGCCGACAGGACGGCAATTTTGGGCGTCGCCACGCCAAGCGCTTGCGCCAATTCGATCGCGTTTTGCACGATATCCCGTTTGTCTTCCAGCGTCGGATAGACGTTGATCGCGGCGTCGGTGATGAACATCAGCCGCGAATAGCCTGGGACCTCGGCCACGAAAATGTGGCTGATGCGCCGCGCCGTCTGCAAACCCAGTGTTTCATCGACGACCGCATGCATAAGTTCGTCGGTGTGCAGGCTGCCTTTCATGATCGCCTGCACCTCCCCCCGGCGGGCCATCGCAACTGCCTTGGCTGCTGCGGCGTCGCTGTGCTCGGTGTTGATTAATTCGTATTTAGCCAAGTCGAGATTGGCCGACTTCGCAGCGGTGCGAATCTTGGCTTCCGGGCCGACCAGAATGGGTACGATTAGATGCTCGCGTGCCGCCTCGATCGCGCCAGACAGCGTGACCGTATCGACGGCGTGAACGACGGCGGTTCGGATCGGCCCCAACCCGCGCGCCTTTTCGACCAGGGCGCGCAGGTGCTTAGCATCGCCGAATATATTGCTCTCGGGCATCTCTAGGGTTCGCTCCATAGCCGGATGTTAGGCAGAGGCGCAAAAATCCACATTGATCTGAATCATCCCGCTTTTCAACGGCGTGGCATCGTCCGACTTGAGTTTAGAATCGATGAACCGGTTGCGCGACTTGGTTCTTGCTGAGGCCGAGCAGGCGAGCGACATTCTCGCGGTCGATCATGCCGTATTCTGCGAGACCTTCCAGACCGCCTTCCAGCCTTGGGCCGGCATCGCAAACGGTTTCTCGGGAGTGACGATATGACGTGGTTATTTTTCGCCTTTTCCGCGCCGGTGCTGTGGGCGGCGTCGACCCATATCGACAAATATCTGGTCGAACGCTTCTTCAGGCACAGTGGCGTGGCCGTGCTGATGGTGTTCACCGCGCTGATCGGCCTGGTGCCGCTGGCGCTCATCGCTGCGTTCCAGCCGGGGATATGCTCGGTCCCGCTTCCCAGCATCGCGGTCATATCCGGCTCGGGGGCGCTCTACATGGCCGGGATGTTCTTCTATCTTCAGGCGCTGCAAACCGAGGAGGCATCGGTGGTCGCGCCTTTCTACCAGGCGACGCCACTTTTCGGCTATGTCCTGGCTTATCTGGTGCTCGGCGAAACCCTGACGCCGAAACAGATGGGCGGCGGTCTGCTGATCGTTTTCGGTACCTTGCTGGTTTCAATCGGTCCATCCTCCATCAAGACGCGCTTCAAGCTGCGCCTGGTCGTGTTGATGCTCAGCTGCGCGCTGATGCTGGCGATCAGCACGACCATCTTCAAGGTTTTCGCCATAGCGGAGGAATTCTGGACGACGGTGTTCTGGACCTTCGTCGGCGAAGCGGCCTTCGGCATTGTTCTGTTGGTGATGCCAGATTGTCGCCGGAAATTCATGCTGAGCCTGAGGTCGAATACCGGGGCCATGCTGACCATCAACAGTGCCAATGAGCTGATCAATCTCGGCGGCAGTCTCGGCGCGCGTTATGCCTTGTTGCTGGCACCCTTGAGCCTGGTGCAGGCGATCGGCAGCACCACGACGCTGTTCGTGTTCCTGTTCGGCATCGTCTTGACAATTTTTTTGCCCCGTCTCGGACGCGAGGATCTGTCGACGCGCAACCTCGCGCAGAAAGGTGTTTCGGCCGGCCTGGTGGCCATTGGCGTGATATTGGTCAGCGGCTGAACCCTGCGTCCCGGCTTAAATCCAGCCTGATTCTTCCTTTGACATAAATCAACGCGCCCGCTCCGCATTTCGGCCTTAATGAACTGGTAGATTTGGTGGAGGATTGCAGGCCGATGAAAAAGCTGGTGACTTGGTTCCTGATGGCCGACGGCGCCCGCGCGCGCATCGTAACGCGCGAGGATTCCTCCACGGCCTACAAGCTTGTCTTTTCGGAGGAATCGGTGGCGGCGCATGCGCGCTCGCATGATCTTGGCAGCGACCGCCCGGGCCACAGCCAGGAAAGCGCCAATTCGGCGCATCATGCAATCGAGCCGCGACACGACCTTCACCGCATCGAGGAGACTTTATTCGTCCAGACGGTCGCGGCCCATGTCAATCGTGAAGCCGCCCGCGGCAGCTTTGATCGCCTGATGGTCTATGCCGCGCCTCGCGTTCTTTCCCTGCTGCGCAAGGAGCTCGACGCTCCAACCTTGAAGAAGGTTCACGGTGAATTCCCCAAGGATCTGACCAAGGTGCCAGTGACGGAACTGCCCGCTCATTTCGGTACCGCCTGATGGTTTTCCCGGTCGAAATCTTCTTCCGCAACATGGACAGTTCGCCGACTGTGGCCAACGGGCTCAGACGCCATGCCGAGGGGCTTGGCCGCTATCACCCCCGCATCACCGCCTGCCGCGTCACGGTCGAGGAAGAGGCAGGTCGCCACCACAAGGGCAAGCTGTTCAATCTCCGCATCGCCATCGCCATACCAGGGCGCGAAATCGTGGTCGAACGCGCTCCTGGAAAGCGCGTTATCCACAACGATTTTCGCCTGGCTGAGCGTGACGCCTTCGATGCCGCGCGCCGCCAGTTGCAGGACGCCGTGCGCCGCCGGCGAAGCAAGACGGCTGATGGAGAAACCAATGCCTTATAGCAGCAATGCCGCGCTTCCAGCACCCGTGCGTCACCACCTGCCGTCTCCGGCGCGCACCATCTATCGCGAGGCGTTCAACAACGCCTGGCGTCAATACGCCAAAAGCGAGCGACGTGAAGAGATTTCCCATCGCGTCGCCTGGGCGGCGGTGAAAAAGCGTTATCGCAAGGCCGACGATAATTGGGTCCCAATTGCTTCCTAGGGAAAAGTGCTCCTTTCGGCCTGCGCCAGAAGTTCGCCGCTTGACGTGCCGGGGCCTGAACGCCTAAAAGCCGGATTATTAAGCTAAATCAATGCCGACACCCCGCTCGGCGGGTATGGAATTGTTATGAACCTGCCGGCAATCCAAAATCGTCGCAAGCTTATCGTCTGGGCCTGCATCGCGTTGGTCGTGCTGCTTTCGACCTGGGAATGGGGCGGAAGGTGGGAAGCCTGGCTGGGATTTACGCGCCCGGACAACACGCTGCTCGTATCCGGCAATATCGAAGCGCATGAGAGCGTGCTCGGCTTCAAGACCGTGCAGTCGCGCATCGTCGAACTGCCTTTCGACGAGGGCGCATCGGTCAAGGAAGGCACGCTGCTCGCCCGGGTTGACGATTCCGATTACCGTAAGCAGGTGGATATCGCGCAGGCCGCGCTCGATGTTCAGCAGCGCGAATTGGCGATGGCGGAACAGAATCTGGTGGTCACGCAGAAGACCTTGACGAGCGATGAGGCCGACCTCGCTTTCAAGCAGACCGATGCCGCCCGTTTCCAGACGCTGTGGAAGCAGGGCTGGGTTTCGACCGAGCAGCGGGATTCGTCTGACACCGCCGCCAAGCAATCCAATGCTGCGCTGGCACGCGACCGGGCTCTTGAGCTGGTTGCCGAGCGCAACATCGATCTGGCCAAGGCAAATCTTCATGACGCCCAGCAAGCACTCGATCTGGCCACGATCGTGCTGGGCTATACGGTTCTCTATGCGCCTTTCGACGGCGTCATTCTGGTGCGCCAGGCGGAACTCGGCGAGATCGCCCAACCCGGCTCGCCGGTCGTAACTCTGGCCGATCTCGACCACATCTGGTTACGCGCCTATATCAACGAGACTGACATCGCCCGCGTCCATTTCGGCGCCAAAGTCAAAGTCACCACCGACACCTTTCCCGGCAAGGTCTATGACGGGCGCATCTCCTTCATCTCGGAGAGCGCCGAATTCACGCCCAAGACGGTCGAAACCCACGCCGAGCGCGTGACGCTGGTCTACCGCATCAAGATCGACATCGATAATCCGACGCATGAGCTGGTTCCCGGCATGCCGGCCGACGGCGTCATCGACACGGTCATCCCCACCAAGCCCACAGGGCCGTGAGCATGGCGTCCGCGGACACGGTGGTCGCGGTCCAATCGCTGAACCGGCGTTTCGGGGAGACGCTAGCGGTCGACGATGTCAGCTTCACGGTCGAGCGCGGCGCCATCTTCGGCCTGGTCGGACCGGATGGCGCGGGCAAGACCACGATCATGCGCATGCTGGCCGGGGTTATGAAACCAGATGGCGGGCGCATCACCGTCGACGGCGTCGATGCGGTTGCGGATCCGGAAAGCGTCAAGACGCATCTGAGCTACATGCCGCAGCGCTTCGGCCTCTACGAGGATTTGACCGTCGACGAGAATATCCGTTTCTACGCCGATCTTTTTGCAATCCCGCGCGCCTTGCGCGAAGAGCGGACGTTGCCGCTGCTCGAAGCCTCGAACATGATCCCGTTCCGCCGCCGGCTGGCGGGGCAGCTTTCCGGCGGAATGAAGCAGAAGCTCGGTCTCGTCTGCTCGTTGGTGCATACGCCCAAGATACTTCTGTTGGACGAGCCGACCACCGGCGTCGATCCGGTCTCGCGCCGCGACTTCTGGCGCATCCTTTACGATCTGCGCGAAAGCGGCGTGACCATCCTTATATCAACGGCCTATCTCGATGAAGCCGAGCGCTGCACAAGACTCGCTTTGTTGCATCAAGGCCGGCTGCGCTACTGCGACACCCCGCAGGCGCTGAAGGCGCGTATGCCGGGCGCGCTGCTGGTTATTCCATCGGGCAATGCCCGCGCCGCGCGTGACGCGGTCGCTGGCCTTGCGGGCGTCCTGAGCGTGCTGCTGGTCGGCGACGGCGTTCACGCGATTGTGGATAATTACGACCGGCGTATCCCCGAAATTCAACGGGCGCTCGAAGCGAAGCAGATACCGTTCGGTCCGATCACGCAGGCCGTCCCCAGCATCGAAGACCTATTCGTGAGCTTGCTTAAGCAGCAGGTGTCGGCGTGAGCGCGAGGGTCGTACAAGACGCCCCTATTTCGGCCGAGAATCTGGTCAAGCGCTTCGGCGCCTTCACCGCGGTCGATCACATCAGCTTCCGCATCGCGCGCGGCGAGATCGTCGGATTTCTCGGCCCCAACGGCGCCGGGAAATCGACCACTATCCGCATGCTGTGCGGCTTGCTGCGCCCGACCGAAGGCCGTGCCACCGTCGCCGGCTTTGACATTTTGCGCGAGCCCGAACGGGTGCGTGAACATATTGGCTACATGTCGCAGAAATTCTCGCTCTATGGCGACCTGACGGTGAATGAGAATCTGCGCTTTTTCGGCGGTATTTATCGCGTGTCTCGGGACGTCCTGCCCGAGCGCATGCGCTTTGCCGTGGAGATGGCTGGACTGAGCGGGCGCGAAGATGAGTTGGTCTCGTCGCTGGCCGGCGGCTGGAAGCAGCGCTTGGCGCTGGGTTGCTCCATTCTGCACCGGCCGCCGATCCTGTTCCTCGACGAGCCGACATCGGGCGTCGATCCCGAATCCCGCCGCCGGTTCTGGGACCTGATTCATGCGATGTCAGATGACGGCGTCAGCGTCCTGGTTTCGACCCATTACATGGACGAGGCGGAATACTGCAACCGCATCGCCCTTATCGATCGCGGCCGACTGGTGGCGCTCGATAGCCCGGCGGTGCTCAAGCAAAGATCGCTGGGCGGCGCGTTGTTGCTGATCGAATGCGATCCCATCGGCATTGCCATAGCGTCCTTGCCCAAGGCGCCGGGTGTGCGCGAGGTCGCGGCTTTTGGCAACGCTCTCCATGTCCTGGTCGACGATGCGGACGCCGCCATCGCGGCGCTGCCGTCCCTGCTTTCCGGTCAGGGGGTGAAAACAGAGCGCATCGAACGCATCGCGCCGACGATCGAGGATATTTTCGTGCAGCTTGTTGGTGCCGTCAGGCCGGAGAGAGCATGAAGCTCGTGCGGATCAAGGCCATGGCGATCAAGGAGACGCTCCAGGTCTGGCGCGATCCGTTCAGCCTGCTGATCGCGTTGTTGATGCCGCTTATGCAAATGCTTTTGCTCGGATACGGCCTGAGTCTCGACATCAAGCACCTGCCGGTTTGCGTCTATGACCGCGAGGCGAGCCAGGACAGCCAGGCGTTGCTGAAACGGTTCCAGGCCTCGGTCTATTTTAATATCGTCGAAGGTGCGGATAATTATCGCGATATCGCCACGTCGCTCGATCGCGGTATTTGTGTGCTCGCCGTCGTTATCCCGCCGGATTTCACCGAACGGCTCAACGATTCCGGAGTAAGCACGGTCCAGGCGATCGTCGATGCGACCGATACCAACACGGCGAATATCGCCATGGGCTATGCCCAGGCGGTGGTCGGCGGGTTCTCGACCGACGCGCAAATTTCTGCGACCGACGCAAGGGGCCGGCCGCTGCAATTCATCCAGCCGGTAGACGTGGAGTCGCGCGTTTGGTTCAACGAGACTCTCGAAAGCCGTGATTTCATCATTCCCGGCGTCATCGCGTTGATCATGGCGCTGGTCGGCGCCCAACTTACCTCGCTCACCGTTTCGCGCGAATGGGAACGCGGCACCATGGAGCTTCTGGTCTCGACGCCGGTTTCGCCGATGGAAGTCATGTTCGGCAAGCTCGCGCCCTATTTTCTCATCGGCCTGCTCGATGCCGCCTTTTGTCTCGTCTTCGGCGTGTTTTGGTTCGACGTGCCGTTTCGCGGCACCGTATCGACCCTGTTCGTCGCCACGTCGCTCTTTCTTGTCGTGATTCTCGGCATCGGTTATCTCATTTCGGTCAAGATCAAGAGTCAGGTCGGCGCGGCCCAAATCGGGCTTCTTGTCACATTGCTGCCGACCGCGCTGTTGTCGGGTTACACTTTTCCCATCGATCAGATGCCGCCGCCGGTGCAGGCGATCACGTATCTGGTATTCGCGCGTTATTACGTCACCGCGTTAAAGGCGCTCTTCCTCAAGGGCTCAGGAATTCTCGATCTGGCACCCCAGCTTCTGGCGATGGCTGCGTATGCCGCGGTGATAGCATTTCTGGCATCGCGCGCCTTCCGCAAGAATCTGGATTGAACCCCATGTTCGACCGCATCTGGCGCATCGTCATCAAGGAATTCATCGAGCTCAAGCGCGACAAGTGGGCGCGCTTCCGGCTGATCGTGCCGCCGCTCGTCCAGATGCTCGTCTTCGGCTATGCCGCCACCTTCGAGGTCTATCACGTCTCCACCGTGGTGCTCGACCGTGATCAGACACAGGAGAGTCGCGAACTCCTGTCGCGTTTCAGTTTCACCGACCGATTCACGATTGTCGAGACGGCATCCACTGACGCCCAGATCGCACATGCCATAGATCGCAGCGATGCGGCAGTCGCGCTGGTCATCCATCCCGGATTTGCCAACCTCCTGCGTAAGGGCCAGACCGCGCCGTTCCAGGTGATCGTCGACGGCACCAATTCCAACACCGCGCTGATCGCGCTGGGATACGTCAATCTGATCGCGGGGCAATATTCCGCCGATTACGCCGCCGATTTGGTGCGGCGCGGACTAGCCGGCGCGAATGCCAAGCCGGTGACGGTCAATCTCGAAACGCGCCCGTGGTACAACCCAGATCTCAACGGCCGCTGGTTCTTCGTGCCCGGCGTGGTCGGCAGCTTGACTCTGATGCTGGTCGTGAGTCTCACCGCTTCGGCCATCGTGCGCGAACGCGAGGTCGGTACGCTCGAACAGCTCATGGTCAGTCCCATCCGGCCATACGAGCTTATCCTCGGCAAGACGGTGCCATTTTTCCTCGTCGGCCTCGCCGAGGTGGCGCTGGTCGCGGTCTTCGGCACGGTGTGGTTCCGGGTCCCGTTTTTCGGTGACCCGCTGATCCTGCTTATGGGCACGGTGCTGTTCCTGCTCAGCACACTCGGGCTCGGGATTTTGATATCGACCGTCTGCAAGACGCAACAGCAGGCCTTCGCCTCGAATTTCTTCGTGCTCAATCCGATGTTCACGCTGTCGGGCTTCGCCTTTCCGATCAGCAGCATGCCCGTTATACTGCAATGGCTCACTTATCTCGATCCATTGCGCTATTACCTCGTCGTCATCCGCGGCACATTCATCAAAGGCGTGGGGCTCGACGCGCTCTGGCCCGACATGCTCGGCATGGCGGCGCTCGGCGCCGGTCTGCTGGGAATAAGCATCCTGCGCTTCCGCAAATCGCTCGATTAGGCCGCATTGATCCAGATCAATGCCGGGCGCCGGCTCCCGGTTTATATTGAAAGCAATATTCAGATCAGAGGAGACCATTCATGGCAAACGCCCCAACCTCTGTGGCCGTCAAGAAACAGGTCACGACCCCCGATGTTTGGACTTCGTTTCGCGGGGAGATGGATCGGCTGTTCGACCGTTTCGGTGTCCCATCCTTCCCGTCTTTCTTCGGCGCTTCGCCGGATCTTGCCTTCACCGTTCCTGCGGTTGACGTGACCGAGGACGACAAGGCCTACAAGATCGCGGCCGAAATGCCGGGCGTCGAGGAGAAGGATATCGATGTGAGCGTCAACGAGGACACGCTCGTCCTCAAGGGCGAGAAGCGTCAGGAGAAGGAGGAGAAGGGCAAGAACACCTACGTTTCCGAGCGCTCCTATGGCTCGTTCCAACGCGCCTTTGCGTTGCCCGAGGGCGTCGACCGCGGCAAGATCGCGGCCGATTTCTCGAAGGGCGTCCTGACCGTGACGCTGCCCAAGACCCCCGAATCCCAAAAACAGCAGAAAAAGATCGAAATCAAGACGCATTGACCACTTTACCGCCTTCGGACCGTCAGTTCCCCTGCGGTCCCCAGGCCTACTGCCCGGCGCCGGACCCCATTCGGCGCCGGTTTCTTTCTCACAGCCCGGGGCAACGCCTTTGATATGAATCAATGCCATCATATAGGGGGCTGGCAGACTGATTAGATGACGACTTTCGATGAACGCGAACGCGCCTTCGAGCGCAAGCTCGCTGCAGATCAGGAATTGGCTTTCAAGGTCGCGGCGCGGCGCAATTCCTTGCTGGGCTGGTGGGCGGCGCGGCACATGGGAATGACCGTCAAGACAGCCGAGGATTACGTCAAGACTCTGGTGGCGGAGGGGGCCACGCATACGGAGCCCACTGCCATAGTAACGCGCGTCATGCGGGATCTACTCGCCCGAGGCATGCCCGTGAGTCGCGAAGATATCGAAGCCCGAATCCAGCAATTCACCACCAAGGCGCGGGCCGAAATCGTCCGCGGTGAGCTGTCGCGCTAGCCGCATAATACGTAGAACTACGTAGGTACAACTCCGAATTCCGTCCGAATCCGTGCGCGCGTATTCATGGTCCCAAGATTACCGCATCGGGAGAGAAACCATGCCGCTCGCCGTTTCCGTCGCTGCCCGTCCCGTAGCATTTCCGGCCATCGCTCAGGCCGATGTCTGTAAGAATTGCTCGACACGGCCCCGAGGTCTCTGCGCCGCGGTCAAGGCCGAGAATTTGCCGCGCTTTTCGCTCACGCATTCGTCGCAGGAGATCGAAGCTGGCAAGACTTTCCTCAATGAGGGAGATCCAGCGACCCACTTTTTCACCGTCACCGAAGGCACTGTAAAGCTCTTCAAGCTGCTGTCTGATGGCCGCCGTGCGGTCACGGGTTTCTTGTTTCCAGGTGACCTTTTCGGTTTTGGTGACGCGGACAAATACAACTACAGCGCCGAGGCGGTGACGCCGGTAAGCCTGTGCCGCTTTCCACGTCGCCATCTCGATCGCATGTATGCCGATTTCCCTGGCTTGGAGAGCCAGCTCCTGAAGCTGATTACGCGCGCGCTCACTGCCGCGCAAGACCAGATGGTTCTGCTTGGTCGCAAAACCGCGCATGAACGCGCGGCTTCGCTCCTGTTGTCTCTCGTCCGCCGGCAGGGCCGGTCCGGCCGCAATAGCGGCTGGATCGAGTTGCCGATGACCCGCACCGACATCGCCGATTATCTCGGCCTCACCACTGAAACGGTAAGCCGCGTTTTCACCGTGCTAAAAGGCAGCGGCTGCATCGCGCTGGTAGGCGGCAAGGTGCGCGTCGCCGACGCCGAGGCGCTTGCCGATCTTGCCGACGGAATCGGTGGAGACGACGAGTAATCATTAGATTGGAAAGCCAGCTCCGTGATTTACATTCTCGATGATGATGACGCCGTGAGGGATTCGCTCGCGCTGTTGCTCGAATCCTACGGCTTCAAGGTCGCTAGTTTTTCCTCGGCGGCGGAATTCACCAGAGCCTACAAGCCGGAAGGCAAGGATTGCCTGATCCTTGACCATCATCTGCCGGGTATGACCGGACTCGATTTCATGGCCTCGGCCGAATGCGCCGGCAGCGATCTGCCGGTGATCCTGATTACTGGCGGCGCCAACCCCGTCATCCACAAGCGCGCGCAAGAGCTCGGCGTTGTCGCGTTCTTAGAGAAACCGGTGACCACGATGCCACTGCTTGGCGCAATCCGCGACGCGCTGGCGGACGCATAAGCGGTTGATCTGGGTCAATGCGCGTCTCCGCCGCATGACGCAATTTACCGACAGTGAAATCGAAAGCTTAGGAGATCGCGAATCACCAATTCCTGAAACCCTTGTTCGACTGAGAGGAGGGACGCCATGTCCACCGGTGAAATCGCCTATCTGAGCCTAGTCATAATCGGGGCGCTCGCTTTCATACTGACGCTGGCCTGGGAATCTTGGCGCAACCCTTGAAAGATACGGAAGGCATCTGGTCATGACCACGACCATTCTCGCCCCCACCAGCGGCGGCTCCGCCAGTGACGGCGCAGTCGAACTCGCCTGCCGTTTGGCCAAGCGTTTCGATGCGCATCTCGAAGGCTTTCATGTGGTGCCCGATCTGCGTGACTTCATTGTCGCCGCTGGCTTTGATATGCCGGTTAACGCCGATCTGGTCGATCGCTTCATCGAGGACGGCAAGGCGATCGCCACCAGGGCCAAGGCCGGGTTCGAGAAAACCGTGGCCCGCCACGGCCTCTCGGTCGACCGTTCCACGGGTCGGAATACGCCTTCGGCGGCGTGGCGACAGGAAGCCGGCGATGCTCCAGCCAGCGTCGCCGAGCGCGCGCGCTTTTTCGATTTGGTCGTCCTCGGCCGTTCGGATCGTGTCATCGATCAGCCGCATAGCGACACGGTCGAGCAAGTTTTAATCCGTTCGGGCCGTCCGGTACTCCTGGCGCCGGCAAAGGCTCCGGAATCGATAGGTGAGGTCATCGCTATCGGTTGGAACGGGTCGCCCGCGGCGGTGCATGCAGTCGCCTTGTCGCTGCCGATGCTGCAGGCGGCGCGTAGTGCTGTCGTTATCTCGGTGGCAAAATCTGGCGAAGAGACTGGTGACAAGAGCCTACTCGAATACCTCTCCTGGCACGGCGTTGCGGCGGCGCATCGTAGCATTTGGCCAGTCCCTGGTGCCAATCCTGGCGGGCAAATTTTATCAGCGGCGCGTGATGAGGCCGCCGATCTGCTGCTGATGGGCGGTTATGGCCACGCACCCTGGCGCGAATTCCTATTCGGCGGCGCCACCCGCGAAATCGTCGGGAATAGCCTTTTGCCCGTGCTGCTCTCGCATTGATGGGAACGGCAACGTCCTGGATGCGCGTCCGCTTGGAATTGGCGCGGGCTCCAGGTTTCCCCGAGGGCAGCCATCGCCCGGCTACGAATTCATTCTGCCGTTGCAAGCGGGCGGCCATTTCGACAAAAAGGCCTACGACAAGACGCCCGAGTTGTGCACGGTTCATCGCTTCTGGGAAGGTGAGGGCGACGAGGTCGGAGAAATCTTGCACACGGCACGGGGACGGTGGGCGTTCTGCTATGCTTCCGGCGACGCGGGTGACAAGCCGGTAATTTCATTTCGACAAGTAGATTATCCGTCCGGATGAATACATGACTGTGCGTGAATCACGGGGCCCGGAACATACCTTCCGCATCGTCGAAGTTGAGCTGGTGCCGGGCTTGTCGGGCGTCCAATCCCGGTAATCCCAGTGTTTATCCGGAGCCCGGCTCGACGCCGGCAGCCAGCGCCATGCGCACGAGTTCCGACAGGCTGCGCGCCGCCATCTTCTCCATGACGCGCGCGCGGTGGATTTCCACCGTGCGCGGGCTGATGCCGAGGTTATAAGCGGCAACCTTGTTGGGGTTGCCGGCGACCATGTGCAATAGCACCTCGTGTTCGCGCGGGCTGAGTTGAGCGAGGCGTTCTTTAATGGCCGGATCAGCGGACAATTTTTTGGCGGGTGCTTTCAACGCGCGCTGGATAGCGTCGAGCATGAGTTCGTCGGTAAAGGGCTTTTCGATGAAATCGGCCGCGCCGGCCTTCATCGCCCGTACCGCCAAGGGTACGTCGGCTTGGCCGGTCATGACGATGACGGGCAGTCTGATACCGCGTTTTGCCATCTCGTCCAGCAACTGAAGGCCGCTCATTTCCGGCATGTGAACGTCGAGCAGCAGGCAGGTGTGTTGAGGCAGCGTCTGCTTGGCCAGGAATTCGCGGCAGGAGCCGAAGGTCTGGGATTTCATCCCCGCACTTTCGATCAGCATGGAGAGCGAATCGCGCACCGCCTCGTCGTCGTCCACGATGATGATGGTTGGATTGTTCGCCATGGTCGGGACCTTTACGCGTCAAGCGGCAGGGTGAACGCAAACACCGTGCCGCCGCCCAGCCGCTTCGCGGTCGATATACGGCCGCCATGCGCCTCGATTATCGAGCGGCAGATCGAAAGCCCCACGCCCATGCCGCGCGCCTTGGTAGTGACGAAGGGCTGAAACAGGTTTCCCGCCACTTCGGGCGGCAGGCCAGGGCCGGTATCGGATACCCGGAACTCGAGCATGCCGTCCTTGGTCGCGGCCTCGATGACCAGGATGCGCTCCTCCGAGGTTTCCATCGCCTCGAGCGCGTTGCGGATGAGATTCAGCAGAACCTGCTGTATCTGCACCTTGTCCATGACGACTGGTGGCAGATCGGAGCGTAGCGTGATGCGCGTGGTAACGCCGGCACTCTTGGCGCCGATCAGGGCAAGCGCCGCTGCTTCCTCGATCACGGTGTTGACGTTTTCTGACCGGCGGTCGGTCTCGCCGCGGGCAACGAATTCGCGCAAGCGGCGGATGACTTGTCCGGCGCGTTCGGCCTGGGCCGCCGCTTTTTCCATGGTCTCGGCCACCCGCGGCGGGACAGGCGTATCCGCCGCTTGCAGCATGCGCCTTCCGGCCTGGAGATAATTGACGATGGCCGTGAGTGGCTGGTTCAACTCATGCGCCAGCGCGGCGCCCATTTGGCCTAATTCGCTCAGCCGCGCGACATGCGTCAACTCGCCCTGGAGCTGCTCGATACGGCGTTCGGCGCTTTCACGCTCGGTCAGGTCGCGCACGAAGCCGGTGAAGACGCGCCGCCCTTCGAGTTTCGATTCGCCGACCGAAAGCTCCATCGGGAACAACCCGCCGTCCTTGCGTTGTCCGGTGACCAGCCGGCCGATGCCGATGATGCGGCGCTCGCCGGTGTGGAGATAGCGGCCGATATAGCCGTCATGCTGTTCGCGATAAGGTTGCGGCATCAGCACTTTCACATTCTGGCCGATGATTTCGACGGCGGCAAAGCCGAACATCTTCTCGGCCGATGGGCTGAAGGATTCGATCAATCCGCGCTCGTCGATGACGATCATGGCGTCGGGCACCGCATCGAGAATGCTTCGGAGCCGCGCCTCGCTTTCTTGCCGGACCCGTTCCGCCTGATGATAGGCGCGCACGTCCTCGACAATCGATATCCGGTAGGGTATCGGGCTCTTCATCAATGATGACGTTACCCGCACCCGCACCGGCTCGCCGCTCTTGTGGATATAACGCTTCTCGATGGCGTAGCTCGGAATCTCACCAGCCATCAGCCGAGCGAATTGGCGGCGGTCCTCGGGCGCGTCCTCGGGATGGGTGATGTCGTCATAGCGGCGCGTGAGCAACTCCGCGCGATCGAATCCCAAGAGGGTGCAAAAGCTGTGGTTGACTTCGACCAGCCTGCCGTCGGGCGCGCTCCATTTGATGCCGATCGCCGCTGCGTCGAACAACTGGCGATAGGGGTCGCTGGTGGCGTCCTGCGCCGCTGGATTGGATTTTCCTTCAGCCATGATGGGCGCCGCAGCATGGCGGGACCGGCGCGCGTTTACAAGGGCAGGCCTTTTATCCCCGGCTTCCAGGCCTTTATCGCTGGCTTCTTGCAGGCTTCAGGGGCCTTTGATTTCGCCGGTATCCGGGTTGATGGCGATCTTGACCCGATTGCCGTTGCCGTCCAGGACGCTGGCGCTGAAATTCGCGCCTTCCGGGCCGAATTCGGCGAAATCCGGATATCCCTTGGCTTCCAGCAGATTGAGGGCGTCAGTCGCCCGGCGCCCGGCCGGGTTGTCGCCCATCCCATGCGGCATGTGCAGCTTCGATTGGGTCTGGTGGGGCATGGCCATGGGCGCGGGGGAGGGTGAACCCAGCGCGTGAGGCGGTGTTCCCATGGACTGCGACAGCGCCGGCATAGCCGGAAGCACAGTGATAGCCAGAGTGATCCAAACGGTATTTTTCATGGCAAGCTCCGTTGACGGACCAAAGACTTGGTCATTTATAAACACGCTGCGGTGGACCGGCCATGATCTGCATCAAGGCCGGTGTTCCGTGCGATGACGATGGTTTCAATGCATATGGAGTTTCCATGCTGTCCATGACGCTCGACCGGGCGGGAACGCCGCTCCGGCCAGTCACCCGGCCGCATCCCCCGGTGCCCGGCCCGGGCCAAGTACTGCTGCGTGTGCGTGCCTGCGGCGTCTGCCGCACCGATCTGCACGTGGTCGATGGCGAGCTGGCCCAGCCCAAGCTGCCGCTCATTCCGGGTCACGAGATCATCGGCATGGTCGAATCCCTCGGGCCGGGCGCGGGGCGTTTCAAAAAAGGCGACCGGGTCGGCGTGCCGTGGCTCGGCTGGACTTGCGGCGAATGCGCCTATTGCCGCGGCGGGCGCGAGAATCTGTGCGACCGCGCGCGCTTCACGGGATATCAGATCGACGGCGGCTATGCGGACTACGCGGTGGCGTTCGAGAATTTCTGCTTCGCCATCCCGCCGGGTTTCGGCGACGTGGAAGCGGCGCCGCTGATGTGCGCCGGTCTGATCGGCTACCGCGCATTGCGTTTGGCCGGCGACGCCAAGCGAATCGGGCTTTACGGCTTCGGCGCCGCCGCGCATATCGCCGCCCAGGTGGCGCGGCATCGCGGCCAGCAGGTCTTCGCCTTCACTCGGCCCGGCGATGTCAAGGGCCAGGCTTTCGCCCGCTCGCTCGGCGCATCCTGGGCGGGTGGCTCCGACCAGAGCCCGCCCGAGCCGCTCGACGCCGCACTCATCTTCGCACCAGTGGGGCCGCTGGTGCCGGCGGCGTTGGAAGTGACGGCGAAGGGCGGCACGGTGGTTTGCGCCGGCATCCATATGAGCGATATCCCGAGTTTCCCCTACCGCATTCTGTGGGAAGAGCGCGTGCTGCGCTCGGTTGCCAATCTGACCCGGCAGGACGGCGAGGAATTCCTCGCCATCGCGGCGCAAGTGCCGGTGCGCACCACCACCATCCGCTTTCCGCTGGCCGAGGCCAATACCGCTCTCGAGCAATTGCGCGCGGGTAGCTTCGAGGGCGCCGCCGTCCTGGTGCCTTAGCGTTCGGCAATCAACGCCCGCGCCGCGCGCGCTTCGCCGGCCGCGTCGCCGGTTGCTTCCAGATGGTGCCAATCGACGGCGCCGAAATCCTGCTCGAGTTGTCGCCGCAATACCGTCACGTCGGCATCGGACGCGTCGTCGCGTCTATCCACCAGCCTTTGTTCGAGGACATCCGCTGGCGCCTCAAGCCACAATCCCGAAAACGGCACGCGCACCATACGCGCCGTCGCGGCGATGGCCGCTCGTTCTTCGGCGCTCAGAAAAGCGGCGTCGGCGATCACCGCACGGCCGGGAACGAGCGCCGCAGCCGCGTCACGGCATAGCGCATCATAGACCCGCGAAGTCGTCTCCGACCCATAGGCCGAATCGGGCAGCCGGGTCTCGGGCGTGATTCCGTGCAATCGCTTGCGGATGACGTCGCTGCGCAGGATGCGGGCGCCGGGCGCGCAACCGAGGTCAGGCGCTAGAGCCTGGGCGAGGGTGGTCTTGCCAGTGCCGCTGACGCCGCCGATAGCGACCAGAACCGTGGGTTTCGGCTGGAGCAGTTCCCCGGACAGATCGAAATAACTTTTCGCCCGTTCCACCTCACCGGCAGAAGCCGAGACATGGGCGCGGATGGCGGCACGCATGGCGAGATAGAGCGGCATCAGAGCCAGGCCGCCGCCTTCGCCGGATATGTCGAGATAGCGGTTGAACACCAGATTGGCGAATTCGCCGTGTCCCCGATGGATCAGGTCCATCAGCAGAAAGGCCAGATCGTAAAGCACATCGACCGAGGATATTGCGTCGTTGAATTCGATCGGGTCGAACAGCGTAGGCTTACCGTCGAAGAGGCAGATATTGCGCAGATGCAAATCGCCGTGGCAGCGGCGCACCTTGCCAGCGCGGTTGCGCTGTTCGATCAGCGCGCGGTTAGTGCCGAACTGGGCTTCAAACTGCGCCGCGAGATTCCCGGCCTCAGCCGGCGCAAAGATTTGCGGAAAGGATTTCAGGTTCCCGACGATGTCGCGCAATACGATATGAACGGCGTCAGGCCCGCCCCATTGCGGCGTCTTCTCTGCCGTTTCGTGGAAGGCGGCAATCGCGTCGGCGAGGTCGCGCATCAGGGATGGCGTTAGGCCGCCGCGCACGGCCAAGTGGTCGAACAGGGCGTCCTGGTCGAAGCGGCGCATCTCGATCAGCCAGTCGATAGCCTCACCCTTGCCGTCAAGCACCAGAATGCCGTCCCGGTTCCGGGTCACCGCGCGCACTGAACGGTAAAGCCCGGGTGCCATCATCCGGCCCAGGCGAAGCTCGGCCTCGCAATTCTTCCGCCGCTTTTCCGGCGTTGAGAAGTCGAGATAGGAGAAGGCGCGGGCTCGTTTCAGCTTGAAGGCGCGATCCCCCACCAGGAACACGATGGAAATATGGGTCTCGATCCGCTCGATCTTCGCACCGGGCTCGCCATAAGCCTCGCCGCGGCTTAGGAATGCGATGGTTTCGGTTTGCGCGTGGGAGGTCATGATCCGGGATGTTTCGCGCTCGCCGGCCACGGTTTCACCATTTTCACGATGGCAGAATTCAGCAGCAGTTCAGGCTCGGTTCGCTGCGGCAGCGTTCGATGAAATGGCGCAGCACCAGCTTGAGCTTGGCAGAATGGCGGAAATCACCACGCGCCTGGGCGGTCAGGATATCGTCGCGAATGATGTCCTTGATCGCGCGCTGACCCGAGGCGGTGTGGATGAGATAATGGCCGAGCTCGGCCACGATCAGCTCCGGTAGATGCTCATGCTCGGCGATCGCCTCGAGCTCGTCGCGATCGAGGTCGCATAGGCCGAGGCAATCCTCCAAAGTCAGCATGTCTTTCCCCGTATGTTTTTACATCATCGGACCTGGATCGTGATCCCGCCATGATCTAGGTCAAGGGCAGCTCCGGCAAACGCCGACCCCGTGGACGCCCACTTGCTTGGGCAATCGCATCACGCCTTCTCCTTGCCGTCCTGGCCGGCGGGGATGACGGACAACAGCGCTGTCCCATCGCTCACTGGATCACCCGCCGCGCAATGCAGTTCCGCCACCACCCCATCGGCGGGCGCGGCCAGCGCGTGCTCCATCTTCATGGCCTCGAGCACCAGCAGGATTTGACCGCGTTTCACCTTGTCGCCGCGCTCGACCAGCACCGCAGCGATTCTGCCCGGCATGGGCGCGGTGAGCCGCCCTAACGCGGCGCGCTCACCCGCCGGCTTAGCGCGCAGATCGGCCAAGTCGAGGCGCCAGACGCCTTCGGCCAACTCCACCACCACCGCTTCGTTTTGCCACAGCACCGATGCCTCGACATGCTTGCGGCCGAGGGTGAAGGCCAGATCGCCCTCGGGCATAGGCCAGGCCGTCCCCTCGGCACTGCTTTTGTCGAAATGCAGACGCAGGCCCTGCGCCTCGAACTGGACGCGTACGCTACGCGGCTTACCATTGTCTTTGAGGCGCAGCTCGAAGCTTCCCTTGCCCTCAAGCCGCCAACCGTCGCGCAGCCGCCAGGGCGAATGGCGATCGCCATCCCCGCCGGGCACGGCGATAAAGCGCGACAGGACGGCCGCAGCCAGCGCCGCATCGGGCGCGGGAATGGATTCGGGCAGCAAGGCGCGCCTATGCCGTTCGATGAAGCCGGTATCGGCCGGACCAGCGGCGAAGGCGTGGCTTTTCGCCACACGCAGCAGGAAATCGCGGTTGGTGACGAGCCCCAGCACCCTCGTTTCGGCCAGCGCCACGCCGAGCCGCGCCAGCGCCGCGGCGCGGGTTTTTCCCCAGGATGCCAACTTGGCGATCATCGGGTCATAGAATTCGCTGACGTGGTCACCCTGGCGAACCCCCGTCTCGACCCGCAGTTCGGGCGCGGCCCGGGGCAGGCGCAGCCGCGCCAGGGTGCCTGGCGATGGAATAAAACCGCGCGCCGGATCCTCGGCATAAAGCCGCGCCTCGATGGCATGGCCCTTGAGCGCGATCCGGTCCTGACGCAAGGGCAGCTTCTCGCCCCAGGCCACGCGGATCTGCCATTCGACCAGATCGATCCCGGTTATCAACTCGGTCACCGGATGCTCGACCTGAAGTCTCGTGTTCATTTCAATGAAATAGAAATTCTTGCCTTCCAACATGAACTCGATCGTGCCGGCGCCGGCATAATCGATCGCGCGCGCCGCCTTGACCGCAGCGGCGTGGATGGCGCCGCGCAGCTTCGGCGAGAGATCGGGCGCGGGCGCTTCTTCGATCACCTTCTGGTGGCGGCGTTGCAGCGAGCAGTCGCGGGTGAAGAGATGGACCATATTGCCGTGTTTGTCCGCGAAGATCTGGACCTCGATATGCCGCGGCCTCTTCAGGTACCGCTCCAGGATCAGCCGTCCGTCGCCGAAGGCGGCGAGGGCTTCGCGTCCGGCGCCGTCGAGCGCATCGCTCAATTCCCGCTCATGCTTGACGACGCGCATGCCGCGCCCGCCGCCGCCCGAAGCCGCCTTGACCAGCAGCGGGAAGCCCAGCGCACGCGCCGCCTTGCGTAGCGCCTTGCCCTGCTTCTCGCCGTGATAGCCGGGCACCACAGGCACCCCGACCGTCTCCATGATCGCCTTGGCGGCAGCCTTGTCGCCCATCGCCTCGATTGCCTCGGGCTGCGGCCCGATGAAGACGATGCCGGATTTGGCGCAGGCACGGGCGAAAGCGGCGTTCTCGGAAAGAAAGCCGTAGCCGGGATGGATTGCCTGGGCGCCGCTTTGCCTTGCGGCCTCGATGATGCGGCCGATATTGAGATAGCTTTCGGCCGAGGGCGCAGGGCCGATATTCACGGCCTCGTCGGCCGTGGCGACATGCAGGGAATTCTCATCGGCGTCGGAATAGACCGCGACCGTAGCCATGCCCAAACTCCGCGCGGTGCGGATGATCCGGCAGGCGATCTCACCGCGATTGGCTATGAGGATTTTCTCGAACATCGCGCGCTTCCCGTCAGCGCCGGAAGCCGGGTTTGCGCTTTTCAAGGAAGGCGGCAAGGCCTTCGCGCCCTTCGTCTGAGGCGCGGGCTTCCGCGATTGTCCGGGATGTGTGCGCCATGAGCGCTTGCGTCACCGGCCGCCCGGCCACCTCGGCGATCATGCGCTTGGCGCGGGCCTGGGAAAGCGGCCCGCCATCGAGCAGCAGGGAAAGGATCTTCTCGACCTCTTCGTCAAGCGCGGCCAAAGGCGCGATCTTATGCACCAAGCCCAGGCGCATCGCCTCGGCAGCCAAAAAGCTCTCGCCGGTAAGGCAATAACGCCGCGCCGCGCGTGGGCCTATGGCGGCGACCAGATAGGGCGCGATGGTCGCCGGCACCAGGCCTATCCGTACCTCCGAGACGGCGAACACGGCTTCTTCGGCCGCTACCGCGATGTCGCAGCAGGCAACCAGCCCGACGCCGCCGGCAAAGGCCGCGCCGTTGACCCGTGCCACGACGGGTTTGGGCAATTCATTGAGTGTGCGTAGCATCTCGGCCAGGCCCATGGCGTCGGCGATATTTTGCGCCTCGTCATAGCCGGCCATGCGCTTCATCCAGTTGATGTCGCCACCCGCCGAAAAGGCCGTACCCGCCCCGGTAAGCACCAATGCCCGCACATTATCGTCCGCCCCGAGAGTCCTGAATGTCCCGGTCAACTCGCCGATCAGCGCGTCGTCGAAGGCGTTGCGAATCTGCGGCCGGTTGAGGGTGACGAATGCGACGCCGCGTTTGTCGGTCGAAAGCAGAAGGGCGCTCATGTCACATCCGGAACACGCCGAAGCGGGTGGGCTCGATCGGCGCATTGAGGCTAGCCGAGATAGACATGGCGAGCACGCGGCGTGTTTCCTTGGGGTCGATCACGCCGTCATCCCACAGCCGCGCGCTGGCGTAATAAGGATGGCCCTGGGTCTCGTATTGCTTGCGGATGGCGGATTTGAAATCTTCCTCGTCCTTCTTGCTCCATTTCTTGCCGTTCGCACCCATGCCGTCGCGCCGCACCATGGCCAGCACAGTGGCCGCCTGCTCGCCGCCCATCACCGAGATGCGGGCATTCGGCCAGGTCCACAGGAAACGCGGGGCATAGGCGCGGCCGCACATGGCGTAATTGCCGGCGCCGAAGCTGCCGCCGATGATGACGGTGAATTTTGGCACGTTGGCGCAGGCCACCGCCGTCACCATCTTGGCGCCGTCCTTGGCGATGCCGCCTGCCTCGTATTTCTTGCCAACCATGAAACCGGTAATGTTCTGCAGGAAGACCAGCGGAATGCTGCGCTGGGCGCAGAGCTCGATGAAATGCGCGCCCTTGAGCGCGCTTTCGGAAAACATAATCCCGTTATTGGCGACGAATCCCGCCGGATAGCCCCAGATACGCGCGAATCCCGTCACCAGCGTCTCGCCGTATAGCGGCTTGAACTCGTCGAGCTCGCTGCCATCGACAAGACGCGCGATCACCTCGCGCACGTCATAGGATTTGCGCGGATCGGCCGGCACGATGCCGTAGAGTTCCTCGGCCGGGTAAAGCGGTTCTTGCGACTTCTGGATATCGATTTCGGGGCGCTTGGCACGGTTGAGATTGCCGACGATGCGCCGCATCAATTCGAGCGCATGGGCGTCGTCCTCGGCGATCTGATCAGCCACGCCCGATTGCCTTGCATGCACCTCGGCCCCGCCCAGCTCCTCGGCCGAGACGGTCTGGCCAGTGGCGGCTTTGACCAATGGCGGTCCACCTACAAAAATGGTGCCTTCACCGCGCACGATGATGCTCTCATCCGACATCGCCGGAACGTAGGCGCCGCCGGCGGTGCAGGAGCCCATCACCGCCGCGATCTGCGGCACGCCCAATGCTGAAAGTGTGGCCTGGTTGTAGAAGATGCGGCCGAAATGGTCACGATCGGGGAAGACCTCGTCCTGAGCAGGCAGGAAGGCGCCGCCGGAATCGACCAGATAGAGGCAAGGCAGACGATTTTCGCGCGCGATCTCCTGGGCGCGCAGATGCTTCTTCACCGTGATCGGATAATAGGTCCCACCCTTGACCGTGGCGTCGTTGGCAATGACCACGCATTCGCGTCCCAACACCGAGCCGATGCCGGTGACGACACCGCCCGCCGGAACATCGTCGCGATAGAGGCCGAAGCCGGCCAGCGCCGAGAACTCCAGGAACGGAGATCCGGGATCGAGCAATAGGCGAATGCGCTCGCGCGGCAAGAGCTTGCCGCGCGCCAGATGCTTCGCGCGCGCCTGCTCGCCGCCGCCCTTGGCTATGGTGGCGAGATGCTTCTTCAAATCGTCCGCTAGCGTCTTCATCCCCTTGGCGTTGGCGCGGAAGGAATCGGATCGGGGATCGAGCGAGGATTTGAACGCAGCCATCAGGCGGTCTCCTCGAACAACTCGCGGCCGATCAACATGCGGCGGATTTCAGAAGTGCCGGCGCCGATCTCGTAAAGCTTGGCGTCGCGCAGCAATCGCCCGGTTGGGAAATCGTTGATATAGCCGTTGCCGCCCAGCGCCTGAATCGCCTCCAAGGCCATCCAGGTCGCCTTTTCGGCAGCGTAGAGGATGGCGCCGGCAGCGTCCTTGCGCGCGGTGCGGCCGCGGTCGCAAGCGCGCGCTACGGCGTAGACATAGGCCTTGGTCGCGTTCATCACGGTGTACATGTCGGCGAGCTTACCCTGCATGAGCTGGAACTCACCGATCGGCTTGCCGAACTGTTTACGCGCATGGAGATAGGGGATCACCGCGTCGAGACAGGATTGCATGATGCCCAAGGGTCCGCCCGCCAGCACCACGCGCTCGTAATCGAGCCCGCTCATCAGCAGCTTGACGCCCTCATTGAGTTTGCCCAGCAGGTTCTCCTCCGGCAACTCGCAATCCTCGAACACCAGCTCGGCCGTGGGCGAGCCGCGCATGCCGAGCTTGTCGAGTTTCTGCGCCGCCTTGAACCCCTTCATGCCCTTCTCGATCAGGAAGGCCGAGATGCCCTTGGGCCCGGCCGAAGCGTCGGTCTTGGCATAGACCACCAGGGTGTCGGCGTGAGTGCCGTTGGTGATCCACAGCTTGCTGCCGTTCAGCACGTAGCGCCCGCCCTTTTTCTCGGCACGCGTCGTCATACCGACCACGTCCGAGCCCGCCCCCGCCTCGCTCATGGCCAGCGCCCCGACATGCTCGCCCGAGATCAGCTTGGGCAGATATTTGCGCTTTTGCGCGGCGGTACCATTTCGCCGGATCTGATTCACGCAGAGATTAGAATGGGCGCCGTATGACAAACCGACCGATGCGGAGCCTCTGCTCACCTCCTCCATCGCCACTACATGGGCAAGATAACCCATGCCGGCGCCGCCGAACTCCTCCTCGACCGTGATGCCCAAGAGGCCGAGCTTGCCCAAACGCGGCCAGAGTTGGCGCGGAAATTCGTCGCTCTTATCGATCGCGGCGGCAATTGGCGCGATCTCGGCCTCGGCGAAGCCGCGCACGCTGTCGCGCAGCATGTCGATCTCGGATCCCAGCTCGAAATCGAGCATCGGATAGCGATTGGCGGGCATGATTCAGCGCGTCTCCCCTTATCAGACGCAGTCTAGCTGCCCATTACATAGCTGCAAGGATGGCGGCGCTCCAGCGCCAGCGCTTGACCCCAGGCTTTGCGGGTGTCCTTGACCCGCGCAGGGCCCATGGGCTTAGGTAAGCGGCAACGGCGCATCAGTAATGCAAAAAACCGAAAAGCGCCGAGACGGGCTATCGCAGCGAGGGACGGGCATGGCGCTGGCGGAAATGCACGAGATAACGGGCGATCAACCGGCGGCCGAGACCCCGGCGGCGACGCTCGACACCATTCCCAAGCTGCTGCTCGATCACGCCGCACGCAGAGGATCGCGGCCGGCCTTGCGCGAGAAAGATTACGGCATCTGGCAGAGTTGGAGCTGGGCGGATTCGGCGCGCGCGATCGGCGAATTCGCCGCGGGATTGGCCGCGCTGGGCTTCAAGCGCGGTGACAAGCTGGCCGTGATCGGCGACAACCGGCCGCGGCTTTATTGGGCGATCACCGCGGCGCAATGCCTAGGCGGCGTACCGGTACCGGTCTATCAGGATGCGGTGGCAGTCCGAGATGCAATTCGTGCTCGATCATGCCGAAGTGCGCTTCGCCGTGGTCGAGGACCAAGAGCAGGTCGACAAGCTCTTGTCGGTCAAGGACAAGCTGCCGCTTCTCGAAGTCATCGTGTTCGACGATTCACGCGGCCTGCGCCATTACGCCCGGCCCGATCTACTGTCCTATGAGAATGTCAGACAGAAAGGTCGCGACTTCGTTGCGTCGCACGAGGGGTTCTTCGCGCGCGAGGTGGCCAAGGGCAAGGGATCGGATCTTGCCATTATCCTCTACACCTCGGGCACCACCGGCGTGCCCAAGGGGGTTATGCTGACCTACGACAACGTCATTCGCACCGTGCGCAACTCGGTGGCCTTCGATCGCCTAACCGAGAAGGACGAGGTGCTGTGCTACCTGCCGATGGCCTGGGTCGGCGACCATATCTTCTCCTTCGCCCAATCCTATGTCGCGGGCTTCTGCATGAGCTGCCCGGAATCGGGCGCCACCGTGATGACCGATCTGCGCGAATTGGGCCCGACGTATTTCTTCGCCCCGCCGCGTATCTGGGAGACCATCCTGACCCAGGTGATGATCCGCATCGAGGATTCGAGTTGGATCAAGCGCAAGCTGTTCCATTATTTCATGGCGCTCGCGCGCCGCGTCGGCGGCAACCTGCTCGACGGCAAGCCGGTCTCGTTGAAGGATCGGGTGCTCTATGCCATCGGCGAGGTGCTGATCTATGGGCCGTTGAAGAACGTGCTGGGCATGAGCCGCATCCGCGTGGCCTATACCGCCGGCGAGGCGATCGGGCCGGACTTGTTCACCTTCTTCCGCTCGCTCGGCATCAACATCAAGCAGCTCTACGGCATGACAGAGGCGGCGGTGTTTCTGTGCATGCAGCCCGATGGCGAGGTCAAGTCCGACACCGTCGGCAAGCCGATACGCGAGGTCGAGATCAAGATCGCCGAGAACGGGGAGGTACTCTATCGCGGCCCCGGCGTGTTCGCCGGATATTACCGCAATCCCGAGGCCACGGCTGAGACCAAGCGCCCGGACGGCTGGACCCATTCAGGTGATGCCGGCTTTTTCGGCGATGACGGGCAGTTGCGGATCATCGACCGCGCCAAGGATGTCGGCCGACTCAAGGACGGGACGCTGTTCGGGCCCAAATTCATCGAGAACAAGCTCAAATTTTTCCCCTATATCAGCGAGGCGGTGGCCTTCGGCGCCGGACGCGATTTCGTCGCCGCCATTATCAACATCGACGCCGAAGCGGTCGGCAATTGGGCCGAGAAGCGTGGCATCGCCACGGCCAGCTATCAAGAGCTGGCGGCGCACGAGGCGGTATACGATCTGGTAGCGGATTGCGTAGCCCAGGTGAACCGCGACTTGGCGGCGGAACCACATCTTGCTGGCGCGCAAATCGGCCGATTCCTGATCCTGCACAAGGAACTGGACGCCGATGACGGCGAACTCACGCGCACGCGCAAAGTGCGCCGCCGCATCATCGGCGAGCGTTTCAAATCCTTGGTCGATGCGCTCTATTCGGACGAAAAGACCGCGCGCATCGAGACCGAGGTGGTGTTCGAGGATGGCCGCAAGGGCACGATGCGCGCCACGCTTAAGATCCGCGACGCCAGGAAATCGCAGCCATTGCGGAAGGCGGGTTGAATCAGGATGAGCGGGGGCAAACGCATCGGTGAGCCCATCCTCGAAGTCCGGTCCATCAGCCTTTCCTTCGGCGGCGTCAGGGCGCTGGCCGAGGTCAGCCTCGAAATCCGCGCGCACGAGGTGCTGGCGATCATCGGCCCCAACGGCGCCGGCAAGACTTCAATGCTTAACGTCATCAACGGCTTCTATCACCCGCAGGAAGGCACGATCACGTTCAAGGGCCGTGCCCGCCAGCGGATGAGGCCGCATGAAGCCGCGGCGCAGGGCATCGCCCGGACATTCCAAAACGTCGCGCTGTTCCGCGGCATGACCACGCTCGACAACATCATGACCGGGCGGCTCCTCAAGATGCGCCGCAATTTCCTGTGGCAGGCGCTGCATTGGGGTCCGGCGCTGACCGAGGAGCTGGAACACCGTGTCTTCGTCGAGCGCATCATTGATTTTCTCGAGATCGAGGCCATCCGCAAGACACCCGTCGGACAGTTGCCCTATGGCTTGCAGAAGCGCGTCGAGCTGGGCCGCGCGCTGGCGATGGAGCCCGAATTGCTGTTGCTGGACGAGCCGATGGCGGGCATGAACGTCGAGGAAAAAGAGGATATGTCGCGCTTCGTCCTCGACGTAAACGACGAGTTCGGCACCACCATCGCCCTGATCGAGCATGACATGGGCGTGGTGATGGACATTTCCGACCGCGTGGTGGTGCTGGATTACGGCCGCAAGATCGCCGACGGGACACCCGGCGATGTCCGCGCCAACGCGGATGTCATCGACGCCTATCTCGGCGTAGCGCATGACGCCTAAGAAAGGATAGACCGATGGAATTTCTCGATTTCCTGCAAGCGCTGTTCGTCACGCCCTTCGTCATGATGTGGCAGAACCCCGAATTCTTGCTCGAGGTGGTGATCGGCGGGCTGTTGACCGGCGTGATGTATTCGTTGGTCGCGCTGGGTTTCGTGTTGATCTACAAGGCATCGGGCGTGTTCAACTTCGCTCAAGGCACCATGGTGCTGTTCGCGGCGCTGACCTTCGTCGGGCTGCTGGAACACGGCGTCCCGGTCTGGGCTGCTTTCATCCTCACCGCCTTGGTCATGATCCTGCTCGCCTTCATCATCGAGCGGCTGGTGCTGCGGCCTCTGGTCAACCAGGAACCGATCATTTTGTTCATGGCGACGATCGGCCTCTCATATCTGCTCGATGGCTTCGGCGAGATCGCCTGGGGCGGCGACGTGCATGCGCTCGATATCGGTATCCCCAAGGAGCCGCTGGTCTTTGGCGGCGTGCTGGTCAACGAGTTCGACCTGTGCGCCGCGGCGATCTGCGGCGTGCTGGTGGCGGCGCTGGCGGTGTTCTTCCAGAAGACATCCATCGGCCGTGCGCTGCGCGCCGTGGCCGACGACCACCAGGCGGCGCAGTCGGTCGGCATTCCTTTGAAGACCATCTGGATCATCGTCTGGTCGGTGGCCGGGATCGTGGGATTGGTGGCCGGCATCCTGTGGGGCAGCAATCTCGGCGTGCAGTTCTCGCTGTCGCTGGTGGCGCTGAAGGCGCTGCCGGTTTTGATCCTGGGAGGGCTTACCTCGGTGCCGGGCGCGATCGTCGGCGGGCTCATCGTTGGTTCGGGGGAAAAAGTGGCCGAGGTGTTCTGGGGTCCGGCCACCGGCGGCGCCATCGAGGACTGGTTCGCCTATGCGCTGGCATTGGTCTTTCTGCTGTTCCGGCCGCAGGGCCTGTTCGGCGAACGCATCATCGAGCGGGTTTGATTTCCCATGCTTTACCGCGAGACCGGCCAGTTCAAGACCAGCTACATCGCCGACCAGGCGATCTTCCCGATCCGCCAGGACCGTTATCTGGCCGCGGCGTTGCTGGTGGTGGCCTATGTCGCGGTGCCGATCCTGGGCACGGAATACTGGCTTTTGACCATCATGATTCCGTTCCTGGTGTTCGCGCTCGCCGCCATCGGCCTCAACATATTGACGGGCTATGCCGGCCAGGTTTCGCTCGGTACCGGCGGTTTCATGGCGGTGGGCGCTTTCGCGACCTACAAGATCACGACCTCATTTCCCGGGCTCAACATCGTCGTGGTCTTCGTGCTGGCGGGCATCATCACCGCGCTGGTGGGCGTGATGTTCGGTTGGCCGAGCCTGCGCATCAAGGGCTTCTACCTTGCGGTTGCCACGCTCGCCTCGCAGTTCTTTTTGATCTGGATGTTCAACAAGTTTCCATGGTTCAACAATTACACCGCCTCGGGTGTTATCAGCGCGCCGCCGCGTGCAGTGTTCGGCCATTTCTTCGTCACCGGCGCCGAGGCCAATCCGGTCGACAAATATCTCTTCGTGCTGACTACGGTGGTGGCGATGGCGTTCATCGCCAAAAATCTAGTGCGCGGCCGCGTCGGACGATCGTGGATGGCGATACGAGACATGGATATCGCCGCCGAGATTATCGGTATCCAGCCGTTGCAGACCAAGCTGCTGGCCTTCGCCATCAGCTCGTTCTATTGCGGCATATCGGGCGCGATGTGGGCCTTCATCTACACCGGCGGAGTCGAAGCGCTGGCCTTCGACATCGACCGCTCCTTCCAGATATTGTTCATGATCATCATCGGCGGTCTGGGCAGCATCTTGGGCTCGTTCCTGGGCGCCGCCTTCATCGTGCTGGTCCCGATATTCCTCGAATACACGCCGATGTCGCTAGGATTGAACATTCCTGTCAACTACATCAGCAACATGCAGTCGATGATTTTCGGCGCGCTCATTGTGTTTTTCCTGATCGTCGAGCCCAGGGGCCTGGCGCGGCTGTGGCAGACCGGCAAGGAAAAGCTCCGGATGTGGCCCTTCCCTTATTGAGGCCGAGGCGGTACTGTTGGGCAAGGCCGGAAAAACCATAACTGGCCATGGATCACGGCTTCGCGATCTTGGGAGGACACGATGAAATTGCAAAAATTGTGCTGCGTGGTTTTGGGCGTCGCTGCTTTCGGCTTCGGCATGGCGGCGGAAAACGCCATGGCCCAGAACGAACAATTCATTCCGCGGCTGGTCTACCGCACCGGCCCCTATGCGCCCAACGGCATCCCCTTCGCCGACGGCTATGCCGATTATCTCGACATGATCAATGCGCGTGACGGCGGCGTCGGTGGCGTCAAGATCACTTATGAGGAATGCGAGACCAACTACAACAACGATAAGGGTGTCGAGTGCTATGAACGCCTGAAGAACCATGCGCCCACTGGCGCCACCGTGGTCGATCCGCTCTCGACCGGCATCACCTATGCGCTGATCGAACGCGCCACCGCGGACAAGATCCCGATAGTGAGCATGGGTTATGGCCGCGCTGACGCCAGCTATGGCGCGGTCTTCCCCTACGTCTTTACCTATCCCACCACCTATTGGGACGGCGCCGACACCATCATCACCTACATCGCCAAACAGGAAGGCGGCGTCGACAAGCTCAAGGGCAAGAAGATCGCCCTGGTCTATCACGACAGCGCCTACGGCAAGGAACCGATCCCGACGTTGGACAAGCTCTCGGCGGCGGATGGCTTCACCTTCCTCAAATTCCCGGTCTCGCCCCCGGGCATCGATCAGAAGGCGACCTGGCTGCAAATTCGCCAGCAACGGCCCGACTACGTGCTGATGTGGGGCTGGGGCGTGATGAACTCCACCGCCATCAAGGAAGCGGCCGCCGTGGGCTATCCCATGAACCACTTCATCGGCGTGTGGTGGTCGGGCGCCGAGCCCGACGTGGTGCCCGCTGGCGATAGCGCCAAGGGCTACAAGGCCGCGCAACTCTCCGGCGTGGGCCGCAACTACCCGGTCATCAATGACATCCTCAAATACGTCTACGGCTCGGGCAAAACCGGCCATACCACCGCGGACAAGGTGGGCGAAGTGCTCTACGACCGCGGCGTCATGAACGCCATGATGGACCTCGAGGCGCTGCGCATCGCGCAGACCCGTTACGGCAAGAAGCCGCTGACGGGCGAGCAGATGCGCTGGGGCCTGGAGCATCTGGACCTCACGCCCCAACGCATCGCCGCGATGGGTGGCACGGGCTTGCTCCAGACGATGAAGATCACCTGCGCCGATCATGAAGGCGGCGGCAGTGTGCGTATCACGCAGTGGGACGGCAAGGCCTTTCACCCGGTCTCCGACTGGATCAAGCCGCATCAAGACATGATCCGGGATATGTACAAGGAATCGGCGCTGGCCTATGCCAAGGAGAAGAACATCACCCCGCGCGACTGCTCGCAGATCTCCGAGGCGCGCTAAGCGCCGCGGAAAGCGGGCCAAGCCGGGGGCGCCGGAATGAACGCGGATGCGGCACTCCTCGAGGTCAACAACATCGAGGTGATCTACAACCGCGTTATCCTGGTGCTGAAGGGCGTTTCGCTGAAGGTTCCCGAGGGGGGCGTAGTCGCCCTTCTCGGGGCCAACGGCGCCGGCAAGACCACCACCCTCAAGGCGATTTCCAATCTCCTACGGGCCGAGCGCGGCGAGGTCACCAAGGGCGCGATCTCCTATGCCGGCGAGCGGGTCGACGATCTCACGCCGCATGAGTTGGTGAAACGCGGCGTGGTACAGGTGATGGAAGGCCGCCATTGCTTCGGCCATCTCACGATCGAGGAGAATCTCCTGACTGGCGCCTTTACTCGACGCGATGGGCGGGTCCAGATGCGCCAGGATCTCGACAAGGTCTATACGTATTTCCCGCGCATCCGGGAACGCCGCACCGCGCTGGCGGGCTATATCTCGGGCGGCGAGCAGCAGATGACCGCGCTCGGCCGCGCGCTCATGGCCAATCCCAAGATGATCCTCTTGGACGAGCCCTCGATGGGTCTGGCGCCGCAGATCGTTGAGGAGATATTCGAGATCGTACAGCGCTTGAACCGCGAGGCCGGGGTGAGTTTTTTGCTCGCCGAGCAGAATACCAACATCGCGCTGCGTTATGCCGATTACGGCTATGTGCTGGAGAATGGCAAGGTGGTGATGGATGGCGCGGCCAAGGATCTTCGCGCCAACGAGGACGTGAAGGAATTCTATCTCGGGTTATCCGCCTCGGGCCGGCGCAGCTACCGCGAAGTTAAGCACTACCGCCGGCGCAAGCGCTGGCTCGCCTGAGCGCGGGCGATGGCCGATCCGCGCTTCTGCGACGAGTTGGAAATCCGTGATCCCGAAACGCGAGAGCACGATCTGTTTGCGGCGCTCCCGGCGCAAATCGCCCACGCCAAATCACACGCCCCCCATTACGCCCGGACGCTGACTGCGATCGAGCCGCGCTCGGTCAAAAGCCGCAGCGCGCTCGCCAAGCTGCCCGTCACGCGCAAAAGTGCGCTCATCGAGTTACAGAAGGATGATCCGCCCCTCGCCGGCCTCAACACGGCGGGCAAGGGAGATCTCGCGCGGCTGTTCATGTCACCCGGGCCGATCTACGAGCCCGAGGGGCGCCGATCGGATTTCTGGCGCCTCAAGCGCGCGCTTCATGCCGCCGGATTCCGCCCCGGCCAGCTAGTGCATAATTGCTTCTCTTATCATCTGACCCCGGCCGGGGCGATGCTCGAAAGCGCGGCCTTTGCCCTTGGTTGCGCCGTGGTGCCGGGCGGCACCGGCCAGACCGAGCTGCAGTTGCGGGCCATATCCGACCTTAAACCAGACGGCTATGTCGGCACGCCCTCGTTTCTCAAGATATTGATCGAGAAAGCGCGCGAGACGGGCGTGGATATATCCTGCTTGAAACACGCGCTGGTCTCGGGCGAGGCGTTTCCGCCCGGCTTGCAGAGGGAAATCGCCGCGTCCGGCATCGACGCCTATCAATGCTACGCCACCGCCGAGTTGGGATTGATCGCCTATGAGAGCCATGCCCGCGAGGGTCTGATCCTTGACGAGCAGATCATCGTCGAACTACTGCGTCCCGGAACCGGCGATCCGGTGAATCCCGGCGAGGTGGGCGAGGTCGCGGTGACGCTGTTCTCGAAGGAATATCCGCTCATCCGTTTCGCCACCGGTGATCTCTCGGCGATCTTGCCGGGGCAAAGCCCGTGCGGCCGGACCAATCAACGCATCAAGGGCTGGCTCGGCCGCGCCGACCAGACCGCCAAGGTCAAAGGCCTGTTCGTCCATCCGGCGCAGATCGCCGAGACGGTGAAACGCCATCCCGGCCTGGGCCGCGCGCGCCTGATCATTAACCATGACGGCAAGAACGACGTGATGACCCTCGAGGCGGAGGTGCCGAGCGCCGATCCGGCCTTGGCCGCGCGTCTCGCCGAAAGCCTGACCGCCGTCACCAAGCTCAAGGGCGAAATCCGGCTGGTGCCGCCCGGCAGCCTGCCGAATGACGGGAAAGTCATCGAGGACCGGCGCAAACCGGCCTGATCCGTTTACGCGGCGTTGTTGCTGCGATTGCGAATGGTCTCGATGATGGCCGAGAAGTCCAGGCCGCTGCGCCCATCCTCGTTGAAGCGGGCATAGATTTCCTGCGCGTGGCGGCCGAGAGCCGTGTCGGCGCCGACTGCGCTTGCGGCTTCCTGGGCCAGCGTCAAATCCTTCAGCATCAGCGCCGCGGCAAAGCCCGGCTTGTAGCCGTTATTGGCCGGGCTGGCCGGAACCAGCCCCGGGACCGGACAGTAGTTGGTGAGCGACCAGCATTGCCCCGAGGAGGTCGAGGCGACATCGAACAAGGCCCGGTGGCTCAATCCAAGTTTCTCGCCCAGTACGAAAGCTTCGCCGACCGCAATCATCGAGACGCCGAGGATCATGTTGTTGCAAATCTTCGCTACTTGGCCGGCACCGGCGGCTCCGCAATGGACGATCTTGCGGCCCATGGCCTCGAGAACCGGACGTGCGGCGGCGAAAGCCGTATCGCCGCCTCCGACCATGAAGGTCAAGGTACCAGCCGTCGCGCCGCCAACACCGCCCGAGACAGGGGCGTCGAGCGACCGCGTTCCAGCAGCCTCGGCCAAGGCGTGGGCTTTGCGGGCTGAAGCGATGTCAATCGTCGAGCAGTCGATCAATAGGGAACCCGGGCGAGCCGCGGGCAGAATTTGATCACCATAAGCAGCAACCACATCCCGACCCGCCGGCAGCATGGTGATGATCACGTCGGCATCACGAACCGCCTGCGCAGCCGTGGCCGCAGGCGTGGCGCCGGTGCGGCTCGCCGCTTCCAGCATCGCAGCCGAAAGGTCGAAGCCCGAAACGGCGTAACCGGCCTTGGCCAAGTTGGCAGCCATCGGCTTTCCCATATTGCCAAGTCCGATAAATCCGATTTTCATCATGACTGACCTCCTGCGATTGCGCCGGTTATCACCGGTCTCCGATCAAAGCACGGCTGACGATCAGGCGCATGATTTCATTGGTGCCCTCGAGAATTTGGTGAACGCGCAGATCCCGCACGATTTTTTCAATTCCGTATTCCGCGAGATAGCCGTAGCCGCCATGCAGTTGCAGCGCCTCATTGGCGACATTGAAGCCGATATCGGTGCCAAAACGTTTAGCCATGGCGCAGAGCGTGGTCGCGTCGGGGTCGCCGCGGTCCAGCGCGGCGGCGGCGCGCCACAGCAGGGCCCGCGCGGCCTCAAGCTCGATCGCCATGTCGGCGAGCCGGAATTGCAAGGCTTGAAACGCATCCAGCCGCTTGCCGAAGGCTCGGCGGTCGCGCATATAGGCGAGTGTCTTGTCGAGCGCCACCTGCGCGCCGCCGATCGAGCAGGCGGCGATATTCAGTCGTCCGCCATCGAGGCCCTGCATCGCGATCTTGAAGCCTTCGCCTTCGGCACCCAGGCGGTTGACGACCGGGATCCGGCAGTGCTCGAAAATGACCGCCCGGGTCGGCTGGGCGTTCCAGCCCATCTTCTGTTCATTGGCGCCGAAGGACAGGCCTGGCGTGCCGCCTTCGACGATCAGCGCCGAGATTCCGGATGGGCCGTCGCCGCCGGTACGGACCATGACGACGTAGAAATCGTCCGGATTGCCAGCGCCCGAGATAAATTGCTTCTGGCCATCGAGCACGTAATGGTCGCCGTCGCGGGCCGCGCGGGTGCGTAGCGCCGCCGCGTCCGATCCAGCGCCTGGTTCGGTGAGGCAGTAGCTCGCCAGTTTCTCCATGCGGCACAGTCCCGGCAGCCAACGCAGGCGCTGTGTCTCGCTCCCGAAGCGGTCTACCATCCAGGCGACCATGTTGTGGATCGAGATATAGGCGGAGATCGAGGGGCAGCCTTGCGCCAGGGCCTCGAAAATCAGCGCGGCGTCGAACCGCGTCAATCCCGATCCGCCCTGATCCTCGCGAACATAGATGCCGGCCAAGCCGAGAGCGGCGGCCTCGCGGATGACATCGGCGGGGAAATGTTTCTTCTGATCCCACTCGATGGCCTTCGGGGCCAGCCGATCGGCTGCGAAGGCCCGCGCCATGTCGCGGATCGCGATCTGTTCCCCGGTCAGTGCGAAGAATGCCGGAACCGTCTCGTTATGCATTGGCTTTTCTCCGACTCATAAGGGCCTCGGATTGGGCTTAAGGCAAAATAGACTTATTCGGCCTCTTTGGGGAACGCTATCCCTACCGGAACTTGATTGCCCATGGATTTCACAGATCGCCCGCGCTCGGTTTGATATGTTCCCGATTCACGCCGGCGGCTTCCCTGATAATGCGTGAAGTGTTGTCGCGCGTCTTCGGGGACCAGTGCCCCTGCCTGATTCTGCTGTTGGCGGTGCCTATCATCCCCAGTTGAGCTAGGCCTACGCCGCAGGATAGGCTGATGATGGCGGGCCACGCCGGCCGTCGCGGGATCGCGCTGGCGCGATGGTCACCACGGACGCCTTCGGGCTCGCCGCTTGGGGTTACGGATATGGATTTACAACTGAAGGGCCGAACCGCGCTGGTGACGGGCGCCAGCATGGGCATCGGCCGCGCCATTGCTCTGGGCTTGGCCGCGGAAGGCGCGCGGCTCGCCGTGGTGGCACGGCGCCGGGAATTGCTCGAACGCTTAGCCGCCGAAATAAAAAGCGCGGGCGGATACCCGCCAGCCATCATCGTCGAAGACATCACGGCGGCATCCGCACCCGCCCGGATTCGGGATGCCGCAATCCGCGCCTTGGACAAGATCGAAATTCTCGTCAACGGCGCTGGCGGCAGCCGACCGCTGCCGGTCGATGCTCCGGATGAGCGGTGGGATGAGGCTTTGACGCTCAACTTCACCCGCCTGCGCCAACTCACTCATGCTGTCCTGCCGGGAATGATCGAAAGGAAATGGGGTCGCATCATCAACATCACGGGAAAATCCGAACCCGAACGGCTGAACGCATCCTTTGCAGCCAAGGCGGCCGTGCACGCTTGGTCCAAGGGTCTGTCGCGCGAGATCGGCAAGCACGGCATCACAATCAATTCGATCGCGCCGGGCCGCATCATTACCGAGCAGATTCTCCGTCTCTATCCCGAGGAGGAGCGCCGTAGCTTTGCCGCACGGGAAATTCCGGTCGGCGAATACGGAAAACCGGAGGATATTGCGGTGCTTGCCGTTTTTCTCGCATCGCCGCTCACCCGCTACATGACGGGAACCGTCATTCCGGTAGATGGCGGCCTGCGCCGTTATCAATTCTGAGCGTTGCCGGCCCCGCCTCGGACCGGCCGAGTTTTCGGCTGGCAGCGCATTGACGATCAAGCTATGTTTCGAGGCATAAACGTAACGAGGGCCGATATGAGGCTCCATGCCAATCAGGGAGGGAAGACCATGTTGGGAGGGAATTTTCTCGGGCGTGCGGGCGCGTCGTTTGCCGCGCTGATAGCCGTCTTCGTTTTGTTCGCGGCCTCGGCTGCTCAAGCCCAGCAGCCGATCGTCATTGGCGCATCCGTGTCGCAAACCGGTCCGCTGGCCGTCGATGCGGCATACCATCTGCGAGGCCTTCAGCTCGGCGTCGCCGACGCGAACGCCCATGGCGGCTGGCTTGGCCGGAAGATCGAGCTCAAATACTACGACGACCAGAGCAACCCCGGCACCGCAGTGCGGCTCTACACGCGGCTCATCACGGAAGATAACGTCAATCTCGTCGTCGGGCCGTATTCGAGCGGGATCAGCCAGGCTGTTGCGCCGCTAATGAACAAATACGAGCGCGTGATGCCCGCGCCCGGCGCCTCGCTGCCGGCGATATTCGCACCGGGAAACAAATGGAATTTCCAGTTACTCCCGCCTGCGACAGGATATCTCGAAGGCATACTGCCCCTGGCGAAGAGCCAGGGTGCGCACACCGTTGCGATACTTGAGCTGCAACTCGGCTTTACCCTGGCATGTGGCCAAGCACGCGAGGCGCAAGCCCAGGCCCTCGGTATGCCGATCATCTACGGTGCGTCCTATGCGTTGCCGCAACCCGATTTCTCGTCGCTGGCGCTGGCGATCAAGAATGCCAATCCCGACGTCGTGGTCCTGTGCTCCTACTATCCGGACGCGGTAGGCATCGCCCAGGCGCTGCATCGCATCGGTTATGCGCCGCGGTTCCTGTCGGAGACCATCGGACCCGCGGAAGCCGAGTTCATCAGCGCGCTGGGGCCGATCGCCAATGGCATCATTTCGAATACGAGCTGGTGGCCGAACCTGAAGACCCCCGATAACGCCGGCTTCATCGCGCGTTACAAGGCCATGTTCAACAACGAGGAGCCGGACTATCACGTGGCGGCGACCTATGCCGCCATCCAGGTGCTGGGAGCCGCCGTCAAGGCCACTAACTCGCTCGACCAGGCGAAGATGCGGCAGTGGCTGTTGACCCACGAAGTGGAGACCGTGGAAGGCGTATTCAAGAGTGACGCCAACGGCTTGTCGACGAAATTCGGCCAGTACATGTTCCAGATTCAGAACGGCAAGCGTTTCTTGATCTGGCCCATATCCCAGGCCGAGGCCAAAACGCAGATTCCCTATACCGGCCAATAAACCGAACCACCACGGACGCGGGAAGACGATGAGCGGCGGGGTGGTCGGGTGATCATATTACAGTTGGTCGTCAACGGCGTGCTCCTGGGCGGGACCTACATTCTTCTCGCCCAGGGGCTCAATCTTATTTTCGGCGTCATGGGCATCGTTAACCTCGCCCATGGCGCCATCATAACCTTGGCCGGGCTCTTCACCTTCTGGTTCGCGACCAAAACCCACCAAAGCCCGCTCCTCCTGCTTCCACCCGTCTTCATCGTCATGCTGGTGGTGGGCGGCGTGCTGCAGCGGCTGCTGCTGGAGCCGCTGGCCCGGCTCGGTCGCAGGGGCGAGCTGCTCAACCTGATGGTGACGTTCGGTCTGTCCTACGTCATCATCGAAACCGGCCTCAATCTTTTCGGCTCGCAATACGTGTCGTTGCCCGATCTTCAGACAACCTGGGCGGTCGGAGGATTGGCGATCAACGAGGCGCTAGTCGCGGCGGGCGTTCTCGGCGCGCTGATCTCGGGAGGCCTTCACCTCTGGCTGCATCACACCGAATCGGGAAAGGCGCTGATGGCCACCGCACAAAACCCGACCGGCGCCGTCACCTGCGGAATCGACGTGCGGCGCATGCGCGGCATTGCCTTCGCGATCGGCTCGGCGTTAGCCGCCTCCGCCGGTGTGTTGCTGATCCTCGTTATTCCGCTGTCGGCGCCGACGGCGGATACGCTGACCATCCTCTCCTTCGTGATCGTCGCCTTGGGCGGTCTCGGCGATTACCGGGGTGCCGTGATGGCGGCGATCATATTGGGCCTGGTGCAATCGGCGGTTGGCTATTACCTGAGCGGTGACGCCGAGGTCGTGGTTCCCTATCTGCTGCTCATCGTGTTCATGGTGGTCCGGCCGCAGGGCCTGGGCCGCGCGACCCGCTGATCGGTCTGGCCCATGAATCTTGACGCGCGACGGCTGGGGCGTTGGATAGAGCGGCGTCTTGGCAACCCCACATCGGCGGCCGCGCCCGTACCCGCGCCCGGCCGCGAACGCATCGCTATTGCTGTGCTGGCCGTGCTGGTTTTATGCGCGGCGGTGGCGCCGCTGTTCGCTACCGCCTATGTCCTTCAGCTCGTAACCGACGTCCTCACCTTTGCGGCGCTGGCTTACTCTTGGAACATCATCAGCGGCTGCACCGGTTATCTCTCCTTCGGACAGGTTTCCTTTTTCGGCATCGGCGCCTACGCCACATCGGTGCTGGTGCTTCGCACCGGACTGCCATGGTACGTGGGAGCACTGCTCGGCAGTGGACTCGCCGGGCTTGCCGCCGCGCTGCTCGGCACTGTGATGTTGCGGCTGCGTGGCATCATGTTCGCACTCGGCATGCTCGGTCTCGCCCGCATCCTCATGGTGGTTGCGGGGAACTGGGATTACATCGGTGCGGCGTCGGGATTGACCCTGCCGGCTGAGCTCACGCCCATTGCCGTTTATCTCGCAACGTGGGTCGCGGTTCTTGCCGCCTTCGGGCTTAACGCCTTCATTCTCCATTCGGGGTGGGGGCTGTCGGTCACCGGCGTACGCGATGACGAGGTCGCCGCTGCGGCGATCGGCGTTCCCACCGCGCGAATCAAGGTCATTACCTTCGTCATGAGCGCGCTTGCCCCCGCCGCCGTCGGCGGCATAGTGGCGTGGAATCGCAGCTTCCTCGATCCGCCCAGCGCGTTCGATCCGACTCTCGATCTTCAAGTCATCGTTTTCGCGTTGTTCGGCGGCATCGGCACCCTCTGGGGACCAGCATTAGGGACCGTGATCCTGGTCTTCGTCGGCGAACAGTTCTGGGCCTATCTGCCGGATCTTCAACTCGCGCTTTATGGCGTGCTGGTCATCGCCGTCGTGCTCGCCTTTCCGGGCGGCATTGTCGGCATCGCAAACCGGCTCGGTTGGTTGCGGCGCCGACCGGTTCTGGCACCGGCGGTGTTTCCCGTGGTCGCAAGGTTGCCGCGTCCGGCGCTACAAGGCGGTGAGACCATCATCGAGGTGCGCGATCTGATCGTGCGTTTCGGCGGCCTGATCGCGCTCAACGGCGTTTCGCTCAGCATTCGCCGCGGTGAAATGGTCAGCATCATCGGCGCAAACGGCGCCGGGAAGACTACCCTATTCAACGCCATCACCGGCTTCGTTAAGCCGAGCGGGGGCGGCGTCTTCTATCAGGGCAAATCGGTTTCTGACATTCCGGCCTTCCAGCGCGCACGTCAGGGAATCGCGCGCACGTTCCAGATTCCTCGGCTCATGGAATCCATGACGGTTTGGGAAAACACCTTGCTCGCCGCCCGATACGGAAAGCGCGCCGATCAGGCCGTCGATCAGGCGGCATGGGCGTTGCAGACCGTGAAATTGGACGGATTGTGGCTTGAGCCATCGACCAAATTGACACCCGGACAGCAGCGACGCCTCGAGATGGCGCGTGCCCTCGCGCTCGATCCGACCGTGATCCTGCTCGATGAGGTGATGGCCGGAATGACCCGCAATGAGCAGGGCGAGATTCGCGCGGTTTTACGCCAGCTTCGCGGTTTCGGCATTGCCGGCGTCGCCGGAGTCGAACACGTTATTTCCGCTATTGCGGACATCTCCGACCGTATGATCGTTCTCGATCGTGGCAGCAAGATCGCCGAAGGCCCCCCGGACGCGGTGTTGCGCGACCCCTTGGTCATCGAATCCTATCTCGGCAAGGTCTCATGAACACCCCCGCCCCAGATGCGGCGGCTCCGGCCGCGCTCAAGGTGGAAGACGTGGTCGCCGGCTTCGGCGAGCTCACCATCTTGCACGGCGTTTCTCTGGAAGTCGCTGCCGGCAAGGTCACCGTGCTGTTGGGCGCCAACGGCGCCGGCAAGACGACGCTATTCCGCGCCATCACGGGTTTGTTGCCGCCACGGGCGGGTCGAATCTCGTTATTTGGGGAACCGATTGCCGGCCGTGCGCCACATCTGATCGCCCGGGCTGGTATCGGCCATGTTCCGAGCGGCCGCGAGTTGTTTCCCCGGATGCCGGTCGGGGTGCATCTCGATCTCGGCGCGCGCCTTTGCCCGCCGGAGCTTCGCGCGACGTTACGGGAGCGGGTCCTCAAGCTCTTTCCCGAGATCGCCGGCCGGCTCAATCAACTAGCCGGGACATTGTCCGGCGGCGAACAGCAAATGGTCGCGATCGCACGCGCGCTCATGACCAATCCGCGCGTCCTGCTCCTCGACGAGCCCTCGGCCGGCCTAGCGCCGAAAGTCGTCATGTCGGTCTTTCAAGCTTTGTCGAAGCTCCAAAACCAGGGCATGAGCGTGCTGCTCGCCGAGCAAAGCCTCACCTTCGGCCTGTCGGTCGCGCACCGCGCCTACATCATCCGCGAGGGACATATCGTGCTCTCGGGCACGCCCGCCGAGCTCATGGCCGACCGCAGCATGGTGCAGACCTATCTTGGTGCCTGACGCCTGCGCTCCGGTCGGTTTTCAGAACCCGTTCAATCCCAAGCGTTTCGCCGCCAGTTTCGTGGCTGCCAGCCGCTGGTTTTGGCGATTCATGGCCGCCTTGGTCGCCTGGGCGACCAGCACCTGGCCGGCGCTTTCGGGTGAACCGGCGTTGAAAGGCGGCCTGGGATCGTATTCAAGCCTGAGCTGAATCGCTTTGGCGATTTCAGTGCCGCACAGTTCAGCGACGACGGTCAGCCCGAAGTCGATTCCGGCGGTGACGCCGCCTCCGGTGATGCGATTACGGTCCTTCACGACGCGTTCCGCGACCGGAATGGCGCCCAGCAGCGCGAGTTGGTCCCTTGACATCCAGTGACATGTGGCGCGATAGCCTTTGAGCAAACCCGCGGCGCCGAGGACCAGCGAGCCGGTGCAGACCGACGTGACATAACGCGCATTGGTGGCTTGTCGTCGCAGAAACTCGAGAACCTCGGCGTCATCCATTACCGCGATCTGGCCGGTGCCGCCCGGCACACAGATCACGTCGAGCGGTGGACAGGTCGAAAGCGCCGTGGTCGGCGTAATTTTCCATCCGCTCCCAGTTCTGACGGGCTCGGTGTTCTTCCAAATCAGATGAACGTTCGCGTTCGGCACGCTGCCAAAAACCTCGGCCGGTATGGTCAGGTCGAGCTGGGTTAAATCGGGGAAGAGCAAGATGCCGAATTGCAACGATTTACTCATCCGATGCTTCTCCGCGAAATCTCCGCGATCATGGGTGAAATTGGCGCAATTATCCCATTTCCAGACTTGGTTTCCAATTCACGCGAATGGTCGATGGCGGGTCGGATCAATCGGCCGGGCGCCGCCAATCCACGCCGAATTGCTTGCGATTCCGACGGCTTTCGCCGATTGATGGGGATCGATGATCGATCTTGCCAGGCCCTACGATGTACTCGTGGTCGGCGGCGGCAACGCCGCGCTCTGCGCCGCCATAACGGCGCGCGAGGAGGGCGCCAGCGTGCTGCTGCTCGAGCATGCGCCGCGCGATTTCCGAGGCGGCAACAGCCGCCATACCCGGAATTTCCGCACCATGCATGATGCGCCCACGGCCACGCTTACCGAGGCCTATCGCGAGGACGAATACTGGGACGATCTGAAACGCGTGACCGGCGGCAAGACCAATGAAGATCTTGCCCGGCTGACGATTCGCGAATTGGCCCGCACGATGCCGTGGATGGAAACGCACGGCGTGCGCTTCCAGCCGTCCTTGAGCGGAACGCTGAGCCTATCGCGCACCAACGCCTTCTTCCTGGGCGGCGGCAAGGCGTTGGTCAACGCGTTCTATCGGGAAGCCGAACGTCTTGGCGTGGACATCCTCTATGACACTGAGGTTGTCGCGCTGCGTCTGAAGTCGGGCGTCGTGAATGAGGTGGAAGCGAAGCGCACCGGCGCACCCGTCACGGTCCACGCCAAGATCGTTATTGTGGCCAGCGGCGGCTTTCAGGCAAATATCGAATGGCTCAAGCAATATTGGGGCCCGGCCGCGGAGAACTTCCACATTCGTGGCACGCCCTATGCGCAAGGCCGCGTGCTGCGCAATCTGCTCGACCAGGATGTGATGCCGGTCGGAGATCCGACCCAGTGTCATGCCGTGGCCATTGATGCGCGTGCGCCGAAATATGACGGCGGCATCGTGACGCGTCTCGATTGCCTGCCCTTCGGCATCGTCGTCAACCGCGATGCGTGCCGCTTCTACGACGAGGGTGAAGACCTTTGGCCCAAGCGCTATGCCATTTGGGGCAGGCTGGTGGCACAGCAGCCGGGCCAAATCGCGTATTGCATCGTGGACGCCAAGATGCTGAATCTCTTCATACCGTCGATGTTCTCGGCGATCGAGGCGCAGGATATCGGCGAACTCGCGGCGAAACTCGGCCTCGATCCAAGCACGCTCAATGCTACGGTACATGACTTCAACGCGGCGGTGCGGCCGGGCACCTTCAACGGCAAGGCGCTTGACGATTGCCGTACCGAAGGACTGACACCGCCCAAGACGCATTGGGCGCAACGTATCGATACGCCGCCCTTCTCCGCCTATCCGCTGCGGCCCGGCATTACCTTTACCTATCTCGGCGTGACGGTCGACTCGCAGGGGCGCGTCATGATGAAGAGCGGAAATCCGGCACGCAATCTTTTTGCCGCCGGCGAAATCATGGCCGGCAACATCCTCGGCCAGGGCTATCTGGCGGGAATTGGCATGACGATCGGCGCGGTATTCGGCCGCATCGCCGGACGGGAGGCTGCACATCATGCACGCCAGTGATGCCGTCGCCGAGGCGCGACGCGTTCTCGAAATCTGCAACGCCTGCCGCTATTGCGAGGGGTATTGCGCGGTCTTTCCGGCGATGGAATTGCGCCGCGCGTTTTCCGATGCCGAGATCGACTATCTCGCCAATCTCTGCCACGACTGCCGCGCCTGCTATTACGCCTGCCAGTTTGCGCCACCGCACGAATTCGGCGTCAATTTGCCGAAAACCTTCGCTCAGATCCGTGCCGAGACCTACGAGGATTATGCCTGGCCGCGGCCGTTGGCTCGGTTGTTTCGGCGCAACGGGCTCGTTCTCTCTTTGATCACGGCGGTGGCGATAGCATCCGTTGTCGCGCTGACCATGGGGCTAGGGGCGCCGAAGGCGCTTTACATCCCGCACACGGGTTCCGGCGCGTTTTATGCCGTGATTCCCCACGCGGCTATGGTGCTGCTCGGCGCCGCGACCTTCGGTTATGCGCTGCTCGCGCTGGCAATGAGCTTCGCCGGGTTCTGGCGTGAAACGGGCGCGTCGAGCCAGCCTGTCGGCATGCGCGAGATTGCACGGGCGCTGGGCGACGTCCTTACGCTGCGAAATCTCGGCGGGGGCGGCGAGGGCTGCAACGATCGCGACGAAGCGTTCTCCCAGACGCGGCGGTGGCTGCATCACGCCATGTTTTATGGCTTTTTCGCCTGCTTCGCGGCGACCTGTAGCGCGACCATCGACCATTATCTAGGCTGGGTCGCGCCTTATCCGCTGCTCAGCGCGCCGGTCATTCTGGGAACCGCCGGCGGTATCGCGCTGCTCGCGGGCACAGCCGGATTCTTGTGGGTAAAAATAGGCGCCGATCCCGCGCCAGCCGCGCAGGAATTGCTTGGCGCCGGAACCGGCTTGCTGGTCCTACTCGGATTGGCATCACTCACCGGGCTGGCGCTGCTCGCTTTGCGCGAGACCGGCGCGATGGGGATTTTCTCGCCATCCATCTGGGCACCGTCCTTGCGCTGTTCATCGTGCTGCCTTACAGCAAGTTCGTGCATGGGATATACCGCCTTGCGGCACTCATCCGCTATGCGATGGAACAATCGATATCCGCCACTACGGAACGGGAATAGGCAGGAGAGATCAATGACGCTCAAGCTTCGCCGGGTCGTGACCGGCCATGACGAGAACGGACGCGCCATTGTCAAGATCGACGAGGTAGCGAAGAATATTACCGCGAGCCGGCCCGGCGTGTCGGCTTGCGTCATCTGGTCGACCGATACCAGTCCGGCGGACAATACCGGCGATTTCGACGGGTCGCTGCGCAAGCTCGGCACCACGATCAAGAACGGCTCGGTCTTCCGCATCCTCGAAATCGCGCCGGGCGCCGCGCCGCGCAATCATCGAACCGATTCTATCGATTACGCGATCGTCTTGTCCGGCGAAATCGACATGCCACTCGATGATACCGAGGTCCATCTCAAGGCCGGCGACGTCCTGGTCCAGCGTGGCACGATCCACAACTGGATCAATCGCGGCACGCAGCCCTGCGTCATCGCTTTCGTCCTAATCGACGCAAAACCGGTCACGGCGGGTGGCAAAACGCTCCAGGCCGCCGGCTGACGCTCCCCGCCGGAGGTCACTCGAACTATTACGAGAGATAGACGAGCGCGACCGCTGCAATCGTTGAAACCACAACCGCCAAAACCTGCCATTTCAGGCAATTGCGGAAGATTTCTCCGTCTTTCCCCTTCACATTCGCCAGCGACTGCGCGTAAGCGATCTGCGTCGGCTTCAGCGGATTCGGCGGTGCTTCCGACATGACCGTCACGATGCCGACGAGCACCGCGAGCGGGATTCCGAGCTCCGGCGCGATCGGGACCTGCATCGCACAGAGGAGAAAATCAGCCGGCAAGCCTTGCCCGAAAGCCATGCCGCCCAGGGTCTCCATGAGCGGAGAGAGCGCGGCGTAGACGAGCTTGCCGCCATTGGCAAGAACCCGGGCAAGGAGTTGGATCTGACCGGTGTCGACGAGCAGATAGACCAATGCGCTGCCGACGGCGAGCGTCGACAAGCTCGTGCGGGCCCGCAAGGTGCAGGCATAGAGGTCCTTTGCCACGTTGGTTCGCTTCAATCGGAAGGGATAACAGGCCGCCGCCGTGATGAAGACAAAGAAACCGGCGGAGGTGAAGATATTGATCGAGATGGCGTGATATCCCCAAGCCGCAACCCTGAAACTAAGGTGCTCAACCTCCTCTTTGACGACGGGAATCTTGGTCAAGAGAACGATAACGACACCGAGGAGGAGCGGCGCGTAAGCTCTGAAGTACGTCGCGCGGGAATGGGTGGGCGACTCTACGATCGGCGTTGCGGCAGCAGAAACGTCGAGGGGCGCAAAGGTCTTGGCGATGCGTCCGTAGACATAAAGCACTCCCAGCGAGATTGTCGCCCCCGCGATCAGAATCAGAATGCCGTATTCAGGCCAGACTTGGGTGAACAGGAGGAGGGCAGCGGTATTGCTCAGGCCTAGGCTCCAGAAAAGGAACTGCGTTTGCGCGGTGAAGAAGCGGAATCCAAGAAGCTTCAGGAAGCCCAGCAGCGAGACGAATACGAGCGGGATGGCCACCAACCCGGCCGCACGGACGATGTCGGGGATCGGCACGTGAGTCGCCACATTCGAGATGTTGGGCACAATGAGCAGGCTGACGAAGGGTTGGGGCCAGGCGAAATACACAAGGAAGCTCGTGATCGCTTCAACGCTGTCGAAGCCCAACGCCACGAGGCCGGGAATGGCCACGGGATAGACCGCGAAACCATTGAACGCGCCGATGAAGCCGCCGATGACGACAACGAGAGAGAGTGCCTGAGCTTGCTTATCGTGCGCCGGGAGGATTGATCCGACCAATTCGAGCAGGACTGCCAGCAATCCGGTGCTGCGATAGGCTTGTCCAAAAATCTGCCCGGTATAGAGAACAAGGAAGCCAGACCATATCGTCACAATGCCCCAAAGCGATGCCTCGATAACCTTCAACGGCGGCTGTTGGTAGTAGGCGAGCACCACCACGAGTTCGAGTATCCAGGCGTAAAAACTCGCTTTGAACGCAGTCAGCCTAAAAACCAGAAAGCCTATAAACAGCGCTGCGATCGGCAGTAGCGCGATGATGACATCGATCGTCGTTTTCACGAATGACCTCCCATGCGTTCAGTGCGCCGGCAGCACGTGGCGGTAGGGGTGATAGACCGGGTTCCAGATCTTGGCGCGGAGGCGGAGTTCAAGCGTGACTTCGTCGCAGGACGCCGCGAGCCCCTCGGCCTGAGCTTGCTTGGCGACGGCGCGTGCCACACCGAGCGAGATCGCGCGCGAGTCCCCGATCGGCGGCAGCAGATTAGCGCGCGGATCGCGCCGCGCCGGCGAGGCTGCGGCCAGGGCGTGGGCCGCGGCCATGAACATGCCGTCGCTGATATGCCGCGCCTGCACGGCGAGTGCGCCTAGGCCGATGCCCGGATAGACATAGGCGTTGTTGGTCTGGTCGATGCGGAACGTCTTGCCCTCGCGCATCACCGGCGGAAAAGGGCTGCCGGTGCCGATCACGGCGCGGCCCTCGGTCCAGGCGAGGAGATCGAGCGGCGTCGCCTCGCTCAGCAGCGTCGGGTTCGACAGCGGGAAGATCACCGGCCGCTTGGCATGGGCCGCCATAGTGGTGACGATATCGCGGGTGAAGGCGCCCGGTTGGCCCGAGCAGCCGATCAGCACGGTGGGGCGGGCATTGGATACAACCTCGGCAAGGCCGATGCGGTTCGCGTTCGGGAGATTCCAATTCGCGAGATCCGCCGGCCTCCGCAGAAAAGGCGCCTGGAAAGACCGGATGCCCGTGATGCCTTCGACCAGCAAACCTTCGTGATCGACCAGAAAGAAGCGCTGTCTCGCCTCGGCTTCGGACAGACCGTCTTCCATCATTGCCCGCAGGATGAGGGCGCTGATGCCGGAACCCGCCGAGCCCGCGCCGAATACGGCGATGCGCTGCTGCGACAGGGGCACGCCGGTGACGTTGACGGCCGAAAGCAGCGTGCCGACCGCGACCGCGGCGGTGCCTTGGATATCGTCGTTGAAGGTGCACAGCCGGCCACGATAGCGGGCCAGCAGGTTATTGGCGTTGGCTGTCGCGAAATCCTCCCAATGGAGCAGGATATGCGGCCAGCGTTCAGCCACTGCCGCAACGAACTCTTCGATGAAGGCGTCATACTCGGCGCCACGTACCCGGCCGTGGCGCCAGCCTACATAGATCGGATCGGCGAGCCGTTCGGAATTGTCGGTACCGACATCGAGCAACACGGGCAATGTCTTGGCCGGGTGGAGCCCGGCGCAGGCGGTGTAGAGCGACAGCTTGCCGATCGATATGCCCATGCCGCCGGCGCCCTGATCGCCCAGGCCGAGGATGCGTTCGCCGTCGGTGACGACGATGGCCTCGACGCCGTCGAATTGCTGACGCGCCAGGATGCGGCGGATGCGATCCTTGTAGGGAATGCTGAGGAACAGGCCGCGCGACTTGTGAAAGATGCGGCTGAATTGCTGGCAGCCGCGCCCCACCGTCGGTGTGTAGACGATGGGCATCATATCCTCGAGATTAGCCAAGAGCAGGGCGTAGAACAGGGTCTCGTTGGTATCCTGCAGGCCGCGCAGGAAGATGTAACGGTCGAGATCGTCCTGGATCGCACGGTATTCCGCCAGGCGCCTTGAAACCTGCTCTTCGAGCGTGGCGACGGTGGGCGGCAGCAGCCCATAGAGGCCGAAGGCGTCGCGCTCGGCCTCGGTAAAGGCCGTACCCTTGTTAAGCAGCGGCGTGTTCAATAGATCGTAACCGGAACGGGAAACCTCCATGGTTTCCTTCTCCGGCGTCGCTTGGCTTTTCACTTTCGGGGTCATGGGGCGTCGGGTTGGCCGCTCAGTTGCCTCTTCAGATTAAGCGTTTTTCAACCCGCCAAAGATGACGGGTCGAGCCGCTCAAGTCCACCGCGGGGTTGCCCCGCGTGCCGATATATTGTTCACTCACAATCATCCAGTAAACAAAGGGTCTGCGATGACGGAATCCTCCGGCGAGCGGCGCGGGCTGAAGAAGGCGGTAGCCAAGGCGGCGCGCCTCGATTTCCAGGAGCATCTGGCCGATCTCGAAGCCGCCGGGCTGCTGCTGCGCATCGACCGGCCGATCGACAAGGATCGCACGCTGCATCCACTGGCGCGCTGGCAGTTCCTGGGATTGCCCGAGGACGAGCGCCGCGCCATTCTGTTCACCAACGTGGTCGACGGCAGCGGCCGCAAATACGGCATGCCGGTGGTGGTGGGTGCGCTCGCCGCCTCGGCGCGAATCTATGCCATGGGCATGGGCCGCCCGGTGGAGGAGGTCGGCGCCGCCTGGCTCGACGCGATCGCCCATCCGGTGGCGCCGGTCGCGGTCAATGCGGCGCCGTGCCAGGAGGTGGTCGTCACCGGCGAGGAATTGCGCAAGCCCGGCGGCGGGCTGGCGCTGCTACCGGTGCCGGTCTCGACTCCCGGCTTCGATTCCGCGCCTTATCTCACCGCCACGCTGTGCATCACGCGCGATCCCGACAACGGCATCCAGAACATGGGCACCTACCGGGCGGCGTTGAAAGCCACCGACCGGCTGGGTGTGCGCATGTCGTCACGCATCGGCGGCGCCGGCGGCTATCTGCACTGGCGCAAATATCAGGCGCGCAAGGTGCCGATGCCCTGCGCCATAGTTGTCGGCTGCGCGCCGGTCGCGGTCTTCACCGGTGCACAGAAGCTCGCCATCGACCAGGACGAAATGGCGGTGGCCGGCGGTCTGGCCGGCCGGCCGATCCGCAAGATCAAGGGCGTGACGGTCGATCTCGACGTGCCGGCTGACGCTGAGATCGTGATAGAGGGGCTGATCGATACGGAACAATTGGAGCCGGAAGGGCCCTTTGGCGAAAGTCACGGCTACGTCGCGCTCGAGGATTACAATATGTCGATGCGCGTCACCGCGATCACGCATAAGCGCAAGCCGGTTTTTGCCTCGATCCTGAGTCAGGTCACGCCCAGCGAATCGAGCACCATCAAGCGCGTTGCCTATGAACCGCGTTTTCTTTCCCACCTCCGCGACGGGTTGCTGATCAAGAGCGTCCGCCGCGTCACGTTGCACGAGCCCTTGAGTAATCTGCGCCCGATCATTTTCGTGTCATTCGCCAAGGACGCGCCGCGTACCGAGGTGTGGCGTGGCCTGCGCGGCGCGGCGACGTTGCAGGCCGATTGCGGCAAGATCGTGATCGCGGTGAGCGAGGACATCGAACTCACCAACGCCGATGCGATATTCTGGTCGCTCGCCTATCGCGCAAGCCCAGCCGATGACATGGAGATCGAACTTCATCGTTCGATCGGGCACGGGCCGAAATCCGGCCGGCGGCCTGAGGATTCGACGCTGCTGATCGACGCCACCCAGAAATATCCCATGCCGCCGCTGGCGCTGCCGGCCGAGCCCTTCATGACGGAAGCGCGGCGCATCTGGGAGGAACTCGGCCTGCCGGAGCTTTCCGCCCGCCCTCCCTGGCATGGCTATTCGCTCGGCGAGTGGCATGAGAGCTGGGAGGTTTTCGCCCGCCGTGCAGCATCCGGCGAATGGGAGAAGAATGGCGCCGACACCTTCGGCCGCCGCCGTTCCGGTCTTAAGCCGGAAACGCCGGTAAGCGCCGCCGAAAAACGCGTCGAGATCGAGGACTGAGACCGTGAGTGCCGTATTGAACCGTTCCAATCATAAACAAGTTCACCAAGGGGAAAATCGCCATGGCCGCCAACGCATCGCAGAGAACCGCCGGTAAGATCTTCGAGGTCGGCGTCGACGAAAAATTGCCGCCGGCACAGCTCTTAGTGCTGGGTCTGCAGAACATTTTCGGCATGACCGGCATGTTCGTGTTTCCCGGCATCCTCGGCCGCTCCTTCAACTTGCCCCCAGAGCAGATCGCCTATCTTTACGGCATGACCTTCGCGGTTTGCGGCATCGTCACCATCCTACAATCGACGCTGCTGCTGCGGCTGCCGATTATCCAGGGTCCTTATGCCGGCTGCTTCGCCAGCCTGCTCGCGGCCGGCCGTCTCGGCGGCGGCCTCGGCGCCGCCTACGGCTCGTTCTTCGTCGCGGCGCTGATCTGGTGCGTGCTCACTGTGCCGGTGAAGGGCTTCAGCGTCATCGGATTGTTCGCTCGTTTCCTGCGCGCGCCGGTCATCGCGGGCATGATCGTCATCTTTATCATGATCCAGGTCGCCAATGTCGCGTTGCCGGGCTGGATCGGGCGGGCGGACAGCCCCGGCTTCCCCCTGGTCAATTTCGGCGCCGGTGCAGTCGCCGTGGCCGTGCTGATCGCCGTCAGCCTGTGGGGCGGCCGTTTCCGTCGCGCCGCGATCCTGATCGGGCTGGCCTGCGGCACCGTCGCCTATGCGATCTTCCGGCCGGTCTCGCTCGCCGCCGTCGCCAATGCGCCGCTGCTGGTCACGCCGCAAATTTTCCCCTTCGGCTTTGCGGTGCAGGCCGATCTGGTCATCGTGTTCCTGCTAGTGCTGCTGCCAGCGAGCATCGGCTCGATGGCGCTCTATCAGATGGTGGGCGGCTGGGGCGGCCAGAACGTCACTCCCGCGCGCATGTCGCAGGGCATCTTCGCTATCGGCTTGGGCGGTGTGCTGGCCGGCTTGGTTGGCGGCTTCAGTACCATCGTCTATCCCGACAATATCGGCATGCTGCGCACGACGCGCGTGGGCTCGCGCTACGCCACGCTGGCGGCCGGCGTGTTGCTGATCGTGCTTGGCGGCTGCGTCAAGTTCGACCTGCTGCTGGTGGTTGTGCCGTTGCCGGTGCTGGCGGCGGCGGCGACGCTGCTGTTCGGCATCGTCTTCATGCACGGCGTCCATATTTTAGCCAATGTCGCGTGGGACGATCGCTTGTTCATCGTCGCCGGGTTGGCGATGCTAGTGGCGCTCGGCGGCATGTTCCTCTCGCCCGAGGTGCTGGGGGAAATGCCGCTACTGGTGAAGCTGCTCATCACCCAGCCGGTGATTTCCGGTGGACTCACCCTGGTGATCCTGCACTCGCTGCTCTGCGGCGCGCCGCCGGCGGAAAAATAGCGCCAAAAAGCGGAGGCTAGCGGCCGGTCATGGCGGAAGGACGAACGACGGAGTTTCACGCCATCGGCCAGCCGATTCGGCGCAAGGAGGATCGCCGATTCCTGACTGGTAACGGCCGATACACAGACGATTTCCAAGTATCCGGCCAGGTCTATGCCGTCATGGTGCGCTCGCCCCATCCGCATGCGCGGATCAAGACGGTCGACACGGCGGCCGCGCGCGCCATGCCCGGCGTGCTCGGAGCCTATAACGGCGCCGATATCCGCGCCGCGGGCTTAAAGCCCATTCCACATGAGGCGGTGCCCGCGACCAAATACGACATGAAATTAACCGCGCCGGGCGGGGGCAAGGTCTTCATCGGCCCGCATTGGCTTCTTGCCTGGGATAAAGCGCGCCACGTTGGCGAGGCGGTGGCGATGGTCGTGGCTGAAACCCGCGAGCAGGCGCTCGACGCCGCCGAGGCGGTTAATGTGGATTACGAGGAATTGCCCTTCGTCCTCGACGCCGAAGCCGCGCTCGCACCGGGTGCGATCAGCATCTGGGACGAGATTCCGGACAATGCCCCGGTCGACACGTATTTCGGCGATGCGAAGGCTACCGATGCGGCCTTCGCCCGCGCCGATCATGTCGTCCGCATGGATTTCCACGTCGGTCGCGTTACCGCCGCGGCGCTCGAACCGCGCGCTGCGCTGGGCGAATACGACGCCAAGACCGGGCGTTACACGCTCCATGCTGGCACCGGCGGCGCGGTGCGGCAAAAGCGCGAGCTCGCCAGCGTGCTCGGCATCCCCCCCGAAAATCTCCGCGTCGTCACCGCCGATGTCGGCGGCAATTTCGGCTCCAAGAATCGGCCCTATGTCGAATACGGGCTGGTGTTGTGGGCCGCGCGATTGCTCGGCCGGCCGGTCAAGTTCACCGCGACCCGCTCCGAGGCATTCCTTTCCGACACCCAGGGACGCGATTTGGTGACCAAGGTCGAGCTCGCGCTGCGCAAGGACGGGAAATTTCTCGGGATGCGCGCCGACAATATCAGCAATGTCGGCGCTCGCTGCATCTCGCTTTCGCCCTTAAGCAAAGGCTCGGCGCTGATCACCGGTTCCTACGACATCCCGGCGGCAGCCTTGCGTTCGCGTGCGGTGTTCACCAACACGATGATGACGCAGCCCTATCGCAGCTCGGGCCGACCCGAGGTCACCTACGCGATCGAGCGGCTGGTCGACCGCGCGGCGTTGGAGCTTGGCATCGACCGCCTGGCGCTACGGCGCATGAATTTGGTGCGGCCTGAACAGATGCCCTACGTCAACGCCGTGGGCGCGCGCTACGATAGCGGCACCTACGAATCCAACATGGATCTGGCGCTGCGCATCGCCGATTCAGACGGGTTTGCGGCGCGCAAGCGCTTGGCGGAAGCGCGCGGCAAACTGTTAGGCCTCGGTGTCGCCCATTACGTCGAATCCTCGATCGGCTCACCGCGCGAGCGCGCCGAGATTACAATCCTGCCTGAAGGCCGTGTCCGTTTGGTGATCGGCACGCAGCCCGCCGGCCAGGGCCAGGAAACCAGCTTCGCCCAGGTCTTGTCGGATCTGCTGTCGGTGCCGGTCGACAGCATCGACGTGGTCATGGGCGATACCGACGTGGTCAGCGTCGGCGGCGGCTCGCATTCCGGCCGCTCGATGCGCCATGCCGCCACAGTGATCGGGATGGCAAGCCGGACTCTGATCGAGCGCGGCAAGGCGATCGCGGCACTCGTCCTCGATGCAGGCCCGACCGACATCGCCTTTGCCGACGGGCGCTTCGCTACGCCGGGCAGCAATCGCAGCTTCGATTTTCTGGAACTGGCGCGCGAGGGAGCGCGGCTGCAATTGCCTAAGGATCTGGCGGGCGGCCTGGCCGTCGCAACGGAAAACGAAATGCACGATCCGGTCTTCCCCAATGGATGCGCGGTATGCGAGATCGAGATCGATCCCGAGACATGCGGGCTTTCGCTCATCCGTTACGCCTCGGTCGACGATGTCGGCCGCTGTATCAACCCGCTGATCGTTGACGGCCAGACGCATGGCGCCATTGCGCAAGGCGTCGGCGAGGCGATGTGGGAGGATTGCTATATCGACCCGCGCTCGGGCCAGCCGCTCGCCGGCTCGTTCATGGATTACGGCGTGCCGCGCGCCGACACTCTGCCTTCCTTCGCCACCGAAATCGTCGAGGTGTTGTCGCCGACCAACCCGTTCGGCATCAAGGCGGGCGGCGAGGGCGGCACCACCCCGGCGCTGGCGGTCATCCACAGCGCCATCCTCGACGCGCTACGGCCGTTGGGCGTGCGCGACATTGCCATGCCGGCCACGCCCCTCGCGGTGTGGCAGGCGATCCAGGCCGCCAAATCCGCCAAGCCGTGATTCGGGTTTATCGGCTAACCCCTTGTGCTATAAAGATTCATGACGGTTTCTGCGGC
>CAVXKY010000022.1:0-17092 GCA_963762425.1 uncultured Alphaproteobacteria bacterium | reverse complement strand
GGCCATTGAGGATCAGGGGAGGGGGGCATGACTTTGAAGGGCGCAATATCCGCTGCGTTCATCGGTTTATTGATGGCGCACGGCGCCGAGGCCCAATCCGCGTCCGGAACGGCTCAAGTCACGATCCATCAAGACGAATTCAGCAAGACCATCACGGTTATCGGCGAGAAGGCGGAAAGCCATGTCGGGGTCGATTGCACCTGGTTCATCAGGAGTTTCTTGACCAAGGATCTCATGACCGTAACCCAGCAGCTTGTGGCTACGATCGAATATGACGGTTTTGCCGCGCATTACCGGTCGGCCGCCGACGATACGGCGCAACCGTTGAAAGTCACCATCATCAAGGGTCCGGGAGGTCTAGCCAGCGATCAAACCGAGATCATCGGCATTGAGCTCAACAACAAAACGCTTGTGGCCCGACAGGGCACCGGCTATCGCATAAAATTGGCGCCCAAGGTTGGACAGCCCGTGATCTTGACGCTGACGCCGGAGATGATCCGCGTTCAAATACGGGCGGATGAAAAAGTGCTTGGACTCGATCAGCCCGGTGCGGCGAAATAAGACTTCGATTGCGAGGAGAGGCGGCGATGAAATTGGCATTCTTGGGACTGGGCGTGATGGGCTATCCGATGGCGGGACATCTCGCCAAGGCGGGACACCAGGTCACGGTCTATAACCGGACGGCGGCCAAAGCCCAGGCCTGGACGAAGGAGCATGGCGGCGCGGCCAAGCCATCGCCGCAAGAGGCGGCAACGGGCGCCAAGATCGTCTTCCTGTGCGTCGGCAACGACCACGATCTGCGTGAAGTGGCGCTGGGGCCCAAGGGCGCGCTCGCCGGCATGGGCAAGGACGCGATCCTGGCCGATCACACCACGGCCTCGGCCGAGGTGGCGCGCGAGATTTTCACGCGCGCCAAGGAAAAGGGCGTGGGATTTCTCGACGCGCCGGTTTCGGGCGGGCAGGCGGGGGCGCAGAACGGCAAGCTCACCATCATGGTCGGCGGCGATGAAGCGGTGTTCAAGCGGGCCGAACCGGTGATGGCGCATTACGGCCGCGCCGTGACGCTGATGGGGCCGGCGGGCAACGGCCAGCTCACTAAGATGATGAACCAGATCTGCATCGCCGGGCTGCTGCAAGGCCTGGCCGAGGGGCTGAATTTCGCCAAACGCGCCGGGTTGGACCCCAAAAAGGCGGTGGACGTGATTTCCAAGGGCGCGGCGCAATCCTGGCAGATGGAAAACCGGGCCGGCACCATGATCGACGGCAAGTTCGATTTCGGCTTCGCGGTCGATTGGATGCGCAAGGACCTGGCGATTTGCCTGAACGAAGCAAGACGCAACCAGTCGCCCTTGCCGGTGACCGCGCTGATCGACCAGTTCTACGAGCGCGTTCAGGAACGGGGCGGCGGTAGATGGGACACGTCGAGCCTCATTCAACTTTTGATGAGGGCCTGATAAGCTACTTATTCTAAAGCTTTAATTTTCTGCCATTCCGCTTCCATCTCTTCCAACGAGCAGGAAGCCAGATCCCGGCCGCGCGCCGTCAACGCGGCTTCGACCGCGCCGAAACGGCGCTCGAATTTGCGGCAGGCTTGGCGCAGAGCTTGTTCGGGATCGGCATCGAGTCGCCGCGCCAGATTGACCACGGCAAAGAGAAGATCGCCGAGTTCGTCCTCGATCCGTTCAGGTGGCGCATGATCGGCTATTTCTGCTTTAAGTTCGGCGATCTCCTCGGCGATCTTGTCGAAGATGGGCGCGGTTTCGGGCCAATCGAAGCCCACCCGGGCGGCGCGCTTTTGCAGCTTTTCGGCGCGGGAAAGCGCGGGCAGGGCCAAGCCCACGCCATCGAGCGCGCCGGGCCTTTTGCCCGATGCCGCTGCCTGGGCGCGGCGCTCCTGGGCTTTTTGCTCCTCCCAGGCCAGGCTTTGCGCCGCCGCGCCGGCGATGGCCGCGCCACCGAACACATGCGGATGGCGTTTTACCATCTTGTCGGAAATCGCCTTGGCGACATCGGCGAAGGCGAATAAACCGGCTTCCTCGGCCATCCGGGCGTGGAACACGACCTGGAGGAGGAGGTCGCCCAACTCGTCCCGAAGCGCCACAGGGTTGCCGCGCTCGGCCGCTTCAGCGACCTCGTAAGCCTCTTCGATAGTGTAAGGCGCGATCGAGGTGAAACTCTGCGCGCGGTCCCACGGGCAGCCGGTTTTGGGGTCGCGCAGCTGGGCCATGATGCCGAGCAGGCGGGTGATTTCCGGATCGTTCATGCGGCCCTCCTCAAAGCCCGTATATCGCATAATGTATATTATGGGAAATAATAGATATATAAGGTATAGCAAGGCTATTAGGATCGAATCTCATAACTTACTAGACCTCCAAAACCTGCCCGTCATAGCCCGGCTCGACGCCCTTGGGCAGTTCGCGGCACAGGGTTTGGTAGTCCATCAACTCATCCATGTGGGTCAGCACCGCGCGCCCGGGCTTCACCCGCGCGATCCAGCCCAGGGTCTTTTCCAGATGGCTGTGGGTCCGATGCGGCTTGCGGCGGATGCAATCGACCACCCAGATCTCCACCCCGTCGAGCGCCTTAAATGCGGTCTGGTCGAGATCGAACACGTCGGTCGAATAGGCGAAACGGCCGAAGCGGAAACCGGTGGTTTCGGAAAAACCATGGTTCTGGACAAAAGGCACGATACCGATGCCGGCGACATCAAAGGGTCCAGCGATCTCCACCGGCTGCAAGCGCGGCCTGTAATAGAACGCCTCGAGCCCGGGCTTGGCCGGCGCGAACACGTAGCCGAAACGGCGCTCGATGTCGTCGAGCGTCTGGCGCGTGGCATAGACCGGGATCTCGGCCTGCATCAGCTGGTTGACCGAGCGCAGATCGTCGATGCCGTGGAGATGGTCGGCATGGGCGTGGGTGAATAGCACGGCATCGAGGCGTTTCACGCCCGCGTCCAGCAATTGCGCGCGCATGTCCGGCGAGGTGTCGACCAGGATGATCTTGTCCCGTTCCTCGACCAGGATGGAGGCGCGGCGGCGGCGGTTTTTGGGATTGGCGGGATCGCAGGCGCCCCAATCGCCGCCGATGGGCGGCACGCCCCAGGACGGGCCGCAGCCGAGAAGCGTGACCTTCATGTCCCCACCTTTACCCTCCTCCGCTCGTGCGGGAGGATGTGGGAGAAGGCGATGCGAATTCGGGCGGTTTGGCCTTGGCGAACAGGCGGAAGAAATTCGCGCTGGTCCGTTCGGCCAATTCCTGCGGCGACACGCCTTTCAGCTCGGCGACGAAGGCGGCGGTGTGGACCAGGAAAGCCGGCTCGTTGGTCTTGCCGCGCAACGGCATCGGCGCGAGATAGGGCGCGTCGGTTTCGACCAACAGCCGGTCCAACGGGATATCGCGGGCGATGGCGCGCAGCTCCCCGGCGGTCTTGAAAGTGACGATGCCGGAGAGCGAGATATAAAATCCGAGTTCGAGCGCCCGCTCCGCCAGCAAACGCCCGGTGGAGAAACAATGGATGACGCCGGCCGGCGGCTTTTCCTCGGCCAGGACGGAAACCGTCTCGGCGTCGGCGTCGCGGCTGTGAACGATGAGCGGCAATCCGGCCGCGATCGCCGCGCGCGCATGGATGCGAAACGCGATTTCCTGGTCGGCGCGCGGGCTGTGGTTGTAGTGGAAGTCGAGCCCGGTTTCGCCGATGCCAATCACCTTGGGATGGCGGGTGAGGCTCGAGATCCCTTCCGCCCCCATCCCTTTCTCCGCCGCGGCTTCATGCGGATGGGTTCCGATCGAACACCAGATGTCGGGATCGGTTTCGGCTATGGCGCGCACCTGTGGAAACTCGGCGAGCTTGGTGCAGATCGTGACCAAGGTCGCGACGCCGGCGCGACGCGCGCGGACGACGATATTCGCGCGCTCCGCTTCCGGCGCGAAATCGAGATGGCAGTGAGAATCGACCAGATACAATTCTTCCGTCCGATGTGACGGCCTTATCTTGCCGGCCGAAGCCCGGTCAGGCCGGGCGGGAACGTCGCTTCCCGAGGTAGTAGCCGAGGAAGCCGACGACGACAAGCACGGCGCCGCCGCCCGCGATCATGATTCCGCTGCGGCCGGCGCCGAAGAATCCACCCACCTGGTCCTTCACGCCCAATTTGGTGAATTTGTCGGCGATGTCGGGCATGGCCAGTTTGGCCGACGCCATATCGGCGTCGCCGCCTTCCTTGTCGCCCTTCATGTGTTTGGCCAGTCCCCGGCCATAGAGCGAATAGGTCAATTTCGGATTGGCGCTCAACGCCGCGTCGTAATCGGCGATCGCCGCGTCGGCATTCCCGAGCTTGAGATTGACGAAGCCGCGGCTGTCGAGCGTGGGCGCATCGCCGGGCCGGAGCCGCAGGGATTCATTGCAATCGGCCAGCGCCGGTTGCAACTGGCCGGTGACGGCCCTGAACCAGCAGCGGCTGTTCCAAGCCGACGCATCGGTGGGATCGAGCTTGACGGTTTGATCGAAATCCGCGACCGCCTTGTCGTATTGGTCCTGGTCGGCATAGACGCGGCCGCGGCCGTAATAGGCCTCCGCATAATCCGGCTTCAGCGTTATCGCTTGGCTGTAGTCCTGGATGGCGTGGCCGTCGTCGCCTTTTTTGAAATAGGCCAGGCCGCGGTTGTTGAACGCCAGGGGGTAATCGGGCTTGAGCGCGATCGCCTGATCGAGATCCGCAATGGCGCGGTCGTATTGCCCCAGGATGCGGTATTCGTCACCGCGGTTGTTGTAAGCGGTGGCATAATTGGGATTGAGCCGCAGGGCCTGGTTATAATCGCTGATCGCCTGATCATGCTGGCCCATGCTCGAATAGGCGTTGCCCCGGTTGTTGTAGGCGATGGCGTTATCCGGCTTGAGCTGGATCGCCCGGTTGAGATCCTGGATGGAACGGTCGTATTCCCCCCGGTCGTATTCGACGACGCCGCGTTCGCTGTACGCGCTGGCATAGTTGGGGCTGAGGCGGATCGCCTGATCGCAATCCTGCGCCGCGCGGACGTCGTCGCCCTTGTTGTGATAGGCGATGCAGCGGTTGGTGTATGCGACGGCGAGATTGGACGTGGTCTCGGCGCCCGACAGGATCAGGGAGGTGCAGCCGCCGATTGAAAGATCGGGATCATTGGCTATGCAAAGCTTCCAGTTCTCGTCGCGGCTTTGCGCCCATGCGGAGGCGGCAAGCGCAAGACCGGCAAACAACGCCAAAGCCCAAATCGGCCGATGCATTCCCCTCCCCTTTTTATTCGTCCGGCGCCGCCTACTGGTCTTCCTGCAGGGAGGGCGTGTCGATCCGTTCGCAATTCAAGCGGCCTTGCAACAGGCAATCCTCAAGCTTCGAGGTCGCGGCCAGGCCTTCCATCACATAGAGGCCGATGACGCCCAGCAGCAGCGCGGCCGCCAGCCCGGCGAGGCTGGTGGTGAAACGCCGATCGTCCTCGAGCCGCTCGCGCTCGCGCCGCGCGTGTTCGCTCAAGGGAAAGCCGAGCTTTTCGATCTTCATGGCCGCCTATCATGCCATGTTTCGCGGGCTTCGGCGAGAGCGCGCTCGCGGCCCGGCCTCAATTCTTCATCTGGTCGGCGGTATTGAGGTCCTCATTGGCCTTGTCGAGCTGGCCCAGTTCCTGATAGGCCACGCCGCGATTGTGGTAGCACACGCCGCAATCGGCCTTGATGGATATCGCGGCGGTGTAATCGGCCACGGCATGTTCGTAATCGGTCTTCCCGTAAAAGGCGTTGCCGCGGTTGAAATAGCCGTCGAACTCGCCGGGCTCGAGGCTGACAGCCTGGTTGAAATCGGCGATGGCTTTGTCGAGCTGGCCCTTCTGGTCATAGGCTAGGCCGCGATTGTTGAAGCAACGGCCGCAATCGGGCTGGAGTTGGAGGGCGGTGCTGTAGTCGGAGATCGCCAAATCCCAGCGCCCTTCCTGGTAATAGGCCGAGCCGCGCCCGTCATGGGCGAGCGACTGGTTGAAGCGCGAGATGTTCGGGGTGGCGAGCGCGCTGGTGTAAAGCCGGATGGCTTCGACGAAATCCTGCGCGCGGGCGGCGGATTGCGCCGCGTCGATGTCGGTGAGCGCATCGGCGAGCGCGACATTGGCGGAAAGCACCAGGACCAGAACGGCGAGCGCGCGTTTCATGGCGCCGCCGCCGCTTCGACGTGACGCGGAAATATCCCGGCGGGCTTGGGCAAGATTGTGCCCGGCGTCAATGCGTGCTCGAGCGCGGCGAAATCGCGTTTGCCCGGCGGGATCGACAACTGGTCCAAAAGTTTCGCAGCCCCTTCCGGCACGAAGGGCTGCGTCAGGATGGCGAGATGGCGTATGGTTTCCGCCAGCGTGTAAAGCACCGTCCCGAGACGCGCCGTGTCGGTCTTGCGCAATGTCCAGGGCGCTTGCTCGTCGACATAACGGTTGGCGTCGCCGACCACCTGCCAGATGGTTTCGAGCGCGCGGTGGAAGGCGGGCTCGGCCATTTCCGTCCGCGACTTCGCCAGCAGGCCGCGCGCGGATGCCAGCAGGTTCTCGTCCGCCGCCTTGAACGCACCGGGTTCCGGGAGCTTGCCGCCGCAATAGCTCTGGATCATCGACAGCACGCGTTGCGCCAGATTGCCGAAATCGTTGGCGAGGTCGCCGTTGATGCGGCCGACCACGGCGCGGCGCGAGAAATCGCCGTCCGAACCGAACGGTAACTCGCGCAGCATGAAATAGCGCACCGCGTCGACGCCGTATTGTTCGACCAGTTGTTGGGGCGCCACGAAATTGCCGAGCGACTTGGACATCTTCTGGCCTTCGACCGTCCACCAGCCATGGGCGAAGACGCGCCGGGGCACTTCAAGACCCGCGGCCATGAGAAAAGCCGGCCAATAGACGCAGTGGAAACGCACGATGTCCTTCCCCACCACGTGGAGGTCGGCCGGCCAGAAGGTCTTGTAATCGGCGGCCTTTGTGTCGGGATAGCCCGTCGCCGTCAGGTAATTGGTCAGCGCGTCGAGCCAGACATACATCACGTGCTTCGGGTTGCCGGGCACGGGCACGCCCCAATCGAAGCTGGTGCGCGAAACCGAAAGATCGTTCAAGCCCCCCTTGACGAAGCTCATCACCTCGTTGCGGCGCGATTTGGGCGCGATGAAATCGGGATGCGCGTTGTAATAGGCCAAAAGCGCGTCCTGCCAGTCGGACAGCCGGAAGAAATAGCTCGGCTCTTCCACCCATTCGACCTCGGCGCCCGATGGGGCGCGCCTGGCGCCGTCCGCGCCCTTGACCAGTTCATCCTCGCCGTAGAACGCCTCGTCGCGCACCGCGTACCAGCCGGCATATTTGCCGAGATAGATGTTGTCGCGGCCCTTGGGCGATTTGTTGCCCGCGATCGCCTGCCAGATCGCCTGGCTTGCCTTGACGTGGCGCGGCTCGGTGGTGCGGATAAACTGGTCGTTGGAAATGTCCATCAGTTTGGTCATGTCGCGAAAATTCTGCGATACGCGGTCGCAGAATTCCAACGGCGCCATGCCGGCGTCGCGCGCCGATTTTTCCACCTTCTGGCCGTGCTCGTCGGTGCCGGTGAGGAACAGGACATTGCGGCCGTCGAGCCGCATGAACCGCGCCAGCGCGTCGCACGCCACCGAGGTATAGGCATGGCCCAGATGCGGCGAATCATTGACGTAGTAGATCGGCGTGGTGATGTAGAACGGCTTGCCGCCGGTCATTGTTTCATCCTCAAGCGGAAGGGTTCAGCGCGCCGCCTCTTCGAGCGCGAAGAAGGCGTTGAGCACGGCCTGCTTGCGGTCGAGTTCGATGCCCTCCGCCGAAGCGAAGAGATGGCAGATTTTCCGCCAAACCTCCACCCATTGGTCGAGGCCGCGCCGCGCAGCAAGCCGCGCCAGGGTCTCGCGCTCGGATGGTGGCGTGGAGGCGCCCTGCCCCAGGGCCAACTCGATCATGCGCGTCAGCGCTCCGGGCAAAAGCTCGACCAGCAGGTGGAAGCCCTGGCCCTCGTTGCGCGCCAGCCTTTCCGCGAAGCCATAAAGCGACTCGGTGTCGATCTTGGGGATTTCACCCAAAAGCCGGTACATGTCGCGGTGGATGGCGAGGCCGTCCATCGCCGCCAGGGTCAAGGCGCGACCGATGCTGCCCTCGGCGAGCTGAGCCAACGCCAGGGCATCGGCGGGGGCCAATTCGGGGCTTTGACGCATGATTGCTTCAGAAACAATGGTTTCCGATAGTTTCTTCAAGTGAAGCATCCGGCAGCGCGAGCGAATGGTGGGCAGCAGCCGCCCCGGGCTTTCGCTGGTCAGCAGCAGCACCGAGCGCTTGGGCGGTTCCTCGAGAACCTTGAGCAAGGCATTGGCGGCGTTGCGGTTCATGTCGTCGGCGCCATCGACCACCACCACCCGCCAGCCGCCTTGGGCCGAGGTGAGGTGCAGGAAAGCCGCGATGGCGCGCGTGTCGTCGACCACGATCTCGCTTCTGAGCCGCTTGCGCTTGGCATCCCAGCCGCGCTCCACTGCCAGGAGATCGGGATGGCCGCCCGAGGCCACTTGGCGGAACACCGGATGCTCGGGCGCGATCGCCAACGAATCGGCCTTAGGCGGCGCGCCGAACAACCCGCCGGCAGGCGGCTCGGCCAGGAGAAAACGGGCGAAACGATAGGCCAGCGTCGCCTTGCCCACCCCCTTGGGCCCGGCGATCAACCAGGCATGGGGCAAGCGGCCCGAGTTGAAGGCCGAGAGCAGCAGCGATTCGGCGGCGGCATGGCCCACCAGCTCCGCGTTCTCGCGCGGCGGCGGCAGTTCCGGGGCCTCGCTTTCGCCTGCCGGTTCCTCGAAATCCTCTTCGCTCATACCGCCATCTTACATCAAAGCGCGGCTTGAAGCCGCTCGCGCACCGCCGCCTTGATCGCCAGCGAAACCGCGGCCAGGTCTTCCCGCGCATCGATGACGACGCAACGCTTTTGCTCGCGCTGGGCGATGTCGAGGAATCCCGAGCGCACCCGCTCGTGGAAATCGCGTCCCATGCGCTCGAAACGCGTATGGGTCTGGGCGCGCTTCAGGCCGAGCTCGACCGGCAAATCCAGGATCAGGGTCAAATCGGGCACGAAGTCCCCGGCGATCAGGCGATGCAGTACGCGGATACTCTCGCGCGGGACGCCGCCGCCGAAGCCCTGATAAGCCTCGGTCGAGTCCATGAACCGGTCGCACACCACCCAGTTTCCCGCCGTCAGCGCCGGACGGATGGTCTTGATCAGGTGGTTGCGTCGCGCCGCCACCATCAGCAGCGCCTCGGTCTCTGTGTCCCAGCGCGCGATGTCGCCGGCGAGCAGGAGATTGCGGATTTCCTCGGCGCCGGGCGAGCCGCCGGGTTCGCGCGTCACCACGGTTTTGATGCCAGCCTTGCCCAGCGTCTCGGCTAAAAGCCGCGCCTGGGTCGATTTGCCGGCGCCCTCGCCGCCCTCGAAGGTGATGAAACGGCCGCGTTCTGATTTTTCGGGACTCAGTTGCGCTTCCCGAAGATGAGATAGCCCGCGGCCGCCGCCATGCGCCCGAACGGGCTGAGCCGGGCCACCGGCTGCGATGCGACCAGCGGCACTTGGATGGTCGCGACATCGGGCGCGGTGATCACCAAGTTGCCCACAATCTGGCCTTGCGCCACCGGCGCCCGCGCCGGCCCGTCATAGACCGCCTTGACCTGCATGTCGGCGCGCGAGGCGCGCGGCAGCGTCAGCGTCACGTCTTGCTGCACCGTCACCGGCACCTGAGCCGTTTCGCCCATCCACACCGGTGCCTGATCGACGGCATCGCCCGCCTTCACCAGGTGATAGTCGTTGAAGACGCGATAGGCCCATTCGATCAGCTTGTCGCCTTCGCTGCCGCGCTCCTTCATGGTCTTCATGCCGGCCAGCACCACGATGATGCGCCTTCCGGCGCGGATGACCGAGGCGGTGAGGCAATAACCGGCCTCGTCGGTGTGTCCGGTCTTGAGGCCGTCGGCGCCGATATCCTCGTAGAGCAGCGGATTGCGGTTGCCTTGCTTGATGCCGTTATAGGTAAAATCCTTCTCGGAATCGTAATGGTAGTATTCCGGGAAATCGGCGATCAGGTGCCGCGCCAGCGTGGCCAGGTCGCGCGCGGTCATGTACTCGTCGGGATCGGGCAGGCCGTTGACATTGGCGAAGTGACTGCCGGTCATGCCGAGATCGCGCGCCTTTTGGTTCATCAGCTCGACGAAGGCGGCCTCGCTGCCGGCCAGCCCCTCGGCCAGCACGACGGCGGCGTCGTTGCCCGATTGGATGATCATGCCGCGCAGCAGATCGTCCAACTTCACCTTCTGGTGCAGCGGCACGAACATCTTGGAGCCGCCGGTCTTCCAAGCCGCCTCGCTCACCGGCAGCATGTCGTCGAGCGTCGCCTTGCCGCTTTTGAGAAAACCGAACACGACGTATTCCGCCATCATCTTGCTCATCGAGGCGGGCGGAATGCGCTGGTCCGCGCCCTTGTCCAGCAGCACGGCGCCGGTGTCGAAATCAACGACGAAGGCGTTGCGCGCCGAAGTGTCGATGGTCGGCGCCGCCGCCCAGGCAGGACGCGGAGCCGGGGCAATGCAAGCGAGCAGCAGGGCGAGGGCGAACGGGACGGACGGGCGAAGGAGGATGAAGCGCATATTCTTTCTTGCTCTTGGGTTCGGGAATGGCGGGATGATAGGCCAAGCCCCCGCCTCAATCGACCACGATCTTGGCCTGGCTCACGCCGCTATTGATGACCTTGTTCAACAAACTGTCGGCATCGTTAACATTGTCGACCGGGCCAAGCCGCACGCGATAGACCTCGGCGCCGTTGACCTTGACGCCGATCACTTGGACGTTGCCGATGCCGTTGAGCCGTTCTTTGAGCCGCGCGGCGTTGTCGGCCCGGCCGAAGGCCCCGGCCTGGACATAGATGTGCGTCGTTGTTACCGGCACGATCTTGACCGTGTTGTCCGGCGCCGCGGCGTTGGCCGGCGGGGCGAGCGTAAGCGGCTGCGCCGGGCGGGAGTTATCGGAGAGCGGCGGATTGGCGGCGGTGGTGTCTTGCGGCGGGGGCGCGAGCGTTTCCGCGCTCACCTTGGTCACCGGCAGGGCCACGAGCGGCGCCGCGGCCATTTCGGTCCCGCCATTGCCTTGCGCCAGGCTTTGGGCCTGCATGCTCTCCTGCACCAGGACCTGCACCCGCACCTTGGCGGTGCCGATGTTCTCGAACCCCAGCAACTGCGCCGCGCGGCGGGACACGTCGAGGATCCGCCCGCGCGCGTACGGGCCGCGGTCGTTGACGCGCAGCTGGATGGTGCGGCCGTTGTCCAGATTGGTCACCTGCACGATGCTGGGCATCGGCAGGGTGCGGTGGGCCCCGGTCACCGCGTTCATGTCGTAGAGTTCGCCATTGGCGGTGTATTTGCCGTGGAAGGGCTCGCCGTACCACGAGGCGATGCCGGTCTCGTCGTAGTTCCAATCGATCGCCGGGTAATACCAGGCGCCGTCGATCTGGTACGGATTGCCGATCTTGTAATAGCCCTGGGCGTTGGGCGCGGGACCGGTTTCCGGATTCCCCGAGCAGCCGGCCAACGCCAAGGCCAGGGCAACGAAGCCGAGGACGGGAGTAAAACGGTGAAACATCGTCTGGGTTGGAATCGCGGCCAAGGGCGGATTGTCGAGCGACTGTAGTGTCAATCGATGCCGTCCGCAAGATACCCCACGGCCACGGCGAAGAAGCTCGAGTTGTTCCATTTCAGGATGGCGCGGTAATCGTCGTAGACCAGGAAGGCCGGACCGTCGGCGCCCGCCGGCTGGATCAGCGCGGCGCTGATGGCCATGTCGGGCAGCGCCGCCCCGCTCGACTGCATCACGCCCATCGCGGCCCAATCGTTGAGCGGCTTTTTCTGGCTCAGCCCGACCAGCGAGGGATCGAAATTCGGCGGCAGCGTGACCGCCACGCCCCAGCCCTGATCGCCATGCCAGCCGGCCCGCGCCAGGTAATTGGCGATCGAGGCGAACACGTCTTCGCGCTTATGCCAGATGTCGGGCGATGCTCCGCCCTTCCAACTCACCGCGTAAGCCAAAAAGCTCGATGGCATGAACTGGCTCTCGCCCATGGCGCCGGCCCAGGAGCCGGTCATGCTGCGCGGATCGACGTGCCGCTGGTCGACCATGATCAGGGCGTTGATCAGCTCCTTGCGGAAAAAAGCGGCGCGCCGTCCTTCATAGGCCAGCGTCGCCAGCGCCGAGATCACCGGATAACCGCCGGTGGTGCGGCCGAAATTGGTCTCGAGGCCCCACAGCGCGACGATGTATTGGGGCTGCACGCCGTAGCGCTTGGATACCTGATCGAGCAAGGACTTGTTCTCGGCCAGCTTGGCGCGGCCGGCGTCGATCCGCGCCGGCGTCACCACCAGATCGATATAGTCCTGGAAGCTGAGCGTGAGCTCGGGCTGGCGGCGGTCGAGCTCGATGACATGCGGCAGGAATTTGGCCGTGGTCAGGGTGCGGTCGAGCGTGGATGCTGAGATACCCTGGGCCAGCGCGTCTTGGCGGAAATCCTGGATGAAGGCGGGGAAGCCCGCGGCGTCGGGCAGAGCGGCGTCGGGTGCCGGCTGTTGCGCCGGCGCCTGCTGTTGGCTCTGATCCTGCTGCTGCGGCTGTTGTTGCGCGCAGGCGGGCAAGGCGGTCAGCCCGGCCATCACCGCAATGGTCAAGAGAGACGTGCGCGGCGTCATCGGGCGATCACCAGCGCCGCCGCCTTGGCGCGGAGTTCGTCGGGAATGACGGCCGAGCGGCGTTTCTCCAGATCGAAATGGACGCCGGCTTGAAAACAGCGCGCGATGCGCTCGCCGTCCTTCACCGCGACCAGATCATGCACCATCTTCAATGAGGATTTTCCGATCTCGAGCAGGAAGCTGCGGCCGGCGATCTCCATCCCCGCCCCCGGCTGCCATGCCGACAATGCCAACCGTGACTCGAAAGTCGCAAAGCCGCGCTTCTCGTTGTGGATGTAGTCGCCGGTCATGCCCAGCGCCACCAGCAGATGCGACGAGGCGGTCGAGCAGCGCCGGATATGGCCGAAAATCGATAGCTGGCCGCGCTCATCCAGCTCCCAGCTTTTGACGCGGTCGCGCATGGTGGATGCCGCGCCATGCGATGCGGGCAGCGATATCGCGGCGAAGGCATCGGCCCGCCACGGCGCGACCGCCGCTTCGAGCTTCGATTTCAATCCGCGGCGCATGGTGAAGTCGCGCGGCGCCAGCGCATGCTCGGCCTGGGTGGTGACGGCGCCGTCGCTCGCCAGCAGTTCGTGGCCGAGGCGCACCTGTTTCTCGCCCTTGGCCCCTTCGCCTGTTCCGATCACGGCGCTGCGGATGGAGATCGAATCTCCAGCGCGCAGCTCCTTGATAAAGCGGGTGAACAGGCTGACCGTGCGCCAAGCGCTGCCGGGGGCAAGGCCGTGGAGCAGGCTTGCCGCCGCGTCGCCGAAGCGCTCGCCATAAAAGGCGACGTTCATGTGCTCGAAGACGTCGCATTCCCAGGCCTCGACGTCGCCGCGATAGGTCTCGATCAAGTCCACCGCCATCCCCCGCCCCGCCTCGGCCGGGCGCCATGCCCGGGCCGTTCTTCGGGGCGGCGACTATGGCAGAACAGCGGCCCGGGCGGAAAGCGCTCCAATCAAGGCAGAATCTTGTCTGGGATGAGCTTTTTGTAATCCCGGCGCCGGGGATGGCAATTCATAAGCTAGCTTATCAATTATCGGATGTCCCAGTCATGGGACCGGGACAGGCTCGAGAAAAGGAGAGCCATCATGACCAAGACCCAAACCAACGCTTTCACGCGCAAGTTGCGCAATCTCGCCTTGGCCGCGGCGCTGGCCGTAACCTCGGCTGGAGTTGTGGCCGCGCCGGCGCTGGCCGCCGACTGGCATCGTGGCCACGGCGGCTACCACCAGAGATGGCGCGGACATGGCTGGTGGGGCGGGCCCGTTGTCGCGGTGACGCCGGGTTGCGCCTACGGCCCTTATTACGGCTATCCCTATGGCTACGCCTGTGCTCCGCCGGCCGCGGTTTTCCCCGTCCCCGGCGTGAACGTCGTCCTCCCGATCCACATCCGATAAACAGGATGACAGAGGACGGCCCTCGCCCCGCCCGATCCCCCGGGCGGGGCGAGGTTTTCATTCTGGGTTATGAACTAGCCTGCCACGGCGGCAGTAAAATGCGCGATCACGACGAAAATGGTCATCCCGCAAGCCACCGCCGCGACCGGCAACAAGACCAGCACCGCCGCTTCCTTGCCCTTGAGATGGCCCTGCCAGATGACGAATTGGCCTTCGGCCCAATCGGCGAAGCGGGCCGGATGTTTTATGCCGCGCGCGTGGTGATTGCGCCAGATGCGCCACAGAATGGCGGGAATGCCTACCGCGACCAGGACAAACAGGCTGACCACCGTCAAGGCCAGGCCGGTCGCGTTGCCGGAAAAGCCCCAGGCCGACAGCACCAGCAACAGCGCCAGCCCGACGATGGCGGCGTAAACATAAGGATGCAGCGTTTCCGAAACCAGCCGGTTGGTCGAGCGGATGATGTGAGCGTGATGCGTCATAGGACCATGCATGGCGTCCTCCCATGTGCCGTTGTTCCGCATTCCGGGGATTAATCCTGCAAAATATTGCGGCGATTTGGCGGCGCCCGAACATGAATTGATTGAAAGGCGCGGGGGGCCGCGCCGCCAATGCCAGAGGAACTATTTTTTATCCTTGGGCGGCGGCCGGGATTTCCTGGTTCTGCTTCCCAGCGTGAAGCCGGCCAGAACGGCATCGATCAGCGGCTGGATCGCGGTGGCGAAATCCGCGCCCGCAACGTTTGGTTTGCGCCGCGCGGTGAAATAGGATGCCGCCGACAGGATCACGCACAGTGCCAGCAAAATGCCGGCGACGATCACTGGTGCTCCGACCGGTCCGGCATAGGGAATGAGATAAATCCACAACGCCGCTACGGCGCAACCGAGCGCCGCGAGCCCGGCGACCAAGGCAATAGCCGCCAGACAGGCGGCGACCGAAACCAGCCGGGCCTTCTTTTTCCAACGCTCGAAAATGCGTCCGTAGCTGAGCGCCTGCGTCAGCGTCAACAGCAGACTGGCTGCCCCCTTCCCCGCCACGGGGCTTAGCGCGACAGGATGCGGGCGAAGATGAAGCCGACGCCGAAGGCGATCAGCAGGCTCGCCAGCGGATTCTCTTCGATCTGGCGGGTAACGGTCTCGAGAGTTTCTCCGCTTTGAGCCGAGAGCTTGCCGTAAAGCTCTCCGCTTTGAGCCGAAAGTTTGCCGTAAAGCCGCTTGGCTTCGTCGCTCACGTCGTCGACCGCTCCGTTCTTGGCGTACTTCAAAAGCGCGCCGAGATCGGTTTTGAGGGCGTCGAGATCGTCGCGGATGGCCGTGAGATCGGGCTTGCCGCCATTGGCCTTGCCCCTGCTGATGCTGGTGTCGCTCATGATCGTTAACTCCTTAAAGAATGGATTTCGCAGCAATAATAATACCACATTGTGTCGGCAGTGTGGCCTCAGGGCTTCTACTTACCGCCGGTTTACTTGATTATTGGCGCGCTTCCGGATCGAGCACGGTGATGCCGAGCAGCATGTCGATATTCCGGCCATCGGTCGCCATGGGCAGGATGAGCCGTTCGATGATCTTGAACTTGGCGTCGATCACATAGACCGGCGGTCCGCGATAGAAGGCGATGGCGGCGGTTTCGGCCACGGCGGTGAATTGCGGATAGGCCGAGGATAACGCGAAACGCGGATGGACCTCGTCGTACCAACGGCCGGTCGGGTCGAACTTGGCCGCCTCAACATGCTCGGTGCCGACCAGGCGGTACTTGAAGCGCAAGGGATCGCGCTGGACATCGACCAGCCAAATCCAGCGCAACAGGCGCGGGATGGCGGCGGGGCTGAATTGCTTGCGTCCGGGCAACAGACCGGGTTTCGGGCGGATCGAGAGCCAATAGCGGTACAGCTCGGCGATCCGGGCGTCGCAGGGCGGCAGCTCGGAGCCCGCCACAATCGTACCGGCAAAGGGTTCGGCCATCGCGGTCCTTCCCCCCGACGTGGATCATGCATCCGGAGATTGCGGGTTGTAAACGGCGGCGCAATTGGGATGGCGCTGGCGTCCCCAGCGGGATTCGAACCCGCGTTACCGCCGTGAAAGGGCGATGTCCTGGGCCTCTAGACGATGGGGACGTTGGGCCGCTCGCTACGCGCGCTCACTCATAAAGCAATGGCCGCATAAATCAACCGGCGCGGCAGCCTATTGCCGGTTCATCGCCTTCTTCTTCCACGCCTCCCAGGCGCGTTGCAGTCCATAGCCCTCGCGCGCGTTGATGAGTCGCGCCTCCTCGGGGTCGAGATATTTGATCGTCCCGCCATGGGCGAGTTGCATGGCCTCGGCCTGGGCATTGGCGTCGAGACAGATGAAGATGCTGCGGCTCACCACCATGGGCAGCGAAGGCGCCACGATCACCGCGCCGTGGCCGCGCATCAAGGCGGCGTCGTGCTTGCCCAGCGTCTTGGCCAGCGCCGCGCCCAGATCGTTGTTGCGGATCAGCATGTCGGTCATGCCGGCGGATTGCTGGATATCGAATATCGGCACGCCGCCCGCGAGAAAAGCGGCGCGGTGATAGACCGGTTTCAGCGGAACGTTCACGACCCCGAAGGGGATGAGCGCCGGCGCATGGGTGTGAACCACGGCCATCACATCGGGCCGCGCCTTGTAGATTTCGCCGTGGATGAAGCGTTCGGAATACATGTTGCGGCCGCGCTGGTCGACCGGGTTTGAGTCGAGGTCGTATTCCATGATGTCGTCGGCCGTCACCAGCTCCGGCGCCAGCGCGCGCGACAACAGAAAGCGGTTCGGGTCCTTGTCGTGGCGCACGCTGACATGGCCCCAGCCATCGAGCACACCCTGCTGCGCCAGGATGCGGTTGGCCGCGACCAGATCCTCGATCAGCTTGGGATCGGCCGGCCCCGCCGAGGCGGGCGGCGTCTGCGCCAAAGCCGGCGCGGCCGC
>CAVXKY010000021.1:0-32297 GCA_963762425.1 uncultured Alphaproteobacteria bacterium | reverse complement strand
AAAGGCCTCCTTCAGCGATTGCCGGACGCGGGATTGGCGTCGCAGCGCGCTGGATCGTGGATGGCGTCCGCTTGCCTGTCAACGAGCGTGTCGCCGCCGCTAGCGCGCTCGACGAGGCTGGACGCGCCGTTTGCGATTGGCTTACAACGGGCGGCCAACCCCGGGAAGGACGCTCGACATGGCGGATTTCATTCCAACCCACCGGCTGTCGGAAGAGGCCAGCCTCAAGATGATCGCCGCCGGCGTGGCCAAGGCCAACGAACTCGGCTGCAAGGTCAGCCTCGCGGTGGTGGACCAGAGCTGCCGGCTGATCGCCTTCCTGATGATGGACGGCGCCCGGCATTTCTCGATCATCACCACGCAACGGAAGGCGATCACCGCGGCCTCGCAGCGCCAGCCGACCGGCTACGCGCCCGAGGAAAACGCCCTCAGCATGGCGGTCCGCATGGGCGACTTCACCAACGTGCCGGGCGGCTTCCCGATTTCGGCCGGCGGCCAGGTCGTCGGCGCGGTCGCCGCCGGCGGCGCGACGATCGAAGAGGACGTCGCCGTCGCCAAGGCGGCGCTGGCGGCGCTGGACGCGCCCAAGCAAAAGGCCGTTTCCCCATGATCATCGACATCCACGGTCATTACACGACCGAGCCGCAAGCGCTCCAGCTGTTCCGCGACAAGCAGCTTGCCGGCCTGGCTGATCCCGCCCGCAAGCCCGCCTCGGCCGAGCTCGGGATCAGCGACGACATGCTGGTCAAAAGCGTCGAGCCGCAGCTCAAATTCCAGAAGGAACGCGGCAGCGATCTCACCATCTTCTCGCCGCGCGCCAGCGGCATGGCGCATCACGTCGGCACCGAGGCGATCGGCCTGCAATGGGCGACGGTCTCGAACGACCTCATCCACCGCATCTGCACCCTGCTGCCCGAGAATTTCGTCGGCGTCGGCCAACTGCCGCAATTTCCCGGCGTGCCGCCCAAGAACTGCATCCCTGAGCTCGAACGCATCGTGACGAAGCTGGGTTTCGTCGGCGTCAACCTCAATCCCGACCCGTCGGGCGGCTGGTGGAAAGACCCGCCGCTCACCGACCGGTATTGGTATCCAATATATGAAAAGCTGTGCGAGCTCGAGGTGCCGGCGATGATCCACGTCTCCTCGTCCTGCAATCCGAATTTCCACGCCACCGGCGCGCATTACATCAACGGCGACACCACCGCCTTCATGCAGCTACTCCAGGGCAATCTGTTCAAGGATTTCCCGACGCTCAAATTCGTCATCCCGCATGGCGGCGGCGCGGTGCCGTTCCATTGGGGCCGCTACCGCGGTCTGGCCCAGGACATGAAGAAACCGCTGCTCGCGGACCATCTGATGAAGAACGTGTTCTTCGACACTTGCGTCTATCATCTGCCAGGCATCGAGCTGCTGACCAAGGTGATCGCGGCCGACAACATCCTGTTCGCCTCGGAAATGGTCGGCGCGGTCAAGGGCATCGACCCGGAGACCGGCCACTATTTCGACGACACCAAACGCTATCTCGACCAGCTCAAGGATTTGAGCGCGGAGAGCCGCCATAAGATTTTCGAGGGCAATGCGCGGCGCGTCTATCCGCGGCTCGACGCAATCCTGAAGAAGCGCGGCCGCCCGGCCAAGAACGCCTGAGCGCTATTTGAGGAAACCGGTCAGCGCCGCGTTGAACGCCGCCGGCTGTTCCACCGCCGAGATGTGGCTGACGTGCTTTATTTCCACCAGAAGCGATCCCTTGACGGTTTTCGCCAGCGCCCGGCCGGTTTCCAGCGGCACCGACTTGTCGCCTTCGCCCAGCACCACCAGCGTGGGATTGGATATCCGGGCGGCGTCGGGCGAGAGATCGGCGCCGCTGATCGCGAGCGAGCAGCCGATATAGCCCGCGGCGGGGCAACGCAACAACATGTTGCGGTATCCGGCGATCATTTCGGGATGGGATTTGTGAAAATTCGCGGTGAACCAGCGCTGCACCACCGATTCGACGATGGAAGCCATGCCGCCCTGGCGCACGGTGGCTACGCGATCCGCCCAGATCTGGGGCGTGGCGATGCTCATGGCGGTGTGGCACAGGGCGAGCGACAGAAACCGGTTGCCCGCCTTGGCGCCCAGTTTCTGCCCGATCATGCCGCCGATGGACAGGCCGCAGAAATGCACGCGGCCGAGCTTGAGCGCGTCCAGCAGCGCCAGCGCGTCGTCCGCCAGTCTGTCGAGGCTGTAGCTTTCTTCCGGGGGCAGGTCGGTCAGGCCGTGGCCGCGCATGTCGTAACGCAGCACGCGGAATTTGGGCAGCAGCGCCGGCATTTGCGCGTCCCACATATGGAGATCGGTGCCGAGCGAATTGGACAGCATCACCACCGGCAAGCCCGCATCGCCTTCGAGCTGGTAATGGACGGTCAAACCGCCGGCGCGAATGAAAGGCATTGTCTTCTCCCCCTGTTGGGCCGCTTTCCTTGGGCTTCTGCCCACGACCCCTTTATAAATCTGCCGGGCAATGGCTTGACGGCGCCAAGCCCGGCGACGAAACTCCGGCCCGCCGTTCTAACAGCCGGCGCCAAGAAACCAAAGTCCAAAGGATAGGGAGATTCGAGCATGGCCGCCCGCACCACGCCGCCGTTTCGCGCCGATCACGTCGGGAGCCTGTTGCGCCCCAAACCCCTGCTCGCCACGCGCGAGAAAAGGAAACGCAACGAGATCACCCCGGCCGAGCTCAAGGCGATCGAGGACGACGCCATCCGCGAGGTGGTGAAGCTCCAGGAATCGATCGGCCTCAAGGACGTGACCGACGGCGAATTCCGCCGCGCCTATTGGCATCTCGATTTCCTCGAACAATTCTCCAACGTCACCATCGTGCCGCCCTCGGTCGGCGTGAAGTTCCACACCCACAAGGGCGACGTCGAATTCAAGCCGCCCGGCATCCGGGTCGACGGCAAGCTGGCCCGTCCCAAGCCGATCTTCGTCGATCATTTCAAGTTTTTGAAATCGATCGCCAAGGCGATGCCCAAGATCACCATCCCCTCACCCTCGACCATGCATTTCCGCGGCGGACGCAAGGCGATCGACGCCAAGGCCTATCCCGACATGGCGCTGTTCTACGCCGATCTGGCGCGGGTCTATAACGAGGAGATCAAGGACATGGCGGATGCCGGCTGCCGCTATCTCCAGATCGACGAGGTGAACTTCGCCTATCTGTGCGACCCCAAGCTGCGCGAGCAGGTGAAGGGCATCGGCGAGGACCCGAACCAGCTGCCGCACACCTACGCCAAGCTCATCAACGCCGCGATTGCCGGCATGCCCAAGGACATGACCTTCTGCATGCATATCTGCCGCGGCAATTTCAAAAGCGCCTGGGTGGCCGAAGGCGGCTACGAGCCGGTGGCCGAGGCGTTGTTCAACGAGCTCGCCATCACCGGCTATTTCATGGAATGGGACGACGAGCGTTCGGGCGGCTTCGAGCCGCTGCGCTTCGTGCCCAAGGGCAAGGTCATCGTGCTGGGCCTAGTCACGACCAAGCTGCCCAAGCTCGAAAGCAAGGATGAGCTGAAGCGGCGCATCGAGCAGGCGTCGAAATTCGTGCCCTTGGATCAACTGGCCTTGGGCCCGCAATGCGGCTTCTCCTCGACCGTCGAGGGCAACGAGGTGACGATCGACGACGAGAAGCGCAAGCTCGCGCTCATCGTCGAGGTCGCGCGCGAGGTCTGGGGCGGGGTTTAAGACCAACCCGTCATCGCGCGCCGCGCAGCGGCGAAGCGATCCAGGGTAGGGCTGGATTGCTTCGGCCGCGCTCACGCGCAGCCTCGCAATGACGGCTCTTACTTCAGCGGTTCGCCACCCGGCTTGGAAAGCCACTTCCAGCTCTTGGTCGCCGGGTCGTAGGTGGTCACGGTCGCCCCGTCGGGGCCGAGGCCGCGTTCGGGGTATTTGGTGAAATCGTAGATGCCGTCCACCCCGGCGAAATCCTTCAGCGTGGCGATGAAATCGCGCAACTGCGCCGATGTCGCGTTGGGCCCTAGCTTCTTGAGGCCTTCGACCACGATCAATCCCGCGTCCCAGGACGTCGCCACCTGGTTGTCGGCGCGCAGATTGCGCTCCTTCAGGGCGGCGTACATCTCGTGCTGTTTCTTCTCGATGCGCGGGTCGAGCTTCAAAACGCCTTCATGCTCGGGATAAAGCGCCGAGGCCAGAATCAGTTGCTTCGGCAGGAAATCGGTCCATTGCGTCATGGCGGCGAAGGTCTGGTTGCCGCTGGTCGGCGCCACCGGCAAATCGAGCCCGCCCTGCACCATGCCCTTGAACACGGTCGCCGCCGGCTGGCCGGTGGTCCAGGCGATGATCGCCTGCGCCCCCGAGGCCTTGATGTTGGCGATCTGCGCCGCCACCGAAACGTCGGTCGGGTTGAAATGCTCGGCGATCACCTTCTGCATCTTGCCCGCGTTCTCGGGATAAGCGAGGACGGTGTCGACCGCGCGGTCGCCGTCCTGGCCGCTGGCGTCGGTGGTCATCAGCGTCGCGAGCTTGGTCCAGCCCTTCATCCGGTAATAGCGCATCACCGCCGCGATCTGGTCGATCGAGGAGGCGGCGGCCGAGAACACGTAGCCGCCGGCCTTGGGATGGATCGCCGGCGAGAGGCAATATTGCACCGGACCGTCGGCCATCAGCGGCGCCATGGCGAGGCACTCGCCCACCAGGCTCGAACCCATGACCACGACCGGGGCGGGCTTGCCGCCCAGCACGTCGGTGGTGAGCTGCACCGCCACTTGCGGGCTGGTCTGGTCGTCCCCGAAGATGAAATGGAGCTGCTTGCCGCGGATGCCGCCGGTCTTGTTGATTACGGATGCCAGCGCCTCGAGCGTGTCCTTCTGGCCCATGCCCACGAAGGCCGCGCCGCCGGTCAGCGGCACGATGACGTGGATGTCGTAGGTGTCGGCGGCGCGGGCCGGGGCTCCGGGCATCAACGCCAGCAGCAGCGAAAACGCGAAGGCCAAAAGCACGCGCGGCCGGATTGTGGTTTTCATCTTGGTTCCCTCCCTTTATTAAGGGCAACCATCCTAGCTCGCCCGGTTTCTGTCAATCGCCTCCGAGGTCTCCTGATGGCTGCACGTCCCGCCCCGCCCTTCCGCGCCGACCATGTCGGCAGTTTGCTGCGCCCGGCGAAACTGCTGGAGGCGCGCGAGCGGAGAAAACGCGGCGAGATAACCCCGGAACAATTGAAGGCCATCGAGGACGAAGCCATCAGGGACGCGGTCCGGCTCCAGGAGGAGCTGGGCTTGCAGGCGGTGACCGACGGCGAATTCCGCCGGACCTTGTGGCACATGGATTTTTTGACATCCTTCGCCGGCGTCAAATCGGTGCCGGGCAAGGTGAAGGCCCGGTTCCACACCGAAGCGGGCGAGATCGAGCGCACGCCCTCGGCGCTGGCGGTGACCGGCAAGCTCGGGCGGCCCAAGCCGATCTTCGTCGAGCATTTCAAGTTCCTGAAATCCGTCGCCACGGCGATGCCCAAGCAAACCATCCCCTCGCCTTCGATCGTGCATTTCCGCGGCGGGCGCGAGGCGATCGACAAACAGGCCTATCCCACGCTCGATGCTTTCTATGCCGATCTGGCCCGGGTTTATGACGAAGAGGTCCGCGACCTGGCGGCGGCGGGGTGCCGTTATCTCCAGATCGACGAGGTCAATTTCGCCTATCTGTGCGATCCCAAACTGCGCGAGCAGGTGAAGGATCTCGGCGAGGATCCCGACACCCTGCCGGCGACCTACGCCAAGCTCATCAACAGCGCGATCGCCGGCAGGCCGAAGGACATGACGGTCTGCATGCATCTCTGCCGCGGCAATTTCGAAGGCGCCTGGATGGCCGAAGGCGGTTACGAGCCGGTGGCCGAGGTGCTGTTCAACGCCATCGATGTTTCCGGATATTTCCTCGAATACGACAGCGACCGCGCCGGGGGATTCGAGCCGCTGCGTTTCCTGCCCAAGGGCAAGATGGCGGTGCTGGGCCTGGTGACCAGCAAGAGCGGCAAGCTCGAAACCAAGGACGGCCTGAAACGCCGCATCGACCAGGCCGCGAAATTCGCACCCCTGGACCAGTTGGCGCTTTCGCCGCAATGCGGCTTCGCCAGCGGCGAGCGCGGCAACAAGCTGTCGCGCGCCGACGAGATCGCGAAACTCAAACTGGTGGTCGAGACCGCGCGCGAGATCTGGGGCGGGGTTTAGCGCCGGGCGAAGGAAACCTTGACCGATTGGTTGTTCGACCCGCGCGCGTAGAGTTCGAGCAAAACCGTCCTTCCGGCCGCCTGGTTCGCGAAGGCGTCCAAAATCTGCCGCACCCTGCCGGTCTCGGGCCGCAGATCCTGGCCGTCGACCGAAATCACCTCCATGCCGATGAGTTTCTTGGATTTGGCGAGAGCGCAATTGGGCTGGCCGTCGGTGCAGCCGGTGAGCACGGCAATCTGATTCGTCTTGTAATAATGCGGCCCGTTCGCGGGCCCCATCTCCACCTGGACGGATTGGATGGCGAAGTCCAGCCCGCCGGCGCTGCCCATGAACGGACCGGCGTCCGGCGTCGGCAGGATGTCCGCGCCGGCGGGCGCCGCCGCCAGCATCAAGGCGAGGCCGATCAGTCCGAGCCAGTTCCGCATGGTATCCTCCCGCACTTGTTCGCGGCACTATATACCCGAACCGCCGGTTAAAGCGGCCGGACGAAAGGCGAGGATCGATGGTGGAAGCCGAAGCGTTGGCCCTCTCCGCGGCGATCGAAGGGCCGATTGCGTATCTCATCGTCCGGCTGACGCGGTGGCCGTGCCGGGGTGCGCTGCATGTGGGATTGGCGTCGGCCGTGGCGACGGCGGTGACCCACCCCCAGCTGTGGGAGGCCGCGTTCTGGGCCTATCCGCTTTTCCCCTATTGGCCTTCCGTCATCGCGCTCGAGGCGCTGGTGATCCTGGCCGAGGGCCTGCTGATCGCCTGGATGGCGCAGCTCGCCTTGCGCCGCGCCATGATCGTGTCGTTGATCGCCAATTCGGCTTCCTGCCTGGCCGGGTTGCTGATCGCCGGGTGAGGTTGACGAGGCCGCGCGAGAGGCATGGGGCGAGGGTTAGGGGCGCGCGATGACGGCCTCCAATTAGAAGAAGGTTCCGCGCGTCTTAACGTTCTGCTCAATCTCTTCCTTGAGATCGGGATGGCTGGCGAACAACGGTGTAAGAATTTTCTCGTGTACCGTTCCCATGACGAAGGCGATTCCTCTGATATATGCCTTCCGTTCATCGGGTGTGCAATGCGCCGTCAGTTCTGGAATTAGCTTCTCAAGAGAAGAGCCGCATCCAAGAGCCGCAATCGCCATCTGCCTCGCCAATTTCTTGTCCATGTCATTCCCCTAACCTTCAGCACGGAGATAAACACAGCCGATGCCTACGACATGTGTGGAAAGCTGGTGTCCCCGGCGTGACTCGAACACGCGACCCCCGGTTTAGGAAACCGATGCTCTATCCAGCTGAGCTACGGGGACTTGGGACGCCTTATAGCAAGGCCCCGGGACCCAAGCCATGACGCGCCCGCGCATGCAGGTTGCGAATGCGACGCACGACGCATACTGTTGAAAAAAAAGGCAAATCCGGGCTTTTTCGGGTTTTCCGGAACCCTCCGTTGCACCCAGCTAACATTCCCGTTAAGGTTTAACCCATCGGCATCGCGGCTTTGCCCGTCATGCAAAAGCTCCGCAAATGCTCATGGCCGCCAAGAGCCATTCAACAACCACGGGGGTAACGTCCATGTCCGTTTCCGCATCCACGATGGGCCGCAAATCCGGAGCCCAGCATATCGGCTTCATCATCGCGGCCTCCTCGGTCGGCACCTTGATCGAGTGGTACGACTTCTACCTCTACGGCGTGCTCGCCGCGTTCTTCGGCGCGCATTTCTTCTCGCCGAATCTCAATCCCAACATCGCGTTCATCGCCAGCCTGTTCGTATTCTGGACCGGATTCCTGGTCCGGCCCTTCGGCGCCGTCCTGTTCGGCCATCTGGGCGACCTGATCGGCCGCAAATTCACCTTTATGCTGACCCTGGCCTTGATGGGCCTGGCGACGTTCCTGGTGGGCTGTCTGCCGGTTTACGCCACCATCGGCGCGCTGGCGCCGGTGCTGCTGGTCGCCTGCCGCGTCGTGCAGGGCCTGGCCTTGGGCGGCGAATACGGCGGTGCGGCCACATACATCGCCGAACACGCGCCCGACAACAAGCGCGGGCTCTACACCAGCTGGATCCAGACCACGGCCACCTTCGGCATCGTGCTGGCGCTGCTGGTGATCCTCGCCTTCCGCCTCGGCATGGGCGACGCCGACTTCAGCGCCTATGGCTGGCGTTATCCGTTCCTCTTGTCGGCGGTCCTGGTCATCCTCTCCGGCTACATCCGGTTGCGGCTGCAGGAATCGCCGCTCTTCGCCCAGCTCAAGTCGCAGGGCAAGAGCTCGCACAACCCGGTCAAGGACACCTATTCCAGCGGCCGGAACGTGGGCAAGATGCTGATCGCGTTGTTCGGCGCCACGGCGCCGGAAGGCGTGGTGTGGTACACCGGCCAGTTCTACGCGCTGTTCTATCTCACCACCGTGATGAAGATTCCCTATGTCCAGGCCTACGTGATGTTGATGATCGCGCTGATCTTCGGCGCGACCGGCTTCATCTTCTTCGGCTGGCTGTCGGACAAGGTCGGGCGCAAGTGGATCATGACCACGGGCTTCGCGCTCGCGGTTTTGACCTACATCCCGGTGTTCGAGACCATGCTGGCCAATAAAGACAACCCGGTCCTCCTCACCCTTCTCATCTTCTACATGGTCATCCTGGTGACGATGGTGTACGGGCCGATCGCGGCCTTCCTGGTCGAGTATTTCCCGGCCAAGATCCGCTACAGCTCGATGTCGCTGCCCTATCACATCGGCAACGGCGTGTTCGGCGGCCTCGTGCCCGCCGCGGGGGCTTCGCTCGCGGCAACCTCGCTCGCCGCGGTCTCGTTGCCGCTGGTGGGCGTGATCGGGCCGCTGGTGGGCTTGCTCTACCCGATGGGCATCGCGGCCGTCGGCGTGGTCGTGAGCCTCACGGCCATACCCAACACGACCAGCGACACCAAGATCTGGGACGAGGTGGGCGGAAGGCGCAAGCCGCCGCTGGTCCCCGACCAGCCGTAATATCATCCGGTAAAACGGATAAAGGCCCGGGAAGATTTCCCGGGCCTTCTTTTTTTGGTCGTGAAGGATTTGGGGAGCGACGGCGACTTAGGCCACCCGCAGCATGCCCTCGACGCGCTTCACCGCGGAAGCCTCGTCAATATTCTCGACGGCGGCGAATTCGCGCACCAGCCGGTCGAGCGCCGCCTGGTAGATCTGGCGTTCGCTGTAGGACTGCTCGGGCTGGCCGACATTGCGGTAGAGGTCGCGCACCACCTCGGCGATCGAGCCGGGATCGCCGGAATTGATCTTGGCCTCGTATTCCTGGGCGCGGCGGCTCCACATCGTGCGCTTGGCGCGCGAGCGGCCCTTGAGCTTGGCCAGCGCCACGTCCATTTCCTTGCGGGTCGAGAGGCGGCGCAATCCCGAATTCTTGGCCTTGCCCACCGGCACGCGCAACGTCATGCGGTCCTTGTCGAAATGGACGACGAAGACGTTGAGCTGGTAGCCCGCGATTTCCTGGTCTTCGATGCCGAGGATCTTGCCGACGCCGTGAGTTGGGTAGACGACGAAATCGCCGGTGTTGAAGCCGAGCTTCTCGGTCATGGGTTTCACTTCTTTCTTGCGCACGGAAAAGACCCGCGGATTGTCCAACGAAGACCCGAGAACGCCCCGGCCGCGGACAGGGCTTGCGGCGGCGGTAGCCATACACCGGGGAAGACACGCCGTTTGCGCGTCTATTGTCATAAATAACACAAAAGTTCGGAAAAAGCCAGTGCGGGAGCTATGCGGAGGATGCAGGTCTCCCCGTAAGCCCAGGAATTAACAGGGTTTTTAACCTGGGGCTTTGGCTTGGCTTCGCCCTGGCCGGCTACGCGGCCGACCTGATGCGTTAACGTTTGCCGGGGTTGGGGCTGAAGAACTTCTCGAACTTATCGGGAACGTCCTTGAAACTGTCGGCATCCGCCGGCGCCGGGCCCTTGCGGGTGATGACCGGCCAGGAGCCCGCATATTGCCGGTTCAACTCGACCCATTTCTCGGCCTGCGGGTCGCTGTCCGGCACGATCGCCTCGACCGGGCATTCGGGCTCGCACACCCCGCAATCGATGCATTCATCGGGGTGGATCACCAGCATGTTCTCGCCCTCGTAGAAGCAATCGACCGGGCAAACCTCGACGCAATCGAGATATTTGCAGCGGATGCAGGCTTCGGTCACGACATAGGTCATGGGATCGGCTCGGTCTCTCGGGTCATTCGATGGCGTGAGGCTGGTAGCATGCGGCAAGGGGGCGGTGCAACCCCAGCTATAGTATGGATTTTAGGCCTAAAGCCGGGGGCCGGGCGCTCTGCTATTGTCGCCGCTCTTCGGGCCGGAGAAATCGAGGCATGGCGTCGCGTGGGCGATTGGTGGTGCTGCATTTCGCGGGGCAGATGCCGCTGGCCGGCATCGCCTGGCAGGCGCTGCATTACCTGCTGGGCTTCGAGCGCCTGGGATTCGAAACCTGGTATGTCGAGGATCACGGCGCCAATCCCTACGATCCCCGGCTCAACAGCGTCACCAACGACAACGCGCCCAACATCGCCTACCTCAGGGCGCTGATGGAGCGTTTCGGGCTGGGCTCGCGCTGGGCCTATTGGGACGCGATCGAGGACCAGTATCACGGCCTGTCGCGCGAAGGCGTGGCCGAGCTCTTCAAGGGCGCCGACGCGCTGTTCAATCTGTGCGGCGCGACCAAGCTGCGCGACCATCACATGGCCTGTAAGCGCCGCGTGATGGTCGACACCGATCCGGTCTATGAGCAGATCAAATACGCCGAGGCCGATCAGGCGGCGCGCGCCTATCTCGACGCCCACACCCATTTCTTCACCTATGGCGAGAATGTCGGCGGTCCGGGCTGGATCGTGCCGCTGTGCGGCATCCCCTGGCAGCCGACCCGGCCGCCGGTGGTGCTCGAACTCTGGCCGGAGGGCGGCAAGGGCGGCCAGCGCTTTTCCACCATCGCGACCTGGGAGAACAAGGGCAAGAACATCGACTTCCAGGGCGAGCGCTATGTCTGGTCGAAACACCTCAACTTCCTCAAATTCCTCGATCTGCCGAAGCAAAGCGGGCAGGGTTTCACCGTCGCGCTCAACTCCGCGCCGCCCGAGGCCGAGGCGCAGATCGAGGCCAGGGGCTGGCGGGTGATCGACGCGCGCGAGGTGTCGCTGTCGCTCGAGGCCTATGGCGATTTCATCCGCGCCTCGCGCGGCGAGTTCACCGTCGCCAAGGACATCTATGTGCGGCCGCGGAGCGGCTGGTTCAGCGACCGCAGCGTGTGTTATCTCGCCTCGGGCCGGCCGGTGGTGACCATGGACACGGGCTTTTCGCGCTTCTATCCGGTGGGCGAAGGCCTGTTCCAGTATTCCGACGAAGCGGGCGCGCAAGCGGCGATCGCCGCCGTCAACGCCGATTACCCGAAGCATTGCCGCGCCGCGCGGGAACTGGCCGCGGAATATTTCGCCTCCTCGCGGGTGCTGGCGGCGATGCTGACAGGCGCCGGATTATGAGCGCGGTCGAGGACGGCGCCGGCGGGCGCGCGGGCCTGACCCTGGCCGGGTGGCGGATTTCCTGGGATGTCCTGGCGCTGGCGCTGTTCTTCGTCGTGTTCGTGCTGATCCTGGCGACCTTCACCGATTACGGCGTCACCTGGGACGAGGACGTGCAGAATTGGTACGGCGAGGCGGTGCTCAATTATTACCTCACCGGCTTCAAGGATCTGTCGAGCCTGCATTACCTCGATCTGTTCAATTACGGCGCCGGTTTCGACATGAGTGCGGCGGCGCTGAACCGTATCTCGCCCTTCGGCACCTACGAGACGCGGCATCTGCTCAACGCCCTGATCGGCCTCATGGGCATCGTCGGCACCTGGAAGCTGGGCAAGGCGCTGGCCGGGCCGCGCGCGGGATTTTTCGCCGCGCTCTTCCTCACCCTCACGCCCAATTACTACGGCCAGATGTTCAACAACCCCAAGGACGCGCCGTTCGCCGCCGGCATGGCGTGGTCGCTCTATTACCTCGTCCGGCTGCTGCCTGGATTGCCGCGGCCCGATATGAGGCTCGTCGCCAAGCTGGGATTGGCCGCCGGGCTGGCGCTGGCGATCCGCGTCGGCGGACTGCTGATCCTGGGCTATGTGGGCTTGGCGTTGCTGCTGTTCGTGCTCTGGCGGCTGGGCGAGACGCGGAGCTTTAAGGATGCGGTGCTGGATTCCTGGACCTGTTTCTGGCGGGTGCTGGCGCCGGCGGTGGCGGTGGCCTATCCGGTGATGCTGCTGTTCTGGCCCTGGGCGCAACAATCGCCCTTCGTCAACCCGGTCAGGGCGCTCGTCTATTTCTCGCACGAGATCTTCCCCTTTCTCACGCTGTTCGCGGGATCCTACGTGCCGGCGAGCGACCTGCCCTGGGAATATCTGCCGACATATATTTTGCTGGCCCTGCCCGAGCTGGTGCTGATCCTGCTGGCGGCGGCGCCGGTGGCGGCGTATTTCGCCTTCAGGCGCGAAGGCTGGGGCCTCGGGCGCGACCGGATCATCGGCTATGCCGTGCTCGGCTTCGCCATCGTCTTCCCGGTCGCCTATGCGGTGGCGATCAAGGCGGTGCTGTTCGACGGCATGCGGCATTTCATCTTCGTGCTGCCGCCGATCGCGGCGGCGGCGGCGCTCGCGGCCGATTCGGCGCTCGGATATCTCGCGCATTGGCGCTTCCGCCGCTTCGCCTATGGCGCGCTCGCGCTCTACGGCCTGATCCATGTTTCGGTCATGGCCATGCTGCACCCCGACGAATACGTCTATTACAACGCCTTCGTCGGCGGCACGCACGGCGCCGAGGGGCTGTTCAAGCTCGATTACTGGGCCAATTCCTACGCCGAGGATTCGCAGGCGCTGGAGAACACTCTGCGCCAGGAATACGGCGCCGATTTCATGGACCACGATTTCACCGTGTTCGCCTGCGGCCCGCCGGTTTCCGCCGCCTATTACTTCCCGCCTAATTTCATCTTCACCCCCGACCGCGACAACGCGCAATTCGTCATCGCCTTCACCAAGGACGAATGCAACAAGACGGTGACCGGCAAGGAGATCTACCGCGTCGAGCGCATGGGCACGCTGTTGTCGGTGGTGCTCGACCGCCGCGCCATCCTGGCGCAGGAACAGCATGCCCCCGGCGGCGGCGGCTGAGAGCGGAGGAACGCCTTGGAACGCGGCGAAGTCGAGCGCCTGGATGCTTCGGAACAGCGGATGTGGTGGTTCCGGGCCTTGCACCGGAATTTGATTCAAGCTTGGCTCGGTCTCGCGGCGCGGCGCGGCGGCGGCGAACGCCTGCTCGATGCCGGCTGCGGCACCGGCGGATTCCTGGCGCGGCTGGGCGAGGCCCGGCCGGGCGCGTTTTGCGCCGGCATCGACCGCGACGCCCTCGCCTGCCGTTTCGCGCGCGGCAAGGGCGCCAAGGTGGTGCAAGGCTCGGTCGGCGCGTTGCCTTTCGCCGGCGGGAGCTTCGACGCCGTGTTCAGCGCCGACGTGCTGTGCCACGGCGGCGTCGACCAACGGGAAGCTCTCCGGGAAATGCGCCGCTGCCTCAAGCCCGGCGGATTGCTGGTGCTGAACCTGCCGGCCTATCGCTGGCTCTATTCGGCGCATGACCGCGCCGTCGACAACGTCCGGCGCTATGGCCGGGCCGAGGTGGCGGCTCTCCTGGATGAAGCGGGCTTCATCCGCATCCGGACGAGCTATTGGAACACCCTGCTCTTTCCCCTGATGGTGGCGCGGCGCAAGCTCGGGTCCCGAGGCGCCGCGAGCGACGTTTCCGTGCTGCCGCGGCCGCTGGAATGGCTGCTGGCGGGGGTGGCGGCGGCCGAATCGGGCCTGCTGGCATGGCTCCTCGCATGGGGCTTGCGTCTTCCCTTCGGCGGCTCGATTCTGGCGGCCGGAGTGAGGCCATGACCAGTTTCGCGCTCAGCATCGTCATCCCGGTCTATAACGGCGCCCGCAGCATCGGGCCGCTGGTGGCGGCGCTCGCCGGGCTCGAGATTCCGGGCGGGCACGAGATCGTGCTGGTCAACGACAACAGCCCGGATGACAGCCTGGATGTCTGCCGCGAGCTGATCCGCAAGACGCGCGTGCCGGTCACGCTGGTCGATCTGGCGCGCAATTACGGCGAGCACAACGCGGTGATGGCGGGCCTGCGCCAGGCGCGCGGATCGCATGTCATCACCATGGACGACGATCTGCAGAACCCGCCGGACGAGGTGCTGCGGCTGTTGCGCCACGCGCAACAGACCGGCGCCGATCTGGTCTATGCCAAGCCGATCGAGAAACAACACGCCGGCTGGCGCAATCTCGGCAGCCGCTTCACCAACCGCGTCGCCGATTTCGTGCTCGACAAGCCGAAGGGGCTTTATCTCTCGAGCTTCCGCTGCATCAGCGCCTTCGCCGCGAGCCAGGCCACGTCCTATGACGGGCCCTTCCCGTACATCGACGGGCTCTTGTTGCAGGTGACGCAGCGCATCGAAAGCCTCGAGGTCGAGCATCTGGCGCGCGAGCACGGCAGCAGCAACTACAATCTGCGCCGGCTGGTGCGGCTGTGGCTCAGCATGTTCGTCAATTTCTCGATCATGCCGCTGCGGCTTGCGACCTTCGCCGGATTTACCTTGAGCTTTCTCGGCGTGATCGGCGCGGCCTGGGCGGCGGTGGACGCGATCTTCCTCGAGCAGACCCCGCCCGGCTGGGCGTCCTTGACCGTGGCGGTGATGCTGCTCTCGGGCGTGCAGTTGCTGATCCTGGGGTTGATCGGCGAGTATCTCGGCCGGATTTATCTGACCGTCAACCGCAAGCCGCAAGCCGTGGTGCGCGAGGTTTCGCGCAACGAAGCCGCCGAGCGCGCGGCGCGGCCCGGAATCGTCAGGAGCGTGTAATGCCGATTTTGCTGCCTTATTACGCCGCGCTGTTCGGCGGCATATTGATCGCGGTCTGCGGCCAGCTGCTGCTCAAGAGCGGCGTGCAGGGCACGGCCGATTTCGCGGCCCAGCTGATGAACGTCTACACCATCATCGGCGTGGGATTATACGGCTGCGCCGCCTTCCTCTATCTCATCGCCATCCGCAAGATTCCGATCTCGGTGGCCTATCCCTCGGTGGCGGTGAGCTATGTGGTGGTGGCGACGGTGGCGCATTTCGCCTGGGACGAAACGCTCACGCCGGCCAAGATCGGCGCCATCGCCATGATCCTCGCCGGGGTAGCGTTGCTGCACCGGCTCGGCTAGGGCGTACGCGCATAAAGCAAGATCGGCGGGCAACGGTTGATCGACGTCCGCTTCGTGCCGGAACCGGAGATTGGTACGAAGATTTGATATGTCATGAGAAGCCCGCCATCTCAGGCGCCCCGCGCATGAGTCTGTAATTTCAAATTAGTTTCGGGAGGCGAAGAATGACGGAAACCCATTCAACCGAGCTGTATCGCCAAGAAGGCGATAACTTTCGCTCAGTTCGCCTGTCCGTCAATGCCGACGGCTCGATCAAATTGGATACCCAAGACATGGGTACGCTGGTTAAAGAAATCTGGGGCGATAGCGATTACGAGTTCTGGATCGACGTTCCCGCCTCGGCGCTTCCCAAACTTGTATTCGCTCTGCTGCGGGAAAAATACGCCGGCAGAAACAAAGCGGTTGATGAATTCCGCGCGTTCTGCAAGCAAGAAGGGATCGAACACGAATGGGATTCTTGGGCTTAATGAAACAGTGACGATGCGGTCGCTTTTACCATCTCATCGCCATCCGCAAGATTCCGATCTCGGTGGCCTATCCCTCGGTGGCGGTGAGCTATGTGGTGGTGGCGGCGGTGGCGCATTTCGCCTGGGACGAATCGCTTAACGCCGGCCAAGATCGGCGCGATATCCATGATCCTCGCCGGGGTGGCGCTGCTGCACCGGCTCGGCGAGGGCGGGCACGCATAAAGCAAGATCGGCGGGCAACGGTTGATCGACGTCCGCCTTGCCCCCGATAGCGGGCATCCATCTTGCATCGGGATTTCGTCAAGTACAGGCAAGAAAATGCCGTGCCCGATGGCACGGCAAGTCTGGGGGAGGTTACTGGAATAAGCCGGGTGCTTAAACGATGCTAATCGTCGTCGCTGCCGACACCTTCGGCTAGTTGCGTCAACGCGTCGGCATCGGCGATGCGCACCTTGTTGGGGGCCAGCACGACGCAGCCACTGGCCTTCAGCGCGGTCAGGACGCGGCTCACGGTTTCGGTGGAAAGGCCGAGATAATCAGCGATATCGGCGCGGCTCATCGCCAACTCGATCCAGTCGCCGGGCCAGCTCTGCCGGCGGGCGAGCATCAACAGGAACGAGGCCACGCGCTCAGGCGCAGTCATGCGGCCAAGCAACATCATCTGGTCCTGCGTGGCGGCGAGTTCACGTGTAACCAGCTCCAGAAGCTGGCTCTCCAAGCCGGGGTAATCGAGATACATGCGCTTAAGCTCGCTTCGTGGAAAGCTGCACAGACGCACCGGCGTCAGCGCCTTGGCGTTGAAGTTGTATTTGACGGCGTCGCTGAAACCGCAAAGGTCGCCCGGGAACAGGAAGCCAATGACCGCGCGGCGGTTGTCGAATAGCATCTTGAAGAGCTTTACCGTGCCTTCGGCGACGGTGAAGAAATGGGTCGCCGATTCGCCTTCATGGAGAAAGGTCTCGCCGGCTTCATGGTGAAAGATCTTGCCGGCTTCAATGCTCCGCGATGTATACGCCAACAAAAGGCGCGACAAGCCATCGGCATCGACCTTGGCGTGCGTGATGACGGGAAATGCTTTAGGGCGGGCGGCGATGGCGTCGGCACGCGGCATGGTTTTCTCCTCGATGCGGTACATCTCGGCGCCACGGAAACGCACGATGGCAGGCAAAGCCGCTTAACGATTGCGCTCTTGCGCTTCGGCCATTGCTAAAGGCAGTTGCTCTTGCGCTCGAGCAAGCAGTTTCAATACCTGCTGTCGCGTCTCTTCCGTGCTGTGAAGATTCAGCAATTCCCGATAATGCCGGATATTAAGCCGGATAATGTGCGGATCTTCCATCATGGCTGCTCCCCACCGTCATGAAGGCGGGAGCACGCGCAACCTCTCTTGGAGGGGGCAGGCGTTGTCTCTCAGCCGGCGGGAGGCCCAAGGCAGTCATCGCCGATGCATTAAGCTATGTCGTATTTAGACATATGAGTCGAATCAATTTAAACGGCCGATGACCTTAATTATGTAGGGTCAAAATTTAAACCGCATCACAACCATGTTTTCGCTGATATTTCTGTCTGATCGGCATCCACTTTATCTCCAAGCGCGCCTGGGCATGCATGTCCGCTTTGGGTCAAAAACGGACGCAGCGGCATGTCAGCTTCATGTCCGCTTTACCCCCGACAACGGACATTGTTCGACGCAAGCAGAAGGCCCGCCTTGGATCGGGAGCGGAGATGGGCTTCCAAGTCCAAGTCATGCCTGGTCCGGGTCCGGTCCGGGTTCGGGGGCGGAGGACCAAAGCAGCCTGAGTACTATCCGGGGCTGCCGCTCGCAACATTCCCTGGCTAATGTTCGAGTTCCACTGGAGATGGGGAGGCGGATATGTGCGCAAAATTCGTGACGTTTTTCATGTCCTTGCTTCTTTTCGCCAGCGTCATCGCGATGCTGGGCGCGGGGCATTAGGCGATCGTCTTTAAGGCCTGAGGCCTGAGTAGTTTCCGAAGCTGCCTCCCGAATCACTCTCCGGCTATCGTCTCAACGCGTGGATTGCAGCTCAATGGAGAATACCCACATGACAATGCTGAAAATGGCCCTGGTTGCGGCGGCACTGCTGGCGTTATCCGGCTGCATCGTTGGGGTCGGCCCCGGCTATTACGGCGGCCCCGGCTATTTCGGCGGCGGCGGATACTACGAGGGCCCCCACGGCGAGCCCTGCTGCGGCGGCGGCGGACACGGCGGCGAGCATCGCTAAATGCGGCGCGCCAATAGAACCCAGCCCACCATTTTCCACTTTTACAAGGGAACGAGGATCGAATCATGATGATCAAGCGCAAATCCTTCCATCGCTATGCGATGGTTATCGCCGCCGGGCTTTTCATGGCCGGATGTTCCGCCTGGTCCTATAGCCCGCCGCTGCGCGGCAACTATCCCACCGCGTCGATGAACGTCGCCGCGCTGCAAGCCGCCCAGCCCGCTCCGGGCGTCAGCCCGTTCAACGGGGATCTGGGCACGCATTACGGCCGCCTGTCCCACTCGCTGCTGAATAACGAGGGGATGATGGACGATGCCGACTACTTCGCGCGCAAGGGCCTGGCCGCCGACATGGGCAAGGTGGTTCCGCCCGAGAATGTCGGCAACTGGGCGATTGCGACGCCGAATGACGCGCCGGTAGGCTACGGCGTCGTCTTGAACGACACGCGCAAACGGCTGGTGGGCTTTCTCGACGCCAACCGCGACCGCAACGCCGATACGGCCGCCCACGCCCAGGTGCTGTTCGATTGCTGGATCGAGCATACCGAGTGGCAAATCGCGTACGGCTTTAACGGACGGTGCCATGCCGAGCTGATGGCGATTCTCGGCGGTGGCCAGCAGAACTTCGTCGTCTATTTCAACTTCAACAAATCGGACCTGACCGCCGACGGCCAGAAGGTGGTCGACAACGCGGCCGCCTATTACAAGGCGAACGGCATGCTCAAGGTCGCAATCGCCGGCTACACCGACACGTCCGGCACGGCGGCCTACAATATGGGCCTGTCGCATAGCCGCGCCGACGTCGTACGCGCCGCGATGATCAAGGACGGCGTACCGTCCGCCAAGATCAGCACCGCTTGGTACGGCAAGACCAACCTCGCCGTGCCGACGCCCGATGGCGTGAAAGAGCCGCGCAACCGGCGCACCACGATCGCCATCCAGTAACGGCTTTACGCACAGGCTTCGACCATACGGCCCGGGCGCAAGCCCGGGCCGCTTTCTTTGGTGCGGGATCGCGTCCGCTTTGCCCCCGACGGCGGACATTGCGCGACGCGTGCGGCATGTCCGCTTTCAGCTCCATAACCATCGGCAAATCAGACCCCGGATAAGCCGGGACGCGTCTGCTGGCTAATCCTCATGTCGCCAGAGCGATCGGTTTCGGCCCTGGTTGTCTTTTGAGGGAGTCGGAGGATTATCGATAATCCCGGGTGGGACTAAAAACAGTGTAAACGGCCCGATTGAATTTGTAACTTCTTGACCAGGTGATGGTCGGGCGCTTTCAAGCCGAACGGAGCTGCGGGAGGGGTTTGCATGGCGGGACTGAAGGACGCCAAGATCGTGAATTTCTTCGCGAGTCCATTCATGATCTACACTTGGCCCGACAGCGACGCGCTCAACGACGGGCTGCGCGAGAAAATCCTGGCGCAGGAGCAGATTACCGGCGGCGAGGCCAAAAGCCGCAGCAATGTCGGTGGCTGGCATTCGGATTCCGGTTTGCTCGAATTCTGCGGCGAGGCCGGCAAAACCCTGATCGCCCGCATGATCGAGATGGCCGACGAGGCAACGCGCCAGACCTTGGCTGGGCGTAACGTGCCGCCCTTCAACTGGAAGCTCGAGATTTGGGCCAATGTCAACCGCACCGGCGATTTCAACCGCAAGCACACTCATGGTTTCTCGACTTGGTCGGGAACCTATTACGTCGATGACGGCGACCCGCCGCCCGATGCCGAACACGGCACCGCGCTCGAATTGACCGATCCGTGCCAGTCGCGCGCCGACACGTTTTTTGCCACCGTGCTGCCTCCGGGCATCTACATCCGGCCCGTGCCCGGGCTGATGATCATTTTCCCGAGCCACGTGCCGCACATGGTCTACCCTCATAACGGCAAGCGGCCACGCATCTCCATCGCCTTCAACCTGATCAAGGATCCGTTTCCTTAAAGCGGCCGCGTGGCGGTGACGCCAGTGACGCGGCGGCGGTTATTTTGACGAAAGTCCATGCAGAGAAATCAGATATGGATACTTCCTCGAAATACCCGTCATCGTGTCTCATCCGCAAGGCAGCTTGGCCTCGCCGACTGTGTTTGGACGATTGGCGAGCCGGTCAAAGCGGCGCTACAGGGGACTATTGCCGAGACTGTCCGCAAGCGTCATGGTCGGTTCACGGCAATGAAGGGCGGCTCGGCGTAAAAAGGAAATCCATGAAAGTCGCAATCAAACCCTTGGCGGCGAGCGTCATTTTATTGTTCGCCGCCGAACCGATGGCATTTGGACAGGGGCCGACTCCGATAGACATCAGTGGAAATTGGAGAATGGAGCAGGGTTCCTGCATCGGGAACATTTCAATCGGCGCGCCCCCCAATTCGGGAGGCGCCAATTGGTCCGCCCATTATTCAGCGCAATGCGGCGGAAACTCCTCGATGAATGCGCAATATCGGATTTCGGCAAATGCCAATGGGGAATACCGTTTCACCGGGAATCCCACGTCGGGCGGGTCGGTTTTCTCCGAAGAATTCATTTTGACGTGGACGGGCGATGGAAAAGCACTCATCGGCACTGGAACCGAATCCGGTGAAGGAAAATCGCTCTCCATCGATGTATCGATGCACCGCTAATAAAAGACTGGCCTAATTTGATTCTTCGACTTTCCTAGTAACCCTCAAAACCGGACGGCACTCCTATTTCCACTTTACTCCCAACAACGGACATGGGTTGGCCGCAATCACGCGCGCGGCAGGGCGGGCAAGGCGGCCAGCCGTACCGCGCGAGCGCACGCGATTCTACTCGACCTTGGCGCGCGTCTGTCTGTTCTTGGCGCTTAGCCGTTCGTTTTCCCGGGTGAGCTTCTCGATCTGGCGGTTCAGGTCGTAGATTATGACGCACATGACGATCGCCACGCAGATGAAGAGCAGCAAAGTGATGTTGTATTCGAGGCTCGGCGGCGCGAAAGACCACACCGGCGGAATGAAGAAATACCATGTCGACAAGGTGCCGACGAGCAACGCCGCCGCCGCCGTAACGAGGCTGCCGAACACGTAGCAAAATATGACCGCCGGCAGGAACAGAAGATAAGGCGCTTCCACGCCCAACGCCGCCAGTTCCAGCGCGATGAATGTGACGAACCCCATGACGAAGATCACGGCTATGAGAGGTATGAAAATATCGTCTTTCATGATGATGCCTCCTCCCGCCAACGGCCGTTCGAGCCCACGGCCCTCAAAGCGGCTGGCGGATCGCCGCGGCCGCGCGCGCGGCGCCGGCGGCGGGGATCGCCGTCAGCCGGAACCGCCGCCCTCCGCCTCCGGATTCCGCTCGAACACCACCGCCGGCGTCGCGCGCTCGTTGACGCCGAGGCGAAACACGTCCGGCCGGGCGTAGTGGCCCGCGACGTCGAAATCGTACTTGCCCCGCGCGATCTCGTTCATATCAAGGTCCGCGTGCAGGATTTGGGTCTGATTGAACACCGGGCCGGCCAGAACCCGTCCGAGCGGGCTTATGATGCAGCTTCCGCCGCGCATCAGCACCGTGTCGGGATCGTCGCCCTGGATCGCGGCGTAGTCGGCCGGACAATCGGCCCGCAGCAGCATCTGACAGGCGGACAGGACGAAACACCGCCCTTCCAGCGCCACATGCTGCATCGAGGGCAGCCAGGTGTCGCGGTCGTCGGCCGTGGGCGCGCAATAGAGCTGGATGCCCTTGGCGTACATCGCCATGCGCATCATCGGCATGTAATTCTCCCAGCAGATCACCGCGCCGAGACGCCCGAGGGGCGTTTCGAAGACCGGCAGGGTGGAGCCGTCGCCGTACCCCCAAACGAGACGCTCGGAGGCGGTCGGCATCAGCTTGCGGTGCTTGCCGAGCAACCGGCCGTCCGGGGCGAAGAACAGGACCGTGCAATAGAGCGTCCCGCCCTCGCGCTCGATCACGCCGATGACCAGATGGACGGCATTGTCGCCAGCGATCTCGCCGAGGCGCCTTGCATCCGGGCCGGGCACGTCCACGGCGCTGTCGTAGTAGCGCCGGAAATCCTCGCGGCCGGCCGGGGTGCGTCCGCCCACGACCGCGCCGAAGTTGAGCCCTTTCGGATAGGCCGACACGAAAGCCTCGGGAAACACCACCAGCTCCGCGCCGCCCGCGCGCGCCTGCGCCGTCAAGCGCGCGGCCTTATCGAGCGTCGCGTCCCGGTCGAAGACGACCGGCGCGTTTTGCACCACGGCGGCTTTCACGATGGCCATGACAGACCCCCTTCTTCGATGCCGGCCGCATCGACGCGTGCCAGTATGACCCGCCGTTTGCAGAAGACAAGGCGCCAATCGGCGCGCGTTTTTCCGCCCAGGCCTGACGGTCGCCGACACGCCGCCGATCGCGGCCCGACCGCCAAAATTCTTGCCGGCCTATTTGGCCTGCAAAAGGCTCACGCGCGCTTTCGCTGCTGAAGGAAGCCCAGGAGGCCGCGCGGGAAGAACAGCACCACCAGCACGAACAAGATGCCGATGAAAATCTGCCAGTTGATGGTGATGCTCGAGACGTAATCCTGCAGCACGACGAAAACCACCGCGCCCAACAACGGTCCCCAGAATCGGCGCATGCCGCCCAACACCGCCATGATGACGAAGTTGCCCGACTGACTGTAGTGGAGCCCCAGGGGATCGGCGAAGTTGTTGACCAGCGCGTAGAGCGATCCGGCGAAGGCCATGAAGAAGCAGGAGAGCGTGAAGGCGATCCAAATATGCTGCTCGATCTGAATGCCGAGAAAACGCGCGCGGCGCTCGTTCTCCCGGATCGCGAGCATGGTGCGGCCGAAAGGCGAGCGCAAAATGAACGCCATGGCCGCCACGACCAGCGCAAAGCAAACCAGCACGAAGTAATAGAAGGCGGTGGAGTCCGATAGGATGTCCACGGTCGCGAACCCCAGATGCAGCGGCTGGCGCTCGAAGCCGCGCAAGCCATCATCGCCGCCGGTCAAGGAGCTCCACTGGAAGGCGATGTAATAGAACACCTGGCCGAAGGCGATCGTCACCATGGCGAAATAAACGCCGCGCCGGCGCACGAGGAGCGCACCCAATAACCCGCCCATGACGCCGCCCAGGAGCGTCCCGGCCAGCAGGCCCAGCGACGTGCTGGGCGCGACGAATTTCAGCAGCAGCCCGCAGCCATAGGCGCCGAGGCCGAACCAGGCGGCGTGTCCGAAGGACAAGACGCCGGTGAAGCCCAGGAGGAAATTCACCGACATGGCGCCCAATCCCAGCACCAGCACACGGGTCCCCAGCGCGGTGTAACCGCCGACATAGGGCATCCAAAACGGCGCGCACACGAGCGCCACCCAGATCGCCGCGAGGATTGAGAGTTTGCGGTTCATCTCGTTCACGTCAGCATGCCCTCTTCGCCAAACAAGCCGCGCGGGCGGGTCAGCAGCACCACCGCCATCAGCACATAGATCACGGCCTCGCTCGCCGAGGGGTAGAACACGGCGGTAAGGCCCGAGGCGACGCCGATCAGCAACCCGCCGACCAGGGTTCCCGCCAGGGAGCCCACGCCGCCGACGATGATGGCGATGAAGCTCGGCATCAGCAGGCCCGCGCCCATCGTCGGCTCGAGGCCCAATTGCCCGCCTGCCAGCACGCCCGACAAGCCGGCGATGAAAATGCCGACCGCGAAATTCAAGGAGCGCAGCGCGCGTACGTTGACGCCGAGCCCCGCCACGGTTTCGAGGTCGAGCGTGCCCGCACGGATACGGATGCCGATGCGCGTGAGGCGCAGGAAGCTGAAAAGCCCCGTCACCACCACCGCCACGATCAGCACCATGAACAGGCGATAGCCGGTGATGAAGAAGAACTCGTTGCTTATGGGCTTCGACAGGAACTCGGGAATAGTGAAGGGCTTGCCCTGCGCACCCCAGATCATGCGCGTGCCGGCCTCGAGGATATAGGCCAGGCCGAAGGTCAGCAGGAGGCTGTAAAGCGGATCGCGGCCGTAGACGCGGCTGATCAGAACGCGTTCGACGGCGAGCCCGATGATGGCGGTCAGGAAGGGCGAGGCGACCAGCGCGCCCCAGAAGCCGAGATAAGGCTCGAGCGTATAGGCGATGTAGCCGCCGATGACGAGAAAGCCGCCATGCGCGAAATTGATCACGCCGGAGAGGTTCAGGATGAGCGACAGGCCGAGCGCCATCAGCACGTAGAAGGCGCCGATCATGAGGCCGTTGGTGATGTTGAACAGGAGAAGCTGGGTCATCCGCTTCACACAATAAATTTCCCCTCCCCGCCAGCCCCGGGAATCCGGGGCGGGCAAAGGGAGGGGGCTGATCGCTACGCCAAGATGCGCGTCAGGCCGGCCACGTGAGCTTGCAGCCGGTCTCGGTGTCCGGCGGCGAGGTCTTGTCGCCCGGCACGACGGTCTCGACCACGAACAAGTCTTCCGGATCGGCGCTCGCCGGAGTTCTCCACCGCATGACCGACGAAGGACGAGGTCCGCAACTGGTGGTCGCCCGCGGCATAATAGACCTTGTTGGGCTGCAGCTTGATCTCCGGCGGCAGCTCCAAGCCGCCTAGCGCCTTCGCGAGCTTCACCGCGTCGAGCGTCTTCGCCTTGTCGGTGACAAGCTTGAACGTCCAGAGCGCGGTATAGCCGAACCAGGTGCGCGCCGTCGGTACGTGGCCGCCGCTGCGCTTGCGGATATCGGCGACGAACTGCTCGACATGCGGCACGCCCGGCTGCTTCCAATACCATTCGAGCATCCAGGTGCCGGTCCGCGCCTCCGGCGGCATGCCGATGAGCGATTCCTCTTCCTGCTGCAATCCCGCGATATGGATCTGCTTGCCGATGCCGAACTGCGCGATCTGCTTCATGCAGTTGACCATGTCGCCGCCTTGCGGCAGCACGAGTATCACGTCCGGGTTGGCGGCTTTTGCCTGGATGAGATAGGCCGAGAAGTCGGTGGTGCCGAGCGGCGTCTGCGCGTCGCCGGCGACGGTGCCGCCCAAATTCGCGAGATTCTTCTTCGCCGCGGCCTCGAGGGTATGACCGAAAGAGTAATCCGGCGTGATGAAGTACCACTTCTTGCCATATCTCTTGAACACCTCGGGCGCGACCGAATTGGCTTCCATCGCCGTCGTGTTGCAGACGCGGAACACGTTCCAGTGGCAGTCGGTGCCGGTGATCGGATCGGTGTGGCCGCCCGGGACGATATGCAGCACCTTCTTCTCGTTCGACACTTGCGCGACCGCCTGCGCGATGGCGGAGTTCACGTCCGCCATGAGGAATGTGACTTGGTCGCGGTCGATCAGCTTTTGCGCTTTCTGCACGCCGGTGCCGACGTCGTTGGCCGAATCCTCGGTCAGCAGCTCGACCTGGCGGCCGAGGATGCCGCCCTTGGCGTTGACCTGCTCGACCGCGAACTTGGCGCCGATCAGCTCGTTGTTGGAGACCGCGGCATAGACGCCGGTGAACGGATTGATCATGCCGATCTTGAGGGTATCGGCGGCGCGCGCGGTGATGACGAAGGGCGCGGCGAATTGCGCCACGCCGGCGGCGGCGGCGGCCTTGATGACCGTACGGCGGTCGAGTTTGGTCGAAACGGAATTTATGCCCATGGTTCTCTCCCTAGCTGTGTTTGTTGGCTTCATTGGCGCATAGGGGCGTATCCGCCACGTTGGGCGGAATCCGTCGGATTTTTTTGCGTTGCAACAACCCCCTATTTTAAGTTGGGAGCATCATCCGTAATGCCGGGATTATCTTCAAGCGTATTGATGGCTCGGTGTCTGCCCCTTGGCCGTTGGCCCTTTCCTGATGCCCCATGGACTTAATAGGCACGCCTCGGACCGGCTATGGGCCAGGCGTTGACTCTCACTGATCGCGGTAACGGCTCGGTTTCCTCCGCCGTCAGGCGATGGGATACGCTGACCGCCGTGGGTGACCGCCTCTAAATTCGCAAGACAAGAAAGGTAATCTCATGCCCAAACCCATCTACGTCCTCAACGGTCCAAACCTCAATCGGCTCGGGACGCGGGAGCCGCACATCTACGGCACGACGACGCTCGCGGATGTTGAGGCTATGTGCCGCGCCGAGGCCAAGAAGCAGCCCATCGAGTTTCGACAAACCAACAGCGAGACACAGCTGATCGAGTGGGTGCACGAGGCGATCGATAACGGCAGCGGCATCATTATAAATCCGGCCGCCTACACGTTCACGTCGCTCGCGCTGTTCGATGCCCTAAAGATGTTTCCGGGACCGATTATCGAGCTGCACATTTCGAACGTTCACAAGCGCGAGGCGTACTATCACAATTCGTATGTGTCAAAAGTCGCCACGGCAATCATCGTGGGTCTCGGCGCTAAAGGATATTCGGTGGCGATCCGCGCGATGCAGGACCTCCTTCAATAACGGTATTTTCGCCGACGACGGATGACGTCCGCTTCGGGTCGAAAGCGGACTTGGCGTCCTGTCCGAGCCCTAAAGCGACTGGCGGATCGCCGCGATCACGCGCGCGACCGATTCATCGGCCAGTTCCGGATAGATCGGCAGGCTCAACACCTCGCGCGATGCCCGCTCGCTTTCGCCCAGGCCCGCGGGATCGAGCGCGACTCTCCCGCGATAAGCCCCTTGGAGATGCACCGGCGCCGGATAATGGATGCCGGTGCCGACGCCCTGTTTGTCGAGCGCGGCGCGCAACGCATCGCGCTTCGGACTCCGCACCACGTATTGGTGGAAGACATGGGTTGCGCCCTTGCGGCGCGCCGGCAGGGTAAGGCCGGTATCCTTCAATCCCCGGTCATAGGCATCGGCGATGGACACCCGGCGCGCATTGTCCGCATCGAGATGCTTCAACTTCACCCGCAGCACCGCCGCCTGAAGCTCATCGAGGCGCGAATTCATGCCCGCGAAGTCGCTGACATAACGCTCGCCCCAGCCATATTCGCGTAAACCCCGGAGGCGCGAAGCATTTTTCTCATCGCGGGCGAGCACGGCGCCGCCGTCGCCGAAACATCCCAGATTCTTGGTCGGATAGAAGCTGAAACAGGCGAGATCGCCGATACCGCCGAGCCGCCGGTTGCCGAGCGCGGCGCCGTGGCACTGGGCGCAATCCTCGATCAGCTTCAGCCCGTGATTCCGCGCCAGGTACAGGATGGCGTCGAGATCGGCGGCCTGGCCGTAGAGATGCACCGGGATGATCGCGGATATTTTCCCCGGCGGCTTTTCCAGGCAGCGGATGAGCGCATCGGGATCGAGGGTCATGAAATCGCGTTCGATGTCGAGCAGCAGCGGCTTCAATCCCGCCAGCTCGATCGCCGCCACGGTCGCGACCGCGGTATGCGACACCGTGGCGACGTATGAGTCCGGCGGCAGATCGAGCGCCCTCAGGCCCAGCACCAGCGCATCGGTGCCCGAGGCGACGCCGATGCCGTGGCGTTGGCCGATATAAGCGGCGAATTCGCGCTCGAAACCCGCCACTTCCTCGCCCAGGACATAATGGCCGCTTTCGAGCACGCCCGCTATCGCGCGGTCGATTTCGGCGCGGCGGGCGAGGTAGGCGGCGCGCGGGTCGGCTTGCGGGATTTTGGGCGGGATTTTGCCGGTCATGCGGCGCTCACAGGTAATGCGCCAGATTGACACGGTAATAATCGAGCGAACGCTTCAGCCCTTCTTCCAGGGGAACGCGCGGCTCCCAGCCGGATGCGGCGCGGAAGCGCCGGTCGTCGGCCTGGTAATCGCCGATGTCGATGCGCTTGCGCTCGGGCGGGAATTGCTTCAACGCGTAACCGCCGCCGCCGAAACCCGCGACCAGCTTGCCGGCGAGATCCTTGAGCGACAGCGCGGCGCCGCCGCCGAGATTGAAGGCCTGCCCTTGCGCCTTGGGCTGGCAGGCGGCGAGGAGCAGCGCCTCGACCGCGTCGTCCACATAGGTGAAATCGCGCAAGCCCGCGCCTTCCCAGACCTCGAAGGGCTTGCCCTCGATCAGGTCGCGCAGCCACAGGCCGATGAAGGTCTGGCGCGCATCCTTGACCCGCATGCGCGGGCCATAGGTGTTGGTGAGGCGCAGCACCGCCGATTTGAGTCCGTAGAGCCGGTGATAGAGCAGGTGGTATTGCTCGCCGGCCAGCTTGTGGATGCCGTTGATGTCCACCGGGGCGAGCGGATGGCTTTCGTCCACCGGAAGCGAACGCGGCTTGCCGTAAACCTGGCGGGTCGAGGTGTAGACCACCGTCATGCCGGGCGCGGATTTGCGGCAGGCTTCGAGCAGCGCCAGCGCCACGCGGCAATTCAAATCGAGATCGTCGAGCGGCGCGTCCATCGAGCCCAAATGGCTCTGCTGGCCGGCCAGGTTGAACAGGAAGTCGCGGCCCTGGACCAGGCGGTCGAGATGCCCCTGGCGCAGATCGAGGATCTCGACCGCGAGGTTTTTGCCCTCCGCCCCCGCCAGGTTGAAGCGGTTGCCGCCCTGGTCGGGCAGCAGCGCGTCGGCCGCCAGCACCTCCGCGCCCAAACCGGCCAGGCGGCGCGCCAGGGTCGAGCCGATGAAGCCCAGGCCCCCGGCGACCAGCGCGCGCTTGCCCCGGAACGCCCCCTGGAGATCGCTTTCCTTCATGGTCCGGCACCTTGGCCCACCCGGCCCGGTTCGCGCAAGACGCGCAAGATTCCGGTTGCGGGCATGGAATCCGCCGTGATTCTGTGAGGGATGATGCGGATGCGAATCCCGAGTCGCGCCATCCTGCTGCTCGCCTCGATAGTACCGCTGGCCGGTTGCGGTTCGCATTATGCGCCGCGGCCGCCGCCCCGGCTTTCGCCCGAAATCTGCCTCGCCCAGCTCGACCAGTTCCACGTCCGCTACGTGAAGGAGACCGCGCCCGAGGGGCCTTGCCCGGTTTACGATTCGGTGCGGGTGAGTTCGGCCGGCGTGGCGCTCTCGCGACCGGCGCTGATGAGCTGCGATCTGGCGCTCAAGATCGAGAAATTCGCGCGCGAGGTGGTGGTGCCACAGGCGCAAGCCCGCTTCCACCAGGGCGTCGCGGAAATCATCCATTTCGGGACCTATTCCTGCCGCGGCCGCCCGGGCGGGGAATGGAGCGAACACGCCAAGGGCGACGCCATCGACGTGGCGGGATTCAAGCTCGCCGACGGCACGGTGATCTCGGTCAAGCGGGATTGGGACCCGCCCGGGCCGAAGCGCGATTTCCTGCGCGCCGTGGCGCGGGGCGCCTGCGGGTTGTTCAGCATGGTGCTGACGCCCAAGACCAACCGCGACCACGCCAACCACTTCCACCTCGACATCGGCGCCTATCACGGCTGCGACGCCTAGACGGTCTCCGGGACGGTCTCCGGGATTTCCTCGTCGAGGAGCGGAATCCAGGGCTCGGCCGGGCGCAGAACTGGCGCGTTCTCGTCGTAACTCAACCGCGCCTCGGCGGCGCCTCCCCGTTTCCGGGGCAGCGCGCGGATCGTGATGCGGAGCAGCCAAGGCCCGCGCTCGAGCGTCAGAACGTCGCCGACTCGCACCGGATGGTGGGGTTTGAGCGCAAAATTGCCGCCGACCGCCACCTTGCCGCCGCTGCAAAGCCGCGCCGCCAAGGACCGCGTCCGCGCCAGCCGCGCGTGAAATAGAAATTTATCGAGGCGGATCGTGGCCATGTTCATCGCGCCAGGGTCAGCTCCTTGAGCTTGGCGAAGGGCCCGTCTTGCGAGCCCGGCTTCGCGCTGCTGCGCCGCGCCGGCGCGCGGGCGCGGAAAATAATTCCCTGGCCGCCCGGATTGGCAGCGCGATAGCCCAAACCGGCGAGCACCCCGGGCAAATCCGCGGCGGCGCAGCCGGCAAGATATGCCAATTCCGGCAAGGCCGCGAAGGCGCCTTGCCGGGCCAAGGCGCGGGCGCGCGCGGTCAGGCGCTCGACCCGGTCGAGGCGCAACACGCGGCTCCCCAGCACGCGATAACCCATCGCTTCATAGGCCGCAGCGGAGACGGCGGGATCGCGCGGCGCCGCAAAACCCTTTTGCATCGGGGGCGCTTTCCCGCCGGATGCCAGCGCCCAGAGCAGGCCGCGCAAGCGGATCGCCTCGGGCTTCAACAGCGGCTCGAGGTAAATCGATTCGACCCCGAAACGCACGCCCAAAAGCGAAAGCCGCTTGCGGTCGGATGAAGCGAGCGAGGCCACCAGCGGCGAAGCCGGCTTGGCATGCAAGCTGCCGAGCGCCTCGCCCAATTGGAAGGCCAAGCCGCGCGCGGTTCCCGAAAGCGGGGCCTCGCGTGCCTGGAAGAGCGCGGCCAGGCCATGGCGCAAATGCGCCTCGACGAAAGCCGCTAGGCGCCTGCGCACCGTTTCGCGCTGATCGCCGGCGAAGAAATCGCTGGGAGCGGCCTCGACCTTCGGCGCCAGAATCTCGGCTCCCGGAACCAGTTTGCCGACGGGGCCGCCGCGCCAGGTAACCGCGCCGTCCGGCGTCAAGGCGAAATCCGAGTCATCCGCCCGTTCCAGGAGCTTGACCCTTCGCGCGATCTCGCCGCGCAACACGCGCTGCGAAGCGGCCAGCAGGGTCTTGGCGGCTGCGCCCGAAGCGCTCAGATCGGGACGGAAGCGGAAGCCCTCGAGTTTGCCCGCGTAATGGCCCTCGACCTTGACCTCGCCCGCAGCGCTTACCGAGGCCAACAGCTCGCCGCTTGCCGCCAGCTTGCGCACCAGCACCGCGGAACGTTTATCAACAAAGCGCTGGGTGATGCGGTCGTGCAGCGCGTCGGAGAGATTGTCCTCGATGGCGCGGGCGCGCTCCTGCCAGGAAGGCGCTTCGCGGAGCCAATCGCCGCGATGGGTGATGTAGGTCCAGGTGCGGACATGGGATATCCGCGTCATCAGCGTGTCGATGTCGCCGTCGAGCCGGTCGAGGCGGCTCACCTGCCCTGCGACATAGTCGGTGGGCAAGCGGCCGGAAGGACCCGCCAAATGCCGGTAGATCTGCGCCAGGAGCCGCGCATGGTTGTCGCTCATCACCTTGCGGAAATCCGGAATCTGACAGACCTCCCAGAGGAGCCGCACCGCCGCGGGACTCCGGGCGAGAGCGGCGATGTCGGACATCTGCGCCAGCGCGCGCAACGCCAGCAGATCGTCGGCCGGACGCGCCGCGACCAGGCCGGGGATGCGGGGCCGGGTTTCGAGCGAGGCTATCAAGCCGCCCACGGAGCGGTAATCGAGCCGTGCGTTGCGCCAATAGAGCCGGCGCAGCGGATCGAAGCGGTGGTTTTCCACCGCCTCGACGGTTTCGGGCGCGAGCGCCGAAATCTCGTCGGTGACGCCGAAACTGCCGTCGCTCATATGCCGTCCGGCGCGGCCGGCGATCTGCGCGATCTCGGCGGGCGCCAGGCGGCGCGGCGCGAAGCCGTCGAACTTCACCAGGCGCGCGAAAGCGACATGGTCCAAATCCATGTTGAGGCCCATGCCGATGGCGTCGGTCGCCACCAGGTAATCGACCTCGCCCGATTGGAAGAGGCCCACCTGGGCGTTGCGCGCGCGGGGCGACAAGGCGCCCATCACCACCGCGGTGCCGCCCTGGCGGCGGCGCATCGCCTCGGCGAGCGCGAAGACGTCGGAAACGGCAAAGGCGACCACCGCGCTCCGGGGCGGCAGGCGGGTGAGCTTCTTCGGTCCGGCGTAGCGCAGCGTCGAAAAACGCGGACGCGACGAAATCTCGGCCTCGGGCACCAGGCGCCGCAACAGCGGCCTGATGGTGTCAGAGCCCAGCAGCATGGTCTCATGCACCCCGCGCGCATGCAGCAGCCGGTCGGTGAAGACATGGCCGCGCTCGGAATCGCCGCAAAGCTGAATCTCGTCCACCGCCAGGAAATCGACCGGGCGGTCCAAGGGCATCGATTCGACGGTGCAGACGTAATAGGACGGGCTGGGCGGGACGATCTTCTCCTCGCCGGTGATGAGCGCCACGGCTCGGGCGCCCTTCAAGGCCACGATCCGGTCGTAATTCTCGCGCGCCAGCAGGCGCAGCGGAAAGCCGATCATGCCGGTCCGATGGCCGAGCATGCGCTCGATGGCGAGGTGGGTCTTGCCGGTATTGGTCGGGCCCAGGACGGCCCAGAGGCGCGAAGTACGGGAGACCATTCCCATGCCTCTCAGCATCCTTTCTCCCGCCGGGAAAGGCAAG
>CAVXKY010000020.1:0-144796 GCA_963762425.1 uncultured Alphaproteobacteria bacterium | reverse complement strand
AGGGCGCTTTCGTATTCGTTGCTGGCCGCGAGCCAGGCGGATTCGGCCCGTTCGAGCGCGGCCTGGGCTTCCGCCCGCCGCTTGGCCAGATCGGCCGCCTGGGCCGGTTCGCGCTGGAAAAAACCGGGCGCGGCCAGGGCTTCGTCGATGGTCCTGATCTGCTCGCTGAGACCGGCGACGTCGCGTTCGGCCTTGTCGGCGCGCTGCTTCAGACGGCGGTGTTCGTCCGATCCCGCCGATTTCCGCGCTTTTCGGCTTCGGGGATTCGCGCCGCTGCCGGCATGCCCTCGCCCGCCAGGAGGAAGCGGCGGTAATCGTCGAGATCGCCGTCGAACGGCTCGACCCGTCCGTCCGCCACCAGCAGCAGCCGGTCGGCGGTCGCTTCGATCAGCCGGCGGTCATGGCTGACCAGCACCACCGCGCCGTCGAAATCGTTGAGCGCGTTCAGCAGCTCGTTCGCGCGCGTCGATGTCGAGATGGTTGGTCGGCTCGTCGAGGATGAGCAGATTGGGCTTGTCGAGCGTCGCCAGCGCCAGCATCAGCCGCGCGCGCTCGCCGCCCGAAAGATTGCGCGACCTTGGTCTGCGCCTTGTCGGCGGAAAAACCGAAGCCGCCCAGCTGCGTGCGCAATTGTTCCATCGGTCAGCTTGGGGCGCAGCTCGCGCCAGGGTTTCGATCGGCGTCGAGCGTGCCGTCCAGTTCCTCGAGCTGATGCTGCGCGAAATAGCCCGGCACCAGCTTGCGCGCGCGGCGTGACATTCGCCGCCCATCGGCTCGCAGCTTGCCCGCCAGAAGCTTGGCCAGGGTCGATTTGCCGTTGCCGTTCTTGCCCAGAAGCGCGATGCGGTCGTCGGGATCGAAGCGCAGCGACAGATGCGGTCAGGACCGGCTTGCCCGGCTCATAGCCCACCGAGGCGCGATCCATGGTGATCAGCGGCGGGCTCGCGGGCGTCGGCTCGGGAATGCGGATGGGCGTCGACGTGCTCGTCCAGCGGCACTTCCACGATCGGCATCTTGCGCCAGCATCTTGATGCGGCTTTGCGCCTGGCGCGCCTTCGAGGCCTTGGCGCGGAAGCGGTCGACGAAGGCCTGCATGTGCGCGCGCGCCGCCTCCTGCTTCTTGGCGAAGGCCAGATCGAGCGCGCGCCTGGCCGCGCGGGTCTCCACGAAGGTGTCGTAACCGCCGGTGTAGAGCGTGAGCTTGCCGCGCTCGAGATGCAGGATGAATTCCGCCGCCGTGTTCAAGCAGATCGCGGTCGTGGCTGACGATCAGGATGGTGCCGCGATAGCGCTAGCAGGAATTCCTCCAGCCACAGCACGCCCTTCGAGATCGAGATAGTTGGTGGGCTCGTCGAGCAGCAGCAGATCGGGCGCCGAGAACAGGATCGCCGCCAGCGCCACGCGCATGCGCCAGCCGCCGGAGAATTCGCGCGCAAGGGCGCAGCTGTTCCTCGGCCGAGAAGCCCAGGCCCGCCAGATATCGCGGCCGCGCGCGCCGGCGCCGAATAGGCGTCGATCGCCTCCAGCCGGTCATAGATCTCGCCCATGCGATGCGGCGTCGGTCTCGCTTTCGGCCGCCTGCCAGCAAGTCGGGCGCGTTCGGTGTCGGCGGCCAGCACCGTGTCGACCAGGCTGACTTCGGTCCGCCGGGCGCTTCCTGCGCCACGGCGCCGATCTTCCAGCCGCGCGGCCAGGAAACATCGCCGCCGTCGGGCGCCAACTCGCCCTGGATCACCTTGAACAGCGTCGATTTGCCCGCGCCGTTGCGCCCGACCAGGCCGATGCGCCGCCCGCCCGGCAGATTGGCGCTGGCGCCGGACAGGATCTCGCGGCCGGCGATGCGGATGGTGAGGTTGTCGATGGCGAGCATGGGAGGGGGTTTTCGGGCGGGTGCGGGTGATGGCGAGGCACCGCTGTATAGCACTATTTGCGGACGCCATCCGGTCCTTGGCCGCCTAAAAATTCCGGAAGAAGCGGGTTAATCAGCCCTCGTAGTTCTTGATCGTCTTGGGGTCGCGCGGCCGCGCCTCGTTCGGGTTCAAGCCGAATTCGCGCTTGGCGCGCCGCTGGCGCAGCAAATCCCAGCATTGGTCGAGCAAAATCCCGACCTGGGCAAGCCGCGCGCGGTCGGCGTCGCTCGCCTTGCCGGCCGCTTCCTTCTGGAATAGCGCGTGTTCCTCGCGCGCGAGAATTTCGATCTGCATCGAGACTTGTTCGTCGGCCATGGGGGCCCTCCTGCCGCAAGCCAATAGGCGCAATGCCCGGCGCGGGCAAGCACGGCGTATCGGTCTTCGAAAAACTGGAGCGGGCGAAGGGATTCGAACCCTCGACCCCAACCTTGGCAAGGTTGTGCTCTACCCCTGAGCTACGCCCGCGCTCCGTTCGTGCGAGGGGGGCGATGATACAAACCCCGCCCGGCTTTGCAACCCTCGGCTCAAGCCTAAGCCGCCGGTCCTAACCAAGCCCTAAAGCCCCGCCAAAGCGCTTGATCTCGCGCCTGCCCACCGTCATTACCATAGGCCCAAACCGCCCGGCAAACCGCCCGCGCCGGGATTTCCGGCCTGGGAATGCCAAAACCAGGGAGACCGCGCCTCATGTACAAAGCCTCCGCCAACACCATGCTGCCGACCTCGATCATCGGCTCGCTGCCGCGCCCGGCCTGGTACACGGCAGTGCTGGGCTCCCAGAGCTTCCTCGAAGCCATGGTCCATTCGCGCTACCGCGAGCAATACGAGGACGCGGTTTCGGTCTTCCTGCGCGCGCAGGAAACCGCCGGGCTCGACATCGTCACCGACGGCGACGCGCATTACGACGAAGAGGTCGCCGGCATGAGCTGGCAAAGCTACGCGCCGCGGCACATGTCGGGCTTCGACAAATCGCCCACGCCCACGGTCTACAATCTAGGCGCCGTCGGCTTCCCGCGCGGCCACATCCTGCACGATTCGCTCGAGGCGCGGGTGCTGCCCAAGGTGGTGGGCCCGATCGGCCGCGGCGATCTGCAATACGCCGCGATGTGGAAAACCGCGCAGCGTCTCACCCGGAAGCCGGTCAAGTTCGGCACCATCCTGCCCGAACTCCTGGCCGCGACCGTGACCGACGTCTATTACAAGGACCCGGTCGAGCGCACCATGGCGCTGTCCAACGCGCTCAACGAGGAATTGCACGAGCTCGCCGATGCCGGCTGCCCGGTGATCCAGATGGAAGAGCCGCAAATCCACATGGTGCCGGCGCGCGGCCCCACCTTCGGCAAGCTCGGCCCGGCCGAGCTGGTCAAGATCTTCAACAACACGGTCAAAGGCCTGCGCGCCAAGACCGAAATCTGGTGCCACACCTGCTGGGGCAATCCCTCGCAGCAGCGCATGTTCCGCGACGTGCAGAGCTACCAGCCGACGCTCGACTCCCTGAACCAGGTCGACGCCGACGTCCTCACCTTCGAGACCTGCTCCTCCGGCACCGGCGATCTGAAGGCCATCGGCCAGATCATCAAGGAGAAGAAAATCGTCATCGGCGTCATCGACCACCACACCCTCCAGGTCGAACGTCCCGACCAGGTGGCCGACATCATCCGCGCCGCCTTGAAGCACATCCCGGCCGAACGGCTGATGATCTCGTCCGATTGCGGCATGGGACGCGAGGGCATGAGCCGCCGCCACGCGGTCTACAAGATGGTGGCGATGGTGCTGGGCACCAACATCGTGCGCAAGGAGCTGGGCCTGCCCGAGGCCGTATGCCTGGCCGCCGATCCCCGCTATTCCCTCACCTTGACCAAGAAAGCCTAGGCCCGGAAATAAGGCGCCAAGGCGCTGGACTTCGCGCCCGCGAGCCTCCATTTACTAGGGAGGTTCGAGGGCCAGGGGTTTGAGCCCAGGGGTTTTTAAGATGGACACCATCATCGGCAAGGGCGCAAGCGGGCCGCAAGGCCCGGCTGCGGGTAAACCGGGCGCCAACGGCGCCGCCGGCCTGGTCAAGGACGGATCGACCGAAAGCTTCATGGCCGACGTCATCGACGCCTCGGCGCAGGCCGCCATCGTCGTCGATTTCTGGGCGCCGTGGTGCGGGCCGTGCAAGCAATTGGGCCCGGCGCTGGAAAAGGCCGTGCTCGCGGCCAAGGGCGCGGTGCGCTTGGTGAAGATCAACGTCGACGAGAACCAGGAATTGGCGCAGCAGATGCGCATCCAGTCGATCCCGGCGGTCTATGCCTTCAAGGACGGCCGCCCGGTCGACGGCTTCGTCGGCGCCTTGCCCGAGGGCCAGGTGAAGCAATTCGTGCAGAAGCTCGCGGCGCTGGGGCCCGGCGGCGGCGCGGCGCCGTCGCCCATCGCCGATGCGCTGGCGCTCGCCCAGGCGGCGCTCACCGCCGGCGACCAGGCCCGCGCCGCCAATATCTGGAGCCAGGTTTTGCAGATGGAGCCGGGCAATGTCGAGGCGATTTCCGGCCTCGCCCGTTTCGCGATAGCCAAAAAGGATTTTGCCAAGGCCAAGGAATTGCTCGCGCGCGCGCCCGCCGATCAGGCCGGCGCGCCCGAGATCGCGGCGGCCAAGGCGGCGCTGGAGCTGGCCGAGGCCGGGGCCAAATCCGCGGGCGCTTCGGGCGAATTCGAGGCGCGTCTCGCGCAAAACCCCAAGGACCACCAGGCCCGGATCGATCTCAGCCTGGCGCTCTTTGCCGCCGGAGATCGCGAAAAAGCCATCGACCAGCTCTTGGAAAGCATCCGCCTCGAGCGCGAATGGAACGAGCAGGCGGCGAGGAAGCAGCTCCTGAAGCTGTTCGAAGCCGTCGGTCTTTCCGATCCGCTCACGATCGCCGCGCGCAAGCGGCTTTCCTCCATCCTGTTCTCATGAGCCCGGCCGGTCTTCCGGAAAGCCTGCCGCTCTTTCCCCTGACCGGGGTTCTGCTGCTGCCGCGCGCGAATCTGCCGCTCAACGTCTTCGAGCCCCGCTATCTGGCGCTGACCGAGGCCGCGCTGGCCGAAGGCCGGTTCATCGGCATGATCCAGCCCCTGGAGGGCAAGGACGATGAAGGCGACCCGCCGCTCTACAAGACCGGCTGCGCCGGCCGCATCGTCGAATTCCGCGAAACCGGCGACGGCCGGTACCTCATCAATCTGCTGGGCGTGTCGCGCTTCGACGTGGCGCGCGAGCGGCCCAAGACCGAACTCTTCCGCCGCGCGGTGCCGGACTGGTCGCCCTATGCCGGCGACATGAGCGAATCCGAAAATCCGAACCTCGACCGCGCCCGGCTGTTGAAGGCGCTCGGGCCTTTCCTCGCCCGCCACGGCGTCAAGACCGATCCGGATTCCGTCCAATCCGCGCCGCTCGCGCGGCTGGTCGACGCCGTATCCATGATGGCGCCTTTCGCGCCGCGCGAGAAACAAGCGCTGCTCGAAGCCGCTCCGGATGCCCGCGCGCTGCTGCTGACCCAGTTGATCGAAATGTCGTTGCTCGCCGACGCCGCGCCCGTATCCGGCGCGTCCAACTAGGAGGCTTTGATGCCCGAGATCGATCCCCGGCTGTTGGAAATCCTGGTCTGTCCCTTGACCAAGGGGCCGCTCCGGTACGACCGCGCGGCCCAGGAGCTGGTCAGCGTCCAGGCGGGCCTGGCCTATCCCATCCGCGACGGCATTCCGATCATGCTGGCCGACGAGGCGCGGGTCCTGGGCGACGGCGAGAAATCCGCCCGCAAACCGTGAGCCCGAATTCGTGAGCGGGGTCTGGCCCACCGAGATCCGCCTCAAGCAGGCGGAAAAACTTCTCGAGGTCGATTTCGAAGGCGGCGAGAGCGTCAGCCTGCCGGCGGAATATCTGCGGGTCGAAAGCCCGTCGGCCGAGGTCCAGGGCCACGGGCCCGGCCAGAAGCAGCTGGTCGCGGGCCGCTCGCAGATCGGGATTTTGGCGGTCGAGCCGGTCGGCAATTACGCCATCCGCATCAAGTTCGACGACCTGCACGACAGCGGCATCTATACCTGGGCCTATCTGCACCAGTTGGGCCGCGAACGGGACAAGCGCTGGAAGGACTATCTCCAAGCCCTTGAAAAGGCCGGCCAATCGCGCGACCCCAAGCGTAGCTCGTAAAGAGCGAAGCCCCAAAAAACCTTAGGAAAGCTTAAAGGGTCTCGCCCCGCACCAGCTTGGGCAGATCCCCCAGGATTCCCATGGCGTGGCGCATCATCACCTTCTTCATGCCGGGCATGCGGTTGACCGCGCCCAGGCCCAGATCGCGCATCCCCGCCAGCGTCCTCGACCGGTTGGAGAACAGGCGGTTGAGCCCGTCGGTCATCGCGGCCAAGGCCACCGAATCGAAACGCCGCCAGCGCTCGTAACGCGCCAGCAGATCCGCGGTGCCGATATCGAGGCCCAGCCGGCGCGCATCGACCGCGATCTCGGCGAGGCTCGCCACGTCGCGCAGGCCCAGATTCAATCCCTGGCCGGCGATGGGATGGATGGCATGGGCCGCGTCGCCGACCAGCGCCAAACGCCCGGATGTGTAGCGATTGGCGTGGATGAAGCCCAGCGGATAGGTCCACACCGGCCCGGCCAGTTCCACCTCGCCCAGGAAATCGCCGAAGCGCCGCGCCAGCTCGGCGTGGAACTTGTCGGGCGGGAGCTTCAGGAGCTTGGGCACGAGCTCGGATCGTTCGCTCCAGACGATCGAGGAACGGTTGCCGGTCATCGGCAGGATCGCGAACGGCCCGGCCGGGCGGAAATGCTCCACCGCCACGCCGTGATGCGGCTTCGCGTGCTTCACCACCGCCACGATCGCGGTCTGGCGGTAGGACCAGCTCAGGCATTCGATCCCGGCTTGCTCGCGCAACGCCGAATTGCGCCCGTCGCAGGCCGCCACCAGCTGCGCCTTGATGATCGTTCCATCGTCGAGCGAAACCAGCGCATAGGCGCCCCTGTCCGCCACGGACTTCACCGTCTTGGGCGCGAGGATGCGGAGATTTTTGAATCCTTTCGCGCGCCGGTAGAGCGCGCGGCGCAACGCCGCGTTCTCGACGATGTAACCCATCGGGTTGCCGCCGATCTGCTTGTGGTCGTAATGCAGGAAGAAGGGCGAGGCGCCGTCGGCGACGCGGATCTCCAAGATGGGCTCCGCCTCGGGCTCGAGCTCCGGCCAAACGCCGATCGCGTCCATCACCCGGCGCGAGCCGAAGGAGAGCGCGGTGGTGCGGCCGTCGAAGCCGGGCTTGAGCATCGCCTTGGGCTCGAGCCGGTCGATCAACGCGACATCGATCCCGGCTTGGGCGCAGGCGATCGCCAGCGTCATGCCGGCGAGCCCGCCTCCGGCCACGGCCAATTCGGTGCGCCATTCAGTCGCCATGGCGGCGATGATGCCCCGTACGCCCGGCAACCCGCAAGGAACTAGACCAGCGCCGCCGCGCCCACCGCCGCCACCTGGCCGTCCTGGGCCGAGGAGGCGCCCGAACAGCCGATCGCGCCCACCACCTTGCCGCCGACCGTCAGCGGCAGACCGCCCTCGACCGGCAGCACGCCGGGGAGATTGGCGATGACCGGCCGGGTGGCGAAGGTCTCCTCCCATTGCTTGGTCGGGCGCTTGAACATCGCGGCGCAACGCGCCTTGGCGACCGAAACCCGGACGCTCGCCAGCCCCGCCTCGTCCATGCGGGCATAGGCGAGGAGATGGCCGGCCTCGTCGACCACGGCGATCGACAGGTTGAATTTCTGCTTTTTCGCCTCGGCCAGCGCGGTATCCAGCACCTTGCGCGCGCCGTCGAGCGATAGACTTTTCTTGTCGGTGGTATCGGCCATGAATTCCTCCCGGTTTGGATATGCGAGCGGCGATCTTAGCCGCCGCGAGCCCGCCCGCCCAGCGCGGCGAAAGCGCTTTGTTTTCCCGGATTCGCGGTTGTAGGCTTGGGCCCAAGCCCCGCCAGAAAAACTGCTTCCGGGACTCATGGACATTTATCTGCCGATCGCCGCGGTCTCGCTGAACGGTTTCGTTCTCCTGATCCTGGGGACGGCGGTGGGATTTCTCTCGGGCGTGTTCGGCATCGGCGGCGGCTTTTTGCTGACGCCCCTGCTGATCCTGGCAGGCGTGCCGCAGGCGGTGGCGGTCGCCACCTCGGCCAATCAGCTCGTCGGCGCCTCCGTCTCGGGGGCGTTGGCGCATTGGCGGCGCGGCAATGTCGACATCGCCATGGCGCTGGTGATGCTGACGGGCGGCCTCGCCGGCTCGGCCTTCGGCGTGTCGGTGTTCGCGCTGCTGCTGCGCATCGGCCAGGCCGATCTGGTGATCAGCCTGTCCTATGCCGTGCTGCTGGGCGGGCTCGGCATAGCGATGCTGTTCGAGAGCGCGCGGACGATTCTGCTCCGGCGCGGGGGCGGCCCGGTCGAGCGCAAGCTGCACCAGCACAATTGGATGCACGGCCTGCCGTTCAAGATGCGCTTTCGCCGCTCCAAGCTCTATATCAGCATGCTGGTGCCGCTGGGGCTCGGATTCCTGGTCGGCACGCTGTCGGCGATCATGGGCGTGGGCGGCGGCTTCGTCATGGTGCCGGCGATGATCTATCTCCTCGGCATGCCCACATCCATGGTGCCGGGAACCTCGCTGTTCCAGATCATCTTCGTCTCGGCCGCCGTCACCGTGCTGCAGGCGGTGGAGAACGGCACGGTCGACCTGGTGCTGGCGATGATCCTGCTCATCGGCGGCGTGATCGGCGCCCAGCTCGGGAGCCGCTTCGGCGCCAAGCTCCGGGGCGAACAGCTGCGCGCGGCGCTCGCCATCATCGTGCTGGCGGTGGCGGTGAAGCTGCTGGCCGACATGACGGTGACGCCGCCCCAGCTCTATACGCTCGAGGCGATCCAATGAGGGCGGGAATCAAGAAACTGCGGCTGCTCGTTACGCTCTTTTGTTTTGCTTCGCTCTTTGCGAGCGGCGCGCGCGCCGACCAGCCGTTGCTGGCCGATCTCTCGAGCCATCTCATCGCCATCACCACCGGTTTCACCGGCGCCTCGGTGGTGCTGTTCGGCGCGACCGACGGACCCGGCGACGTGGTGATCGTGGTGCGCGGGCCCGAGCGCGACACGGTGGTGCGGCACAAGAGCCGGTTCGCCGGCATCTGGATCAACACCCGCCAAGTGACCTTCGCCGGCGCGCCGAGCTACTACGCCGCCTTCTCCAGCAAGCCGCTCGACGACATCGTGCCGCAGCCGGTGCAATCGCTGCACCAGATCGGCCTCGCCAATCTGCGCCTCCAGCCCAAATCGACCAGCCTCGCCGACGACGAGGTGGCGGATTTCCGCGCCGCGCTGATCGACGACCGGCGCCAACAGGGCGTCTACGACGACGCGGTCGGCCGGATCAGTTTCCTCGGCGACCGGCTGTTCCGCGCGCAGATCGATTTTCCCGCCACCGTTCCGACCGGAACCTACTTCATCGAAGTCTTGCTGATCCGCGACGGCAGCGTGGTGACCGGCCAGACCACGCCGCTGGTGGTCTCGCAAATCGGCATCGACGCCGAGGTCGGCGAATTCGCCGAGCACCGCGCGCTGATCTACGGCCTGATTGCCGTGGCCTCGGCGGCGGTGGCAGGATATCTCGCCAGCCTGCTGTTCCGCGGCGCATAGCGGACAAGGGACCATGACCGCCAAGAGCAAGGACGCCAAAGGCAAAAGCGCCCCGCGACCGGGGGGAGCAAATCAGAATCGCGCCGCGCAGCAGCGCATCTTCCTGGTCGTGGTCGACGAGACCGAGGAGATGCGCGTGGCCTTGCGCTATGCCGCGCTCCGGGCGCGCCACACCGGCGGCCGCGTGGCGCTGCTCTTCGTCATCGAGCCGAGCGAGCTCAAGACCTGGGGCGCGATCGAGGATTTGCAGCGCCAGGAGAGCCGCGAAGCCGCCGAAGCGGCGCTGGCCAAGCTCTCGGGCGAGATCAACGAGATTTCGGGCAGCATGCCGATCGTCCATATCCGCGAGGGGTGGCGGCGCGACGAATTGCTGGCGCTGCTCGACGAGGAACCGAGCATCTCGGTCCTGGTGTTGGCGGCGGGCACCGGGCCGGAAGGGCCGGGGCCGCTGGTGACGACGCTGATCGGCAAGATGGCGGGCGCGGTGCGGGTGCCGGTCACCGTGGTGCCGGGGAATTTGACCGATGAGCAGTTGGCGGCGCTCGCTTAACTCTTTGTTTCATAACCCCAATCGCTTTGGGGTTGAGTTGCGGGGCTTCCAGGCCCAAGTTAAAGGTCCAATCCGGAGCAAGCCCGATGTTCATCGAAACCGAAACCACGCCCAACCCCGCCACGCTCAAATTCCTGCCCGGACGGGCGGTGATGAGCGCCGGCACCGCCGATTTCCCCGATGTGACCCAAGCCGCGCGCTCGCCTTTGGCCAAGCGCCTGTTCGGCTTGCCGGGCGTGACCGGCGTTTTCCTGGGCGCGGATTTCATCACCGTCGCCAAGGCGGATACGACCGAATGGTTCGAGCTGAAGCCGCGCGTGCTGGGCACGATCATGGAACATTTCACCTCGGGCGAACCGGTGGTGACCGAAGCCGCGCCCGCCGCCGCCGAGGAAGAGGGCGACGAGGTGGTGGCGCAGATCAAGGAGCTGCTCGAGACCCGCGTGCGTCCGGCGGTGGCGCAGGATGGCGGCGACATCATTTTCGACCATTACGCCGAAGGCGTGGTCTATCTCCACATGCAGGGCTCGTGCTCGGGCTGTCCCAGCTCGACCGCGACGCTCAAGGCCGGCATCGAGAACATGCTGCGCCATTACGTGCCGGAAGTGACCGAAGTCAGAGCGGTCTAAAACAAATTTCTTCCGTCATTCTATCGTAGGCCGCGCTCGCGGCCGCGCCCTGCGCAACCCCGCTCGCGCGGCCTAGGAAGATTTCATCATCGGTTTCGGCGCATCGGCGTCCGACAGCAGCGGATAATTCTTGCTGTCGAAAAGCTGATAATGCCACCACTCGTTCTGGTAAAAATTCCAGCCCGCCGCGCTCATCAATCCCAACAGCAACAGGCGGTTCTTCTGCGCCGCGGCGGGAATATCCGTGTTGGCGTGATGCGAAAGCGGCGTGAAAGCGTCGAACCCCGTCCCCATGTCGAGTTCTTTTCCGGCGCCGTCGACCAAGGTCAAATCCACCGCCACGCCCCTCGAATGCGGCGAGCCCTTGCGCGGATCGGCCAGGAATTCGGGATCGGGGCGGCACTTCCACAACACCCATTGCGCCTCGCTCGGGCGGAAGGCGTCGAAGATCTTGAGCCGGTAGCCCAGGGGTTTCGCCAAGGCGACCGCGCGTTTCAACGCCGCCGCCGCGTCGGGGTGGAGATAACAGCCGGGCCTGGCATAGACCGGCTTGCCCGTGAAGTTGTTGGGCGTGGCATAGGCGATGTCGATCAGGACATCGAACCCTTGCGGTGAAATCTCCTCGAGCGCCATGACCCCATTCTCGCAAGCCGGCTATGATCGGCGCCATGGCGAAAGCACCCAAAGCCTTAACGGCCCCAAGATCCTGGGCTTCGATTGCGCCGGAAGCGGCTGCGCCGCCGCGGTGCTGGCGGGAGACCGCGTCGTGGCCAGGCGGGCGGAAAAGCTGGAGCGCGGCCAGGCCGCGCGGCTGATGCCCTTGATCGCCGAGACCCTGAAAGAGGCGGGGCTCGTCCCCGCCGATCTCGATCTGATCGCGGTGACGACCGGGCCGGGGGGCTTCACCGGCATCCGCATCGGATTGGCGGCGGCGCGTGGCCTGGCGCTGGCGGCGGGAATTCCGGCGGTGGGCGTATCGAATTTCGCGGCCGCCGCGGCTTCGGTTCCGCCCGCTTCGCGTCAGGGCCGCGCCCTGGTCGCCGCCATCGAATCCAAGCGCGAGGAATTCTATCTTCAGGTCTTCGCGCCGGCCGGGAACGAGGGGGGCGAAGGCCGGCTGGTCCATCCGCGCGATCTCCGGGATTTCCTGCCCGCGGGCAAGCTGCTTTTGACCGGCGACGCCGTCTTGCGGCTGTTGCCCTGGCTCAAGGACCGCGATGCCGTGGTGGCGCCGGGCGCGGGCCCGCCCGATCCGGCCAAAGTGGCGCTGCTCGGCCTGGAACTCTGGCAAAAGGGCGAAACCGCGCCGCCGCGCCCGCTTTATCTGCGTCCGCCCGACACCACCCTGCCGCGCGCCCGGAAAGCGCCCGGCGTGAAAGCGGGCGCGTGAAAGCCGGAATTCCCGCGGTGCGCGATATCCTGCCCGGCGATATCGCGGATCTCGCGCTGCTCCACGCCAATTCCTTTCCCTTCGAGCCTTGGGACCGGGCTTCGCTCGAACGATTGATCGCGTTGCCGGCGATGCGCGCGCGCGTGATCGAGAACGCCGGGCGCGCGAAGCTGGGCTTTCTGCTGGCGCTGGTGGCGGGGGGCGAGGCCGAGATCGTGACGCTGTGCGTGGCGCCCGATGCCCGCCGCCGCGGCGTCGCCCGCGTTCTCCTCGCCGATCTCGAATCCCTGGCCAGGGCCGCCCGATCCTCGCGCCTGGTGCTGGAAGTCGCGGCGGATAATCGCCCCGCGCTTCTCTTCTATGAAAGCTGCGGGTTCGCGCCCATCGGCCGGCGCGCCGGATATTACCGCCGCGGCGCCGCGGCCCCGGCCGACGCCGTCATGCTGGCGCGGGAGTTGTAAAGATTCTTGCCTTTATAGCGCGAGAAATTGATGATTAATTCGCAATATATTATTGCGTCCCCCAAGCAAAATACTTATATATTCCCGCGGAAGCCAAAGGAATCGCGCGTCATGACTGATAAAGCCGCCCCGAATAGCCTGCTCGAATTCACCACCGAAATCGTCGCCGCCCATGTCTCCAACAACAGCGTGGCGCCGGCCGACCTGCCGCAGCTGATCGATCAGGTCTATCAATCGCTTGCCGGCATCGGCAAGGCCCCCGCGGGCGCCGCCGACCGGCCGAGGCCCGCGGTCAACATCAAGAAATCGATCCATCCCGACTACATCGTCTGTCTCGAGGACGGCAAGCGGCTGAAGATGCTGAAGCGCCACCTCAAGACCGCCTACAACATGACCCCCGACTCCTATCGCGAGCGCTGGGGCTTGGCGGCGGACTACCCGATGGTGGCGCCCAATTACGCCCGCCAGCGTTCCAAGCTCGCCAAGGATATCGGCCTCGGCACGCGCGGCCGGACGGCCAAGGCGAGCTGACGAATTCTCCGCCCCGTCGCCGTTTTGTCATGGAACGTCAGGCATTTGGCCCCCGCGCCGGGCTATAGGCGGGACTCCGGCCTTGGTCTATAATTCGGCCATGGCAAAGATCGGCACTGACGGATGAGCATGCCGTCCCGTCTTGAACAGCTCTGCATCGACAAGGGTCTGAAGATGACCGAGCAACGCCGCGTCATCGCGCGGGTGTTGTCGGATTCCGCCGATCACCCCGATGTCGAGGCGGTGCATCGCCGCGCCGCCGCCATCGATCCCAAGATCTCGATCGCCACGGTCTATCGCACCGTGCGGCTCTTCCAGGAGGCGAGCATCCTCGAACGCCACGATTTCGGCGACGGCCGCGCGCGCTACGAGGAGATGCCGAGCGAGCACCACGACCACCTGATCGACCTGCAAAGCGGGAAGGTGATCGAATTCAAGAGCGAGGCGATCGAGAAGCTGCAGCGCGAAGTGGCCGCGCGGCTCGGCTACAAGCTGGTGGATCACCGCCTGGAATTGTTCGCCGTACGGAGCGACAAACCCACCGCCAAGGAATAAACAGCATTCGCGCATGAAAAAATCCGCCGCCGTCATCCTGACCAAGACGCCCATCGTCGATGCGCGCTTCGGAACCTTGCAGGTGCGGCTGGCCGAGACCCCAGCCGACATCGAGGCGGCGCAGGCGTTGCGCTACCGCGTGTTCTATCAGGAGATGGGCGCGCATCCGACCATCGAGATGGCGCTGGCGCGGCGCGATTTCGACGATTTCGACGCCATCTGCGACCATCTGCTGGTGATCGACAGTGCAAAAGGCGCGGGCGCGGATTCGGTGGTGGGCACGTATCGCCTGATCAGGCGCGACGCGGCGCGCGCCCACGGGCGCTTCTACACCGCGGCCGAATACGACATTTCCCGGCTCGAGGCCTATCGGGGCGAACTCCTGGAACTGGGGCGTTCCTGCGTCGAAGCCGCGTCGCGCAACCGCGCCACCATGCAGCTCTTGTGGCGCGGCATCGCGGCTTACGTCTTCCATTACGGCATCGAGTTGATGTTCGGCTGCGCCAGCCTGCCCGGCACCGACCCGGACGCCTTGGCCTTGCCGCTCTCCTATCTCTATCACCATCACCTGGCGCCGGAAGCTTTGCGCCCGCGCGCCTTGCCCGAGCGCTTCGTCGACATGAACCGGCTGGCGCCGGAATCCGCCGACCCGGCCTTGGCGCTGCCGCTGTTGCCGCCGCTGATCAAGGGCTATCTGCGGCTGGGCGGTTTCGTCGGCGACGGCGCGGTGATCGATCATCAATTCAACACCACGGATGTGTGCGTCGTGGTGAAGACCGATCTGGTCACCGAGAAATATTATCGCCATTACGAGCGCCGCGCGCGCGCGGACGTCGTCGCCTGATGGCGCCGTCCAGCCCGATGCTCCGCCTGGCGCGGATTCTGGCCTGGTTCGCGCTGACCCTGCCGCTGCTTCCGGTACAGGCCGTGTTGGTGCTGTTCCGGTGCAACCGCCTCGCCGCGCGTTTGCCGCGTTTCTATCACCGCCTGGTGTGCCGCATTCTGGGCATCACCATCGACCGCCGGGGCGGGCCGGCCGTCTCCGGTCCCACGCTGTTCGTCGCCAATCACGTCTCCTATCTCGATATCGAGATTCTGGGCGCGTCGCTCCCGGCCTTCTTCATCGCCAAGGCCGATGTCGCATCCTGGCCGTTCTTCGGCTGGCTGGCGCGGCTGCAACGCAGCGTGTTCATCGACCGCAAGATCCGCAGCGTGAGACTTCAGCGCGATTCCATCGAGCGGCGGCTGGCGTCGGGCGACAGTTTGATTCTCTTCCCGGAAGGCACCAGCGGCGACGGCTTGCACCTGCTGCCCTTCAAGAGTTCCCTCTTCGCCGCGGTCGAGGAGGCCGCCCAGCGCCACGATGTCGCGGTGCAGCCGGTCTCCGTGGCCTATACGCGGCTTGACGGCATGCCGCTCGGGCGGTTCTATCGCCCCTTCTTCGCCTGGTACGGCGACATGGAAATGGCCCCGCATGTCTGGGCCATGCTCGGCCTCGGCCGCCTGACGGCGGTGGTGACCTTCCATCCGCCGGTGCACGCGCGCGATTTCCCCTCGCGCAAGGAGTTGACCGAGTATTGCCGGCGCATGGTGGCATCCGGGCTCGAGGCGGCGCTGTCCGGGCGGGACGCCGAACCGTCCCCGCCGCCGCCGGAACATCATGCGGCGGCGGCGCAGGCGGCCCAATGAAGGAGCGGTTTTGAAGAAGCTCTACGTCAAGACCTATGGCTGCCAGATGAACGTCTACGATTCCGCCCGCATGGCGGAATTGATGGCGCCGGAAGGCTACGAAGAAGTGGCCGCGCCCGAAGGGGCCGATTTGATCCTGCTCAACACCTGCCACATCCGCGAAAAGGCGGCGGAAAAGCTGTTCTCCGATCTGGGGCGGCTTTCGCCCGCGAAGGCGCGCAAAGCGGCGGCGGGCGAAAGAGCGATCGTCGCGGTGACGGGTTGCGTGGCGCAAGCCGAAGGCGCGGAAATTTTGCGCCGATCCAAGAGCGTCGATATCGTGGTGGGACCCCAGAGCTATCACCGCCTGCCCGGCCTGGTCGAAGCGGCTTTGCGCGGCGAACGCAATGTGGAGACCGAATTCCCGGCCGAATCCAAATTCGATCACCTGCCCCGGCCGAGGGCGCGAATCCGTCAGCGCCTTTCTCTCGGTGCAGGAGGGCTGCGACAAGTTTTGCAGCTTCTGCGTCGTGCCCTATACGCGGGGGGCGGAATTCTCGCGCCCCGCCGCCGATGTTCTGGACGAGGCCATACGCCTGGTCGATCAAGGCGCGCGCGAATTGACGCTCCTGGGCCAGAACGTCAACGCCTATCATGGCGCGGCGCCGCGTGGCGGCGAATGGCGGCTGGGGCGGCTCATCCGCGAACTCGCCAAAATTCCGGGATTGCTCCGGCTGCGTTACACCACCTCGCACCCGACGGACATGGATGAAGACCTGATGGCGGCGCATGGCGAGGAGGAAAAGCTCATGCCGCTTTTGCACCTGCCGGTGCAATCGGGCTCGGACCGCGTGCTGATGGAAATGAACCGCCGCCACACATCCTCCGATTACCGCCGCATTGTCGAGCGGTTGATCCGCGCGCGCGCCGACATCGCTTTCTCCTCGGATTTCATCGTGGGGTTTCCGGGCGAAAGCGACGCGGATTTCGCCTGCACGCTCGATCTCGTCCGCGAATTGGGCTTCGCCCAGGCCTATTCGTTCAAATATAGCCCGCGCCCCGGCACCCCCGCCGCTCTGCGCCAAGACCAGGTGCCGGAAAGGGTGAAGGACGAACGCCTCGCCCGCTTGCAGGGCCTGATTGCGGAACAACTGCGGCGGTTCAACCAGGGCTTTGTCGGCCGCACCTTGCCGGTGCTGTTCGAAAAACCGGGCCGCCACCAGGGCCAGCTCGCCGGGCGCAGCCCTTGGCTCCAGCCGGTCCACGCCACGGCGCCGTCCGCGCTTTTGGGCCGCGTCGCGGAGCTGGAAGTCGCCGGACTTACGTCCAACAGCCTCGCCGGAATCCTCGTCCGGGATTTTGGCGGGGGGCCATCCTTGTGAATCCGCGCGAGACCGCCGCCCATGCCCGCGAGGCGCATTCCCGCCTGCACATGGCGTTCGACGACAATTCCCTCCTGTCGCAATTGTTCGGCGAGGGCGACAAGCATCTCGAACGCATCGAGCGCGCGCTCGGCGTGGCGCTCGCCTCGCGCGGCAACCGGGTGGCGATTTCTGGCCCGGCGTCCCGCGCCGATCTCGCCCGCGCCGCGCTGACCTCGCTCTACGAAAGATTGAAGCGCGGCCTGGAGGTCGACGCTCCGGCGGTCGACGCCGCCTTGCGCATGGCGCCGCACCGCGGCGCAGGCGCGGGCGAAAGCGAGGAGATCCGCACCCGCCGCCGGCGCATCACCCCGCGCGGTCCGGTGCAGGCGCAATACGTCAAGGCGCTCAGGACCCACGACATGGTGTTTGGATTGGGCCCCGCCGGCACCGGCAAGACCTATCTCGCGGTCGCCATGGCGGTGGACATGCTGATGAGCGGCCAGGTCGAGCGGATCATCCTGTCGCGCCCGGCGGTCGAGGCCGGCGAGCGGTTGGGGTTCCTGCCGGGCGACCTGAAGGAGAAGGTCGATCCCTATCTGCGCCCGCTTTACGACGCGCTCCACGACATGCTGACCGGCGAGCAGGTGATGAAACGGATATCCTCCGGCGACATCGAGATCGCGCCTTTGGCCTTCATGCGCGGCCGGACGCTGGCGAACGCCTATGTCATTCTCGACGAGGCGCAGAACACCACCCCGGTGCAGATGCAGATGTTCCTGACGCGGCTCGGCGAAAACGCGCGCATGGCCGTCACCGGCGATCTCTCCCAGATCGACCTGCCCAAGGGCGCCGCTCGGGCCTCACCGACGCGGTCGAGACGCTCGGCGGCGTCGAGGGCATAGCCATGATCCGTTTCACCGAGGCCGACGTGGTGCGCCATCCGCTGGTGTCGCGCATCGTCGCCGCCTATGACCGCCGCGTGAAGGGCGGCCCCGGGAAGGACAATGGCGGGCAAGGCTAAGCCGCTCGAAATCGAGATCGACCTGGCGGATCCGTGCGCGCAATGGCGCAAGGCGCTGCCGGGGATCGACAAGCTCTGCCAAAGCGCGGCGCTGGCGGCGCTCGCGGTCTGCGGCAAGACGGTCGCCGGCGCCAAGGCCGAATTGTCGCTGGTGCTGGCCGACGACGCGGCTTTGCGCGAGCTGAACCGGGAATTCCGCGGCCAGGACAAGCCGACCAACGTGCTCTCCTTCCCGGCCGAGGAAAAACCCCAACCCGGCGCGCCGCTGGTGCTGCTGGGCGACGTGGTGCTGGCCTATGAAACGGTGGCGCGCGAAGCCCGCGCCCAGGGCAAAAGCCTGGCCGAGCACACGGCGCACATGGTGGTTCACGGCGTGCTCCATCTCCTGGGCTTCGATCACGAGCGCGGCGGCAGCGAGGCCGAGCGCATGGAAGCGCTCGAGACCCAGATTCTGGCCAAGCTCGGCATTCCCAATCCATACCGGATCCGGACCAAAACGCGTGGCTGACGCGGCGGCGGCATTGCTGCGCGGCGGCGCGGCGGTGGCGCCGTTGCAGCGTCTGGCGTTGCGCGCTTTGGCGCTGACCGGATGGCGGCGCTATCTCTCGGCGTTTCTCCTGGGCGCGCTGGCCGCGGCGGCGCTGCCCCCGGTCGACATGACGCCCGTGCTGCTGGTCTCCTTCGGCGGCCTGGTCTGGCTGGAAGACGGCAGCCACGACGGACGCCAGGCCTTTGCGCTGGGCTGGAGCTTCGGCATGGGTTTTTTCACCGCCGGGCTCTATTGGATCGGCGTCGCGCTCACGGTCGACTGGCGGCAATTCTGGTGGCTGATGCCCTTTGCCGAGTTGGGCTTTCCGGCCTTGCTCGCCGTCTTCACCGGCCTCGCCTTGCTGGCGAGCGATTACGCCGCCCGTACCTTGCGCCTGTCCGGCACGGCGCGGATCGTCATGCTCGCGCTCTGCTGGTCGGTTCTGGAATACGCGCGCGGCCATGTCTTGACCGGTTTCCCGTGGAACCTGATGGGCTACGCCTGGTCGGGCGGATTTCCCGGCGGCATCGCGGTGTTGCAGGCGGGATCGGTGTTCGGGATTTACGGGCTGAGTTTCCTGACCGTGCTGGCGGCTTGCCTGCCGGCGCGGCTGGGCGCGGCCGCGGGAATGCGCTTCTCGCCCGCGCTGGCGGCGCTGGCGATCGTCGCGGCGCTGGCGGGTTTCGGCGCCTGGCGGCTCGAAGCCAATCCGCGCCAGGACGTGCCCAACATCACCTTGCGCCTGGTCCAGCCTTCGATCCCGCAGACCCTGGTCAACGATCCGCAGGCGCTGGTCGCCAATTTCCACCGCACGCTCGGCCTGACCCTGTCGCCCGGATTCGACAAGGTCTCGGCGGTGATCTGGCCGGAGAATGGCGGTCCGCCCTTCCTCGACCGCGACAGCGACGCGCGTTTGGCGCTGGCCCGCGCGGCGCCGCCGGCGGGGTTGGTGATCGCCGGTACCGTGCGCGCCAATCCGCCGCCGGGACCGATAACCCGGTTCTGGAACAGCCTGGCCGCGCTCGATCCAAGGGGCGATATCCTGGCCACTTACGACAAGCATCACCTGGTGCCGTTCGGCGAATACGTGCCCTTTCGCGACGTGTTGCCGATCAACAAGATCACGCCCGGCACGGTCGATTTCTCGGCAGGATCCGGCCCGGCGACGCTCGCCGTTCCCGGCCTGCCGCCCTTCAGCCCGCTCATCTGCTACGAGGCGATCTTTCCCGAGGCCGTGGTCGACCCGGATCATCGCCCCGCCTGGCTGCTCAACATCACCAACGACGCCTGGTACGGATTCACCTCGGGGCCGTTCCAGCATCTGGCGATCGCGCGGATGCGCGCCGTCGAGCAAGGCTTGGCGCTGGCGCGCGACGGCAATAACGGCGTTTCGGCGATGATCGATCCGCTCGGCCGGGTGGTGGCGCGGCTCGGTCTCGACGATGTCGGCGTGCTCGACGTGCCTTTGCCGCAGGCCTTGGCCCCGACGCCCTATGCCCGATTCGGCGACCGCGGCTATTTGGCGCTGTTGCTCTTGGGACTAGCAGCCGCCGCGTTGGTTTCCCCTCTTGAGAGAAAATCGCACCATGCAAAAGGGAAACCCGGTTTATTAGAATAATTCGTGATTGCCTCGCCGGTTGACCACATACATTCGTATGAATACCTTGGCCTCAAGAGCGAGAAACTTTTGTGACAGGTATTCATGACCCCAACCACCGGCAGCCGGGATCGCCGCAGCAAGAGCGGAGGTCCCAACCCCATCGACGTGCATGTGGGCACGCGGCTACGGCTGCGCCGCACGCTTCTGGGCATGAGCCAGGAGAAACTCGGCCAGGCCATCGGTTTGACCTTCCAGCAGGTGCAGAAATACGAGCGCGGCGCCAACCGCATCGGCGCTAGCCGGCTTTATGATCTGTCGCGCGTGCTCGAGGTGCCGGTGTCCTTCTTCTTCGAGGAGATGGCCCCGGGCCTCGCCGGTTCGCCGGGCAAGGGCGAGCACAAATCCAAAGGCATGGCTGAATCCGATTCCTCCTACCGGGCCGAACCGATGATGAAGCGCGAGACGCTCGAACTGGTCAGGGCCTATCTCAAGATCGCCGATACGCAGCTGCGCCGCCGCGTCTTCGATCTGGCCAAGGCGATCGCCGGAACCTATTCCAAGGGTTGAGCCGCTCCGGCTTCGGGGATTCGGTGCCGCGCCAAGCTGCTTGACGGCGCGGCTTCCCGCCTGTCCCATCCCATTCCATGACGCCCAAAACCACGAGCGCGTCCTCGCCGCTGGATGCGAAACGCCGCCTCTATGGACGCCGCCGCGGCCGCAAGCTGCGGGCGGGACGCCGCGCCCTGATGGACACGAAGCTGCCGCAGCTGCGCATAACGCTTCCGGCATCCGGTTCGGTCGATCCGCGAAAACTGTTTTCGCCGCCGGCGCGGGAAATCTGGTTCGAGATCGGCTTCGGCGCCGGCGAGCATCTGGCGGCGCAGGCGGCTTCCCATCCCGGGATCGGGTTTATCGGCGCCGAGGTGTTCGAGAACGGCATCGCCAAGCTGCTGGTGGATGTGGAAAGCCGAGGCCTCGGCAATATCCGGATCTTCGCCGATGACGCGCGGCTGCTGCTCGATCGCCTGGCCGACCGTTCGATTGGCCGCGTGTTCATCCTCTTTCCCGATCCCTGGCCCAAGGGGCGCCACAAGAAGCGGCGCCTGGTTTCACGCGAAACGCTCGGCCGCCTGGCGCAGGCGATGCGGCCGGGGGCGGAGCTGCGGCTCGCCACCGACGATCCCGATTACGCGGCGTGGATGGAGGAACTGCTGGGATCGCAGGACGGATTCGAAGCCCTGGCGCAAGGCGAAGGCGCTTGGGCCGCAAGGCCCCCGGACTGGCCGCCGACGCGCTATGAGCAAAAGGCGGTTTCGGGCGGACCGGCGCGATTTTTCCTTTATCGGCGAAAGGGTTAGGCTCCACCCCGAAAACTCCCAACCCGCCTCGCCGCCCTTGCAGATGGGGGAAATTCCACTATATTCACGGCCAATAACAAGAAGAGTCCCATAGCCCCGGTTCATGTGAGATCGGGGAGATTTCAACGGTGGGCCGGCGGCCCACTTTTTATTTGGTCCGCCGCGCTCGCAGGAACAGGAACAGGCATTGATCGACGCCAAGGGCATCGAAGCCTTGATCGCACCCTCGCTTGAGGCGCTGGGCTATAGCGTGCTGCGCGCGGTTTTCACCGGCGGCCGCGAGCGTCCGACGCTGCAGGTGATGGCCGAGCGCCGCGACGGCGCCGCCATGAAGGTGGAGGATTGCGAACTCATCAGCAATTCGGTTTCGGCGATCCTCGATGTTGCGGATCCCGTGCCGGGTTCCTATGTACTCGAAGTCAGCTCGCCCGGCATCGACCGGCCGCTGCTTCGCCGCGAGGATTACGAGCGCTTCGCCGGCTTCGAGGCCAAGATCGAGCTGGCCCGCCCGCAGCAAGGACGCCGCCGCTTTCGCGGCAAGCTTTTGGGCCTCGAAGGCGACGCCGCCAAGCTCAACACCGGGGAATCGACCGTGCTGCTGCCCTTGGCCGAGATCGCCCGCGCCAAGCTCGTTTTAACCGATGAATTGATCGCGGCGACCGGACCGCGCAGCTGAAGACAAGGAACCAAGGAACAGTATTATGGCCACGCAAACCGCCGCCAATTATCCCCGCCTGGAACTGCTCCAGGTCGCCGACACCGTCGCCCGCGACAAGGGCATCGACCGCGACGAGGTCTTGCAGGCGATGGAGCAGGCGATCCAGAAGGCCGGCCGCTCCAAATACGGCCAGGAATACGACATCCGCGCCGAGATCGACCGCAAAAGCGGCGAGATCAAGCTCATGCGCTTCCGCGAGGTGGCCGAGCCGGTGGTCAACGAAGCGGCCCAGATCACGCTCGAAGCGGCCAAGCAGATCAATCCCGAGGCCGAGGTCGGCGATTTCCTGACCGATCCCTTGCCGCCGATCGACTTCGGCCGCATCGCCGCGCAGACGGCGAAGCAGGTGATCGTGCAGAAGGTGCGCGACGCCGAGCGCCAGCGCCAGTTCAAGGAGTTCAAGGACCGCGTCGGCGAGATCGTCAACGGCCTGGTGAAGCGCGTCGAGTTCGGCAACGTCGTGGTCGATCTGGGCCGCGCCGAGGCGATCCTCAGGCGCGACGAGTTGCTGCCGCGCGAGAGCTTCCGCCAGGGCGAGCGCGTGCAGCGCCTATATCTACGACGTGCGCCAGGAAGTGCGCGGGCCGCAGATCTTCCTCTCCCGCACCCACCCGCAATTCATGGCCAAGCTGTTCGCCCAGGAAGTGCCCGAGATTTACGACGGCATCATCGAGATCAGGGCGGTGGCGCGCGATCCGGGCTCCCGCGCCAAGATCGCCGTCATCTCGAACGACAGCGGCATCGACCCGGTCGGCGCCTGCGTCGGCATGCGCGGCTCGCGCGTCCAGGCGGTGGTGGCGGAGCTGCAAGGCGAGAAGATCGACATCATTCCCTGGTCGCAAGACCCGGCCACCTTCGTGGTGAACGCGCTTGGCTCCGGCCGAGGTCGCCAAGGTGGTGATGGACGAAGAGCAGCGGCGCATCGAGGTCGTGGTGCCCGACGATCAGCTCTCGCTGGCCATCGGCCGGCGCGGGCAGAACGTGCGGTTGGCCTCGCAACTGACCGGCTGGGACATCGACATTCTCACCGAGGCCGAGGAAAGCGAGCGCCGGCAGGAGGAATTCCGCACCCGCTCCAAGCTGTTCATCGAGGCGCTCGACGTCGACGACGTCATCGCCCATCTGCTCGTGACCGAGGGCTTCACCTCGGTCGAGGACGTCGCCTTCGTGCCCTTGACCGAGCTTTCGGGCATCGAGGGTTTCGAGGAAGAGGTGGCCAAGGAGCTGCAGCAGCGCGCCCAGGCCTTCATCAAGGAGCGCGACGAGAAACATGAAAACCGGCGCAAGGAGTTGGGCGTGAGCGATGAGATTGCACAAGTGGAGAACATGAGCCCGGCACTCTTGGTCGCGTTGGGGGAAAAGGGCGTGAAGACGCTCGACGATCTGGCCGATCTCGCCGGCGACGAGCTGGTCGAGATCGCGCAGGGCGCGGGAATCAAGCTCGAGGCCGAGGAAGCGAACGCCATCATCATGAAGGCGCGCGCCCATTGGTTCCCCGAGGAAGAAAAGCCGGCGGAAGACGTGGCATCGCCGGCCGAGCCCAAAGCGGAGTAGCGCATTGATCGAAGCCCTCGCCTTGGATGAGGAAACCGGCGCGGCGCCCTCGGGCGCCTTGCGCACCTGTCTGGTTTCGGGCGAGAGCCGCGACAAATCGGAACTGTTGCGCTTTGTCGTGGGGCCGGACGGCGGCATCGTGCCCGATATCGAAGGCCGCCTGCCGGGGCGGGGTTTGTGGTTGCTTCCCCGCCGCGATATAGTGGCCAAAGCTTTGGCCAAGCGCCTGTTCGCGCGCGCGGCGCGCCGGAACGTCTCGGTTGCGGACGGGCTTGCCGACCGCGTCGAGGATTTGCTGGCGCGGCGTTGCGTCGATCTCATCGGCCTGGCGCGGCGCGCCGGCCAGGCGGTTACGGGCTTCGCCAAGGTCGAGGCGGCGCTCGACAAGGGCGAGGCCGCGGTGCTGGTCGAGGCGGCGGAGGGCGCGGCCGGCGGGCGCGGCAAGCTCAAGCGGCTGGCGCCCGGCCTGCCGGTGATCGACGCGCTGACTTCCGCCGAACTCGGCCGGGCCTTTGCCCGCGAGATGGCGGTTCATGCGGCGCTCTTGCGCGGCGGGCTGGCGAGGAAATTTCTTGCGGAAGCGGCGCGGCTTGCCGGCTTCCGCGGTGCGAAGGACGGGAAACCAGGCGTGAGGATTCGGGACGAGCATGGCGGATAAAGGCGACGACAAGCGCCCCTTGAGTCTGGGCAGCCGCCCGGCCGGCAAGATCGAAATCCGCAAGCCGATCGAGACCGGCTCGGTGCGGCAGAGCTTCCCGCATGGCCGCTCCAAGACCGTGCAGGTCGAGGTGCGCAAAAAGCGCACCGGGCCCGGCGCGGCTCCGGGCCTGGTCGAAAAATCAGAAACGGCGGTGCCCGCCAAATCCGCCAAGCCGGCGGCCGCGCCGGCCGCGCCGGCGCCGACGGTCGCGCCGCGCCGCGGCGTCGTGTTGCCGCACGGGCTCACGCCCGAGGAAGCCGCCCGCCGCGCCCGCGCCTTGAAGGGCGCGATCAAGGCCGATGAGGAGGAACGCCGCCTGGCGGCGCTCGAGGTCGATCGTCAGCGCCAACAGGCGGCCGATCAGGCCGCGCTCCGCAAATCCCCGGCCGAAGGTCCGGCTGTGGGCGGCGACGCCGAAAGCCAGAAACGCGCGGCCGATGCCGCGCAACGCGCCGCCGACAAGGCGGCCGAGGATTCCCGCCGCGAAGTGGCCGAACGCGCCGGCAAGGCGGCCGCGGCCAAGGTCGCGGCGCTCACCGCCGCCGGCAAGGTCAAGCCCGAGGAAGAAGAGGATGAAGGCCCGCGCCGCCATCCCGGCGCGCCCAAGCGCCCGGTGCTGGCGCCGCGGCGCGACGAGCCGCGGCAACGCCGCGCCAAGCTCACCGTCACCCGCGCGCTCAACGAGGAGAACGAGGAACGCATCCGTAGCGAGGCGCGCGTCAAGCGCCAGCGCGAGAAGCTGCGCCAGCAGATCGCGCAGGAGCCGCAGCCGCAACTCAAGCAGGTGCGCGAGGTCGTGGTGCCCGAGGCGATCACGGTGCAGGAACTCGCCAACCGCATGGCCGAGCGCAGCGCCGACGTCATCAAGGCGCTGATGAAGATGGGCGTGATGGCGACCATCAACCAGAATATCGACACCGACACCGCCGAGCTGCTGGTCACCGAGTTCGGCCACAAGATCAAGCGCGTCGCCGAGGCCGATGTCGAGGAAGGGCTGAAGGGAGAATCCGATTCGCCCGAAAGCCTCAAGCCGCGCCCGCCGGTGGTGACCGTGATGGGCCACGTCGATCACGGCAAGACCTCGCTGTTGGACGCGCTGCGCTCGACCGACGTGGCGGCCGGCGAAGCCGGCGGCATCACCCAGCATATCGGCGCCTATCAGGTGAAGCTCAGGAACGGCCAACAGATCACCTTCATCGACACGCCCGGCCACCAGGCCTTCACCGCCATGCGCGCGCGCGGCGCCCAGGTCACCGACATCGTCATCCTGGTGGTCGCCGCCGATGACGGCATCAAGGAACAGACGGTCGAGGCCATCCGCCACGCCAAGGAAGCCAAGGTTCCGATCATCGTCGCCATCAACAAGATCGACCTGCCCGGCGCCAAGCCCGAGCGCGTGCGCCAGGAGCTGTTGCAGCACGAGATCGTGCTCGAGGAACTGGGCGGCGAGGTGCTCGACGTCGAGGTCTCGGCCACCAAGAAGACCAATCTGGAGAAGCTCGAGGAATTGATCCTGCTCCAGGCCGAAATCCTCGATTTGAAGGCCAATCCGAACCGTCCCGCCGAGGGCTCGGTGATCGAAGCCAGGGTCGAACGCGGCCGCGGTTCGGTCGCCACCGTGCTGATCAAGCGCGGCACCTTGAAGGTGGGCGACATCTTCGTTTCGGGCAGCGAATGGGGCCGCGTGCGCGCGCTGATCGACGACCGCGGCGAAAACGTCCAATCCGCCGGTCCGTCCATGCCGGTCGAGGTCCTGGGCCTCAACGGCACGCCGCTGGCGGGCGACGACTTCGTCGTCGCCGAGAACGAGGGCAAGGCGCGCGACATCGCCGATTACCGGCAACGCCTCAGGCGCGAGAAGGTGGCGACCGCCGGCGCGCGCGGCACGCTCGAACAGATGTTCACGCAGATCGCCGCGGGCGCCGCCAAGGAGCTGCCGGTGGTGGTGAAGTCGGACGTGCAGGGCTCGCTCGAGGCCATCGTCGCCTCGCTCGAAGGGCTCGCGACCTCCGAGGTCAAGGTGCGCGATCTTGCACGCCGCGGTGGGCGGCATCAACGAGAGCGACATCATCCTGGCCAAGGCCTCGAACGCGGTCATCATCGGCTTCAACGTGCGCGCCAACCCGCAGGCGCGCGATCTCGCCAAGCGCGACGGCGTCGAGATCCGCTACTACTCCATCATCTACGAGGTGGTGGACGACATGAAGGCCGTGCTGACGGGCCTGCTGACGCCGACCAAGCGCGAGCGTTTCCTCGGCAACGCCGAAATCCGCGAGGTGTTCAACGTCACCAAGGTCGGCAAGGTGGCGGGCTGCATGGTCAAGGAAGGCCTGGTGCGGCGCGGCGCCAAGGTGCGCCTGTTGCGCGACAACGTCGTCATCCACGAGGGCAGCCTCAAGACCCTGAAGCGCTTCAAGGACGAGGTGCGCGAGGTGCGCGAGGGCACCGAATGCGGCATGGCCTTCGAGAATTACGACAATATCGAAAAGGGCGACACCATCGAGTGCTTCGAGGTCGAAGAGGTCGCCCGCGTCCTCTAGGGGATGCGCGGATTTTTAGCCGGTGCCGAGATCAATGCCGAGACGAGGACATGACGCGCCGGGCCCGCGCCCCTTGAGGGTGGGCGAGGAATTGCGCCACGCGCTGGCGCATATCTTCGAGCAAGGAAGGCTGCACGATCCGGCGCTGGCGGGTCTCGCCTTGACCGTGACCGAGGTGCGGGTTTCGCCCGATCTGAAGAACGCCACCGCCTATGTGATGCCGTTGGCAGGATCCCATGCCGGCGAGGCGATGGAGGCCTTGAAACGCGCCAGCGGCTTCCTGCGCCGCGAACTGGCGCAGGCGGTCAAGCTGCGCGTCGTGCCCACCATCGGCTTCGCGCTCGACACCTCGTTCGAGCATGCGAGCCGCATCGACGCGTTGTTGCACCGCCCCGAGGTCGCGCGCGACCTGGCGCCGCGCCCCGAGGGAAAGAAAAAGGAATGAGCCGCAAGACCAAGGGTTCGCCGGTTCATGGCTGGATCGTGCTCGACAAGCCGCTGGGCCTGACCTCGGCGCGCGCCGTGGCGGCGGTCAAGCGCATCCTCGGCGCGCAAAAGGCCGGCCATGCCGGAACGCTCGATCCATTGGCTACCGGCGTTCTGCCCATAGCCCTGGGCGAGGCGACCAAGATCGTGTCCGTCGCCCTCGGCGGCCCGAAGAGCTACCGGTTTTCGCTCGCCTGGGGCGAAGAGCGGTCGACCGACGATGCCGAGGGCGAAGTCACCGCCACCAGCGCCCACCGCCCCGGCCGCGCCGATATCGAAGCGGCGCTGCCGCGTTTCACCGGCAGCTTGATGCAGACGCCGCCCGCTTTCTCGGCGCTCAAATTGCACGGCGAACGCGCCTATGATCTGGCGCGAAGCGGCGCGGAAGTCGCGCTCAAGCCGCGCCCGGTTTCGATCGACCGGTTGGCGTTATTGGACCTGCCTGATCGCGATCACGCGCGCTTTGAAGCCCGGGTCGGGTCGGGCACCTATATAAGGGCGCTCGCCCGCGACCTCGGCCGGGACCTCGGCACCCTTGCCTATGTCACTGAACTGCAACGCATTTCGGTCGGTTGCTTCACCCTCGAGCGGGCGATTTCCCTGGCGCAACTCGAGGCCTTGGGGCATAGTGCGGCCGCTTCCGGGCACCTGCTTCCGCTCGAGACGGCGCTGGACGACATCCCGGCGCTCGCCCTGACGGAATCCCAGGCGAAGGCCCTGCGTTGCGGCCAGGCCGTGACGCCGTTCAGCCCGCAGGATCGGGCGCGCATCGATCAAATCGGCGAAGGCGCCAGGATCTGTGCAACAAGCGGCGGCAAGCTGGTGGCGCTCGCTGAAGTCGCGTCCGGGGAAATCCGTCCCCTGCGCGTGATGAACGTCTAGCCTGATAAGGAGAAAACGATGTCGATAGCGGTGACGCGCAAGGCGGAGCTGATCTCCCAATACGCGCGTAAAGAGGGCGACACCGGCTCGCCCGAAGTCCAGGTCGCAATTTTGAGTGAACGCATCCAGAAGCTCTCCGAGCATCTGGCGACTCACACCAAGGACTTCCATTCCCGCCGCGGTCTGCTGGTCATGGTCGGCCAACGGCGCTCGACGCTCGATTACCTGAAACGCGTCGATGCCAAGCGCTACGAAACGCTGATCGACCGTCTGGGACTGCGCCGCTGATCCTGCCCTTCCCAGGCCGGTGCCCTTCGCCGGCCTTGGCCCCGCAACCCCGAATCCGGGACGTTTTGGCCGCGCCCGCCGCGCCTTCGTCCCACGCAAGTATCACCGAGAGAGAGAAGAGAGAGACAAGACATGTTCAACCTGTTCCGCAAGGAAGTTAACTGGGGCGGCCGCCGCCTGGTGCTCGAAACCGGCCGCGTGGCGCGCCAAGCCGATGGCGCCGTGATGGCGACCTATGGCGAGACCACGGTGCTGTGCACCGCGGTCGGCGCCAGACAGGCGAAGCCGGGGCAGGATTTCTTCCCGCTCACCGTCAACTACCAGGAAAAGACCTTCGCCGCCGGCAAGATCCCGGGCGGGTTCTTCAAGCGCGAAGGCCGGCCCTCCGAGAAGGAGGTGCTGACCTCGCGGCTCATCGATCGCCCGATCCGGCCGCTGTTCGCGCCCGGTTTCATCAACGAGACCCAGGTGATCTGCACCGTGCTGTCGCACGATCTCGAGAACGATCCCGACGTCGTGGCGCTGGTGGGCGCCTCGGCGGCGCTCACGCTCTCGGGCATCCCCTTCATGGGGCCGATCGCGGGCGCGCGCGTGGGCTATATCGACGGCCAATACGTGCTTAATCCCAAGATCGACGATCTCAAGAATTCATCGCTCGACCTGCTCGTCGCCGGCACCAAAGAGGGCGTGCTGATGGTCGAATCCGAGGCCAAGGAATTGTCCGAGGAAATCATGCTCGGCGCCGTCATGTTCGGCCATAGGGGCTTCCAGCCGGTGCTGGACGCCATCGTTCAGTTGGCCGAATCCGCCGCCAAGGAGCCTTGGGACATGCCCGACACCGAGGCGCAGAAAAAGGCCATCGAGCAGAAGCTGCGCCAAGCGGTTTCGGCCGAACTGGCCGCGGCCTATGCGGAGCGGCAGAAACAGGCGCGTTCCAACATGCTGGAAGACGCCAAGGGCAAGATATCCGGCCTGTTCGAGGACGAAGGCGAACGCACCCTCGCGGGCAAGCTCTTCAAGTCGCTCGAGGCCGAGATCGTGCGCGGCGCCATATTGAAGGGCCAGCCGCGCATCGACGGCCGCGACACCAAGACCATCCGGCCGATCTCGGTCGAGGTCGGCGTGTTGCCGCGCGCCCACGGCTCGGCGCTCTTCACCCGCGGCGAAACCCAGGCCTTGTCGGTCACCACGCTCGGCACCGGCGAGGACGAGCAGATCATCGACGCGCTCGAAGGCGAGTTCCGCCAGAACTTCATGCTGCACTACAACTTCCCGCCCTATTCGACCGGCGAGGCCAAGCGCATGGGCTCGCCCGGCAGGCGCGAGATCGGCCACGGCAAGCTCGCCTGGCGCGCGGTCCACCCGCTTCTGCCGGTGGGCGAGAGTTTCCCCTACACCATCCGCGTCGTTTCCGAGATCACGGAATCGAACGGCTCCTCCTCGATGGCGACGGTGTGCGGCGCGTCCTTGTCGCTGATGGACGCCGGCGTGCCCCTGATCCGCCCGGTGGCCGGCATCGCCATGGGCCTCATCAAGGAGGATACGGGCTTCGCCGTGCTGTCCGACATCCTCGGCGACGAGGATCATCTGGGCGACATGGATTTCAAGGTGGCCGGCACCGAACAGGGCGTCACCGCGCTGCAAATGGACATCAAGATCACCTCGATCACCGAGGAGATCATGAAGATCGCGCTCAACCAGGCGCGCGACGGCCGCCTGCACATCCTGGGCGAGATGTCGAAGGCGCTGGAGCACGCGCGCGAGGCGGTTTCCAACAACGCGCCGCGCATCACCGTCATCACCGTCCCCAAGGACAAGATCCGCGAAGTGATCGGTTCGGGCGGCAAGGTGATCCGCGAGATCTGCGAGGTCACCGGCGCCAAGGTCGACATCGAGGATGACGGCACGATCAAGGTGGCGGCGGTCGACGCCAGCGCCGCCGAGGCGGCGATCAAATGGATCAAGGGCATCGTCGCCGAGCCGGAAGTCGGCGTGATCTATTCCGGCAAGGTGGTGAAGACCATGGATTTCGGCGCCTTCGTCAATTTCCTCGGCGCCAAGGACGGTCTCGTCCATATCAGCGAGCTGGCGCCGCAGCGCGTCGGCAAGACCACCGACGTGGTCAATGTCGGCGACGTGGTCAAGGTCAAGGTGCTGGGCTTCGACGATCGCGGCAAGGTGAAGCTGTCGATGAAACAGGTCGACCAGGCGACCGGCGAGGACATCGGCGCCAAGCTGGCGGAAAGCCGCCGGCCGCGCGAAGAGGTCAAGGCGGGCGGTTGATAATCCCGCCGGCCGGTCTTACATGGTTTTGAGGGGCCGCCACGGGCTCCGAAGGGGAATAGGGCTTTGAAGGCGCTCAACGCCTTGGTGATGTCGGGACGCGAAGTGCTGCCCCTGGTCGAGGGCGGCAAGGGCATCTCCATCTCCAACGGCGAAAGCTCGGGCGCCTGGGCCTTCACCGGCGCGGTCGGCACCTTCTCCGGCGTCAACGCCGATTCGAAGGACGCGCAGGGCCGCTATATCGAGCAGGTCTATCACGGCAAGACGCGGCGCGAACGCCACGCGGAACTGATCCGCTATTCCATCATGGGCGGCATCCACCAGGCCAAGGTCGCCTATGAGATGCGCCTCCGGCCGTGGCCGCCTGCACATGAACATCCTGTGGGAGATGGCGGCGGCGGAGCAGATTTTGAACGGCGTGCTGGAAGGCGCGCGCGGACTCATCGGCGGCGTCACCTGCGGCGCCGGCATGCCCTACCGCATCGCCGAGATCTGCTCGCGCTACAGCGTCGATTATTATCCGATCATCTCCTCGGCGCGCGCGTTCCGCGCCTTGTGGAAGCGGGCCTATCACAAGTTCCGCGACTGGCTCGGCGCCGTGGTCTACGAGGACCCCTGGCTCGCCGGCGGCCATAACGGCATCACCAACAGCGAGGACCCGGAACGTCCCGAGCCGCCCTATCCGCGCGTTTTGGAGTTGCGGCGGATGATGCGCGAATTCGGATTGGACGAGACGCCGATCATCATGGCGGGCGGCGTGTGGTGCCTCCGGGAATGGGAAGATTGGATCGACAATCCCGAACTGGGCCCGATCGCCTTCCAATTCGGCACCAGGCCCTTGCTCACCAAGGAAAGCCCGATCTCGGATGCGTGGAAGCGCAAGCTCCTGACGCTCAAGGAAGGCGACGTTTTCCTCAACCGCTTCAGCCCGACCGGGTTCTATTCCTCGGCGGTGCGCAACCGGTTCATCAACGAGCTTCAGGAGCGCGCGGAGCACCAGGTCGCCTATTCGATCGAACAGGTGGGCGACCATCTGGCGCCCTTGGAAGTGGGCGCCCGCAAACGCATCGTCTATCTCACGCCGCATGATCGCGAACGCGCCTTGATCTGGATCGCCCAGGGCTTCACCGAGGCGATGCGCACGCCGGATTCGACGCTGATCTTCGTCACGCGGGAAAAGGCGCTGGAGATCCGCAACGACCAGATCAACTGCATGGGCTGTCTCTCGGCCTGCCAGTTCTCCAACTGGGCGCAAAACGAGGAAGGCACCACCGGCAAGAAGGCCGACCCCAGGAGCTTCTGCATCCAGAAAACGCTGCAAAGCATCGCTCATAGCGACGACGTCGAGGGCCAGCTCATGTTCTCGGGCCACAACGCCTTCCGCTTCGCGTCCGACCCGTTCTACGCCAACGGCTTCATCCCGACGGTGCACGAGCTGATCGAACGCCTGAAGACCGGGAACTAAGCGCCTTCTCGACGGGCGGCGGCGGCATTTGCCGCTGATTTTACCGGTTATTTTTTCAAATCCCAGCTTCCGGCGCCGGCATTTCCGCTTTGTTAAGAGCGGGCGTGCCATCTGTCATCGGGTCCATATTCGCCGAAACGATAGGAGTGCGTCTCATGCAGCTGGAACAGCGTATCTGGCTGCCGCGCGAGGGGTGGCGGCTGATGAACAGCGACGGAGCGGATGCGCCCGCGCTGGTGATCTTTTTCGCCGCGCCCGGAACGATCGACGACGGCGCGCGCTACAACGAATTAAAAGCGTTCTATCCCCAAGCCGCCATCATCGGCTGCACCACCGGCGGCGAGATCACCGACACCGACGTGCATGACGGTTCGATCGTCGCCACCGCTATCGCGTTCAAGCAAACCAGGCTCGCCTTCGCCGAAACCTCGATCGGCGGCACGGAGCGCGGCTCGTTCGAGGCCGGCATGCGGCTGGGCGGGGCGCTGCCGCGCGAAGGTCTGCGCGGGGTGTTCCTCCTCTCCGACGGGACGCGGGTCAACGGCACCGAACTGGTCGCCGGCATCCAGCATGTGCTCGGGCCCGAGGTCATGATCACCGGCGGGCTCGCCGGCGACGGCCCATCCTTCGTCTCGACCCGCGTCGGCCTCAACGCCAATCCCGAAACGGGCAAGCTCGCGGCCGTCGGATTCTACGGCGCGGGGGTCCGTCTGGGTTACGGCAGCGTCGGCGGCTGGGACGCGGTCGGGCCAGAACGGCTCGTCACCCGCTCCTCGGGCAACACCCTGTTCGATCTCGACAATTTGCCGGCGCTCGACCTCTACAAGAAATATCTCGGTCCCGAGGCCGCGAACCTGCCGGCGAGCGCGCTGCTCTGCCCCTTGCGCATCCACCCAGTGGGGAAGCCCGAAATCCGCCCTGGTGCGCACCGTCATCGGTATCGATGAGCAACGCAAGGCGATGATCTTAGGCGGTTCTAATCTAAGGGTTCCGTGCCCATATCATGCTCAGGTCTTTCGACCACCTGATCGCCGGCGCCGGCCAGGCGGCGGAAAAGGCGGCGTTTCCCGAAGCGCGGCTCGCCATCCTGGTGAGCTGCATCGGCCGCAAGCTCTTGATGGGCCAGCAGATTGCCGACGAGGTCGACGCGGTGCGCGGCGTGCTCGGCCAGTCCTGCCGGCTCACCGGCTTCTATTCCTATGGCGAGATCGCGCCCTTGGAAAATTCGCCCTTCTGCGATCTCCACAATCAGACCATGACCATCACCACCATCGCCGAGGCATGAACGCGTGCACAAGCTGCTCGAACGCCAGCTGAAAAAGGCGCGGCACGGCGCGCAGGACGGCGCGCTCGAGCTCGACGCGCTGCTGGATCTCGTCGACGCCGCCTATGGTGAATTCGATCGCCAGCGCTGCGTGCTCACCCACACCCACAACGTCATGCGCGAGGAACACGGCCAGATGAACGCGCGGCTGTCGCGGCTGCGCGACGGCATCTCGCAGATGGGCGCGGGCTTCGCCATCTGGGACGGCGAAGACCGGCTGGTGTTGTGCAATCAGCGCCTGCGCGAGATTCTGTCCCACGTCGCCGGCGACATCCAGCCGGGCCTGGCCTTCGCCGATCTCGTGCAGTGTGTGATGCCCTTCATCCTCCCCGCCGGCGAGAGCAAGGGAACCGGCGCGTGGGCTACCGCGCGCATGTCGCGTCATCGCAATCCCACCGGGGAGCCATTCGAAGTTGCCTTCACCAATGGCCACCATATCCAGGTGTGGGAAGAGAAAACCGGCGAGGGCGGCATCGTCAGCCTGTATTTCGACATCACCGACCGCAAGCGCGCCGAGGACGAATTGCGCCGGGCCAAGGAGGCCGCCGAAAGCGCCAACCACAGCAAGTCGCAATTCCTCGCCAATATGAGCCATGAATTGCGCACGCCCTTGAACGCGGTGTTGGGATTTTCCGAGGCGATGCTGCACGAGATCATGGGGCCGCTCGGCGACCGGCGTTACCGCGATTACGCCAAGGACATCCACAACGCCGGCAGCCACTTGCTCGACATCATCAGCGACATTCTCGACATGTCCAAGATCGAGTCCGGCCATTTCGACCTCGACGCGCAATGGATCGACGTCGCCGACCCGATCGGAGCGGCATTGCGCTTGATCGATGGCCGCGCCCGCGAGGCCGGGCTGACCCTTTTCCGCGAGGTCGCGCCGAACCTGCCCCCTTTCCATGCCGATCCCCGCTTGATCAAGCAGGTCCTGCTCAATCTTTTGAGCAATGCGGTGAAATTCACGCCCTCCGGAGGCAAGGTGACGGTGGGCGCGGGGCTGATGCCGGGCGGCGGTCTCGCGTTGCGCGTCTGCGACACCGGGCTGGGCATCGCCGCCAAGGACATTCCGCTGGCGCTCAAGCCCTTCGGCCAGATCGAACTCATCCTGTCGCGCAAGCATGGCGGCGTCGGTCTGGGCCTGCCCTTGTCGAAGCGCCTGATCGAGCTGCATGGCGGGATGCTCGAAATAGCGAGCATGCCGGGCCAAGGAACATCGGTTTCGGCCTATTTTCCGCCCGAGCGCGTCGGCCGCGCCGCCGCCGCGGCGAGCTGAATTCGCACCCCCCAATTCGGGCCGTCATTTCCGGCCTAGCCGGAACCCCCGGCTTGGGTTAGATTTGCTCTAAAGACGCTTCACAACCGGTTTCCCCAGGCCCATATATTCCCCATGAACACCCCGCGCCCCTTCGCCAATGCCCTTGAACTGCTCCGCGCCGCCGCCTTGCGGCCGACGCGCCAGCGCCTGGCCTTGGCGCGCCTCCTGTTCGAGCAAGGCGCCCGCCATGTCGGCGCCGAGGAGTTGCACGGCGAGGCGCTGGCGGCCGACGTGCCGGTTTCGCTCGCCACGGTCTACAACACGCTGCACCAATTCGTGGACGCGGGGCTGCTGCGCGAGGTGGTGGTCAGTTCCGGACGTTCCTATTTCGACACCAATGTCAGCGACCACCACCATTTCTACTACGAGGATTCGGGCCATCTGCTCGATATCCCGGGCGAGACCATCGCCGTGACCAACCTGCCCGCGCCCCCGGAAGGGGCGTCGATCCGCCGCGTCGATGTCATCATCCGCGTCGATCATCCCCAGAAGCAGCCGCCGACCCGCCGCTAATTCCTCTTAATTGCAATACGGCGTTGCAATTTATATAATATATTAGAACTATTCTAATCTATTGACAGAGCCCATCCCGAGGTCCATATAGGACGCATGGCGCGCTTTTGGCGGCGCGCCGTTCGATTTCATTCCCCAAGAGGAGGATTCCATGGCCCTGAAAGGCTCCAAGACCGAACAGAATTTGAAGGACGCGTTCTCCGGCGAAAGCCAGGCGAATCGCCGCTATCTCTATTTCGCGCAGAAGGCCGACGTCGAAGGCTTCAACGACGTCTCCGCCGTCTTCCGCTCGACCGCCGAGGGCGAGACCGGCCACGCGCACGGCCATCTCGAATTCCTCGAGGAAGTCGGCGATCCGGCGACCGGCCTGCCGATCGGCTCGACCTCGAGCAACCTCAAGGCCGCGATCGCCGGCGAAACCCACGAATACACCGACATGTATCCGGGCATGGCCAAGACCGCGCGCCAGGAAGGCTTCACCGAGATCGCCGACTGGTTCGAGACCCTGGCCAAGGCCGAGAAATCCCATGCCGGGCGTTTCCAGAAAGCACTCGGCAGCATGGGCTGAATGTGCGGCGGGGGCGTTCGGCCCCCGCCCGCCCATTTTGTTTCGTTCATCGTGATGTGAGGCCTCATGCGGGAAGGTGGTCTCGGGGCGCCGACGCGCCATCCGATTGCCTGGCAGGATCCGGATTTCGCCGATGCGGCCAAGATCGAGGCCGAGCTGAAGCGCGTCTTCGAGATCTGTCACGGCTGCCGGCGCTGCTTCAATCTGTGCGACAGCTTTCCGCGGCTGTTCGATCTGATCGACGCCGCCGCCGACGGCGAAGTCGACGGCGTCGCGCCCGGCGATTACGGCAAGGTGGTCGAGGCCTGCACGCTGTGCGATTTGTGCTTCATGACCAAATGTCCTTACGTGCCGCCGCACGCCTTCGACCTCGATTTTCCCCATCTGATGCTGCGCGCCCGCGCGGCCGGGATGGGAAAAGGGGGCGACGGCGCGCTCTCCCGCCAGATGGTCGAAACCGACCGCAACGGCAAGCTCGGCGCCATGGTTGCGCCGCTCGCCAACTGGGCGGTCGATACCAAAAATCATCTCACCCGCCCGGCGATGGAAAAACTGGCCCAGATCGACCGCCGCGCCGAATTGCCCAAATTTTACGGCAAGACCTTCGTCATGCGCGCCCGCGACGCGGTCCCCGAATTGAACCGCAACGCCCCCGCCTTCGGCCGCAAGGCCGCGCTCTACGCCACCTGTTTCGTCAATTACAACAATCCGCGCATCGGCGAAGCCTTGCGCGCCGTGCTGGCGTTCAACGGCGTCGAGACCGAGGTGACATATCCCGGCTGTTGCGGCATGCCGCAATTCGAGCAGGGCGACCTCGCGCGCGTGGCCGGCAATGCGAAGAGCGTGGCCTTGGCGATGAAGCCGCTGATCGACCAGGGCTACGACATCGTCGCGCTGGTGCCTTCCTGCGCGCTGATGCTCAAATTCGAATGGCCGCTTGCTCCTGCCCGGCGACGAGGACGTGAAGCGGCTGGCGCGCTCGACCTTCGACGCCAGCGAATATCTGGTCGATATCGCCAAGAAGGAAGGGCTGGCGCCGGGCCTGAAGCCGCTCGAAGGCGGCGTTTCGGTCCATCTCGCCTGCCACGCGCGGGCGCAGAACATGGGGCCTAAGGCCGCGGAAATGCTGCGGCTTTTGCCCCAAACCGAGATCACGGTGATCGAGCGCTGCTCCGGCCATGGCGGCTCCTGGGGCGTGAAAAAGGAGAATTTCGACATCGCCATCAAGCTGGGCAAGCCCGTGGCCAGCCAGGCGGCCAAATCCCACAAGCGCCATCTCGCCTCGGAATGCCCGCTGGCCGCGCTCCATATCAAGCAGGGCATGGAGATGCTGGGCGAGGAAGGCCACGCGCCATCCCAGACCTACCACCCGATCGAGCTGATGGCGCTCGCCTACGGCCTGTTGCCCGCCGCGCCGCCAAGCGGCGCAAAATCGTGAGCATCGCAAAACCGAAACATGAAAGACCGACAGACCATGACCACCCGATTCCGCGACCTGACCCGCGCCGATATCCTGCCGATGGAACGCTACGAGCGCGAACGGCGCGAACACCGCAAGCGCATCTCCGCGCTCAAGCAGAACCGCCGCGTCGAGGTCGGTCCCCATGCGACGTTCTATTTCGAGAATTTCGACACCATGTGGCATCAGGTCCACGAGATGCTGGCGGTCGAGCGCGGCGGCGAGGCGCAGCTGGCCGACGAGCTCGAAGCCTACAACCCGCTCATTCCCAAGGGCAGCGAGCTGGTCGCGACGGTGATGTTCGAGATCGAGGACCCGGTCCAGCGCGACAAGCTGCTGCACCGTCTCGGCGGCGTCGAGCACAAGATGTATCTCGCCTTCGCCGGCGAAAAAATCATGGGCGCTGGCCGATCCGACGCGCGAGAACACCTCGCCCGAGGGCAAGGCCTCCTCGGTCCAGTTTTTGCGCTTTCCGCTGTCGGGCGCGCAGAAGGCGAAATTCAAATCTCCCGGCACGCAGGTGGTGGCCGGCATCGAGCACCCGAATTACGGCCACATGGCGGTGCTGTCCGAAGCGACGCGCCAGGCCCTGGCGGACGATCTTTCCTGACCCGCGGCCTCACGCGAAGGCGGCCCAGAGCAAGGCGCATCCGGCGACGAGCAGCATCGCATCGAGCAGATGCTCGAATACGTCCGTGCTCATGCGCAGCACCACCGCCTTGCCGGCAAAGGCTCCGACCATCAGCGACGAGCCCGCGATCAGCCCCTGCAGCATGACGGTAAGCGGAAGCGCGCCGAAGGCGCGGAAGGTCGAGACCTTGGCGACGTAGAGGACAAGCGAACTCATCGCCTCGGTCGAGAGGAAGGCGCCGCGCGTGAGCCCATAGGCGAGAAAGGCCGGAACGCTGAGCGGGCCGGTCGAAACGACGATGCCGGTGATGAAGCCGATCGCCGGCGCCGGCCAGCGCCAATTGCCAGAGGCGAATGTGGAAGTCGCGGGCCTTGAGCCAGCGCCGCGCCGGAATCATCGCCAGGAAGAACGCGCCCAGCGCCACGTCGACGACATGGGCCGGCAACACCAACAGCGTCCGCGCGCCCAGCGCCGCCGCGGGGATGCCGCCGGCGGAATAGGCGGCAAAGGCGCGCCAATCGACCTCGCGCCGCCACGCCATCACCTTCGCCAGATTGGACATGACGGCGGCGACCGCCATGATGGGGACCGCCTGCTTCGGCCCGAAGGCGAAGACCAGCACCGGCAACAGCATGATCGACGATCCCGTGCCGACCACGCCGCTCACCAGCCCGGCGACCAGCCCGACGCCGCACACCAGGAGATAGGCGAGATCGCCGTGGGTCACGGCGTCAGATGCATCAGCAGGTAATAGACGACGTAGATCCAGCTCAGGAAACCGTCGATCACCGACCAGATCACGCTGTGGTTCGTGCTCCAGGACATGGCGATCGCCAGCGCGTTGCCGAAGGTGATGCCGTAGTGGATGTAATAATACATGGCCGCTCTCCTCGCTGATGCCCGCCGGTTCCGGGCCGAGGATGATCGCAGGCCGATCTCGGCGTCAATACGACCGGGCTACTGCACCACTTCGTCGGGATAGACGCCCCAGACTTCGCTCCTGAGCAGCCAGCCCTTGATGTTCTGCTTTTCGGTCTCGATCTTGCACCAGGCGTTGCTGCATTCCAGCAGCTTCGCCACCACGCCGGGTTCGAGCTTGGCCAAGGCGGGCGAATCCCGCGCCGGATCGCGATAGATGGTGCGGGTGTCGGCCTTGATGATGACGGTGCGGGCGGGCGAAATCATGCGTTCATGCACCCAGCCCACGCTGCCCTGCCAGTCGCGCAGCTTCCGCCACACGTCGTATTCGCCGATGATTTCGACCGGCAAACCTTTGTGGTGATAGACGTATTGAATGGGGTACTTCGTGCCCGGCCCGGAACGCAGATTGACCTCGCTGACGCGCAAGCTCGCGAAATGCGACGCATAGGGCTTGTCGTCGGCGCGGGCCGCGAAGGACGCGGACAGGAGAACGAGAAGCGCGATAAGCGCGAGGCGATGTGGGCGGGAATTGGCTGCTTCGCGGAACACGGCTTTCCTCTAGCCCCATCCCGCGAATCGGGTCAAGCCCGAACTCAGGAGCGGGGCTCAAGTTTTTGCTGCTCCGCAGCGGAGGCTTGCTGCCCGCCGCGCCGCGCCAGCCAGATCCCGCCGAAAATCGCCGCCATGGCGACGATCAGCGGCGGGGTCAGGCGCTCGCCCAGGAACACCACCGAGATCAGCACCGAAAGCGGCGGCACCAGGAACTGGAACACGGCGACGCGCCGCACCCCGCCCTTGGCCAGCGCCCAGAACCAGGCGATGAAGGCGAGCAGCATCGGCCCATAGGAAAGCGTGATCAGGCTCGCCCACATCCCCAAGTCGAAGCTTGACCACGGCACGGAGATCGCCCGGAAGGCGGCAAAAGGCATCACCGCCAGCCCGGCGGCGCCCACGCACCACATCGTCGCGTTCAAGGCCGTTATCCGCGCCGCCAGCCTCGCGCCCGCGACATAGGCGCCGGCCGAAAGCGCCGAGGCGGCAAGGATCAGAAAATCGCCGGAGAGCGACGCAATGCGCTCGGGCCCGCTGTCGCGGAACAGCACCAGCACGCCCTCGCCGGCGAAGGCCAGCGCCGCCCCCAGCCACCAGAAACCGCCCGGGCGGCGGCGCTCGACGATAGCGACGGTGAGGCCGGTGAAGATCGGCATCGACGCCTGGATCAGTCCGCCATGGATGGCCGAGGTGCGCGCCTGGCCCAGCGAAAACAGCAGCGGAAACGCCAGGAAGCTGAACGCGGCCGAAACCGCCAGCAGCAGCCACTCATGCGCGCCGCTCGGGCCCTTGAGCCGCAGGATCAGGATCAGCGGCACCGCCGCCAGCGCCGCCGGCGCCGGCCGCATGCCGAGCAGCAGCGGGTCGAATGCCGGCGTGATCGCGCGGGTCAGGGGCGCGGTCAGCGCGAAGAACACCACCGCCACCATGGCCGCGGCGAAAATCGCGCCCTGGTGCGGCGCCTTGGCGGGCGCGGCGGAACCTCTATTCAAGGGCGCTCAGCCCCGCCCGCAGGTCGGGCAGTCGGGATCGCGCGGCAGCTCGATCTTGTGGAAATTGGTATTGAGCGAATCGTACATCAGCAACGCGCCCGAAAGGCTCTGGCCGATGCCCAGCAATTCCTTCAGCACCTCGACCGCCTGGAGCGTGCCCATGACGCCGGCCACCGCGCCCAATATGCCGGCGGTTTCGCAACGCGGCACCAGCTCGGCGGGCGGCGGTTCGCGGAACAGGCAGCGGTAGCAGGGATGGGGCGGGCCCAGATAGGCCTTGAAGGTCGATAGCTGTCCGTCGAACGGCGACAACGCCGCGCCGATCAGCGTCTTCTTGAGGGCGTAGCACAGATCGTTCAGAAGATAACGGGTGGCGAAATTGTCGCTGCCGTCGGCCACCAGATCGTAACGGCGGATGATCGCGGCGGCGTTGGTCTCGTCCAGACGGACCGCGTGGGTTTCCACATTGACATCCGGATTGATCCGGGCCAGCGCCGCCTGGGCGCTTAACGCCTTGTTGTCGCCGATGCGCGACGTGTCATGCACGATCTGGCGCTGGAGATTGGGCAGGTCGACCTCGTCGTCATCGGCCACGCCGAGCGTTCCCACCCCGGCGGCGGCGAGATACATCAGCACCGGCGAGCCGAGGCCCCCGGCCCCCACCACCAGCACGCGCGACTGGAGCAGCTTGGCTTGGCCTTCCTCGCCCACCTGGTCGAGGATCAGATGCCGGGCATAACGCCGGAACTGCTCCTCGGTCAGGGCGACGGTGGCGGCTTCGGCCATTACAGGCCCTCGAACAAAGCCGTGGAGAGATAACGCTCGGCGGTGTCGGGCAATATCACGACGATCATCTTGCCCGCCATGTTGGGGCGCAACGCGATCTCGGCCGAAGCGGCCAGCGCCGCGCCGGCGGAAATCCCGGCCGCCACGCCCTCGAGCCTGGCGACCTCGCGCGCCGTGCGGAACGCGGTCTCGTTGCCGATGCGGATGGTTTCGTCGATCAGCTTGGTGTCGAGGATGGCGGGGATGAATCCGGCGCCGATGCCCTGGATCTTGTGCGGGCCGGGCGGACCGCCCGACAGCACCGCCGAATCCTCGGGCTCGACCGCGATCATCGTCACGCCGGGCTTGCGCGCCTTGAGCACCGATCCGACGCCGGTGAGCGTGCCGCCGGTGCCGACGCCGCTCACCACCGCGTCGACCTTGCCGCCGGTGTCCTTCCAGATCTCCTCGGCGGTGGTGAGGCGGTGGATCTCGGGATTGGCCGGGTTCTGGAATTGCTGCAGCATGTGGGCCTCGCCGAGTTCCTTCACCAGCGCCTCGGCGCGCGCGATCGCGCCCCGCATGCCTTGCGCCGCGGGCGTCAGCTCCAGCTCGGCGCCCAGGAGCTTCAGCATCCGCCGGCGCTCTTCCGACATGCTTTCCGGCATGGTCAGAATCAGGCGGTAGCCCTTGGAGGCCGCGACGAAAGCCAAGGCGATGCCGGTATTGCCCGAGGTCGGCTCCACCAGCACGGTCTTGCCCGGCTTGATCTTGCCCGCCTGTTCCGCCGCCTCAATCATGGCGAGCCCGATGCGGTCCTTGACCGAGGAAAGCGGGTTGAAGAACTCGCATTTGCCCAGGATTTCGGCCCGGGATTCGTGCGCGCGGGCGAAGCGCGCCAGGCGCACCAGGGGTGTCGCGCCGATGGTCTCGACCATGCTGTCGTAAATCCGGCCGCGGAACTCACCGGACGCGCTCAGATGCGCCGGGGCGGTCTTGAACTTGGCTTCGGCCATTTTTTGCCTCCCTGGAAAATCGGCCTCAGATCGAGAAGTCGATCTTGGCGCCGTATTCGCCCGGCACGCCGTCTTTGTGCGCGCGCAGGCAGAGATCCTCGATGGTGATGGCGTCGAGCCGCTTCATCACCTCGTCGTTCAGTTCCTTCCACACCGGCCGCACCACGCGCTGGCCGAGCAATGCTCCGATATTCTCATCGAGCGGGTCGCCGGCGCCGTCGAGTTCGCGCACCACGCGCACGATCTCGCCGAGCGAAACGCGGCGGCGCTCGCGCGCCAGGCGATAACCGCCGCGCGGGCCCCTGACGCCGGCCAGCACGCCCGCGCGCACCAACTGTTGCAGCACCTGTTCCAGATAACGCCGGGGAATTCCCTGGCGCCGCGTGATCTCGCCCGATTGCACCGGCAGATCGCCGGCATTGTAGGCGATGTCGAGCACCGCCTCGATGGCGAAAAGCAGTTTCTTGGTCAGCCTCACCATGACCGGGGAATCCCGATTCTATTCCGCCGCCTGGCGGTTGAGCGCCAGGGCTATGCGGTGCGCGAGGCGCTCGCCGACATCGCGCTTGGAGAGCTTGCCCCAGGCCTCGATTCCGGTCTCGTCGATCAGCTGGATCGCGTTGTCCTCGCCGCCGAAGGTGCCGGATGAAGCCGCGACGTCGTTGGCCAGCATCCAGTCGCAGCCTTTCTTGCGGCGCTTTTCCTTGGCGTTGGCGATGAGATTCTCGGTCTCGGCGGCGAAACCCACCACCAGCTTGGGCCGCCGGTTGCCGGGCTTGGCGAGATTGGCGAGAATGTCCGGGTTCTCGACCAGCGCCAGCACCGGCGCCGCGCCCGGCTTTTTCTTGAGCTTCTGCCCCGCTTCCTCGGCGCGCCAATCGGCTACCGCCGCCGCGCACACTGCCACGTCCGCCGGCAGCGCGGCTTCGCAGGCCGCCATCATTTCGCGCGCCGAGCGCACATGCACCACCTTCACCCCCGGCGGGTCGGGCTCGCGCGTCGGGCCGGAGACCAGCACCGTGTCGGCGCCCAGCCGCGCCAAGGCGGCGGCGATGGCATGGCCCTGCTTGCCCGAGGAGCGGTTGGCGATATAGCGCACCGGGTCGATCGCCTCTTCCGTGGGGCCGCTGGTCACCAGCGCGCGGCGTCCCTTGAGCGCGGCATTGGCGAGGAACAGCGCCTCGGCGGCATCCGCGATCTCGACGGGTTCGGCCATGCGCCCCATGCCGCTTTCTTTCTCGGCGAGCGGGCCGGAGGCGGGGCCCACCCGTTTCAGGCCGCGCCTTTCCAAAAGCGCGACATTGGCGCGCGTGGCCGGGTTCTCCCACATGCGCGTGTTCATCGCGGGCGCGAACAGCACGGGCTTGTCGGTGGCCACGAGAATCGTGGAGGCGAGATCGTCGGCCAAGCCCGCCGCCATCTTGGCGATCAGGTTGGCGGTGGCCGGCGCCACGATCAGCAGGTCGGCCTCCTGGGACAGGCGCAGGTGCCCCATCTCGTTTTCCTCGGTCAGCGAGAACAGATCGCCATAGACGGTCTCGCCGCTCAGGGTCTGCGCCGCCAGGGGCGTGATGAACTCGCGCGCGCCCGCCGTCAGCACGCAGCGTACGGAGGCGCCGCGCTCCTTGAGGCGGCGGATGAGATCGAGGCTTTTATAGGCGGATATTCCGCCGGCGACGATCAGCAGAATGCGGCGACCATGCAGCACGGTAATCGATCCTGGACGGGGGCCCGGAAAAATCCACTCTATAGGAGGTGTAATTCGCCGTCAAAGTCCAGTTCAGAGCCGCCAGCCGGAATGGATGGCGGCGATGCCGCCGGAAAGCGGCCGGACGCTGGTTTTCTCCAGCCCGGCCTGGTCCATCAGGGACAAGAGCTTGCGGCGGCTGGGGAAGCGGCGAATGCTTTCCACCAGGTATTGATAGGCTTCGCGGTCCCGGGCCACCACCGCGCCCAGGCGCGGCAGCACCTGGAAGGAATAGAGGTCGTAGGCGCGTTTGAGGACCGGAATCTCGACCTGGCTGAATTCGAGGCAGAGGAAGCGCCCGCCGGGCTTCAACACCCGCCGCGCCTCGGCGAGCGCTTGCGGAATGCCGGTGACGTTGCGCAAGCCGAAGGCGATGGTATAGGCGTCGGCGCTGCAATCCGCGATCGGCAGCGCCTCGGCGGCGCCGCACACCCAGTCCACGCCCTTGAGATCGCCCCGGTCGAAGGCGCGGTCGCGGCCCTGGCGCAGCATGCTTTCCGTGAGATCGCACAGGATGACGCCGGCGCCCGCTCCGGCGCGCGCCAGAAACCGGCGCGCGATGTCGCCGGTGCCGCCGGCGACGTCGAGCAGGACCTGCCCCGGGCGCGGATTGAGCGCCGCTATCAGCGTGGATTTCCACAGGCGGTGGACGCCACCCGACATCAGATCGTTCATCAGGTCGTAGCGCGACGCCACGCGGTCGAACACGTCCCTGACCAAACGCGTATGCTCGGCCGCCTCGACGCGGCGGAAGCCGAAATCCGTCTCGCTTGTATCCGGTCTGGCCATCGGGGCACCATACGCGCCCCCCGTCCTCCTTCCAAGCGACGTAGCGCCGAAGAACCATGCCCGAATTGCCCGAGGTCGAAACGATTACGCGCGGCCTGATGGCGCGCCTCCTGGGCAAAAGGCTCTTGTCCTTCAAGCTCAACCGCCGCGATCTGCGCAAACCGGTTCCGCCCGGCCTGAAGGCGAAGCTCGAAGGCCGGCGGGTGATCGCCATCACGCGCCGCGCCAAGTACATCCTCTTCCATCTCGAAGGCGGCGGCGTGCTGATCGCGCATCTCGGCATGTCGGGGCGCCTGGTGCTGGCCGACGCGGAGAACGCGCTTCCGCCCGCGCGGCACGACCATGCCGTGCTGGGGTTCGAAGACGGCGTCGAACTGCGCCTCAACGACGCGCGGCGTTTCGGGCTGCTCGACTACGCGGCCGAAAGCGATCTCGCCGCGCACAAGCTGTTCCGGCATCTGGGGCCGGAGCCGCTCGAGCCCCAATTCGACGGCGCGAAATTGGCCGCCCTTCTCAAGGGCAAGAAGACCTCGATCAAGGCGGCGCTGCTGGACCAACGCGTGGTCGCCGGGCTCGGCAACATCTATGTCTCGGAGAGTCTCTACGGCGCGGGCCTGTCGCCCAAGCGCCTGGCCGGACGCGTGCAGGGCGCGCGCGCCGACGAATTGGCGAACGCCATCCGCGACGTGCTGGAACGCGCGATCGCGGCGGGCGGCTCCTCCTTGCGCGATTACGTGCAGGCCTCGGGCGAGCTGGGTTACTTCCAGCATCACTGGGCGGTCTACGGCAAGGAAGGCGAGCCTTGCCCGCGCTGCGATTGCCGTTCGGGCATCCGGCGCATCGTCCAGGGCGGCCGTTCGACTTTTTACTGTGCCAAGCGGCAGCGCTAGGTCTAAGTTTCGGCGATGCGGCGCCGCACCCTGCTCTCTTGCCTGTTGCTCGCGACGGTTCTTTCGCCGGGGATGCCGGCGCGCGCCGACGAGTTCGTCCCCGGCACCGAGGATCTGCCCCTGATGCCCGGCCTCGCGCCGATCGACGGCTCGTCGCTGGTGTTCGACAAGCCCGAGGGCCGCATCGTCGAGGCCCAGGCCAAGGGCAAGCTCGCGCGCGGCGACGTGGCGCGTTTCTACGCCCAGACCCTGCCGCAACTCGGCTGGAGCGCCGCCGGGACCGATCTTTGGCGGCGCGAAGGCGAGCGCCTCAAGCTCGATTACCGCGGGCCGGACGGCAATCTGACCGTGAGCTTCACCCTGTCGCCATCGCCGCAATAGCGCCAAATTTGGGAGCAAGGACAATGAGCTACGAGAACATCCTGGTCGAAAGCCGCGGCGCGGTGGGCCTCATCACCTTGAACCGGCCCAAGGCCTTGAACGCGCTGTGCGACGCCCTGATCCGCGAATTGGGACAGGCGCTCGACGCCTTCGAGGGCGACGACAAGATCGGCGCCATCGTGCTGACGGGAAGCGACAAGGCGTTTGCCGCCGGCGCCGACATCAAGGAGATGCAGGGCCGCGATTACATGGACGTCTATCTCGGCGATTTCGTCAAAAGCTGGGAACGCGTGAGCCTGTGCCGCAAGCCGGTGATCGCCGCGGTGGCGGGCTTCGCCTTGGGCGGCGGCTGCGAGCTCGCCATGATGTGCGACACCATCATCGCCGCCGACAGCGCGAAATTCGGCCAGCCCGAAATCATTCTCGGCGTCATGCCCGGCGCCGGCGGCTCGCAGCGGCTCACCCGTTTCGTCGGCAAGGCCAAGGCGATGGACATGATCCTCACCGGGCGCATGATGGACGCGGCCGAGGCCGAGCGTTCGGGCCTGGTCTCGCGCGTCGTGCCGTCCGCTCAGCTGGTCGAAGAGGCGGTGAAGATCGCGGCGCAGATCGCGGCGTTCTCGCGACCGTCGGTGCTGATGGCCAAGGAGTCGATCAACCGCGCCTACGAGACCACGCTCGCCGAGGGCGTGCGTTTCGAGCGCCGGCTGTTCCATTCGCTGTTCGCGACCATGGATCAGAAAGAGGGCATGGCGGCCTTCGTCGAAAAACGCAAGCCCGTGTTCAAGAACCGTTGACGATGTCATCCGTCATAAGCTTGACGCGCATCATCGCCTGCGGCTATAAGCGCCGTTCCAATCCAGACGGGCGCCTCATCCCTCTTCTATTACGGATTTGCCATGGCGACGCATAAATCGGCGGAAAAGAGAATAAGGCAAACGACGCGCCGCGTCGTCGTCAACCGCGCGCGCATGAACCGCATCCGCAGTACTGTGAAAGCGGTCGAGGTCGCGATCGCGGCCGGCGACAAGAAAAAAGCGCGCGCTGCGTTCATTGCGGCGCAACCCGAGCTTCAGCGCGGCGCGGCACGAGGCGTAGTGAATAAGAACATGGTCGCACGCAAGCTGTCGCGTCTCTCCGCGCGTATCAAGGCGCTCAAGGGCTAAGCGCCCGTTACTTTTTTGCCGCAAGAAAAAAATTTTTGCGTTCACATTGCAGTTATGTTGCCTTTCGGTGTTCGCCTTCGGTAAAGTTTGCATCTGCGCCGTCGAAATTGAGGTGCATGACCCTGTTCCACGCAGTCGGGGGATCGCGATGTCGGGCGTTGCGCGTGAAGGGTTCCGGCTAAGTTTCGGCGGCAGGGCGGCGGGTGCCAGGTTAGTCTCGCGTATCAGCTACAGGTCGTTGTCTAAGGGCTAGTGCCGAAAAGAAATTAGAACTTCTTTCGGCAAAGGGACGCCTCGTGCGCGGTTCGGGGTCCTGGGGGGCGGAGTGACGAGAGGAAACAAACGAGCGGCGCCGGTTTTCGGCCAGGCGACGCGAAACGACGAAAAGGCGCCTATTCCCGGACCGTTCCGTCTGGAGTTTGGCGCGCGGAGCGTGCTTATGGTCACAACCCCCGGGTCAGGCGCGCCCGAATCATCGGTCCAGGCGCGCGCATGAGCGAAACGCCGGGCCGCAAGGACGATTTGCAATCCCAATGGGCGCGGGTGCGCGGCCGGTTGCGCGAGGAATTCGGCGACGCCGCCTATCGCTCCTGGCTTAAATCCATGACGCTCTACGGCGTCGATGAGGGCAGGGTGCGCATCGGCGTGCCCACCCGCTTCCTGCGCGACTGGGTGACGCAGCATTACGCCGATCGCATCCGCGCGCTGTGGAATGCCGAGAACGAGGCGATAACCTCGGTCGAGATCCTGGTCACCGGCAAGACCATGGCCCAGCCGGCGGATGCCGAAATCGCGGTTCCCCAGCCCAAGGAAGCGGCGGAAACGGCATCCGAGGAGAAGGACATCAGCGCGCCCTTGGATCCGCGCTTCACCTTCGAGAATTTTGTCGTCGGCAAGCCCAACGAGCTGGCCAATGCCGCCGCCCGAAGGGTGGCCGAATCCCAAGTCGGCCCCAACCGCCACGTGCCTTTCAACCCGCTCTTTCTCTACGGCGGGGTGGGGCTGGGCAAGACCCATTTGATGCACGCCATCGCCTGGCATATCCGCACCCAGGATCCGGCGCGCAAGGTGATCTATCTCTCGGCCGAGAAGTTCATGTACCAGTTCGTGCGCGCTATCCGCTTCAAGGACACCATGGCGTTCAAGGAGCAGTTCCGCTCGGTCGACGTGCTGATGATCGACGACGTCCAGTTCATCGGCGGCCGCGACGCGACCCAGGAGGAATTCTTCCACACCTTCAACGCGCTGGTGGACCAGAACCGGCAGATCATCATTTCCGCCGACAAATCGCCCTCCGACCTCGAAGGCATCGAGGAACGGGTCAAATCCCGCCTCGGCTGGGGCCTGGTGGCCGATCTCCACCCCACCACCTATGAATTGCGGCTCGGCATCCTCCAGGCCAAGGCGGACGCCACCAAATCCCAGGTGCCGGGCAAGGTGCTGGAATTCCTGGCGCACAAGATCACCTCCAACGTGCGCGAACTCGAAGGCGCGCTGCACCGCATCTCCGCCCATACCCAGCTGATCGGCCGCACCGTCACGCTGGAAAGCGCGCAAGAGGTGCTGCACGATCTGCTGCGCGCCAATGACCGCCGCGTCACCATCGACGAAATCCAGAAGCGCGTCGCCGAGCACTACAACATCCGCCTCGCCGACATGCATTCCGCGCGCCGTGCCCGCGCCGTGGCGCGGCCCCGCCAGGTGGCGATGTATCTGTGCAAGCAGCTCACCCCCCGCTCGCTGCCCGAGATCGGGCGCAAATTCGGCGGCCGCGACCACACCACGGTGATGCACGCGGTCCGGAAGATCGAGGAGTTGAAGGCCGCCGACCGGACATTGGCCGAGGACATCGAGCTCCTGAAGCGGATGCTCGAAACCTGAGCCTAGCCAAGGCCTTAGCCGTCATTTAATCGATTGATTCAAAAGGGAAAACCGGCGATTTGCGCCGGCCGATTTGATGTACCGGAACACGCCGCTGTGATATAGTTTTTTCCCGTTGCGTGTGAGTCTTCCGGCGGTTTCCGGGCGGTTCGCGTGCGGCGGGGTGTCGGCCCGCGAGGGGGCCATAACGCAACGCCGTCACAACCCGAGACCCGAAAAACCCATGAAACTGACCATCGAACGCGCCGCCCTGCTCCGGGCCCTGGGCCACGTGCAGAGCGTGGTCGAACGGCGCAACACCATCCCCATCCTCTCGAACGTGCTCTTGAAGGCCGAGGACGGCAAATTGTCGCTCTCCGCCACCGACATGGACCTCGAAATGGTCTCGTCCGTGCCGGCTCAGGGCGTCAAAGGGGGCGGCACCACGGTGCCGGCGCACACGCTCTACGACATCGTGCGCAAGCTGCCCGAGGGCGCGCAGGTTTCGCTCGAGGACGGCGACAAGGGCCAGATCGGCCTGCGCTCCGGCCGCTCGACCTTCACCCTCGCCTGCCTGCCGGTCGCGGATTATCCGCAGATGGCGGGCGGCGATCTGGGCCACGGCTTTTCGCTCTCGGCCGCCGATCTGAAGCGCCTCATCGACCGCACGAGCTTCGCCATCTCGACCGAGGAAACGCGCTATTACCTGAACGGGATCTATCTCCACGCCGCCAAGAGCGACGGAATATCCGTGCTGCGCGCGGTCGCCACCGACGGCCACCGCCTGGCGCGCATGGAGCTGCCGATGCCCGACGGCGCGTCCGGCATGCCGGGCGTGATCGTGCCGCGCAAGGCCGTGGGCGAGTTGCGCAAGCTGCTCGAGGAAATGGACCAGGAGGTGTCGGTTTCGCTCTCCGACACCAAGATCCGCTTCGCCTTCGGCCCCACGGTGCTGACCTCGAAGCTGATCGACGGCACCTTCCCCGATTACGACCGGGTCATTCCCACCGGTAATGACAAGACGCTCGACGTGCGCTGCAAGGATTTCGCCGAGGCGGTCGACCGCGTCTCCACCATTTCGACCGAGAAGAGCCGCGCCGTGAAGCTGGCGCTCGAGCGCAACAGCCTGACGCTTTCCGCCACCAGCCCCGAAAACGGCACCGCCTCGGAGGAAATCGAGGTCGGCTACGCCGCGGCGCCGATCGAGATCGGGTTCAACGCCCGCTATTTGCTGGACATCGCCGAGCAGATCGAGGGCGAAAACGCGCGCTTCATGCTGGCCGACGCCGCTTCGCCCACCGTGGTGCGCGACGCCGCCGACGGCAGCGCGCTCTACGTGCTCATGCCGATGCGCGTCTGAAGGCGCGCCCCGGTATCCCGTGCGGCAGGACGCCCTCGCCCCCCTCGCCATTCCGGCGAATGATTTATCGCCCGTTTTGGCGCCCCTTCCGGTGGCGGTTTCCCGATTGATGCTGACCGATTTCCGCGGTTATGCGCGCGCCCGGCTTGCCGTCGACGCCATGCCCGTCGTGCTTTACGGCGCCAATGGCGCGGGCAAGACCAATCTCCTCGAGGCGCTGTCCTTCCTCGCGCCCGGACGCGGCCTGCGCCGCGCCAAGCTCAGCGAGATCGACTGCCACAACCAGCCCGGGCCTTGGGCCTTGGCCGCGGTGGTGGCTCTGCCTTCGGGCGAGATCGAGATCGGCACCGGGCGCGACGATACGAGCGACAGCGGCGAGCGCCGCAGCCTGCGCATCGACGGAACGCCGGCCAAAAGCCAGCAGGAACTGGCCGAGCATTTCGGCATGGCCTGGCTCACGCCGCAGATGGACCGCATTTTCATCGACGGCGCCTCCTCGCGCCGCCGTTTCCTCGACCGCCTGGTGACGGGATTCGATCCCGGCCATTGGGCGCGGCTCAACGCCTATGAGAAGGCGCTGCGCGAGCGCGCGCGGCTGTTGCGCGACGGCTCCCGTCCGGGGAACGGGGCGGACGGGACCTGGCTTGCGGCGCTCGAGGAAATCATGGCCGAGAACGGCGTGGCCTTGGCGGCGGCGCGCATCGAGGCGGTTTCCCGGCTCGACGCCGCCTGCCGTTCCGCCCAGGGTCCTTTCCCGCGCGCCGGGCTGGAGATATCCGGCGCGGTCGAAACCTGGATCCAATCCATGCCGGCGCTCTCCGCCGAGGAGGCGTTCCGCGGGGCCTTGTGCTCCGGCCGCCGCCTCGACGCCGAAAGCGGCGTCACCCAATGCGGCCCGCACCGCTCCGATCTGCTGGTGCGGCATCTCGAAACCGGGGTCGAGGCGGGCTCCTGCTCGACCGGCGAGCAGAAGGCGCTGCTGATCGCCATCACGCTCGCCTATGCGCGCCTCGCCGCCGCGCGGCGGGGACAGGCGCCCCTGCTGCTGCTGGACGAGATCACGGCGCATCTCGATGCCGAACGGCGTTCCGCCTTGTTCGCGGCCCTGCTCGATCTGAAGGCCCAGGCCTGGCTCGCCGGCACCGATGCGAGCCTGTTCGAGGAGCTGCGCGGCAATGCCCAGTTCTTCGCCATTTCCCATGCCGCGATCGCGCCCGGCTGAAATCCGGAAGAAACGGAAAAACGGCTCATGAGCAAACCGGCAACCCCGCCCAAACCCGATCCCGCCCTGGCTTCGCAAGCCGCGGAAGAGAAAGAGGAATACAGCGCGCATTCGATCAAGGTGCTGCGCGGCCTCGATGCCGTGCGCAAGCGTCCGGGCATGTATATCGGCGACACCGATGACGGCTCGGGTCTCCACCGCATGATCTACGAGGTGGTGGACAATTCGATCGACGAGGCGCTCGCCGGATTCTGCGACACGGTGAACGTGACGCTCAATCCCGACGGCTCATCCACCATCACCGATAACGGCCGCGGCGTGCCGGTCGACATCCACAAGGAGGAAGGCGTCTCGGCGGCGCAGGTCATCATGACCCAGCTCCATGCCGGCGGAAAATTCGATCAGAATTCCTACAAGGTGTCGGGGGGCCTGCACGGCGTCGGCGTGTCGGTGGTGAACGCGCTGTCGGAAAAGCTCGATCTGCGCATCTGGCGGGGAGGCAAGGAATATTTCATGAGCTTCAAGAACGGCGACCCGGTGGCGCCCTTGAAGGAAACCGGCCCGGCCCCGCTGGCCGAGCGTCAGGGCAAGCAACAGCCCAAGACCGGCACGGAAGTCACCTTCTGGCCTTCCACCAAGACCTTCACCAAGACCGAGTTCGATTTCGCGACCCTCGAACACCGGCTGCGCGAGCTGGCTTTCCTCAATTCCGGATTGTCGCTGGAATTGACCGACGCGCGCGGCGTCGAGCCCAAGACGGTCAAGCTCCATTACGAGGGCGGGCTCGAGGCCTTCGTCAAATATCTCGACCGCTCCAAGCAGGTGCTGCACGGCGCCCCCATCGTCATGGCGGGCGAGCGCGACAAGATTTCGGTCGAAGTGGCGATGGAATGGACCGACAGCTACCACGAGACCATGCTGTGCTTCACCAACAACATCCCGCAGCGCGACGGCGGCACGCATCTGGCCGGCTTCCGCGCCGCGCTCACCCGCACCGTCAACCACTACGCCGACGAGATCACGGCGCGGAAGGAGAAGATCGCGCTCACCGGCGAGGACATGCGCGAGGGGCTGACCTGCATCCTGTCGATCAAGATGCCCGACCCGAAATTCTCCTCCCAGACCAAGGACAAGCTGGTCTCCTCCGAAACCCGCGCGGCGGTCGAAAGCATCGTCGCCGACAAGATGCGGCAATGGTTCGAGGAGCATCCCTCCGACGCCCGCCGCGTCGTCGGCAAGGTGATCGAGGCCGCCGCGGCGCGCGAGGCCGCGCGCAAGGCGCGCGACCTGACCCGCCGCAAGGGCGCGTTGGACCTCGCCAATCTTCCCGGCAAGCTGGCCGATTGCCAGGAGCGCGACCCGGCGTTGAGCGAGCTGTTCATCGTCGAGGGCGACAGCGCCGGCGGCTCGGCCAAGCAGGGCCGCAACCGCCGCAACCAGGCGATCTTGCCGCTCAAGGGCAAGATCCTGAACGTCGAGCGCGCGCGTTTCGACAAGATGCTGTCCTCGGCCGAGATCGGCACGCTGATCGCCGCGCTCGGCACCGGCATCGGCCCCGAGGAGTTCGACGCGGCCAAGGCGCGTTATCACCGCGTCATCATCATGACCGACGCCGATGTCGACGGCAGCCACATCCGCACGCTGCTGCTGACCTTCTTCTTCCGCCAGATGGGCGCGCTCATCGACAAGGGCTATCTCTACATCGCCCAGCCGCCGCTCTATCAGGTGAAGCGCGGCCAAGGCAAGGCGATCTATTTGAAGGACGACACCGCGCTCGAGGAATACCGGGTCTCATCCGGCATCAAGGACGCGGTGTTCCGCCAGCACGACAAGGTCGAGCGCGCCGGTAACGACCTCAAGGAGCTGGTCGAGCGCGCGCGCAATGTGCGCGGCCTGCTCCAGCCGCTGATGCGGAAAGTGGGCAGCCTCGAAGTGGTGGAGCAGGCGGCCATCGCCGGCGTGCTCGACGCAGGCCTGCTCGACGATCCCAAAAAGGGCGGCGAGGCGGCCAAATATCTGGCCTCGCGGCTCGACGCGCTGGCGCCGCCCGACGCGCGCGGCTGGAAGGGCGAACTCGCCGCCGGCGAAAGCTTCGTGCTGACGCGCAAGCGCCACGGCGTCACCGAACGCCGCGTGTTGGACGCGGCGCTGTTGAAAAGCGCCGAGGCCCGCCGCCTCGACGAGCGCACCGCCGAGCTGCAGGAGGTCTACGGCAAGCCCGGCGCGCTCAAATCCAAGGACAAGGAAACCCCGGTCAACGGCCCGACCTCGCTAGTCGAGGCGATCCTGGAGCTGGGTCCGAAACAAGGCGACATCCAGCGGTACAAAGGGCTCGGTGAAATGAACCCCGAGCAGCTGTGGGAAACCACGCTCGACCCGGCGGCGCGGTCGCTGCTCCAGGTCAAGGTGCCGCATGCCGATCTGGCCGAGGAGATATTCTCCACCTTGATGGGCGATCTGGTCGAGCCGCGCCGCGACTTCATCCAGGCCAACGCGCTCGACGTCGTCAATCTCGACGTTTAGCCATCTCGACGTTTCAGCCTGGGCCGGGGCACAATCCGGCTCGGTTTGAACAAGACTGCTCAAAAGGGAGAGGCCGGATGACCGCCGCGCCCAAGGCACCGCGCCGTAACGAACCGGAAGGCGTCGAGCGCCCGTTGCCCGACGAGGGCGGCGATAAGGGCGTCTGGGGCAGCGACGCCGTGGCCGATCTGCTGCGCGCGCTCGACATTCCCTATGTGGCGCTCAACCCCGGCGCGAGCTATCGCGGGTTGCACGACAGCCTGGTCAACCGGCTCGGCAACGAGCGCCCGCAGATGCTGTTGTCGCTGCACGAGGAAAGCGCCGTCGCCATCGCTCATGGCTGGGCCAAGGTTTCCGGCAATCCGATGGCGGCGATCGTCCATTCCAATGTCGGGCTGATGCACGCCACCATGGCGGTGTTCAACGCCTGGTGCGACCGCGTCCCGCTGCTCTTGCTGGGCGCCACCGGGCCGGTCGACGCGGCCAAGCGCCGGCCCTGGATCGATTGGATCCACACCTCCCGCGACCAGGGCGCGCTCGTCCGTCCCTACATCAAATGGGACGACCAGCCGGCTTCGGTCGCGGCCGCGCAGGAATCGATCCTGCGCGCCTGGAAGATCATCCAGACCGCGCCGCGCGGCCCCGCCTATGTCTGCCTCGACGCCGGCTTGCAGGAATCGAAGCTCGAGGCGGCGCCGCCCTTGCCCGATGTGACGCGCTTCCGCCCGCCCGCGGACGCCGCCCCCGACGCCACCTTGGCCGCGCTCGCGGCAAAACATCTGCACGAAGCGCACCGGCCGGTGATCCTGATGGGAAGGGTGTCGCGCGGCGAGCCGGGCTGGGCCGAGCGGGTCAAGCTGGCCGAAACCCTCGGCGCCGTGGTGTTGACCGATCTGAAACAGGCGGCGGCCTTCCCCTCCGATCATCCGCTTTTGGGCGCCGCGCCCACGACCTTGCCGGGCGTCGAGGCGGCGCCGCTGTTGCGCGCGGCCGATTGCGTGCTGGCGCTCGACTGGACCGATCTCGCCGGCACGTTGAAGGCCGCCTGGCGCGGCGAGGCGATCAAATCCTTCGTCATCCACGCCACCCTCGACGGGCATCTGCACAATGGCTGGAGCATGGATCACCAGGGCCTGGCCCCGGTCGATCTCGCGCTGGAATCGTCGCCCGAGCCCGCGGTCGAGGCGATCCTCGCCGCGCTGCGGGATTTGGGGCCGCGCAAGCATCCGGCCTGGCCGGGACGCAAGCCGGCCGAGCCGCGCGCGCTGCCCGCGGTCGAAGGCCAGGGCGCCATCTCGGTGCCGCATCTGGCGGCGGCGTTGCGCGCGGCGGTGAAGGGGCGTCCATCCTCGCTGTTGCGCCATTCGCTCTCCTGGGCCGGGCATTTCTGGCCGATCCATCACCCGCTTGATTTCCTCGGCGCCGACGGCGGCGGCGGCATCGGCTCCGGCCCCGGCACCAGCGTCGGCTCGGCGCTCGCGCTTCGGGGCAGCGGGCGGCTGCCGGTGGCGGTGCTGGGCGACGGCGATTTCCTGATGGGCGTCACCGCCTTGTGGACCGCGGTGCATTACCGCATTCCGCTGCTGATCCTGGTCGCCAACAACCGGTCCTTCTACAACGACGAGGTGCATCAGGAGCGCGTGGCCAAGGAGCGCAACCGTCCGGTGGCCAATAAATGGATCGGCCAGCACATCACCCATCCGGACATCGATCTGGCGGCGATGGCCAAGGCCCAGGGCGCGCAAGGCTTCGGCCCGGTGCGCGACTTGGCCGAGCTGCCGGACGCGATCCGGCAGGGGATCGCGGCGGTCGATGCCGGCTTGGTCGCGGTGGTCGATGTGCGCGTCGAACCCGGTTATGACAGCGGCACCTCGGGCGCGCTCTCCCGCGCCCCGGGAACGCGCTAAGTCCAGGCCGGCTCATGGCCGCGCCGGTCCTGGCCGTCGAAGGCATTTCCAAGCGCTTCGCCACATCCGAAGGGCCGGTGCACGCGCTCGACAACATCTCCTTCGAGGTGCGCCAGGGCGAATTCGTCTCATTGATCGGCCCCTCGGGTTGCGGCAAATCCACCCTCTTCAACATCATCGGCGGCCTGATCGACCGTTATGACGGCCGCGTCACCGTCGGCGGCGACGAGATCAAAGGGCCGCACCGTTCCATCGGCATGGTGTTCCAGGAGGAATCGACGTTTCCCTGGCGCACGACGCTGGAGAACGTGGCGTTTCCCCTGGAAACCGCCGGCATGGCCAAGGCCGAGCGCTTGAAACGCGCGCGCGAACTCGTCCGGCTGGTGGGTCTCGAAGGCTTCGAGAACCGCTATCCCTCGGAAATGTCGGGCGGCATGCGCCAGCGCAGCTCGCTCGCGCGCACGCTCGCCTTCTCGCCCAAGGTGCTGCTGATGGACGAGCCCTTCGCCTCGCTCGACGAGCAGACGCGGCTGCTCCTGGGCGACAAGGTTCTCCAGGTCCAGCAGCAGCTGCACCAGACCACGCTGCTCATCACCCACAACATCGCCGAGGCGGTGCAGCTTTCCGACCGCGTGCTGGTGATGACCTTCCGCCCCGGCCGCATCAAGCGCGTGATCGAGATCGACTTGCCACGCCCGCGCTCCTCGGCCATTCTCGGTTCCGAGGCCTTCGGCCACTATGTCGCGAGCGTCTGGAAGGATTTGCGCGAAGAGGCTAGCATCGGCTTAAGCGAGGACGAGGCCGCCATCGGCCATCGTCACTGAACAAGACAGCGGCCGGAACCGCGGCCAAAAGGGAGGTTTTCGTCATGCGTAAGATTATTGTCGGCGTATTCGCGTTGGTTGCGGCGGCGGGTTTTGCGCCCGGCGCCGGCGCGCAAACCCTCAAGGTCGTGATTCCGCAAAAGGGCGCGTTCGACACCTCGATCGTCGATTTCGGCGTCAAACAGGGCTTCTTCAAGGATCAGGGCCTCGATATCGAGGAGATCTTCAGCCAGGGCGGCGCCAACAACGAGCAGGCGGTGATCTCGGGCAGCGCCGATTTCTCCATGGCCACCGGCACGCTCGGCATCATCTCGCTTTACGTCAAGGGCGCGCCCATCCGCATCATCGGGGCCGAATCGACCGGCGCGCCCGACATCTTCTGGTACGCCAAGGCCGGCAGCGGCATCAAAAGCATCAAGGACGCGCACGGCAAGACGGTCGCCTTCTCGGCGCCGGGATCGAGCACGAATCTCGTGCTGAACGCGCTGCTCAAGGCCAACAACGTGACCGACGCCAAGCCGACCGCCACCGGCAGCCCGCCCGGCACGCTGACCCAGGTGATGTCGGGCCAGATCGACATCGGCTGGGGCGTGCCGCCCTTCGTCCTCAAGGAGATCGCGGACAAGCAGGCCGTGGTCGTCGCCCACGGCAACGACGCGCCGGGGGTGCGCGACCAGACCATCCGGGTCAACGTCGTCCGGCTCGATTTGCTGCAGCAGAACCGCGACGCGGTGGTCCGCTTCGCCAAGGCCTATGACAAGGCGCGCAACTGGGCCTATTCCGACCCGAAGGCGATCGACTACTACGCCGAGGCGAACAAGATTCCGCGCGATATCGCGGCGGAGGCGATCAAGCATTACCACCCCAAGGCGCAGACCGATCCCTATGTGATCAAGGGCTTGCAGCGCACGCTCGACGACGCGCTCGAGGCCAAGCGCATCGACCATCCGATGAAGCCCGATGACGTCAAGGGCATGATCGACATCGTCTGGAAGCCCGGCCAGCCCTAAGGCCGGGCCGATGCGCCGGCTCGCGATCATAGTCCCGGTCGCGCTGTTCGCGAGCGCCGCCCTTCTTTTGGCTTCGCTCGGGCCGGGCGTCTTTCTCTTGGCTTCGCTCTGGCCGAGCTACGCGGCGCAGGCCGACACCATCCGGCTGGCGTTGCCGATGAAGGGCAATTGGGACACCTCGATCGCGGAATGGGGCGCGCGCCAAGGCTTCTTCAAGGAACAGGGCCTCGATCTCGACATCACCTACACCCAGGGCGGCGCCAGCAACGAGCAGGCGGTGATCTCGGGCAGCGTCGATCTGGGGGTGGCCACCGGCACGCTCGGCATCATCTCGGCCTTACATGAAGGGCGCGCCCGTCCGCATCATCGCCGCCGAAATGACCGGCGCCCCCGACATGTATTTCTTACGCGCTCGCAGCAGCGGCATCAAAAGCCTCGCGATCGCACGGCAAGACCATCGCCTACAGCAATCCCGGGTCGTCGAGCCGAATCTCGTCACCCTGCGCTGTTGCAGCAAGGCACGGCATATCCGACGCCAAGCCGGTCGCCGCCGGCGGCCGCATCCAAATATTTTCACCCAGGTCATGTCCGGCCAGCTCGATATCGGCCACGCCGTGCCGCCGATCGGCATCGCGGAGTTGAACGCGGGCAAGATCCGTGGTCGTAGCCCGCGCCAACGACGTGGCGCGGCGTGCGCAACCAGACCGTGCGGGTCAATGTCGTCCAATCTCGATTTCCTGCGCGCCCATCGCGACGCGGTGATCCGCTTCGCCAAGGCCTATGACAAATCGCTCGCCTGGGCCTTTTCCGATCCCAAGGCGATCGACTGAGCTACGCCGCCGGCATGAACGTATCCCGCGAGCTCGCCGTGGCGGCCTCGAAATATTACCACGCGCAGGCGGAACCAGCCCTATCAGATCAAGGGCTTGCAGCACACGCTCGACGACGCCCTCGCGGCCAAGCGCATCGACCATCCGATGACTCCCGACGACATCAAGGGATTGATCGACATCGTCTGGAAGCCGGGCCATGAACCCTCGAAACACCCGGTCTTGACCCTAGGCCTCCATGGCCGCCATCGACGGCGCTTCTCCCGGTCTCGCGCGCCGCGCCGCGCCCGTCCTGGTCGGCGTCGCCGCCATCGCCGTGGCGGTCGCGCTGTGGCAAGGCGCGGCGGAATGGGGCTTTATCAGCACATTCACGGCGCCGTCGCCGTCCGACATCGCGCGCAGCTTCCCGGCGCTGTTCACCGAGGAAGGGCTGGTCCGCCGCTTCTTCCAGACCTTCGCCGAGACCTTCCTGGCCGCCGGCTTCGCCGTGGCGATCGGGATTCCGCTGGGCTGGTGGCTGCATCGCCAGCCTCTGGCCGGCTTGGCCTATGAAAACTGGATCGGCGGCTTCGCCGGGGCGCCTCTGGTCGTGGCCTACCCGCTTTTCCTCGTTCTGTTCGGGCGCAACACCGGCACCATCGTGGTGATGAGCTGTCTCTCGGGCTTGCCGGCGATGGTGCTGAAGACCAAGGAGGGGCTCGACGGCACCAGGCGCGTTCTGATCAATGTGGGACGGAGCTTCGGCCTCAGGCCTTCGGCGATGTTCTGGAAGATCATGCTGCCGGCGGCGATCCCCACCATCGCCAACGGCGTGCGCCTGGCCCTGATCTTCGCGCTCATCAACGTGGTCGGGGTCGAATTCCTGATCAATTTCGGCGGCCTGGGCGAGCTGATCGACGATCTCGCCCAGCGCTGGGAACTGCCCGCGATGTTCGGCGCCATCCTGTTCGTGATCCTGACCAGCGTCGCCTTCTTCTGGGCGACCGGCAAGGCCGAAAAATGGTTCAGGCCCCATGGCTGAGCTGATGGCGACTCTGCCGCTCGCCGCGCGCGGCCGGTTCGGGCTGGTGACGCTGATCCGCGCCGCGACGCTGATTCTGCTCTGGGCGTCGTGGGAGGGCGCGGCGCGGTCGGGATTGTTCTACGCGGGCGCGCTGCCCTCCTCCTTCACGATCGCGGCTGCTGCGCTCGATCTCTTCGTCATGCCCGCCTTCTATTACAATCTCGGCGTCACGGTCCTGGAAGTGGCGGCGGCGATGGCGATCGGCGTCGCCTCCGGGATATCCGTCGGTCTCGCGCTGGGCGCCAGCCGATTCGCCGGCAAAGCCTTCGAGCCCTATCTGCAATATCTCGCGCCCGCGCCCAAGATCATCTTCCTGCCGGTGTTCATGGTGATGTTCGGCATCGGCCCCGGCTCGAAGGTCGCCATCGGCGCGCTGTCCTGCTTTTTCCCGATGGTCTTGAGCGTGATCGCGGGCGTGCGCCAGGTCGATCCGGTGCTGTTGCGCGTCGGGCGCAGTTTCCAGCTTTCCCTGGCCCAGACCGTCGCCAAGATCTACCTGCCGGCGCTGCTGCCACCCATCGCCACCGGCCTGCGCCTCGGCCTCGGCGTCGCGATCATCGGCACGCTGCTGAGCGAGATCAAGATGTCGAATCGCGGCCTCGGATTCCTCATCATGCAGGATTACGGCCGCTTCGACATCGCCGAAATGTATGCCGTGCTGGCGGTGATATTCGTGCTGGTGACGCTGGCCAACGGCGTGATCGCCCGCTGCCTGCGCATGAAAGGCCGTGGCTGAGCCGGGCGATCACATTCCTGGCTTCGCTCTTGACGAGCTACGCGGCCCGTTTCCTGCGCATGAAAGGCCGTGGCTGAGCGAATCATGTCTTTTTCTTGGCGGCTTGCCTGCGACGGCATGCCGCAATCTTTTGTTAAGCCTATTTACCGCCGCTTAACCGCGGCGTGATTAAATCATGAGCCGTGAGGACGCGGTTTACGGGCCGGCGGAAGCCGGCGGGAGTTTAGGCTCATGCAAAGCGACGTGATGAATGTCCTGGGTGCGTTGTTGATCGCCTGCGCGGTGCTGGCGAGCCACCCCATGAGCAACGCCCAATCCGCCAGCCTGGAAGACCGCCTCGCCATCAGCTGGAACGACATGGCCTATCAGCAAGGCTGCGCCGATCTCGGCACCGGCGCCTGCTATTTCCAGGCGCATTACCAGGCGCAGCACAAGCCGCTTTAAGCCTCCGCGCCCATTCCCATTCGCGCGCCGCGCGAGGGGCGCGCAAATCCAAAGACTTTCACGTTAGGCCGGCTCAGGCGTTGCCCCGCCGCTCGCGGGAAAAATCGAGCTTTTCCTGGCAGACCCGACCCCCACGCGGAGCGTGAATCCAAAGGCTAGGCGTTGCCCCGCTGCTCGCGGAAAAAGTCCAATTTTTCCTGGCAGACCCGATCCGAAAAGCCGAACAGAACCGCGTCCTCGCCGGCCAGGTGCTCGACGAAATGCCAACTCGGCACGACGAAGATGTCATGCTTTTCCCAGGCGAAGCTCTGGCCGCCGATGACGCTGGAGCCTTTCCCCTCGACCACGGTGAAGACGGTGCTGTCGGTCGAGCGATAAGGCCGGGTCTTGAAGTCCTTGGGCAAGAGCTGCATCCAGGTCGAGATCGTCGGCATCGCCCAGCCGCCGGTCGCCGGGTTGATGTATTTCATCTTGAAGCCGTGGCAGGGGTCGGCCGGGTGGAAGCGGCGGAGCTTCTCCAGCGCCTCGCGCGTGCGCGCATAGGGATAGTTGAAGATCGGCGAGGTCTGCGAACCGAGTTCCTGGTCCATCGGCAGCATGTTGGTGCCGAATTCGACGTCGGCCGCGCCCTCGGGCCGCGTCACCGGGTGGCTGGGCTCGGGGTAGCCGTCGCGGAAGCTCGCATCCATCATATTGACGATCGGCACGTCGAGCCCGTCGAGCCACACCATCGGCCCGGTTCCGTCGTTGCCGTGGTCGTGCCAGGTCATGGACGGGGTGATGATGAAATCGCCCGGCCGCATGTAGGTCTTCTCGCCGGCGACGGCGGTATAGGCGTCCTTGCCCTCGATGATGAACCGGAGTGCCGAGGCGACGTGGCGGTGCGCGGGCGCGATCTCCCCGGGCAGGATGATCTGCAAGCCGGCGAACAGGCTGTGGGTGATGCAGGCCTTGCCGGGCAGGCCGGGGTTCTCGAGCATCATCACGCGGCGCTCGGCCTCGGCGGTGGAGATGATCTTGCACGCCTCCATCAGATAGGGGCGGACATCCCGGTATTTCCAGATCGTCGCCTTGACCGGCGTCACCGGCTCGTCGGTGACGATTTCGCCCAGGACGCGCCACAGCGGCGCCAGGTTCTGCGTCACGGCGCGGCCGTAGAACTCCTGCCGGCCCTTCTCCGCCTCGCGGTTGACGGTATGGCCCAAGGCGCTCGTGTCCATGATCGGCGTTCCTCGACTCTGCCGGTTTCTCGGAGCCGATATTGGACTTCCGCCCCGGCTCATTCAAGGCCTTGCGGCCTTTTGCCAAGAGATTGAAAGCCCTGGGAAAAGCCGGTTTTGACGGCGGCGGAAACCGCCGGTTGGGCGGAGCCCGGGATTGCTTTCTTGTCAGGATGGGGCGCGTTGACAGAACAGCGTTCTTGACCAACACTCCTCGCCAAAGCGAAGGGCCGGGACGAACCGCGGGCCCGTTTACAATGGCGGCAACGCGCCGCAATTCCGGGAGGGAATATGTCCAAGACTTCACGCCGCTCCGTGCTCAAATATTCGGCAGCATCCGCCGCGTTGGCCGCGGCCGGGCCCTTGGCGGGCACGCGCGCCTTCGCCCAATCGGTCGCCTCGCCCATCCGCATCGGCGTGCTGTACGATCTGAGCGGTCCCTTCACCGGCGCGGGCTCGGTGCCGGGCTCGATCGGGACCCAGATCGCCATCGACCTCACCAACGAGCGGGGCGGCGTGCTCGGCAAGTACAAGATCGAGCCGGTCAAGGGCGACGCGCAAAGCAAGGTCGATGTCGCCCTCAACGAGGCCGAGCGCCTCATCAGCGAGGAAAAGGTCGACACCATCCTCGGCATCTACGCGAGTCCCGAGGCGGTGCCGCTCGCGCAGAAGATGGAGCAGGCGAAGAAGATCCTGTGGATCACCATCGCCGTCGCCACCAAGGTGCTCAAGGGCCAAAACCTGACCTACACCTTCCGCGCGGGCGTGACCGCCGACCTCTACGGCGGCGCGGCGATCGCTTTCCTCAACGAGCATTCCAAGGCGCAGCTCGGCATCGATCCCAAGAATCTCAAATGCGCGATCCTCCACGAGGACGGACCCTACGGCACCGACACGGGCGCCGCGGACGAGATCCACGCCAAGGAAGCCGGCATCCCGATCCTGGTCAACGAGGCCTATTCGGCCACCACCTCGGATTTGTCCTCGCTCGTCACCAAGCTCAAGCAGGCCAACGCCGACGTGCTCCTGCACACCGGCTATAACCCCGACATCACGCTGTTCCTGCGTCAGGCGCGCGAGGCCGGGCTCAAGTTCAAGATGCTGATCGGCCACGGCGCCGGCTACAGCCAGCGCGACAAGCTGAAGGCGACCTTCGGCTCCGACCTCGACTATTTCCTCAATGTCGACCCGGTGGCGGCGCAGACCCTGAAACCCGGCGCGTTGTCGCCGGAGCTGTCGGGTCTCGTCAAGATCATGGTCGAGCGCTACCAGAAAGCGTCCGGCAACACGGATGTGCCGCCGCACGTCTCGATGGGCTTCAACCAGAGCTGGATTCTGCTGCAGAAGGTGATGCCGGTCGCGATCGCCAAATTCGGCGGCACCAACCCCGCGGCGATCCAGAAGGCGGCGCTCGAACTCGACATCCCCGAAGGCGGCACGATCCAGGGTTACGGCGTCAAATTCGCGCCGCCCGGCAACGAGGTCTCGGGCCAGAATCTGCGCGCCGCCGCCTGCGTCACCCAGGCCTTCGACGACAAGGACACCATCGTCTGGCCGGACAAGATCAAGACCGCCAACGCGGTGATGCCGCTGCCCAAGTCGAACCCCTACGCGGCCTGATGCGGGTTCGCCCGGTTGCTTAAGGTTGAGGGGCTGAGCAAGAGCTTCGGCGGCTTCCTGGCGGTCAACCAGGTTTCCTTCGCGGTCGCGCCGGGCGAGATATTGGGCCTGATCGGCCCCAACGGCTCGGGCAAGAGCACGACCTTCAACCTGATCGCGGGCCTCTTGAAGCCCGACCGCGGCACCGTCGCCTTCGAGGGCCACGACATCGCCGGTCTGCCGGCGCACCGCATCTGCCGCCTCGGCCTCGCCCGCACCTTCCAGATACCGCGCCCCTTCCGGCGGCTTTCGCTGTTGGAGAACGTGACGCTGGCGGCCTTTTACGGCGGGCGGGGCGCGATCACCCGCGACCAGGCGACGCGCGACGCCGCCTCGTCGCTCGAACTCGTCGGCCTGCCCCATCACCCGGGCGCGCAGATCGACGGGCTGGGCGCGGCGCAGTTGAAGAAGCTCGAACTGGCGCGCGCGCTCGCCACCAAGCCCAAGCTGCTGCTGGCGGATGAGAGCCTGGGCGGGCTCGATCACGCCGAGATGGAACGCGCCGCCGACATGCTCGGGCGCATCCGTCGCGATCTCGGCCTCACCATCATCTGGGTCGAGCACATCATGGGCGTGCTGATGCGCGTGGTCGACCGCGTCATCGTGCTCGACCACGGCGAAACCATCTTCGCCGGCTCGCCCTTGGACGCCGCCCGGAACGAGCGCGTCGCCGAGGTCTATCTCGGCCGGAAAAAGCCGTGAGCGCGCTTTTGACCCTGGACGGGATTTCGGCGGGCTACGGCTCCTTCGCCGCGCTTTTTGAAGTATCGCTTCAAGTGGAAGCGGGCGAGGCGGTGGGCGTGATCGGCTCCAACGGCGCCGGCAAGACCACGCTGATGCGCGTCATCTCCGGCCTGTTGAAGCCCTCATCCGGCTCCTTCGCGCTCGACGGCAAACGCCTGGACCAGCTTCCCGCCTACCGCATCGTCGAGGCCGGCATCGCCCATGTGCCGGAAAACCGGCGGCTGTTCGGGCGTCTGACGGTCGAGGAGAATTTGCGCATGGGCGCCTTCTTGCCCGCGGCGCGAAAGCATTTCGCCGAACGGCTCGCCTGGGTTTTCGAGCTCTTCCCGCGCCTCGAGGAGCGGCGATTCCAGATGGCGGGCACGCTGTCGGGCGGCGAGCAGCAGATGTGCGCCATCGGCCGCGCGCTCATGTCGAAGCCCAAGCTTTTGCTGATGGACGAGCCTTCGGCGGGCCTCGCGCCGCTGGTGGTGGAACAGGTCTTCGAGCTGGTGAAGCGCATCCGCGCCGAAGGCTTCACCGTCCTGATCGTCGAACAAAACGTCGGCCAGGTGCTGGATGTGGTGGACCGCGCCTATCTGCTCGAAACCGGGCGCATCAAGCTCGCCGGCACCGCCGCCTCGCTCAAGAACAACGACTTCATCCGCTCGTCTTATCTCGGACTCTGAACCCGGCCCATGGACATCTATCTCCTCGAAGCGATCATCAACGGGCTCTTGCTGGGCGGCGTGCTGGCGCTGTTGTCCTTGGGTCTCAATCTCATTTTCGGCGTCATCGACGTGGTGTGGATCGTCTATGCCGAGATCGTGATGAGCGCGATGTACGCGGTCTATTGGCTGCATAGCTACTACGCCTGGCCGCTCTTCCTGGCCTTCCCCGCCGCCATCCTGATCGCGGCGCTGATCGGCGTGCTGGTGCATGTGGTGGTGATCGAGCCGATCCTGGGCTCCGCCCCGATCAATCAGCTGCTGGCCACCGGCGGCCTGCTGTTCTTCCTGCAATCGCTGGCGACGCTGCTGTTCGGCACCGAATTCCGCAATCTCGGCGTGCGCCTGCCGGTGCTGGAGTTCGACGGCCTCTATATCAGCTTCTCGCGCCTGCATCGCCTTCGTCGTGGCGTTGATCGGCGCGGTCATCCTCTATCTCTTCCTCGCGCAAGCACATATCTCGGCACCTCCATCCGCGCGATTTCGCAGGACCGCGAGATCATGGGGCTGATGGGGGTGAACGAGCGGCGCACCTACGTCATCACCTCGGCGATCGGCGGCGGCCTGGCGGGCCTCGCCGCCTGCCTTTTGGTGCTGCAATACGACGTGCACCCCTTCATCGGCCTCACCTTCGGCCCGATCACCTTCATGATCTGCGTGCTGGGCGGGCTCGGCAACATGATCGGCGGCTTCTTCGCCGCCTTCATCATCAGCCAGATCATCGGCATCGGCGGCTATTACTTCTCGTCCGAGGCGGCCGAGGTGCTGGCCTTCGTCTTCTTCATCGTCATGATCCTGATCCGGCCGCAGGGGATTTTGGGTAAGAAATGAGCGCGCGACGACTTATCCCCTATTTGCCGGTGGCGGCGGTCGTGGCGCTGCCCTTCTTCCTGTCCAATTATTACCAGCATCTGGCGGTGCAGATCGCGATCTGGAGCCTGATCTATACATCCTGGGCGCTGATGGGCCGGTTCCGGCTGACCTCGCTCGGCCACGGCGCGTTCCTGGGCGTGGGCGCCTATGTGCCGACATTGCTGTGGAACAATTACGGCGTTTCGCCCTGGCTCGGGATTCCCGTGGCGATGGCGCTCGCGGTCGCCCTGGGCTTGATCATCGGCTATCCGTGCTCGCGCCAGAAGGTGATCGGCCATTACTTCGCGCTGGTGACCTTGGCCTTGGGCCAGGTGGTGCTGCTGGTGATCGTGGCCGCGCGCGAGGTCACCGGCGGCTCGCTCGGCATGACGCCGCATCCCGTCGGTTATTCCTGGTACGCGCTGCAAATCCCCGACCGGGCGCAGTTCTACGCGCTCGCGCTGGCGGCGTGGTTCCTGGGGCTGGCGGTTTGGCGCTGGGTCGACCGCAGCATGATCCGCTTCGCGCTCGAATCGATCGCCGAGGACGAGGACGCCGCCGAATCGGCCGGGGTCGACGTCTTGCGCGAAAAGCTCAAGATCACCGCGCTCTCGACCGGGCTCACCGCCTTGGGCGGCGCGCTCTACGCCCAATACCTGATGTATCTGAGCCCCGACGCGATGTCGGGCGTCGGCATCTCGCTCCAGATCGTGTTCGCGGCGATCGCGGGCGGCATGTACAGCATGCTTGGTCCGACCGTCGGCGCCGTCTTCACCATCGGCTTGAACGAAGGCCTGCGCGTGCTGTTCGGAACCCATTTCATCGGCGCCTCCAACACCATCTACGGCGCGATGCTGGTGGCGTTCATCATCTTCATGCCGCGCGGCATCGTCGGGCTGTTCGAGAAACTCTGGCCGCGCGCCCGGCCGCCCGCTTCGCCGCCCGTCGTCCCCGACACCCGGCCGGCGGAATAGGCCCTAGCGCTTTTTCCCGGTATTAGGTCGCAAAGGCACCTAGGCCAATAATCCGATATAATGAGCCGCGATTGCCAAACCTCCGCGAAAGAAGGCAGCCATGCCGCTGGCAAGATACGTGATCGCAGTCATTGTCGTATGGGCTGTCATCCTCGGCGTTATGTGGTTCATGGGTGATATGGCGCGTTTCCGGACTTTTGCGATATTTTGCGGGGGTTTCCTTATGGGCATGTTGGCCATGTTTATAGCCGTACACATCTATAAATCTTAGTGGGAATAGGACGGCTTAGGGATAGCGCCTGGCGGCGTATATCTAATCCCGCTTTTTCCCCTGCTCCAGGCGGTGGAACAGCACGGTGCAGTTGTCGTCCTGGCTCCAGCCGTCGCGCGCGGCCTGGTCGTAACATTCGAGCGCGCGTTCCAAGACCGGCAGCGTGACGCCCTCGTGCTTGGCCCAGCCGAGCATGATGGCCAAATCCTTGCGCACGCCGTCGATGGTGAAGCCCTGGGGCGGCCGCTTGCCGGTCTCGAACGACGCCACGATGGCGGGCCCGCGCCCCTTGAGGCCGTTGATGCCGCCCGAGCTTTCGCCGAATATTTCCATCATCTTGGCGGGCGGAATGGCGAAGCCGCGCGTCAAGGAAATCGCCTCGCCCAGCGCCTCCCAATAGATCGACAACGGCAAATTGATGGCGAGCTTCATCGCCGCGCCCGCGCCGTTGGGCCCCATGTGCTCGGCGCGGCGGCAAAGCAGATCCAGCACCGGCTTGGCGCGCGCGAAATCGGAGGCATCCCCCCCGGCCATGCCCAGAAGCTTGCCCTCGCGCGCGGGGCCCACGGTGCCGCCGACGGGGCATTCGAGCAGCGCCGCGCCCTTGGCCTTGGCGGCTTTCGCCAGCGCCTGCGGCAATTCGGGCGAAACCGTGCTCATTTCCACGAACAGCTTGCCCTTCACGTCGCCCGAGAAGAGGCCGTCCTTCCCCTCATAGACTTGGCGCACCGCGTTATCGTCGATCAGGATGGTGATGATGATGTCGGATTGCGCCGCCAGCTTGGCCGGGCTTTCGGCCCATTTGGCGCCGCGCTCCAAAAGCGGCTTCGCCTTTCCGGCGCTGCGGTTCCAGATCACGGGCTTTTGCCCCTGGTCCAGAAGCCGCGCCACCATCGCCGCGCCCATGCGCCCGATGCCGCAAAATCCGATTTGCATAAAACCCCTCCCTTGAACCGGCCCTAACTACGGACAATCGGCGAAGGGGTCAAGCACGCGTAGCACAGCCGATACGCGAATCTGGCGTATCGGCGTCGTGCGAAGCTAAAGGGAAACTCAGGCCGCGCTGCTCTGCCGCGCCATGCGCAAGCTGCGCGCCAACTGCGCGCCCGGGCCGTCCTTGAAGATGATCTCGGTGACGGTCAACAGCACCTGGAGCTGGGCGTTGAACAGGGAATAATTCGAGGCGGAACGCATGGCCTCGATCAGGGACTGGGAAGCATCGCCGATGCGCCGCGCCAGATCGGAAGTCGCGTCGCGCGCCGCATTGTCCAGGCCGAAACGCCCGCCATGCTCCAACAGCTGCGCCAGGAAACGCGCGCCCGCGGTCGCGGTCTCGACCGATTCCGGGTCGGCCAGGCGCTCGGCGTCGAGCACGACGGCGGCGACGCGGTCGAGGAACGGGCGGTCGAAGGCGGCGGCCAGGCGCCGGTGCGAATCCGCGATCGCCTCGGCCCAGGGAGAATCGGCGCGCAAGCTCATTATGCCGGCCACGCCCACGGCGATGTCGAGATAGCGCGCGGTCAGGGCCTGGAGTTGGTCCATGTCCCCGGCAAGGTCCGCGCTCTTGGAGAGATCGATCATGGCGTGGGCGAGGCGCTGCAATTCCAGCACCAGGCGCGATGCAATCGCGTCGAATTCGGCGTAAGGCGAACCGGAATCGTTCGGCCGCCAGGCGAGCGTCCGGGCGAGCATCAAAATCTGCCACGGCCGCGCCAAACGGTTCATCAGCGCCAGCGCCAGGTAACGCGCCTCCGGCCCGCATTTCTCGGCGAAGGACAGATATTGGCCCTTCAGCATCGCCACCGTGTCGGGCGAAAGATCGAGGATGCGTTGGCCTTCCATCTGGTCGGCCTCGTCCAAGAGCGCGTAGCATATCGCGAGTTGCGATTTGAGCGCGGCGCTCAAGGGCAGGATGCGCGCGATCTCGCGCACGTCGGCGATCAAAAGCGGGTTCTCGAACGCCTGCTTCAGGCTCTTGTCGCCCTCGGCTCGGTCGAGTTCCTCCAACAACCGGTTGGTCCAGCCGATCGCCTGCTTTTGCAGCTCGATCGCGAGCTGGTCGGCCTCGCTGAATTCGCCGGTGCCGATCAGGGTCTTGAGCCGGCGCTCGTATTTCTCCATCTCGGCGCCGCACAAGGCCGTCACGCCGTTCCACCACGGCGCGATGATGGCGCGCGGGATCAGGCCCGGCATGCGCGGATCGTCGGCGCGGTCGGAAAAGAACATCTCGAAACCCTGGCAGGTGAGCCGGCACAAGGTCGGCACGCGCGGCGGATAAACCTTGCGCGCGGGCGCGGGGGCGGCGGCTTCGGCCGGGTCGATGAGGGATTCGTCGGACATGGGCGTCCATGCTGACGAAGAATGGTTAACGCCGGATTTATGCGTTCGCGCGTCCGGGTTGAAAAATCCTTAAACCCCGCCCGGCCTCCGGGACGCCGCCCGGGGAGCCGTTTTGCTCGGCCTGAACATGTTCTAGGCGATGCGTCGCCGCGCTTGGCCCAGCCGCGGAATTTTGATGTGAAGAGTCTGCTGTGCGGGGCGGCGTGATCCGCCCCGTCTGGGGATGTAATTTACGTTGGACGTCGAGCACCGGACCGGAGGCTCGGCCAGATGCTGATCGAGGGCGCGCTCGCACTTGTCCTTGCCAACACGTCGACGGCGAGCAACTTCTCCCAGGACGAGCAAAAGTCGCCCTGGCCGTGCTGCACGAAGGTGGTGGTGGCGGCGCGGCTGCTGGAATCGAGCGCCGGCACGTTGCGGTAGAGCTTGGTGACGAAATCGCGCGCCGCGTCGGCGCCGCCGCCGTTCTTGAGCACGTAGCCCCAGGCGGCGAGATAGGCCCAGCGCGCGGCGCCCGAGTATTTCGGGTTGGGCGTGACGATTTTGACGTCGGGACGGATCAAATCCGGCCAGTCATGGATGTGTTTCGGATTGCCCTTGCGGACCAGGAACACGACGGTCGAGGTGTAGGGCGCGCTGTTGCCGGGCAGGCGCTTTTGCCAATTCGGCGACAGCAGCTTCGCCTTTTGCGCGATGGCGTCGATGTCGTAGGCGAGCGCCAAGGTGACGACGTCGGCATCGAGCCACCCGTTGATGACGGCGCGCGACTCGGCGCCCGATCCGTCATGGACGGTGTTGATCGAAACGCTCTCGCCGGCGTTCTCTTTCCAATAGATGGCGAAGGCCTGATCGAATTCGGCATAAAATTCGCGCGTCGAATCGTAGGACGCGTTGAGCAACGTCTTGTCGGCCCGGGCCTCGGCGCTCCAGCCGCCAATCAGGAGAGCCAGGGCCGCGCCCAGCATCGCCAATCTCATGATTCGGCACTCCCCCGATGAACCCCGGAACGGCGTGGACGATAGCAGAGGGCGGGGTTGTCGCGAAACCGCGGGCGGGAAGCGTGCGCCCTACCCCGCCCGGACCGGGCTTGGCCCGGCCCTATCCTCTATTCAGCCGGTTGCTCACCAGATCCTTGACCACCGCCGGGTCGGCCAGCGTCGAGGTGTCGCCCAGCTGTTCGGATTCGTTGGCGGCGATCTTGCGCAGGATGCGGCGCATGATCTTGCCCGAGCGGGTCTTGGGCAAGCCCGGCGCCCATTGCAGCATGTCCGGCTGGGCGATCGGCCCGATCTGTTTCCGCACCCACTGCACCAGCTCCTTGCGCAGCTCCTCCTGCGGCTCGCTGCCGAGCTTCAAGGTCACATAGGCGTAGATGCCTTGCCCCTTGATGTCGTGCGGAAAGCCCACCACCGCGGCCTCGGCCACCATGGGGTGCGCCACCAGCGCGCTTTCGACCTCGGCCGTGCCGATGCGGTGGCCGGCCACGTTGATCACGTCGTCGACCCGGCCGGTGATCCAGTAATAGCCGTCCTTGTCGCGCCGCGCGCCGTCGCCGGTGAAATACTTGCCCTTATAGGTCGAGAAATAGGTGTCGATGAAGCGCTTATGGTCGCCATAGACGGTGCGCATCATTCCCGGCCAGGCTTCGAGGATGCAGAGATTGCCGGTGGCCTCGCCCTCGATCGCCTTACCGGACTGATCCACGATCGCCGGCACGATGCCGAAGAAGGGCCGCGTCGCCGAGCCGGGCTTCAACGCCGTGGCGCCCGGGAGCGGCGTGATCAAAATTCCGCCGGTCTCGGTCTGCCACCAGGTGTCGACGATCGGCACGCGCCCGCCGCCGACCACGCGGTGATACCACAGCCAGGCCTCGGGGTTGATCGGCTCGCCCACCGTGCCCAGAAGCTTCAAGGATTTGCGCGAGGTCTTGGCCACCGGCGCGTCGCCTTCGCGCATCAGCGCGCGGATCGCGGTCGGCGCGGTGTAGAAGATGTTGACCTTGTGCTTGTCGATCACCTGCCAGAAGCGCGAGGCGTCGGGATAATTGGGGAGGCCCTCGAACATCACCGTGGTGGCGCCGTTGGCCAAGGGCCCGTAGACGATATAGCTGTGGCCGGTGACCCAGCCGACATCCGCCGTGCACCAATAAATCTCGCCGTCGTGATAATCGAACACGTATTGGTGGGTCATGGCGGCGAACACCAGGTAACCCCCGGTGGTGTGCAGCACGCCCTTGGGCTTCCCCGTCGAGCCCGACGTGTAAAGGATGAACAGCGGGTCCTCGGCGCTCATTTCGGCGGGCTTGCATTCCTTGGCCGCCTTGGACATTTCCTCGTGGTACCAGCGGTCGCGGCCCGCTTTCCACCCCACGTCGCCGCCGGTGCGGCGCACCACCAGCACGTTCTTGACCTCGGGGCATTGCTTCAAGGCCTCGTCGGTGTTGGCCTTCAAGGGCACCCTGCGGCCGCCGCGCACGCCTTCGTCGGCGGTGATGATGATGGTCGAGCCGCAATCCTTGATGCGGCCGACCAGGCTTTCGGGCGAGAAGCCGCCGAACACCACCGAATGCACCGCGCCGATCCGCGCGCAGGCGAGCATGGCGAAGGCCGCCTCGGGAATCATCGGCATGTAGATGGTGACGCGGTCGCCTTTCTTGACGCCCAGGCTTTTCAAGACGTTGCCGAGCTTCGAGACGCTTTCATGGAGCTCGCTGTAGCTGACGTGGCGGCTTTCCTTCGGATCATCGCCTTCCCACAATATCGCGGTCTGGTCGGCGCGCAGGTTCAAATGCCGGTCGATGCAGTTGGAGGACGCGTTGAGCGTGCCGTCCTCGTACCATTTGATCGAAACGTTGCCGGTGAAGCTCGCGTTCCTGACCTTGGAAAAGGGCTTGATCCAGTCGACGCGCTTGGCGGCCTCGCCCCAGAACTTGTCGGGATGCTTGATCGAATCCTCGTACATCTTGAAATACTGGGTCTCGTTGACCCAGGCGCTTTGCGCCATCTGGCGGGGGATCGGGAAGAGTTCGTTGTCCGGCATCGCGGAGCTCCCTGGAAAACCTATTGTTTCGATTAATCTATTCGGCCTAGGGCGGCGGGACAAGACCGCCGGACGCGAACGGTTATCAGGCGGTTATCGGGCGATTACCGGCGGTATTCGGCGGCATAACGAAGCCGCCGCAACCTTGGCCGGGGAATATGGGCTATCCTGCGGAGTATTAATCAGGAACCGACAGGAGAGAGTATGAAAAAGGCTCATCGCAAAGGTCAGCTAAGAAAGAAGCGCCGCAAGCTCGAATTGCGCCGGCGGCAAATCGCATCGCGGAAAGCGCCCAAAGCCTAGGCGCGTTTGTCCCTGTCGCGAAGCCGCCCTATCCTTAGCCATGAGCTGGGGGCGCGACATGACTTTGTACGTAATGGGCCAAATCGTTATTTGGTTTTTCTTTCAGGGCTGCTGGCGGCCTCGATAATCGGGATGATCGTTTTCCGCCCGGCCAAGGACAAACCGGCAAGCAGGGTCATGTATTATCTCGCCATGATTCTGTTCTTGCTCGTTATCACCGTGGCCCTGTCGCTTATCGCAGGCCATCCGGTCGAATTGGGCTAGAAAATTTCCTGGGCGCGTTCGCTACCCAATACCTGCAATCACGCGAACGGCTCGGTTTGCGCCGGCGGCTTGGCGCCCGGAAGCAATATCACCGCGAGCCCGGCCAGGATCAGCGCCATGCCGGCGTAACGCGCCGGGGGAAAGACCTCGCCGAACAGCCAGGCCGACGCGATTATGCCGGTGCAGGGCGACAAGAGCGCGAAGGGCGCGACCACCCCGGCCTTGTAGCGCTGCAACAGATAGCCCCAGGCGGCATAGCCGATATTGGTGGTGATGGCGCCGAGATAGATCACCGCCAGCAGGCTCGGCCAGGAGGCATGGGCGAGCGCGGTCCAGATCGGCACCGGATCCACGGCGGCTGAAATCGCCAGCGACGGCAAGGGCGGCACCAGGCTGCACCAGGCGAGCAGGGCGAAGATCGGCGCCCGGTGCGCGCGCTTCACCAGCACGTTGCCGACCGACCAGCTGAAGGCGGCGCCCAGCGCCAGTCCCAACGCCGCCGGGCGCAGATCGCCGCCGATGGTGAAGGCGATCAGCGCCAATCCCGCGAACGCCACCGCCATGCCGGCAATCTGGCGGCGCGTCGGATGGTCGCCCAGGAAAGCCGCCGACAGCAGCACGGTGATGAACACCTGGATCTGCTGCGTCACCGAGGCGAGGCCGGGCGGCATGCCGAGCCGGTAGGAGAAGAATATGAGCAGGAACTGGCCGGTGAACAGCGTGAGTCCGATGAGCACGATGTCCGTCCAGGGCAAGCGCGGCCGCTTGACGAAGAACACCGGCAGCAGCGCCACGATGAAGCGCAACGCGGTCAGCTGCGGCGCGGAGAAGTCAACCAGCGCGATCTTGATGGCGGGGAAGGCGAAGCCCCAGATCACCGAGGTGAAGGCGGCGAGCGCCATGTCGCGCGGGCGCATCGCATGCGCCGGTTTGTGCCGGGCGCGGGGCAAGGTCAGTGGCGGAAATGCCGCATGGACGTGAACACCATGGCGATCCCGGCCTTGTCGGCTGCGGCGATCACCTCTTTATCCCTCACCGAGCCGCCGGGCTGGATCGCGGATGTGGCGCCGGCGGCGATCGCGGCTTCGAGCCCGTCGGCGAAGGGGAAGAAGGCGTCGGACGCCACCACCGAGCCCTTGAGCGCCGATTCCGCCTTGCCCGCCGCCTTGGCGGCGTCGGCGCCCTTCTGCGCCGCGATCCGCACGCTGTCGACCCGGCTCATCTGTCCGGCGCCGATGCCCACGGTCGCGCCGTCCTTGGCGAAGACGATGGCGTTGGATTTGACGTGCTTGGCCACCTTGAAGGCGAACAGCATGTCGGCGATCTCGGCCTGGCTGGGCGCGCGTTGGGTCACGGTCTTGAGCTCATTGGCCGAGACCCGCCCGGCATCGCGGTTCTGCACCAGATAACCCCCGGCCAGCGATTTGAGCGTCATGCCGCTCCCCGCCGGGTCGGGCATCGACCCCGCCGCCAGCACCCGGAGCGCGGTTTTCTTCTTCAGAACCTCGAGCGCCTCGGGTTTTACCTCGGGCGCGATCACCACTTCGAGGAATAACCTCGATGCCGCCTCGGCCGTGGCGGCGTCCAAGGGCCGGTTGCAGGCGACGATGCCGCCGAAGGCGCTGACCGGGTCGCAGGCCAAGGCCTTGTCCCAGGCCTCGCGCAGGCTCGCCGCCACCGCCACGCCGCAGGGATTGGCGTGCTTGACGATGACCAAGGCCGGCTCGGCGAACTCGGCCGCCAGCTCGAAGGCCGCGTCGGTGTCGTTGAGGTTGTTGTAGCTCAGCTCCTTGCCTTGGAGTTGCCTCGATGTCGCCACCCCCGGCCTGGCGTTGCCGCCGACGTAGAAAGCGGCCTGCTGATGCGGGTTTTCGCCGTAACGCAGCAACTGTTTGCGCGCCGCGGCGACGATCAGCGCCTCGGGAAATACCTCGCCCGCCTCGCGCGCAAACCACTGCGCCACCGCGCTATCATAGGCCGCGGTCCGGGCAAACGCCGCGCGTGCCAGCGATAGGCGAAACTCGAGGCCGGTCGCGCCCTGATGCGCCGCCATCTCCTTCAGAACATTGTCGTAATCCGCCGGATCCGTCACCACCGCGACATCCTGGTGATTCTTGGCGGCGGCCCGGATCAGCGACGGCCCGCCGATGTCGATATTCTCCACGCACGCGTCAAAGGCCGCGCCCTTGGCCACGGTGGCGGCGAAGGGATAGAGATTCACCACCACCAGGTCGATCGGATGAATGCCGTGCTTGGCGATGGCGTCCATATGCGATTTGTCGCCGCGCTTGGCCAGGATTCCGCCATGCACCGCCGGGTGGAGGGTCTTGACCCTTCCATCGAGCATTTCGGGGAATTGGGTGACCGCGGCCACCTCTTCGACCTTCAGGCCCGCCTCGGCCAGCGCCTTGGCCGTGCCGCCGGTCGAAATCAGCGTCACGCCGTAGCGCGCGAGCGCCTGGGCAAAGGGTATGAGACCGCTCTTATCGGAAACCGAGATCAGCGCCCGCTTGACGGGACGAAGATTGGCGTCAGGCATGATGTCCTGCGAATCGAGAGCAGGGCCGGACCATAGAGCCGATGGACCGGGCGATCAACCCGCTATTCCGCGTCCGTGCCGCGCTCGCGCCGCATGGCCCATTTGACCGAAACGCCCGTCCGCGTCCGGCGAAACCGCTCAGAATCACCTGCTGGCTGCGGCGCAAGACGCCGGTTCCGAGATAGACGCTCTCGGCCAGGTTGATCGCCGCGCCGGTCGCCTTGAAGCGCCACAAGGCGCCGCCGGGCAGGCGGAGATCGACGCCGTCCCCCGAAGCATTGGCCGAGGCTTGAATTTCAGGGTGGAGATGGAAGCGGATGGCGAAACCCCTGCCCGCGCCATCATTTCCGGCGGATTCGAGCCGGTCCTCGCCGCGCAGATCCTCGCCGTCGGCCGCCAAGTAGATCTCGCGGCTGTGGCTCAGGCCGAAAGATGCCCGATAGCCGTCATGGCTCGCCCACACATATTGATCCCCGTTCTCCTCGCTGCGCTTGGACGCGATCACGAAAGCGGGGCCTGTGAAATGCCCGTCGGGACCGATCTCGGCCGAGCTGGTATCGGCGACGATCAGCGTCGAATGCGCCGCGGTGGCGCGCATGGCGAGAAGCCAGGAATCCGCCTCGCCTCGCTCCCCATGGCCCCGTTCTCCATTGGACGTCTCGCCGATAAGCCGGGCGCCGCAATTGACCAGAAGCCGCTCGCTCCCGACGCTCATCTCCAGCGCCAGCGCGCCGGCATGGGCGTTCTCGTCCCAGGCGCGCGGCGGCTGCGCGCCGCAATCCAGGATCACCAGGCTCTCGCCCGCCTGGAGCCGCTCATAGCCCATATGCGGCGCGCGCAACGGCGGCTTGGCCTCCAATTCGGCGCGTTGCAGGACAAGCGCGATCAAGCCGGCCGCGCCTTCCGACGAACCGTTGAACAAGGCGAGCCTGCCGTCGCCGTGACGGAAGAAGCGCAGCAACGGCGCCGCCCGGTCGATCGCCGCCAGCAGCGCGGCCGGTATTTCGGCGCTCGCCGCCGCCAGCGCGTCGCGCGCCTCGATCAGAATGGCGAGCGCCGCCAGCACCGCGCCCGGGTCGCGCGACGGGTGGCCGCCATCGGGCAGAATCTGGACCTTGCACTCCTCCGCGAGCTTCCCGCAGGCAATCCTGAGCCGCCCCTTGTCCTCCACCGCGGCCGCGGCCGCCACCAGCCCGCGCAGCGCCTTGAGCCGCGCCAGGCCGGACGTACGCTTCCACACCCGGAAGAGATGGCGCATCTGCCGCGCCAGGCTTTGCAGCAACGCCTGGCGCAGCGCCGCCTCGCCCGGGCTTCCGGCGAGGAATTCGTAGAACGCGATCCAGGAATAAAGCCGGTCGCCGATGATGTCCGGACGCCACGAAACCTCGTCGATGCGGTCGAAACGCCGGAGCCAGTCGGATGTCCATTCGCGCGCCGCGCGCGCGCCTTCCTCGCCCTCGATCGCCTTGAGATCGGCCAGAAACAGAAACCGCTGATTGGCCTCGGTCCAGTGCGGCGGCGCGCCGAGCATGTCCTGGCCGCGCGATGCGTCGCCGGGCCAGGATTCTTCCAGGCGGAAACGCAGCGTTGAAGGCGTCGGCCCCCAGAGCGCGAGGTTGTATAGAGATGATCGGTAAAGCCGGGCGCGGAGCGACACCTTCACCCCACCGCCCGCGGCGCCCCCTCGCCGCGCAATCGGCTGATATTCGCGGCGTATCCCCCGGAAGCCGCCGCGAATGTCGCCGAACCCGCCACCAGCACGTCGGCCCCGGCCGCCACCGCCGCGCGCGCGGTTTCGACATTGATGCCGCCATCGACCTCGAGATCGATGGCGCGCTTCGAGGCGTCGATGCGTTTCCTCAACGCCCTAATCTTGTCGAGCGCGGCCGGGATGAAGGCCTGGCCGCCGAAGCCGGGATTGACGCTCATCACCAGCACCAGATCGAGCTCGCCCAGCACGGTGTCCACCGCCTCGGCGGGGGTGGCCGGGTTGAGCGCGACGCCCACCTTCTTGCCCAGCGATTTGATCAGCTGCACGGTGCGGTGGAGATGCGGCCCCGCCTCGGGATGGACGGTGATGATGTCGGCGCCGGCCTTGGCGAATTCGGCGATGAAGGGATCGACCGGCGATATCATCAGATGCACGTCGAAGGGCAGTTTGGAATGCGGCCGCAGCGCCTTCACCACCGCCGGGCCGATGGTGAGGTTGGGCACGAAATGCCCGTCCATCACGTCGACATGGATGTAATCGGCGCCGGCAGCGGTCACGGCCGCCACTTCCTCGCCGAGCTTGGCGAAATCCGCCGACAGGATCGAGGGCGCGATGCGGGTCTTTTGCTGCATGACGACTTGGTAACAGTCCCGCGTCCGCGCCGCAAGACGCGTCAAATCAAGGGTTTCGCGCGAGTCGGGCGGCGTAAAAGCCGTCGAGCCCGCCCGCATCGGCGAGCTGGCAGGGAAGCGTGCGGAGATCGCCCGAAGGCGACAGGCATTGCGACCATCCGCCGATCTCGAACGCGGCGATGGGGCGGCGCGAAACCGGCGCGCCTTGCGCCAGCAATTTCTCGACCCGCGCCGGGCCTTCATCCTGTTCGAGCGAGCAGGTGCAATAGACCAGCACCCCGCCGGGCGCGAGGATTGAAACCGCGTGGGCCAGCAGCCGGTCCTGAAGCTCCGCCATGCGTTTCACGTCATCGGGCGATTTGAGATAGGGCACGTCGGGATTGCGGCGGATGGCGCCGGTCGCGGTGCAAGGCGCGTCGAGCAGAACGAAGCGCAACGGCGAAGCGGGTTTCCAGATCGAAGCGTCGGCCGCCACGCATTCAGCCTCGAGCCCGAGCCGCGCCAGGTTTTCCTTGACGCGCTTCAGGCGCTCGCCGGAGCGGTCCACGGCAAAGACCCGCGCGCCCAAAGCCGCCAGCTGCGCGGTCTTGCCGCCGGGCGCGGCGCAGAGATCGGCCACGCTCTTGCCCGCCACGTTCCCGAGCAGACGCGCCGGCAGCGCCGCAGCCGCGTCCTGCACCCACCACGCGCCCTCGCGATAGCCGGGAAGATCCTCGATGGCGCCGCCCGAGGCGCGGCGCAAGGTTCCAGTGGGGAGAATCTCGGCCTCAAGCTTTTTCGCCCAGATTTCGGGATCGGCTTTGACCGAGAGATCGAGCGGCGCCTCCTTGAGATGCGCCAGCGCGATCCGCCGCGCGATGTCCTCGCCATAGCTTTTGGTCCAGCTCGCCCACAGCCAGCCCGGCGTGTTGAGCCGCGCCGCGTCTTGCCGGGCGAGCATATCTTTTCCCTCGCGCGACAGACGCCGCAGCACGGCGTTGACCAGGCCTTTGAGCGCCGGATGGCCGGCGGCTTCGGTCAATTCCACCGAAGTCGCCACCGCGGCATGGGGCGGGGTTTCGAGGAACAGCAATTGCGCGGCACCCAGGCGCATTATGTCGCGCACCACCCCGGCGCGTTCGGGCAAAGGCTTGGCCATCAATTGCGCCAGCACGGCGTCGACCTGGCCGAGGCGGCGCAAGCCCGTCGCCGTCAGGAGGCGCGCGAAGCCGCGATCGCGCGGCTCCAACGCGGCCATGGCCTTGCTCTCGGCCAAAGCCTGGTCGAGCGGGACCCTCCGCACCAGCACCGCTTCGAGCAAGGCGAGCGCACAACCGCGGGCCGAGCGGAGAAGGGCTGGGGCCTCCGTCATGACAAGTCGGCACGGGTCCGGTAAAATCGAATCATGGGCGATTATAGCGGGTGCGAGGTTGTCGTCACCGGCGGCACCGGCGCCTTGGGCCGGGCATTGGTGAAGGCCTTGCTCGATGCCCGGGCGGCCCTCTGCCGCGTGCCTTATATCCACGCCGGCGAGGCCGAGAGCTTTCCCTTCAAGGGCGACCCCAGGGTGAAGCTGGTGGGGCCGGTCGAACTCACCGACGAAGAGCAAGTGGCCAAGTTCTATGCCGGATCGGGCGCGCTCTGGGCCTCGATCCATCTCGCCGGCGGCTTCGCCATGAAACCCGCCGCCCAAAGCGGCAAGGCCGATTTCCAATCCATGACCGCGAAAAATCTGCTCACCTGCCAGCTGGCTTGCGCCGCCGCGGTCAAGGCGATGAAGCGGGGAGCCAAGGGCGGGCGTATCGTCAATGTCACGGCGCGGACGGCGCTCGAGCCGCGTTCGGGCGCCGGCATGACCGCCTATGCCGCGTCCAAGGCGGCGGTCGCGGCCTTCACCCAGGCGCTTGCCGCCGAGGTCGCGGGCGACGGCATCTGGGTCAACGCGGTCGCGCCTTCGATCATGGACACGCCCGCCAACCGCGCTGCCATGCCCAAGGCCAATTACGATTCCTGGCCGAAAGTGGAAGAGGTGGCGGCGACCATCCTCTTCCTCGCTTCGCCGGGCAACCGCGTCACCAGCGGCGCGATCGTCCCGGTCTACGGCAAGAGCTGATGGTGCTGGAAAGCTTTGCTGCGCTCACAATGACAGGAAGCCGTCATTGCGAGGTCGCGTAGCGGCCGAAGCAATCCAGCCGGGCGTTGCGCCGTTCCTGGATTGCTTCGCTACGCTCGCAATGACGAAGTAGGGCTACTTGCCCAGCAGCCCTTCCTCTTTCATCGTCTGCTGCACCTTAGGCCGCGCTTCCATCCGCGCCATGAAGGCCTTGATGTTGGCATAGGGCGACAGATCGACCTTGGTGAAAGGCGACCAGCGCAGGATGGTGAAGGCGTAGGCGTCGGCGGCGGTGAAGGCGTTGCCCATCAGGTATTGCTTGCCGGCGAGCGCCTGGTCGAGCAGCGCCAGGCGTTTGGCCAGATTCCCGCGCACGATGGTCTTGTATTCCTCGGGCGTGTTCGGACGGAACAGCGGGCTGTAGCTCTTGTGTAATTCGCTGGCGATGTAGTTCATCCACTCCTCGACGCGATAGCGCTCCATCGTGCCGGGCTTGGGCATCAAATTGGATTGCGGCTTCTGGTCGGCCACGTAACGCAACAGCACCTGCACCTCGGTCAGGAGCTGGCCGTCATCGAGGGTGATCGCCGGGACATAGCCCTTGGGATTGATGGCGAGGAAATCGCCGCCGGTCGCGGTCTTCTTGGTGGCGAGATCGACCTTCTCGGTTTCGTAGGCAAGGCCCGCCTCATTGAGCACGATATGGGGCGCGAGCGAGCAGGCGCCGGGCGAATAGTAGAGCTTCATGGGAATGCATCTCCGGGATCGGTCATGGGGGCGTGAGAAGGCGGCACGCTATATCGGGGCGCGTTGGGACGCGACCCCCTTTTCGGCAAGGCTGGCTCACGAAAATGCGAGGCGGGACATGGGCTTGGCGGCCGGATTCGCGTTCACCCTTCGTCAAGCAAGGATTCGTAAACTATTCCCATGGTTTCGGCGGAACACAATCCGGACTGGGCGCGCGGCGGGCTCGCGGGCGCGATCATCGGCCGCCGCCGGCTGATCGAACCCGCCCTCGCCTTCCTGGCGGCGGCCGCGTTCTACGTCTCGCTTTACGGCGAGCTGCCCTATCACGACGTCTTCCGCTTCATCGCCCAGATCGACAGCGGCAAGTATTTCTGGGACATGGGCCATGTCTGGCTCCAGCCGGTGACGCTGCTGTGGCACCAGTATCTGGGCTTCGGCGAAAGCGCCGAACAAAGCCAAAAGCACATCAACACCGTCTTCGCCGCCGCGGGCGTGGCCGTGTTCTACGCCGCGTTGATGAAGTTCGAAGTGCCGATCTGGCGGCGCGTTTTGGCCACGGCGCTGGTGGCGGCGAGCTGCAATATCCTGACGCTGGCGCCCACCGGCCACATGAAATTGCTGGCCTTCCCGTTCCTCACATCCGGGTTCTATTACGCGGCCGTTTGGGAACGCAGCGTGCGGAAATCCGATCTCGATTTGGTCCGTTGCGGGATTTTTCTGGCGCTGGCCGCCTGCTTCCATTCGAGCGTGCTGGCGGCGCCGCCTTTCATCGGTCTGGTGATCCTTTTCGTCTCGTTGCGCCAAGGCCAAGGCTGGCTCAAGGGCGTCACGCGCGCGGCGATGTTCGGCGCGGTCTGCGCCCTGCTTTTCCTGGCGCTGCTCGAAATTGCGCGGCTCGTCTTCTTCGGCCAGTTCCTGACGCCCGATTCCTTTGCGGCGACGGTGGGCGACAAGAACGATCTGCGCACCGGGTTTTTCTCCTGGTCCGACACCTTCGGCCGGATGGTTTTCAGCACGGTCAATAATTTCATCGCGGCGCCCGATCTGGGCCCGGTGCTGCGCGCCTGGATCGCGGGCCAGATCCCGTCGCTCAAGCCCTATGCCGGCGAACTGATCGAACAGTCCATTCCCTTTCTCGGCACGGCGGCGCTGCTGGCCGCGATATATCTGCGCGGGCTTTATCTGGGCTTTCGCGGCAAACCCATGCTCATGCCCTTGGCCTTCGTCCTGGGCGCGCTCGCCTGGAACGGCTTCTTCAATATCAACGAACCCGAGCACTGGTTCCATCTGACCGTGCCGACGGTGGCGCTGTTCCTGTTCGTTTTCCCCGGGCGCTTCGGCGCCGTGGCGCTGCCGCTTTGGGCATCGCTCACGATCGCGCTCAATCTGGCGCTGTGGGCCTTGCCCGAAGCGCGTTATCCCTTGAAGCAATACCAAGCGGAGCTGCGCCAGGAATTCACCGACAAGGATTTGCTGCTCTATTTCACCACCTATGGCGGCGGCCCCAATCTGAGCTTCTTCGGGCTTTCGACGCCCAGCCTCGCCATCGACGATCTCTACGAGCAGAAGCCCGAAGCTTCCGCCTTCTATGCCGCGGTCGAGGCGCAGACCGATGCCGCCTTCGCGCGCGGCGGCCGCGTGGTGGTGTTCCAGGCGCTCGATCCCAAGAACTGGAACGCGCCCTGGATGATCCTGACCCGCGCCGGCATGAACAAGGCCAAGCTCACGGGGTTCTTCGAAGATCATTACCGCGTCAACCCTCTGGGCGAAATCGCGGAAATGAAGGCCTGGCAGTTGCTGCCGAGGCAATAAGCCCAAAAGAAAAGGGGCCGGTTTCCCCGGCCCCTTTTTGATTCGCGTTTTCGCGCGCCGATTAGCTGCGGCGGTTGCCCATCAGCTGCATCAGCATCAGGAACAGGTTGATGAAGTCGAGATAAAGCGCCAACGCGCCCATGATCGACTTCTTGCCGGCGATCACTTCGCTGTCGCCGTCCCAATACATCTCCTTGATACGCTGCGTGTCCCAGGCGGTGAGGCCGGTGAACACCAGAACGCCGATGATCGAGATGGCGAAATAAAGCGCCGGCGATTTGAGGAAGAAATTGACCACCATGGCGATGATGATGCCGATCAGCCCCATCATCAGGAAATGGCCGAAGCCGGAAAGATCCTTCTTGGTGGTATAGCCCCACAGGCTCATCGCCAGGAAAGTGGCGGAGGTGATGAAGAACACCTCGGCGATGCTGGCGCCGGTATAAACCAGGAAGATGCTCGACATCGATATGCCCATGACGCCGGCATAACCCCAGAACGTGGCTTGCGCCGCGCCCAGGCTCATCTTCTGGATGCCGAAGCTCAGCACCAGCACGAAGGCGAGCGGCGCCAACACCGCCACCCAGAAGACCGGCGTGCCGACGATCCGTTCGATGAGGCCGCTGGAATAGAAGAAATAGGCGACGCCGCCGGTGAGCGCCAACGCGCCCGTCATGTAGTTGTAGACGCGCAGCATGTAGCTGCGCAGGCCTACGTCGATGCCGACTTGCGGCAGCGCGCTGCGCGTGGTTGCGCGGTTCCCCGAATCGAACGCCATGATTAGAATCCTCTCTACAGCCGGTTGGCTTGGGTTAAGATATTGGCACAGAACCGCGGCAATTCAACGGCGGCGTAAGTCCTTGAACCTTCTATTCATTCCGCAGATATAAAGCGGCCTTGGCGGCGAGCGCCCGCGCCGTGCCGAGCCAGCCCAATCCCAGGATCGCGAGCTCCGCCAGCGCCAGGGTCGCCACCACCGGCAAAACCAGGAATTGCCAGGACGCGTGCATGATTTGGGTGAGCGTGACATAGGCCATGAGCGTGCCGATGAATCCCGCCAGCGCCGCCGCCGCCAGGCCCAAAAGCCCGTATTCCCAGATGAATCCCTTGAGCACGCTCTTGCGCTCCGCCCCCAGCACCTTGAGCAGCACCGCTTCATAGATCCGCCGCTTGCGCCCGGCCGCGATCGCGCCCGCCAGCACCAGCACGCCGGCCGCGATCGCAATCGCCGCCGCCGCGCTCATCGCCCGCGCGATGGCGTCGACGATGGCGCTCAATTGGGTCAACACGTCCCGCACGTCGATCGCCGAGACATTGGGGAAGCGGTCGGTGACCGCAACCTCGAGCGCGGTCTCCCGTTCCGGCGCCGTCCGCGCGGTCGCGATGTGCGTCTGCGGCGCGCCGTCGAGCGAGCCGGGCGAAAGCACGATGGCGAAGTTCAGGCCGAGCGATGTCCAATCGATCTCGCGCAGATTGGATATGGTGGTGGTGAGTTCGCGGCCGAGCACGTTGAGTGTCATGGTGTCGCCCGGCTTCAGGTTCATGCCGCGCGCGAGATTGGCGTCGAGCGAGACGAGCGGCGGGCCGCGGTAATCCTCGGGCCACCATCTGCCCTCGACCACGCGCGAGCCCGCGGGCGGGAGCGCGGCATAGGTCAGGCCGCGCTCGCTCCGGACCGCCCATTGCGCCTCGGGCGCGATATGCGCCTGCTCCACCGGAACGCCGTTGAGCTTGTCGATCCGGCCGCGCAGGCTCGGCACGCGCGCGATCTCCTCCACCCCCGGCATCGCGGCCAGGAGCCGGTCGAAGTCCTTCACCTGGTCGGGCTGGATATCGATGAAGAAAAACGAGGGCGCGCGTTGCGGCAGGCTTTCGCCGATCTCCGCCGCCACATCGCCGCGCACCAGCACGATCGCCACCAGCACGGCGAGGCCCAATCCCAGCGAGGCCACCACCCCGGAGGTGGGCGCGCCCGGACGGTGCAGATTGGCGAGCGCCAACCGCAGACTGGCCCGGCGCGGGCGGAGAGTCCGCGCCAACGCCATCAGCAGGCGCGCGAGCAGCTGGAAGGCCAAAAGCGCGCCCGCCGCGCCCGCGACGAACCACAAGGAGGTCACGCGCTCGGGCGCGGTCAACACCGCCAGCGCGGCGAGGCCCAAGCCGGAGAGCGCGATGGCAACGATGATCCAGGCGGGTGGCGCCCGGTTGGGCTGGCTTCGACCAGCAGACGGAACAGGCTCGCCGCTCGCACCTCGCAGGCGATGCCCAAGGGCCACAGCGCGAAGGCAAGCGTGGCAAGCAAACCGTCCAGCGCCGCCAGCGCCAAGGGCTGCCAATAAACGCCGAGCAGCGGGCCGACCGGCAAGGAAGCCGGCAGAAAGGGCGCGACGATGAAAGGCGCGGCCGCGCCCAGCACCACGCCCAGCGCGATCCCCGCCCCCGCCAGCGCCAGGATTTGCAGGAGATAACAGGCGAAGACCAGGCGGCGCGGCGCTCCCAGGCATTTGAGCGCGGCGATCGAGGGCAGTTTCTCGTTCAAATAAGCCCTGACCGCGTTGCCGATGCCGACGCCGCCGACCAAAAGCGCGGTCAGCCCGACCAGGGTCAGGAACACGGTCAGCCGGTCGAGCAGCCGTTGCAGGCTGGGCGCGGCGTCGGCGAAACCGCGGATGCGCCAGGCGGCGTCGGGCAGATCGGCCTTGGCGCGGGCGGCGAAATCCTTTTCGTCGCTGCCCGCCGGCAGCTTCACGCGATAGCCGTATCCCACCAGCGCGCCGGGCTGAAGGAGGCCGGTCGAGGGCAGCGCCGGCAAGGCCAGCGTCACCTTGGGACCCAGATCGAAGGTGCCGCTCAACGCGTCGGGCTCGTGCACCAGTATCGCGCGCAACTGGAATTCGCCCTCGCCGATGCGGATCAGATCGCCGGGCTTGAGGCCGAGTTTCTGGAAAAGCCCCGCCTCCGCCACCGCGCCCCAATGCCCGCCGCGCAAGGCCGAGCGCATCGGCCAGGCTTTGCGGCGGGTCGAGCGTGACGTCGCCGTAAAGCGGATAGGACCCATCCACCGCCTTTAACTGGATCAAGCTGCGCGCGCCACCATCCTCGGTCCGCGCCATGGCGCGCATATCGTCCGCTTCGGACACCGTTCCGGCGCGGGCGAGATAGGCGCGCTCGGCGGGGCTCGCCGGGCGGTGGAAAAGGTGAAAATCGACATCGCCGCCGAGCAGCGCCCTGGCGTCGTTGCGCAAGCTCGCATCGAGCGCCGCGGAAAGCGAGCCCACCCCGGCGATCACCGCCACGCCCAGCGCCAGGCAGGCGATGAATATCCGGAATCCCGCGAGACCGCCGCGCAGTTCGCGCCGCGCCAGGCGCAGGGCAAGAATCATCGGCGTCTCTTTCCCGGCCGCGTTCCGGCCGTGTCGGCGATGATGCGCCCGTCCGCGAGCGACAGGATGCGGCGGCAGCGCCGCGTCAAGTCGCGGTCATGGGTGATCAGAAGCAGCGTGGTGCCCGATTTCTTCGCGAGCGCGAACAGCAAATCCATCACCTTGCGCCCGGTCTCGCCGTCGAGATTGCCGGTTGGCTCGTCGGCCAGGATGAGGCCGGGATTGGAGACGAAGGCCCGGGCGATGGCGACGCGCTGCTGCTCGCCGCCCGATAGCTGCGCCGGGTAGTGGCGCGCGCGCGACGAGAGCCCCACGGCCGCGAGCGTCTTGCGCGCGGCGGCGGAGGCGTCATCCCGCTCCGCCAGCTCCAGCGGCAAGGCCACGTTTTCGAGCGCGGTCATGGCTGGCATGAGGTGAAAGGATTGGAAGACGATGCCGACATGCTCGCGCCGCAACCGGGCAAGCGCGTCCTCGCCCAGCCCCGCGAAATCGAATCCGGCGACCTTGACCGAGCCGGCGCTCGCCCGCTCCAGCCCGCCGATCACCATCATCAGCGTCGACTTGCCCGAGCCCGAGGGCCCGGTCAGCGCCACCGTCTCACCCTTGCCGATTTTTAATGAAACCCCGCGCAGCACATTGACCGCGCCCGCTTCACTCGCCAAAGTCAGGCGCAACGTCGTCGAGCAGGATCATCGTGGATTCCGGGGCTGCGGGGGATTTCGATTTCATGGGCGGAAGGGCATATGGGGTTGGGAGGAGGATGCTTGTCAACGCCCTGGGGGCGTTGCTGGCGTTATCGCTAGGAGCGCCGGATATCGCCTGGGCGCAAGCGCCATCCGCGCCCGCGGCCGAATCCACGCCGGCGCCCCGCCGCCTGCTGGCCTTCGGCGACAGCCTGACCGCCGGCTACGGCTTGGCGCCCGAGGATACATTCCCGGTCAAGCTTCAGGCGCGGCTCCAGGCCGACGGCTTCAAGGTCGATGTGACGAATGGCGGCTTTTCCGGCGACACCACCGCGGGCGGGCTGGCGCGGGTCAAATGGGTGCTGGCGGACCGCCCGCAATACGCGCTCATCGAGTTCGGCGCCAATGACGCGCTGCGCGGCCTCGATCCGCAGCTCGCGCGGGCCAATCTGGTCAAGATCCTCGACAAGATGAAAGACGACGGCGTGCGCGTGCTGCTGATCGGCATGCGCGCGCCCGCCAATTGGGGGCCGGATTACGAGCAAGCCTTCGATTCCATATATCCCGATCTCGCCAAGCAATACGGCGTGCCGCTTTATCCCTTTTTTCTCGATGGCGTGGCGCTCGACCCGGGCCTGAACCAGCCCGACGGGCTCCATCCCAATGCCGGCGGCGTCGATGTCATCGTCGCGCGCATCGCGCCGGCGGTTGAAAAGCTGCTTCGGACCAAGCCCGCCAGGCCGTGAGGGGAAATCCATGTTGCGCCTGTTCGTGGGGATATCCCTGCCGCCGGAGCAGAAGCTCGGGCTTTCGCTGATAGCCTCCGGGCTGCCGGGGGCGAAATGGGTCGATCCCGGGAATTACCACCTGACGCTGCGCTTCATCGGCGAGACCGGCGAAAGCGTGGCAGCCGACATCGACGCCGCGCTCGCCGGCATCCGCGCCCGGCGGTTTTCGCTGGCGCTGGCCGGCGTCGGGCATTTCGGCACGCGCATGCTGTGGGCCGGGATCGATAAGAATCCCGATCTCCTCCAGCTCCACGCCAAGGTCGAGACCGCGCTGATCCGCGCCGGGCTCGAGCCCGAGGGACGGCGCTACACGCCGCATGTCAGCCTGGCGCGGCTCAACGGCAGGCCCGGCCCGAAGCTGACGGCGTATCTGGCCGCGCACGCCCTCTTCCGCGCCGAGCCTTTCGCCGTGGACCGCTTCGCGCTGGTGGCGAGCTATCTCACCAAGGCCGGCCCGATCTACGAGGACCAGGCGGAATACGAGTTGGAGGATAGGCGGTGCCGGAAAAGTGATCGCGGCCGGGGCACAAGCGTAGCTCGGTATAGAGCGAAGCCAACAAAAAGCCCGGGCAGGATGCTGGAAAAAGTGATCGCGGCCGGGGCAACTGAGGGGGGATTGCCGCCGGCCGCGATCTTCGCGCGCGAGAGCCGTAAAAAAATACTGGAGCAAAGCGCCGCTGGAACCTGAGTTCCCCTAAACCCCGCCAGCGCCCCTCGAAACACGCTTTTCAACGCGTCGAGCCTAGGCCGGCGGGCTTAATCAACCGTGAAACCAAGCGATTTTCCCGGAATAATTGCCGACAATTTTAGGCGATTTGACGGAATGCCTAGGACTTGGCTTCGCCCTTATGGGGCAATGACTCTTGATTGGCTTCGCACGACGGCCACGCCGGATTCATGGTTTTGGCGGCTCCGCCGCCGGGCGCGGCCTGTGCTACGGCCCTTTAATTTTGCTTCGCTCTTAAGCAGCTACGCAGCGGGGAACCTCTGCCGCATCACCCAGGGGCGGTTGTCCGAGGATGGCTGGTAGAACACGTCGAATTCGCCGAAGGCCTTGGCCCAATCCTCGGCCAAGGCGCGGCCGCCGTCCACCTCGAAGCTGTCGAAGCCGGCGCGGCGCATGAACAGCAACTGGTCGCGCAGCACGTTGCCGGTGGCGCGCAGCTCGCCCTTGTAGCGAAGGCGCGAACGCAGCAGCCGCGCCTGGGAATAGGCCCGTGCCGTCCTTGAAGTTCGGGAATTCCAACGCGATCAGGGCGAAGCGGTGCACCTCGCCGTTGAGCGCAACCGGGTTCGCGGTGTTGGGGAGGCGCAAACCCAGCTTGGCGTCGCGCGCCCTTGAGCGCGTTGTGCTCCTTCTCCCAGCGCTTGAGCGAGACGGAAACCGCCTCGCCCTCGGGCGCGGCTTCGTCATCGGCCAGATGCCGCCATTCGTCGGCGCCGTCGTTTCCGGTCTTATCCAGCAGCATAAAGCGCCTCCTTGAACGGGTTCATGCCCACCCGGCGGTAGGTTTCGGGAAAACGCTCATCGCCGCGGCGCAGATGCAGATAGGCGTCGATCAGCCGGTCGACCGCCCGGGGCACGTCCTTGGCCGCCACCGCCGGGCCGGCAACGGCGCCGATGGCGGCGTGCTCGTCGTCGCTGCCGCCGATGGTGATCTGGTAGAACTCCTCGCCGTTCTTATCCAATCCCAGAATGCCGATATGGCCGACATGATGGTGGCCGCAGGCGTTGATGCAGCCCGAGATCTTGATCGCCAGCTTGCCTATCGCTTCCTCGCGCGCGGCCAGGCGCTCGCCCAGAATCTGGGCGATCGGGATGGAGCGCGCCGTGGCGAGGCCGCAATAATCGAGGCCGGGGCAGGCGATGATGTCGCTGGCGAGGCCGATATTGGCGCTGCCCAATCCGGCCTCGACCAGCCTGAGCCAAAGCCCGTGCAGCGCGGCTCTTGCGCACATGCGGCAGCACCAGGTTCTGTTCGTGGGTGACGCGGATTTCGCCAAAGCTCAATTCGTCGGCCAAAGCCGCGATCAATTCCATCTGGCCGGCGCTGCAATCGCCCGGCGGGCGGCCCGGCGGCTTCAAGGAGATCGAGACGATGGCGTGGCCATGCTACTTTATGCGCATGGGTGTTGTTCTTGACCCAGCGCGCGAACAGCGGATCGGCGGCTAGGATGCGTTGCAGGATGGCGTCATCGCCCGCGGCGTCCGCGTAAGGCGGCGGCGTGAACTGCTTGGCGATGGCATCGACCGCCGCTTCCGGTAATTCGAGCCCGTCCTTGGACGAGGCATCGAATTCGGCCTCGACCTCTTCGCGCAGCTTCTCGATGCCGAGCGCATGCACCAGAATCTTGACGCGCGCCTTGAAGATGTTGTCGCGCCGCCCGTATTGGTTATAGACGCGCAACGCCGCCTCGAGATAAGCCAGCAAATCCCGCTTCGGCAGGAATTCGCGCAACACCAATCCGAGATAGGGCGTGCGGCCGAGTCCGCCGCCGATCAGCACCTGGAACCCCGCCTCGCCCGCTTCGTTGCGGCGCAGATAGAGGCCGAGATCGTGCATCTTCACGGCGGCGCGGTCGTGCTTTGCCGCGGCCGAAACCGCGATCTTGAACTTGCGCGGCAGGAAGGAGAATTCCGGGTGCAGCGCCGACCATTGCCGGATGATCTCGCACCACGGGCGCGGGTCCTCGATCTCGTCTTCCGTCACGCCGGCGAAGGGGTCGGTGGTGATGTTGCGGAAGGAATTGCCGCTGGTCTGGATGCCGTGCATCTCGACCTTGGCCAGATCGGCCAGGATATCGGGCGACTCCTCGAGCTTGATCCAGTTGTATTGGATGTTCTGCCTGGTGGTGAAATGGCCGTAGCCCTTGTCGTAGGTCCGCGCCACATGGGCCAGCATGCGGAGTTGATCGGAATTGAGCGTGCCGTAGGGAATGGAGACCCGCAGCATATAGGCGTGGAGCTGGAGATAGAGCCCGTTCATCAGCCGGAGCGGGCGGAACTCGTCCTCCGTCAGCTGGCCGGAAAGCCGCCGCGCCACCTGGCCGCGATATTGCGCCACGCGCTCGTCGAGAAACCGCCGGTCGAATTCGTCGTAACGGTACATGCAGCGCCTCAGCCATGCGGCATCGTGGGCCCGAAGGCGCGGATCTTTTCCCGCAATGTCACGGGAACGATGCGCTTCCCTCGCGCACCGCCTCGATCAGCTCCACGCCCACCGCCGGCAGGGGTTTTTCGCCCGTTTGGGCCTCTTCCAGCAGAGCCTCGGCCGCATCCGCCTCGACCAGCAGCGCGTCATTCACCTTGGGCGACCATGTCCCGGTCCCCGCGAAATAGACCGGCACGCCGTCCCGGAGGCGGTTGCCGGTCGCCAGTTTTTGCGCGTTTTCGGCCATGGGCTGCTCGGCGGCCTATTTGGGTTGCGCCGTGGTGCGCAGATAGGGCTTCAGCTTCTTGAAGCCCGGAAAGAGCTTGGCCGCCTCTTCGTCGGAGACCGCTCCGGTGATGATCACGTCCTGGCCCTGTTTCCAGTTGACCGGCGTCGCCACGCGGTGCTTGGCGGTCAGCTGCAGGGAATCGATCACGCGCAGGACTTCGTCGAAATTCCGTCCCGTCGTCATCGGATAGACCAGGATGAGCTTGATCTTCTTGTCCGGGCCGACGACGAAGACGTTGCGCACCGTCAAATTGTCGGCCGGGGTGCGCTTGGCTGGGTCGCCCGAAACCTCGGCGGGCAACATGCCGTAAAGCTTCGATACTTTATAATCGGCGTCGCCGATGATCGGGTAATTGGGCGCGGTGCCTTGGGTCTCCTTGATGTCGGCGGCCCAGCGCGCATGGTCCGTCACCGGGTCGACCGACAGGCCGATGATCTTGACGTTGCGCTTGTCGAATTCGGGCTTGAGCTTCGCCATGTAGCCGAGCTCGGTGGTGCAGACCGGCGTGAAATCCTTGGGGTGCGAGAACAGCACGCCCCAGGAATTGCCGAGCCAGTCGTGGAACTTGATCTTGCCTTGGCTGGTTTCGGCCTCGAAATCGGGCGCGGTATCGTTGATGCGGAGCGACATGGGACCCTCCTCGGGGTTTGTTTCGGGCGGTCAGGCTTGGTTGGCGGGCGGGGCGCTCGGCGGCGCAAATCCGGTCTCGGCTTCCGGAAGCCAGTTCCAGCCGCGCATCCATTCGCCGGTGCGGAATGCGACGATGTCGGGCGCGGCGCCCGCTTTCATCCAGCCGCGCCGCAAGCGGGATATCTCCTCCAGCCGCTCGCGCCATTCCGGGCCGATCAGGCGGCCGAGGCAATTGCGCAATTCGACCGCCAGGCCGGGCGCCTTGCCGGATGTCGAGACCGCGATGGCGAGATCGCCGCGGCGCAGGATCGCCGGAACATGGATGTCGGTGACCGATTTCGCGTCCTCGGCATGGACGATCTTGCCGGCATCTTGCGCGCGTTTCGCCAGCGCGTCGCGCCGGTCGGGATCGAGACCGGCGATGAAGACGAGTTGCGCCTGCGCCAGCTCGGCATCCGAAGGCAGGCGTCGCACCAGACGCGGTCCGGCCAGGGCTTCGAGATCCTGCCCGGGCAAGGCGGAATAGACCGCGAGATCGCGCGATCCTGCCTCGTCCAAAAGCCTGAGGCGGCGCAAGCAGGATTCGCCCTCGCCAATGAGGGCAAGGCGCAAACGCGCCAGATCGAGAACCAACGGGAGCATCGGGATTACCTCGTCGCCTTACGCTATATGTATATATAGTCCATTTCACGTATCAATAGCAGTCAATATTTATATAATAACATTATATTATTGTATAATACGCAGCGAGCCATGGAAATAGCGCGATTTTCCGACGGCCTGTGGGGCGGTTACTGGGCCGGGGCTGGGGTGGACGGCGGGCGCAGCGCAACACCCTGACGCGCCATGTCGTCGGTCACCTGCTTGGCCGCGGCATCGCCGGTTTGCGCCAATTGGGCGACGTCGCCGGCGAGCGAATTCACCTGGTCGCGCAGCTTGAGCACGTCCGGCAGCACCTGTTCCTGGTTTTGGTAGATCTGGTTCATGCTGCTGCGCTCGCGCCACAGCTGCACGGACTGGAACAACACGGCCAAAAAGAAGGCGAGCGCCAGCACCGCAACCGCCAGCTCGATGCGCGGTCCGTCGCTGCCGGGCCGTCCCCAATTCTCGCTCATCGGCCCCTCCCCGTCGGCGCCGGCGCCGGCGCGGAACTCGGCGCGGGCAAGCCGTGCTTGGTCATCAAGGCGATGAGCTGGGCATCCCGGGTGCTGGAAGCGGTGACGGAAAGGCTATGCACCAGGACTTCGCCGATGCGCTGCAATTCGACCCGGTTGGTGATCATTTGCTGGCGTTGGGCCACCTCTTCCTGGAATTTCTGGTTGAAGCCGTTGAAGACGGCGTTCACCACCACCAGTAAGAGCCCGAGCGCGGCAAATACCGCCGCCGCCCAGCGCAATAAACCGCTTTGCAGGAACATCTTGATACCCCGGATTAGCCCAGCCCCATTCCCGGCGGGCACCATACTTGAACCGGCGCGCGGAAACAAACATCACGAAATCCGGGTTTTCTTGGCAGGGCGGAGAACCCGGATTAGCTTGGATCAGGTTAACCCAGGGCTAGCGGAGAAACGCCATGCGCCATTGGCTGATGAAATCGGAGCCGGCCAAGTATTCCTGGGACGATCTCGTCCGCGACGGACGGACATCCTGGGACGGCGTGCGCAATTACCAGGCCGCCAACAATCTGCGGGAGATGAAGGTCGGCGACCGCGCCTTCTTCTATCATTCGAACGAGGGGCTGGCGATCATGGGCGTGGTCGAGATCGTGCGCGCGGCCTATCCCGATCCCTCGGACAAGGCGGCCCGCTTCGTCATGGTGGACGTGATGCCGATGGTGCCGGTCAATCATCCCGTGACCCTGGCCGCGATCAAGGCCGATCCCGAGCTCAAATCTCTCGCGTTGCTGCGTCAATCGCGCCTGTCGGTGTCGCCGGTCGAACCCGGGGAATGGGCGATTCTGGCCGAGATGGCGGGATTGAAGCCCTGACATGGCCCGGCGCCTGTGCCGCGCGGACGAACTGGCCGAAGGCGCGGCGCGTGGCTTCGTTTTCGGCGAGGGACTGACGAGGATCGCGGTTTTCGTCCTGCGTCACGGCGCCGATATCCATGCCTATGTCAACGCCTGCCCGCATGAGGGAACGCCGCTGGAGATTTTTCCCGACCGGTTCTTCGACGCGCTGGGGCGGCATCTGATCTGCCGCACCCATGGCGCGTTGTTCCGGCCCCAAGACGGGTTCTGCGTCGCCGGGCCTTGCGCCGGAAAAAGCCTCGTGCCCGCGTCCATCCATGTCGATGAGGGAACGATCTGGCTCGCGGAGGAAGAAAACCAGGGAACTAGAGGACGCGGAAATTCTTGAACTGCCAGGGATCCTTGGCGTCGATCTCTTCGGGGAAGAGGCGGTTGCGGTCGACGAGCGGCGTCCAATCGCTGAACGCGCCCACCATCTTGCCGAGATAGGGCTTGCAGATCGCGAGGATGCGCTCGAAATCCATCTCGTCCGGCTCGACGATGAAGGCGTTGGGATTTTCCATCGCCCAGATCGCACCGGCCAGGCACGCCGCCGTCACCTGCAGGGAGGTCGCGTTGTTGTGGGGCACGACGCGGCGCACCTCGTCGATCGAAAGCCGCGAGCCGTACCAGTAGGCGCCCTTCTTGTGCCCCATCAGCAGCACGCCCAGCTCGTCCATGCCGCCCGGCATGATGTCGTCCATGATGAGACGCACGTTTTCCTGCGGGTACCAGTTCTTGCCCCACAGCTCGTGCACCGACAGCACCGCGGCGTCGCAGGGGTGATAGACGTAATGCACCGTCGGGCGGTAGGCCGGCTTGCCGTTGGCGGCGACGGTGAAGTAGTCGGCGATCGAGATCGCCTCGCTGTGGGTGACGAGGAAGCCGTGATAAGCCCCCTCATGCGGCGTCCAGGAGCGCATGCGCGTCGCGGCGCCCGGCCGCGCCAGATATATGGCCGCGCCGCAGCCGAAATCGTGCCGCCCGCCATCGGGCGGAAAATCCCGCTCATGGCTGCCCCAGCCGAGCTCGGCCGGCTGCATGCCCTCGGCGACGAAGCCCTCGATCGACCAGGTGTTGACGAACTCGCCCGGGACCTTGGGTTGGGTCGAAACCTGGGTGTCGCGCTCGGCGATGTGGATGACCTTGACGCCGAGATTGTGCGCGAACTCGGCCCATTCGGCTCGGTTCTTGGGCTTGGCCGCGTTGTGATTGACCTCTTTGGCGATGTTGAGCAACGCCTCCTTGACGAAGTGGGACACCAATCCCGGATTGGCGCCATGGGTCAAAACTGCGGTCGGCCCGCCCTTGTACTTGTTCCTGAGCTGGAGCGCGTCCTCGCGCAGCTTGTAGTTGGAGCGCGCCGAGGGCGACAGCTTCGGATCGGTGTAGTGGCCGGGCCAGGGCTCGATGCAGGTGTCGAGATAAAACGCGCCCTTACGGCGGCACAGCTCGATCAGGTCGATGCTCGAGACGTTGACCGAGACGTTCATCAGGAAATCGCCGGCGCCGAGCATCGGCTCGAGCACGGTGAGATAATTCGCGCGCGTCAACGGCGTTTTGACGAATTTGACGCCCATCTCCTTCGCCTCGGCGCGGCCCATGTCGTGCGCGGTGACGATGGTGATCTGACTCGGTTGCATGTCGATGTGGCGCAACAGCAAAGGCAGAACGCCTTGGCCGATGCTGCCGAAGCCGACGACCACCATGCGGCCGGGAAAAACGATATGTTTTTTGTCGTATAGCGCCATGCGAATATTAAAAAGACGCAGAATGTCCTGTATTGTCAAGCATAACGGGGCCGTCGCGCGCCGTGATTGTTGACAAGTGCAAAATTTTTATGACGAAAAAAGCCGATTCGACTCGCGGCGACTCGGGCGCCGCGCGCAAAATTAATAGGGCGAAGCATGGTTTTTCTTCGCGGCGCGCAAGCGAATACTGTGGATAAATTTACGCGAAGAAACTATCTCGAAAAAATTCGAGCCGGCGAAGGCGCGCCGGCTCGAACCGTCTGGTCTTGAAGCGTTCCGGCTTAGATCGCGAGCATCCTGGTCTTTTGCCGGTAGTGGAAAGCCACGAATCCCAACAGGGCGATGCCGAGCAGGGGCAGCCCCGTGGGCGGCTCGGGGATCGATGATGCGGATGTGGTGACCGCCGTGCCGCCGTCGAGCGTGATGTTGTCGAGGAAGACCGTGGCGGGGTCCGGATTGGTGAATTCGAGACCAACGCTCTCTCCGGAGGTCCCGGTCACGCCGGCGAAGGTGTAGGTTTCCGTGTCGAAGGCGCCCGGGGTAAACACCAGATTGGTCCCGCCGGTTTCCAGGTTGATCGGGGTCCCGAAGGTCACGCCGCCCTCCAGGAGCTGCACCGTTCCCGAGGTGCCCAGCGTGGTACCCAAGGCTTCACCGAGCGACAGCGTCACGGTGACGGTGCCCGAGGTGCCGTTCCAGGTCGAGCTGGTATTCTGCAAGATGCTCGAAGTGCCGAAGCCACCCAGCGTGGTGCCGCCGACCGCGCCGACCTGGGGGGGCGACCAATTACCTGGCGCATTGAAATACGCGCCGCCAGGGAACATGGGCGCGAGCGTGCCCGACGTAGCCGTCCCGCTTCCGACGATGGTCCAGCCCGGAATGGCAACGCTGCCGGTCGTGGCCGTTATGTAATTGTCGGAATTGGGCGGGAGGCCGACATTGGCATCGAAATTCGGGTTGGTGAGGTTGACCACCGTCGCCGCCGCGTCATGCGTGGGCAGCGCCAGGCCGGCGGCAAGCGCGCCGGCGGCGACCAGGGAACGCATCAATATCTTCATCGTGACTTCTCCTATCGACCCTGACGGACCCTGGGACTGGCGATTTGTTGGGAATCGCTTCTCGGGGTATTGTTGACCCGATGTGTATCGACAAGTTTCGGTAAATACAAACAAGTATTATAATTAATTCTCAAATAATCGTCTGAATTATTCGAAGTTAACCTTAAAAGAGACGGAAAGCAGGTTAAGACCGGGTCTTGACCGATACTGTTAACCATCAAGACGCAATCCGGCACTGTTCTCTCTACCGCCGGGGGCGGGGGGCGGGGGCGGGCATGGCCCAAAAATCGCTTTGACCTGTTTCTGGCATACCAGATACCATGCGCCGAAATCGGCCCCGGAAGAGGGCGGCGCCGCGAAAAGCGTCCAAAGGCGGATGAAGAATGAGGGAGCAGTTGCCGATGGCGTTGTCACGCCTTGCGGTGAAACCGATCGGCTTGCCGACGAGTTTCAAGAGCCAGGCCTATCACGCGCTCAAGGAGGCGATCATCGCCTTCAACATCTATGCCCATGACGAGGAGATCCGGCTCGACGAACGCCGGTTGTCGCGTGATCTCGGCGTGTCGCGCACGCCCATCCGCGAGGCGATGTCGCTCCTCGAGCGCGAGGGCTTCGTCAAGACCCTGCCGCGCCGCGGCGTCATCGTGCTGCGCAAGACCAAGCGCGAGATCGTCGAGATGATCCAAGTCTGGGCGGCGCTCGAAAGCCTGGCCGCGCGGCTGGTTACGCTCAACGCCTCGGATGCCGAGATTTCGTCCCTGCGCCGCCTGTTCGACGAGTTCCAGGGTTCCTCGCCCGAGGGCCATCTCGACGAATATTCCGCCGCCAACATCCAGTTCCACCAGGCGATCATCCGGCTCTCGGGCAGCCGCTGTCTCGCCGAGATGACCGAGAATCTCTTCATCCACATGCGCGCCATCCGCCAGGCCACCATCGGACAGAACGACCGCGCGCGGCGCTCCATCGTCGATCACATGAACATCATCGAGGCGCTGGAGAAGCGCGACACCGAGCGCGCGGGCGCGCTCGCGCTGAAGCACACCCTCGATCTCGCCGATCACGTAGAGAAGCACGTCGACTACCTGGATTGAAACAGGACGACGCGGAACCCAAAGACAGCAGGAGGAGAGCCCGTGGCCGAAGGAACCACAAAAGTAGACGAGACGCAGGAGCTGACGGACGGCTTTCACCTCGTCATCGACGCGCTCAAGCTCAATGGCCTCAACACGATCTACGGCGTGCCGGGCATCCCGATCACGGATTTCGGCCGCATGGCGCAGGCCGCGGGCATCCGCGTGCTCTCGTTCCGCCACGAACAGAGCGCCGGCTACGCGGCCGCCATCGCCGGCTTCCTGACCAAGAAGCCCGGAATCTGCCTCACCGTGTCGGCGCCCGGCTTCCTGAACGGGCTCACGGCGCTCGCCCACGCGACGACCAACTGTTTCCCGATGATCCTGATCTCGGGCTCGTCCGAGCGCGAGATCGTCGATCTGCAGCAGGGCGACTATGAAGAGATGGACCAACTCGCCATCGCCAAGCCGCTCTGCAAGGCGGCGTTCCGCGTGCTGCATGCCGCCGACATCGGCATCGGCCTCGCCCGCGCCATCCGCGCCGCCGTCTCGGGACGGCCGGGCGGCGTTTATCTCGACCTGCCGGCCAAGCTTTTTGGGCAGGTCATGAACGCGGATGCCGGCAGGAAGTCGCTGGTCAAGGTCATCGACGCGGCGCCGGCGCAGATTCCGGCGCCGTCCGCGATCAAGCGCGCGCTCGATGTGCTCAAGAGCGCCAAGCGCCCGCTGATCATCCTCGGCAAGGGCGCGGCTTATGCGCAGGCCGACGATGCGATCCGCGATCTCGTCGAAAAAAGCGGCGTGCCGTTTCTGCCGATGAGCATGGCCAAGGGCCTGCTGCCCGACACGCATCCGCAATGCGCGGGCGCCGCGCGCTCGACGGTGCTGAAAGATTCCGACGTCGTGATGCTGATCGGCGCGCGTCTCAACTGGCTCTTGTCGCACGGCAAAGGCAAGACCTGGGGCGAAGCACCGAAGAAGTTCATCCAGATCGACATCGAGCCCAGGGAGATGGACAGCAACGTCGAAATCGTCGCCCCCGTGGTCGGCGACATCGGCTCTTGCGTGGCGGCCCTGCTCGATGGCATGGGGGGCAATTGGCAGGCCCCGCCGGCGGAGTGGACCGGCGCAGTATCCAAGAAACGCGAAGAGAACATTGCCAAGATGGCGCCGCGCCTGATGAACAATAACTCGCCGATGGACTATCACGGCGCGCTCGGCGCGCTGCGGACCATCATCAAAGAGCGACCAGATGCCATCCTGGTCAACGAGGGCGCCAACACGCTCGATCTCGCGCGCGGCATCATCGACATGTACAAGCCGCGCAAGCGCCTGGACGTCGGCACGTGGGGCGTCATGGGCGTCGGCATGGGCTCCGCCATCGCCGCCGCGATCGAGACCGGCAAGCCGGTGCTCGCCGTCGAAGGCGACAGCGCCTTCGGCTTCTCCGGCATGGAGGTGGAGACGATCTGCCGCTACAAGCTGCCGATCTGCGTCGTCATCTTCAACAATGACGGCATCTATCGCGGAACGGACGTCAACGCGGTCGGCTCCGATCCCGCGCCGACCGTGTTCGTCAAAGGCTCGCGCTACGACAAGATTATAGAGGCCTTCGGCGGGGCAGGATTCAATGCGACGTCGCCCGACGATCTCAAGCGCGCCGTGAACACGGCAATGGATTCCGGCAAGCCGACCCTCATCAACGCGGTGATCGCCCCGGCCTCCGGCAGCGAAAGCGGCCGCATCGGCAACCTCAACCCGCAAAGCGCGCTGAAGAAGAAGTAACCTCTCATCCGGATCCGAATCGACGAAACGTGGCAAGAAAGTAAAGGGAGAAACTCATGGGCAAGGCACTGGACGGCATCCGTATTCTCGATTTCACCCATGTGCAATCGGGGCCGACCTGCACCCAGCTTCTGGCTTGGCTCGGCGCCGACTGCATCAAGGTCGAGCGTCCCGGCATCGGCGACATCACGCGCGGCCAGCTCCGCGACGTGCCGAACGCCGACAGCCTCTATTTCACCATGCTCAACGCCAACAAGCGCTCGATCACCATCGACACCAAGAACCCCAAGGGCAAGGAACTGCTCGAGGGGCTGATCAAGATCTGCGACGTGCTGGTGGAGAATTTCGGCCCCGGCGTCTTGGATCGCATGGGGTTCACCTGGGAACGCGTTCATCAAATCAATCCCCGCATCGTCATGGCCTCGGTCAAGGGCTTCGGCCCCGGCCCTTACGAGAACTGCAAGGTCTACGAGAACGTGGCGCAATGCACCGGCGGCTCGGCCTCGACCACGGGATTCCGCGACGGCCCGCCTCTGGTTACGGCGGCCCAGATCGGCGATTCCGGCACCGGGCTGCACCTGGCGCTCGGCATCGTCGCCGCGCTCTATCAACGCAACACCACCGGCAAGGGCCAGCGCGTCAGCGCGGCGATGCAGGACGGCGTGCTCAATCTCTGCCGCGTCAAGCTCCGCGACCAGCAGCGCCTGCAACACGGGCCGCTGAAGGAATACAGCCAGTTCGGCGAAGGCGTCGAATTCGGCGATGCGGTGCCGCGCGCCGGCAACGATTCGGGCGGCGGCCAGCCGGGCTGGATCCTGAAATGCAAGGGCTGGGAGAAGGATCCCAACGCCTATATCTATTTCATCACCCAGGCGCCGGTGTGGGAACCGATCTGCAAGATCATCGGCAAGGAAGAGTGGATCACCCATCCCGATTACGCCAAGCCGGAAGCGCGGCTGCCGCGCTTGAAGCATATTTTTGCCACCATCGAGGAGTGGACCAAGACCAAGACCAAGTTCGAGGCCATGGACATCCTCAACGAATACGACATCCCCTGCGGCCCGATTCTGTCGATGAAGGAGCTGCTGGAGGAGCCGAGCTTGCGTAAGACCGGCACGGTGGTCGAGGTCGATCACCCCACCCGCGGCAAGTATTTCACCGTCGGCAATCCGATCAAGCTCAGCGACAGCCCGAGCGAGGTCAAGCGCGCGCCGCTGTTGGGCGAGCATACCGACGAGATCCTGCGCAAGGTGCTGGGCTACGACGACAAGAAGGTGCAGGAGTTCAAGCAATCAGGCGCGCTGGGCGGCACCAAGCCGATGGCGGCCGAATAGCGATCCGTAAAACGCGGGGGAGAGAGTGACCATGAGTGCGAAAGATGCGAAGGCGGCGGTGAGCAAGATCCTGGGCCAGGCCAAGGCCCAGAAACGCACATCGCTCACCGCGCCGGAAGGCAAGCTGATCTGCGACGCTTATGGCATCGCGGTGCCGAAGGAAGCGCTATCCAAGAATGCGGCCGAGGCGGCCAAGCTCGCGGGCAAGATCGGCTTCCCGGTGGTGCTGAAGATCGTCTCCCCCCAGATTCTGCACAAGACCGAGGCGGGCGGCGTCATCGTCGGCGTCAAAACCCCGCAAGAAGCGCAAAAGGGCTTCGCCACCATCGTCGCCAACGCCAAGAAATACGACCGCAAGGCCAAGATCGAGGGCGTGCAGGTGCAGCAGATGGTCGGAGGCGGCCACGAGGTCATCATCGGCGCCGTCACCGATCCGAGCTTCGGCAAACTGGTCGCCTTCGGCATGGGCGGCGTGCTGGTCGAGGTGCTGAAGGACGTGACCTTCCGTCTGGCGCCGGTTTCGCGCGAGGACGCGATGGGCATGGTCGACGGCATCAAGGCCGCCGAGATATTGAAGGGCGTACGCGGCGGCGAAGGCGTCAACCGCAATGCCCTGGCCGAGCTGATCGAGAACGTCTCCAAGCTGATCGCCGATTTCCCCGAGATTGCCGAGCTCGACCTCAATCCAGTCTTCGCCTCGAAGAAAGGCGCGGTCGCGGCCGACGTTCGAATCATCCTCGACTGGTCGCCGCAGCCCGAACGCTACCGGCCGTCGCAAAGCGAGATCATCGCGCAGATGAACCGCATCATGCATCCGAAGGCGGTGGCCGTGATCGGCGCCTCGGCCGAGGAAGGCAAGATCGGCAACTCGGTGATGAAGAATCTCATCAACGGCGGTTATCAAGGCACGATCCTGCCGATCCACCCGAGCGCGACCGAAATCATGGGCCGCAAGGTCTATAAGAGCGTCAAGGACGTCCCCGGCGTGATCGACGTCGCGGTGTTCTGCATCCCGGCGAAGTTCGTGGCGCAGGCGCTCATCGAGGTCGGCGAGAAGAAAATCCCCGGCGCCGTGCTCATCCCCTCGGGCTTCGCCGAGACCGGCAATGTCGAGGGCCAGAAGGAAATCCAGGCGATCGGCCGCAAATACGGCACCCGCCTGATGGGCCCGAACATTTACGGCTACTACTATACGCCGGAGAATCTGTGCGCCACCTTCTGCACGCCCTACGACTACAAGGGCGGCGCCGCGCTCAGTTCGCAATCGGGCGGCATCGGCATGGCGATCATCGGTTTCTCGCGCTCGGCCAAGATGGGCGTCTCGGCCATCGTCGGATTGGGCAACAAATCCGATCTCGACGAGGACGATTTGTTGACCTTCTTCGAGCAGGACCCGAACACCAAGGTCGTCGCCATGCATCTCGAGGATCTGAAGGACGGCCGCTCTTTCGCCGAAGTGGCGAAACGCGTCTCCAAGAAGAAGCCCATCATCGTGCTGAAGGCGGGCCGCACCGCGGCCGGCGCCAAGGCGGCGGGCTCGCACACCGGCGCGCTCGCCGGCGACGACAAGATCTATGACGACGTGTTGCGGCAATCGGGCGTCATCCGCGCGCCGGGATTGCGCGACATGCTCGATTACGCGCGGGGATTGCAGAAACTGCCCACGCCCAAGGGCGAGAACGTGGTGATCATCACCGGCGCCGGCGGTTCGGGCGTGCTGTTGTCCGACGCCTGCGTCGATTACGGCCTCAATCTGATGAAAATACCGCCCGATCTCGACGCCGCCTTCCGCAAGTTCATCCCCCCCTTCGGCGCGGCGGGTAACCCGGTCGACATCACCGGCGGCGAGCCGCCCAAGACCTACCAGAACACCATCCGCTTGGGATTGGAGGATCCGCGCATCCACGCGCTGATCCTGGGCTACTGGCACACCATCGTCACGCCGCCGATGGTCTTTTCCAAGCTGGTGATCGAGGTGGTCGACGAATTCCGGGCCCGTGGCATCGAGAAGCCGATCGTGGCCTCGCTCGCGGGCGACGTGCAGGTCGAACAGGCGGCGGAGCAGCTTTACGATCACGGCATTCCGGCCTATGCCTATTCAACCGAAATCCCCGTGGCCGTGCTCGGCGCCAAGTATCGCTGGGCGCGCGGCGCCGGGCTTATAAAATAGGCCGAACAACAAGTCACAAGCCACGGCGGACAGATGAACATTCACGAATACCAGGCCAAGGGCCTGTTGCAGAAATTCGGCGTGGCGGTGCCCAAGGGCGGCGTCGCCTATACCCCGCAAGAGGCGGAGAAAGTGGCGCGCGGATTGAAAGGCCCGGTCTATGTGGTGAAGGCGCAGATCCATGCCGGCGGCCGCGGCGCGGGCAAGTTCAAGGGCGACGACAAGGGCAAGGGCGGGGTGCGGCTTTCCAAGTCGCCGGAAGATGCCGGGAAAGAAGCCGGCGCCATGCTCGGCCACGTGCTGGTCACCAAGCAAACCGGGCCGAAGGGGCGTGAAGTCAAGCGCATCTATGTCGAGGAAGGCTGCGACATCAAGCGCGAGCTCTATCTCGGCATGCTGATCGACCGCAAGACCGTCGCGCGTCACGGTGATGGCCTCGACCGAAGGCGGCATGGAGATCGAGGAAGTCGCGCACAAGACGCCCGAGAAAATCATGCGCCTCGCCATCGACCCGGCCACCGGCATGGAGGGGTTCCACGCCCGGCGCCTGGCCTATGGCCTGAAACTCGAAGGCAAGCAGGTGGGGGCCGCGGTCAAGTTCATGCTCGCCATGTACAAGGCCTTCAGCGAGCTCGACGCCTCGATCGTCGAAATCAACCCGCTGGTCGTCACCGGATCGGGCGACGTGCTGGCGCTCGACGCCAAGATGAATTTCGACGACAACGCGCTCTTCCGTCATCCCGATATCGAGGCGATGCGCGACGAGGCCGAGGAAGACCCGGCCGAGCTCGAGGCCGCCAAGCACTCGCTCAATTACATCAAGCTCGACGGCAATATCGGCTGCATGGTGAACGGCGCCGGATTGGCGATGGCGACCATGGACATCATCAAGCTCTACGGCGGCGAGCCGGCCAATTTCCTCGATGTCGGTGGCGGCGCCTCCAAGGAGCGCGTTGCCATCGCCTTCAAGCTCATCCTCTCCGACCCCCATGTCGAAGGCCTGCTGATCAACATCTTCGGCGGCATCATGCGCTGCGACGTCATCGCCGACGGCGTGGTCGCGGCCGCGCGCGAGGTCAGCCTGCAAGTGCCCCTGGTGGTGCGGCTCGAAGGCACCAACGTCAAGCTCGGCAAGAAGATCCTGGCCGAATCGGGTTTGCCCATTCTCTCCGCCGACGACCTCGCCGACGCCGCCGCCAAGGTGGTGAAAGCGGTGAAGGAGGCGGCCTGATGTCGGTACTGGTCGGCCGCGACACCAAGGTCATCTGCCAGGGCTTCACCGGCGCCCAAGGCACCTTCCATTCCGAGCAGGCGATCGCCTACGGCACCAAGATGGTGGGCGGCGTCACGCCCGGCAAAGGCGGATCGAGGCATCTCGACCTGCCGGTATTCGACACGGTCAAGGACGCGATGGCGGCCACCGGCGCCAATGCCAGCGCCATCTATGTGCCGCCGCCCTTCGCCGCCGACGCGATCCTGGAGGCGATCGACGCCGAAATGCCGCTGGTCGTCTGCATCACCGAAGGCGTCCCGGTCTTGGACATGGTCGAGGTCAAGCGCGTGCTCCAGGGCTCCAAGACGCGCCTCGTCGGCCCCAATTGTCCGGGCGTGATCACGCCCGGACCAATGCAAGATCGGCATCATGCCGGGTCATATCCACAAGCCGGGCGACATCGGCATCGTCTCCCGTTCCGGAACCTTGACTTACGAGGCGGTGGCGCAGACCACGGCGGCGGGGCTGGGCCAATCGACCTGCATCGGCATCGGCGGCGATCCGGTCAACGGCACCAATTTCATCGACTGTCTGGAGATGTTCCTGGGCGATCCCGGCACCAAGGCGATCGTCATGATCGGCGAGATCGGCGGCTCGGCCGAGGAAGAGGCCGCCGATTTCCTGAAGCGCAGCAAGGTGAAAAAGCCGATCGTGGGCTTCATCGCCGGGGCCACCGCGCCGCCGGGGCGGCGTATGGGCCATGCCGGGGCGATCATTTCGGGCGGAACCGGCACCGCCGAGCACAAGAAAGAGGCGATGAAAAGTGCCGGCATCTCCGTCACCGATTCGCCGGCGGCGTTGGGCAAGACCATGCTCGATCTCCTGAAGCAGGGCCGCTAGGGACTGGCGGAATATGTCCGATAATCCGAATCAGGCACGGCGTTCCATCCACCCGGGCTCGGGCCGCCGCGGCGGCCGCGACCTGCCCAAGGGAAGGCAGGTCGATCCCACGGCGCTGGAGGAAGTGCGCGAGCTCTTGGGTCAGGGCGCGCGCCGGCGCGATCTGCTGATCGAATATCTCCATCTGCTTCAGGATTATTACCGCTGCCTGCATGCGCGGCATCTGGCGGCGCTGGCCCAGGAAATGAAGCTGGCGCTGGTCGAGGTCTACGAGGTGGCGTCGTTTTACGCCCATTTCGACATCGTGCTGGACGGCGAGATCCCGCCGCCGCCGCTGACCGTGCGCGTCTGTGATTCGCTCACTTGCGAGATGTTCGGCGCGCAATCCTTGTTGAAGGAATTGCCCGGTAAGCTCGGGGCCCAGGTGCGCGTCGTGCGCGCGCCCTGCATGGGCGGCTGTCACAACGCCCCGGTCGCGGCCATCGGCCACGCGTTGCATGAACATGCCAGCCTCGACAGCGTGGTGAAGCTGGTCAAGGAGCGCGCCGGCGGGCCGTCCAAGCCCAAGGCGCGCGCCAAGCCCGCGGCGCCGGGCTATATCGGCTTCGAGGCCTATCGCGCTTCCGGCGGCTACAAGCTTCTGGAATCCTGTCTAACGGGCGAGAAAACGCTCGAGCAGATTTTGAAGACGCTGGAGGATTCGAATCTGCGCGGCCTGGGCGGCGCCGGATTCCCCACCGGCCGCAAATGGCGCCTGGTGGCCGCCGAAAAGGCGCCGCGGCTGATGGCGATCAACGCCGATGAGGGCGAGCCCGGCACCTTCAAGGACCGCGTTTATCTCGAAACCGATCCGCACCGCATGCTCGAAGGCATGTTGATCGGCGCCTGGGCGGTGGAAGCGTCCGACATCTATATCTACCTGCGCGACGAATATCCTCATTGCCGCGAGATCCTGCTGAAGGAACTGGCGCTCTTGAACAAATCGGGCCTCGCCAAAGGCCGCCGGATTTACCTGCGCCGCGGCGCCGGCGCCTATATCTGCGGCGAGGAATCGGCGATGCTGGAATCGATCGAGGGCAAGCGCGGACTGCCGCGTCACAAGCCGCCCTATCCGGCGCAAGTCGGGCTGTTCGGCCGCCCGACGCTCATCAACAATGTCGAGACGCTGTGGTGGGTCCGCGACGTGGTCGAGAAGGGCCCGGAATGGTTCGCCGGTCAGGGCCGCCGCGGGCGCAAGGGGCCGCGCAGCTTCTCGGTCTCCGGCCGGGTCAAGAATCCCGGCATGAAATTGGCCCCCGCCGGCATCACCGCGCGGGAGCTGATCGACGAATTCTGCGGCGGCATGGCGGAAGGCCACGTCTTCAAGGGCTATCTGCCGGGCGGCGCCTCGGGCGGCATCTTGCCCGCATCCATGGCCGATCTACCCTTGGATTTCGGCACCCTCGAGGAGCACGGCGCGCTGATCGGCTCGGCCGCAATTGTGGTGCTGTCCGACAAGGACAACATGAAGGACGTAGCCCTCAATCTGCTTAAATTTTTTGCAGACGAGAGTTGCGGCCAATGCACCCCCTGCCGAGTGGGCACGGAAAAGGCCGTTCAACTCATGTCGAAACCGCAATGGGACGGCCCACTGATCGAGGAACTGTCCAAGGTCATGACCGATGCGTCGATTTGCGGCCTGGGACAAGCGGCCATGAATCCGGTTAAACTGGTCCTGAAGCATTTTCCGCAGGATGTGTCATGAGCGACGGCTCCGGCGCGATCGGCGAGACCATCAAATTCTTCCTCGACGGCGAGGAGGTCGAGGCGCAACCCGGCGAGACCATCTGGCAAGTGGCCAACCGCAAGGGCACCGAGATCCCGCATCTCTGCTATTCGCCCGCGCCCTTCTACCGCCCCGACGGCAATTGCCGCGCCTGCATGGTCGAGGTCGAGGGCGAACGCGTGCTGGCCGCCTCCTGCATCCGCAAGCCGTCCCCCGGCATGAAGGTGAAAAGCGCCTCGGACCGCGCCAAGTTCTCGCGTCAGATGGTGTTCGAACTGCTGGTCGCCGACCAGCCCAACCGCCAATCCCATCCCGATCCCGATTCCCGATTCTGGAAATGGGCCGACCGCATCGGCGTGAGCCAGAGCCGCTTCCCGGCCATGCATCACCCCGCGCCCGACCGCTCGCATCCGGCGATGGCGGTCAGGCTCGATGCTTGCATCGAATGCAATCTCTGCGTCCGCGCCTGCCGCGAAGTCCAGGTCAATGACGTCATCGGCATGGCCAAGCGCGGCCACGAGGCCAAGATCGTGTTCGACTTCGACGATCCAATGGGCGACAGCACCTGCGTCGCCTGCGGCGAATGCGTCCAAGCCTGCCCGACCGGCGCGCTGATGCCGGCTTCGGTCGAGAACGAGCAGGGCGTGCTGGCCAAGAAGCCCGATCGCGAGGTCGAAAGCATCTGCCCCTATTGCGGCGTCGGTTGCCAGATCACCTACAAGATCAAGGACGACAAGCTGCTCTTTGTCGACGGCCGTGACGGTCCGTCCAATCGCGACCGGCTTTGCGTCAAGGGCCGCTTCGGTTTCGACTATATCAGCCATCCCGATCGCCTGATGAAGCCCATGATCCGCAAGGAAGGCGCCTCGAAACACGGCGATCTCGACATCGATCCCGCGAATCCCTGGACCCATTTCCGCGAAGCCACCTGGGAAGAGGCGCTCGACGCCGCCGCCAACGGGTTGAAACGCGTCCACCAGGCCCACGGGCCCAAGGGCATCGCCGGCTTCGGCTCGGCCAAGGGCTCGAATGAAGAGGCCTATCTCTTCCAGAAGCTGATTCGCGCCGGCTTCGGCACCAACAACGTCGATCATTGCACGCGGCTGTGCCACGCCTCGTCGGTGGCGGGGCTGCTCGAAGGCATCGGCTCGGGCGCGGTGACCGCGCCCTTCACCGCCGCCAAGGATGCCGACCTCATCATCGTCATCGGCGCCAACCCGACCGAGAATCACCCGGTGGCGGCCACATTCCTCAAGAACGCGGCCAAGCGCGGCGCCACGCTCATCGTCATGGACCCGCGTGGTCAGGCCTTGAAACGCCACGCCACCCACATGCTGCAATTCAATCCCGCCAAGGATGTGTCGATGCTGTCGGCCATGATCAACGTCATCATCGCCGAGAACCTCTATGACCAGCAATACGTCCAGGCGCATACCGAGGATTTCGACAAGCTGAAAGAGAGCGTCAAGGACCGCACGCCCGAGAAAATGGCGGCGATCTGCGGCATCGACGCCGAAACGCTCAAGACCGTGGCGCGCAAATACGCCCGCGCCGAAGCCGCCATCATCTTCTGGGGCATGGGCATCTCCCAGCACATCCACGGCACCGACAACACGCGCTGCCTGATCGCGCTCGCGCTCATCACCGGCCAGATCGGCCGGCCGGGCACCGGACTTCACCCGTTGCGCGGCCAGAACAACGTGCAGGGCGCGTCGGATGTGGGCCTTATCCCGATGTTCTATCCCGATTACCAATCGGTCGAGAATCCGGAGCGCACCCAGTTCTACGAAAATCTCTGGGGCGCCAAGCTCGACACCAAGCGCGGCCTCACCGTGGTCGAGATCATGACCGCGATCCACGAAGGCGTCATTCACGGCATGTACATCATGGGCGAGAACCCGGCCATGTCCGATCCCGACGCGCAGCACGCGCGCGAGGCGCTGGCCAAGCTCGATCACCTGGTCGTACAGGATTTGTTTTTGACCGAGACCGCGAAATACGCCGACGTGGTGCTGCCGGCCTCGGCCTGGCCGGAAAAGGTGGGCACGGTCAGCAACACCAACCGCCAGGTGCAGATGGGCCGCAAGGCGCTGCCGCTGCCGGGCGAGGCGCGCGAGGATATCTGGATCATTCAGGAGATGGCGCGGCGCATCGGCCTCGACTGGAACTATCCTCACGTCAAGGACGTGTTCGCCGAGATGAAAAAGGCGATGCCGTCCTTGGACCACATCACCTGGGAGCGCTTGGAACGTGAGAGTTCGGTCACGTATCCCTGCTCCGCCGACGACAGGCCCGGCGACGAAATCGTGTTCGGCGACGGTTTCCCGACCAAGACCGGGCGCGGACGGCTGGTGCCGGTCGGGATGGTGTCGCCGGCCGAGCAGCCGGATGCGGAATATCCCCTGGTGCTCACGACCGGCCGCCAGCTCGAGCATTGGCACACCGGCGCCATGACGCGGCGCGCTTCGGTGCTGGACGCGCTCGAATCCGAGGCCCATGTCTCGATGTCGCCCGGCGATTTGAAACGCATGGGCATTCCGCCGGGCGGCATGATCCGGGTTGCGACAAGGCGCGGCGCGATCGAGCTGAAGGCGCGGCCCGATCATGCGATACCACCCGGCATGGTGTTCATCCCGTTCTGCTATGCCGAGGCCGCGGCCAATATCCTCACCAATCCGCAGCTCGACCCCTTCGGCAAGATTCCCGAATTCAAGTACTGCGCCGCGCGGGTCGAGAAGGTCTGATCCTAATATCGGGCTCTGGCGCGTCCGTCAATCCGCCTTCGCTCAACTCTGCTCACGCGCCCAAGACAGCAGAGTTTGGTCACACAGCTTAGGCCTATTTAGTCCGCCGCTCCGCCGCGAGATATCTCTCGCGCATCGGTTTCAGCACGAACAGCGCCGCCAGCACCGCCACCACGTTCACGCCCACCGCCAGGGCGAAGGCCGCGTGCCAGCTTCCGGTCGATCGCGAAATCACGCCGGCCAGGGGCGCCAAAAGTGCCGCCGTGCTCCTGGCGGTATAGAGGAATCCGGCGTTGGTGGCCGCGTATTCGACGCCGAACGTGTCGGCGCAGATCGCCGGAAACAGGCTGTAAATCTCGCCCAGGGTGAAATACACCAGCGCGCTCAACAGCACGAAAATGCCGGGGTCGCGGCCGAAAAAGAACAGGGCGAAGATGCCGGCCGCCTGGAGCGCGAATGCCAAGGCCATGGTGTTCTCGCGCCCCCAATGGTCCGACAGCCAGCCGAAGAAGGGCCGCGTCAGCCCGCTCAGCACGCGGTCGAGCGACAGCGCGAAGCTCAGCGCCGGCAGCATCAGGCCGGCGAAACTCACGCTCGAATTGGCGATGCCGAAATCGCGCGCGACCGGCGGCAGTTGGGCGATCGCCGACAACCCCGCCGCGCCCACCAGCGCGAACATGGCATAGGTCACCCAAAAGGCCGGCTGGCGCAGCATCCCGGCCGGCGCCGCATCGCGCGCAGTCTGCTTGAGCCACGGGCTGGGCTTCACCGATCCCGGCCTCGGCGCCGCGAAGAGATATCCCAGCAGCAGCACGATCAGACCCTGGCCCAGGCCGAAGCGCAGAAACGCCGTCGGATAACCATAGGCCGTGATCATGTGCATGATCGGCAGCGCGGTGATCGCCGCGCCCGCGCCGTAACCCGCCGTGACCAATCCCACGGCGAGACCGCGCCGGTCGGGAAACCATCGGAGCGCGTTGCCGACGCAGGTGGCATAGACCGCTCCGGCGCCGACGCCGCCCAGCGCGGCCGAGGCATAGAGCAGGCTGAGCGAATCCGCCGAGGCGTTGAGCATCCAGGACAGGCCCGCCAGCGCGCCGCCGACCATGATCACCGGCCGCGGCCCGAAGCGGTCGGCGAGAAAGCCCGCCGCCGGAACGGTCCAGGTCTCGATCAGCACGAAAATGCCGAGCGCCAAGTGGATGGACGGCTGGTCCCACTGGAACTTGTCGTGGATGGGCGCCACGAACAGCACCCAGCCATATTGCAGATTGGCGATGGTCACCATGCAGGCGACGCCCAGAACCAGCTGGATCCAGCGGTTGGCCGAACTCAGGCGTCGCGCCGTGACAAAAGGCATTTCCTATCCCCACCACGCCGTTTTTATTTTGATCTTTCCCTGCATCGAGGGCGGTTCGGCCCGCATTGGACAAAGAAAACCGCCGGAATTCAAGACGGCGTCCTCCGGAAAATCCTCGGGGTGATTTGCGAAAAAAACGGGCGGGGCCGCGGCCCCGCCCGATAACCGGTCAACCGTCTCGGCGGTTATTCTGCCGCAGCGGCGCGCATCCGCGCCGCACTGCCGCCGATAAACCGCGCGCGCAGCGGCTTCAGCACGAACAGCGCCAGCGCCACCACTACGAAATTCATGATGGCGGTGGCGATGAGCACGTCGTACCAACTGCCGGTTGCGTTCTTGATGACGTTCGCCAGCGGCACCAGGAACGCCGACGTGCCCTTGGCGGTATAGAGAAACGCGGCGTTCACCGTCGCGTATTTGGCGCCGAAGGTGTCGGTGCAGGTCGAGGGGAACAGGCTGAAAATCTCGCCCCAGGTCAGGAAGATGAAGCCCGCACAGATCATGAAAGTCCACGGCGAGGTTCCTGCCGTCCCCAACAGCCAATAGGCGACGCCGCCCAAGCCGAAGGCGATCGCCATGGTGCTCTCGCGGCCGATCTTGTCGGAAACCCAGCCGAAGAACGGCCGCGCCAACCCGTTCATCACGTTGTCCACCACCAGCGTCACGGTCAGGGTGGTGGCGCCCAGGAACAGGATCGTATCGGAGACGTTGTAATCCTTGGCGATCAAAGCGATCTGCGCCGTCGCCATCAAGCCGCTCGCCGAGACCAGAACGAACATGATGTAGAGCAGCCAAAAGATCGGCGAGGCCAGCATCTTCCCCGGCGACAGGCTCTGCGCGGTCTGGATGACCTTGGCGACCGCGGCGCCGCGCATTTCGCCCGGAGCCGGTTGCCGGAGCGCCCAAGCCAGGATGAAGACGATCGCGCCTTGGACCAGCCCGAACCAGAAAAAGGCCGCCTGATAGCCGCTGGCGGCGATGACGGTGCGGATGGGAATGACGGTCAGCGCCGCGCCCGCGCCGAAACCGGCCGCGGTCAATCCCACCGCGAGGCCGCGGCGGTCCGGGAACCATTTCACCGCGCTGCCGACGCAGGTCGCGTAGACCGCGCCGCCGCCGGCGCCGGTCAACGCCGCACCCACATAAAGCGCCTCGAGCGAGGTCGCTTGCGAATTGAGGATCCAGCCAAGGGCGACCAGGATGCCGCCCGCGGCGACGACGATTTTCGGCCCGCGCGTCGGGCCGAGCAGGTCGACGATCCAGCCTTCGACCGGCGTCAGCCAGGTTTCGAGCGCGATGAAAATGCTGAAGGCGAGCTGAATGTCGGTGACCGACCAGCCCTGCGCCTTGCTCATCGGCGCGACGAACAACGTCCAGCCGTATTGCAGATTGGCGATCATCACCATGCAAATGATGCCGGCGATGAGTTGCCACCAACGATGGGGCGCGACCGCGCCCAGGCTCTTGTCAGACATTTCCACCCCTCCGTGGGCCGGGATTTCGTATCGCCGGACCGTTATCGGTTACGCCGAGCGCTTGAACCGCGCTTTTCCTGGCTTATTCAATAACGCGGAGCGGGCGATGGCAAGCGACGATTTGCCCGCCGGCTTTGCCTTAAAGCCCTGACTTTGCGTGGCTTTCCAGCCGCCTCGCCCGACATTACCGGAGATTAATGCGACATCGGCCGCGACCCCGGCGAATTCGGTTTCGGCCCGGCCGGTCGTCCGGCCTTGGCCGGTTGCGATCCCGCCCGCAATTCCGCCCCCGCCGCCATTCGCCCGCTCCGGCGGCCGCCGAAGGTTACGACTCGGTTTCCTGCAGCGAGTCGCGATCGATTGCCGGAGCGCGACTCGATCGCGGCGCGACTCGGACTTCACCGGAATCCCCTTTAAGTATGCGGGTTTCATTGGACCCGAGGCCTGCCTTCGCGTATGAGGGCATTGTTGCCTGACGGCGGAATCGAGCGCGGTGCTCCGGGCCACTTCTTTTCCAGGCAAGCTTGGGTTCGTCACGCGAAGATTTGCAAGTTGTCCGCATCCACAGGAGGAACGCGGCATAGCGAAGAAAGGAAAACCAACATGAGCAAGCAAGTTCTCATCGATGCGTTGAAGGCAATCGGCCTCCGGGCCGTGGATGCCAATCAGGCGGTCGATACGGTCACTGAAACCATCGCCGGCGAGTTGCGCAAGGGCGAGCGTTTCAGCATTCCGGGCTTCGGCACTTTCGCCGTGAGCAACCGCGCGGCGCGCCTGGGCCGCAATCCGCGCACCGGCGAGGAAATCAAGATCCAGGCGAGCAAGGGCGTGCGCTTCAAGGCGGGCGCCAAGCTCAAGGCTTCGCTCTAGATCGGAATCCGCTTCGTTTGTTTCGTGCGGCGTCGGCCGCGGCTGGAATGCCGCCTCCGGCGCCGTGGCGTTTCGAGCGCTAGGGACGCGCCGTCGGCTTGATCGCGACCATATCGACCAGGGCCGACATGCCGTGATGCGCGCCGCCCTCGTGGATTTCGGAATCATGCTCTTCGAGATGGAGCAGTTCGAATCCGGCGAAGGCGCGGCGCAGCAATTGGGCGGTATAAAGGTGGTCGATCTCCTTCGGCCCGCCGGTGTCGTATTTGAGCTGTTCCGGCCGGTAGCCCTGAAGGATCAGCATCCCGCCGGGCTTCAAACATTCACGGATGCGGCGGAAGATGCTGTCGCGCAGATCGGCTCCGGCGAGTTGAAAGAAGATTCCGGCAACCACGTCGAAGCGGCCGCTTCCCCAATCCCAGGTCGCGAGATCGGCGCATTCGGTCGTGAGATCGACGCCGGCGCGCGCCGCCAGGCTCTTCGCCTTTTCCAGAGCCACGGGAGAGAAATCGACCGACAGCACCGAAAGCCCCTGGCGCGCCAGAAAAACGCCGTTGCGCCCTTCGCCGTCGGCGATGGATAAGGCCTTCCGTCCCGGCTTTAGGCCCATCGCCTGAATCCTGGGCGCCTGGGAAGCGAGGAAGGCGTTGGGCTCCATGCCGAAAAGGTAATCCGCTTGGGCGTAGCGCGTGTTCCAGCGCGCCAGCGCTTCCGCTTCCTTCATGCCCACCCTCCGCTTCCGGTCAGGGCCGATTTTTTCACATAAAACAAGGGGATCGCGCCTTTCTCTTTCGCCTATAATTAAGCTGTCGGGAAGGCTATCTTGGGCAAAAGTTACGGTATTGCCGGTGTTTTCGCATGATTCATAACACAAGGCGGGTACCGCCGGCCGAAAGCCCGGAACTATTCAACCCGATGGCGACTTCATAGCCTATCGCTCCGCGCCCCGCGGGGTGAACCGGGCGAGAGGATGGGAGGAAACAGGACCGGCATCGATCCGGCCCGGGCGGCGGCCCGGCGGTTTCAACACCGGATCGCGTCTCGGCGCGTCCATAGCAGATGAACGGAATCATCGAAAAAATACGCGCAGGCCTGCGGCGGCTGGAGTTCAAGCGGCGGCTCGAGAAGCTCGAGCTCGAGCGCCGGGAATTCCAGCGACGTCACAACCTGAGCAATCGCCGTGTCGGCGTCTTCGCCGTCATCGCGATCGCGCTGATCGTGCTGCTCGTCTGGTGGTTTCATAACCCGAACAAAAATGCGCGCGCGCCGGCGCCGCTGCCGGTGGTCGCCGCGGCCGCGGCCACGGGCGACGTCGCCATCACCTACACCGCGCTCGGCACGGTGACGCCGCTCGCCTCGGTAACGGTCCAGAGCCAGATCAGCGGCTATCTCGCCTCGGTCGCGTTCCAGGAAGGGCAAGAGGTGAAGGCCGGCGACGTCCTCGCCCAGATCGACCCGCGGCCCTATCAGGCGGCGCTCGACCAGGCCGAAGGGCAGCTCGCGCGCGACCAGGCGCAGCTCGACGGCGCGCGCATCGATCTCAAGCGCTATGCCACGCTGGTCAAGGAAGATTCGATCGCCAAGCAGACCTATGACGATCAAGTTGCAACGGTTCACCAGCTCGAAGGCACGGTGCAACTCGATCAGGGCGCGGTCGACACCGCGCGCGTCAATCTGGCCTATTGTCGAATCACCGCGCCGGCCGCGGGAAGACTCGGCTTGCGCCAGGTCGACCCCGGCAACTATGTCACCCCGTCTCTTGCCAACGGCCTCGTGCTGATCAATCAGATGCAGCCGATCTCGGTGCTGTTCTCGCTGCCGGAGGACGATCTGCTGCCGATCCTGAAGCGCACGCATGCGGGCGCGATTTTGCCCGCAGCCGCCTTCGACCGCACCGGCTTGATCAAGCTGGAAGACGGCAATCTCGCCACGGTGGACAACACCATCAACACCACGACCGGCACCTTCCAGCTGCGCGCCAACTTCGCCAATGCGGACGAGCTGCTCTATCCCAACCAGTTCGTCAATGTGCAGCTCACCGTCGACGTGCTCAAGGACGCCATCGTCATTCCGTCATCGGCGATCCAGCGCGGCGCGCCGGGCACCTTCGTCTATCTGGTGAAACCCGATGACACCGTGACGGTGCAGAAGGTCGTGCTGGGCCCGAGCCAGGGCGAAAGCCAGGCGATCACCTCCGGCCTCGCGGTGGGCGATCTGGTGGTAACGGACGGCGCCGACAAGCTCAAGAACGGCACCAAGGTTTCGCTGCCTACCGCCGCGCCTAAGACGCTCGCGCCTGCCCAGACACCGCCCGCGCCGGCCGGCGAGCAGACGCCGCCTGCATCGACCCCCGATCAAACCTCGCCCACGCCGGCCGGCAACGCCCAGTCGCCCGCCGATTCAGGCCCGATCCATCTGATCCCGCCCAATTCCGCGAACCCGCCGCCCGCCGATTCAGGCCCGATCCATCTGATCCCGCCCAATCCGGCTCCGGCCGATTCGACTCCTATGCCGCCCGCGGATAACCCGCCGCAACCCCAGAATCAGCAGCAGAACGGCGGGAACGGACAATGAGCGCGCCCGCAAGCATCGGCGCCTGAGGCAGCCGCATGGGTCCCTCCCGTCTGTTCATACTCCGGCCGGTCGCGACCTCGCTGCTGATGGTGGCGATCATGCTCAGCGGCATGGTCGCCTTCCAGTTCCTGCCCTTGTCGGCGCTGCCTGAGGTCGATTACCCGACCATCCAGGTGCAGACCTTCTATCCCGGCGCCTCGCCCGACGTGATGACCTCGTCGGTTACGGCGCCGCTCGAAGTGCAGTTCGGCCAGATGCCGAATCTCAACCAGATGTCGTCCTCGAGTTCGGCCGGCGCCTCGGTCATCACCCTGCAATTCGGATTGAACATCAGCCTCGACATCGCCGAGCAGGAGGTTCAGGCGGCGATCAACGCCGCCGGGAATTTGCTGCCATCCGACCTGCCGGCGCCGCCGATCTACGCCAAGGTCAATCCCGCCGACGCGCCGATCCTGACGCTGGCGCTCACCTCGGCCACCATGCCCTTGCCGCAGGTCGAGGATCTGGCCGATACGCGCCTGGCGCAGAAGATCTCGCAGCTGCCCGGCGTGGGCCTGGTCAGCATCGCCGGCGGACAGCGGCCGGCGGTGCGCGTCCAGGCCGATCTGCGCGCGCTCTCGGCCTACGGCCTCAACATCGACGATCTCAGCACCACCATCGGCAACGCCAACGTCAACACGCCCAAGGGCAATTTCGACGGGCCGTCGCGTTCCTTCACCATCAACGCCAACGACCAATTGCAGAACATCGACGACTATCTCGGCCTCGTGATCGCCTACAAGAACGGCGCGCCGGTGCATCTGGCCGACGTCGCCTCGGTCGTCAACGACGCCGAGAACGACAAGCTCGGCGCCTGGATGAACTCGACGCCGGCGGTGATCGTCAACATCCAGCGCCAGCCCGGCGCCAACGTCATATCCGTGGTCGACGGCATCAAGAGCCTGCTGCCGCAATTGCAGGCTTCGCTGCCGGCGTCGATCGACGTCGCGGTGCTGACCGACCGTACCGTCACCATCCGCGCCTCGGTCCACGACGTCGAATTCGAGCTGATGCTGGCGGTGGTGCTGGTGGTGCTGGTCATCTTCGTCTTCCTGCGCAACACCCGCGCCACCATCATCCCCAGCCTGTCGGTTCCGCTGTCGCTCGTCGGCACCTTCGGCGCCATGTATCTGCTGGGCTTCAGCCTCGACAACCTTTCGCTCATGGCGCTGACCATCGCCATCGGGCTTCGTGGTCGACGACGCCATCGTCATGATCGAGAACATCTCGCGCTATATCGAGATGGGCGATCCGCCGCTTGAAGGCGGCGCTCAAAGGCTCGGCGCAGATCGGCTTCACGATCATCTCGCTGACCGATCTCGCTGATCGCCGTGCTGATTCCGCTGCTGTTCATGGGCGACGTGGTGGGCCGCCTGTTCCGCGAATTCGCGCTCACGCTGGCGGTCACCATCCTGATCTCGGCGGCGGTGTCGCTCACCCTGGTGCCGATGGCCCTGCGCCAAGCTGCTGCGCCGCCGGCCGAGACCAAGCGAAAACAGATTCGCAGCGCTGGAACCGCGAGAAATTTCGACGCGCTCATCCACCACTACGGCCGCGGGCTCAATTGGGTGCTCGACCGCCAGCCCTTGACGCTGGCTGGTCGCGGTGGCGACGCTGGTGCTGACCGTCTTCCTCTATATCGTCATTCCCAAGGGCTTTTTCCCGGTCCAGGACACCGGGCTCTCCAGGGCATCTCGCAGGCCGCCGCAAACGGTTTCCTTCGGCGCCATGGCGCAGCGCCAGCAGGCGCTGGCCGCGGCCATCCTCAAGGACCCCGATGTCGAAAGCCTGTCCTCCTTCATCGGCGTCGACGGCACCAACACCACGCTCAACAGCGGCCGGTTCCTGATCAATCTGAAGCCGCACGACGACCGCAGCGAGCGACGCGACATCGGTCATCGCGCGATCTGGAGCGCGAGACGGCATCCATGTCGCCGGCATCTCGCTTTACCTGCAGCCGGTGCAGGATCTGACCATCGACGCCACCGTCAGCCGCGACGCAATACCAATTCGTGCTCGAAGACGCCAATCCGGACGAACTCGCCATCCTGGACGCCGAAGCTGGTCGACCAGCTGCAGCCAGGCGCCCGAACTCGCCGATGTCGCGAGCGACCTGCGGACACAGGGCCTGTCGGCCTATGTCACCATCGACCGCGACACCGCCGGCCGCTTCGGCATCACGCCGGCGACCATCGACAACGCGCTCTACGACGCCTTCGGCCAGCGCATCGTCTCGACCATCTTCACCCAGTCGAACCAGTACCGCGTCATTCTCGAGGCCGACCCGAACGCTGCAGAACTCGCTCGATTCGCTCGTCCTCGATCTACCTGCCGTCTCGGCCGGCGGCGGGCAGGTGCCGCTTGAGTGCCATCGCCACGACCTCGAGTCGCAGACGGCGCCGCTGCAGATCGACCATCTCGGCCAGTTCCCCGCGACGACCGTCTCCTTCAATCTGGCGCCCGGCGTCTCGCTCGGCGAGGCGGTCGACGCCATCCGCAAGGCCGAGCAGGAGATCGGCATGCCGCGCGAGCATCGTCACGGTCTTCCAGGGCGCGGCGCTGGCCTTCCAGGCTTCGCTCGGCAACGAGATCTGCTGCTCATCCTGGCGGCGATCGTCACGGTCTATATCGTGCTGGGCGTGCTCTATGAGAGCTTCATCCATCCGGTCACGATCCTGTCGACGCTTGCCCTCGGCCGGCATCGGCGCGCTGCTGGCGCTGATGCTGTGCGGCGACGATCTCGGCGTCATCGCCATCATCGGCATCATCCTGCTGATCGGCATCGTGAAGAAGAACGCGATCATGATGATCGACTTCGCGCTCGATGCCGAACGCAACGAGGGCAAGTCGCCGCGCGACGCGATCTATCAGGCGTGCCTGCTTGCGCTTCCGCCCGATCCTGATGACCACCATGGCGGCGATCCTCGGCGCGCTGCCGCTGATGCTCGGCACCGGCACCGGCTCGGAGCTGCGCCATCCGCTGGGCATCACCATCGTCGGCGGGCTGATCGTCAGCCAGATGCTGACCCTGTTCACCACGCCGGTGATCTATCTGACCTTCGACCGCTGGGCGATCCGCCTGCGCGGCCGCTACGGCGGGCTCATCAACGAGTCGACCGAAGCGGAGGGCCGGCGCCGTGAACCTCTCCGCGCCCTTCATCCGCCGGCCCGTCGCCACCACGCTGCTGACCCTCGGCGTCGCGCTGGCCGGCGGCGCTGGCGTTTTTCCTGCTGCCGGTCTCGCCGTTGCCGCAGGTCGATTTCCCGACCATCTCGGTGCGCGCGACCATGCCGGGCGCCAGCCCCGAAGCCATGGCGACCAGCGTGGCGACGCCGCTGGAGCGCCATCTCGGCCAGATCGCCGACGTCACCGAAATGACCTCGTCGAGCTCGGTCGGCTCGACGCGCATCACGCTGCAATTCGGCCTCGACCGCGACATCGACGGCGCCGCGCGCGACGTGCAGGCGGCGATCAACGCGGCGCGCGCCGATCTGCCGACGAGCCTCCCGCAGCAACCCGACCTACCGCAAGGTCAACCCGGCCGACGCGCCGATCCTGATCCTGGCGCTGACCTCCGACACGCTGACCCGCGGCCAGATGTACGACGCGGCCACCACCATCATCGCAGCAGAAGCTGTCGCAGGTCGACGGCGTCGGCGAGGTCGATGTCGGCGGCTGGTCGCTGCCCGCGGTGCGGGTCGAGATCAATCCCAACGCGCTGAGCAAATACGGCATCGGGCTCGAGGACGTGCGCGCGGCGCTGGCCTCCGCCAACGCCAACAGCCCGAAGGGCGCGATCGAGCAGGCCGGCAAGCATTACCAGATCTACGCCAACGACCAGGCCTCGACCGCCGCCCAATACGCGAACCTGATCGTCGCCTACCGCAACGGCGCCGCGGTGCGTCTCTCCGACGTCGCCGCAGGTCAACGATTCGGTCGAGAACATCCGCAATGCCGGCCTCGCCAACGGCAAGCCGGCGGTGCTGGTGATCGTCTACCGCCAGCCCGGCGCCAACATCATCAACACGGTCGACCGGGTGCGCGCGCAGCTGCCGTTCCTGCAGGCCGCAATCCCCGCCGGCATCGACATCTCGCAGGCGATCGACCGATCGGTCACCATCCGCGCCTCGCTCAAGCGATGTCGAGCGCACGCTGATGATCTCGGTCGTCGCTCGTGATCATGGTGGTGTTCCTGTTTCTGCGCAGCGGCCGCGCCACCCTGATCCCGGCGGTGGCGGTGCCGGTGTCGCTGATCGGCACCTTCGGCGTCATGTATCTGCTCGGCTTCAGCCTCGACAATCTCTCGCTCATGGCGCTCACCGTCGCGACCGGCTTCGTGGTCGACGACGCCATCGTCGTGCTCGAGAACATCTCGCGCCATATCGAAGCCGGCATGCCGCGCTTCCAGGCCGCGCTGCTGCGGCGCGCGCGAGGTGAGCTTCACCGTTCTGTCGATGAGCCTGTCGCTGGTGGCGGTGTTCACGCCCATCCTGCTGATGGGCGGCATCATCGGCCGCCTGTTCCGCGAATTCGCGGTGACGCTGTCGGTCGCGATCCTGGTCTCGCTGCTGGTGTCGCTGTCGACCACGCCGATGATGTGCGCCTATTTCCTGCGCCGCCAGCCGCCGGCGGACGGGCGGCCGGCGCGGATTTGGCGCGCGTCTCCGGCGTCAGCGAGCGCGTCTTCGAACGGGCGCGGCGCGTCTATGCGAGGAGCCTCGCCTGGTCGCTGCGCCACGCCATGCTGGTGCTGCTCATCCTGGCCGCCACGCTCTGCCTCAACGTCTTTCTCTTCACCATCGTACCCAAGGGCTTTTTCCCGCAACAGGATACGGGCCGGCTGATCGGCAGCATCCAGGCCGATCAGAGCATCTCGTTCCAGCTCATGTCCCAGAAACTCACCCGGTTCATCGACATCGTCCACAACGACAAGGCGGTCGCGAGCGTGGTGGGCTTCACCGGCGGCGGCCAGACCAATGGCGGCTTCGTGTTCGCCTCGCTGAAGCCGCATCATCGCGAGCGTTCCTCGATAACCGAGGTGATCGCGCGGCTGCGGCGCGAGATGGCGGTGGTGCCGGGCGCGACGCTGTTCTTCCAAGCGTCGCAGGACATCCGCGTCGGCGGGCGGCAAGCGAACGCGCAATACCAATACACGCTGCAAGGCGACGATCTGGACGAGCTCAACGACTGGGCGCCCAAGATCACCGCGGCGCTGCAGCAGTTGCCCGCGCTGCACCGACGTCAATTCCGACCAGCAGAACAAGGGCCTCGAAACCGATCTGCAGATCGACCGCGCCGCGGCGGCGCGGCTGGGCTTGAGCGCTGAGCGCAGATCGACAACACGCTCTACGACGCCTTCGGCCAGCGCCAGGTCTCGACCATCTACAACCCTCTTGAACCAGTATCACGTCATCATGGAGGTCGCGCCCGAGTTCTGGCAGAGCCCCGATTCGCTCAAGCAGCTTTATATCTCGACCTCGGGCGGCGCCGTGGGCGGCACGCAATCGACCAACGCGGTGGCCGGAACGGTGGTCGCTGCGCGGGCAATCGAGTCACGCGGCGAGCGTCGCCGCAGCGACGTGGCGCGCAACCTGGCGACCAATTCCATCGCCAACTCGACCCACGGCAGCACCTCGACCGGCAGCGCGGTCGCCACCATCCGCCGAGACCATGGTGCCGCTGGCGGCGTTCTCGAGCTACGGCCCCGGCACCACGCCCTTGGCGGTCAATCACCAGGGCCTGTCGGTCGCCACCACCATCTCCTTCAACCTGGCGCCGGGCAAATCGCTGAGCGACGCGTCCAGCGCCATCGCCGAGGCGATGCGCAGCCTCGGCGTGCCGGCCGATATCCGCGGCAGCTTCCAGGGCACCGCCGGGGCCTTTCAGGCCTCGCTCGCCAACGAGCCGATCCTGATCCTGGCGGCGCTGGCGGCGGTCTATATCGTGCTGGGCGTGCTTTACGAAAGCTACGTCCATCCCATCACCATCCTTTCCACACTGCCGTCGGCGGGGGTGGGGGCGGTGCTGGCGCTGCTGCTGTTCCAGACCGAGTTCAGCATCATCGCGCTCATCGGCGTCATCCTGCTGATCGGCATCGTCAAGAAGAACGCCATCATGATGATCGATTTCGCGCTCGACGCCGAGCGCACGCAGCATCTCTCCTCCCACGACGCGATCTACCAGGCCTGCCTGATGCGCTTCCGTCCGATCATGATGACCACCATGGCGGCGATGCTGGGCGCGGTTCCCCTGGCGATCGGCTTCGGCGAAGGAGCCGAGCTGCGCCGGCCGCTCGGCATCGCGATCGTCGGCGGCTTGCTGGTGAGCCAGGTGCTGACGCTTTACACCACGCCGGTCATCTATCTCTATCTCGACCGCTTCCGCTTGTGGGCCCAGGCGCGCAAGGCTCGCGGAGCATCCGTGCCGCCGGGCGTCGAGCCGGCGCCGGGGGAATGACATGAATCGCGCCATCGCAAAATCCGCTCTCCGCCCTGCTCGGCGTGCCGCCGTCGCGTTGCTGGCGTCGTGTTCGGTCGGGCCCGATTACCAAAAACCGCCGGCCGAGACGCCCGATTCCTTCAAGGAACTCGGCGATTGGAAGCCGGCCGAGCCCAAGGCGGCGGCTTCCGGCCAGCCCTGGTGGTCGGTCTATGACGATCCGGTGCTCGACCAGCTCGAAAAGCAGGTCGATATCTCGAACCAGAACCTGAAGGCCTCCGAAGCCGCCTATCGCCAGGCGGTGGCGCTGGTGGGCGAGGCGCGCGCGGGATATTTTCCCTCGATCGGTCTCGATCCGTCGGCGACGCGCTCGCGCACGCCGGGCGGCTCGTTCAACTCGAGCGGCTCCGGCAGCGGCCACGCCAGCATCGGCAACCAGTTCAGCCTGCCGGTCGACGCCAGCTGGGTGATCGACATCTGGGGCCAAGTGCGCCGCCAGGTCGAAAGCGCCAGGGCCACCGCCCAGGCCTCGGCCGCCACGCTCTCCGCGCTCCGGCTCTCCGAGCAGGCGACGCTGGCGCAGGATTATTTCCAGCTGCGCGTCGACGACGAGTTGAAGCGGCTCTTGGACGACACGGCGAAGGCCTATGCGCGCACGCTTGCAGATCACCCAGAACCGCTACAAGGTTGGCGTATGCGGCGCGCTCCGACGTGGCCCAGGCCCAGGCCCAACTCGACAATACGCGCTCCCAGGCGCTGGCGATCGAAGTGCCGCGCGCCCAGCTCGAACACGCCATTGCCGTGCTGATCGGCAAGCCGCCGGCGCGAATTCCCGCTGGCGGCCGCGCATTTGCCCTATGCCTTCCACGTGCCGGTGGCGCCGGCGGGCCTGCCTTCGGCGCTGTTGGAGCGCAACCCGACCGTGGCGGCGGCCGAACGCGACGTGGCCGCGGCCAACGCCCAGATCGGCGTCGCAATCGCCGGGTATTTCCCCACCCTCACCTTGACCGGCTCCTACGGCTTCTCAAGCTCGATGCTCGACACGCTCATGAAAAGCTCGAACCTCGCCTGGACCATCGGGCCGCAGGTCAACTGGAACCTGTTCAACGGCGGCTTGACCGCCTCGCAGGTCGCGGCGGCGCGCGCCGGCTATGACCAGACCGTCGCCAATTACCGCCAGGCCGTGCTGACCTCGTTCCAGGGCGTCGAGGACAATCTCGCCGCGCTCAAGATCCTCGAACAACAAGCCGTGGTGCAGGACAGCGCGGTCAAGGCGGCGCAACTGGCCGAGAAGCTGATCCTGAACCAATACCTCGCCGGCAATGTGGATTTCACCACCGTGGTGACGGCCCAGGCGACGGCGCTCGCCGACCAGCAGACCGCCTACGGCGTGACGCAAAGCCAACTCAATGCCAGCGTGCTGCTGATCGAGACGTTGGGCGGCGGCTGGGATGCCTCGCAAATTCCCGACGCCTCGCTGCCGCTGTTGGAGCCGCCGGAGGAAGTGCCGGACGTGCCGGGAACCAATCCCCATCCCGGCACGGGCTCGCCGTGATCGAAATCGACGACGCCGCGCTCGAGGAACAATTCATCCGCTCGACCGGCCCGGGCGGGCAGAACGTCAACAAGGTCGAAAGCGCGGTGCAGCTGCGCTACGACCTCAATCGCGCGCGCTTCCTCGACGATGCCATGCGCCGCCGCCTCAAGGCCCTGGCCGGGCGCAAGCTCAGCCGCGATGGCGTGCTGATCATCACCGCGCACCGCTTCCGTTCGCAGGAGCGCAACCGCGAGGACGCCCGCGCGCGGCTCACGGAGTTGCTCGTTCAGGCATCGCGCGCGCCCAAGCCGCGCCGCGCCACCCGGCCTTCCAGGTCCGCGCGCGAGAAGCGGCTTTCGGCCAAACACGCGCGCGGCCGCATCAAGCATCTGCGGCGCGGTCCGGACGAGGACTAGAGCCGCCCGCGCCGCGGCGCCTGTTGTCGATTCGCGATTCCATTCCCGCTGGTGTAGTCTCGTCCTCATGGCATCGCCCGCCGATTGGGAAACCCCGCCGCAAGCGCGGCCCAAGCCCGAGGATTACGATTTCAACCTCGAACGCGCGCTCGCCTCGGTGTTGGGCGTGCGCGCCGCCGTGCCCGAGGACGCCTTCACCGCCGGCACGCTCGGCACCGAACGCGCCGGCAACGGCGTCGTCATCCGCGCCGACGGCATTGTCCTGACCATCGGCTATCTCGTCACCGAGGCCGAAACCATCTGGCTCAACACCAATGACGGCAGGGCCGTGCCCGGCCACGCGCTGGCCTACGACCAGGAAACCGGCTTCGGCCTGGTGCAGGCGCTGGGTAAGCTCAACCTGCCGGCCTTGCCCTTGGGCGAATCATCGGCCGCGCGCATCGGCGATCCGGTGGTGGTGGCGGGATCCGGCGGCAGGCAACGTTCGGTCGCGGCGCATATCGCCGCCAAGCAGGAATTCGCCGGCTATTGGGAATATCTCCTGGAAGAGGCGCTGTTCACCGCGCCCGCGCATCCCAATTGGGGCGGCACCGCGGTCATCGACAAGCGCGGCAATCTCATCGGCATCGGCTCGCTGCACCTGCAGCAGGCGCGCGACAACGCGCCGGCCGAGCATCTCAACATGGTGGTGCCGGTCGATCTCTTGAAGCCGGTCTATGACGATCTGCTGACGATCGGCCGGCAAAACAAGCCGCCGCGGCCCTGGCTCGGGCTTTACGCCACCGAGATCGACGGCAAGGTGGTGGTGGCGGGCATGGCCAGCAAGGCGCCGGCGCGCCAGGCCAATATCCACACCGGCGACATCGTCCTGTCGCTGGCGGGCAAGGAAATCGGCGATCTGGGTACGCTCTACCGCTCGATCTGGGCGCTGGGTCCGGCCGGGGTCGAGGTGCCGATGGTGGTGTTCCGCGACGGCCGCACCATGACCATGAATCTCCGCTCCGCCGACCGCGCCAGTTTCCTCAAAAAGGCGCGGCTGCAATAAGCCGCTATTTCAACGATGGAAAGGGGAAATGCCGATGATGCTCTTAGGCGTGTACGGGCTGTCGTATTGGATCTTTTTCCTGGTCGTGATGGCGATCCTGTTCGTGCCGGTGGTGAAGATCTTGCGGCGCACGGGGCATAGCGGCTGGTGGGTGCTGCTCTATTTCGTGCCCATCGCCAACATCATCGGCTTGTGGGTGTTCGCCTTCGCGCATTGGCCGGCGCTCGATCGCGGCCACGAGACCTGAACCGGGTTTTAGGCCGCGCGCAGCGATTCCATCACCGGGAGCATCGCCGGAATCTGCCTGAGCCGGGCGTCGAGCTCGACGCGCTGCTCCTTCGACAGCGGCGTGTTGGGCGGCAGGATGTTGCGCCACTCATCGTTGCCGGAAATCAGCGCCATGGTCTCCTTCAACGCCGCCACCAGCGGATAATCCTGGAACAGCACCCGCGCCGCGGTGAGGGTCTTTTGCAAGGACTCGGCCTCGGGTTTTTGCCAGGAGCGATAAACCGGCTGGGCCAAGGGCGCGGTGACGTTGACCGAAGCCGAGATGGTGCCGACCCCGCCAGCGCGCAAATTATGGAGCAGATATTGCTCGCTGCCCGAGAACACGCCGAATCCCGGCATGGCCTTCAAGAGCGCGTCGGAATAATTCCAGTCGCCGCCGCTGTCCTTCAAGCCGGCGATGACATCGCCGTAGGTTTTCTTCAGCCGCTCGATCAGCGGCAGCATGATCGGCACCGAGGAAAGCTGCGGGAAATGATAGAGGTAAAGCCGCAACCGCGCGTCGCCCACGCGCTCGATCACCTCGGAGAAGAACGCATAATGCCCGTCCTCGCCCGGCGATTTGTAATAGAAGGGCGGCAGGATCAGCGCCCCCGCCGCGCCCATGCGCACGATCTCGCGCGTCAGATGCACCGCGTCGGCCAGCGCGCAGGAACCCGAGCCGATGATGCATTTCTCGGCCGGCAGCTCCTTGGCCACCGTCTCGATAATCTTTATCCTTTGCCCGAGCGACATCGAATTCGCCTCGCCGGTCGTGCCCAAGGGCGCGAGCCCATCGCAGCCATTGGCCAGAAGCCAGCGCGCATGCGCGGCGAAACCCTTGAGATCGGGCTCGAGATCGCTGGTCAGGGGCGTCAGCACCGCGGCGAATACGCCGCGCGGACCGGTCGATGGGGCCATTTCACTCTCCTTCGCGCGTATCTTATCCTATGCTCCGGGCCATGAGGAATCACCCATGAAAAGCCGCTGGCAGGATACCGAGGCCAAGAGCCTGGTGGCGCGTTACGCCCAGCAGGGGGTCAATGCCGACCTGGCCTTGCGCGTCTACAGCTCGCGGCTTTTGGGCCGCGAGCCGAAGCTGGTGCTGCATGGCGGCGGCAACACCTCGGTCAAGACGCGGATGCCCGATCTCCTGGGCGAGGAAACCGAGGTGCTCTGCGTCAAGGGCAGCGGCTGGGACATGGCCGAGATCGAGCCCGCCGGACTGCCGGCGGTGCGGTTGGCACCCCTGTTGCGGATGAAGTCCCGATCCCGGCTTTCCGACGAGGACATGGTGCGGGTGCAACGAGCCAATCTGCTCGATCCCGCCGCGCCCAACCCCTCGGTCGAAACCCTGCTGCACGCCTTCCTGCCGGGCAAATTCATCGACCACACCCATGCGACGGCGGTGTTGAGCCTGGCCGACCAGCCCGAAGGCGAGAAACTGTGCCGCGAGGTCTATGGCGCGCGGCTCGGCGTGGTGCCTTTCATCATGCCGGGCTTCGATCTCGCCAAGAAAGCGGCGCGGGTGTTCGAAGCCGATCCCAAGGTCGAGGGGCTGGTGCTGTTGAAGCACGGCATCTTCACCTTCGGCGCGACCGCGCAAGAGGCCTATGAGCGCATGATCGCCGCCGTCACATCGGCCGAAGAGCGCCTGGCGCGCGGGCGGCGCAGCCTGTTCCCGGCCGTGGTATTGCCCCGGCGCTTGGCGCCTGTGGCCGATATCGCGCCCATCCTGCGCGGCGCCTGCGGCTTGAAGGACGACAAGATCGAGGGCGCGTGGCGGCGTCTGGTGATCGAATTCCGCGCCGGTCCGGCGGTGTTGAACTACGTCAACGGCAAGGAGCTGTCGCGTTATTCCCAGCTCGGCCCGGTGACACCCGACCACACCATCCGCACCAAGAACCTGCCGCTGCTGCTGCCGGCGCCCGATGCCGCCAACATGGCGCAATTCCGCAAGGACGCCGTGGAAGCGGCCAAGGGCTTCATCGACCGCTACAAGGCCTATTTCAGCCGCCACAACGCCCGCGCCGAGCCCAAGAAACGCGCGCTCGATCCGCTGCCGCGCGTCGTCCTGGTGCCGGGGGTGGGGCTGTTCGGATTGGGGCGCAGCAAGAAGGACGCGCGCGTGGCATCCGACGTCGCCGAAAACACGATCGCGGTCATCACCGACGCCGAGGCGGTGGGGCGGTTCGAGTCCCTGCCGGAAAAAGATTTGTTCGAGATGGAATACTGGTCCTTGGAACAGGCGAAGCTCGGCCAGTCGGCGGAAAAGCCGCTTCAAGGCCAGGTGGCGCTGATCACCGGCGCCGCGGGATCGATCGGCGCCGCGATATCGCGCGCCTTCAAAGCGGCCGGGGCGGAGCTGGCGCTGTTGGACAAGGACGCGGTCGCGGTCGAGAAACTCGCCCAATCCCTGGGTGCGTTGGCGGTTTCCTGCGACGTGACCCAAGACGAATCGGTGCGCGCCGCCTTCGCCAAGACGGTGGAATATTTCGGCGGCGTCGACATCGCGGTTTCCAACGCCGGCGCCGCCTGGCAAGGAGCGATCGGCGAGGTCGAGGACAAGATTCTCCGCCACAGCTTCGAACTCAATTTCTTCGCCCATCAGCGCGTGGCGCAAGCCGCGGTCAAGATCATGCGCGCGCAAGGCATGGGCGGCTGTCTCTTGTTCAACGTCTCGAAGCAGGCGGTCAATCCCGGCGCCGAATTCGGTCCTTATGGCCTGCCCAAGGCGGCCACGTTGTTGCTGATGCGCCAATACGCGCTCGAATACGGCAAGGACGGCATCCGCGCCAACGGCGTCAACGCCGACCGCATCCGCGGCGGACTATTGACCAAGGACATGATCGCCTCGCGCGCCAAGGCGCGCGGGCTCAGCGAGGGCGATTACATGCGCGGCAATCTTCTGGGCCGCGAGGTGACGCCCGAGGACGTGGCCGCGGCCTTCCTCTATCACGCGACCGCGCTCAAAACGACCGGCGACATCACCACCGTCGACGGCGGCAACATCGCGGCGGCGTTGCGATAACAGGAGCGCGGCCATGCAAACCTCGATCTTCATCGCCAAGCTTTTGGGGCCGGTCTTTTTAGTCGCCGGGCTCGCCATATTGTTCAATCCCAAAGAGTTCCGTGCCATGCTCAAGGAGTTCATCAAAAGCCGCGTGCAGATTTATATGGCCGGCATGCTTGGCCTGCTCGGCGGCTTGGCGCTGGTGCTGACGCACAATGTCTGGGCGTTCGACTGGCGGCTTATCATCACGTTGATCGGTTGGGTGGCCATCATTCGGGCCGTGGTCACCATTTTCCAGCCGCAATGGGTCGCGGCGGCCGGGTCCAAGCTGCACACGCAACAAGGTCTCTTCTCCGCGGCCGCCGCGTTGAGCCTCGTCATCGGCTTGGTGTTGAGCTATTTCGGCTATAGGGCGTAACCGCCCCTCATTGCCCGCGCGCGGCCGTCCGGCCGATGGGGATGTCGGAATCCGTTACAGCGCGCCGCGAAATTTACCACGCCAAAAACCAAGTCCTTGAAACATAAGCCGTTTTTGAAACGGCACGGCGTTTGCTCTTACCCCTTCGGGAAACGATTTTCTGCCGGGAAAGCCCGGCCAAAAGATTCTGCTTTCGTAAAGTTCGGAGGCCCGTGGACGGAAAGCCGGCGCCCTTCAAGAGGCGCCGCTTTCTTTTTCGGGCTCTGATATAAAATATCGCTCGATGCGCGCCGCCCTCAAATCCGCACCCCCCGGGCTCGATTCGCTTCTCGCGGAGGTGCGGGCCTGCCGTCTTTGCGCCAAGCATCTGCCGCTGGGACCGCGCCCGGTGGTGAGGATCGCGGGTTCGGCGCGGATTCTGATCCTGAGCCAGGCCCCCGGCACCCGCGTTCACGAAACCGGATTGACCTTCAACGACCGCAGCGGCGATCGTTTAAGGGAATGGCTCGCCATGGACCGCGAGACTTTCTACGACGAGGCCCGCGTCGCGGTGCTCGGCATGGGTTTCTGCTATCCGGGGCGGGACGCGAAGGGCGGCGATCTGCCGCCGCGGCCCGAATGCGCGCCGCTCTGGCATCCCCGCTTGCTGGCCGAGTTGCCGCAAGCCGAGCTCACGCTGCTGGTCGGCTCCTATGCCATCGACTATTACCTGCCGGAATCGCGATATCCCAGCATGACCGAGACGGTGCGCCACTGGCGGGACTATCTGCCCCAATACTGGCCGCTGCCGCATCCTTCCTGGCGCACCACCGCATGGGAACAGAAGAACCCGTGGTTCAAGCGCCGGCTGTTGCCCGAATTGCGCCGGCGCGTCGCCGCCCTGCTTTAGGGATTTTTCGCGGTCACGATCCAGATCGCCGCGGCGAGCTTCACCGTCTTGCCCTTGGCATAAGGCGCGAGCGCATCGCGCACCGCCGCCGCGACCTTTTCCCTGGTCGCGGCGCTCGCGTTTGCGACCGCGCGGCTCGCCGGGCCGATCTCGAGCATGTTCCCGACCGCCGCGTCGAGCCCGCCGCCCGCCGCGATATCGAACGTCAAGTCGTGCGGCTCCAGCGCGATCTCGGCGAATCCGGCGCCGCCGAGGATGCGCTGGACGCGCGCCGGATCGGCGAAGGAAAACGCGCCGGGATCCTCGGGCCCGGGCTTGGTCGGACGCGGCACGTGGGCATAGGCCGCTTCGACCGGCACCATCGCCCAGGGATTGTCGCGCGGCGCGCGGAAGCACGAGAACACCGCGCGCCCGCCGGGCTTCAGGGCCTCGCGCAGATTGGCGAAGGCGCGCGCCGGATCGTCGAAGAACATCACGCCGTGACGCGAGCACAGCAGGTCGAAATGGCGCTTGGCGAAAACATGGGTGGTGGCGTCGGCCTCGACGAATTCCGCCCTGGCGCCGGGCGGGGCGAGGCGGCGGGCGAGATCCAGCATCGCCGCCGAGACGTCGATCCCGAGCACGAACCCCGCTTGGCCCACCTGCTTAGCCAGGGCGAGGGCGAGGCCGCCGCAGCCGCAACCGGCATCCACGACGCGTTCGCCCGGCTTCGCCGCGGCGGCGGCGAGCAGGACGGCCGTGACCGGCGAAAACATGCTCTCGGTGAAGTCGTTGTGGCGCGCCCAGTGTACGCCGCCGGTCCCGGCCCAATATTCTATGTTCGGCTTGTCGGGCTGACTCATTGTCCCTCCGTTTCGATGCGCTCCATGTCGGCGTCGGAAAAGCCGAAATGATGGCCGATCTCGTGGATCAGCACGTGGCGCACGACGCGATAAAGCTCCTCGCCGGTCTCGCACCAGTAGTCGAGGATAGGCCGGCGGTAGAGGAAAATCATGTCGATATGGGGGCGCGGGTCGCTGACGCTCTTGCGCGGCATCCCAATCCCACGATAAAGGCCCAAGAGATCGAAGGGGCTTTCAAGCCCCATCTCTTTCTCGGTATCCTCGTCGGGGAAGTCCTCGACCCGGATCACCACCGCGCCCAGACTGCCGCCGCAATTCGGCGGGTATGGTTTCGAGCGCGCGGTTCGCCAAGGCCTCGAGATCGGCCAGCGACGGGGCGGTATCCTTTTTAGTCATGGGAGGCGGCACATGATCGAGAAGCTGCAAGGGCAGGCGCGGGCGCAGGCGCTGAAAGAGCTCCCGGGCTGGGCCGAGGTTCCGGGCCGCGACGCCATCAAGAAAAGCTTCCAGTTCAAGGATTTCAACCAGGCCTGGGGGTTCATGAGCAAGGTCGCGCTCTTGGCCGAAAAGATGGACCACCATCCCGAATGGTTCAACGTCTACAACAAGGTCGACATCACGCTCTCGACCCATGACGCGGGCGGCCTGTCGCAACGCGACATCAAGCTCGCCTTGGCGATCGACAAGCTTACCTAGCCCCGCAATTCCGGCCGGTCGCGGAAGAATTCCAGCGCCTCGGGATTGGCCAGCGCCTCGCGGTTCTTCACGGGGCGCCCATGCACCACCTCGCGCACGGCCAACTCGACGATCTTGCCGCTTTTGGTGCGCGGGATGTCGCCCACCTGCACCGTCCGGGCCGGCACGTGGCGCGGGCTGGCATGGACGCGGATTTGCTTATTGATGCGGGCGGTCAGCGTCTCGTCGAGCGTGACGCCTTCCTTCAGTTTGACGAACAGGACGACGCGCACGTCGTTCTGCCAATCCTGCGCGATCACCAGCGATTCCAGCACCTCGGGCACCTGTTCGACCTGGCGGTAGATCTCGGCGGTGCCGATGCGCACGCCGCCGGGGTTCAGCACCGCGTCGGAGCGGCCATAGATGATGAAGCCGCCGTGGCGCGTGCGCGCGGCGTAATCGCCGTGGCACCAGACGCTGGGGAAACGCTCGAAATAGGCGGCGCGGTATTTCTTGCCCTCCGGGTCGTTCCAGAAGCCGAGCGGCATGGACGGGAAAGGCCGGGTGCAGACCAGCTCGCCCTTCTCGTCATCGGCCGCGCGCGTCCCGTCGTCGCGGAAAATGTCGACCGCCATGCCCAGCACCGGCGACGCGCATTCGCCGCGCCACACCGGCCCGGCGGGATCGCCCATGACGAAGCAACCCATGATGTCGGTGCCGCCCGAGATCGAGGCCAGGCAGAAATCGCGCTTGATGCCGCGATAGACGTACTCGAAGCCTTCCGGCGACAGCGGCGAGCCGGTCGAGGTCATCATCCGCACGGTGTTCAGCTTGTGGGTTTTCACCGGCTCAAGCCCGGCCTTGAGGCAGGAATCGATGTATTTGGCCGAGGTGCCGAAATGCGTCATGCCTTCCTGGTCGGCGTAATCGAACAGCGCGTTGCCCGTGGGGTGGAAGGGCGAGCCGTCGTAAAGCAGCAAGGTCGCGCCCGCCGCCAGGCCGGTGACCAGCCAGTTCCACATCATCCAGCCGCAGGTGGTGAAATAGAACAGCCGGTCGCCCGGCCTCACGTCGCAATGCAATCGATGCTCGGTGATGTGCTTCAAGAGCGTGCCGCCGGCGCCGTGCACGATGCATTTCGGCACGCCGGTCGTGCCCGAGGAATACATCACATATAGCGGCTGGCCGAAGGGCAGACGGGCGAAGGCGATGTCGCCCGGCTGGTAGGGCGCCAGATACTGGGCCAGGAAAACCCCGTGCGGCAGGCCTTGGAGCGAGGATTTCTCGCCGGCATAGGGCACCACCACGATGCGTTTCAACGAGGGGAGGGAGGCCGCGATCTCGCGCGTTTTGTCGAGGCAGTCGAAGGATTTGCCGCCGTAGTAATAGCCCTCCGCCACCAGCAGGATTTTGGGCTCGATCTGCCCGAAGCGGTCGAGCACGCCCTTGACGCCGAAATCGGGCGAGCAGGACGACCACGCCGCGCCGATCGACGCCGACGCCAGCATGCCGATCACCGCCTCGGGCATGTTGGGCAGGTAAGCCGCGACGCGGTCGCCCGGGCCGACGCCGTCGGCTTTCATCGCCTGGCTCAGCAGCGACACCTGGTCGTAAAGCTCGGCCCAGGAAAGCCGCCGCTTCACCTTGTCCTCGCCGCGGAACACCAGCGCGTCGGTGCCGTCGCGCTTACGCAGGAGATTCTCGGCGAAATTGAGCCGCGCCTCGGGAAAGAATTGCGCGCCCGGCATCTTGTCGCCGTCGCGCCACACCGCCTCGCCTTGCGTCTCAGCGATCACCCCGCCCCAATCCCACACCGAGCGCCAGAATTCCTCGAGCGATGATATCGACCAGCGGTGGAGATCGGCCATGCCGGAAAAACTCTTATTCCAGCGCTTGCCCGCCTCGGCCGCGAACCGCGTCAAGTTGGTTTCCGCCGCCCGTTCGGGCGCTGGCCGCCACAGCGGCTGGTCGCGCGCGCCGTCCATCCTGATTTTCCTCCCGGAAAAGACTTTAGCGCTTCCCCGCGATCGTCGCGAGCGCGTCCTCGACCGTCTTGCGCTCGGGCGCGTCCTCGGGCATCTCCCGGAGGAGATGATTCCAATCCTGCCGCGCCTCGTCGAAGCGGCCATGCTGCGCTGCGTCATATCCCAGATACCACAACGCCAGCGGCTGGTCCGGGTCCGCCAGCTGGATGCTCTTGAGCAGCGCCAAGACCCGGTCGGACAGCGTCTCGTCAGGCAAGCGGCCGGAGAGCAGCGCCTCGGCCTCGGCCAGCGCGATCGATTCGTCGCCGGGGCGAAGATTGCGGGCGTGCTCATAGGCATCGGCCGCCTTGCCGTCATCGCCCATCGCCGCATAGGCGCGGCCGAGCATCACCCAGCCATCGGCGTCCTCGGGATTGGCCTGGAGCCTGGCTGCCAGGCCGTCGATCGTGCTCTGGGCCGATTCATGCTGTGCCGCTTCCGGGATGCGGCCGGCAAAAGGCTGCTCGGGCAAGCCCGGCAGGCCAGATTGGAAATAGAGCCCGAAGGCGCCCGCCGCCACGCCCAAGGCGAGCAGCGCGGCCAGGCGCCGGCGCGGCGGGCTCGGCGTGGGCGCGTCGCCGGCAAAGCCGGATGCCAGGATGTGGCGCTCGATCTCGAGCTGGGCGGCGGAAGCGTCGCCGGACGCGACCAGGCCGCGCGCCGCGTCGCGCTCGATCTCCGCGAGCCGGCCGCGATAGATCGCGAGGTCGGAGCGCGCTCGAATCCGCGCCGGACGCGCCTCGGTCAAAAGCGGCGACAGCACCACCGTCAGCACCGCCGCGGCCGCGCATGCCGCGATCAAGGCGAAGATCATCCCGCGCCCTCCTTGATTATGTCGGCCAGGCGTTTCTTCTCGGCCGGACTCAGCGGCAAACGCGATCCGGCGGCGGCAGTGCCGGAACGCGCCGCCCAGTCCGTCCAGCGCCGGTCCGTAAGACCGATGGCGCCGCCCAGCGCCATGATAATTCCCCCGATCCAGATGAACGGGACGAGCGGCCGCCAAGCGGCCGTGATCGTCCAGCCGCCCTGGCTGTCGGGATCGCCCAAGGCCAGGTAGAAGTCGGACACGAGATTGATGTGGATCGCGGTCTTGGCGATTGTCTGTTGCTGCAACGGGAAGAACCGCCGCTCCGGCGTCATCTCCGCCACCACCTGGCCGCCCTTGAGCAGGGTGAATTCCGCCGCGTCGGCGGTGAAATTCTCGCCCTCGTGCCGGCCGATGCCGTCGAAGCGCAAGACATAGCCGGCCAGCGGGATTTGCTCGCCGAGATGAACCAGCGCGGTGTCCCCGGCCGCGAAGGCCGACGCGGCTATCCCGGCGATGGTCATGGCGAAACCGAAATGCGCCAGCGTCGCGCCATAGGCGGCGCGCGGCTGGTAAAGCGCGCGGCGCCAGGTTTCGCGCCAGGGCGCGCGGAAAAGTCGCAAGCGCCCGGCCAACTCGACCAGCGCGCCCATGCCAATTCCGGCGGCAAGCCCGAGTCCCAGCACCGCCGGTGCCTTGCCGCCCGCGCTCAGGGTGAACGCGATCAGCATCGCCGCGATCGCCGCCGCGAAACCCGGCCATAGCCGCCGCAACGCGCCCAAGAGATCGCCGCGCTTCCAGGCCAGAAGCGCGCGCGAGACCGGGGCGAACACGCCGCCGGGTTCGAGGCGTGGCGCCCGCCAGGCGTAAAGCGTGAGCGAGCCGCCGATGGTGATCAGCAGCAGCAACAGGATGAACACCCCGCGCTTGGGGTCGAGCGCGAAGGCGTGCACCGAGGTCAGCACGCCCGAGCGCACCAGGAAGGTGCCGACCAGCGAGAGCGAGAAGGTCAGGATCGCCAGCAGCACCGCCCAGCTCTTGAGCGTGTCGCGGCGCTCGACCACGATCGCCGAATGGATGAGCGCGGTCGAGGCCAGCCACGGCATGAGCGAGGCGTTCTCGACCGGGTCCCAGAACCACCAGCCGCCCCAACCCAGCGTGTAATAGGCCCACCAGCTGCCCATGGATATGCCCAGGGTCAGACAGCACCACGAGGCCAGCGTCCAGGGCCTGACCCAGCGCGCCCAGGCCGCGTCCACCCGGCCCTCGATCAGCGCCGCCACCGCGAAGGCGAAGCTCACCGCGTTGCCGACATAGCCCAGATAGAGGAAGGGCGGATGAAACGCCAGGCCCGGGTCCTGCAGGATCGGGTTCAAGCCCTCGCCGTTCGCCGGCGCCGGATCGAGCCGCAGGAACGGGTTCGAGGTCAGCAGGATGAACAGCAAAAACCCGATCCCGATCAGTCCCATCACCCCGATCACCCGCGCGCACAGCCGCGGCGGCATGGAGTTCCCGAACCAGCTCACCGCCGCCCCGTAGAGCGACAGGATCAGAACCCACAAAACCATCGACCCTTCGTGATTGCCCCATACGCCTGTGAGCTTGTAAAGCCAGGGCAAATCCGAATGGCTGTGCGCGGCGACGGCGGCGACCGAGAAATCCGAAATGAGAGTAGGCGTGCGCCAGCGTGGCGAAGGCGAAGGCGACCAGCGGGAAAAGCGCCAACGCGGCAAGTCGCCCGGCCATCATCATCCCCCAATGGTTCCGGGCCGCGCCGGCGAGCGGCAGCGCCGCTTGGAGCAGCGCGATGAAGAGGGCGAGAACCAGGGCAAAATGGCCCAGTTCAATGATCATCGGGTTGGGTGATTATTTCGCCGGTTCGCCGGAAGCGCCGCCGGGTTGCGCCGCGCCCGGCATGGGCGTCGCCGAACCCTCCTGCCAGCGGCCGGCCCGTTTCAACGCGTCCACCACCTCGGGCGGCATGTATTTTTCGTCATGCTTGGCCAGCACGGTCGAGGCGGCAAAATTGCCGTCGGCTTGCAACCGTCCCTCGACCACCACGCCCTGGCCTTCGCGGAAGAGATCGGGCAGGTCGCCGCCATAGACCACCGGCACCGATTTCCTGCCGTCGGTGACGTTGAAATAAACCATCCGGCCGTCGCGCTTGACGCTGCCGTTTTCCACCAACCCGCCGAGGCGCAACAGACGGCCCGATTCCACGCCCTTGGAATAAAGATCGGACGGGCTGTAGAAGAACACCAGATTGTCCTTGAGCGCCGACAGGGTGAGCGCGGTCGCGAAGCCCAGCAACGCCAGGCCCGACAGCACGAAGATCAGCCGCTTGCGTTTGCGCGTCATCATGGCCGGGCCGCCGCCTTGCGCCGGCGCGGGCCCTTCTCCTCACGGATGCTGAGTTCGCGTTGCACCCGCCGGTAGGAGGAGAGAGTCCAGACGAGCAGGCCCAGCAGCACCAGCGCCGCCACGGCATAAGCCGGCCAGACGAAGCGGGCATAGCCGCCCATGTCGAAGAATTTCTGCCAGTTCATCACGTATTTCCGAATTTGAGCGCGCGCAGCCGAGCTTCCAGCAGCGCCGACCTCATGCGGATCATCAGCAGCGCGACGAAGAAGAACAGGAATCCGAGCGCCATCACGAAAAGCGGCCAGAGCAAAATAGGCGCGATGGTCGGCCCGCCCATGCGGAAGACGCTGGCCGGCTGGTGCAGCGTGTTCCACCAATCGACCGAGAATTTGATGATCGGCAGATTGATCACGCCCACCACCGCCAAGATCGCCGCCGCGCGGGTGCCGCGCGATTGGTCGTCGAAGGCGTTCGCCAGCGCGATGAATCCCAGATAGAGGAAAAACAGCACCAGCACCGAGGTGAGCCGCGCATCCCACACCCACCAGGTGCCCCACATCGGCTCGCCCCACAGCGAGCCGCTGACCAGGCAGATGAGCGTGAACCCCGCGCCCAGCGGCGCCGCGGCTTCGGCCGCGACATGCGCCAGCGGGTGGCGCCAGATCAACCCCACCGCGCTCGCCAGCGCCATCACCCCATAGACCAGGCTGGCGAGCCAGGCCGCCGGCACATGCACATACATGATGCGCACCGCCTCGCCCTGCTGGTAATCGGGCGGCGCCACGAACAGCGCCATGTAAAGTCCGGCGCCGATGCCGAGCGCGGCGGCGGCGGCGCACCACGGAACTAACGCGGCCGATAGTTTCATGAATTGGGTCGGGTTGGCGAAACGCGGCATGGCGGTGGTTTTATAGCAAGAGGCGGGCGGGGGCCATGGGTCATTCCATCGCCTGGCGCAGCGCCGCCGCCGCCGCCCAGGGCGCCAAGGCCAGCGCCGCCGCGAGCAGCGCCGCCAGCAGCAGCAGATGGGGCTGGGCGGAAAAGCCCATGGAAGCGGCCGAGGCCGCGGCGGTGCCGAAGATCAGCACCGGGATATAGAGCGGCAACACCAAGAGCGACAGCAGCACGCCGCCGCGCCGCGCGCCCAGGGTCAAGGCGGCGCCGACCGATCCGATCAGACTCAAGACCGGCGTGCCGAGCAGCATGGCCAGCACCAGCGCGCCCATTCCGGCGGCGTCGAAATGCAGCACCAGCGCCAGCACCGGCGCGATCACGGTCAAGGGCAGCCCGGTCGCCAGCCAATGCGCCAGGCATTTCGCCAGCACCTGGAGTTCGAGCGGCAGGGGCATCAGCACCAGCGCTTCCAGGCTGCCGTCCTCCCAATCGGATTGGAACAGGCGTTCGAGCGACAACAGCGCGGCCAGCAGCGCCGCCACCCACAACACGCCGGATGATATGCGCGCCAGCAATTCGGGCTCGGGTCCGACGCCGAACGGGAACAGAATCACGGCGAGCGCGAAGAACGCGGCCACGTTGGCCCAATCGCCGCCCTGGCGGAAAGCGAGATTGAGGTCGCGCCCGACCAACGCGGCAAAGGCGCTCATGCGGACCTCCGCGGCACGAAATCGGCGAGCGACAGGCGCGCCGCCCGGTCTATGCGCAGCTTCACGTGGGTGGATGCCACGACGCAGCCGCCCCGCCGGCGATGCGCGGATATGGCGGCGAACAGATCGTCGAGCGCGCGCGCATCGAGCCCGGTGGCGGGCTCGTCGAGCAGCCAAAGCTCGGCATGCGCGGCCAAAAGCCGCGCCAGAGCCAGGCGCCGCTTCTCGCCGGCGGAGAGATAGCGGCACGGCCAATCGGCGCGTTCGCCCAGGCGGAAAGTCTTGAGCGCGGCATCCGCGCCGCTGCTCGAGCCGCCCCGCATTTCCACCCAGAAATCGAGATTCGCGCGCGCGGTCAGCGCCGGCTTCAACGCGTCCTGGTGGCCGATGAAATGAATCCCGGCGCGGTGCGCCGCCGGGTCAGAGGATATGGGCAATCCCCGCCGGAGGATTTGGCCGGCCTCGGGCGGCGTCAGTCCGGCGAGCATGCGCAACAGGCTGGTCTTGCCGCTGCCGTTAGGCCCGGTCAGCAGCAACGCGCCGCCCTTTTCCAGGCCGAAATTCAATCCGTGGAACACCAGCCGCCCGCCGCGTTGGCAGGCAAGGTCCTGGCATGACAGGAATTTCCGGGAGAGGGGACGCATATGCGGCGATATTGCCACGGCCCGCTGCTCGAAGCGGGCAAAAAGAGACGGCCTCGGTGGGGGAAATACCGAGGCCGTCGATACAGGAGCGGCCGGGGGGCGACCGCTACATGGAGATGGAGACAAGCCAAAAGCCTAATGTCTCTCACCGGTTGCCATCAAAGCCCCGGAATGCGTCCCCATTGGGAAAGGATTGTGGCGAAACCATGATATTTTGCCCGGCGGAACCCCATAAAACGGGCCTTCCGGGCCGGTTTGGGGGTGTCCGGGCCGAGCCCGGGCCCGGCTTGATCTGCGGCGCGGGAAGGCGTAGCAGCAAGCCCTAACCGGCGGGCGGACAGCCTGCCCGCCGCCATAAAAAGGGAGACTTGCTTTGTCCGTGACCGGCCAGGATTCGCTCAAGGCGCGCCGCAGCCTCGATGTCGGCGGCAAGACCTACGATTATTTCAGCCTCGAGGCGGCGGCCAAGGCGGCCGGTCTGGGCGACATTTCGCGCCTGCCCTTTTCCCTCAAGGTGCTGCTGGAAAACCTGGTGCGGCTCGAAAACGGCCGCACCGTCACGGTCGAGGACATCAAGGCGGTGGCCGCCTGGCTCCAGGCACAAGACCTCGCGGCGCGAGATCGCGTTCCGGCCCGCCCGCGTGCTGATGCAGGATTTGACCGGCGTGCCGGCGGTGGTCGATCTGGCGGCGATGCGCGAGGCGATGGCGCGCCTCGGCGGCGACCCCAAGCGCATCAATCCGCTCTCGCCGGTCGATCTGGTGATCGACCATTCGGTCATGGTCGACAATTTCGGCACGGCCAATTCTTTCGGCCAGAACGTGAAGATCGAGTTCGAGCGCAACGGCGAGCGCTACGCCTTCCTGCGCTGGGGCAGCCGCGCCTTCGACAATTTCCGCGTCGTGCCGCCCGGCACCGGCATCTGCCACCAGGTCAATCTCGAATATCTCGCGCGGGTGGTGTGGACGACCGAGGAGAAGGGCAGGACCATCGCCTATCCCGACACGTTGGTCGGCACCGACAGCCACACCACCATGGTCAACGGGCTTTCGGTTCTGGGCTGGGGCGTCGGCGGCATCGAGGCCGAGGCGGCGATGCTCGGCCAGCCGATCTCCATGCTGCTGCCCGAGGTGGTGGGATTCCGCATGCACGGCAATTTGCGCGAAGGCGCCACCGCCACCGATCTGGTGCTGACCGTGACCCAGATGCTCCGGAAGAAGGGCGTGGTCGGGCGCTTCGTCGAATTCTACGGACCGGGCATAGCCTCGCTGGCGCTCGCCGACCGCGCCACCATCGGCAACATGGCGCCGGAATACGGCGCCACCTGCGGATTCTTTCCGGTCGACGCCGAGACCTTGCGTTATCTGACCCTCTCCGGCCGCGATGCGCAGCAGATCAAGCTGGTCGAAGCCTATGCCAAGGCGCAGGGGCTGTGGCACGACGCCCAATCGCCCGATCCGGCCTTCACCGACACGCTCGATCTCGATCTGGCATCGGTCGAGCCCTCGCTCGCCGGCCCGCGCCGGCCGCAGGACCGCGTCGCGTTGTCGGGGGTGGCGTCCTCCTTCAAGGCCGAGCTGCCGAAGCTCGCCGCAAGCCGCGACAAAGCCAAGACCGGCGGTCCGGTCAAGGTCGCGGGCGCCAATTATTCGGTAAAAGACGGCGACGTGGTGATCGCCGCCATCACGTCGTGCACCAACACCTCCAATCCGAGCGTGATGCTCGGCGCCGGCCTCTTGGCGCGCAACGCCTTGAAGCGCGGCCTCAAGGTCAAGCCCTGGGTCAAGACCTCGCTCGCGCCGGGCAGCCAGGTGGTGACGGATTACTACGCCGCCTCGGGCCTGCAGAAGGACCTCGACGCGCTGGGCTTCAACCTGGTGGGCTATGGCTGCACCACCTGCATCGGCAATTCCGGGCCGCTGCCGCAGAATATCTCCCAGGCGGTGGACGAAGGCGATCTGGTGGCGGCGGCGGTGCTGTCGGGCAACCGCAATTTCGAGGGCCGCATCAGCCCGCAGGTGCGGGCGAATTATCTGGCGTCGCCGCCCTTGGTTGTGGCCTACGCGCTGGCCGGTTCGGTCGCGATCGACATCACCAAGGACCCGCTCGGCCAGGACGATAAAGGCCTGCCGGTCTATCTCAAGGACATCTGGCCGTCGAACAAGGAGATCAACGACACGGTCAGCCAGTGCGTCACCGCGCCGATGTTCCGCAAGCGCTATGCCAACGTGTTCGAAGGGCCGGAGGAATGGAAGAAGGTCAAGACGCTTGAGGGCGTCACCTTCGGCTGGAATCCGGGCTCGACCTATTTGGCCTACCCGCCTTATTTCGACAACATGCCCAAGGCGCCGGGGCCGCTATCCGATATATCCCGCGCCCGGGTGCTGGCGATGCTGGGCGACAGCATCACCACCGATCACATCTCGCCCGCTGGCTCGATCAAGAAGGAAGGCCCCGCCGGCCAGTATCTCCTGGAACACCAGGTGCGCCCGGCCGATTTCAATTCCTACGGCGCGCGGCGCGGCCATCACGAGGTGATGATGCGCGGCACCTTCGCCAATATCCGCATCCGCAACGAGATGGTGCCGGGGGTCGAGGGCGGCGTCACCAAGCACCTGCCTGACGGCAAGGTGATGCCGATCTACGACGCCGCCATGCAATACCAGAAAGAGGGCGTGCCGCTGGTCATCGTCGCCGGAAAGGAATACGGCTCGGGTTCCTCGCGCGACTGGGCGGCCAAGGGCACGCGGCTCTTGGGCGTGAAGGCGGTGATCGTCGAGAGCTTCGAGCGCATCCACCGCTCGAATCTGATCGGCATGGGCGTGCTGCCGCTGCAATTCAAGCCGGGCACGACACGCCAGAGCCTGAAGCTCGACGGCAGCGAACTCTTCGACATCGCCGGGATAGCCTCGGGCTTGAAGCCGCGCGCCGAGCTTTCCTGCAAGATCACCCGGGCGGACGGCAAGTCGGAAACCGTTCCGCTGCTCTGCCGCATCGACACGGTGGACGAGCTCGAATATTTCCGCCACGGCGGCATCTTGCAATACGTGCTCCGCCACATGATGCAGGCGAAATAGGCGCCGTCACTTCAGCGGCGAGAAGCCCGCTGGGTTCAGGATCATCGATTCCTGCGACACGATCAGGCCCGGCGGCGAATTCTTGAGATAATCGTGCCAGGCGGGGTCCTTGGCCAAGGCGGCGCGTTTCTGCTCGCGTTCGGCCAGCGAGGCATAGGCCCAGACATGCACCACCTGGTTCAAGGTGCCGATCTCGGTCGAGCCCATGAAGATCAGCTTGCCGAGCATGCGGGTTTGCACCGGCAGCCCGTTCTTCTCGTAATAGGCGAGCCAGGCCCCGGCCTTGCCGGGGTGCATAGCGTAGGTGCGAATCTCGACGATCATCCGAATTCCTCCCTGGGCGAAACGGCCGTTTCCGGCTGGCGGCGGTGATCCTCGCGCGCGGCGGTTTCCCCGGTCAAGCGCGGCCCTTGCCCGCGTTCACCCCAACGTGAAGCCGATTGAGTGGCCAAAATCGCGCCGCTCGCCGATGATGGGGGCGATGAGAACCCGCTTCCTGGTTTTGGCCCTGCTGGCCGCGCTCGTTCTGGGCGCGGATGGCAATGCTATTCGCGCCGCCGAGACGCCGGCGGCGCAGGCGCCGGTGGTGGTCGAACTCTTCACCTCCCAAGGTTGCAACACCTGCCCCCCGGCCGATGCGTTTCTCGGCGAGCTGTCGAAGCAGCCGGACATCCTCGCCCTCGCCTTCCATGTCGATTACTGGAACTACATCGGCTGGACCGATCCTTACGGCAAGCCTTGGGCCACCGGGCGCCAGCGCGATTACCAGCAGAGCCTGCATCTGCGCTACGTCTACACCCCCGAAATGGTGGTGAACGGCGCCGCCGAGGGCGTCGGCTCGGACAAGGCCGCGATCGAAGCGCTGATCGCCGCGGCGCGGGCGAAACCCGAACCGCATCCCGCCTTGGCGCTGCATTGGCTTCAGAACGGCGCGCTGGCGGTCGATGTGGGCGAGGGTCCGTCGCCGCCTGGCGCTCCCGCCGCCATCTGGCTCGTCGGTTTTGACCGGCCGCACTCGACCCCGGTGTTGCGCGGCGAGAACGAGGGCAAGACCCTGACCGATTACCAGGTGGTGCGAAGCTATCGCCGCATCGGCGCCTGGGCCGGCTGGTCGATGGAGCTGATGGTGCCGCCGGACGAGGCCAAGGCGCTGGGCGATGGCGGCGTCGCCGTGCTGCTCCAGGCCCAAGGCACCGGGCCGATCCTGACCGCGGCACGCATCTTCATGCCGGGCGGCTGAGGCCTGGGTTGCGGCGTAGTTTGGAGGCGTTTTAACCCGCGCGCGAAACGGCTTGGCCCGGAAGATGGGAGGATTTATCCTCCGCCTCAAGAATACGCGCCCGTCCGAACGGGACGGGACCATAACCACGGGGGAAACGCACAATGGCCACCACAGCCGCTTCCGGTTCGCTTTCCGCGGCCGATCACAGCAGGGAACTGCGCAAGGCGGTGATCGCCGCCACGGTCGGCACCACCATCGAGTGGTACGACTTCTTCCTCTACGGCACCGCCGCCGGATTGGTCTTCGGCAAGCTCTATTTCCCAAACTCGGATCCGACCACCGCCACGCTCCTGGCCTTCTCGACATACTTCATCGGCTTCATCGGGCGGCCGATCGGCGCGGCCATCTTCGGCCATTACGGCGACCGCATCGGCCGCAAGGCGACGCTGATCGCCACCTTGCTGCTCATGGGCATCGCGACCTTCCTGATCGCCTTCGTGCCGAGCTACGATTCGATCGGCATCTGGGGCGCGATCATCCTGACCGTGTTGCGCGCGTTGCAGGGCATCGGCGTCGGCGGCGAATGGGGCGGCTCGGTGCTGTTGTCGATGGAATGGTCGCGCGGCCACCACAATCGCGGCCTGGTCGCCTCTTGGCCGCAATTCGGCGTGCCCTGCGGCCTGTTCCTGTCGACCATCGTCATGCTCGGCGCTACATCCTGGTCGGGCGACCAGTTCCTGACCTGGGGCTGGCGCATACCGTTCTTCCTGAGCATCATCCTGGTCGCGATCGGCCTCTGGATCCGGCTCGGCATCCTCGAGACGCCGGTGTTCCAGAAGCTCCTCAGCCAGAAGAAGATCGAGCACGCGCCGGTCATCGAAGTCTTCAAGAAACAGCCGAAGCAGATCCTGCTCTCGGCCCTCTTGCGGATGTCGGAACAGGCGCCGTTCTACATCTTCACCGCCTTCGTCTTCGCCTATGGCGTCGGCACGCTGCACATGTCGCGGGACTTCATCCTTTCCGCGGTGCTGGTCGCGTCCTGCGTGTCCTTCGTCTCGATCCCGCTTTCGGGCCACATCTCCGACCGCATCGGCCGGAAGAAGATGTACCTGATCGGGGCAGCGGCGGTCGGGTTGTTCGGCTTCCTCTACTTCGGCATGCTGGATACGGCGGTGCCCTCGGCGGTGTTCCTCGCCATCGTGCTGTCGCTCATCCCGCATGACATGCAATACGGGCCGCAGGCGGCGCTGATCGCCGAGGCCTTCACGCCGCGTCTCCGGTACAGCGGCGCGTCACTGGGCTATCAGCTCGCTTCGATCATCGCCGGCGGTCCGGCGCCCATCATCGCCACCGCGCTGTTCGCCGCCTATCACACCGGCTACGCCATCGCCATCTTCATCGCCGCCTGTTCGGTGATAAGCCTGGTGTCGGCGGCTCTCATGCCGGATCACACCGGCAAGGACGTGTCGATGGAATACGACGACTGAGTCTTACGAGTCTCTTTAAGAAATAAGGGCGGGAGGCGAAAGCTTCCCGCCCTTTGTATTCAGGGCGCGGAATCGGGCGAGTCTTGAAAATGGCCCGGGCGACTCGGCTAAGCC
>CAVXKY010000019.1:0-165440 GCA_963762425.1 uncultured Alphaproteobacteria bacterium | reverse complement strand
GGGGTCGCCCGCATTCGCCGTCAGGATCGCGAGCTGCACCGTTGCCGCCTCGGAGGGATGCTGTTGTATGGCATCGGTCAGGAGCGCCACGGCGTCGGCGAATTTGCCGTCGCGCCCCAACGCCGCCGCGGTCCATTGCGCCGGCAGGGTCGGGCTGTCGCCGGTCGAGATCAGCGCCTTGCCGGCGGTCATCGCCGCCGCCTTGCCGCCGATCTTGTATTCGGTTTCGATCAACCCTTCCTTGTAGCCGGGAACGCCGGGGGCGAGCGCGACCGCGCGCCGCAGCGCATCGCGCGCCGCCGTCCAATTGCCGGCGAAAGCGAGCACGCCGGCATAGCGGTCGTAGATCGCGGCATTGGTGGGCGCCACTTCGATGGCGCGGCGATAAGTCGCCAGCGCGCCGGCGTTGTCCTTGGTGGCGATCTGGATGCGTCCCATCATGTCCAACACCTCGATGGAGTTGGGGAATTGCTGGACCATCGGGCGCATGGTGTCGATCGCCTTTTGCCAATCCTTCTGTTCGGCGCGGATGGTGGCGATCTTCAGGCCGGGAGCCGGGTTCTTGGGATCGATCGCGCCGGCGCGCTGCAATACCGTCACCGCCTCGTCGTAGCGCTGCATCGCGATCAGCACATTGGCCATGGTCATGCGCATGCCGACATTGCCGTCGTCGCGGGCGATCATGGCGCGATATGTCGCTCAGCGCATCCTCCGGCCGGCCTTCGCCGAGATAGACCTGGGCGAGGTTGACGCCGGCGACGGTGAATTCCGGATGCTCGGCTGTAGATGCCGGCGAAGATGCGCTCGGCGCCGACCAGGTCGGATTGCGCCACGCGCACCAGTCCCAGCAGATTGCGCACCACCAGATCGTTCGGGCGCTGCTTCGCCAGGTTCTCGGCCGTCTTGGCCGCGTCGTCGATGCGGTGCGCGCGCAAATCGGAAACCACGAGCGCGGGCCCGGCGACTTCGGCGCCGCCGGTGGTCTGGAACACGTGTTCGAGCTGTTGCAGCGCCAGATCGGTTTGGCCGAGCGTGAAACGCGACACCGCCAATTCGGTGTCGATGTGCAGATTGTTCGAGTCGAGCGAGGAAGCGCGGTTGATGGCGCCCGACGCCTTGGCGTTGTCCCCGGAAGCGACATAGGCGTCGGCCAGGATCGCCCAGGCCGACGCATCGTTGGGATAGGCCTGGGTCAACGGCTCGAGCAGGGATACGGCCTTGGCCGGCTGGCCCTGGCGCAGATCGATTTGGGCCAAAAGCCGGGTCGCCAGCGGGTTGTTGGGCACGCGCGCGGTGAAGCGCGTCAGATTGGCTTCGGCCTGCGCCAGCTGGTTTTGCGAGTACTCGACCACGCCGGTGAGCAGGATGGCCGCCGGGAAATTCGCCGAGCGGGACCGAGAATTTCTCCAGGACGTCGCCGGCCTTGGCGAAATTTCCCTGGCGCGCGTAAAGCAGCGCCAGAAGATAGGCCGCCTCGGGACTGTTCGGGCTCTCGGCCGCGGCGGCGTGGATGTCCTGCTGCGCCGCATCGAGGCTGTTCTTGGCGATCTCGATATTGGCCCGGCCGAGCAGCGCCGGAACGCTCTGCTTCTCGCGCGCGAGAATGTCGTTGTAACGCGCGAGCGCGCCGTCGTAATCGCCGCGCTGACGCAGGAATTCCGCCTTCATGGTGAGCGCGCGGTCGTTGTGCGGATCGAGCGCCAGCGCCTCGTCCACCTTGCCCTCGGCGGGGGCGGATTGGTTTTGCGCCATCAGCAGGCGCGCCGTGCCCAGCTTCGGGTCGATGGCGCGGGGATCGAGCCGCTCGGCGTCGCGCAACGCGGACTCGGCGTCGCCCATCTGGTGCAATCCCAGATAGGCCAGGCCGCGCGCCAGGCGCACCGCGCTTTCGGCCGCGGCCGGACGGTTGCCGGCCGGCACTTGCCTTGAGCACCTGGCCGAACTTGCCTTGGCGCAGCAGGACTTGGCCCAGGAGCGGCGCGCTCTTGGCCTCGTCGGCGTTCTGGGCGATGGCGCTCTGGATTTCGGCCTCGGCGGCGGGGATGTTGCCGAGATCGAGATAGATCTGCGTCAGGCGCAGATGGATGTCGGGGTTCTGCGGCTGGTTGCGCGCGGCATTGCGCAATTCGATGGCCGCGCCCTTGAGGTTGCCCTGGTCGATGAGATTTTGCGCCGAATCGGCATAGGCGTCGGCGAAGCCCTGCTGCGGCCAAGCGGCGAGCGCGAGCAGCACGGGCAGGGCGCGGATGAAAAGGCGGGTGGATTTGGCCATCGTGGTTCTCCGGAAACTCAGGAATTCACTTCGAGGCCGAGGCCTTCGAGCAGGCCGTAGAGCGTCGGCCGGCTGATGCCGAAGAGCTTCGAGGCGCGCGACAGATTGCCGCCGCTTTGCGCCAGCGCCATCTGGATGACGCCGCGTTCGGCGCGCGCCCGCGCCTCGCGCAGATCGAGCGAGCCGAAAGGCAGCTCGGCCGGGGCGAGTTCGAGGTCCGAAGCCGAGATCGCGGCGCCTTCGGCCATCACCACCGCCCGTTTCACGCGGTTTTCCAGCTCGCGCACGTTGCCGCGCCACGGATGGACGGCGATGGCGGTGAGCGCATCGGAGGCGAAGCTCTTGATCTTGCGGTCGAACTGCTCGTTGAACTTCTTCAGGAAGAAATTGGCGAGCAGCACCGGGTCGCCTTCGCGCTCGCGCAGGGGCGGCACGCTCACCCGCACCTCGTTGAGGCGGTAATAGAGATCCTCGCGGAAGCGGCCGGTGCCGATGAGATGGTCGAGATCCTGATTGGTGGCGCAGACGATGCGCACGTCGACCTGGATCGGACGGTGGCCGCCGACGCGCTCCACCACCTGGTCTTGCAGGAACCGCAGCAGCTTCACCTGCATCGGCAGCGGCACGTCGCCGATCTCGTCGAGGAACAAGGTGCCGCCGTTGGCGCCTTCGATCTTGCCGATGGTCTGCTTGATCGCGCCCGTGAAGGCGCCTTTCTCGTGGCCGAACAGCTCGCTTTCCAGGAGGGTCTCGGGGATCGCCGCGCAATTGATGGCGACGAACGGCATCTTGGCGCGCGAACTCAGGCGGTGGACCGCCTGGGCCAGCACTTCCTTGCCGGTGCCGCTTTCGCCCAGGAGCAATACCGCGACGTCGGTGGGCGCGATCTTCTCGATGGTGCGCAGAACGCGGGTCATCTGCGGGCTGGCCGCGACGATGCCGTCGACCGGCGAGCGCGGCGACAGCTCCTGCAAGCGGCGGTTCTCGGCCTCGAGCGCATGGAGCCGCGCTGCCCGCGCGATCATCAGCTTGAGGACGTCGAGATCGACCGGCTTCTGGTGGAAGTCGTAGGCGCCGAGCTGGACGGCGCGCAACGCCACCTCGCGGCTTTCGTTGCCGGTGGCGACGATGATCTTGGTCTCGGGCGCCATGGCCAGCATGGCCTCGAGCGCGGCCATGCCCTCGGATGCTCGGTCGGCATCGGGCGGCAGGCCCAGATCGAGCACCACCACCGCCGGACGCACGCGCCGGAATTCGGCGATCGCGTTCTCGCGGTTGCCCGCCAAGGCGATTTCGAAATCGGCCAGCGCCCATTTGTATTGGCGCGACAGGCCTTCGTCGTCCTCGACCAGGAGAATTTGGATTTTGCTGTCTTTCATGACATTACGCCGCGGTTGAGACGGCTCCTTCGCTCGCTAGGGGCAGTACGATGCGCATGGTGGTGCCAGCGCCGGGGGATGAAACGACTTCGATCTCGCCGCCCGCCGCGCGAATCAATTCGCGCGCCTGATAGGCGCCGATGCCGTGGCCGCCCGCCTTGGTGGTGCGGAGCGGACGGAACAGATCGTTTTGGATGAATTCGGGCGTCATGCCGGGACCCTGGTCCGCGATCTCGATGACGAGTTTCCCCGCTTCGGCCGCGCTCTTCATGATCACGGCTTGACCCGGGCGCGAGGCCTCGACGGCGTTGCTGACGAGATGGGCGAGCGCCGAGCGCAGCGTCGAGGCCGCGATGCGGACGGAGTTCGTGCCGCGGGTTTCGGCCCGGACGGATATCCCCGGGCCGGAGAGATCGCGCGCCACCTCGGCGATCAGAGTGGCGGGATCGGATGCCCCGGTTTCGGCATTGCCCGCCTTCAGCTGCGACAAGAGCTTGTTCATGCGCTCGGCCGAGCATTCGATGGTGCGGAAAACGTCGGCGCGGAATTCGGGGTCGTCGCCGTGGGCCCGCGCGTTTTCGGCGATCAACCGCAGCTGGCCCGCCAGGTTCTTGATGTCGTGGCCGACGAAGGCGAAACGCTTGCCGTATTGCTCGAGGCCGCGCGCATCGGCCAGCGCCTGCGCCGCGCGTTCCTCGCAGATATAACTCGCCGCCTGGCGCGCCACCGCGCGCAGCAGCTCGAAGCTTTCCCAGTTGAGGTCCAAGGGCGCGCGCGGCCGGGTCAGCGTGATGAATCCGATCAAGCGCCCGCAATGCGCCAGCGGCACCGCCAGCCAGAAATCCGCCGAGGCGCGCCAGTTGGCGGGGCCTTTCTCCTGCGTCATTTCCTGGATCCAGGCTCCGCCGCGGAATCCGGCGACGAAATCGGCGTCCGGGGCTTCGCGCGCGTCCGCCGCCAGCCGCAAATCGAAGCCCGCCGCCGGGCGATAGCCGGCTTGACCGTCGATCAGCCACAGCGCGCCGCGCGGACTGTCGACGATGTTGGCCACCGCCTCGATCACGCGGCGCTTCAAATCCTCGCCTTCGCCGCGCGCGGACAGGGTCTCGATGAAGTTCATCCACTCGAGGCGGTAGTCGTAGCGCAGCGAGAAGAAATTCCGCGACACCAGGTATTTGAGCCGCGCCTGGATGCCGCCCGAGGACAGCACCAACGCCAGCACCAGGATCGCGCCGAACAGCGAGATCACCTGCGCCGCCGGGCCCCACTCGCCGCCCATCTCGTGCACCGCCGCGCCCAACGCCGCGACCGCGAGCAGGAATCCGCCGCTCACCACCAGGGTGAAGGTGTGAAACACCACGCGGCGCGAGATGTGGATGTCGATGCGCCAGTCGCGGTTGCGCGCGAGGGTGAGCGCCAGGAACGGCGCGCTCAAGGCCGTCGCCGCCAGCCGCGCCTCGGCGAAGAGCGGATTGACGTGCCCGGTCAAGAGCGCGTTCGAATAGAGGAACAGCTGATAGGCGAAGAAGCCGCCGATGGCGATGCACAAAGGCGCCACGTTCCACAGCCGCTTCTGCTCGGTGTTGCGGTAGAGGTTCTCGACCAGCAGCAGCCCGGCCACCGCCAGTCCCTCGCGCGCCAGGATCTGCGGGATGGCGAGCTCGCCAGCCCCGGCCCAATGCACCAGATCGTCGGCGATGACCGAGAGACAAGCCAAGGCTCCGCCCCAGATCGCGGCCCGCCAGAATGCCAGTCGCTTGGCGTCGCCCGGTTGCGGGCGCAGCAGCATCGCCAACAGCGCGAGCCAGATCAGGCCCTGCACGGTCTCCAAGAGCGGCACGAAATCGCCGAAGGTTTCGCCGCCGAAGCCGGTGAAGACCGCCCACAACGCCGTCGCGGCCGACGCGGCCAGCACGAAGCGGCCCTCGCGCGAGGGCTTGCCGCGCGCCAGCGTGAACAGGAACAGCGCCGCGAAGGCGCCGGCGCAGATAGGTGCCGTGACCGGGGCGAGGCCCATGATTCTAGCGCGCCCCCTCGTGGAACAGGATGACCCGGACGGTCTGGATCAGGATCACGATGTCGAGAAACAGGGTGCGGTTCTTCACGTAATAGAGGTCGTAGGCGAGCTTCAAACGCGCGTCGTCGAGCGAGGCGCCATAGGCGCAATTGACCTGGGCCCAGCCGGTGATGCCCGGCTTCACCGCGTGGCGTTCCTCGTAGAACGGAATGTCCCGGGCCAGTTGCTCCACGAAGAACGGCCGCTCGGGGCGTGGGCCGACGAAGCTCATCTGGCCGCGGAACACGTTCCAGAGCTGCGGCAGCTCGTCGATGCGGTATTTGCGGATGATCGCGCCGATGCGGGTCACGCGCGGGTCGGCCTGGGTGGCCCATTGCGGCGCGCCGCCGATTTCGGCGTCCGGACGCATGCTGCGGAACTTCAAGAGCGTGAAGGGCCGGCCGTGATAACCGGTGCGTTCCTGGCGGTAGAGCACCGGGCCGGGGCTTTCGAGCCGGATGGCGACGGCGGTGAGTGCTATGACCGGCAACGTCGCGGCCAGCAGAACGAAGCTCGCGGCGAGGTCGAAGACGCGCTTCATGACGTCGACCACCGCGCCCTGGCGGAAGCCGTCGGAGAAGATCAGCCAGCTCGGCTGCAACGCCTCGATGTCGATGCGGCCGTTTTCGCGTTCCCAGAAGGTCAGGTAATCGACCACGTTGACGCCGGCGATCTTGCAATGCAGCAGCTGGGTCACCGGCATGCCCCGGCGGTCGTCGGTCGCCACCACCACTTCCTTGACGCCCGCGGCCTTCGCGAATTTGGCGAGCGCGTGCTGGTCCTCGGTCTGGTCGAGATCGAGCGTCGAACCCGAAACCAGGTGCACGTCGCCATGCGCGTGGACGAAGGCCTTGGGCACGAAATAACGGTTGCGGCCGGAATTCGCCAATTCGGCGATGCGCGAGGCGCGCACGCCGGTGCCGAGCACGATGATGCGGCGGCGGAAGCTCTCGGAGCTGGAATAATGGAGGAATCCGACGCGGGTCACGATCACGCCGCCCATCCAGGCCAGGCTGCCCTTGAAGCACAAGGCGGCCCAGGAACCCAAATGGCCGCCATAGGCCTCGTTGGCGAAGAAGGCGCACAGCACCGCCGCCACCGGCAGCACCAGCGCCAGCGCCACCACGATCTTGGTGATCATCACGCGCGAATCGAGGAAGACGTCGTAGTTGTAAAGCCCGACCACGCTCATGGCGCCGATCGCCAGGCCGGTGAATCCGGCGGTGAACTGCGCCGAGGGCGAAATGAAATGCAGATGCGTCAGCGCTTCGGCCGGGGCGGGCCCGAGCGCGATCAACAGCGCCAGCGAGATCAGGAAGATTTCGCACAATCCGACCAGAAGCGCCGGAAGCGGCACGAAGTGACCGAAGATACGCAACATGTTCGCTCCCGTTCCTCTATCCAAGGACGCGAGACCGACCGGATGCGCGTTCTGCGAACCACCGACCTGTCAAAGCCGCCGACGTTAGACGGCGCCGCTGTCAAACTTGTACCCTAATGTGCAAGAATTTCCAATATATAAATTAGTATTCGTGCAAAGAATTTTGTGATTTGTGTAATAATGTGTAATAACATAGAAGAAATACCGACGCTTTGACTTGAATCTACATAATAATGGGTTTATTTAGTCTTAACGTCATGATCAATCTGGTTAACGCCGGCGTCCGGCGCGCGGATTTACCACGATCTTCGGCCAGACCCCGCCCGCGGCCGGCGCGTTTGACGCGGCTGGTCTTGCCAAGACTGGATCGGGGCGCGCAGGGCTTCGGCCAGTTCCGGCTTGGAAGCGGCTTCGGCCCCGGTCTATGGTTAAAAAAACCGGTTGAGGGGGAGGGACGATGCTCGATTTCGGCTATTTCACGCTGAGCGACAATCACTACGAGAACAATCCGCGCTCGGCCAACCAGTTCGTCGCCGACATCGTCGCCGAGACGTTGCACGCCGAGACGCTCGGACTCCATTCCGCCTGGATCGGCGAGCATCACTTTAACTCCCTGGGCGTCTTGTCCTGTCCCGATCTGGTGCTGGCCCATATCGCCGCCAAGACCTCGCGCATCCGCCTCGCTCCCGCGGTCACGGTGTTGCCGCTACACCACCCCATCCGCGTCGCCGAGCAATGGGCCTCGCTCGATCTTCTCAGCCACGGCCGGGTCGATTGGGCCGCCGGGCGCGGCTACGACCGGCGCGAATACATGCCTTTCAAGATCGATTTCGACGACAACCAGGGTATTTTCGAGGAGGGCATGGAGGTGGTGCGCCGCTTGTGGGACGCGGGCGGCAAGCGCATCTCGCATAAGGGGAAATATTACCAGTTCGAGGACGTGCGCATCACGCCGCAACCGGTGCAGCGGCCGATCCCCACCTATGTCGGCTCCTTCTCCAAGCCCTCGATCGAGCTGGCGGCAAGGCTCAACTGCGGCTTGATCGTGGCGCCCTTTGCGGCCGCCATGAGTTTCGGCGGGCTCAGGCAGGTTTCGGACCTCTATCGCGAGACTTGCGCCAAATACGGCCGCGAGCCCGGCCGGCTGATGTGCAGCTATTTCACCCATTTCTTCGACACCAAGGAACAAGAAGACGCCGCGCGCGCCCGCCAGATCCGCTACTACAAGGAATGCGTCATACCGGCCTTGCCCGGCGATCCCAAGACCGCGCCGCCGAGCTACCGCTATTTCATCGACATGGTGGAAAGGCTGCACAAGGTGAAGCCGGGCGATCTCACCGAGAATTCGGTGCTGATGGGTGGATCGCAGCAGATGATCGACACGCTCAAGAAGGTCGAAGCCGCCGGCTTCAACGAGGTGATCCTCTATTTCAACGTCGGGCTGAAACCGCACCGTCAGGTGAAGGAAGAGATGTCGCGCTTCGCCGAGCAGGTGAAGCCGCATTTCCACGAAGGCCAATAAGCCGTCCCCGCCTCGCGGAGACGGGGCCGGCGCCTAGATCAGCAACGATATCTCGGCCAGCACCTTGTCGCCCATATCCGTGGTGGAAATCTTGTTCATGCCCGGCTGCATGATGTCGCCGGTGCGGGCGCCGCTTTCGAGCGCCGCCTCGACCGCCTTTTCCACCATACGCGCCTCGTCCTCCATGTCGAAGGACCAGCGCAGCATCATGGCGAGCGACAGGATCGACGCCAGCGGATTGGCCGCGTTCTTGCCGGCGATGTCGGGCGCCGAGCCGTGCACCGGCTCGTAAAGCGCGCGGCGCCTGCCGCTTTTGTCCACCGCGCCCAGGCTGGCCGAAGGCAGCATGCCGAGCGAGCCGGTCAGCATCGCGGCGCAATCCGATAAAATGTCGCCGAAGAGATTGTCGGTGACGATGACGTCGAACTGCTTGGGGTTCCGCACCAGCTGCATGGCACAGTTATCGGCATACATGTGGGAAAGCGCGATGTCCCGGTATTCCGCGTCGCCCAGCTTCTGCACCTCTTCGCGCCACAACACGCCCGATTCCATGACATTGGCCTTTTCGACCGAGCAAAGCTTCTTGCCGCGCTTGCGCGCCAGCTCGAATCCCACCCGCGCCACGCGCAGGATCTCGGCCGTGGTGTAGACCTGGGTGTTGACGCCCTTGCGGCTGCCGTCGGGCAAGGTCGAAATGCCGCGCGGCTCGCCGAAATAAATCCCGCCGGTGAGTTCCCGCACGATGATCATGTCGAGCCCTTCGACCACTTCTTTCTTCAAGGTCGAGGCGCCGACCAGCGGGCCGAACACGAAGGCCGGCCGCAGATTGGCGAACAGCTCCATGTCCTTGCGCAAGCGCAACAAGCCGCGCTCGGGCTTCAACGCGAAGGGAAGATTGTCCCATTTCGGGCCGCCCACCGCGCCCAGCAGTACGGCGTCGGCTTCCATCGCGGTCTTCATGGTCGCGTCGGTCAAGGGCAGCTTGTGCCGGTCGAGCGCCGCGCCGCCGACCAAATCCTCTTTCACCTCGAAGCTGGCGATCTTCTTCCGGCCGAAGAGCTCGAGCACGCGCGCGGCCTGGCGCGTCACCTCCGGCCCGATCCCGTCGCCGGGCAGGAGCAGCACTTTCTTGTTCGACGGCATGATCCCCCTTATCCGGTCTTCCCCGGCGGTCTTTCCCGGCTCAAAGCCAGGGCTGGCTCTGCTTGCGCTTTTGCTCGTAGCCCGAAATCGCCTTGTCCTTTTTCAGGGTCAGGCCGATCTCGTCCAGGCCCTTGAGCAGGCAGTCCTTCTGGAACGGATCGATCTCGAAACGGATGGCCTGGCCGTCGGGCCGGGTGACGGTCTGCTTTTCGAGATCGATGGTGATGCGGGCGTTCGCCCCCTTGCGCGCGTCGTCCATCAGCTGGGCGCAAATCTCGGCCGGCAACGCGATCGGCAGCACGCCGTTCTTGAGGCAATTGGTGTGGAAGATGTCGGCGAAGCTCGGCGCGATCACGGCGCGGATGCCGAAATCCAACAGCGCCCAGGGCGCGTGCTCGCGCGACGAGCCGCAGCCGAAATTCTCGCCCGCCACCAGGATCTGCGCCTTCCGGTAGGCCGGCTGATTGAGGACGAAATCCGGCTTCTCGCTGCCGTCCGGGTTGTAGCGCAGCTCGTCGAACAAGGCCTTGCCCAGCCCGGTGCGCGCGATGGTCTTGAGATATTGCTTGGGGATGATCTTGTCGGTGTCGACATTGATCATCGGCAAGGGCGCCGCGACGCCGGTGAGGGTGGTGAATCGGTCCATGGCGGCCCGATGGTTAGCGGAGGCGGGGCCGGAAGGCAAGGGCGGGCTCGCGCGCGCCCCCCAAAAACCTGGGGCCGGGTCTTTCGACCCGGCCCCGTTTCACGAAAGAGCGTCTCGATAAACCTTCAGCGGAAAAGACTTAGTGAGCCGCCATTGCCGAGAAGATCGGCTTGCCGTCCGGGGTCTTGAAATCCCGGGCCCAGGAGGCCTCGATCTGCTGAACGACGGGCGGGGGCAGCGGCACGTAGTCGAGCGCCCTTGCCTGTTCCTGCCCGTTCTTGAGGGCCCAATCGAGGAACTTGAGCACCGGCTGGTTTTGATCCGCCGTGTAATCCAGGCGCATCAGCATGTAGGTCGCCGCGGTGATCGGCCAGCTCTTGTCGCCCGGCTGATCGGTCAGGATGAGATAGAAATCCTGCACCTTGCTGAAATCGGCGTTCGCCGCCGCCGCCGTGAACGCGTCCATGGTGGGCTCGAGCGTCTTGCCCGCCTTGTTCTTCATCTTGGTGAAAGTCAGCTTGTTTTCCATGACATAGGCGTATTCGACATAGCCGATCGAGCCGACGACCTGCTGGACCGAGGAAGCCACGCCGGCATTGCCCTTGCCGCCGACGCCGTTCGGCCACTCGACCGACACGTCCGCGCCGACCTTGTCTTGCCATTCCGGGCTGACCTTGCCGAGATAGTTGGTGAAATTGAAGGTCGTGCCCGAGCCGTCCGAACGGTGAACGGTCGTGATCGCCATGTGCGGCAGCTTGACGGCCGGGTTGAGCGCCTTGATCTGCGGGCTGTCCCAGGACGTGATCTTGCCGAGATAGATGTCGGCCAGCGTCTTGCCGTCGAGCGTCATTTCACCCGGCTTGATGCCGGGCAGGTTGACGATCGGGGTGATGGAGATGATCACCATCGGGAATTGCGCGACTTTCATCGCGGCCAGATCGTCGGGCTTCAGCGGCTTGTCGCTGTTGGCGAAGTCGACGGTTCCGGCCTGGATCTGCTTGATGCCGCCGCCCGAGCCGATGGCCTGGTAATTGACGGCGGTGCCGGTCGCCTTCTGATAGGTGTCGGCCCATTGCGACAGGACCGGATAGATCGCCGTGCCGCCGGCGCCGGACAAGTCCTTGGCCTGCGCCGATACGGTCAGCATCGCCGCCGCCGAAACCGCGGCGAGGGCGAAAAGAATTCGCTGTTTCATGAAAAGTGCCCCTTCCTGGTGAAACGTGGGCGCGCACGCGCATCGCCCCGTCGTCCGGGAACTTACGCGCGCAAAAAGTCGCAGGCGTTGCAGTTTCGTGACGGATTTTTGACGGTCGGTGGGGTCAGCTCAGTTCGCGCACATCCGCGAGTCGGCCGGTCACCGCGGCGGCGGCGGCCATGGCCGGGCTCATCAGATGGCTGCGCCCGCCGCGCCCCTGGCGGCCTTCGAAATTCCGATTCGAGGTGGAGGCGCATCTCTCTCCCGGCTCGAGCCGGTCGGCATTCATGGCGAGACACATGGAACAGCCCGGCTCGCGCCATTCGAATCCGGCCGCGAGGAAGATGCGGTCGAGCCCTTCCGCCTCGGCCTGGCGCTTCACCAGGCCCGAGCCCGGCACCACCATGGCGGCGACGCCGGCCGCCACCTTGCGGCCCTGGGCGATCTTGGCGGCTGCGCGCAGATCCTCGATCCGCCCGTTGGTGCAGGAGCCGATGAAGACGCGCTGCACCGGCAATTCCATCAATTTGGTGCCGGGCTTGAGGTCCATGTATTCGAGCGAGCGTTCCATCGCCGCGCGCTTGGCCGGATCGGCCACGCCGGCCGGGTCGGGCACGATTCCCGTGATCGGCAGCACGTCCTCGGGGCTGGTGCCCCAGGTCACTTGCGGCGCGATCTTGGATGCGTCGATCTTGATCTCGGTGTCGTAAACGGCGCCCGGGTCGGACGGGAGCGTCTTCCAGAACGCGACCGCCTGTTCCCAAGCGGCGCCCTTGGGGGCGGAAGGCCGGCCCTTCAGATAGTCGAACGTGGTTTCGTCGGGCGCGATCAATCCGGCGCGCGCGCCGGCCTCGATCGACATGTTGCACACCGTCATGCGCCCTTCCATCGACAGCTTGCGGATCGCATTGCCGGCGTATTCGACGACATGGCCGGTGCCGCCGGCGGTGCCGATCTGGCCGATGATGCCGAGGATCAGATCCTTGGCTGTCACGCCTTGCGGCAGATCGCCCTCGACCGAAACGCGCATGTTCTTGGCGCGGCGCTGGATCAAAGTCTGCGTCGCCAGCACATGTTCGACCTCGGACGTTCCGATGCCGAACGCCAACGCGCCGAAGGCGCCGTGGGTCGCGGTGTGGCTGTCGCCGCAGACGATGGTCATGCCGGGCTGGGTCATGCCCTGCTCGGGACCGATGATGTGGACGATGCCCTGGCGCAAATCGTCGATGCCGAAATAGGGAATGCCGAATTCCTTGGCGTTGCGATCCAGCGTCTCGATCTGGAGCTTCGATTCCGGATCGGATATCCCCTTGGAGCGGTCGGTGGTCGGCACGTTGTGGTCGACCACCGCGATGGTGGCCAAGGGCTGGCGCACCTTGCGCCGGCTCAGGCGCAGGCCCTCGAAGGCCTGCGGGCTGGTGACCTCATGCACCAGATGCCGGTCGATATAGAGCAGGCAGGTGCCGTCCGGCAGTTGCTCGACCAGATGGCTTTCCCAGATTTTGTCGAACAGCGTCCGCTTCCGGGCCATGGCGTTACTTCTTCGCTGGCGTCTTGGCCTTGGCGGCCTTGGCTTCGGCTTTCACTTTCGCCTTGGCTTCGGCTTCGCTTTCACCCGGGCCGCGGTTTTCGGCTTGGCTTCAACCGGGGCGGCGGCTTCCCCGGCTTCGGGCGCCGGGGCCTCGTCCGCCACGGGCGAGGTCGCATCGCCGGCGATCGCCGTCAAATCGATGCCCTTGGTCGCGATCTTCTCGCGCTCGCGCTCGGTGATGCGCGCCGCCTTGCCCGCCAGCCCGCGCAGGTAATAGAGCTTGGCGCGGCGCACCATGCCGCGGCGCACCACCTCGATGGAGGCGATGCGCGGCGAATAGAGCGGGAAGACGCGCTCGACGCCCTCGCCGTAGGAAATCTTCCTGAGCGTGAAGTTGGAATTGATCCCGGCGTTCTTGCGCGCGATGCACACGCCCTCGAACGCCTGGACGCGCTCGCGCTCGCCTTCGATCACGCGCAGCATCACCTTGAGCGTGTCGCCCGGCCGGAACTCCGGCACCGCGCGGGCGGCGGTCAGTTTCTGGACCGCCTCTTTGTCGAGCATCTGCATAACGTCCATGGCACTTCTCCGGTCTTACTGTCCCCGCGAGCGGGCGAGGTATTGTTTCCACAAATCCGGGCGTCGCTCCCGCGTCGCCGCTTCCGCCTCGGCCTTGCGCCACTGGCGGACCTTCTCGTGATGGCCGGAGACGAGAACCTCCGGCACGGGCATTCCCTGCCAATCCTGCGGCCGGGTGTAGTGGGGATATTCGAGCAATCCCCCGGTGAAACTCTCTTCCTCCAGCGAAAATTCCTTGCCCACGACGCCGGGCAGGAGCCTGACGCAGGCGTCGATCAACGCGATCGCCGCCGGCTCGCCGCCCGAAAGCACGAAATCGCCGAGGCTCAGCTCCTCGATCCGGCGCGCCTCGATCACCCGCTGGTCGACGCCCTCGAAGCGTCCGCACAGCAACCGGACGCCCGGTCCCGCCGCCAGTTCCCGGACGCGCCCCTGGTCCAGCGGTTTTCCGCGCGGACTCAGCAGGAACAGCGGACCCGGAGCTTGCGTGCCGGCAATCGCCGCATCGAGGACGTCGGGCCTCAAGACCATGCCCGGCCCGCCGCCGAAAGGCGTGTCGTCGACGGAGCGGTGTTTATCGCGCGCGAATCGGCGGATGTCCACTGTTTCCAGGCGCCAAATCCCCTTGCCGCTTGCATTGCCGGCGAGCGAAAAACCCAGCGGCCCGGGAAACATTTCCGGGAACAGGGTCAGCACGGTGGCGGTCCAGGGGGCGGTCATGCGCGCCGGGTCTTCGGCTTGGGTTGTTCCAGCAGCCCCTCGGGCGGCGCCACGGTGAGCAGCCCGCCGGACAGATCCACCTTGGGCACGGTGCGGCGGGTGAACGGCACCATCACGCTGCGGCCCTCGGCCAGCGCGATTTCCAGATTGGCGCCGCCGCCGAAATCGAACACCGCTTCCACGCGGCCCAGCATCGAGCCGTCCTCGAGCCGGGCTTCGAGCCCGACCAGATCGTGCTGGTAGAATTCCTCGGGATTGGTCGGCGGCAGGCATGAGCGCTTGACGTAAAGCTTCTCGCCCTTGAGCCGTTCGGCGGCGTTGCGGTCCTCGATCCCCTGGATGCGCGCGATCAGCGCGCCGCGCGCGGCGCCGGTCACCGCGATCTCGAAGCGCCGCGCGCCCCGCTCGTCCTCGAGCGGCCCATAGGATGCGATGTCCTTGGGATCGGCGGTGAAGCTTTTGAGCCGCACCAGCCCCTTGACGCCGTGCACGCCGGCGACGGCGCCGAGACAAATCCGCTGATCGTCTTTATCGGCCAAGACCCGTCTCCGTTCAGGCCGCCGGCGCCGCCGGCTTTTCGGCGGGCTTCTCGGCGGGCGGCTTTTCAGCCGGCTTCGCTTCCGCTTTCTTCTCGGCCGGCTTGGCTTCACCGGCGGGAGCCGCGGCAGGAGCCGCGCCGCCCGCGGCCGCATCGCCTTCGGCCTTGGGCGCATTGAGCTTGCGGCGCTCGGCGCGGGGCATCGATTTCAAGGGCGACTCGCGGTATTCGGGCTTTTTCATCATGCCGGCATCGGCCAGGAACAGGATGACGCGCTCCGAGGGCAGCGCACCCATCTTGATCCAGTGCTGGATGCGTTCGGTCTTGAGCGTCACGCGTTCCTTGTGGCCTTTCTCCAGCATCGGGTTGTAGGTGCCGAGCTTCTCGATGAAGCGGCCGTCGCGCGGGCTGCGCGATTCCGCCACCACGATCGAATAGAACGGGCGCTTCTTGGCGCCGCCGCGAGCGAGACGAATCTTGAGAGCCATGTATTGCCTTTCCTGGTGATGTCCGGTGTGCGGGTTAAAGAGACCCGATGGCGGGGTTGAGGGGGCCTGATGCGCAGGCTGATGATTTCCTATGCACGGGTTAATGTTTCAAACCGCCGGGGAAACCGCCCGGCGGCATCAAGGCGCCGATGCCTTGCCGGGCGAGTCCGGCTTTGCCGAGCTTGCCCATGCGCTTCATCATCTGCGTCATGTCCTGGTACTGCTTGATCAGCCGGTTGATCTCGGGAACCGTCGTGCCCGAACCGGCGGCGATGCGTTGGCGGCGCGAGGCGTTCAACAGCTTCGGGTTCTTGCGCTCGGCCTTGGTCATCGAGGACAGGATCGCCTCCTGCCGCTTGAGCATGGACGGGTCGATATTGGCCGCGTCGAGCTGTTTCTTGACCTTCGCCACGCCCGGCAAATGGCCGAGGATGCCGCCCATGCCGCCCATCTTCTTGATCTGCTTCAATTGCACGGCCAGATCGTCGAGATCGAAGCCGCCCTTTTCCACCTTGCGCGCGATGCGCGCGTTTTCTGCCTCGTCGGCGGCTTCGGCGGCCTTCTCGACCAGCCCCACCACGTCGCCCATGCCGAGGATGCGCGAGGCGACGCGCTCGGCGTGGAAGGGTTCGAGATCGCCGAGCTTCTCGCCCGTGCCCAAAAGCTTGATCGGCTTGCCGGTGATCGCGCGCATGGACAGCGCCGCGCCGCCGCGCGCGTCGCCGTCGATCCGGGTCAGCAGGATGCCGGTGATGGGCAGCCGCGCGGCGAAAGCCTTGCCGGTATTGACCGCGTCTTGACCCGTCAGGGCGTCAACGACAAGAATCGTCTCCGCCGGATTGGCCGCCTGGTGCACCGCCGCCGCCTCTTGCATCAGCGGCTCGTCGATCGAAAGCCGCCCGGCGGTGTCGAGGATGACGGCGTCATAGCCCTCGCGCTTGGCCTGTTCCAGGGCGCGCTGGGCGATCGCCACCGGCCTCTCGCCGGCCACCACGGGCAGGCAGGCGACGCCGATCTGCTTCGCCAGCACGGCCAACTGCTCCTGAGCCGCCGGGCGCGCGACGTCGAGCGAGGCCAGCATCACCTTCTTCTTCTCGCGTTCCTTCAGGAATCGGGCGAGCTTGGCGGCGCTGGTGGTCTTGCCCGAGCCTTGCAGCCCCACCATCATCAGCGCCACCGGCGGCACCGCGTTGAAATTGAGACTGACGTCGCCTTGGAGCGTCTCGACCAGATGGTCGTGGACGATCTTCACCATCATCTGCCCCGGCGTCACCGAGCGCAGCACTTCCTCGCCCACCGCCTTGACGCGCACCGCCGCCACGAAATCCTTCACCACCGGCAGCGCCACGTCCGCCTCGATCAGCGCCACGCGAATCTCGCGCAGGCTCGCATCGACATCGGCCTCGCTCAGCGCGCCCTTGCGCTTCAAGCGGTCGAAGATGTCGCCCAGGCGGAAACTCAGACTCTCGAACAAATAGACTCCTTATCGCCGCGCAAAAGCCGAACGGGCCAGCGCGCGACACTCGCGGACTGGCCTGCCCCCTCGGGGGCGGAAGGGCGTTAATCCCTTGAAACGGGGCGGAAGTTAAGGTCCGGGGCGGTTCCTGTCAACCGCGCAAGCTTCGCCTTAATTCGGCCATCACAAGATCACCGCTTTGCCCTGGAACTTGAGCGGGGTGGGCGGCGTTGTTGTCGCGCGGGTTCGATCCCGGATCCGCCAACCTAGAGGACATCCCCCCACATGCGTAACTCTCTCACCACCCGCGCCGCCGTGGCGGCCTTGATGCTCGCCTTCGCCGCTTTGCCGGCGCTGGCGGATTCGATGACCCCGGCCTCGCCCACCCCGGCCTCGGGCGTCCATTCCTCGGCCGCGGCTCCGGCGGCCAAGACCAAGGCCCCGAAGGTCCACAAGACCGCGCAGAAGAAGGTTCCGGCCCAGCAGCAGGCCAAGCAGCCGGCCGCTTCCGGCTCCACCTCGGCAAACCTCAACGGCAACGCGACCGTCAGTCACTGAGCGCCGCCGTTCGGCAACTCATGATTCTGAATGAGGCGAGGGGCGGGGCCCGAACAGGCTCCGCCCTTTACCTTTGTTTACAGGGTGCCGGGGGATGCCTATATCCCTGGCCATGCCCCCCCTGTCCAAACGGGCCACGCCCTTCGTCAAGATGCACGGCCTCGGCAACGACTTCGTCGTGCTCGACGCGCGCGCCCACGATATCCGGCTCGATGACCGCCAGGCCGCCGCGATAGCCGCGCGCCACACCGGCGTGGGCTGCGACCAGCTCATCGTCATCGAGCCGCCCAAGGCCAAGGGCGCCGAGGCGTTTCTGCGCATCCGCAACGCCGATGGCGGCGAGGTCGAGGCCTGCGGCAACGCCGCGCGCTGCATCGGCTCTATGCTGATGCGCGAAAGCGGCCGGGACGCCGTGACGCTCGAAACCGGCGCCGGATTGATCGAGGCGCGCCAGGCGGGAAAGGACCGGATCGCGGTCGACATGGGCAAGCCGCGCTGGTCCTGGCGCGACATTCCGCTCAGCCGCGATTGCGACACCGATCATTTGCCGCTGTCGCTCGGCCCTTTGTCCGACGCCGTTGCCACCAGCATGGGCAATCCGCACGCGACGTTTTTCGTGAAGGACGTGGCGGCCATCGATCTGGCAACGCTCGGGCCCAAGCTCGAGCACGATCCGCTCTTCCCCCGGCGCGCCAATATCGGCGTGGCGCAGGTGATCTCGCCCGCGAAGATCCGGCTCAGGGTGTGGGAACGCGGCGCCGGATTGACCCCCGCCTGCGGCACCGGCGCCTGCGCCGCGCTGGTGGCCGCGTATCGCCGTGGCTTGGCCGCGCGCCAGGCCGAGATCGTCGCCGACGGCGGTTCGCTTTCGATCGAATGGCGCGGCGACGATCACGTGCTGATGACCGGCCCGGTGGCGGTGAGCTTCACCGGCGTGATCGACCCGTCGCTGCTGCCGGAGTGATCATGGCCGGGCTCGAGATCGTCACTTTCGGTTGCCGCTTGAACGCCTTCGAGTCCGAGGTGATGCGCGGCCACGCCCAGGCCGCCGGGCTCGGCGACGCGGTGATCGTCAACACCTGCGCCGTCACGGCCGAGGCCGAGCGCCAGGCGCGCCAGGCCATCCGCCGCGTCCGGCGCGACCGCCCCGGGGCATTGATCGTCGTCACCGGCTGCGCCGCGCAGATCGATCCCGGACGCTACGCCGCGATGGAAGAAGTCGACCGGGTGCTGGGCAATGCGGAAAAGCTCGAAGCCGAAAGCTGGATACCGTCCGGGACGCGCGTCGCCGTGGGCGACATCATGCGGGTGCGGGAAACGTCATCGCATCTCATCGATGGGTTCAACAGCCGGGCCCGGGCCTTTCTCGAAGTGCAGCAGGGTTGCGACCATCGCTGCACCTTCTGCGTCATTCCCTTCGGCCGGGGGCCCAGCCGCTCGGTGCCGGCGGGCGATGTGGTGTCGTCCGCGCGCGCCTTGGTGGATCGGGGCTTCCGCGAATTGGTGCTCACCGGCGTCGATCTGACCTCTTATGGCGCGGATCTGCCGGGCAAGCCGTCGCTCGGCGGTCTCGCGCGCCGTCTGCTTGCCTTGGTGCCGGGATTGGAACGGCTGCGGCTTTCCTCGCTCGACCCGGATGCCATCGACGCGGAATTGTGGCGGCTCATCGCCGAGGAGCCCCGGCTGATGCCGCATCTCCATCTCTCGATCCAGGCCGGCGACGATCTCGTCCTGAAGCGCATGAAGCGCCGCCATTCGCGCGGGCTTGCGCTCGCGGCCTGTGAGCGCGCGCGCGATCTTCGCCCCGGCGTGGCGCTCGGAGCCGATTTCATCGCCGGCTTCCCGACCGAAAGCGAGGATATGTTCCGGAACACGCTCGATTTCATCGGCGAATCCGGGCTCGATTATCTCCACGTCTTTCCCTTCAGCGCGCGGGACCGGACCCCGGCATCGCGCATGCCGCAACTGCCGCGCTTGCTGGTGAAGGAACGGGCGGCGCTGTTGCGCGCGGCCGGTGCCCGCGCCCTGGCGCGGTCGCTCGCATCGCGGGTTGGCGAGACGGCGCAGGTCCTGGTCGAGCAGCCGGGCTTCGGGCGTTGCGAGCATTACGCGCCGGTGGCGTTTACGGGCGAGGCCTTGCCCGGCGAAATCCAGCGCGTCCGCCTGACCGGGTCGGAGCATAACCGGCTTTTCGGGCAAGCGGCGTGAACGGCGGAATCTTCGCCCGGCTCAAATCGGGCCTCGCGCGGTCCTCGCGCAGCCTGACCGACGGAATATCCGGCGTCTTGACCAAGCGCAAGCTCGACCAGGTCACCCTCGACGGGCTGGAGGAACTCTTGATCGCCGCCGATCTCGGCTCCCAGCTCGCGGCCCAGGTGACCGAGCGCCTGCGCCGGACCAGGCTGGACAAGGAGGCGACCGGCGAAGACGTGCGCGCGGTGCTGGCCGAGGAGATCGCCCGCTCGCTGGCGCCGGTGGAAGGGCCTTTCGTCCTCGGGCCCGCCCGGCCTTTCGTCGTGCTGGTGGTCGGCGTCAATGGCGGCGGCAAGACCACCACCATCGGCAAGCTCGCGAAGCGCTTCACGGGCGAGGGCAAATCGGTCGTGCTCGCCGCTTGCGACACCTTCCGGGCGGCGGCGGTGGAACAGCTGAAAATCTGGGGCGAACGCGCGGGCGCGCAAGTGGTGACGCGGGAATCCGGCGCCGATCCCGCCGGCCTGGCCTTCGACGCGCTGGCGCTCGCGAAAAAGCAGAATGCCGATCTGCTGCTGATCGACACCGCCGGGCGGCTCCACAACAAGGCAACGTTGATGGAGGAACTGCAAAAGATTTTGCGCGTGCTGAAAAAGGCCGATGCCGCCGCGCCACACGCCGTGCTGCTGGTGTTGGACGCCACGGTCGGCCAGAACGCGTTGGCGCAAGCCGAGACCTTCCGCGACATGATCGGCGTCACCGGCTTGGCCATGACCAAGCTCGACGGCACCGCCAAGGGCGGCGTGCTGGTGCCCTTGGCCGAGAAATTCAAGCTCCCGGTCTATTTCATAGGATTCGGCGAGAAGGAGGACGATCTGCGGCCCTTCGCCGCCAAGGATTTCGCGCGCGGTTTGGTGGGGCTGGACTAGGAACTCGCCCGATCCAATATCACCGCCGGATGCAACGCCGCGCGCGACGTGCCGTGTTCGATCTGGCAGCGGCAGCTGGTTCCCGGCGCGGCCAGGATCGCGTCTTCGGGCGCGGCGCGCATCTTGGGCAGCACGCCGAGTTCGCCGATCTTCACCGACAGGTCGTAATGCTCGGCCTCGTAGCCGAAGACCCCGGCCATGCCGCAACAGGTCGAATTGAAACTCTCCACCTCCAGCCCAGGGATAAGCTTCAGCGCCGCGGCGCTCGCGCCCGCAATCCCGAAGGCTTTCTGGTGGCAATGGGTGTGCAACACCGCCTTGGCCTTGAGCGGCTTGAATTCCAGCTTGAAGCGCCCGGCCGCCTTCTCCGCCGCGATGAATTCCTCGAACAGCACGGCCTGCTTGGCCAGGGCCTTCGCATCCTCGCCCGGGATCAGCGCCGGGAACTCGTCGCGCAAGGTCAAAAGGCAAGAAGGCTCCAGTCCGATGACCGGCACGCCGCGTTCGACGAACGGCTTCAGCACCGTGATGGTGCGTAACGCCTCTTCCTTGGCCTGCTCGACCATTCCCACCGACAGGAAGGTGCGGCCGCAGCACAACGGCCGCATGGCCGAAGCCGGGACGCCCGGCGGCAGCAGGCTCGCGACCCGGTAGCCCGCGCGGTCCAGCACCCGCCAGGCGGCGCGCGCATTCTCGGGCTCGAACCAGCGGTTGAAGGTGTCGGCGAACAGCACGACTTCATTTTCGCCCCCCCTCCCATTCCCTCCCCCTCGAGGGGGGAGGGTTAGGGAGGGGGTGGGATCCTGGTATGGCTGCTTGTGCCAGCGCGGCAGCTTGCGCCGGGCCGAGAAGCCCAGGAGCTTTTCGCTCAAGCTCGCCAGGCCCGGCACGCGGTCGCGCAGATTGAGCAGTCCCCGGAGCCGCGCGGCCAAAGGCGCGTAGCGCGGCAGATAGCCCACCACCTCCTCGCGCAGACTCGGCACATGGCGTTTGCGCCATTGATGTTGGAACTCGATCTTCATCCGCGCCATGTCGACGCCGGTCGGGCATTCGCGCTTGCAGCCCTTGCACGAGATGCAAAGCTCCATGGTTTCGCGCATCGCCTCGGAGGCGAGCGCGTCCGGGCCCAATTGCCCCGAGATCGCCAAACGCAAGCTGTTGGCCCGGCCGCGCGTCAGATGTTGTTCGTCCCCGGTCGCCCGGTAGGAAGGGCACATCACGCCCGCGTCCCATTTTCGGCAGGCGCCGTTGTTGTTGCACATCTCGACCGCGCCGCCGAAGCCGCCCCATTCCGACCAGTCGAACGCGGTGTCGAGTTTTTCCGTCCGGTAGCCGGGCTTGAAGCGGAACAGCGAGCGGTCGTCCATCTTCGCCGAACGCACGATCTTGCCCGGGTTCATCGTCCCCAACGGGTCGAATTCGTCCTTCACTTGCTCGAAGGCGCGGATGATTTCGGGCCCGTACATGGCTTCGTGGAATTCCGAGCGCACCAGCCCGTCGCCGTGCTCGCCCGAATGCGAGCCCTTGTATTCGCGCACCATGGCGAAGGCCTCTTCGGCGATGGCGCGCATCTTCTCGACCTCGATCTCCTGTTTCAGATTGAGGATCGGGCGCACATGCAGGCAGCCGACCGAGGCATGGGCGTACCAGGTGCCGGTGGTGCCGTGTTTCTCGAACACCTCGGTCAGGCGCGCGGTGTATTCCGCCAGGTCCTCCAGCGGCACGGCGCAATCCTCGATGAAGGAGATCGGTTTGCCGTCGCCCTTCATCGACATCATGATGTTGAGGCCTTCCTTGCGCACCTCCCACACCGCGCTCTGCAAGGCGTTGTCGGTGGCCTCGACCACGGCGCCCGGCAGGCCGAGCTCGCCCATCAACTCGACCAGTTGCTTCAGGCGCCGCTCGTTTTCGGCCTTATCCTCGCCGGCGAATTCGACCAGCAGCAAGGCGTCGGGCTTGCCGCGTACGAATTTATCGACCGTGGCGCGGAACATCGGAATCGCGCGCGACAGCTCGATCATGGTGCGGTCGACCAGCTCGACCGCGGCCGGTTTCAATTCGACGATCGCCTTGGCCGATTGCATCGCCTGATGGAAGGTCGGGAAATGGCAGATGCCGAGCACGCGATGCGGCGGGATCGGCTGCAAATCCAATTCGATCTCGTTGAAGAAGGCAAGGGTGCCTTCCGATCCCACCAGCAGATGCGCCATGTTGAATCCGGCATCCGCGATCATGTCGATGTTGTAGCCGCCGACCTTGCGCAGCAGCTTCGGGAAACGCTGGTCGATCTCGGCGGCTTCGCGGCGGTGCAGCTCGCGCATCCGGCGCACCAGGTCGCGGTAGCGTTCGGGCGTGGCGCGCCCTTCTTGGCCGTCGCCGGAGTTTCCCGGCACGTCGCCGAACACCGCCGCCGTGCCGTCGGGCAAGAGCGCGTCGATGCCGCGCACATTGTGCACCATGTTGCCGTAGCGCAAAGACCGCGCGCCGCAGGAATTGTTGGCGGTCATGCCGCCGATGGTGGCGCGGTCCGACGTGGAAACATCGACCGGGAAGAACAGGCCCTTCGCCTTGAGGCCGCGGTTGAGCCGCTCCAGCACCAGCCCGGGCTGGACCCGCACGCGGCGCGTCGAAGCGTCGAAGGCCACGACCTGGTTCATGTATTTGCTGCAATCGAGCACCAAGGCGCGGCCCACCGCCTGGCCGCATTGCGAGGTGCCGCCGCCGCGCGGCAGCAGCGCCACGCCCTCGCCGCGCGCGATTTCGAGCGCCGCCGCCACGTCCTCGCGGTCGCGTGGCACCGCCACGCCCACCGGCTCGATCTGGTAGAGCGAGGCGTCCGTGCTGTAACGCCCGCGGGAGAAGCCGTCGAACAGCACCTCGCCCTTGAGCGCGCGCTTGAGCTTCGCTTCCAGGGCGCCGTCGTGCTTGTGCCCGCCATTCATGCCGGGATTAGAGAGGAAGGCGCGCAAAAACGCCAGATGCCGCGAAAAGCCTTTTGCCGCCGTCCGGGCCGTGCTTTACCTTGCCCTTCATGCCGATCATCGGGGATTTGACGGACTATTATCGCGAGGAGGGGATCGAGCTCTGCGCCGGCCTCGCGCCCAACCACGCCGACGGGCTGCCCTGGGCGCCCTTCACCTGGTTCTGCCGGGACGGCAAGAGCGTCACTGGCAATCTCGGCATCGCCGTGCAGGAGGTCTATTTCCTCGAACACGTGCTGGCCGCCTATAAGCCGAAGCGGGCGCTCATCATCGGCAATTCCATGGGCTGGAGCACGCTCGCGCTGGGCCTGCTCATGCCGCAGGGCAAGGTGGTGGCGCTCGACATGGCGCCCGACCAGGCGATGCGCGACGGTCTCGACCTCACCAACCGCGTGGCGGCGCGGCACGGGCTGCCGGTGCGTGCCGTGCAGGCAACCTCGCCGCGGGACGTGGCCGCGGTGGTCGACCGCGAACTCGGCGGCCCGGTCGACTTTGCCTTCATCGACGGCCTGCACACCAACGAGCAGGTGGTGCTCGATTACCGGGCGGTGCGCGCCAAGGCCGTGCCGGATGCGGTCTATCTCTTTCACGACGTGGCGCTGTTCGATCTCCATGCCGGGATCGCGGAAATCGGGCGGCTCTCCGGCTTGACGCCCATGCTGTTGCTCGGCACGCCCTCGGGCATGGTCATCCTGTTCGATCCCAAGCTTCATCCCGAACTGGCGCGCGCCGCCGCCGCCTTCGCGCCGTCGGATTCCGCGCTCAAGGTGGTGCGCAAGGCCGCCTGGGACCGGCGCCACCGCCACCTCGCGCGCTGGCGCAAGAGCATCAACAAACGCATCGACAAGTTGCGCGGGCTTGCTGGCGGGCCATCGTCCGGCTAGGCTGGAAGGATAAGTAAAAAAGCACAGGGGAGGGAGACCGCCATGAATGGCCAAGGGAAAAAGCCCGGCAGGAGCCGGTGGTTCGTGCTGTTCCTGATCAGCCTGATGTACCTCATCACTTATCTCGATCGGGTCAACATCTCCACCGCGGCGCCGGTCATCAGCAAGGAATTCGGTTTCGACAAGATCACGATGGGCGTGATCTTCAGCGCCTTCGTCTGGAGCTATGCCCTCTTCCAGATCCCGGGCGGCTGGCTCGGCGACCGGTTCGGACCGCGCCGCGTATTGACGGCCATCGTCACCTATTGGTCCGCCATGACGGCGCTGACGTCTTTCGGCATGGGGGCGCTTTCGTTCACGGTGATTCGTTTTCTCTTCGGGGTGGGTGAAGGCGGCGCGTTCCCGGTCGCGACCCGTTCCATGCAGATGTGGTTTCCGCGCCAGGAACGCGGCCTGGTTCAAGGCGTCTCCCACAGCGCGAGCCGCATCGGCGCGGCCATAGCGCCGCCGCTCGTGGTGTTGATCATGACGACGCTCGGATGGCGATCGGTGTTCTACATTTGCGGCGCGATCGGAATTCTCTGGTCCGTGTTGTGGTACTTCACTTATCGCAACATGCCGGAAGAGCAAGACTCCGTGGGCCGGGACGAGCTCGCCTATATCCGGGGTGTCGACGAGAAGGGCAACATCAAGCCGGCGCAGATCGAAAAGGCCTCGACGGTGCCGTGGGGGATTCTGTTCCGATCCCCCAACATGTGGGCGATCATGTGCGCCTACTTCACTTATGTGTATTGCCTGTGGATATTCCTGAGCTGGCTGCCCTCCTATCTCGTGGATTATCGCCATTTCACCCTGCTCAAGGTGGGCATTTTCGCGTCGTTGCCGCTTTGGGCGGGCGTCATCGGCGACACCGTGGGCGGCGTCGTAACCGACTGGCTGCTGGTGAAGACCGGAAGCGCCAAGCTCGCGCACCGCGCGGTCGCGATCACCGGCATGCTGGGCTGCGCGGTGTTCATCGTGCCGGCCGCGGTGACGGAAGACGCCTATACCGCCATCTACTGCCTGACGATCGCCATGTTCTTCCTGGAATGCACCATCGGGCCGTCCTGGGCCGTGCCCATGCATGTGGGCGGGAAATACTCGGGCACCGTGTCGGGGGTGATGAACATGGCCGGCAACATCGGCGGCGCGCTGTCGCCGCTGGTCTTCGGCGTTCTGGTCCAGTTCGGTTCCTGGGTCGCGCCCTTCGTCGTGGCGGCGGGCTTGCTCGTCTTCGGCGCGGGGGTGTGGGCGTTCTGGCTTAACCCCGAAGTCTCGGTGCTCGAGAAGCGGAAAACCTAGGCGGCTTCCGGCGGAAACCGGCGCGGCCGTTCGATCCCGCCGCCGGTTTCGGCCGTGGGGCCGATGCCCACCGCCCGCGGCGCCGGTGGATTATTTCCGCCGCGGAATGCCGCATCCCAAGTCGGCACTTGCGGCCGGTTGACGAATCTGGGCACATATCCCGCTTCTCACAAGGGAGTGGAATTATTATGACGTTTCGCAGCGGCAGACATTTCTTGCAAATTCCCGGCCCCACCAATCTGCCGGACCGGGTTCTGCGCGCCATGGACCAGCCGCTCATCGACCATCGCGGCCCGGATTTCCCGCCTCTCCTCAAGGCGGTGACGGCGGGGCTGAAGCGCGTCTTCAAATGCACCGGCCCGATCGTGATCTATCCCGCCTCGGGCACCGGCGCCTGGGAAGCGGCGATCCTCAACACGCTGTCGCCCGGCGACAAGGTGCTGGCCTTCGAAACCGGGCAATTTTCGACGCTGTGGCGCAACATGGCGCAGCGCCACGGCATCGAGGTCGATCTGCTGCCGGGCGATTGGCGCCATCCCGCCGACCCCGCCCAATGCGAGGCCAAGCTCGCCGCCGACAAGTCCCACGCCATCAAGGCGGTGCTGGTCCTGCAAAGCGAAACCTCGACCGGCGTCGCCAGCGACATCCCGGCGCTGCGCAAGGCGATCGACCGCGCCAAGCATCCGGCGTTGCTGCTGGTCGACACCATCTCCTCGCTCGCTTCGATGGATTTCCGCCAGGACGAATGGGGCGTCGACGTCACCGTCGGCGGCTCGCAGAAGGGGCTGTTGCTGCCTCCGGGCATGAGCTTCAACGCCGTCTCCAAGAAGGCGCTCGAGGCCTACAAGAAATCGAAACTGCCCAAGGCCTATTTCGACTGGCAGCCGATCATCGACGCCAATGCGCAGGGCTTCTTCCCCTACACGCCGCCCACATTGATGTTCTACGGCCTGAAGGAAAGCATCGCCATGCTCGAGGAGGAAGGGCTCGACAACGTCTTCGCCCGCCACGACCGCTTCGCCGAGGCGGCGCGCCGCTGCGTGCGCGCTTGGGGACTCGAGATCCAATGCGCCGATCCGAAGGCCCATGCCCCCACGCTGACCGCCGTGCGCGTGCCCGACGGCGTCAACGCCGACGATGTCCGCAAGGTGATTTTCGACCGTTTCGACATCTCCCTGGGCGCCGGGCTCGGCAAGGTCCTGGGCAAGGTGTTCCGCATCGGCCATCTCGGCTCCTTCAACGACACCATGCTGATGGGCACGCTGGCCGGCGTCGAAATGGGTCTGGCGGTGGCCGGCGTCAAACACAATCGCGGCGGCGTCGACGCGGCGATGGAATATCTCTCGGGCAATGCCCTCGGCTCGTCGGCAAAGCCCATGGCGGCGGCGGCCCGCCGCTGAAGCCCGGGGAAAATGTCCGCCGAGCGCCTGGCCGCGCTTCTGATCGGCGCGCGCATCAGCGGCCGCCGCATCGCCGGCTTGGCGCCGGAGCTCTGTCCCCGCGGGGAGGATGACGCCTATCAGGTGCAGGAGCTGGTGGCGTCGCGGCTCGGCGTGAAAGTGTCCGGCTGGAAGGTCGGCGCTTCCGGCCCCAAATCGCCGCCGAACTGCGCGCCGCTTTTCGCCGGCCATGTGGTGAAGAGCCCGGCGTTTCTGCTGTCCTCGCGCACCGGCTTGAACGGCGTCGAGGCCGAAATCGCGTTGCGTCTGGGCCGCGACCTGCCCGCGCGCGGCCGGCCCTATGGCGAGGACGAGGCGTGGGACGCGGTCGAAAGCCTCCATCCCGCGATCGAATTTCTCGATACCCGTTTCGTCGACCGCAAAGAGGTGCCGGCGCTGGCTCTGCTGGCCGACAATCTTTCGAATGGCGGGTTCTGTTACGGGCCGCCGGCGGCGGATTGGCGCGCGCTCGATCTCTTGAAGCCCGAGGCGACTCTGCTGATCGGCGGGCGCGAGGCGGCTCATGCCGTGGGCGGCAACCCCGCCGGCCACCCGAAGCGGCTCCTCGCCTGGCTCGCCAACCACGCCGCCAAGCGCGGACGCATGCTGAAGGCGGGCGATTACGTCACCACCGGCTCGCATACCGGCCTGGTGATCGCGACGCCCGGCACCCCGGTGGTCGCGCGCTTCGCCTTCATCGGCGAGTCGCAGCTGACCCTGGCGGCCGCCTGACCGGGATTTTCCCCGCTTTTTCAATCCGGTAACTCTTTCTTAACCATGATTTACCAGTATTGATCCCGCTTGATGCGGGGTAAACCCGCGCCGATACTGAAGGGCATCAATCGTGCGGGATTTTTCCGCTCTGACATCGGAGTCCGGGGTGAAGCTCCAGACCGTCGTCATCGTCGACGACCGCGTGACCAATTTGAAGATTCTGGAACGGCTCGCGTGCTCGCTCGAAGGCGTCGAGGTCAAGACCTATGACCGGCCGCAGAACGCGCTCGACGCTTTCGCGAAACATCCGCCCGATCTGGTCATCACCGATTTCAACATGCCGGAGCTCGACGGCGCCGCCTTCATCCGCCACATCCGCCAGATTGCGGCTTGCGTCGACGTGCCGGTGATCGTCATCACCGCCTATGAGGACCGCGATCTGCGCTATCAGGCGCTCGAGGCCGGCGCCACCGACTACCTGCTGAGTCCGGTCGATCACCATGAATTCCGCGTGCGCTCGCGCAACCTCTTGACGCTGCGCCGCCAGCAATTACTGCTCAAGGCGCGCGCCTCCTCGCTCGAGGAGCAGATGGTCGAGGAATCGCGCCGCCACCAGGATGCGCTCCGGGAAAGCCACGAGCTGCTGCTGCGCGTCATCGACGCCGTGCCGGTGGCGGTGGTCGCCACCGACCGCGACGGCCGCTACGTCTTCGTCAACGACTGGTTTGTGCGCGGCACCGGCAAGAAGGCGGCCGCGATCATCGGCCAGAGGCCGGACGCCGTGAGCGACGACCAGCACGCCGGCGAGGAAACCGAGCGCGACCGCCGCATCATCGCGGGATTGGAGCAGCCCGGCACCTGCGAGGAAACCGTCAGGACGCCCAAGGGCGAGGAGCGCGTGCTGCTCACCACCAAGGCGCTGCTGAAGGATCAGGCCGGCCGGCCGATGCTGGTGGTCACCGTCGCGCTCGACATCACCGAACGCAAGGAAGCCGAACTGACCTTGGTCGCCGCCAAGGAAGAGGCCGAACTCGCCAGCCGCAGCAAGTCCGAATTCCTCGCCAATATGAGCCACGAATTGCGCACGCCCTTGAACGCCATCATCGGCTTCTCCCAGGTGATGGCCGAGGAGGTGATGGGCCCCCTGGGCAGTCCGCGCTACATCGGCTATGCGCGCGATATCTGCGCGTCGGCCCAGCATCTGCTCGGCATCATCAGCGACATTCTCGACGTCTCCAAGCTCGAGGCCGGCAAGGTCGAACTCGACGAGGAAGAGGCCGAGATCCCGCAGATCGTGCGCGACGTGTTGCAATTGGTCGCCGAGCGCTCCCGCGCCCTCGACATCGCCGTCGACACCGACATCGCGCCCCGTCTGCCGCGCTACCGCGTCGACAGCTTGAAGCTCAAGCAGGTGCTGCTCAATCTCATCACCAACGCCATCAAGTTCAGCCACCCCGGCGGGCATGTCGAACTCTCCGCCCGTCTGGTCAAGAACGGGCTCGAGATCGCCGTCTCCGATCACGGCATCGGCATGGACAAGATGGAGATCGAGACCGCGGTCACCCGCTTCGGCCAGGTCGCCAGCACCTGGAGCCGCCGCCACGCCGGCACCGGGCTGGGCCTGCCGCTGGCCATCGGACTGGTCGAGCTGCATGGCGGGCGCCTGACGATCGAAAGCGTGAAGGATGCCGGCACCACCGTGCGGGTCTTCCTGCCGGCCGAACGCGCCCTCCCGTCCCCCGCCGCGGCCACCGCCTGACGGTCCCGAGTCGCTCCGGCTTCAGGCCGACTCGAATTCCCGCCGAAGGTGGATTTTTCCCCGTCTTAGCGTCAGAATCCGCCTTAACCCGCCCGGCGATTCGCATGGCCGCAAACGGGCGGGGGAGGGTCCGTTGACGAGCGCCGCATGACCGAACGGCAAGAGGCATCGCGCCCGCCGGGCGCCCGCCGTATCGGGCGCAACGCGCGCGCCACCGCGTTGGCGTTGGCGCTCTTTGCCTTGCTGGCGCCGCTGGTCGTTGCCGGCATCGGCGCCTTCAAGCTGGGCGCGACGCTCGATCCGTTCCTGGGCGTGCTGGCCCTGGCGCTGTGTCTCGCCGGACCGGCGCTCGCCTTTGTCATCGTCGCGCTGAAGGGCCTCGGGGCCATCGCCGCCGAACTGGGCGCCCGCCCGGGCGGCGAGGCGCAACAGGCGATCATCCGCGTTTTCTTCACCGGCGTGGTGCTGCTCTACCTGGCGGTGCTGGCCGCCTGCGGCGTGGGTGGCGACCGGCTGCTGCCGCTCCTGGCGGTGGACGTGCCGGGAATGCTCTGCGCCTGGCTGCTGTTCGTGCACATGATGGCGGTGCCGCAAGTGGTGACGTTGCGCCGCGCCGCCGCGCTGGTGAGCGACGTCACCTTCGTTTCGGTCTTCCTGCACGTCGGCGACGGCTACGCCGCCCCGTGGTTCCCGATCTATCTTTGGGTGATTTTCGGTTTCGGCTTCCGCTTCGGCCTGCGGGCGCTGGCCGCCTCGGCGGTGCTCTCGATCCTGGGCTTCGGCGCGGTGGTGCTCTCGACGCCTTATTGGCAAAGCCGTCCGGCCGAGGCCGCCGGGGTCTATGTCGCGCTGGCGCTTCTCCCGAGCTATGCCGCCACGCTGGTGCGCCGTCTGACCGCCGCCAAGGCCGCGGCCGAGGAAGCCAACGCCGCCAAGAGCCGCTTCCTCGCCATCATGAGCCACGAGCTCAGGACGCCGCTCAACAGCTTCATCGGCATGGGGGCGCTGTTCGCCCGCACCAATCTCGACGCCGAGCAGCGCGACATGCTCGCCACCATGCGTTTCTCCGCCCAGACCCTGCTGGGCTTGATCAACGACCTGCTCGATCTGTCGAAGCTCGAAGCCGGCAAATTGAAACCCGCGGTCGAGAGCTTCGCGCTGCATGAGCTGCTGGGCGGCGTCGTGGCATTGCTCAAGTCCCAGGCCGAGGCCAAGAATCTCGCTTTGACGCTCAGCGTCGATCCGCGCCTGCCGCCGGTTTATCGCGGCTTGCCGCTGCAATTGCGCCAGGTGCTGGTGAACCTGGTCGCCAACGCCATCAAATTCACCGCGCGCGGACGGATCTCGCTGACCGCCTCCTATCTCGGCCAGGAAGGCGCCAAGCTGCGCCTGGCGCTCGCCGTCAAGGACGAAGGCGTCGGCATCCCGCCCGAGGCGCAAAGCCGCATCTTCGAGGTCTTCACCCAGGCCGACGAGACCGTGACGCGGCGCTTCGGCGGCACCGGCCTGGGATTGGCGATCTGCAAGCAACTGGTCGAACTGATGGGCGGAACCATCTCGGTTTCGAGCGAGGCGGGGCGCGGCAGCACCTTCACCGTCGAGCTGGCGCTCGAGCCCGACGCCGCCGGTTTCGCCCGTCCGCCCGATCTCGCCGGCCGCGGTCTGGCGCTGATCTCGCCCGACAGCGAATTCGCGGCCACGCTGCAGGCGCGCATCCGCGCCTGGCGCGGCGAGTTGCGCTGGTACGCCGAGGGCGAGGCGGCCTTGGCTGATCTATCCGGGGAACAGGGCGGCGCCAATCCCGCGATGGTGCTGCTCGACGGCCGCGATAATCCGCTGGCCGCGCTGTCGCTCGCCCATCGCCTCGGCAAGGATTCGGCCGAGGAGCATCAGATCCTGTTCATCGCCCCGCCGCGCGGCAGCGACGCGGTGGCGGGGCTGGGCGCGGCGCAACTGACCGCGGTGATCGAGGCGCCGGTGAGCGAGGCGCAGCTGGCGAGCGTGCTCCTCAGCATGCTGGCGAGCGACCCGCGCGCCCATGGCATCGAAACTTTGCCGCTGACCGAGCCGGTGGCATCGCCCGCGTCATATCCGGCCGCGCCCGCCCGTCCGGCGCCGGCTCAACCGCAATCCGCCGGGCCGCAATCCCCGGCCCCGCAATCCCCGGCCCCGCAATCCCCGGCGCCGCCGGCGCCGGCCCCGGCCGCGCGCGCGCTCAAGGTGCTGGTGGCCGACGACAACGCCGCCAATTGCAAGATTCTGAAGAAAATCCTGGAAATGGCCGGCCACCAGGCCGAGGTGGTGAGCGACGGCGAAGAGGCGCTGGCCGCGCTCGAACGCGCGCACTTCGACCTGGCGCTGTTGGACATCAACATGCCCGACGTCACCGGCTACGAGGTGGCGAAGCTTTACCGCATGGGCCATGTCGGCGAATGGCGGCTGCCGATCGTCGCGCTCACCGCCGACGTGACCACCGAAACCGAGCGGCTCTGCCGCGAGGCCGGCATGGACGCGGTGCTGACCAAGCCGATGGAGCCCGCCCAATTGCTCAACGCCATCAACGAGATCCATGGCCGGGCGGCGCTGTCCGACCGCCGTCCGCCGCTCGCTCCCCAGGTGGTGACGCCGATCTCGGCCCATCCGCGCTTCGTGCCCGATCAGGGCGCGGTGATCGACGAGCGCACCTTCGAGGCGCTCCGGACCTTGGGCGGCAACGATTTCGTGGCCGAGGTGGTGGAAACCTTCCGCAAGGACGCGCGCCGCCTGCTCGATCACCTGAAACAGGCGGTGGAGAAGGCCGATTTGCGGGATTTCCGCGACGTGACCCATTCGCTCAGGAGCGGCGCCGCCAATGTCGGCGCGGTGCGGCTGTGCGAAACCCTGACCTCCATGCGGGACGTCACCGCCAAGGATCTGTCCCAGACCGGCACGGCCTATTTCGACAAGATCGTCGGCGAATTCACCCGGCTCGACACCAGCCTGGAGCAATTGACCCGCGCCCAGGGGCGGGGCTAGCGCCGCCCGCCCTTCCTCACTTCGCTTTCACCTGCGCCAGGAAGCGCAGCAGATCGGCGTTGAATTGACGCGGGTTCTGGAGAAAGGCGAAGTGGCTCACCTCCGGCTCGATCAGCAGGCCGCTGCCGGGAATGTTGTCGGCCATGAAGAGCGTGTTCTCGCGTTTGATCGCCTCGTCATGGTCGGCGTCCACGATCCAGACCGGCACCGTGATGCCGCGCAGGTCTTCCGCCGTCCAGTTCGGCTGCGTCTCCCACATCTTGGTGATCTGGGCGAGAAAGGATTGGTATTCGGCCGGCGTAGGCGAGAGCCTTTCGTACTCCTTCTCGGCGCGCGCGATATAGGCGGTGAAGACGGGGCTCTGGGCCACGTCCTTGACGCCGCCCGGGTCGGAATTGGCGGCGAACGCGAACAGCCCCGACAGCCGCTCGGGATGGTGGATCGCGATGTCGAGCCCCAATATCGCACCGTCGCTCCAGCCGACCACCGCGGCCTTGCGGATATCGAGAAAGTCCATCAGCCCCAACACGTCGGACGCCATGAGGTCGTAGCCGAAGGGCCGCGCGTCGCGCGTGCTGCGTCCGTGGCCGCGGCTGTCCATGACGATGACGCGGTAGCGCGTTTCAAGCGCGCGCACCTGGTTTCCCCAATAATCGGAATTGGCGAGTCCGCCATGGAGCAGAATCACCGGCGATCCATGGCCGAACTCGGCGTACCAGAGCTTGATGCCGTTCACCGGCGCATAGCCGCTTTGCTCCGGCACCGGCAGGCTCGGCGTGGGCGGAAGCATGAGCCAGGGCGGACCCGCCTGGGCATTGGCGGCAATCCCGAGAAACAGGAGACCGAAGAGAAAGGCGAAGCGCCGCATGGCCGTTTCCCCGCTCGAATCGAGCGCGGTGGCATTATCGCATGAATGCCCGCGCTCGGCCTTGACGCGGCTTAGGCCCGGGCCCAGATAAGACCGATGTACGCTAGAAGCGGTCGCCCTTCCGGGGCGGAAGGCCGGCGGCGCGAACCTGAAAACTGCGAAACGAAGCCAATTTTTGGCGGAATTCCGCCATTCCCGGGCGGCGGAGTCGGCCCTTTAGGCCCGGGCGCGGCGCTCCTGCGCCGTCACCAGCCGTTCCATGCGCTTCAGATCGCCGTCCTCGAGCTTGAAGGCGGCCTCGACCCAGAGATCGGCGATGCGGGTCATCTCCTCGAAGGTCACCGGGTTGACCAGGCGGCGGGCGCGGTACATGGCGCGCTGCGCGGCGTAACGGCGTTCGCGCCGGCCGATGAAATCGTAGAAGGTCTGCAACGCCTGACCGTTCGGCGCCAACACGTCGATCACGCCCAGCGCGTGCAATTGCTCGGCGGTGTAAATCTCGCCGCCCATGATGATGCGCTCGGCGATGCCCGGGGCGATGCGGCGCGTCAGGAAGCTGTAGGCGCCCATGCCGGGGAAGAGGTTGAACAGGATTTCGGGCAGGCCGAACTTGGCGCTGCGTTCGGCGACGATCAGATTGGAGCTGAGCGCCGCCTCGAAGCCGCCGCCCAGCGCGTCGCCCTGGATCAGCGCGACCGAGATCACCGGCAGGTCGAAACCCAGCCCGGTGGCGTTGGTGAAGCCCACCTCGCAGCAGCTATGCGCATAACGGCGCAGCGCCGCGCGGTCCCGGTTCCGGATCAGCGAAGCGAACAGCTCGAGATCGCCGCCCAGATTCCAAATGCCCTTGGCGCGCGAGCCCAGAACCATGTATCGGAGCGGCGGCTCGCCGACGACGCGGTCGCCGAACAACCCGCGCATCAGGCGCTGGATCGCTTGGGCTTCGCGCAGCAGGGCGGGCGTGAAGCAGGGCCGGCCGGAGAATTTGAAATAGCAGAACAGAATCCTCTTCTCCGGATCGTATTCGAGGTCGAATTCGGAGAATTTCTGTCCATGCACGGCCACCTCGACCGCGTCGGGGAGCCGCGCGAATTCCGCGCCGGCGTCGCCGGAAGAAGGCGCTTTGCGCGCCGGATCTGAAAGCTGCGATACCACCGTCTTCATGGCTCCCCCCTCGGGCGGCCGGAAAAGCATCCTCCCCGCTGGCGGAGCCGGCAAAAGCCGGAGCGAAAGCACCCGCGAGGGCATGATTAAAATGGATTAATTACCTATATAAATCAAGGAGTTTTTAACCACTCTTTAAGTTATTAATTAACTATACCTGGTGGGTCATTGGCGAATCACCGCTAGGAATAAGCCGCCCCTGATTCGCGCCGCCGTCGTCCAGGGGTTGCGGGGCGCGCGCGCGGCATGGGAGAGAAAGGTCATGGATGCTCTTCAGGCCCTGCTGACCCGCCGCAGCCCCGCGCAATTGCGGGAGCCCGCGCCCGATGGTCCGGCGCTTCAGACCATGCTCGACGCCGCCATGCGCGCGCCCGATCACGGCAAGCTACGGCCGTGGCGGTTTCTCGTGCTGCGGGGAGATGCCCGCGCGCGGTTCGGCGCGTTGATGGCGGAATCCCTGAAGCGCCGCGATCCCACCGCGACGCCGCCGCTCCTGGAAAAGGAGAGGGTCAAGCCGCTGCGCGCGCCGCTCATCGTCGTGGTCGCGGCGGAAATCGTCGAGGGCCACAAGATCCCGGCGGTGGAACAGCTGCTGGCCGCCGGCGCCGCGGCGCAGAATCTCCAGCTCGCCGCCCATGCGCTGGGCTTCGGCGCGGTCTGGCGCACCGGCGCCCCGGCCTACGATCCATTCGTGAAACAGGCGCTGGGATTCAAGGTCTCGGACGCCATCGTCGGATTCATGTATCTGGGCACGCCCGATGTCCATGCTCCGGCCGCACCCGCGCCTGACGCATCGGGCTCAAAATCCATCGGTCTCGTGCGCGACTGGACCGGCTGACCGGCTGCGCAAATCCGGTCCCGAGCCTGCCGGTTGCTAGTTGGGCCTCGGCTGTTAACATGGGCCGCGCCCGAGCGTCCGGCATAAGGACGGGGTCAAGGGAGTGACATGGCGGTCGTCGAACTGACGCAATTGACCAAACATTTTGGCGGCTTGACCGCGGTCGAAAACCTGTCGCTCGCCGTTCCCCATGGCAGCCTGGTCTCGCTGCTGGGTCCCTCGGGCTGCGGCAAGACCACGACGCTGCGGCTGATTGCCGGGTTTCTTTCGCCGGATCAAGGCACCATCCGGGTGGGGGAGCGCATCGTCTCCGGCCCGGGCGTCAATCTGCCGCCCGAAAAACGCAACATGTCGATGATCTTCCAGAGCTACGCGCTCTGGCCGCACATGACCATAGCCCAGAACGTCGCCTACGGGCTCAAGCTGCGGCGTCTCGGTTCGGCCGAGATCGAGACCCGCGTCAACCGCATGCTCGACACCATGCGCCTGAGGCCGCTGGCCGGACGCTACCCCGGCGAGGTTTCGGGCGGGCAGCAGCAGCGCGCCGCGCTCGCCCGGGCCTTGGTGGTCGAGCCCGAGATCTTGCTGATGGACGAGCCGCTTTCCAACCTCGACGCCAATTTGCGCGAGGAGATGCGTTTCGAGATAAGGCGGCTCCACGACACCTATCGCACCACCACCATCTACGTCACCCACGACCAGATCGAGGCCATGACCACCGCCGACGTGATCGTGGTGATGAACGAGGGCCGCATCGAGCAGACCGGCTCGCCCGAGGAGGTCTACCGGCGGCCGCGTTCGGAATTCGTCGCCCGCTTCATCGGCGGCACCAATATCCTGCGCGGCCGCAAGACGGCATCCATGACGGTCGATTGCGGCGGCGTGATGCTCAGATGCGGCGAAGGCGAATTCGGTCCCAACGGCGCCATTGTCTCGATCCGTCCGCACCAGATTACGCTCGGAGAAGCGGGCGGCAAGGGCGCCGGCGCCGACGTCAACCAGACCGAGGGCGTTGTGGCGCGTCAGGTGTTCCTGGGCGCGCAGCGCGATTACCTGATCAGCCTGACCGGCGGCCAGCAGCTTCGCGTGCTGGCGCCCATCGAAATGAATTTCCCGGTTGGCAGCCCGGTGCGGCTGTCGCTGCCGATCGCGCATTGCCGGGCTTTGCCGGGATGACGCTCAACGACGCAAGACAAAAGAGAGGATTCGCCATGCCGCGATTTTTGAGGCCGTTCGTCATCGTGCCGGTCTTGTTTTTGGCTTCGCTCTCGCCGGGCTACGCGGCGGCGCCCGCGCCCAGCCCGACCACGCCCGCGCTGGTCGCCGCCGCGACCAAGGAAGGCACGGTCATCTTTTACACCTCGATGGATCTACAGGTGGCGGAGTCTCTAGCCAAGGCGTTCCAGGACAAATATCCCGGCGTCACGGTGCAGGTCGAGCGCTCGGGCGCCGAGCGCATCTATCAGCGCATCACCCAGGAATATGACAGCAACATCCACAACGTCGACGTGGTCGATTCCTCCGATGCCGCCAATCTGGTCGATTACAAGCACCGCGGCTGGCTTATCCCTTATGTGCCGGCCGACCTCGCCAAATGGCCGGCCAACCAGAAGGACCCCGACGGCTACTTCGCCGCCAACCGCGCCACGCTCTCGGTCATCGGCTACAACACCAAGCTGATCCAGCCGGGCGACGCGCCGAAAAGCTATGCCGATCTGCTCGATCCCAAATGGAAGGGCAAGATCGTCAAGGCGCATCCCAGCTACAGCGGCAACATCATGACCGCGACCTACGAACTGACCAAGGCGCCGGGCCTGGGCTGGCCCTATCTGCAGAAGCTCGGCCAGCAGCAGATCATGCAGGTGCAATCCTCGACCGAGCCGCCGAAAAAGCTGGCGTTGGGCGAACGCCCGGTGATGTTCGACGGCAACGAGTACAACGCGTTGATGCTGATCGACGCCGGCGCGCCGATCAAGATCGTCTATCCGGTCGAAGGCACGCCGCTGATTACCGGCGCCGCCGGGGTGATGAAGGACGCGTCTCATCCCAACGCCGCCCGGCTGTTCATCAACTATCTCTTCTCGACCGAAGCCCAGCAGTTGCTGGTGACCACGGGTGAGTTGCGCTCCTTCAACCCCGGCGTCAAGGAGCCGGCCGGCCGCGTGCCGCTGTCGAAGATCAAGGTGTTCACCGCCGATCCCACCGAACAGGAAAAGGCGGTTGACGAGATCAAGCAGAAATACGCGGAATATTTCGGCACGTGAGCCTTTCGGCGCAATCCCCGCGTGCACGGCATTTGGATCTTTCGGTCCCGGTGCTGGGCGCGCTCGGGTTGCTGCTTTGCGTCCTCATTCTGCTGCCGCTCGGCTGGCTGGGTTACTACGCCTTCACGGATAAAGCGGGCGAATTCACCTTCGGCAATTTCGTGCGCATTTTCTCCGATCCCACTTTTCTCGAGCCGTTCCTGAGGACTTCGGCGATCTCGGTGGCGGTGGCGGTGGCCTCGGTCGTGGTGGCGGCGCCGCTCGCCTGGCTGGTCGCGCGCACCGACATGCCGTTCCGGCGCTTGATACGGGTGCTGGTGACCGCCTCCTTCGTCACGCCGCCCTTTCTGGGCGCCATCGCCTGGGAAATCCTGGCCGCGCCCAATGCCGGGCTTTTGAACCAGTTCTATCAATCTCTCTTCGGCGGCGGCGCCTATGACAATCTGTTCGACATCTACACCGCCACCGGCCTGACCTTCGTCATGACCTGCTACGCCTTTCCTTATGTCTTCGTGCTCTTGGCAAACGCCATCGAACGCATCCCTGGCGATCTCGAGGACGCCTCGTCGATTCTCGGCGGCGGGCAATGGACGACGCTCCGGCGCGTGGTGCTGCCGATGACGCTACCCTCGCTTTTGGCGGGGGCGTTGATCGCCTTCCTCCAGGCGATGACGCAATTCGGGGCGCCGGCCATTCTTGCCTTGCCCGCCGGCTTCCATGTCATCACCACCAAGATCTGGAGCCTGTTCCAATCGCCGCCCCAGCCGCAACTCGCCGCCGCCGCGGCGCTGCCGCTGCTGCTGGTTACCGTGCTTCTGCTCCAGGCGCAGCGCCGGCTGCTGGGGCGGCGCGGCTACACCGTGGTGGGCGGCAAGAGCGGCATGGCGCGGCCCATCGCATTGGGTCCTTGGCGCTGGGCGGCGCTCGCTTTCGCGCTGGCCATCATGACGCTGACCATGCTGTTGCCCTATGCCGCGCTCATCAAGGCCTCTTTCCTGCGCACCGCCTCGGACCCGCTCACCTTCGCGAAATTCACGCTCTATAATTACCAGTGGATTTATTCCTTCCCGGAATCCCGCCGCGCCTTTTTCAACACCTTCTCGATCGGATTGATGTCGGCCACCTGCGGCGCGGCGCTGGCCTTGGTGGTGGCGTCGCTGGCTGCGCGGCGCGGCTTCCCGGGATCCCGCGTCCTGGCTGCGCTGGCGACGGCGCCGGTTGCGATCCCCGGCATCGTGCTGGGCGTTGGGCTGTTCCTCAGTTATACCCGCCCGCCGCTGGTGCTCTACGGCACGCCCTGGATCCTGCTCCTGGCCTTCGTCACCATCGAGCTGCCGGCGGCCTATCAGCAGCTCGAGGCGGCGCTGCTCGGCCTCCATCCGGAACTCGAGGAGGCGAGCCGCATCTTGGGCGCCAGCCGCCTCAGGGTTCTGCTCCAGATCACCGCGCCGCTCATCGCCACCTCGGTGGTCGCCACCTGGTGCTTCATTTTCATCGGCACGATCCGCGAGCTTTCCGCCGCCATCATGCTCACCACCGCCAACACCAAGCTGGTCTCGATCCTGATCTATGATCTGAACGAGAGCGGCGATCTGGGATTGATCTCGGTGCTGGGATTGACGCTCCTGGTCGTGACCTTCGTCGTGGTGGCGGGCGTCAACCGGGTGCCGGGCCTGCGCCAGGGCGGCGCGCGATCGGTGCGCAATTATTGAGGGGGAAGGAATGTTCGAGGGCTTCACCAAGACCGAGATCGAGACCGGCGGCGCGCGCATCGTCACCGTCCATGGCGGCAAGGGGCCGCCGGTTCTGCTGATGCACGGCAACCCTTTCACCCATGTCTCTTGGCACGAAGTGGCGCCGATCCTGGCGCGCGACTTCACCGTGGTGTGCACCGATCTCCGGGGCTATGGCGATTCCTCGAAGCCGCCCGACGGCGAGAACCACGCCAATTATTCCTTCCGCGCCATGGCGTTGGACAATGTCGAGGTCATGGCCAAGCTCGGCTTCAAGAAATTCGCCGCGGCGGGGCATGATCGCGGCGCGCGCGTGCTGCACCGGATGTGCCTCGACCACCCGGAGAAAGTTTCGCGCGCCGCCATCATCGACATCATCCCGACCCACCATCTGCTGAACCACGTGTCGCGCGCCTGGGGCCTGTTCTCCTGGCATTGGTTCTTCATGGCCCAGCCCTTCGATCTTCCCGAGCGGCTGATGGGCGCCGATCCCGAATTCTATATTCGCCAGAAGCTCGGCAAGGGCCCCGCGGGATTGAAGTTCTTCGCGCCCGAGGCGCTCGCCGAATACATCCGCTGCATCAAGAATCCGGAGACCATTCACGGCATGTGCGAGGACTACCGCGCCACCTTCGGCATCGACCTGCAGACGGACGAAGCCGATTTCAAGGCGGGGAAGAAGGTGGCTTGCCCGGTGCTGCTGCTCTGGGGCGCCACGGGCGGCGTCGGGCGAAACCACAAGCCGCTGGAAGTGTGGAAGGACTACGCCGCCGATATCCGCCGGGGCGCGGCGTTGCCTTGCGGCCATTACGTGCCCGAGGAATGTCCCCGGGAGACCGCCACGGAGCTGGTGGCTTTCTTTAAGACATAAATTATAGTGTTAAATAAATAATCTTGACTATTTTAATAGTGTAATTAAAGTTCATTGCACGATTCGATCTTGCAGATTGGATCGCCGCGGGAATTTGACGGGCAGCTTGCACCGCGACACCAAACGCTAAAGCGCCACGGAGCGATCCGTGGGCCCCGTGATTGTGGGAGAAAGCCCATGTCTCGATCGTTATCCCCGCCCTATGGCCCGCACGGTTTTGCCTATGCGCGGCCCTTCGAATTGCCGCCCGTTCCGTTATGCGAGCGCCAGCCTTACGGCGTCGCCAGCATCGAACCCGGTCTGTGCGACATGCTGGCGGATCCGCTGGTGCATCTGGTGATGCGCCGGGACGGGGTTTCGCCGGCCGCGCTCAAGGCGGTGATCATCCTTGCGCGCGCCAAGCTCGGAGCCGGGCATTGCGACTGCCTCGCCGCCTGACAACCCATTCGACCGGAAGGATATGAGTCATGAGCCGCGTTGAACCGATCGATCGCGATCGAGCAATCCCCCACCAGAGATCGGGCTGGGGCGAGTTATGGAGCAAGGAAGATTGGTGGGCGATCTGGCTCGGACTCGGCATCGTGTTGCTGGGTTATGTGCTGTTCGCCAACGGCTCGAGCATGAAATGGCTGGCGGTGACGCCGGCGAAATGGACGAGCTTCGCGCAATTGAGCGATCACTTCGCCGCCAACTGGCTGCGTTATCTCGGCCAGTTCGCGTGCTGGATCGCGGCGTTCTCACTGGCGCTCGGCGCGCTCGGTTACAAGGCGCGGGAATTCATCCCTTCCTTCATCCTGCTCTATCTCCTATCGCTCGGCGTCTTCGTCATCGGCCAGTGGCAGACGGCGAATTACTACGGCTTCGAGGCGCCCTTGGTGGCGTTGGTGTTGGGTCTCGCGATCTCGAATGTCGCGGGATTACCGCGCTGGCTCGATGCGGGGTTCCGCGTCGAGTTCTACATCAAGACCGGCATCGTGCTGCTGGGCGCGACCCTGCCGCTAACCCTCATCCTATGGGCCGGGCCGATTGCCATTCTCCAGGCTTCGATCATCTCGCTCGTGACATTCTTCGTGATCTATTTCGTGGCGGTGAAGCTCGGTCTCGACAAGCGCTTGGCGGCTACTCTCGGCGCCGGCGGAGCCGTCTGCGGCGTCTCCGCCGCCATCGCCATCGCCGGGGCCGTCGGCGCCAAGAAGGAATATGCGCCCATCGCCATCACTACCGTCCTGATTTGGGCGATCGTGAGCATCTTCGTGCTGCCCTTCGCCGCGGCGGCGTTGCACCTGCCGGCGGGGGTGGGCGGCGCCTGGATCGGCACCTCGGAATTCGCCGACGCGGCCGGCTTTGCCGCGGCCCAGACCTATGGCGATCTGGCGGTCCATAATGGCCTGCCGGGCACCAGCGACCAGGCGATCTTTGCCTTCACCTTGCTGAAGGTGGTGGGGCGCGACGTCTGGATCGGCATCTGGGCCTTCGTGCTGGCGATCGTCGCCACCACGCGCTGGGAGAAGGTTCCTGGTCAGAAGGCGGATATCGGCCAAATCTGGTGGCGTTTCCCCAAATTCATCCTGGGCTTCGTCATCGCCTCGGCGATCGTGACCGTAGTGACCGCCGGTTACAGCCTGGGCGATTTCAACAAGACGGTGAACCCGGGCCTCGTGGCGCCGATCAAGGATATCCGCACCTGGGCCTTCATTTTCAGCTTCCTTTCCATCGGGCTCACGACGCGCTTCCGCGAATTGGCCAAGGCCGGGACCAAGCCCTTCCTCGCCTTCAGCTCGGGAGCCGTCGTCAATATCGTGCTGGGCCTGGTGCTCTCGGCGGTGGTGTTCGCCGACCATTGGGCCAATCTTGCCCGCTGATCTTCCCCTGGCGGGCGCAGGGCCGGTCCACGCGCCGCATAAGCGAGCGTGCCGGTCCTGCGCTCATTTCCGCGACGATCCGGATTACCTCGAAGCAGAGTTACCGGGGCTCGCGAGCCTCAGCTCCGCCCGCGCCTCGGTGCGCGCGGCGGACGGGCTGTGCCTCTACCACGGCCGCTTCGTGAGCGCGTATTCGGCTTGCGCCGATTTTGCGCCGCGAGCGCATTGACCGCGCCGAAGGTCAGCCGCGTCTCGATCGTGCCGCCCTGGAGCGTCTGCAGCTTCCAGATGCGTTCTTTCATACCCTCGCCGGCCAGGTGAATGATGCCCAGCGGGCGGTGCGGCTCGTGCGGCTCGACCACCTGATGCGAGCTGACGTCATACATCGGCGTGCCCTTGCCGCAAAACCAGTTGCAATAAGCGGGCAGGAAGGTCGCCTTTGCGCCCTGGACGAATACTGCGCGGTTGAGCGAGGTCTGGTCGGACAGAAAGAAACTGATATTGCCCTTGTAGGCCCAAGGGCTGAGACGGACGCGTTTCAAGGCGCGGGCGTAATTCTCCGACCATAACCGCCAATGCGGCGCATCGCCCCGGAGCGCGAACACGCCGGCGTTGAGGATGGCGTTGCGGCCGAAACGGTAGCCCTCGCGCATGCCGAAGGCCCAGGAAAAGGCGCGCTGGTTCTGGCCCCAGAATTTCGGCCGCTTGTGGATGGTCCAGTAGCCGCGGTCGATCTCCGGCACGATGGCAAGCTTGCCTTGCGCCGCGGCGCGGATATAGAGATCGAGCACGCTCGAATCCTGCACCCAGCAATCGGCGTCGATCCAGAGATAGATGTCGTAGCCCGGGAAATGCTTGGGCAGATGCGGCCGTCCGGCCAGCACCTTGAAGGAATTGGGCGGATGCGAACGCGCCGGATAATCGAGATCCCAGCCGAGCGGACGGATGGTGGCGCCGAGAGCGCGCAGCCAGACGCGCTGTTCTTCGTTGAGGCCGATATCGAGGATGGAAAGCGGCGGCAGGCGCTCGCCCAATCCCCGTTGCAGGGAAAAGATCAGATCCTGCAACAGACCGAAATATCCGGAATCGGATGCGGTGACGATGGTGACGGACGGGCCGCCCGCCGGGGGAGTCTCCTTCATCGGGGCGTCTATAGCGCCTTCGTTGCGCGCGCGGCAAGCAAGCCGCGAAACCGGCATGGCAGGCACCGAGCGGTTCCCGGGGTGTCAGCGAATTTTACAGTTTTTCGCAAATCGTGGCGCGCCCGGAGAGATTCGAACTCCCAACCCCCAGATCCGTAGTCTGGTGCTCTATCCAGTTGAGCTACGGGCGCTTTCAATTGTCACGGAATCGGGGCGAAGCTAGCCGCATCGCGGGGGCCCTGGCAAGCCGATTTCCCGGCGTTGCCTGGCCTGGGGCGGCGTAAAACCGGCTTCGGGAAACGCTTGTGGCATCATCGACCGTTCGCGTAAACTCCGCGCATTGAGGGTTTAGGGGGTTGCCGCTCGAATGACATCCCGTTCCAGCCGTTACGCCGTTCTGGCCGCCGTGTTGCTGCTCGGCGGCTGTTCCTATGCCGATGACCTGTTTGGCACCCACTTGTCGAGCTCGAGCACGAGCTCGACCACGAACTCGACCCGGAGCAATTCGGCTCCGGCGGGCCAGACCACCGTCTATCAAATCCCGGCTTCTTCCGCCGAGTTCGAACACTCAGCCGCTGCTGAGTTCGAGCCCCAGTTCGAACTTTAGCGCGTCGACCGGCAGCAGCAGCGGCACCATCGTCGGCCAGAAGGTCCAGGGGCTGCGTACCGATCTCGCCCGGCTTAAGGCGAATCTGGCCCAGCATCAGCAGGATATGGCTGCGGCGCATAACGCGCTCCAGACCGACTCGACCGCCTATTTCAGTACCGTGGCCGGCATCAATGCCAAGCTGCAGGCTGGCACCACCTCGGGCAATCCGCAGCTGGTGGCGCAATGGAACCAGGCCCAGACCACGCTCGATAAAATCGGCGAGGATATCGGACGCCTCAACGGCGTTTCGACCCAGGCCGCGGCCGATTCGTCCTTTGCCGCCTATCTGATGAACGCCACCCGCTCCGCCTTCGCGCTGCAGGGCGCGGTGGACGAGGACCATCGCCAGCTGACCCAAATCCAGGGCGACATCGACGCCACCACGGTGCAGATCGATGCGCTGCTGAGCGCCTTGAGCGACGAGATCGGCCGCCAAAGCACCTACGTCGCCAATGAGCGCGATAACCTCATCACCCTGTCGCAGGCGATCAAGAACGGCCAACTCTACGGGCCGAGCCTTGCCACCCGCGCCTTCGGCCCGGTGACATCGGCGCCGCTACCGGCGCCAACGCAACCGCGGGCATCGGCAGCGCCACGGCCGCAGGCCGCCGCCGCTGGCGGCCCGCTGGTGGTGATCCGCTTCGACCGGCCCGACGTCTCCTACGAACAAGCGCTCTACACCGCGGTGAGCCGCGCGCTCGAACGCAAGCCTTCGGCCACTTTCGAACTGGTGGCGGTGGCGCCCAATGCGGGCAATTCGGCGGAGGTGGCGGTCAACGCCAATGCCTCGAAGCGCAACGCCGAGAACGTGATGCGCTCGCTCACCAGCATGGGCCTGCCGGCGGACCGGGTTTCGCTGTCGGCGACGACCAGCGGCGATATCCAGAACAACGAGGTTCGCGTCTACGTCCGTTGACGTCCGGGCGCCGGCTTGCCTGCCGCCCGCGAGGTGCGAAGCGTTCATGCCTGTCGCCTCTTCATTCACCAAGACCTTTCCGGTCAGCTGGGACGAATTGCATCGCCATTCGCGCGCGCTTGCCTGGCGGCTGCTCGATCGAGGGCCCTGGAAAGGCATCGTCGCGGTAACCCGCGGCGGACTGGTGCCGGCGGCCATCGTCGCGCGCGAGCTCGACCTGCGCCTGGTCGATACGGTATGCGTTGCCAGCTATGACGACCGCGAGCAGGGACCGGTCGAAATCCTGAAGAGCGTCGCCGGCGATGGCGCGGGCTTCCTGCTGATCGACGATCTGGTGGATACCGGCCGCACCGCCGAGGTGGTGCGCCGCATATTGCCCAAGGCGCATTTCGCCACGGTATACGCCAAGCCGAAGGGGCGGCCCTTGGTCGATACCTTCGTCACCGAGGTCAGCCAGGACACCTGGATCCTGTTTCCCTGGGACATCGAGCCGCAATTCGCCCCGCCCATTGTCCAGGCGCGGGACCGGGGCAAGTGAACGCTGCCGAAACCCGTCCGGTGGTGAAGCTCCAGCCCGGCCGCAACAAGCGCGCCGAGAGCGGTCACCCTTGGGTCTATTCCAACGAGGTGGCGATGGATGCGGCATCCAAGGCCCTGATCCCGGGCGCGCTGGTGCGGCTCGAAGCCGCGAGCGGCAAGGCGCTGGGCGTGGCCACATTCAATCCGCACACGCTGGTCGCGGCCCGCATCCTCGATCGCGATTCCGGCTGCGTCATCGGCCGCGAATTCTTCGCCGAACGCCTGGAGGCCGCACTGGCCTTGCGCCGCAGGCTCTATCCCGAGCCGTTCTATCGCCTGGTCCATGCCGAGGCGGATGGCCTGCCGGGCCTCATCATCGACCGCTTCGGCGATGTTCTGGCCTGCCAGATCAACACCGCCGGCATGGCGCGGCTGGAAGATGAGCTCATCGCCGCTTGCGAATCCGTCTTGAAGCCCAAGGCGGTGATTTTCAGGAACGACTCTTCGGCGCGCAAGCTCGAAGGCCTGGCCGAGGAAGTGCGGGTGGTTGTGGGCGAATTGGCCGGGCATGTCGAGTTGCGCGAGAACGGCGCGCGCTTCTTCGCCGACGTGTTGGCGGGCCAGAAGACCGGCTGGTTTTACGATCAGCGCGAGAACCGGCGTTTCATCGCATCCTTGGCCAAGGACGCGTCGTTGCTCGATCTCTATAGCTTCGGCGGCGGCTTTGCCGTCGCGGCGGCGCTGGCCGGCGCCAAGGCGGTTTCGGCCATCGATCGGTCGGAACCGGCGCTGACTCTCGCCCGAAGTTCGGCCGAGGCCAATGGCGTGGCGTCGCGTTGCGCATTTTCGCGCGGCGAGGCCTTCGCCGAATTGGAACGTCTGGCGGGAGAGGGGGCGCGCTTCGACATTGTCGTCGCCGATCCGCCCGCTTTCGTCAAAAGCAAGAAAGACCTCGGGCCGGGCCTCAAGGGCTATCGCAAGCTCGCCCGGCTCGCTGCCTCGGTCGTGGCCGGGAACGGCCTCTTGTTTATCGCCTCCTGTTCGCACAACGTGGACGAGGCGTCTTTTGCCGAGGCGGTGCGGCGCGGCGTGGCCGATGCCGGCAGGATCGGGCGCATTCTCTTGAGTTCAGGCGCCGCGCCCGACCACCCGGTGCATCCCTTTCTGCCGGAGAGCGCCTATCTCAAGGCGCAGACCATCGCGCTCGATTAGCTGTTGGGCAAACTGAGCGCGAATACCGTGCCCGCCCCGGTGCTGGTCTTGAGCTGGATATCGCCGCCATGGGCGCGCATCACTTCGCGTGCGATGGAAAGGCCGAGTCCGGTGCCGCCGGGCCGTGCCGACCCGGCAAAGGGCCGGAACAGGTTTTTCCGCGCCTTGGGGGCCAGGCCCGGCCCGTCATCGGACACCTCGATCACGACATCGCCGCCCTCGCGCCGGGCGCGGAATGTGCAACGCTTGGCGCCGGCCTCGGCGGCATTGCGCGACAGGTTCTCCAGGCAGCGGAACAGCTGATCTCGATCGGCCTGGACGGCGAAATCCGCATCCACTTCGTTAGCGAGCTTGAAGCCGTTGTCGCCCGGCCGTGCCAGACTTTCGGCGACTTCCGCGATGAGACCGCGCAACGCGAAGCCGCTGGGACGCAGCGGCGCCCCGTCCTGGCGCGTGAAATTGAGCGTGCCGGTGCACAGCGCCACGGCGCGGTCAATGGCGGCGACCAGGCCGGGCGTCACCCGCTTCACCTCGGGCGAATCGCTTTCCGACAGCCGGTCGGACATCAGCCGCACGGTCGAAAGAATCCCGCGCAGATCATGATTGATCTTGCTGACGGCGGCGCCGAGGGCGGCGAGACGTTCTTTCTGCTTCAAGGACTGGCGCACGGTTTCCTGCATCGCCGCCAGCTCGCGCTGGGCCAGGCCGATCTCGTCGCCCCGATGGCCGGGCATTTCGGCGTGTGCTGCGTCCTCGGGATTGTTGCGGAAGGCGACCATGCTGGCAGTCAGGCGCTTCAAGGGCGCGACCAGCAGCCATTGCAGGCTCAGATAGACCAGCGCCGCGGTAATGAGCGAGACCACGAACGAGACCTCGAGCACGCGCGCGCCGAATTTCCACATCGCGTCGCGCATCGGCCGCTCGTCGAGCAGCACCTCGACGGTGACGGCCGGATCCTTGGGCGCCAATCCCAACACGCGCAGCACGCGGTTGCCGCTCATCGACAGCGTCATCATCGCGTCACCGATCATGGCGAGCATGCCCTGGCTGCGCAGGTCATAGGTCGCGTCCACGCTGGGCGGCATGTCCTGGGCCAGCATCAGGGTCCGGTTGGGCGTGTGCACGACGATGCCGTGGGCGCCGACATGAGTCAGCAACTCGTTGGTGAGTTCCTTGCTCACCATGTTGTCAGGGGCGGCCTCGAGCGCCGATATCGCGAGATGCGCGGCATCGATGTGGTCCTCAAGATATGTCAAACGGAAGCGCGCCACCGAGGGCACGAAGATCAACACCACGCTGACCATGACGAAAACGACGGTCAGCACCAGGAGACGGGCCGAAAGCCCGCCCGGAAACAAGGTTTTGCCCGTTTCCACCGTCATTTTCCCCATTCCAAAGCCCCCTATTCCAAGGTCTTTTGGCGTAAGCCCTTTGTAACCCCGGCACACAAGGCGGCGGCGTTGACTTCGCCCACCCGCTTTCGTATACAGCGCCGTCCATCGAGCGAGAAGCATCGCCGGAGTCCCCAGCCGTGAAGCGCACCTATCAGCCGAGCAAACTCATTCGCAAGCGCCGCCATGGTTTTCGCGCGCGCATGTCCACGGTCGGGGGACGTCGCGTGCTTTCCAGCCGTCGCGCCAAGGGTCGAAAGCGCCTTTCGGCTTGAGCACCGGCGCGGCGCCCAAGCGGCGGAGTCATGACCAAGATCGAGCGTCTCAAACGGCGGGCCGATTTTCTCGCCGTTGCCGGCCAGCGGCGCAAATATGTCGCTCCCGGCCTGATCCTGCAGGCCTGCCGGCGCGCCGTGGCGGAGCCCGCCTCCTCGCGGGTGGGCTTCACGGCCAGCCGCAAGGTGGGCATCGCGGTCGAGCGTAACCGGGCGCGGCGTCGGCTCAAGGCGGCGGCGCGGCAGGTGCTCGAACGCCACGCCGCATCGAGCCATGATTACGTGGTGATTGCGCGCGCCGAAACCTTGTCGCGGAAATTTCCCGATCTGCTGCTTGATTTGGAAACCGCCATGAAGCGTTTGGGCGCCTGGGAAGAGCAGAGTGGGTAAGATTGAGAGCGGACGGGGAGAGCGGAAAATAATGGTTAGCGCTGTACTGCGCGGTTTCATCAGGCTCTATCAGCTGCTGGTCTCGCCGCTGCTGGGGCCTCGCTGCCGCTATTGGCCGAGCTGTTCGGAATATGCCGCGCAGGCGATCCACGACCATGGGTCCATGCGCGGGTTGCTGCTCGCGGTCCGGCGCCTGCTGCGCTGTCATCCCTGGGGCGGTTCGGGCGTCGATCCCGTGCCTCCCGCCGCCGGCGCCAGGCCGTAGCCCATGGATCAGCAACGCAATCTGTTCGTCGCCATCGGCATTTCGATCGCCATCCTGATCGGCTTCCAGGTGTTCTATGAGCGGATATTTCCGCCGAAGCCGGTGCCGCCGCAAACCCAGACCACTACCGCCGTCCCGGGCCAGGCGGCGTCTCCGGGGCAGACCGGAGCATCGGCGCCCGGCGTTCAGGGCGCGGTCCAGGCGGCATCGCGCGAGAGCGTAATCGCCCAATCGCCGCGCGTCGCGATAGCGACGCCCCGGCTCAAGGGTTCGATCAATCTCACCGGCGGGCGGGTCGACGACCTGACTCTCACCGGCTATCGCGAGACCACCGATCCCGACAGTCCCGAGATCGTGCTGCTGGCGCCAGACGGCACGGCGCATCCCTATTTCCTGCAATTCGGCTGGGTCCCGAGCGATCCCGCGGTCAAGGTGCCCGGACCGGATACGCGCTGGAGCGCATCCCGCGGAGATCTGACCCCCGACCATGCGGTTGATCTCACCTGGGATAACGGCGCGGGCCTGAAATTCACCCGCCATATCGCGGTCGATGCGGATTACATGTTCACCGTCACCGACAGCGTGACCAGCACAGCCAAGGAAAAGGTCACGCTCTATTCCTACGGGCTGGTGTCGCGCGCCGGGCCGCCGCCCGCGACCACGACCTATCTCCTTCATGAAGGCCCGATCGGCGTGCTCGACGGCACGCTCAAGGAGATCAAATACGCCACCCTCAAAGACGAGCCGCCCCAGGAATTCAACTCTGTCGGCGGCTGGCTCGGCATCACCGACAAATACTGGCTGTCCGCGCTTATCCCTGACCAGAAGGAGGCGATCAAGGCGCGTTTCACCCATGTCGAGCGCGACCAGGCTGATCTCTGGCAGGTCGATTACCGGGGAGCTCCGCAAGCGCTCGATCCCGGCGCATCCGTCAGCGCCGCAAGCCACTTCTTCGCCGGCGCCAAACTGGTGTCGCTGCTCGACCGCTACGAGGTGCAGGACCAGATTCCGCGCTTCGACCGCGCCATCGATTTCGGCTGGTTCTACTTCCTCACCAAGCCGATCTTCCTGGCGCTCGATTTCTTCTACAAGCTGCTCGGCAATTTCGGTCTCGCCATCATGTTGCTCACCGTCATCATCAAGCTCGCCTTCTTTCCGCTCGCCAACAAATCCTATCGGGCGATGGGCAAGATGAAGCTGTTGCAGCCCGAGATACAGAAGCTCAGGGAGAAGTATCCCGATGACAAGGAGAAGCTCAACAAGGAGATGATGGCGCTCTACAAGCGCGTCGGCGCCAACCCGATGGCGGGATGCCTGCCCATCGTCATCCAGATTCCGGTGTTCTTCTCGCTCTATAAGGTGCTCTACGTCACTATCGAGATGCGCCAGGCGCCGTTCTACGGCTGGATTCACGATCTCTCGGTGCCCGATCCCACCACCTTCGTCAATTTGTTCGGACTCCTGCCTTACGCTCCGCCCGACATCGCCTTCCTGCACTCCGTCCTGCACATCGGAGCCTGGCCGCTCATCATGGGCGTCACCATGTTCCTGCAACAGAAGCTCAACCCGGCGCCGCCCGATCCGATCCAGGCCAAGATGTTCATGGTGCTGCCCTTCGTGTTCACCGTCATGCTGGCGCAGTTCGCCGCGGGATTGGTGATTTATTGGAGCTGGAACAATTTGCTGTCGATCGCCCAGCAATGGACGATCATGCGGCGCGCCCGGAAAGCCTAGAGCCGATGGCCGAAGCCGCCGCGGTCTTTCCTCCTGACGCGGCGCCGGACGAGAAGGCACGCGAGGCGGGCCGCCTGCTGTTCGCGCTTTCCTGCCGTTTCACCGCCGGGGCAAATGATCCCGCCGCGCTGCCGCCCGAACGGTTGCCGGAAGTGGCCTTTCTCGGCCGTTCCAATGTTGGAAAATCGAGCCTGTTGAACGCGCTCACCGGCCGCAAGGCCCTGGCGCGCATCTCGCGCACGCCCGGGCGCACGCGCCAGATCAATTTCTTCGATCTCGGCGGGCGGCTGATGCTGGTCGACCTTCCGGGTTACGGTTATGCCACGGCCTCGAAGCGCGAGAGGGACGATTGGGCCGATTCGATCGGCTTCTATCTCGGCCGCCGGTCCTGCCTGAAGCACGCCTTGGTGCTGATCGACGCCCGCCATGGGCTGAAGGACAGCGACCGCGCTGCCTTCGCGCTTCTGGCCGCCGAGGCGGTTCCCGGCCTCGCCGTACTGACCAAATCCGACGCGGTCAAACCCGACGATCTCGCATCCCGCCTGGCCGCCACCGAGGCGGAGTTGCGGCGCTACGTTTCGGCCTATCCCGCGGTCTTCGCGGCGAGCGCGCGCAGCGGCGCGGGGTTGCCCGAGTTGCGCGGCATGCTCGCCACGCTGGCGAGCTAAGCCCGATGCCGCTATAAACGCCCGCCATGAGCGAGAAATCCCCGCCCAACCAGATCGACGCCGCCGCCGCAGCCAAGGCCGTCACGCTGTCCGAGGCGCTGCCCTATATGCGGCGCTATTCCGGCAAGACCATCGTGGTCAAATACGGCGGCCATGCCATGGGCGACACGTCCATCGCCGAGATGTTCGCGCGTGACGTGGTGCTGCTGAAGCAGGTCGGCGTCAATCCCATCGTCGTCCATGGCGGCGGGCCGCAGATCGGCCAGATGCTGGAACGGCTCAAGATCAAGAGTTCCTTCGTCGATGGATTGCGCGTCACCGACAAGGACACGGTCGAGATCGTCGAGATGGTGCTGTCGGGTTCGATCAACAAGGAGATCGTCGCCGCCATCAACAAGGCCGGCGGCAAGGCGATCGGCCTCTCGGGCAAGGACGCCGATTTGATCCGGGCGCGCAAGATTTCCAAGAAGCGCGCCGAGAGCGACAGCAATATCGAGAAGGTGCTCGATTTGGGCTTCGTCGGCGAGCCCGCGGCGGTCGATGCCGCGGTGTTGGAGCATCTGATCCGCTCCGACATCATCCCGGTGATCGCGCCCATCGGCGTGGGCGATCACGGCGAGACCTATAACATCAACGCCGACACCGTGGCGGGCGCGGTGGCGGGCGCGGTCAAGGCGGTTCGGCTTTTGCTGCTGACCGACGTCACCGGCGTGCTCGACCAGAAGAAAAAGCTCGTCCACGAGCTTTCGGTCGCCGAGGCCAAGGCCATGATCTCAGCCGGCACCATCTCGGGCGGCATGATCCCCAAGGTCGAGACCTGCATCGAGGCGATTGCGGCCGGGGTCGAGGCCTCGGTCATCATCGACGGCAGGGTGCCGCATGCCATCTTGCTGGAGCTGTTCGCCGCTCACGGCGTCGGCACGCTGATCCGCCGCCGCAAGCGCGGGCATTGAGCCGCGCCATGGCTCATTCCACGCCGCTCGACCGCATCGAGAACTGGATATTCGATCTCGACAACACGCTCTACCCCGCCTCCTGCCGGCTTTACATCGAGGTCGAGCAGCGCATGGGGCGCTTCATCATGGAGGAGCTGCAACTCGACCACGAGGGCGCCCATGAATTACGCCGGCGCTATTTCAGCCAGCACGGCACCACGCTACGCGGCTTGATGGACGAATACGGCCTGGAGCCGCAGCGTTTCCTCGATTACGTGCACGAGATCGACCTGTCCGCGGTGGCGGCCGATCCGGTGCTGGGCCGAGCGCTGGCGGATCTTCCGGGGCGCAAGCTGGTCTTCACCAACGGCACCAGGCGCCACGCCGAGCGCGTGCTCGACCGCCTGGGTCTGGCGGCGCATTTCGACGCGATCCATGACATCGCCGCCATCGATTACCGTCCCAAGCCCGATCCTTCCGGATATCGCGATCTCATCGCGCGTTACGGAATCATGCCCGCGCACGCTGCCATGGTCGAGGACATGGCGCGGAATCTGCCGCCGGCGGCGGCGCTCGGCATGACCACGATCTGGCTCAAGAACGGTCCGCATCCCGAGCTCGAATCTTCTCACGCGCCGCATATCCATCACACCGTCGAGGATTTGGCATCGTTCCTCACCGAAGCCGCGACGGCGCGCCCGGTCACTCCGGCAGAGGGATGAACTCGTCGTCGCCGGTCACCTTGGCGAAGCGGCCGGCTTTCCAATCGGCCTTGGCCTGCTCGATGCGTTCCTCGGAACTCGAGACGTAGTTCCACCAGATTTGGCGCGGCCCGTCGAGGCTCTCGCCGCCCAAGAGCATGAGACGCGTGGGCTCGCGCGCGGCCAGAATCGCCGGCTTCCCGCTCCGGAACACCAGCATGCGCCCAGCCTCGTGGCGGGTTCCGGCGAATTCGACCGATCCTTCGACGATATAGGCCGCGCGCTCGGCATGGTCGCCGTCCAGTTCCAGCCTGGCGCCGGCAATCATTTCCGCATCGGCATAGAACATCCCGGAAAAGACCTCGACCGGCGCGCGCTTGCCGAACAGCGTCCCCGCGAGCAGGCGCAGGCTTTTGCCTTCGCCTTCGATCACGGGTTGCGCCTCTGTCGCGTAATGCGCGAAGCGCGGCGCGGTTTCCTCGAACGCGCGTGGCAGCGCCACCCAGCTCTGGATGCCGTGCAGCCTTGAGCCGCGCGGCCGGAGACCGGGCGGCGTGCGCTCGGAATGCGCGATGCCGCGCCCGGCGGTCATCCAATTGACCTCGCCCGGCCGGATCGGCTGGACATTGTCCAGGCTGTCGCGGTGCAGAATCTCGCCCTCGAACAGATAAGTGATGGTCGCCAGGCCGATATGCGGGTGCGGCCGCACGTCCATGCCCTGGCCCGGGCCGAAAACGGTGGGGCCGAAATGATCGAAGAAGACGAAGGGGCCGACCGAACGCCGCTTGGCGAAAGGCAGCACGCGCCGCACCGAAAACCCGTCGCCCAAATCGCGCAGGCGGGGCTCGATCGTCATCTCGAGCAATGACTGCGGGGGCCCGTCCGCCCTTGGTTCCGCCGCCGGTTGCCAGCTCATCCTGGTGCCTCCCGCCATCGATTGCCGCGTCATTATGGACCTTCGCCGCCGGGCTTGTCAGGCCCTGGTCCCGCCGCTTGTGTTGCCGCGCCAGCCGCCTTAAAACCTTCACGCCATGGATATTTCACGACTTCAAACGACCATCGATTCTGCCTGGGAGCGGCGCCAAACCCTCGACGCCAAGGCGAAGACGGCCGCGCGCAAAGCGGTGGCGTCCGCGCTCGATCTGCTCGACCGGGGAACTCTCCGCGTTGCCGAAAAAAGCGGCGGTGCGTGGCATGTCCACCAATGGCTCAAGAAGGCGGTGCTATTGTCCTTCGCCCTGACCGATATGGCGCCGATTGCCGGCGGACCGGGGGGCGCGCGCTGGTGGGACAAGGTGCCGTCCAAATTCGCCGGCTGGGGCGCGTCGCAGTTCCGCAAGGCGGGATTCCGCGCCGTGCCGGGCGCGGTGGTGCGCCATTCCGCGTACATTGCTCCGGGGGCTGTATTAATGCCGTGTTTCGTCAATGTCGGCGCTTATGTGGGGCCGGGCACCATGATCGACACCTGGTCGACGGTGGGCTCTTGCGCGCAGATCGGCGCCGATTGCCACATCTCCGGCGGGGTCGGCATCGGCGGCGTGCTCGAGCCGGTTCAAGCCGCGCCGGTCATCATCGAGGATCGCTGCTTCATCGGCGCGCGCAGCGAGGTGGCCGAGGGCGCGATCGTCGAGGAAGGCGCTGTGTTGGCCATGGGTTGCTTCATCGGCGCCTCGACCAAGATCGTCGACCGCGCTTCGGGCGAGATTTTCATCGGCCGCGTGCCGGCCTATGCCGTGGTGGTGCCGGGCAGCCTGCCGGCCAGGGACGGCAAAGGCCCGAGCCTTGCCTGCTGCGTCATCGTCAAGCGGGTGGATGCACGCACGCGCGCCAAGACCTCGATCAACGAATTGCTGCGCGACTGATGGCGGGAAAACCCATGGTCCCCATCGATCCCGTGCATCTCGCGGCGGAGCTGATCCGTTTCCCGAGCGTCACGCCCCAGGATGCGGGCGCGATCCCGTTTCTCGCGCGCGCGCTCGAAGGGCTGGGTTTTGTCTGCGAGACCGTCGAATTCGCCGAGCCCGGCACCGACAAGGTGCTGAACCTCTATGCGCGGCTCGGCAAGACCGGGCGCAATTTCTGCTTCGCCGGCCATACCGACGTGGTGCCGCCGGGCAATCTTGCCGGCTGGTCGTCCGACCCCTTCGCCGCCGCGCGACGGGACGGCGTCCTCATCGGCCGCGGCGCCGCCGACATGAAAGGCGCGATCGCCTGTTTCGCGGCCGCGGTGTCGCGGTTTTTGGCGTCGCGCGGGCAAGGATTCGGCGGCTCGATCAGCCTGCTCATCACCGGCGACGAGGAAGCCGCCGCCGTCAACGGCACGCGCAAGGTTCTGGAATGGCTCAAGCAGCGCGGCGAGAAGCTCGACGCTTGCGTGGTGGGCGAGCCGACCAACGCCAAAATCCTGGGCGACACGATCAAGATCGGCCGGCGCGGCAGCCTCAACGGCTACCTCACCGTGCGCGGCGTCCAGGGCCACACCGCCTATCCGCAACACGCCGACAACGCCGCCCACCGGCTGGCGGCGATGCTGCATGCGCTGGTCGCGACGCCCATCGACCAGGGAAGCGCGAATTTCGAGCCCTCGAATCTCCAGATCTCGACCGTCGATGTCGGTAATCCCGCGGCCAATGTCATCCCGGATACGGCGCGCGCCGTGTTCAACATCCGCTTCAACGACAAATGGACCAGCAAAACCTTGGACCGTTGGATCAGGGACGTGCTGGGAAAGGCCGGTTGGCGCGAAGGCGACGGGCTCGATGTGCGGGTGAGCGGTGAATCCTTCATCGTGCAGCAGGGCGAGGTGAGCCAGCTGCTGACCGAGGCGGTGAAATCCGTCACCGGCTTGACGCCCAGCCTCGGCACCGGGGGCGGCACCTCGGATGCGCGCTTCATCCAGGCCTATTGCCCGGTGGCGGAGTTCGGCCTGGTCGGCGAGAGCGCCCATAAGCTCGATGAGCGCGCCAGCCTCCAAGACATCGAAAATCTCACGGAAATCTATCGCAATGTTTTGGAGCTCTATTTCCCGCGGAAGGCCGGCCGGTAACCCAATAATTTCCGGGGGATAGCCCCGCTTGCGAGGCCGGCGTGCTGCTTAAATCCCGGTAGTCTTAACGCAGTTTTAACGAATTACTGATTAATGTTTCATTCATGGGAAACCGTGCTCTGTTGCGCGCTTTGCAACTTGCGTCCGCGGCCGCCCTTGCGGGTGGGCTGGCCGCCGCAGGCACGCCCGCTTTCGCGGACAGCGCCCAGCAACCGGACAGCAAGAGCCTATCCGCATTCATTCTCGGCCTGCGCCAATCGATCACCGATGGCGGCCTGTCCCATGCCGTGGGCGCGGCCGCCAATTGGATGAATAAGATCGAGATCGGCCTGGGCGCGAGCGGCAATCTGCGTCCGGGCCTCGGCCTGCTCACGCTCGAAACCAATGCGCGCATGGTCCCGGTCAATCCGGCGGCCGCCAGCCGCGATCACGCCGCCGCGGCCGAGGATGAAGATGCCGGAGCGGAAGCCTCGCCGCGCGGCCAGCGTCCGCTGTCGCTTGCCGCCCTGTCCCGAACCGCGGTCGCAACCAACGAACACAGTTGGTCGATGAGCCACGCGCAAGCCAATCTCGGCGCCGAAATGGGCGCCACGGCGCTCGATCCGGCGTCCTATCTCACCGCGGGCACCACGCGCGGCCCCGTGATCGGCAGCGCCTTGGCCGAGCATTCGCTCTCCGGACACGATCTCGAATTCGGGCTGCCGGTTCCTTATCTTGACGGCGCGCGCATTGCCGCCGCTCATTACTGGTGGGGCGACGGCGTCTTCACCCCGCTGGTCGAGGGCACCCGCGTGAGCCTGAAGATGGAGCTGATGCCGCACCTGCAATTCGAGGCCGGCGGCACCCAGGACCCGGTGCACGGCAACGCCGGATTTTTCGGCATGCGCTACAGCGTGCCGCTCGAAGACGAAAAATCCAAACCCTGAACTAAGCCTTCAATCCTCGGCATAGACCACGCGCACCAGGTAAAGCCCTTCGGGCGGCGCGGTCGGTCCGGCCGCGCGCCGGTCGCGCGCAGCGAGCGCCTTTTTGACGTCGCTCTCGTCCCATTTGCCCGCGCCCACCAGCTTGAGCGTGCCGACCATGTTGCGCACCTGATGATGGAGGAACGAGCGCGCCCGCGCCTCGATGCGAATCTCGTCTCCCTCGCGCGCAACTTCGAGCGCATCGAGCGTCTTCACCGGCGATTTCGCCTGGCACATCGTGTCGCGGAAGCTCGAGAAATCGTGTTTGCCGACCAGCACCTGCGCCGCCTCGTGCATGGCCTCCGCGTCGAGTTCGGGCCCGACATGCCAGACCCGGCCGCGCTCGACCGCGGGCGGCGGGCGGCGATTCAGGATGCGGTAGAGATAGACCCGGCCGCGGGCCGAACGCCGCGCGTCGAAACTATCGGCCACGCGCTCGGCGTTCAGCACCGACACCGCATGCGGCTTTACATGCTGATTGAGGGCGCTGCGGATGGTCTCGAGGTTTGTCTCTCGCGGCAGATCGAGATGCGCCACCTGCGCCAGCGCATGCACCCCGGCATCGGTGCGGCCGGCGCCGAACACGGTGACGCGCTTGCCGCAAAAGCGCTCGGCGGCGGTCTCCAGGATTTCCTGCACCGAAAGCCCGTTTCCCTGGCGCTGCCAGCCGACCAGGCCGGTGCCGTCATATTCGAGCGTCAGCTTGTAGCGGGGCATGGCAGGATCGTGCCTGGGGGAATGGCGAAGCCGCGCAGAAAAGCGGAGGGTTCGAGCGCGGCGCGCCCGGCGCGTTGCAGCCGCATCGGCCGGAGCGCGCCTTGGCCGCAGGCAATCGTCAGATTCCCGTCCAGCACCGTGCCGGGCGGGGCCGGTTTTGTATTCTCGGCGGTTTCGGCCGCCAGCACGCGGATGCGCTCATCCTTGAAGGTGAAATAACAGCCGGGAAAGGGGTCGAAGGCGCGGATCGCGCGCTCCAATTCCGCGGCGGGCTTGCGCCAGTCGATATCGCCCTCCTCGCGCTTGAGCTTCTTGGCATATGTCATGCCCTGGGCGGGTTGCGGCCGGGATTTGAGCGTCCCGGCGGATATCCCGTCCAGCGCCTTGAGCAGCAGCGCCGCTCCGCGTTCGGCCAGGAGCTTGTGAAGTTCGCCGGAAGTCGTCTTGGCGCCGATGGGCACGCGCTCGGTGAGATAGACCGGGCCGGTATCCAGGCCTTCCTCCATTTGCATGATCGAGATGCCGGTCTTATGGTCGCCGGCCTGGATCGCCCGTTCAATCGGCGCCGCGCCCCGCCAGCGCGGCAGCAGCGAGGCATGGACATTGATGCAGCCCAACCTTGGTGCGGCCAGGATCGGCTTGGGCAGGATCAGGCCATAGGCCACCACCACCGCGGCGTCGAGCTTGAGAGCGGCCAAGCGCGCCGCCTCGTCCGCGCCCAGCCGCGAAGGCGTCTCGACCTTCAGCCCCTTGCGCTCGGCCAGTTCCTGCACCGGCGAAGGTTGCAATTGGAGACCGCGACGTCCGGCCGGGCGCGCGGGCTGGCAATAGACGCAAGCGATGTCATGCCCGGCCGCGAGCAAGGCCTCGAGGATGGTGGCCGCGAAAACCGGCGTGCCCAGGAAGGCAAGGCGCAGCTTGGTCATGGAGGGCGTTGGCCCCCTCAGGCCGGGACCGGGGTGTTCTGGCGCTTCAACTTGGAGAGCTTGCGCAGGATGATGCTGCGCTTCAGAGCGGAAATATGATCGACAAAGAGCACGCCTTCGAGATGGTCCATCTCGTGCTGGATGCAGGTGGCGAGCAGGCCCTTGGCCTCGATCTCGCGGATTTCGTTCTGCTCGTCGAGGTATCGCAGCCGGATCGCGGATGGCCTTGTCACGTCGGCATATTGCTCGGGCAGGGAGAGGCAGCCTTCGCTGCACACCATGGTCTCGTCCGACGCCCACAGGATTTCGGGATTGGCGATCTTCATCGGCTGCGGCTTTTCGCCCTCGCGCGCGCAATCGACCACGATGACGCGTTCCAGCACGCCCACCTGCGGCGCGGACAGCCCGATGCCGTTGGACTCGTACATGCTCTGGACCATGTCGGACATCAGCCGGCGCACGCGGTTGTCCACCGCCTTGACCGGCAAGGACTTTTTCTTCAGGCGCGGGTCGGGCGCGGTGAGGATGGGAAGAGCGGCCATGATTATTCTTAGGTAGGGCCTGAAACCCGGCTCGTCAACGGGTTAGCGGCGGGGTGGGCGCTTGGGATAAGATGCCAGCATGGTTATCGCATTGATCGTATTGACGGCGCTCCTGGCCGCTTCGTTTCTGGGCCTGATCGTCCTGTTCCGCGCCCGCGACTCGGCAATCAGGGCCCAACACGCGGCCGAGCGCGAGCTGGATGTCGCGCGCGAGAAGCTCAGCGAGGCGGAAAACCGCCGGGGCGATTTCGAGACCCTGCGCCGGGAAAGCCTGCAAGCGGCGCAGGCGGCGATGCATAAGACCGCGCTCGATCTGTCCTCCAAGCTTTTGGAGGACCACAAGCGCGAAAACACCGAAACCAGGAAAGAATCCGAGGCGCGGCTTAAGGAGCTGGCCAAACCGCTGGTCGATCACGCGGTCAAGCTCGATGCTGCGGTGGCCGCTCTCAACAGCCAGATGCAGGACAAGGGCAAGACGCTCGATACGGTGATGCGCGCCTTGTCGAGCCCCGGCGGCGCCGGACAGATCGCCGAAATCGGTCTCGCCAATACGCTCAAATCCTTCGCGCTCGAGGAAGGCCGCGACTATGTGCTGCAATTTCACGCGCCGGGTGAGGCGGCGGGCCAGCGCTTACGGCCCGATGCGGTGGTGTTTCTGCCCGGCGATACCGTGCTGGTGATCGACTGCAAGGCATCGAAGGCAGTGCTCGACATCGCCGAAGCCGAGGGCAAAGAGGCGGAAGCGGCCGCCTATCGTGGTCTGGCTTCCACGATGAACCAGCATCTGCGGGCGCTGGCGTCGAAAGACTATCAGGGCGCGGTGCATGCCACTTTCCGCGATGCCGGGCGTGGTGGCGAGATCGCGCGCATGCTGAGCGTGATGTACCTGCCGAGCGAAATCACGCTCGATAAGCTGTGCCACGCCGATCCGGATTTCCGCCGCAAGGCGCAAGATCAAGGAATCATCCCGGCGGGGCCTGGCACGCTCCACGCCATCGTAGCCTTCGCCGCGGGCGACATCCGCCGCCAGCGCCAGGCCGAGAATCAGGATCGTATCGTGGAAACCGCTGGCGATTTGCTCGACAGCGTTCGCGTCGCGCTCGAAATCGCGGTCAAGCTCGGCAAGGGCATCGAGACCGCTTCCAACGCCTTCGCTGACTTTGCCCGGTCGGTGAACCGGAATGTTCTGTCGCGCGCCCGCAAGCTCGGCAAGCTCGGCGTCCAGGCAAAGAAGCCGCTGCCGGCGAGCCTGCCGGCCTACGAGGTTCGCCGGCTCGAAGAGACCATCGAAGGCGAGGCGGAAGAGGTCGAAACCCCGCCCACTGCTCCGCAGCGCCCGCGTCTCATCGGCGAATAGCTAATCCTTCAGTGGCGCGCGCGATTTGAGCGCCGCGGTGAGCGTGCCTTCGTCGAGATAATCGAGCTCTCCGCCGACCGGAACGCCATGCGCCAGGCGCGAGATCAGCGCGCCCGAATCCGCCAGGCGATCGGCGATGTAATGCGCGGTGGTCTGGCCCTCGACATTGGCGTTCATCGCCAGGATCACCTCGCGCGCCTTGGTCCGGGTGACGCGTTCCGCCAGCGCCTCGATCTTGAGGTCTTCCGGCCCGATGCCGTCCAGCGCCGAAAGCGTGCCGCCCAGCACGTGATAGACGCCCTTAAACGAAGCCGAGCGTTCGATCGCCCAGAGATCGGCTACGTCCTCCACGACGCAGATCGTGCCCTGGTCGCGCCTTGGATCGCGGCATAGGGAACAGGGGTCGGAGGTGTCGAGATTGCCGCAGACCGAGCAGGGATGGATATGCGCGGCGGCCTCTTTCAACGCCACGGCCAAAGGCTCCATCACGCTTTCGCGCCGCTTGATCAGGTAAAGCGCCGCGCGCCGTGCCGAGCGCGGTCCGAGGCCCGGCAGTTTGGCGAGCAGCTGGATCAGCCGGTCGAGTTCGAGCATGAACGCAAGCTATCAGCTATCGGCCGTCGGCAACAATCGGCTTTGCCGACAGCGGAGAGCCGATGGCTGACAGCTAAAACGGCAGCTTCATCCCCGGCGGCAGCTTCAGCCCGCCGGTGAGCTTCTCCATCTCCTCGGCGGCGAGCCGGTCGGCCCGCGCCTTGGCGTCGTTGAAGGCGGCGAGGATCAAATCTTCCAGCACCTCGGTCTCGTTGGGGTCAACCGCGGATTTGTCGAGCTTGAGCTTCTTCACCTCGCCCTTGCCGTTGAGCGTCACCTGCACCATGCCGCCGCCTGCGGTTCCGGTGACCTCGATCTCGGCGAGCTTGGCCTGCATCTCGGTCATGCGCGCCTGCATCTGCTGCGCCTGCTTCAACATTTGCACCAAATTGCTCATAGGAAAGCGCCGTCCTCATCCAAATCCTCGGCGCCGGTTTCGGCTTCTTCCTCGCCGTCCTCCGCCGGAACCGGCGGTTCCGCTTTTTTCACGCACCGTTTCGATACGCGCGCCGGGGAAAGCCTCGAGCACGGCGCGCACCAGCGGATCGGCCGCCGCCTCCACTTTCAGGTCGTGGCTGTGCGATTCCGTCTGTTCGCGCAGGCTCGGCTCGCCGCGCTCGCCCGAGACGCTCACCACCCAGCGCTGCCCGGTCCATTGGCTCAGCATCTGGCCCAGCCGATTGGGCAGGTCGCGCGGCGCCGTCGGCTCGGGCCGGAGCTCGATCCGTCCCGGCTCGAAATGCACCAGGTGCACGTCGTTATAGAGATGCGAGCGCAGCAGCGCCTCGCGATGCTGCTCGAACAGTTTGATCACGTCGAGAAAGCTTTGCGGCTCAAGCGTGGCGGGGGCGGGGGCCTCGCGCGGCTGCATCCGGGGCGCGGCGCTGGATGCTCCTTCGAGCGGCGCTCCGGCGCGAGGATTGGCGCTCACCCGCGGGCCTGGTGGTGAGCTGGGCGCCGGCCCGGGGGAATGGACGGCCGCGGTTTCGAGCGACTTGATGAGATCGGCCGGGGCGGGGAGATCAGCGGCATAGGCCAGCCGCACCAGCACCATTTCCGCCGCCTGCAAGGGCGAGGGCGCGTTCTGGACCTCGCCCAGGCCCTTCAGCAGCATCTGCCAGGCCCGCGCCAACTCGGCCATGCCGAGTTTCTGCGCCAGCGGCAGGCCGCGGCCGCGCTCGCCCTCGACGCCGGGATCCTCGCCCAGATCGGGCGCGAGCTTGAGCCGGGTCAGGAAATAAACCAGCTCCAGCAGTTCCTGGAGCACCATGGCCGGATCGGCGCCGCCCTCGTAGAGCGACCCCATCTGCTTCAAGGCGCCGGCGGCATCGCCCTTGAACACGGTTTCGAGCAGGTCGAAGGACAAGCCGCGGTCGGCGATGCCGAGCATCTCGCGCACGACATCCTCGGTGACGTTGCCGCCGGCGAGCGAAATCGCCTGGTCCAGCAGCGACAGCCCGTCGCGCACCGAGCCGTCGGCGGCGCGCGCGATCAGCGCGATGGCGGATTTGTCCGCCGCGGCTTTCTCCGCCTCCGCGAGTCTTCGTGTAATGCGCCGCCAATATGTCGGCCGGCACGCGGCGCAGGGAGAAGCGCTGGCAGCGCGACAGCACCGTCACCGGCACCTTGTGCACCTCGGTGGTGGCGAAGACGAATTTCACGTCGGGCGGCGGCTCCTCCAGCGTCTTCAACAAGCGCGTTGAAGGCCGGCTTGGACAGCATGTGCACTTCATCGATGATGTAGATCTTGAAGCGCGCCAAAACCGGCTTGTAGCGCACGCCGTCGGTCAATTCGCGGATGTCGTCGATGCCGGTGCGCGAGGCCGCGTCCATTTCCAGCACGTCGACATGCCGGTCCTCGGCTATGGCCTTGCAGTTCTCGCACACCCCGCAGGGATTGACCGTCGGCCCGCCCTTGCCATCGGGTCCGGTGCAGTTGAGAGCGCGGGCGATGATGCGGGCGGTGGTGGTCTTGCCGACTCCGCGCACGCCGGTGAGGATGAAGGCGTGGGCGATGCGGCCTGTGGATATCGCATTGGCGAGGGTGCGCACCATCGCTTCCTGGCCGATCAATTCGGCGAAGGTACTCGGCCGGTATTTGCGCGCGAGCACGCGATAGGCGCCGCCCGACTCGCTCATCACGCCTCCTCGGGAGCCTAAGGGTGGGAGGCTGAACGCCGACCCAGGCCGGACTTGTTACGGCTGCTTCCTTCCGGACCTGACCGGGTTGGCGAGGGGCCTGTCCGCCGCCAGCCTCCCATGCCACTATAACAGGGCGCCCCATGAGTGGCGCAAGGCCGTTGGAATTCGATCAAAGACTGGAAAAATGCGGCAAGCCAATTTCTATACCGGCGGCCTCGACCGCGCCACGCATCGCCGCAAGGACCAGGAATGGCTGGCCGAGCGCCTCGCCCATGCGGCGAGCCGCTTCGTGCCGGTCTGGCGCGGCCAGAGCCTGGTGGTGGGCGCGCAAGGCGGGGAGCCCCGCGCGGTTTGCCCGCCGCGCGCCGGAGATCGCGGCGCCGGGGATCGACGAGAGCGAAACCGTGCTCTTGGGCCTTTCCGGCGCCCAGGCCTATTTCGCCATCGATTTGTCCGCGCTTGAACATCCGTTGCAGGATATCCGCGCCGACGACCGCGCCGAATTCGTCGATCTGCGCCGGGTCGGGCCGTTATTGCCGCGTGAGGAAGGCGCGTTGCTGGCCTATGCGCGCGGAATTCTCTATTGGCATGCGCATCACCGCTTCTGCGCGGTTTGCGGCCATCCCAGCCGGCTCCGAGGAGGCCGGCCATCTGCGGCGTTGCTCCAACGCCGCCTGCGGCGCAACGCATTTTCCGCGCACCGATCCGGCGGTCATCATGCTGGTCCATGACGGCGACCATTGCCTGTTGGGCCGCCAGCGCGTCTGGCTGCCGGGCATGCATTCCACATTGGCCGGCTTCGTCGAGCCGGGCGAGAGCCTGGAGGAGGCGGTGGCGCGCGAGGTGCGCGAGGAAACCGGCATCGCGGTCGAGGACGTGGCCTATCACTCCTCGCAGCCCTGGCCGTTCCCGTCCTCGCTGATGCTGGGCTTTTACGCCCGCGCCCGCACCCGCGACATCCGCCTCGATGGCCATGAGCTCGAGGCGGCGCATTGGTTCGCGCGCGATTTCATCCTGAATCATCCGGACGACGACCAATTCCGCCTGCCGCGCAAGGATTCGATCGCGCGGCGGCTGATCGAGGAATGGCTTAAAAGCCCTTGAAGGCGAGAGCGACGTGCTCGACCGCGGGCGGGCTTTCGAAAGTCTCGCCCACCAGCGCCCGCCATTTCTTGAAATCCTCCGAGCCGCGGAAATCGACCGTGTGGTTCTCGAGCGTCTCCCACTGGATCATGACGCGGTAGCGGCGCGGCTGCTCGACCGAACGCCGCAGCTCCATTCCCTTGCAGCCCTTGGCCGCCTTGAACAGCGGCAGGGCGTCGCGCACGCCGCGCTCGAACTTGGCTTCGAGCCCGGGTTTGACGTCGATCTGGGCGATTTCGAGGATCATGGGCGGGGCTCCGGTTTAAGGTTTCCTAAGTTTTTTTGCGGCGCGGGCGCGGAAGGGATGGCCCCGATAAACCCCGAGTATTTTGAGCTTGCGGGTGACGAAGGCGAGCTCTTCCAGCGCCAGGCCCAGCGCGCGCGAGCGGGGGTGGCCCTCGACGTCGGCGTAGAACTGGGTGGCGGTGAACTCGCCCCCGACCATGTAGCTTTCGAGCTTGGTCATGTTGACGCCGTTGGTGGCGAAGCCGCCCAGCGCCTTGTAGAGCGCCGCCGGCACGTTCCGGACGTTGAAGACGAAGGTGGTGACGGTGAGCCGCCCGTCATGGGGCGGCGTCCTGGCGCTTCCGCGCCATGATAAGGAACCTCGTGGTGTTGTGCCGCGCGTCCTCGATATTCCTCTTGATTGTCTTGAGGCCGTAGATCCGGGCGGCGAGAGCAGAGGCGATCACCGCCACGCTCTGTGTCGCCGCTCGAGGCCAGCTCGGCCGCCGCCCCGGCGGTGTCGGCGGAAACCACCGGCTTTGAGCTTGAGCCGGCGGATCAGCCCGCGGCATTGCGACAGGGCGTGGACGTGGCTGCGCACGGTTTTGAGCGTCTTGAGCGAGGCCCCGGGCAGCGCCAGCAGCTGGTGCCGCACGCGCTCGAAATGCTCGCCCACGATGTAAAGCCCCGAATCGGGCAGCAGATGGTGGATGTCGGCGACCCTTCCGGCGACCGAATTCTCGATCGGCAGCATGGCGAGCTCGGCGCGGCCCCGGCGCACCGCCGCGATCACGTCCTCGAAGCCCGGGCAGGCGAGCGTCTTCATGCCGGGGAAGACATGCCGGCAGGCGAGGTCGGAATAGGCCCCGGGCGAGCCCTGGAAGGCGATGCGGCGCGAGGTTTTCTTTCTGGACGGCTCATGGGGCTTTGGGGGATTTGGGAGCTTGACTTCGGGCGAACAGCGCGCGGGCGCGTTCGAGATCGGCCGGAGTATCGACGCCGAACGGCACCGCGTCAACGAGCGCCACGTCGATCCGCATGCCGGCGTCGAGCGCGCGCCATTGCTCGAGATTTTCGCGTTGCTCTGCGGCGCTCGGGGGCAAACCGACGAAGCGTTCGAGCGCGCGCCGCCGGTAGGCGTAAAGCCCGATATGGTGCCAGGCGGGCGACAGGGCTTTGCGCGAGAAGGACAGCGCGCGGGCGATTTTCTGGCCCGGCGGGAATTCCGCCTTCACCTTGACCACGCTCGGAGCATCGATTTCGCCCGGCTCAAGCTCGGCGCAGAGCGTGGCTATCTCGCAGGCGGGATCGGCCAAGGGCGACAGCGCCGCCCTGATGGCGGCCGGATCGAGCAGCGGCAGATCGCCCTGCACGTTCACCACCACGTCGTGTTTGGCCTCCGGGATCGAGTTTCTTGAGCGCCTCGAAGATCCGGTCCGAGCCCGACGGATGACCGGGCCTGGTGAGCACGGCCTTGCCCCCGGCGCGCTCGACCGCGGCGGCTATTTCGCGCTCGGCGCAGGCCACCGCCACCGGGCCGATCTCGGCTTCCATCGCCCGGCGCCAGACATGGACGATCATCGGCTCGCCCGCGATCAAGGCGAGCGGCTTGCCCGGCAGCCGGGTCGAGGCCAGCGCGGGCGGGGATGAGGACGATCGGGTTGAATTTGTCCACAGGCGCTGTCGCGGAGTCCTTGATGGCGGGCGTTGCGGCGTTATGCCGCATGAATTCGGCGCCCGGCTGTCGATCATATTGCGTTGCCGGGCTTACGGAAATCGGCATTTCCGGCGGCGGCTTTGGGGGTGTCGGGATTCCATGTCCTTCGAGATGAACAAGATCGCCGGCGCCATCCTGGCGTCCATGATCGTCGCCATCGTCGCGGGCTTCATATCCAGCGCGCTGGTCAAGCCCAAGCCGCTGGAGAAGAACGCCTACGAGATCGCGATCGCCGCGCCTTCGGGCCCGGTCGCGGCGGCGCCGGCCGCGCCCGCGGCGCCCGAGCCGATCGGCCCGCTGCTGGCGGCGGCGAGCGTGACCAACGGCCAAAGCGACGCCAAGGTCTGCGCCACCTGCCACACCTTCGCCAAGGGCGATCCCAACCGCATCGGCCCCAACCTCTACGGCATCGTCGGCGACGAGATCGCGCATGGCCGCGGCGGCTTTTCCTTCTCCGACGCGCTCGCGGCCAAGGGCGGCACCTGGACGGTGGACAATCTCAACGCCTGGCTCACCAATCCGCAGGCCTTCGCCAAGGGCACCAAGATGACCTTCGCCGGCTTCCCCAAGGCCAAGGACCGGGCCGACGTCATCGCCTATCTCAACACCCTGAGCGACAACCCCAAGCCGCTGGGGAAATAGGGTTAGCCGCTTCCGGTTTACTTTTCCCGTCATGCCCGGACTTGATCCGGGCATCCATGCCTTAGGAAAGCCATGGATGGCCGGGACAAGCCCGGCCATGACATGTGAATAGCGACTGCCCTTCGCGACGTAGGGCTTCACCATCTTCTTCGGATCGACGACGCGATCGAATTCGGCCTCGGTGACAAAGCCCAGTTTCAACGCGGCCTCCTTGAGCGTGAGGTCGTTGTCCATGGCGTAGTGGGCGATCTTCGACGCCTTGTCGTAGCCGATGACCGGCGACAGCGCCGTCACCAGCATCAGCGAACGCTCGACGTATTCGTTGATCTTCTTCAGATTGGGCTTGGTGCCCTCGACCAGGAACTTGCGGAAGTTCGTGCAGCCGTCGGTCATGATCGTGATCGAATGGGCGATGTTGAAGATCATCAGCGGCTTGTAGACGTTCATCTCCAGATAGCCGCCGGCGCCGCCGAAGCCCACCGCGACGTCGTTGGCCATCACCTGCACGGCGATCATGGTCAGCGCCTCGCACTGGGTCGGGTTGACCTTGCCCGGCATGATCGAGGAGCCCGGCTCGTTCTCCGGGAATCTCCAGTTCGGCGAATCCGGCGCGCGGCCCGCACGACATCAGGCGGATGTCGTTGGCGATCTTGTAGAGCGACACCGCCAGCGTGCGCAGCGTGCCGGACAGCTGCACCAGCGCGTCGTGGGCGCCCTGCACGGTGAATTTGTTGGGCGCGGTGACGAAGGGCAGGCCGGTGAGCTTGGCGATCTCGGCGGCGGCGGCCTCGGCGAAACCGGGCGCCGAGTTGATGCCGGTTCCGACCGCCGTGCCGCCCAGCGCCAGGCGGTAGACGCCGTGCAGCGCGGCTTCGATCCGCTCCAGATCGTCCGCCAGCATCCCGGCATAGCCCGACCATTCCTGGCCCAGCGTCAGCGGCGTGGCGTCCTGCATGTGGGTGCGCCCGATCTTGACGATGTCGCTCCACGCCTTCGCCTTCGCGTCGATCGCGTCGCGCAAGGCGGCGACCGCGGGAATCAGGCGCTGCTTCACGTTGACCGCCGCGGCGATGTACATCGCCGACGGAAACGTGTCGTTCGACGACTGCGCCATGTTGACGTGATCGTTCGGGATGGACCGGCGCTTGGCTGCCGAGCGGCGTGCCCGCGAGCTGGCAGCAGCGGTTGGAGATCACCTCGTTGACGTTCATGTTGAACTGGGTGCCGCTGCCGGTCATCCAGACGTGCAACGGGAACATGTCGTGATGCTGGCCGGCGAGGATCTCGTCGCAGACCTGGACGATCAGCTTGTAGCGCTGGTCGTCGAGCCGCTTGCCGGCGTGGTTGGCGATGGCGGCGGCCTTCTTCAGGATCGGCGTAGGCGGCGATCATCTCGCGCGGGATCAGATCCTGGCCGATGCTGAAATGTTCGAGCGAGCGCTGGGTTTGCGCGCCCCACAGCTTGTCGGCGGGCACCTCGACCACGCCCAGGCTGTCGCTCTCTGTTCGCGTATTGGTCATGTCGGCGAACGATAGCATTCCGGGCCGATGGTCAGAAGCATCTCGGCAAACCGGGTCCGGGCCTCTAATATCGCGCGGCATGAGTGACAGGGTTTCAGCCGCTTATCTGGCGCTGGCGGGCGAGCTTGCCGAGCGGGCGGGCGCGATCATCCGCCGCCATTTCCGCCAGAAGATCGCCGTCGAGCAGAAGCCCGACCGCACCCCCGTCACCGTCGCCGACCGCGAGGCGGAAAAGGCGATGCGCGAGCTGATCGAGGCGCATTACCCGGCGCACGGCATCTGGGGCGAGGAATTCGGGCGGGTGCGGCCCGAGGCCGAATACACCTGGGTGCTCGATCCGATCGACGGCACCAAATCCTTCATCTCCGGCGTGCCGCTGTTCGGCACGCTGATCGCGCTCGCCTTCAAGGGCAAGCCGGTGCTGGGCGTGATCGACCAGCCGATCTCGCGCGAACGCTGGGTGGGCGCATCCGGCCACGAGAGCAAGTTGAACGGCAAGCCGGTCAAGACCCGCCCTTGCGCCGATCTGCGCGAGGCCACGCTGTTCGCGAGCTCGCCCGACATGTTCGAAGGCGCGGCCGCTTCCGCCTTCGAGCGTTTGCGCGGAGCGGTCCGGCTCACGCGCTTCGGCGCCGATTGCTACGCCTACGGGTTGCTGGCGGCGGGATTCGTCGATCTGGTGGTCGAGGCCAACATGAAGCCCTACGATTACTGCGCGCTGGCGCCGGTGGTCGAAGGCGCGGGCGGCATCATCACCGATTGGCAGGGCAAGGCGTTGTCGCTCCATTCCGACGGGCGGGTGGCGGCCAGCGGCGATCCCAAACTCGCCGAGGCCGCGCGCGCGAAGCTGGCGAAATGAGCCGGTTGCTCGCGCTGGCGGTTGTTTCTCTCGGGCTGGCGGTTTCAGCCGCCTTCGCCCAATCCTCGGGCCCGCGCCACGGCTTGGCGCTGTTCGGCGATTTGAAATACCCCGCCAACTTCCAGCATTTCGATTACGCCGATCCCGCCGCGCCCAAGGGCGGCAGCGTCAAATACGCCGCCATCGGCACCTTCGACACGCTCAACCCTTTCACCCTGAAGGGCCAGCCGGCGGCGGGGGCGGAGGCGATGTTCGACTCGCTGATGATCCCGTCGGAGGACGAACCCGCCTCGTCCTACGGGCTCATCGCCGAGAGCGTGGACGTGGCGCCCGACCATGTTTCGGTCGTCTATACCTTGCGCAAAGAGGCGCGCTTCTGGGACGGCAGCCCGATTTCGCCCGAGGACGTGGTCTGGACTTTCGACACGCTCAAGGCCAAGGGCCATCCGCGCTGGCGGCTTTATTACGCCGACGTGCTCAAGGCCGAAAAGACCGGCCCGCATCAGGTGAAGTTCACCTTCCGCAACGGCGCCAACCGCGAGCTACCTTCGATCGTCGGCGAGATGCCGGTTTTGTCCAAGGCCTATTGGAGCAAAAGCGATTTTTCCAAGACGACGCTCGACAAGCCGATGGGCAGCGGACCCTACCGGATCGATTCCGTCGACCCCGGCCGCAGCATCACCTATCGCCTGGTGGCGGATTACTGGGGCAAGGATCTGCCGGTCAACCGCGGGCGCAACAATTTCAGCGAAATCCGCTACGACTATTACCGCGACCAGGGCGTGGCGCTCGAAGCCTTCAAGGCCGGCGCCTACGACATCAGGGTCGAGAACGTCTCGAAGAACTGGGCCATCGGTTATGACAGCCCGGCGCTGTCGGCGGGTCTCATCAAGAAAGAGCAGATTCCCAACAAGGTGCCGCAAGGCATGCAAGCCTTCGGCTTCAACACGCGGCGCGCGATTTTCGCCGATGCGCGCGTGCGCCAGGCGCTGGGCTATCTGTTCGATTTCGAATGGACCAACAAGGCGCTGTTCTACGGGGCCTATACCCGCACCAAGAGCTATTTCTCGAATTCCGATCTCGCCTCATCGGGCCTGCCCGGGCCGGACGAGATCAAGATTCTGGAGAAATACCGCGGCAAGATTCCCGAAGCGGTCTTCACCCAGGTCTATGCGCCGCCCACCACCGACGGCTCGGGCGACATCCGCGACAATCTGCGCGCGGCGCTCGCGCTGCTGGCCCAGGCCGGCTGGAACGTGAAGGACGGGCAGCTGGAAAACGCCAAGGGCGATCCGTTCCGCTTCGAATTCCTGCTCGATCAGCCGGAATTCGAGCGCGTGGTGCTGCCCTTCGTGCAGAACCTGGCGCGGCTCGGCATTTCCGCCAATGTCCGCACCATCGATCCGGCGCAATACGAGAACCGGATGCAGAATTTCGATTTCGACATGACCGTGGTGCTTTATCCCGAATCGCTGTCGCCCGGCAACGAGCAGCGCGATTACTGGACCGCGGCGGCGGGCAAGTCGGTGGGCGGGCGCAACCTCTTGGGCATCGACAGCCATGCCGTGGACGATCTGGTCGATCTCGTGGTCAACGCGCCCGACCGGTTAAGCCTGGTGAACCGGGTGCACGCGCTCGACCGCGTGCTGCTCGAAGGCTATTACGTCATACCCAACTGGCATTTCCCCTATTTCCGCGTGGCGAGCTGGGACAAATTCGGGAGGCCCGGTATCGCGCCGCCCTATGGGCTGGCGATCGACACCTGGTGGGTGGACCCGGCCAAGGCGGCCGCGCTCGACGCCAAGCGTCCGCAGCGCTAAGACCCTCTCATGCTCGCCTATGCCCTGCGCCGCGTTCTGCTGATCGTGCCGACGCTGTTCGCCATCATCCTGGTGAATTTCATCATCGTCCAGGCGGCGCCGGGCGGGCCGGTGGACCAGCTCATATCCCAGCTGCGCGGCACCGGCGCCAACGCGCTCGAGCGAGTGTCGGGCGGCGGCAGCGAGACCTCGGCGACCGCGACCTCGGCCAGCCAAGCCGCCGGCCAGTCGCGGGCATCGCGCGGCCTCGATCCCGAATTCATCGCCCAGCTCAACAAGCTTTACGGCTTCGACAAGCCGGCGCCGGAGCGTTTCTGGCTGATGGTCAAGAACTATCTCACCTTCAATTTCGGCGACAGCTTCTACCAGGACCGTCCGGTGATCAGCCTGGTCGCCGAGAAGCTGCCGGTCTCGATCTCGCTCGGGCTGTGGACCACGTTCCTGACCTACCTCATCTCCATCCCGCTCGGCATCCGCAAGGCGGTGAAGGACGGCAGCAGCTTCGACGTCTGGACCAGCGGCGTCATCATCGTGGGCTATGCCGTGCCCGCCTTCCTGTTCGCCGTGCTGCTGATCGTGATTTTCGCCGGCGGCAGCTATCTCCACTGGTTCCCGTTGCGCGGGCTCACCTCGGACGACTGGTCGAGCCTCGCCTGGCCTTCGCGCATCCTCGACTATCTCTGGCACATCGCCTTGCCGATCCTGTCGCTGGTGATCGGCAGCTTCGCCGGATTGACCATGCTGTCCAAGAACTGCTTCCTCGAGGAGATCAACAAGCAATACGTGGTGACGGCGCGCGCCAAGGGCCTGTCGGAAGCCCGCGTGCTCTACGCCCACGTCTTCCGCAACGCCATGCTGCTGGTGATCGCCGGATTCCCGGCCGCCTTCGTCTCGATCCTGTTCACCGGCGCACTGCTGGTCGAGGTGATTTTCTCGCTCGACGGTTTGGGATATTTGGGTTTCCAGGCGGCGCTCGGCCGCGATTACCCGATCATGTTCGCCACGCTCTACATCTACACCCTGGTCGGATTGGTGCTGAAGCTCTTGAGCGATTTGACCTACATGCTGGTCGATCCGCGCATCGATTTCGGGACGCGTGGCACATGAGCGACCCGATCGCCGTCCGCCGGACGCAAAGCCGCCGTTTCATCGGCTACAAACCCAGCCCGCTGGTCCGCCGCCGCCTGGCGAATTTCCGCGCCAACCGGCGGGGGTTCTGGTCGCTGTGGATTTTCCTGGTGCTGTTCGGGCTGAGCCTGTTCGCCGAATTCATCGCCAACGACCGGCCGCTGATCGTTTCCTATCAGGGGCATTGGTATTTTCCCGTGGTGGCCGATTACACCGAGCGGAATTTCGGCGGCGATCTGCCGATCAGCGCCGATTACCGCGACAAGACCGTGGCAAGCCGCATCGGCCAGGCCGGCTGGATGATCTGGCCGCCGATTCCCTTCAGCTACCGCACCATCAATTTCGATCTCCACCGGGCGGTGCCGTCGCCGCCGAGCCGGGCCGATCTCCTCGGCACCGACGACCAGGGGCGCGACGTGCTGGCGCGGCTGATCTACGGCTTCCGGCTGTCGGTGCTGTTCGGGCTGACGCTCACGATTTCGAGTTCGGTCATCGGCGTCGCCGCCGGCGCGATCCAGGGCTATTACGGCGGGCTGGTCGATCTCGGTTTCCAGCGTTTCCTCGAGATCTGGTCGGGCCTGCCCATGCTCTACCTGCTCATCATCCTGTCGAGCCTGATCGAGCCCAATTTCTGGTGGCTCTTGGGCATCATGCTGCTGTTCTCCTGGATGTCGCTGGTCGATCTGGTGCGCGCCGAATTCCTGCGCGCGCGCAATTTCGATTACGTGCGCGCGGCCCGCGCCTTGGGCGTTTCCAATCCGGTCATTATCTGGCGCCACGTATTGCCGAACGCGATGGTGGCGACGCTTACCTTCCTGCCCTTCATCCTCAACGGCTCGATCACCACGCTCACCTCGCTCGATTTCCTCGGCTTCGGCCTGCCGCCCGGTTCGCCCTCGCTCGGCGAGCTGCTGGCCCAGGGCAAGGCCAATCTCCAGGCACCGTGGCTGGGCTTGACCGCCTTCTTCTTCTTGGCATTGATGCTGAGCCTGCTGATCTTCGTCGGCGAGGCGGTGCGCGACGCGTTCGATCCGCGAAAGACGAGATAAGCATGGCCCTGCTGGAATTGCGCGACCTGTCCGTGAACTTCGCCATGCCGGGCCAGACCATCGCGGCGGTGAAAGGCGTTTCGTTCTCGCTCGACAAGGGCGAGACCGTGGCGCTGGTCGGCGAATCGGGTTCGGGCAAGTCGGTCACCGCGCTGTCGATCCTCCAGTTGCTGCCTTATCCGCCGGCGAGCCACGGGAAGGGCAGCAGCATCGTGTTCGACGGCCAGGAATTGATCGGCGCCAAGGAGAAGGTGTTGCAGCGCATCCGCGGCGACCGCATCGCCATGGTGTTCCAGGAGCCGATGACCTCGCTCAATCCGCTCCACACCATCGAGAAACAGATCGCCGAAACCCTTTCCCTGCACAAGGGGCTGCGCGGCCAGGCCGCGCGCGCGCGGACGGTCGAATTGCTCAAGCTGGTCGGGCTGGCCGAGGCCGAAAGCCGGCTCGACGCCTATCCGCACCAGCTTTCGGGCGGGCAGCGCCAGCGCGTCATGATCGCCATGGCGCTCGCCAACGAGCCCGACATTCTGATCGCCGACGAACCCACCACCGCGCTCGACGTCACTATCCAGGCGCAAATCCTGAAGCTCTTGAAGGATTTGCAGCGCCGCTTCGGCATGGCGCTGCTTCTGATCACTCATGATCTAACGATAGTCCGCAAGATGGCCGACCGCGTGCTGATGATGACCCAGGGCGAAATCGTCGAGCAGGGCGCGACCAAGGACATCTTCGAGCGCCCGCAGCATCCCTATACCAAGCATCTGCTCGCGGCCTTGCCGCGCAGCCAGCCCAAAACCAAGACCCCGCGCCCCAAGGTTCTGCTCGAAGCCGAGAATTTGCGCGTCTGGTTCCCGGTCAAGACCGGGTTGTGGCGGCGCACCACCGGTTTCATCAAGGCGGTGGACGGCGTCGATCTCGGTTTGCGCGAAGGCGAGACGCTGGGCGTGGTCGGCGAATCGGGTTCGGGCAAGACCACGCTCGGCCTCGCCTTGCTGCGGCTCCAGGAAAGCAAGGGCGTCATCCGTTACGACGGCCGCAACATCGAGACGCTCGGCTCCGGCGCGATGCGGCCGTTGCGGCGCGAGTTGCAGATCGTGTTCCAGGATCCTTTCGCCAGCCTGTCGCCGCGCCTGTCGTTGGCGCAGATCGTCGAGGAAGGGCTGAAGGTGCATCGGCTCGGCGGCGACGCGGCCGGCAGGCGGAAACTCATCGAGCAATCGCTCGCCGAATTGGGCCTCGATCCCGCCTCGGCCGACCGTTATCCGCATGAATTCTCCGGCGGGCAGCGCCAGCGCATCGCGCTCGCCCGCGCCATGGTGCTGAAGCCGCGTTTGATCGTGCTCGACGAGCCGACCTCGGCGCTCGACATGTCGGTGCAGACGCAGATCGTGGAACTGCTGCGCGAGCTGCAACAGCGCCACGGGATATCCTATCTGTTCATCAGCCACGATCTGCGCGTGGTGCGCGCGCTCGCCCATGAGGTGCTGGTGCTGAAGGACGGCAAGGACGTCGAGCGCGGCCCCGCGAAGCAGATTTTCGAATCGCCGCAGCAGCCCTATACCAAGGCGCTGATGGCCGCCGCCTTCGACATCGAAACCGTCGAGGCCGGGGCGAATCCCTAAGCCGTCACGCCTCAAGCTTCCAGCGCTTCATCACCTTGCGGGTGGCGGCGTAATCCGGGTGGTCGACGGTCCAGCCGTGGCGCAGATAGGCCCGCGCCGTGAGCCGGTTGCCGTAAAAGCCCAGGAACAGATCGATCAGGACGAAGATCGCGAACAGAACCACGCCAGCGAGGTTTTTCGCCTGGCCGCCGAGAAGGGTGCCGAGCACGAACCAGACCAGCAGCAGCGCCAGCATCGCCGCGCCCCATTGATGCAGCTTGCGCAGGAACAGCGGTATCCCCAAAAGCGGCGACAGCACGAACAGATCCCAGGCGAATCCCACCCGAATCCATTTGAGCTTGCCGCCGCCGGACGGCTTCAAGCCGATGCGCGCCGCCGCCGCTTCGCTCGGGCCTCGCGGCGCCCGCTTCTTGCGCCCCAATTTCATGATTTGGGCCTCATCGCCCGGCCCCGACTCGGACCAACTCGGCCCCGGATGCCGCCTCCAATCGCAAAACCATGCCCGGTAAGACCCCTCTCCCTAAAACCCCTCGACGCCGGATGACCAGCGAGTCGCGTCCCCGATTCGCGCCCGCCGCCCCGCAGGCCGGGGTTGCGCGCCGCCCCCGCGCCCGCCACCATGGGGCGGAGCCGGTGGGAGACGAGAATAGCCGATGGCGGACTTCACCATCTATATCGCCAACAAGAACTACTCCTCCTGGTCGCTGCGCGCCTGGTTGATGCTGAAACGCGCGGGCGTGAGCTTCCACGAGGTGATGATTCCGCTGCGCCAGCCCGACACCCGCACCGAGATCATGCGCCATTCGCCCTCGGGCCGGGTCCCGGCCTTGAAGCACGGCAAGATCGTGGTCTGGGAATCGCTCGCCATCGGCGAATATCTGAACGAGCGGTATCCGGCGAAGAAGCTGTGGCCGAGTTCGAACCATGCCCGCGCCGCGGCGCGGGCGGTGAGCGCCGAAATGCATGCCGGGTTTATGGATCTGCGCCGGCATCTGCCGATGAACATGCGCGGCTCCTTTCCCAAGCGCGGCCTGACGCCCGAGGCCCAGGCCGATGTCAACCGCATCGCCTCGCTGTGGCGCGACTGCCGCAAGCGCTTCCGCGCCAAGGGCGGTTTCCTGTTCGGCCAATTCTCGATCGCCGACGCCATGTACGCGCCGGTGGTGAGCCGCTTGCGCACCTACGCGGTCGAGCTGGACGACGAGGCCGCCGCCTATTGCGAAGCGGTCGAGAAATGGCCGGCCTATCAGGAATGGCTGGCCGCGGCCAAGAACGAGCCGATGATCATCGAGGAATACGAATTCTAGCGCTTGGGTTGGTGGTGTCTCGTGTTGAGTGCTGGACAGGCGTCGTGCGCCCTTCGACAAGCTCAGGGTGAGGCGTTTTTCTTAATGCCATCGACAATGTTTCCTCATCCTGAGCCCGTCGTCCCTCGACAAGCTCAGGATGAGGGGATGTAGGACGCAGGATGTCCATGCAGCGTCAAACCGAGACGCCACGCCAGCGTTTGCGTTCTAGCGCTTCAGCGCCTGGATGCCCGGCAGATCGCGGCCTTCGAGCCATTCGAGAAAGGCCCCGCCCGCGGCCGAGACATAGCTGAGCTTGCCGGTAACGCCCGCCGCCGCCAGCGCCGCCACCGTGTCGCCGCCGCCGGCGACGCTCAGCAGCCGCCTTGCTTGAGTCAGTTCGGCGACGAGATTGGCGATGACGGAGGTGCCCTGGTCGAAGGGCTTGATCTCGAAGGCGCCGAGCGGCCCGTTCCACACCAGCGTACGGCAGGACGCCAGCTTTTCGGCGATGAGCGCCGTCGTCCGCGGGCCGATGTCGAGGATCATGGAATCCTCCGGCACCTGGCCGATGGACACGGTTTGGACCGCGACGCCCGGTTTCAATGCCGACGCCACCACCGCGTCGACCGGCAGGACCAGTTCGCAGCCGGCCTTCTCCGCCTCGCCGCGCAACCGCCGCGCCCCGTCGAGCAGGTCGCGCTCGACCAGCGATTTTCCGACGCCGCGCCCTTCGGCCAGCAGCAGGGTATTGGCCATGGCGCCGCCGATGATCAGGACCTGCACCTTGGCGGCGAGGAAATGCAGCATGGCGAGCTTGGTCGAGACCTTGGCGCCGCCGACGATGGCCGCCACCGGATGTTGCGGATGTTCGAGCGCGGCGGAGAGCGCCTTCAACTCCGCCTCCATCAGCCGCCCGGCATAGGCCGGCAGCAGATGCGCCACCGCCTCGACCGAGGCATGGGCGCGGTGGGCGCAGGAGAAGGCGTCGTCGACATAGATGTCGGCGAGCGCGGCGAGCGCCTTGGCGAAGACCGGATCGTTCGCTTCCTCTTCCTTGTGGAAGCGGAGGTTTTCCAAGAGCGCGATCTCGCCCGGCTTCAGCCCGTCGACCGCCGCCTTGGCCCGGGGCCCGATGCAATCCTCGGCGAAGACGACGTGGCGCCGTTGCAGCGCCTCGGACAGCGGCTGGGCGATCGGTTTCAGCGACAGCGCCGGATCGGGCTTGCCCTTGGGCCGGCCGAAATGCGAGATGACCACCACCATCGCGCCCTTCTCGGCCAGTTCGCGGATGGTGGGGGCGAGCCGGGCGATTCGCGTTTGGTCGGCGACGCGGCCGTCCTTCACCGGCACGTTGAGATCGGCGCGGACGAGGACCCGCTTGCCCTTGGCATCGAGGTCGTCGAGGGTCAGGAAGCGGGGCATCGGGATATGCTGCTGGGGGCTTTCGGGATGGGCCGGGAAAGGGCGGGGTGAAGATGGTTTTGCCGGCCCGAATGGTCAAGCGCTAATGCAGCCTTCCGGTCATCGGGCGGAGTCGGCGCCTTCGCCCTGGGTCGAGCGGTTTATCGGCTTGATCCGGCCAGGCGGGCTTGTGCTCGACCTGGCGGCGGGGGCGGGGCGGCACACCGCCCTGCTGCTGGCCCGGGGGCTGAATGTGGTCGCGGTGGACCGCGACGCCGTTGCGCTCCGAACCGCCTTCGGAGCCTATCCGGCCTGCCGCGTGGTCGAGCTCGATCTGGAAGACGGCGGGCCCTGGCGCCTGGGGCAGGGCTATGACGGCATCGTGGCGGCGAGTTACCTCCACCGCCCCTTATTGCCCATGCTGGCCGCTTCGCTGGCGCCCGGCGGCGTGCTGATCTACGAGACCTTTATGCGCGGCCAGGAACGGTTCGGGAAGCCGAGCAACCCGGATTTCCTGCTTGAGCCTAACGAATTGCGCCTGGCCTATGCCGGGACGCTCGAGCTGATCGCCTTCGAGGAGGGCGTGTTCCAAGAGCCGCGCCCGGCCACCTTGCAGCGCATCGCGGCGCGAAAGGGTCTATAATGCGGCTTGGCCCGGTTATGGAGGTGACGATGGCGGTGAAATGCAATGTCGGCTGGCACGACCGCGTGACCCGGATCGTCATCGGCCTGGCGATCGTCGCCGCGATTTTCCTCTGGCAGGTGGATCCGCGCTGGCTCGCCGTGATCGCCTTGTTCCCGATCCTGACCGCGATCGGCGGCTGGTGCCCGATCTACGAAGTGCTGGGCATGACCACCGACACCACGGAGAAACGCGAGGACTAGCCGCGCGGCGGCCGATGTCCGGCCGAAGCTTGATCTAGGTCAATGCGCGATCGCCGTCCGAGGTCATGCTGAAATTCCGCCGATGAAACCGGGACGCCGGAAGTGGAGCGAAGAGGGAACATGGGAAAATCATCGACTTGGCCGCGCCGGGAATTGCTGCGCGCCGCTTGCCTGGCGGGATTGCTTCTGATTCTCGGTGCCGCATCCGCGCAAGCGCAAACCGGCGTCCAGGGCAAGTGGAGCTTCGCCTGGCAAGGCGCCAGCGACAACTACTCGGGCATCCTGGACGTGACGGCCCCGGTCAATAACGTCACCTTCAGCGGACGCCTGACCATACGCCCGGCCAAGGGTGGAACCGTCCTCGAGGACGTTCTCCTCACCGTGGCCGGCAATCAGGTGCGCATCGAGTGTTCCAATCCCACCAGCGCCGACCGGAATGTTTCCGATTGGTCGCCGGACCGGTTTTACGTGACGCTGAACGGAAACCGGATGGAGGGATATTCCCTCGACGCGGTGGGCCACCGGGGCGCCAGCATCGTTTTCACGCGCCCGTAACGCGGCGCGCCGTAGCCCCAAGCATCCGGCGGCAAAGCCGTCACCAACATAAGGTGGCAAACCGGCCCGCACTATCCGCTATAAATATTGGCGGGAGATAGGCCGCGGCTCGGTTGCCGCCGCGGTGCCGGGTAAAGGGAAATTCATGTATATCCCGATCAAGCCGCTGGTCCTGGCCGCCGTGGCGCTGTTCGCCGCCGCGCCCCTGGGCTGGGGACAGGAATCCGGATCGAATTCCGCGCGGCCGCGCGACATATCCGGCCAATGGGTCCTGGAACTCGGTCCCGGCTGCGCCGGGCCGATCGAGGTGAGCGCGCCCCAGGCTTCGGACGGCGCGCATTGGACCGCCGTTCTGACCGCTTCCTGTGGTAATCTGTCGAGAAAGGGACACTATACGGTCTGGGCGGATGCTGGCGGGACATACCATTTCAGCGGGACCGTCGCCTTCGGCGATGGGAGCGAGGTCAACAGTTACTTCGACATGTATTGGGCGCAGGACGGCAAGGCGCTGGTTGGAGCGGGCGGAAACGGCCGCGGCCATGTCATGCACAAATAATCGATGGAGACGGCGATGAAGAATTTTTCCTGGTTTGCCGGCGCGGCTGCCGCGGCGGCGCTGCTCTTGGCCGCGGCGCAGAACGCGCCGGCGCAGAGCATGAACGGCGGCAGCCCGACCATGGGCGGCGGCGGCGTCAACACCGTCGGCATTCAGGGCAACAGCTCGGTCGGGGCCACCGGCCTCGGCGCCACCGGCAACAGCTCCCAGTCGAGCGGCCAGGTCGGCGCCAGCCAGTACCAGTACAACAACAGCGGGCCGGGATTCAGCTCGGGCGATTACGGCAGCGCCGGGTTGAGCGGCTCGACCGGCACGGCCGGTTACGGCGGCGGCGTGGCCGGAAGCCTGCACTGAGCGGCTTCGCGCCGTGGCGGATTTCAAACCGCCCTAGTCGATGTTCTTGGCGTCCTTGTACATGATGTGGTGGCGTTTATTCTCGATCCAGTCCTCGATCTGGGCGTCGGTCATGAAATGCGCCGGATCGAACCGGTTCCAATTGACGATGTCGCCGAGCTCCTTCTTCCAGCGTTTATAGGGCGGCTTCACCGGCGGGCCGAAACACATGATGTCCAGCACCGAGAGTTCCTCGGGTATGCCGAGCAGCGGCTTCATGGCGGCCTGCGCCTTTTCCTGGCCGATGGCGGTGACCCACCAGACGTTGTAACCAAGCGCGGCGGCGGCGAGATGCGCCGACATGGTCGCGGCGGCGACGCTTTGCAGCAGAATGCGTTCGGCGTTTTCCTTGTACATCCGATTGAGGTCGGATTTGTCGTCCTTCAGGACGGGGAAAGCCTTGACCCAGCGGAAATCGCTGACGATGACGATGAACCCGGGCGCCGTGCCGAGGCCGCGATAATCCGGAGTCGGAAATTTCATCTTGAGCTTGGCCCGGAAGCGTTGCTCCGCGACGAAATATTCCATGATCTTCTGCTTCAGACCTTGGTCCGTGATGACGATGAAGTGCCAAGGCTGGGCATTGGCGCCCGAAGGCGCGTGACGCGCCGCCTCCAGGATCATTTCATAATGCTCGCGCGGCACCGCGAAGGTTGGATCGAACGCGCGGGTGGTGATGCGGCTGTGCACCACGTCCATCAGGGCGTCGTAGCGCCCGCGCCCGCCGACCGGGGATATGACCGATGCTTGCCGTTCCGCCGCCATCCGTTCCCTCTCTTTCGGAGATGCCTCGAGGCCGATTCAGGGCCGCGGAAACGATAGCAGATGGCGGGGTTCCTCGGAAGCACGCGGCGCGTCCGGCGTTTCATTCAATTCCCGGGTTCCCGGTCGCGCGATAAGCCTAATCGCCCCAAACCAGAAACAGTCCGATATCGCCCGGCATGCCGCCGGGGAAATCGAGCACCCGGGCGATCAGATGAAAGCCGCGCGGCTTCAGGTCGCGTTCCCAGCGCAGGAAAATCTCGGCCGCCTCGCCGCGCAGGGTTTCGGGCCAACTCGGCAGCGGCGCGTTGATTTCGCGGCCGCCGTCGCTGGTCAGGCCGGCCGGGAAGCGCAGCAGCAAAAATTCCTTGGCGCCGTGCTCCGCCGCCTCGCGGGCGCCCTGCAACAGCCTTTGCCAGGAATCGTCGTCGATATGCACGCTCACCAGCTCCTGGACGCGCGCGCGCCGGCGTTCGGCGGCTTCGCGGCCGGCGGCGCTTTCGCGCGCCGCCGCTTGCTGCTTGAAGTCGCCGACCAGCCCGCGGAAATCGGCCACGGTGAAGCCCGATTCGGCCGGCGCGACGTGCCCCGCGCCCGGCGCGAGCGCGGCCGGCTGGCCGCGGGGTGACTGGAAATGCCGGTCGATCCCGGCGATCACGCCGGTCAACAATCCATAGATGGCGGCTCCCGCCTTCTCGGGCGACGGCTTCGCTTCGCCCATCTCCGCCACCAGCGGCAGCAGATTCGCGCGGCTGACGATCCCCACGATCCGCCCCTCATGCACCACCGGCACGCGTTTGATGCCGTATTGAATGAGCAGGCGGGCGATCGCGCCAGCATCGGTGTCGTCGCCGACGGCGATGACCGGGCTCGACATGATGTCGCGCGCGCGGCGGACCGGCGCGCGCAGGTTCGCCAGGAAATCGGGACTGAGTTCCTCGCCCTCCGCCAGCATCTCCAGCCACCAATCGCGCCGCGCCACGCGATCGGGCTGGCTGCGGCCGATGATGTCGCCCTCGCTGACGATGCCCACCGGCGCGCCGCCGGCATCGACGATCGGCAGCGCGCTGATATGGTGTTCGAGCAGCAAGCGCGCGATCTCGGTCGCCGGCGCGTCGGGCGAAGCGGTCACCACCGCCTTGGTCATGATATCGCGGGCTAACAGGACCGGCATTGCAGAATCCTTACAGGCCGATGGCAATTCATAGTCGAGTTTTGCCCGATTGTCCGCCCGCAAAAGGCATGGCCTGCCGAAATTTTTGCGATCTAAAACCGTTTTTATCCGGGGCATCGAAAAAAAGCCTCATTTCCGGATGAAGATGGCGCGGTTACGGTGGTTTCGGCCGTGGGTTGGGTGTTTCGCATGAATACGGTCGCGGGCCATGCCGCGTACCATGGTGGGGCGTCCAAAAGAAGCCTTCGGTGAATCGCGCGACGACATCAAGCGCGCCGGCTGCGGCAAGCCGCCGCCGGCCTTGATGCACCCGTCGGCCGTTGCCGCCGGACAGGAACCCGAGTTTACGGAGGCGTTGATGATGGCACCACCTTCCGAACGGCACGAACCGGACCGCACGCAACCGACGACGGAGCATGAGCATCGCGGGCTTATCCTGAAACTGCGCTGGCTCGGGTTCGAGCAGGAATCGATCCGGCGCGCCGCGCAACTCGAATCCCCGCCCGGCGAAAGCCTGCTCGGCGGAACCGACTGACATCGCATAGAGCCGCGGGCTTTGCCCGGCCCCGATCGGCGGGTTTTCGTCCCGCTATTCGGCGGCGGCGGGGCCCTGCTTGGCCCCGCGTTTTGGCGCGGCGAAGGGCCGGTCGTGGGTGAGCGCCGCAATGGCGCGGCGCGCTTCGGCGATTTTGGCCGGATCGATCGTCGCCAGGATCATGCCGGGACCGTCCTCGGCTTCGGCCAGGATCTCGCCCCAGGGCGAGACGATCAGGCTGTGGCCGTAGGTCCGCCTGCCGCCGCCATGCTCGCCGGATTGCGCCGGGGCGAAGACGAAGCAGCCGGTCTCGATGGCGCGGGCGCGCAGCAGCACGTGCCAATGCGCCTTGCCGGTGGGCACGGTGAAGGCCGAGGGCACGGAGAGGAAATCCGCCCCGGCCTTGGCGAGCGCGCGGTAGAGCTGCGGGAAGCGCAGATCGTAGCACACGGTCATGCCGAGCACGCCCCAGGGCAGTTCGGCGAGCGCGGCTTGGCCGCCGGCGCGGTAGGTCTTGGATTCGCGGTGGCTTTCGCCGGTCTGGAGATCGACGTCGAACATGTGGATCTTGTCGTAACGCTGGACGATCTCGCCCGAGGGCGCGATGAGGAAGGAGCGGTTGGATAGAAGCTCGGCGCCCGGGTCGCGCAGCACCGCCGACCCCAGCAGCAGCCACGTCCCGGTCTCGCGCGCCAATGCCTGGAACGCGGCCAGCATCGCGTGCTCGCTTTCGGGCTTGGCCTTGTCCAAGGCGCGATCGCGCTTGGGCTCGATCATGTCGCTCACTTCGGGCGTGAGGATGAAATCCGCGCCTTGCGCGCGCGCGCGGCGGACGAGAGCGGAGGCATCCGCGATATTGGCCGCGATTTCGGGGCCGGAGGTCAGTTGCACGCAGGCGGCCCGGAAAACCTTGCTCATGGGTTCAGACCCAACAGCGCGTCGAGCTTGCCTTGCCGTTCGAGCGCCGCCAGTTCGTCCGAGCCGCCGATGTGTTGGCCGCCGATGAAGATCTGCGGCACGGTCTGGCGGCCGCCCGAACGCGCCAGCATCTCGTCGAACTTGGATGTATCGGCCATGACGTCGATGTCGATGTAATCCACGCCCTTCTTGGCCAACAGGCTGCGCGCCCGCGCGCAATAGGGACAGAACATGGTGGTGTAGAGCTCGACCTTGGCCATGGCATTCATTATTTGGGCGAAATCCGCCCGCAAATCAATGATTCCGGTTCAATTCTCGGGACGCGCCGTGCGCGCCAGGGTCAGCACCTCGACCCGCGCCGCCCCCGCCTTGAGCAGTTCGCGGGCGCATTCCGTCGCGGTGGCGCCGGTGGTGAGCACGTCGTCGACCAACAGCACGCGCAAGCCCGCAACCAAGCGGCCCGGCTTCATGGCGAAGGCGCCGGCGACGTTGCGCTTGCGCTCGGCGCGGCTTTGCCGTCCCTGCGACGGGGTGGCGCGGCGGCGTTGCAACCAGTCGGCGCCCACCTTGATGCCGCTCGCCCGGCCGACCGCATGGGCCAGCACCGCCGCCTGGTTGTAGCGGCGCGTGAAGAGCCGCATCCAATGCAAGGGCACCGGGACGATCACATCGGTTTCGGCGAGCAAGGCGGCCCCGGCGCGGCGCATGAACTGACCCAGCGACGGCGCGAGTTGCAGCCGGTCGCCGTGCTTGAAGGCCAACACCAGCGGCCGGCTTTCCTCGTCGTAGCGCATGGCCGAGCGCGCCCGGGCAAAGGGCGGCTGGTCGCGCGCGCACAGGGCGCAGAGCGTGCCTGGACCGAGATCGAGATCGAAGGGCAGGCCGCAGCTGTCGCAACAGGCCGCGCCGATGAAGCCGATCTTGTTCCAGCATGGGGCGCAGAGCGCGCCCTGGTCGCTTACCGGCTCGTTGCATCTGAGGCAACGCGGCGGCAGCAGCAGGTCCAACAGCGCGCCGCCGAGGCGGCGCAGATGGAGCACGGCAACGGGTTCCGGCATGGGCTTATGACAAGGCCCGCGCCCCGCCCTTGTCAATTGGATCGCGCGGCGGCGATAGTGGCGGCATGGCCGGGCAATCCCCGATGAAGCTGTTCGACGCGCGGGCGCTGCGCCGCCACCGGGCGCGCGCGGCCCAGCATCCCGACCCGCCCGATTTCCTGGTGCTGGAGGCGGCGGAAACGCTGGCCGACCGGCTCGACGACGTGAAGCGGCGCTTTCCCTTCGCGCTCGATCTGGGCTGCCGCGACGGCGCGATGGCGCGCGTCTTGAAGGGCAGGGGCGGGATCGAATGCCTGGTCTCGGCCGATCCGGCGCCGGAATTCGCGAAATTGGCGCCCCTTCCCGCGCTCGCCTGCGAGGCCGAGGCGCTTCCCTTCGCGCCCCAATCCTTCGACCTGGTGCTGAGCAATCTGGTGCTGCATTGGACCAACGATCTGCCGGGCGCGCTCATTCAGCTGCGCCTGGCCTTGAAGCCCGGCGGCCTGCTGCTCGCGTCGCTGTTCGGCGGCGAGACCCTGACCGAGCTGGGACAGACGCTGATGGAGGCCGAGCTCGAGATGGAAGGCGGCGCGGGGCCGCGCGTCTCGCCCTTCGCCGATCTGCGCGATCTGGGCGGCCTGCTCCAGCGCGCGGGTTTCAAGGAGCCGGTGGTGGACGGCGACCGCATCGAGGTCACATATCCCGACCTGCCAGCGCTGATGCGCGATCTGCGCGCCATGGGCGAGAGCAACGCGCTGATCGAGCGCCGCCGCGGCTTGACGCGGCGGGCGACCCTCGCGCGCGCGGGCGAAATCTATCGCGCGCGCTTCCCGGCGCCGGGCGGCCGCATCCGCGCCGGCTTCCAGGTGATCTCGCTCACCGCCTGGGCGCCGGGCTAGCGAGAGCGCGGGCGGGGAGCTAGACTGCTTGGCGCACGGCGAAAAAGGGGATCGGCGATGCAACACATGAATTGTTCCTGCGAAACCTATTTGTCCGGAGGCTCGGCCTTCGCGCCGCCGAACCGGCGCCAATTCCTCAAGCTCGGCGCGTTGGGCGGCGCCGCCGCGCTGCTCGGCCCGGTCCTGCCACGTTTCGCCTTCGCCGCGGGCAGCGCCGATGCGCTGCTCCTCAACTGCATCGACTACCGCCTGACCGACAAGGTCACGGCCTATATGGCGGGACGCGGCCTGGCCGAAAACTATGACCAGTTCATCCTGGCCGGCGCGGCGCTGGGCGCGGTGACCAGTGAATATCCCGACTGGGGAAAAAGCTTTCGCGATCATCTCGCGCTTGCCATCAAGCTCCACGGCATCCATCGCGTGGTCGTCATCGATCATCGCGATTGCGGCGCCTACAAACTCATCCTGGGCAAGGATCTGGCGGGCGACCCGGCGGAAGAAACCAAGATTCACGGCCAGATACTGGCGCGGCTGAAGCGCCAAATCCTGACGCATCATCCCGCTCTTGCGGTCGAGACCGGGATCATGGCCTTGGACGGCAGCGTGCAGATGCTCAGCTAGCCTTTAGAGGCAGGCGTAGTAATAGGTCTTCTGGAAGTTGTCGATGGCGTCCGCGCCCTTCGGCACCATCGCTTTCCGCATGCTCTGGCAATAGAGAGTCGCCACCTTGTCCGGGAAGGTGTCGCTGCCGGCCCGGATGATGATGCCGTTCGGGTCCTGACGGAGGACGGTGATCTCTTGCTTGTATTCCCAGTTGCCGCAACCGGCGAGCAGGCCGGCGAGCCACAGGGCGAGGATCAAGGCGCGGCGGGATTTCATGGGATCAGCCTAGAGCAGGTCGCGCAGCATCGCCACCAGCGGCTTGTCGGCCGGCGGCATGGCGTAAAGGGCCAGCTTTTCCTTCCGCACCCAGGCCAGTTTCTGGCCTTCGCGCGCCGCCGCCAATCCTTGCCAGCGGCGGCAAAGATAAAGCAGCAGCAGGACGTGGAAATCGTCGTAGCGGTGCGAGGCGAAGGCGAAGGGCGAAAGGCAGGCTTCAGCGACGTCGATGCCGAGTTCCTCCTTGAGTTCGCGGATCAACGCCGCCTCGGGCGTTTCGCCGGCGCCAATCTTGCCGCCGGGAAATTCCCACAAGCCCGCCATGGGTTTGCCCGCCGGCCGCTCGGCCAGCAGCACGCGGCCATCGGCGTCGATCAGCGCGACGCAAACGACCGGGACGCTGCCCAAGGCGCCGCCGGCGCCGCGCGCAGCAGGGGCTTCAGCTCCGGTAGCTGCCATTGATGTCGATATAGCGGTGCGTCAGGTCGCAGCTCCACACCGTCCAGCGCCCCCGGCCCACGCCGAGATCGACCGATATCCGGATGTCGCGCCCGGCCATGTGCCGCGCCACCGGCGCTTCGTCATAGCCCGGCACCGCGCCGCCCTTGGCCGCGATCTTGACGCCGCCGACCGAAATCGCCAGGCGGTCGCGGTCGGCCTTCTCGCCCGCCTTGCCCACCGCCATGACGATGCGGCCCCAATTGGCGTCGCCGGCGGCGATCGCGGTCTTGACCAGGGGCGAATTGCCGATGGCCAATCCGACGCGTTTCGCGGCCTGGTTCGAGGCCGCGCCCGAAACATCGATGGTGATGAATTTCCCGGCGCCTTCGCCGTCGCGCACGATCTGCTGCGCGAGATCGGCCAGCACTTCGTCGAGCGCCCGGCGGAAATCCTTGAGCAACTTGTCGCCGGCCGAGGCGACGCGCGCGTGTTTCGCCTTGCCCGTGGCGCAGAGCAGCAGGGTGTCGCTGGTCGAGGTGTCGCCGTCGACCGTGATCGAGTTGAAGGCGCGCTCGTTGCCGTCCTTGAGCAGGGATTGCAGCGCCTTGGCCGGGATCTTCGCGTCGGTGAAGACATAGGCGAGCATGGTGCCCATGTCGGGCGCGATCATGCCCGAGCCCTTGGCGATGCCGCCGATGATGACCGGCGCGCCGCCGATGCGGACGGTGCGCGTCGAACCCTTGGGGAAAGTGTCGGTGGTCATGATCGCCCGCGCGGCCTCTTCCCAGGCCCGTCCCGATGCGCGCGCCACCGCGCCGGGGAGCGCCTCGATGATCCTCTCATAGGGCAGCGCCTCGCCGATCACGCCGGTCGAGGAAACATAGATCTCGCGCGGATCGCAGCCGACGAGCTTGGCCATCGCCTTGGCGGTCGCGGATGTGGCATCGCGTCCCGCCTTGCCGGTGAAGACGTTGGCGTTGCCCGAATTGACGACGATGGCGCGCGCCCGGGATTTTGCCGCCAGCGCCTTGCGGCACCAATCCACCGGCGCGCCCGCCGTGCGCGAACGGGTGAAGACGCCGGCCACTTCCGTGCCGGGATCGAGCAGCGCCACCATCAGATCGGTGCGCTCCTTGTACCGGATGCCGCATTTCGCCGTCGCGAGAGCGACCCCGTTCACCGGCGGCAGATCGGGAAAGCGCTTCGGCGCGAGCGGCGAAACCTCGGTCATGTCCGTCGCGGGATCAATCCCGCCGGGCTCAGGGCTTGTTGATCTGGTCCGGCGCGGTCGCGGGCGACAGCGTCGGCGTGTTCGGCGCCGCCGCGCCCGGATTCTGCACGGGCGGCGTGAGCCTGGGCGCGCCCGAGGATTTCGGCGCCGGCCCCCCCGCCGCGGGCAGCTTGGTGCCGTCGAGCGCGAAGATCTCGACCTTGGCCTGGGTATCGAGTTCCTTGATGCGCGCGCCGACGACGCCCTGCGCCATCTGCTGGGCGAGCCGCGGCGCCATCTGCTCGTAAGGCAGCACCTTCAAGGGCCGGCGGTCGACCACCATGATGACGTGCCAGCCGTACTGGGTGTGCACCGGGGTTTGCGTGTATTCGCCCTTCTTCAATTTGAAGGCGGCGGCGGCGAAGGCCGGGTCCAGATCGCCCTGCCCGAACCAGCCGAGATCGCCGCCCGAGGCCTTGTCGGCGGGGTCGATGGATTTCTGCTTGGCGAGCGTGGTGAAATCGGCGCCCTTCTTGAGCTGGGCGATGACGTCATTGGCGTCGGCCTCGCTCGCCACCAGGATATGGCGGGCGTTGATCTCTTCGCGGCCGGGCGCGTCCTTGGCGTATTGGTCGTAGGCCGCCTGGATCTTGTCCTTGGTGATGTCCTTCCCCAGGAGCGAGTTGAAATAGGCGTCCTGCAGGATCTGATCGTCGGCCAGCGCCATGCGGCGCTTGACGATGGGATCGCCGGCGACCCCGGCCTTGCGGGCGGCCTGGGAGATCACGATCATGCTCACCAGCTGATCGATCACCTGGGGATAGGCCTGCTCGAGCGTGAAGTTCCGCCGGGTTTCGGGAGGCAGCGCCTGAAAGGCGATGATCACGTCCGAGCGGTGCAGCGCCTCGCCGTTGACGATAGCCACCACCGGATCTTTGCCGGCAGGAGCCGGCGCGGCCGATTGCGCCAAGGCCGGGCCGGACGCCAGGACAAGGATCAGGCAAGCGAACATCGCGCGGCGCGCTGTCATAATCATGGAGAGTCCTTTCAACCGGGCCCGGCGAATGGGGGCGCAGGGCGCACAGGCCGCTCATAAAGCATATCATCGCCCCCAGAACAAGCATCGGAAGGGTTAAATTCGGCCGCCGGAGGGGCGTCGAATTGACCCTCGCATTACTTTAACACTCGCATTATATGTCCCTATCTATCTCCCTTAACGTTGCCGCGCTGCGGCGGCGGCTGGCTACCCGCCCGCCATGCTTTTGAGGTCTTGATGATCGGCGTCCTTGCCCGACGGCTCTTTGGCTCAGCCAACGATCGCTATATCAAGGGTCTTCAGTCCATCGTTGACGAGGTCAACGGGTTGGAGGCGGAGACGGCCGCGCTGTCGGACGCGGATTTGCGCGCGCGCACCGATGTCTTCAAGAAACGGATAGCAGACGGCGAAAAGCTCGAAGAGCTGCTGCCCGAGGCCTTCGCCACGGTGCGCGAGGCGGCCAAGCGGACGCTCGGACAACGGCCGTTCGACGTTCAGCTGATGGGCGGCGTGGTGCTGCACCGGGGCATGATCGCCGAGATGAAGACCGGCGAAGGCAAGACGCTGGTGGCCACATTGCCGGTCTATCTCAACGCGCTCGCCGGCAAGGGCGTGCATGTCGTCACGGTGAACGATTACCTGGCCCGGCGCGACAGCGAGTGGATGGGCCAGATCTACAAGTTCCTGGGGTTGACGGTCGGCTGCATCGTGCACGAGCTCACCGACCCCGAGCGCCGCCAGGCCTATGGCGCCGACGTGACCTACGGCACCAACAACGAATTCGGCTTCGATTATCTCCGCGACAACATGAAGTTCCGGCTCGAGGACATGGCGCAGCGGCCGTTCAACTACGCCATCGTCGACGAAGTCGATTTCGATCCTGATCGACGAGGCGCGCACGCCCTTGATCATCTCCGGCCCGGCCGAGGATTCCTCCGAACTTTATCGCGGCGCCGACAAGCTCATCCCCAAGCTCGCGCCCGAGGATTACGAGAAGGACGAAAAGCAGCGCGCGGTGACGCTCACCGAAGCGGGCGTGGAGAAACTCGAAGCCCTGTTGCGCGAATCCGGCCTGATGAAGACCGGCACGCTCTACGACATCAACAATCTGGCGCTGGTGCATCACACCAACCAGGCGCTCAGGGCGCACAAGCTCTTCGCCCGCGACACCGATTACATCGTGCGCGACGGCAAGGTCGTCATCATCGACGAGTTCACCGGCCGCATGATGGAAGGCCGCCGCTATTCCGAGGGGCTGCACCAGGCGCTCGAAGCCAAGGAAGGCGTCAACGTCCAGAACGAGAACCAGACGCTGGCCTCGATCACCTTCCAGAACTATTTCCGCCTCTACCCCAAGCTGGCTGGCATGACCGGCACGGCGATGACCGAGGCCACCGAGTTCCAGGACATCTACAAGCTCGACGTCATCGAGATTCCGACCAACGAGCCCTGCATCCGCAAGGATTCCGACGACGAGGTCTATCGCACCGCGCGCGAGAAACACGAATCCATCCTGAAGCAGGTGATGGAATGCCAGGCGCGCAAGCAGCCGGTGCTGATCGGCACCGTCAGCATCGAGAAATCCGAGGCGCTCAGCGACCTGTTCAAGAAAAAGAAGATCCAGCACAACGTGCTGAACGCCCGCTATCACGAGCAGGAAGCCTTCATCATCGCCCAGGCCGGCAAGCCGGGCACGGTGACCGTCGCCACCAACATGGCGGGCCGCGGCACCGACATCCAGTTGGGCGGCAATCTCGACATGCGCCTCAAACAGGAACTGCCGGCGATCAACGATCCAGAATCGCGCGAACGGCGCGCCGCCGAGATTCGCGCCGAAATCCAGGCCGCGCATGAGGAGGTGGTCGAGGCCGGCGGGCTCTACATCATCGGCAGCGAGCGCCATGAAAGCCGCCGCATCGACAATCAGCTGCGCGGCCGCGCGGGCCGCCAGGGCGATCCCGGCGCCTCGAAGTTTTTCGTCTCGCTCGAGGACGATCTCATGCGCATCTTCGGCTCGCAGCGCATGGACGGCATGTTGCAGAAGCTCGGCCTCCAGGAAGGCGAGGCGATCATCCACTCCTGGATCAACAAGGCGCTGGAGAAGGCGCAGCAGAAGGTCGAGGCGCGCAACTACGAGATGCGCAAGCATCTGCTGCGCTACGACGACGTGATGAACGACCAGCGCAAGGTGGTCTATCAGCAGCGCCGCGAGATCATGAGCGATCAGGACGTCTCGGCCATGGTCGCCGACATGCGCCAGGAAGTGGTCGAATTGATGGTCGAGCGCTGCATCCCCGAAAACGCGCTGCCCGACGAATGGAACACGGCCGCGTTGCACGAGGAGGCGCTGCGCATCTTCAATCTCGACCTGCCTGTCGCATCCTGGGCCAAGGAAGAGGGGATCTCCGACAGCGCGATCCGCGACCGCCTACTCCAGGCGGTCGAGGCGAAGATGGCGCAGAAGGTGGCGAATTACGGCCCCGACATCATGCGCATGGCCGAGCGCAGCCTGGTGCTGCAGACGCTCGACCAGTCGTGGAAGGATCACCTGTCCTCGCTCGATCATCTGCGCCAGGGCATCAATCTGCGCGCCTATGCGCAGCGCGATCCCTTGAACGAATACAAGCGCGAGGCCTTCAACCTGTTCCAGGCCATGCTGGTCGGATTGCGCGAACAGGCGACCAGCGTGCTGGCTCACGTAGAATTGAAGATCGAGCGTCCCGGCGATTTAGCGCCGCCGCCGCCGCGCCCGATGCTCGAAACCCGCCAGGATCCCGCGACTTCGGCTGATGCCGATGCCGCGCCGGCCGGGCCTTCGCCCTGGGCGAACACGCCCCGGAACGCGCCGTGCCCCTGCGGCTCCGGAAAGAAGTTCAAGCACTGCCACGGCCGCCTATAATCCGCCACATTACGTCGATTTAATCGCCGGGAAGGGGTGGCGTAATCAACCGCGCCCCATGATGCCCGCCAGAAAACATCGCTTTTCCAAGAGGTCATCCCATGTCTCTCTCTCCCTTGTCCCGCCATCCCGTCAAAAGCCCGGCCGGAAAAAGGACCGCGGCGTTCGCGGCCTGCCTGGCGCTCAGTCTCGCGCTGGCGCCGTTGGCTTACGCCGATCCCGCCAGCGTGGCGCTGCCGAGCTTCTCGCCCATCGTCAAGCAGGTGATGCCGGCGGTGGTGAACATCTCGGTCACCGAGCAGGCGAGCGCGATCGCCAGCGACGACAGCGACGACCAGGATGCGGGTCCGGACCAGGGCTTCCAGCATAATTTCCCGCCTTCGCCCTTCGACGAGTTCCTGCGCCGCTTCTTCCAGGAGCACCAGGGTCAGGGCCAGGGCTTTTCCATGCCGCACGGACAATCGGTGGCGCTGGGTTCGGGCTTCATCATCGATCCCGCCGGCTACATCGTCACCAACAACCACGTCGTCGATCATGCCGACAAGGTGACGGTGATCTTCCAGGACGACAGCCGCCATCCGGCGAAGGTGATCGGCCGCGATCCCAAGACCGATCTCGCGCTCATCAAGATCGACGCCAAGGAGCCGCTGCCCTACGTGTCCTGGGGCGACAGCCACCAGTCCCAGGTCGGCGATTGGGTACTGGCGGTCGGCAATCCCTTCGGCTTGGGCGGCACGGTCAGCCTCGGCATCATTTCGGGGCGCTCGCGCGACATCCATGAAGGCCCCTATGACGATTTCCTCCAGATCGACGCCTCGATCAACCGCGGCAATTCGGGCGGCCCGGATTTCAACCTGAACGGCCAGGTCATCGGCATCAACACCGCGATCTATTCGCCCAATGGCGGCTCGGTCGGCATCGGTTTCGCCATCCCCTCGGACATGGCCAAGCCGGTGATCGATCAGTTGCGGGCCAGCGGCAAGGTCCAGCGCGGCTGGATCGGCGTGCAGATCCAGGACGTGACGCCCGACATCGCCAAGAATCTGGGCCTGCCGTCCGCGTCCGGCGCGCTCGTGGCCGACGTCACCAAGGACGGCCCGGCCGAGAAGGCGGGATTCAAACAGGGCGACGTGATCCTGAGCTATAACGGCCGCGACATCGCCAAGGTGCGCGACCTGCCCATCGCCGTGGCGCAGACCACGGTCGGCGACAAGGTCGAGGTCAAGGTCTGGCGCAAGGATGCGTCGATCACGCTCCAGCCGGTGATCGCGGCCATGCCCAGCGACCAGAAAATGGCCAAGGCCGAGGCGCCGGCCCAAGGCGACAGCGGCAAGGCCCAGGCCGCGCATGCCATGGGGCTGAAGCTCGCGCCGCTGACGCCCGATTTGCGCCGCCAGGCGGGCGTGCCGGCCGGGGTCAAGGGCGTGATCGTGACCGACATCGCCGATGACAGCCCGCTCGCCGATATCGGCGTCGAGCCCGGCGACGTCATCGTCGCCATCAATCAGCAGCCGGTGACCGCGCCCCAGGACGCGGCGGCCAAGCTCGACGCCGTCAGCAAGCAGAAAGGCGGCAACAAGACCCTGCTGTTGCTGATCAACCGCCACGGCATCAACCAGTATGTCGCGCTGTCCATCTCGGGCAACGACAACGGCTGAAAGAGGAGCCGCTCATGCACATCCTGCTGATCGAGGACGACCGCGAGGCCGCGGCCTATCTGCTGAAGGGCCTGGCCGAAAGCGGCCATCGCGTGGACCACGCCGACGAAGGCCGTCACGGCCTCGAATGCGCGCGCAACGGCAGCTTCGACGCCATGATCATCGACCGCATGCTGCCGGGCCTGGACGGGTTGTCGATCATCGCCGCCCTGCGCGCGGCCAATAACCAGACCCCGGTTCTGGTGCTGAGCGCCATGGGCGACGTCGAGGACCGCGTCGAGGGCCTGCACGCGGGCGGCGACGATTACCTCGGCAAGCCCTTCGCCTTCACCGAGCTATTGGCCCGGCTCGAGGCGCTCACCCGCCGCGGCAGCGCCAGCGAGACCACCCGGCTCAAGGTGGCCGATCTCGAAATGGACCTGATCGCGCGCAGCGTGACGCGGGCGGGCCAGGCGATCGACCTGTTGCCGCGCGAGTTCCGCCTGCTCGAATATCTGATGCGGCATGCCGGGCATATCGTCACGCGCACCATGCTGCTGGAAAAGGTCTGGGACCATCATTTCGATCCCCAGACCAACGTCATCGACGTGCATGTGAGCCGCTTGCGGCAGAAGATCGACCGCGGCTTCGAGTTTCCGCTGCTGCACACGGTGCGCGGCACCGGCTACACCTTGCGCGCGGCGTAGACGAATAGGCGGCTCAAAGCCCGCGCGATCCCATCTGCAGGAATTTGGCGCGCCGCTGCGTCCGGAGCGACGGCCCGTCCAGCTTCAGGAGCGGCGGCAACGCCTTGGCGATCGCCTCGCCGGTGGCGTTGATCGCCGCCTCGTGCGCGCGATGCGCGCCGCCCAGCGGCTCGGGCACGATCGCGTCGATCACGTTGAGGCGCAGCAAATCCTGCGCGGTCAACCGCAGCGCTTCCGCCGCGTCCTGCGCGTTGTCGGCGGAGCGCCACAGGATCGAGGCGCAGCCTTCCGGCGAGATGACGGAATAGATCGCGTTTTCGAGCATGAGCACGACGTTGCCGGTGGCGAGCGCGATGGCGCCGCCCGAGCCGCCCTCGCCGATGATGGTGGCGATCATGGGGACTTCGAGCTGCAATCCGGTTTCGACCGCGCGCGCGATCGCCTCGGCCTGGCCGCGCGCCTCGGCGTCGATGCCGGGATAGGCGCCGGCGGTGTCGACGAAGGTCAGCACCGGCAGCTTGAACCGCGCCGCCAGCTCCATCAGCCGCCGCGCCTTGCGGTAGCCCTCGGGCCGCGCCATGCCGAAATTGTGCTTCACCCGGCTTTCGGTGTCGGCGCCCTTCTCGTGCGCGATCGCCACCACGCTCAGGCCGTTGAAGCGGCCGAGCCCGCCGATGATGGCGCGGTCCTCGGCGAAGGCGCGGTCGCCCGCCAAGGGCGTGAAACCGGCGATCAGCCGCTTCAGGTATTCCGCGCCGTGCGGCCGGTCGGGGTGGCGCGCCAGCTGGACCTTCTGCCACGGCGTCAGCTTGGCGTAGGTCTGGCGCAGGAATTTGTCGACCTTGGCCTCGAGCTTCGCGACCTCGTCGGCGATGTTGAGGTCGCCGCCGTCGGACAGATGGCGAAGCTCCTCGATCTTGCCTTCGAGCTCGGCGAGCGGCTTTTCGAATTCGAGGAAATGGCGCATGCGGCGCGACAACTAGCACGGGCGGCGGGCACAGCGCCACCCGGCGCGGTGGATGTTGCGCCAATGTTCCGGGGGCGGGGACGGTTAATCCGTTATTTTTTGCGGGCCAGCGGGTGATTGATAATCACCCGCTTGAGGCGCTCGCTTTGCACGTGGGTATAGATCTGCGTGGTGGCGATGTCGGCGTGGCCGAGCATTTCCTGGACGCTGCGCAAATCCGCCCCGCCGTCGACCAGGTGGCTGGCGAAGGCGTGGCGCAGCACATGGGGCGAAAGCCGCCTTTCGTCGATGCCCGAAGCGCGCGCGAGCGCCTTCAACAACTGGCCGCAGCGCCGCCGCGTCAGATGGCCTTCCGTCCCGCGCGAGGGGAAGAGAAAGCGCGAACTCTCGCCCTCTTTCAGGAATTCTGCGCGCAGTTCGAGATAAGCGTCGAGCGCCCGGCGCGAATGCCGGCTCAAGGGTGCCAAGCGCTCCTTGGCGCCCTTGCCGCGCACGATCAGGAATCGCCGGTCGCGTTTGGCCGCGGCCACGGGCAAGCCGACCAATTCCGAAACCCGCAAGCCCGCGCCGTAAAGCAGTTCGATCAGGCAGAGCAGCCGCGCGCCTTCGGGGCCTTTCATTTTTCGCGCCTGGGCGATGAGTCTTCCGGCTTCGTCCTCGGCCAGGATTTTCGGCAGGGAACGCGGCAGGCGCGGCGATTCCAGCGCCGCCGCCGGATCGTCCTTGCGCACGCCCTCGAGCGCGAGAAAGCGGTAGAACTGCCTGAGCGCCGAAAGCCGCCGCGCCGATGTCCGCGCGCTGCGCCCCAAATGGGACAGGGTCGCCAGATAACGGCGCAGATCGTCGCTCGATGCCGATTTGAGCGAGGAACCCCGGCGCTTGAGAAAAGCCGCCGCCTGGTCGAGATCGTTGCGATAGGCCGCGAGGGTCGGCGCCGCCGATCCCCGCTCGGCCGCGAGCATTTCGAGAAAGGCCTCGAGCGAGCGATCCACGGTCAAATGCCCGCGTCGAGCGCGGCTTCGACCGCGAGAAGGCGCGCATCGGCGTCGAGCCCGGCGCCGCGCAAGCCCGAAACCGCCTGCGCCAGCGCGGCCGGATCGGAAGTCAGCTTGTCGCCGTTGACGCAAGCGAGCAGCGCCGTCAGCACGGTCTCGCCCAGGCTCTGGCCCGCGGCCGGCTGGCCGGCGGGCGCGGTCGCGGTGGACAACACCGGCGCGCCCAGCGCGCCGTTCAGCGCGTTCAGCAGATCGGCTTGGCGCGGCGAGGCGGCGGGGTCGCGCGCGGCCAGCTCGGCCAGCGCGTCCGGCAAAAGCGTGGCGTCGCCCGGCGACGGCTTTCCGCCGGCGGCGAAACGGGCGAGCAGCGCGAGCGCTTTCGATTGCGAAGCCGCGATCCAGGGCGCGGCTTTGTCGGCCGATCCCGCCGCCAGCAGCACCCGCGCCGCATCGGCGGCGAAACCGGGCGGCGCGCCCTCGAGCGGGAATTCGGCCACCGCCGGCGCCAGCAGCAGCGCCGCTGCCGGGAAAGCGCCGCGCTCTTTCGCGTCGGCCAGCAGCGCCGAAATCGCGTCGCGGCGTTGGGCCGGATCGTCGGCGCCATGCGCGATCTGATAAAGCAAGGCCCGGCTCCGGGCCTCGGCGGCGGGTTTCTTGGACTTCAAGACGGCCGTGCGTTGCGCGGGCTTGGCCGGGGCCGGAATCTGATCGTAAAGCGCGGCGAGGCTTTCCGGGCTTACCGCGCCGTAAAGCTCCGCGCGCTCGGAAGCGGCGAGGCGGTCTTCCGGCGGCAGCTTGGCGTTCGAAGCCCAGAAGTAAAGCGAGGCGAGATCGGCGCTAGCGAGCGCGTCGGCCGGCAGCTTCGCCTTGGCGGCGGCGAGCAGCGCCAATTTCATCGGATTGGGATCGTTCAATTTCCGGATCTCGACCTTGCGGCCGCCGAGCCGGTCGATGAGCGCGTTGAAACCGGGATCGGGCGGCGCCTTCTGCTCGGCGAGCAGGCCCTGGCCGAGCGCGGCCTTGGCGTTGTCGCCGGCGAGCGCTTGGCAGGCGATCAGCGCGCGGTCCCACCAAATTCCCTGGTAACGCACCATCTTCGCGGCGACGTCGTTGCAGGCGCCGGCGATGTCGTTGCCGGCGAAGCGCAGTTCGATGCCGTCGCGGTCGGTGGCCTCGCTGGTCATGCCGTCGGGAAGAATCGCCAGCAGCGCCAAACCCGGCTCGACGAATCCCAGGGCGATCAGGCGGTCGAGCCGGAGCTCGATCAGGCTCGCGCCGCCCGGCTCGCTGTCTCCCGGCGGCGCCGCCGCGTCGGTCAACAGCAGGCGCCGCGTCAAATCCCGCAATTCCGGCGAGGCTGCCGGCTGGAGCCGGGGCAGATCGGCGGCGACCAAGGCCCGCGCCGTGCCGTTCCACAGTGCGCGCGGGAAGCCGCCCTTGTCCGCGCTCAAGATGCCGATCCAGGAAGCGTCGACCGGCGGCAGCGGCAGGACTTGAATCGAATTATCCGGCGGCGGCGGCGGGGGCGGCGGCGGCACGAGCATGGTCGGGCCGGGCGGCGGCGCGGGTACCAGCGGGGTTGTAACGAGCGGCGGCGCAGGCGCGGGTGGGGTCGTGACGGGCGGCGGCGCCGGGCGCCGCGTCGGAAGCGGGCGAAGCATCGACCGGCGGCACGATATCGACCGGACCTTCCTGCTGCGCCGCCGCCGGATATGCCGACCCCAACAGCAGGGCCGCCGCCAGCCCGGTCAGCAGGAGACGAAAATCGTCAGCGCGGGAATCGCGCATCGGGAATGATCCGCTCCACCCGCGCCGTCGGAGCCGGGATATCCCAGAACATGAGCACGACCGCGCCCGCCGCTCCGGCGAGCAGCAGCAACGCGAAGACGATCAAGATGAATTTTCCCATGCCCAGCTATTCCTGCTTAATGCTAGTGTGCGCCCATGTCGGGATATCAGCAGTCTATCGACGCGCCATGAGCGTTTCAATCAATGTTCCCGCGTTCCGCGTGCCGAAAACCATCGCCTTGGTCGGCCTGATGGGCACGGGCAAGACCGCCGTCGGCAAGCGGCTGGCGCAGCGCCTGGGATTGCCCTTCGTCGACGCCGACGCCGCGATCGAGGCCGCCGCGGGCAACGTCACCATCGAGGAGATTTTCGAGCGCCACGGCGAGCCGTTCTTCCGCGCGCGCGAACGCGAGGTCGTCAAGCGGCTGCTGGGCGATCCGGTCTGCGTCCTGGCGACGGGCGGCGGGGCCTATCTGGACGAGGAGACGCGCGCGCTCATCCGCGAGCGCGCCATCTCGATCTGGCTCAAGGCGGATATCGATCTGATGATGTCGCGCGTGGCGCGGCGCAACAACCGGCCGCTGCTGAAAGGCAAGGAGCCGCGCGCGGTGTTCGAGCAGCAGATCGCCGAACGTTATCCGATTTACGCCCAGGCCGACATCACGGTCGAGAGCGTGGACGGCCCGCCCGACAAGTCGCTCGACCGCGTGCTGGCGGCGCTGGCGAAGTTCCTCGGCGTGACGGCGGGAGCGGCGCCGTGAGCGGGGGCTCCGCGCATCTGCGCGTCGAACTGGGCAACCGGAGCTACGACATCGTGGCGGGATCGGGCTTGCTGGCCGATGCCGGCGATCTCATGCAGAGGGTGCTGCGCCAGAAGCGCGTGGTCGTCGTCACCGACGCGCATCGTGGCGAAGCTGCATTTGAAGACGCTGGCCTCCGGCTTGGCCAAGGCGGGGATCGCGTCGGAAATCCTGATCCTGCCGCCCGGCGAGGGCACCAAGGACTTCGCCCATTTCGAGAAACTGTGCGAGGACATCCTGGCGCTCGGCATCGAGCGCTCGACCGCGCTGGTGGCCTTGGGCGGCGGCGTCATCGGCGATCTCGCGGGCTTCGCCGCGGCGAGCCTGTTGCGCGGGCTCGATTACGTGCAGGTGCCGACCACGCTTTTGGCGCAGGTCGATTCCTCGGTCGGCGGCAAGACCGCGATCGACGTCAAGGCGGGCAAGAACCTGGTGGGCGCCTTCTACCAGCCGGTGCTGGTGATCGCCGACATCGACACGCTGGCGACATTGCCGCCGCGCGAGTTGCTGGCGGGCTATGCCGAGGTGGTGAAATACGGCCTGATCCGCGACCGGGCGTTCTTCGACTGGCTCGAGCAGAACGGCGCCGCCTTGGTGAAGGGCGATGCCGAATTGCGCCGCCAGGCGGTGCTCAAGAGCTGCCGCGACAAGGCGGAGATCGTGGCGGCGGACGAGCGCGAGGCGGGCGAGCGCGCGCTCCTCAATTTCGGCCACACCTTCGGCCACGCGCTCGAGGCCGAGGCCGGCTTCGGCCAGGCCCTGCTGCACGGCGAGGCGGTGGCGCTGGGCATGCTGATGGCTTTCGATCTCTCGGCCAGGCTCGGTCTCTGCCCGAAGGAATCCGCGCGCCGCGTGCGCCAGCATTTCGAGCAGGTGGGGCTGAAGACCGAACTCGGCCTGGTCGACGCGGACTCCTTTTGGCCCGCATGCGCAAGGACAAGAAGGTCAAGGACGGGCGCATCAGCCTGATCCTGGCGCACGACATCGGCCAGGCCTTCATCAGCCGCGAGGTGTCGGACGCCGCTTTGCGCGAATTCCTGTCGCAGCAAACCAAGACACTGGCATCCGCCGCGCGCGCGCACTAAAAAGTACGCGGCTTTCGAGGGGAACCCCATGCCGCTGTCACAATCCAAGCCGCGCCAGCATATCCACACGCGCCAGATCGAATGCCGCGGCTTCCTGCGCGAGGACGGGCTGTGGGACATCGAGGGCCATCTCACCGACATCAAGACCTACGGCTTCGAGAGCGAATGGCGCGGCATGGTCGAGCCGGGCGAGCCGGTGCACGAGATGTGGGTGCGCGTCACGGTCGACGATTCCCTCATCATCCGCGACATCGAAGCCGCGACCGACCACAGCCCGTTTCCGGTCTGCCCGGCGATAACGCCCAATTTCCGGCGTCTTATGGGCTTGAACATCCGCGCCGGGTTTTTCTCCAAGGTGCGCGAACTGCTCGGCGGCGTCGAGGGCTGCACCCATCTGGTCGAGCTCATGGGGCCGATCGCGACCACGGCCTTTCAGACGATATATCCCTATCGCCACCGCCTGACGCGCGAGGAGGACGCGCAACCCGCCGCCGAAGCCCGCGAAGAGGAGCGAGCAACCGCGCATCATCGGCACCTGCCACGCCCTCAAAAGCGACGGCGAGGTGGTGCGGCGGCTGTGGCCGGAATTCCACACCGGCGCGGCCAAGAGCTGATTTCACGCCGGGGGGCCGATGCGCCGGCATTTCGACATCGCGGCGGCCGTGCTTTGCGCCGTCCTGGCGTTCGCCCCCGCGGCGCGCGCACAGGAATCGGCGCCCGCGCCGGACGTCTCGCCGGCGATCGAGGATTGGAGCCTGCACGCCCAGAGCACGGCGGTTTACCAGGGCGATTTCGGCTTTCATTCGCCCTATCAGGGGCCGAACAGCCTTTCCGGCAACCAGCAATGGCGCGAGACACTCAGCGCCACCGGCTTCCTCGGGCGGCGTTTGCCCTGGGAGGGCGGCGCGCTTTATTTCGATCCCGAGTTCAACCAGGGCTACGGCCTGAGCCGTTCCCTCGGCATCGCCAGCTTTCCCAACGGCGAGGCGGTCAAGGCCGGGTTCGACACGCCCAAGCCCAATGTGGCGCGGCTCTTCCTGCGCCAGAGTTTCGGCCAAGGCGGCGAGCAGGAATACCTCAAGCCCGGTCAGAACCAGCTCGGCGAGAACGTCGACATCGACCGCCTCACCGTGACCGCGGGAAAATTCTCGGCCGCGGACATATTCGACGACAACGCCTATGCGCACGATCCGCGCACGCAGTTCTTCAATCTGAGCTTCGTCGACGCGACCGCCTGGGACTATCCCGCCGATGCCAAGGGCTATAGCGACGGACTGGCGATCGAGCTCAATCGCGAGAGCTGGGCGTTCCATTCGGGCGCGATGCTCGAACCCAAGATCGCCAATCAGCGCGATCTCGATCCGCGTTTCTGGATCCATCTGGGCGCGACCGCCCAGCTCGACGAGCGCTATTCCCTTTGGGGACAGGGCGGCGTGGTGCGCGAGCTGGTTTTCCTCAACCGCGCCGACATGGGCAATCTGGAACAGGCGGCGGCCAATGGCGGGAACATCGTCGCCACCAGGCGCGACCGCTACAAGGCGGGCTTCGCGCTCAATCTCGAACAGGCGGTGACCGGCGATCTGGGCCTGTTCTCGCGCCTGAGCTGGAACGACGGCCACAGCGAGCCCTGGGCCTTCACCGATATCGACCGCGGCGTTTCGCTCGGGCTGAGCCTCCAGGGGAGTCCTGGGGCCGGGACCGGGATACCGTCGGTCTGGGGGCCGCGTTGAACGGCGTTTCCAAGGCGCACGCAATTACCTCGCCGCCGGCGGCACTGGGATTTTCGTCGGCGACGGCAGGCTCGATTACGCGCCCGAGAGCGTGCTCGAAACCTATTACGCGATTTTCCTGGCCGAGCCGGCGACCTTCACCCTCGATTATCAGTTCATCGACAACCCGGCTTTCAACCAGGATCGCGGCCCGGTTTCGCTTTTCGCCGCCCGGCTGCATGTCGACTATTGAGGCGCCGATAAGCGCCGCGCCCGAAGCCGCCGCAGGCTAGAGCGAGACCCGGCCGTTCAGGCCGTGGCCGGCGCGGCGATGGCCTTCATCGGTCGCGGCGGCCTGGTAGTAGCTCAACAGGAAGACGCGGATCGCCGCCGTCAGGCTCGATTGATTGCGATGGCGGGATATCAAGTGACGATCTCGTTCATGCTTTTGCGTTCGCGTTCGCAGATCCGGGTCAGCGCGTCCCACATCGCCGGTTCCAGGCGGATGCTGGTGCGGTGGCCGGCGACGGTCACGTTGCGATTGACCAGCGTCGAGCGGAACTCGATGCCGTTTCGCGGCCGGCCCTCTGCCGCCATCGTACCGGTATACGGATCATGCCCGGGCATGATTTTTAATCTAAAGCATTTTATTCGGCGATTATCCCCTACTTGACGGACACCAACCCCCCTGTTATGCCCTTTTACAACCCAAAAGGGCAGGAGCAGAGTCCAACGCATGGGACCAATCTTTACGCCACATCCTAAGACAGAAGTTTCAGGGGGGGCCGCGCTCACTATCGCGCTGTCCTTATTCCCTATGACCTGGTGGTTGCAGGGCTTTCTAGGAATTGCTTTGGGGCAATTCTTGTCCACATGGTTTTTACGTGGCACCGACTTGCGTTTATTTCGATTGGAGGCAGGGCGCTCATCGCTTGCGCGATTGTGATAGCCGTGACAGCAACACTATGGGAGCCAATAAAAGAAAAATTCCTAGCTAGCCTGAGTTCCGAGCACCCAGGGAACAGCACCCACTTACAATGCGCCCGTAACTCAAGTAACGCCCACCCCCCCCTCGGCAGACGATGATCTATCGCTGGAGATAAAAGTTCTACTAGCTCGCAAGGAAACTCCTTGGCCCCATCATAAACGAATACAGACAGTGGCCTGCTGCCGGTTCGGTTGACACCCGCTTAAGCTAATCCAGGCATTTTAACTCCATAGGACTGAGATAACCGATTGTCGAGTGCCGGCGTTTGATGTTGTAGAAGCGCTCGATGTAGTCGAACACTTCTGCCTTGGCTTCGTCCCGGGTCCGATAGGTCTTGCGGGCCGTTCTCTCGGTCTTGAGCGACGAGAAGAAGCTTTCCATCGCGGCGTTGGCCCCGACATTGCCCGAGCGGCTCATCGAGCAGGTGACGCCGTGATCGGCCATCAGCCGCTGGAACGGTTCGCTGGTGTATTGGCTACCCCGATCGGAGTGATGCATCAGCGCGTCGGGCTTGCCCCGCCGCCAGATCGCCATTGCCAGCGCATCGGTGACGAGCTCCGCCGTCATGGCGGCGCTCATCGACCAGCCGACCACCCGGCGTGAGAACAGATCGACGACGGCAGCAACGTAGAGCCAGCCTTCCGCGGTCCAGATGTAGGTGAAGTCGGCGATCCATCGACGGTTGGGAGCCGGTGCCTTGAAGGGGCGCTCCAGCACGTTCGGAGCGACGGCGCCTGCTTGCCGTTCACCTAGATCGGACGGCAGGCGACGGCGGCGAGGCCGTGCCCGCAAGGCCTGTTGGCGCATCAGCCGCTCGATCCGATGCAGGCCGCAGGACATGCCCTCCGCCACAGATCCTTCCATACGCGCCTGCGCCATAGGTCCGATCACTCGCCATGAAGCTCGTCCGCACCTTTGCCGACAGTTCTTCGTCCCTTCGAGAGCGCTGGCTGCGTGGCCGTGTCAGCCAGGCATAGAATCCACCCCGCGAGACACCGAGCGCCCCGCATATCCATCCCGCCGGCCAGATCCCCCGGTGCTTCGCGATAAAGGCGAACTTCACGTCGATTCCTTCGCGAAGTAGGCCGCGGCTTTTTTTAGGATGTCCCGCTCGGCTTTGAGCTTCGTGACTTCCCGTTTCAGCCGGGTGATCTCGGCCTGGTCCGGCTTCTTCTGGCCATGGCCTGGAAAGGACTGCTGCGGATCCTCTGCAAACTCCCTCACCCAGTGCCGCAACACCGTCCGTGTTCACCGAGATCGCGTGACGCTTGCACATCGATACGCCCCGCTCCGTGACCAGCTTCACCGCCTCGAGCTTGAACTCTCGGTAAATCTCCGTCGTTCCATGGCCCACCTCCGGTTCCATAAAACACCTATCTCGGTGTCTATGAAACCGGCAGCAGGCCAGAAGTCGTTTCTGATTTCCTTGATTATGTCCAGATTTTCCCTCGCCGTTTTGCTGTACAGACCGATCAAGTAACCTAGATCAATCTTCGTGCCAAAGTATCCCAGTGCTGCGCCACTTCTGAACAGATCGTTGGTGATCTTCTTGTCTTGGTGCAGATGTGCCAAGAGTGCGGTGGTAAGGCGCGTCTCGACTATGCTCGCGGCAATAATTGCGGCCGCTCGATCGGCGACTGGCGGCTGACCGGGCGCTCCATCGAGTTCCTTGAGTGCGTCGATTTCGTCTTGGTTCTCGGGGAGCCAAACCATGCATTATCGCCCTATGGATGCTAAGCAAGACGATCAATACGGCCCGGCAGAAACCAAGCGGCGCATGGAAGATGCTCTGCGTCGCGCACTCAACACGCCGCCCAAGCCGCATAGTGAAATGGTCGGCGAGGGCAAGCGTGAGAGCCGGCGGGGTAAGAGTTGAGTCAAAAAGCCTAGTCCAAAAGGCTAAGCAAAAGACGAGTTTGGCGCGGCCTTTCTTGAACTCTCGTTCAGGCCGCTTTCCTACCAGCCTGTCGATAGGTCAACCGCTTGCCTTCCGCGCCCTTGATCGCTCGCATGGTGCGAAGCAGATCGTCAACGCCTAGGGCCGCGCGGTTTGAGTATCGGAAATCAAACTCTTTTAGATACCGATGCAGATGCGCCTCGGATATGTGCTGGTAAGTCCCATACACGCCCCTCTTGAGGATGCTGAAAAATCCCTCGACGGTATTGGTATGGACATCACCCCGCACGTATTCATCGGCGCTGTGTTTCACCGTTTCATGCGATTGAACCGATGGCCGAGCAATTTGTAAGCCGCAAGTTCATCGGTCATTAGATGGGATTCAGGCGACACTTGACCGTGAAAGACCGGGCGCAAGCTATCGGCGCTCACATTGGGGACATGGAAGGACCGGACGCCTCCGTTGCGCTCAACCAAAGCAACAACCGGATTGATGTGGCTAAACCCGCGCCGCATCTTAGTTCCGGGTTTGCGGCCCACGAAGGTTTCGTCGGCTTCGATGGTTTTGCCCTTGCCTCCAATCGGACCCGTGGGGGTTTCGCCCATCGCCTCGCGGATGCGATGAGCCATGAACCAGGCGCTCTTATACGTGATCGCGAGCGAGCGATGAAGCTGGTGGGCCGAGAAGCCTTTCTTGGAAGCGGCGTAGAGCCGGAAGCCGAGCGCCCACTTGCTCAGGGGGATATGGCTCAACTCATGACGCTGCCAGTTGTGACTGTGAAAGCGCCGTGGCAAGAGTTGCAATGAAAGAGGCCGGGACGGGTAGTCTTGCCTTCCAGGCGATAGACCTTCTCAGCCTCGCCGCAATGCGGGCAGAACGGGCCTTTGGGCCAGCGGATTACCTCGAAATACTCTCGGGCCTTGGTTTCGTCGCGGAAGATCGGATCGGTGAGGTTCATGGCTTAACTCCAATGTTGAGCCAATCCTACCCCTTGGGCCTACCTATGTCAAGTATATAATAGCCTTTTATTCGGCGTTATTATACTTCACGTTCCCACCTACACGGTGTATGTAGTTGGAAACGGCGGAGCGTACCGACGCTCACATTCGGCTCTTTCAATTATCGGTTTTTGTCCCGCCGCGCGGTGACACGCTGATGATGGTCCTTCGCTCATTCGGGGATAACAGCGACACATTCGCTGACGGCCCTAAGGCGTGTTCTCTAGCGGGCTATGTAGGCAACCAAGATCAGTGGGAACAGTTTGAGGGGGAGTGGGACGCGGCACTGAAGCTGCACCACATTCCGTGGTTGCACATGACCGATTTTAACGCCAACGAGAAACCATACACCCATCTTCGAGATCAAGACGCCGAGCGCAAAGCCATCATGCAATCCTTGATTGGCGTGATACGGAATTGCAGTCTTTTGGGGTTCTATTCTGTAATAAGACTCGAAGAATTTGAGAGGTTCTGTGCTGACAAGTGCGTGCTGATCGACCCTTATGCCTTCAATTTATACGTATGCAAGGTAATGATGGCTCGGGAATGGCCCGACGCCAGAATTGAACTTAAGCTGGATCGAGTTCCAAAACCCAATAACAAAATAGCGCTTTCTGATTTGTATATGGATAGCGACCCTCTGCACGCCGGCGGCGGCAAGCGCATTTCAGTCGAAGCTCTGGCTGAGTGTGACACTTTCCGGGAGATAACCCCAATTCAAAGTGCCGATTTTCTGGCATGGGAATCACGCAAAGAGGCAATCCATAAGGACGGCTGGAACGCGGGGGGTTCTGATTGGGCGGCGCTTCCAGAGTACAAAAAAAGCCTAAAATCTTGGGCTGCCGGTAATGGCCGCAAATACCCCTTTGAAAGAAAATCGTTCGGCGCACTGATAGAGGAAGGCGTTATCGGAAAAACCTGGGGCTATCCGGAATTAGAGAACATCCATAACTCTAGGGGCGGACGTTGGCCCGTTTTGGAGGAACGACTTTCTTGAACGCCCGCTCCAAATCCTTCGGATCGTTGGAGGTGCCGTATTTAGCGGCGGCTTCCCGTATCCGCTTGGCGCGTTCTTTATCGGTCAGGACGGTTTGTTTAGCGGGCATGGGCGCATTGTACCACCAAGAAACGGGAGATGCGAAATGAAGTATAGGCGCAAAGACGGTACTCCCACCAAAGGCTCCGACTGGGACGAAATGTGTTTCTCCGCCTGGGAGGTTCTCGCGCTCGCTATTCTCGCCGGCGTCGGCTTGATAGCGATACTCAACTACGCCTATCACTGATATGCAGCGGGTTCATTCACAATGAGTATCGACAGGAAGCGGCTGCTACAGGGGCGTCAGGATGCGCTGAAGGCGTCACAGAACAAGAATCTTCCCCTCTCAGTACGCGCAGGCTTCAAGCGAGCGGCGGATCACGCGGACGCCGCTTTAGGCCTATCAATGCCAAAGGCCGCAGATGGGGCCGTGGATGATCTACTTGTCTTTCTGACGGTCGCGGAGAATAGACCCGAAGCGGCCCTCGCGTTCCGCGAGTGCGTTGATCTTGGCCTGTCCATAATAGTCTGCCACCCGGATCGAGACGCCACAGTGATCGCAGGGAAGCCGAGGTTTCGTTTCGAGTTGAACGAGAGACTTGCGCGATACCTTCCCACACGCCGAACAGGGCAGATCATAGACGGGGATCGGCATGACACTCGCTCCTAGCTTTCAGTCGTTAAACCGGAAGCGTAGTTGGCGCGGATCGCCACTAGGCCCGCGCCAATGCCGCTTGCGGTGGCGACTAGCGCGCCCGCGCTTCCGTTCCCCGTCCGCGATTAGTCGTTCGATAGGTCAGCCGTTTGCCCTTGGCACCCACCAAGGCGCGGTCAGTTCGACCTTCATCGCCAATACCAAGCGCGGCACGGTTGGAATACCGGAAGTCAAATTCCGCCAAGTACCGCTTCAAGTGGGCCTCGGAAACGTGTTGATAAGTTCCGTAAACGCCTCTTTTGAGGATGCTGAAAAATCCTTCGATAGTGTTGGTATGCACATCGCCCCGCACGTATTCGTCCACGCTGTGCTTCACAGCTTCATGCGATTTAAACCGATGGCCGAGCAATTTGTAGGTGGCAAGTTCGTCGGTCATAAGGCGAGACTTAGGCGAAGCCTGACCATGCAGGATCGGGCGCAGACTTTCCGCGCTCACATTGGGGACATGGGCGGAACGGACTGCGCCGCCGCGCTCGACCAAGGCAAAGACCGGGTTCATATGCCCCGAGCCACGGCGAACTTTGGTTCCCGGCTTCCGGCCAACGTAAAACTTCGTCGGCCTCTATCACCTTCCCCTCGCCACCAATCGGAGGCAGTCCGTCACTCCGCGCCATGGCTTCGCGGATACGGTGAGACAGGAACCACGCGCTCTTGAGGGTAATGCCCAAGGTGCGGTGCAGTTGGTTCGAGCTAATACCCTTCTTGCTCGAACAAATCAGGTGGATCGCGGCAAGCCAATCGCGCATGGCGATATGGCTGTCCTCGAAAATGGTCCCGACCTTCACGGTAAAGGGCTTCCGACACGCATAGCACTTGTAGAGGCCGATGCGGTTGCTCTTGCCCTTGAGCGGCGCGGAGCGGCCCACCACGCCACAATGCGGGCAGACGCGGCCCTGCTTCCACAGCCGAGCCTCGACATACGCATAGGCGGCGGCTTCGTCGTTGAACTGAGGGGCTGAGAAAATGGACTTGGACATGACTAACTCCCTGATTGAGCCAATCCTACCAAATGCGGGTGGGAACGTCAAGTATAATAACGCCTTTTATTCGGTATGCAACCACTAAGAGATAATTCGATAATTTAACAACCTATAGTTGGTCAGCCCCGCAGCCGCGACAGCTGTGAGGCAAAAACTCAGCGTATTCGCAATTGATCTTCCTCCGGCGTCAGGGTGGAAAGCTGCAAGGCATGCACGGTGCCGCGCAGTTCTTCGGCCAGCAAGTCATAGACAAGGCGCTGGCGGTCGAGCTTGGTTTTGCCGGCGAAGGCCGGGGAGACGATTTCCAGGCGGAAATGGCTTTCCCCGCCGGGCCGGGAGCCGGCATGGCCTTCATGGCGGTGCGAATTGTCGTGGATTTCGAGCCTTGTGGGCTTAAGCGCCGCGGTCAGCTTGGCGCGGATGCGGTCGGCGACGGTCATGGCAAAAACGGCCGGTTTCTCAAGGGCTTGTCAATCGGGACGGGCGTCCCCATCTATTCAGGGCTAAGGCTTGTCAGGGCCCGGCGCCCTCTCCATACTGAACGGCATCATGTCACGTTCCTTCCTTGCGAGTCATGCCGGTCCGGCCCGGAATGCGGATTTGCGCGCCTGCGACCATCCCGGCTGCGCCGCGACCGGCGAGTTTCGCGCGCCGCGCTCGCGCGCCGCGTTGAACCAGTTCTACTGGTTCTGCCTCGACCACGTGCGCGCCTACAACGCCGCCTGGAATTACTACGCCGGCATGAGCATGGACGAGATCGAGCAGGAAATCCGCCACGACACGGTGTGGCAGCGCCCCACCTGGCCCTTCGGCACCCGGCTTTACCGCTACGCCGCCCGCTTCAAGGACAGCGGGCTGTTCGGCTTCGAGGATGAGGCCGAGCCGGGGCGGAACGGCAACGGCGCCAAGCATCACCAGCATCATCCGGCCTCGCCCGAGGCCCGGGCGCTGGCGGTGTTCAATCTCGAGCCGCCGGTCAGCCTGCCGGGCCTGAAAACGCGTTACAAGGAGCTGGTCAAGCTCAACCATCCCGACTCGCATGGCGGCGACAAGGATGCCGAAGAGCGTCTCAAGGTCATCAACCAGGCCTATGCGACGCTCAAAACCTGCTACGCCGCCACCTGAATTTCTTCCCCGGTTCACAAGGTCCGACAAGCAGCACGCTCATGACACCGACACAAAACACCGCTTCGCCCGCCGACAATCTCGACCGGCCCGACATCACCGTCTCGGTCCGGCAGACCTTCGGCGTCGATTCCGACATGCAGGTCCCGGCCTTCTCGCGGCCGAGCGACCACGTGCCCGATATCGACGAGGCCTACCGCTTCGACCGCGACACCACGCTGGCGATCCTGGCGGGCTTCGCCTTCAACCGGCGCGTGCTGATCCAGGGCTATCACGGCACCGGCAAGTCGACGCATATCGAGCAGGTCGCCGCGCGGCTCAACTGGCCCTGCATCCGCGTCAATCTGGACAGCCATATCAGCCGCATCGACCTGGTCGGCAAGGACGCGATCGTGCTGCGCGACGGCATGCAGGTGACGGAATTCCGCGAAGGCCTGCTGCCCTGGGCGTTGCAGCATCCGACCGCGCTGGTGTTCGACGAATACGACGCCGGCCGCCCGGACGTGATGTTCGTCATCCAGCGCGTGCTCGAGGTCGACGGCAAGCTGACGCTGCTCGACCAGAACCGCGTCATCCGCCCGCATCCCGCCTTCCGGCTCTTCGCCACCACCAATACCGTGGGCCTGGGCGACACCACCGGCCTCTATCACGGCACGCAGCAGATCAACCAGGGCCAGATGGACCGCTGGAACATCGTCGCCACGCTCAACTACCTGCCGCATGACGCCGAGGTCGAGATCGTGCTGGCCAAGGCGCCGTCCTACGACAACGAGGAAGGCCGCCGCCAGGTTCACGCCATGGTGGCGCTGGCCGAATTGACCCGCGCCGGCTTCATCGCCGGCGACATCTCGACCGTGATGTCGCCGCGCACCGTGCATCACCTGGGCCGAGAACAACCGCATCTTCAACGATCTCGCTTTCGCCTTCCGCACCACCTTCCTCAACAAATGCGACGAGGTGGAACGCGCCACCGTGGCCGAATACTACCAGCGCTGCATGGGAAGCGAGCTCAAGGAAACCGGGGTTCGCACCAATACCGCCTGAGGCGGCGGGGCTCGATCCATGCCGGACAACGAATCACCCGTCGAAGTCTTCAAGCGCGCCACCGCGGCGACGCTGCGCGCGATATCCGAGCGCGCCGACGTTCAGGTCACCTATGGGGCCGAACCTCCCGGATCCTCGGGCACGCGGGTGCGCCTGCCGCTGCCGGCGCGCGACCTCTCGGAGAAAGAGGCCGCCCCGGTGCGGGGCGCGGCCGACGCCATCGCGCTCAAGCTGCGCTATCACGACACCGCGGTCCATTCCCGCCGCGCGCCCCAGGGCGAGACCGCGCGCAGCATCTTCGAGGGCGTCGAGCAGGCCCGGGTCGAGGCGCTGGGCGCGCGGCGCATGGCGGGCGTGGCCGGAAACCTCGCCGCCATGCTCGACGAGCGTTATCGCCGCCAAGGCTACGAGCACATCGCCGAGCGCAACGACGCGACCCTGGCCGAGGCGATCCGCCTGCTGGTGCGCGAGACCCTGACCGGCGCTCCGCCGCCGCCCGCCGCCCGCCAGGTGGCCGAGCTGTGGCGGCCCTATCTCGAAGGCAAGGTGGCGCGCGACCTCTTGGAATTGCAGAAGCACGTCGCCGACCAGGCGGCCTACGCCAAGACCGCGCGCCAGCTGATCCACGATCTCGACCTCGATCTCGGCGAGGCCGAGGAGGAGGACACCGGCGAGAATTCCGAGGACGACAGCGACAAGATCGAGGACGGCGACAGCGAGAACCAGGACGGCGAGGGGGCGAGTTCGGGCGCGCAGGGCGCGCTCGAAGGCGGTTCGCCCGACAAGGAGAAGGAAGACGGCGACGCCGCGGGCGCCGAGGAGGTCGAGGGCGAGGCCATGCCCGGCGCCGGCGACGAGGATCCCGGCCGGCCGGGGCGGCCCGGATTGCTGCCGCGAAACCGGGGCGCCAACGACGATCCCGCGGTCTACCGCGCCTTCACCGCCGAATGCGACGAGGTGGTCGAGGCGGCGAGCCTGTGCGACGCCGACGAGCTGACCCGGCTCAGGGGCCTGCTCGACCAGCAGCTGGCGCATCTGCAAAGCATCATCGCGCGGCTCGCCAACCGTCTGCAGCGGCGGCTCTTGGCCAAGCAGGCGCGGTCGTGGGAATTCGATCTCGAGGAGGGCATGCTGGATTCGGCCCGGCTCGACCGCGTCGTCACCAATCCGATCTATCCCTTGAGCTACAAGCGCGAGAAGGAAACCGCGTTCCGCGACACGGTGGTGACGCTGCTCATCGACAATTCCGGCTCCATGAGGGGCCGGCCGATCACCGTGGCGGCGATGAGCGCCGACATCCTGGCGCGCACGCTGGAGCGCTGCGGCGTCAAGGTCGAGATTCTGGGCTTCACCACCCGCGCCTGGAAGGGCGGCCAGTCGCGCGAGCGCTGGATCGCGGCCGGCAAGCCGGCGAACCCGGGGCGGCTCAACGACCTTCGCCACATCATCTACAAATCGGCCGACGAGCCGTGGCGCCGCGCGCGCAAGAGCCTGGGCCTGATGCTGCGCGAGGGCATCCTCAAGGAGAACATCGACGGCGAGGCGCTGTTATGGGCGCATGAGCGGCTGATCGGCCGGCCGGAGCAGCGCAAGATCCTGATGGTGATTTCCGACGGCGCGCCGGTCGACGATTCGACGCTGTCGGTCAATCCCGGGAATTATCTCGAACGCCATCTGCGCGAGGTGATCGCGCGCATCGAAAAGACCTCGCCGGTGGAATTGACCGCCATCGGCATCGGCCATGACGTGACGCGCTATTACCGCCGCGCCGTCACCATCGTCGACGCCGAGCAGCTGGGCGGCACCATGCTGGAACGCCTGGCGGAACTGTTCGACGAGGACGCGCCGGCCCAGACCACGCCGCGCCGCGGGCCGAAGCTGCGCGCCGCCGGCTGATCCTTGGCGGCCTAAGTCTTATCGGTGGATTATTCGCCCGGTTTGTCGCCGGCGATGCCGCGGCTTTTTTGCGCCGTCTGGCCCAGCACCGTGGCCAGGTCGCGCCAGCCATAGGCGATCGCCTGGATCGGCTGGCCCGCCACCGGGATCGGGCGGTGCATCACCTGCTTGCCGCCCAACCGCTCGTAGAAAAACCGCGCCGGGTTGCCGCGCACGACCCAGACCAGGGCCGAACGGTGGCCGCCATCCTCGAGCCGGGCGAACAGCGCGCGCAGCAATTCGCGCCCCAGCCCGCGGCTTTGCAGATCGGGCAGCACGTAGAGCGTGTAGACCTCGCCGCTGTAATCGACCGCGCTGTCGCGCTGCGTGCCGCAATTGCCGAAGCCGACCACGCCCAATCCGGATTGTTCCGCCACCCAGACATCCTCGGGCCGGTGGCGCAGGAAGCTCGCCCAGGACGGGATTTGGCGGCGCTCGGACATGTTGAGCAGCACCCGGTCCGGCAACATGCCGGCATAGGTCGCGCGCCAGGTTTCGATCTCGATCTTCGCGATCGCCTGGGCGTCTTCAAGCCGCGCCTGACGGACGACGCTCATGCCGCCTCTCCCTCACCCCTCTCAAGGGCTACGGCCATCATAAACCGTTAACGCGGCGGCTTTCGAGCGATTTTGCGCGTTTCGAGGGCGGATTCGCCGTCAAATCGCGCGGCAGGACCGTAACAATCCTTTACAAAACCGGCTCGCCGCGATTGGCAGAGCGAGATGCCTTGGCTATGTTGCTTCCATGCAACGCCACCTTCGCGGGCTCGCCGTTCTGGCCTGCCTCGCCATAGCCTATCCCGCCTGGGCGCAGACCCCGCCCAACCAGCCGCCGCCGCCCGCCAGCCCCACCGCGCTCGGCGGGGCCAAGGGCTGGGAGGCCTATAGCTTTCCCGAAAAGGGCGGCAAGACCTGCTACCTGGCCGGCCATCCGGCCAAGACGCTGCCTTCCGGCGCCGCGCGCGGCCGCGTCGACGCGGTGATCGCCCATCGCCTGGGCGACAAGGCCTTCAACGTCGTGAACTTCGATCTGGGCTATGCCGCCAAGGACGGCGCCAAGGCCGAGCTCATCATCGACGGCAAGAAATACCAGCTCTTCATCGAGAAGAACGCGGCCTGGTCGCCCGATTCGCCAACCGACAAGGCGATCACCGAGGCGATGGCGCGGGGCAAAAGCGCGGTGCTGAAGGCGAGCTCGGCGCGCGGCGTCGCCACCACCGACACCTACGCGCTCGAGGGATTCTCGGTAGCGCTTGAGGCGATCGATAAGGCCTGTAACTACAAGCGATAGGCCCGGATTTGCAGGGGCTGTAACGACAGGCGGCAAGCCCTATATTCCCTTCATCATGAGCAATCTCAAAAATTTGGTGGGCCTCTCGCGCGAGGAACTCGCGGCCGAGATGAAGGCGATGGGCGCCGAGCCCTTTCGCGCGCGCCAGCTGTGGCATTGGATCTATCACCGCGGCGCGCGGGATTTCTCATCCATGACCACGCTGTCGAAGAAATTCCGCGAGCAACTGGCCGAACGCTACGCCGTGGCGCGGCCGGCGATTTCGCGGGCGCAGGCCTCGATCGACGGCACGCGCAAATGGCTGTTGGCCTTCGCCGACGGGCAGGAAGCCGAATGCGTGCATATTCCCGAGGAGGATCGCGGCACGCTCTGCGTCTCCTCGCAGGTGGGCTGCACGCTCACCTGCAAATTCTGCCACACCGGCACGCAAAGGCTCGTCCGTAATCTTGAAGCATCCGAGATCGTCGGCCAGATCATGGTGGCGCGCGACGATCTGGGCGAATGGCCGTCGCCCCATGATGACCGCCAGCTCACCAATATCGTGCTCATGGGCATGGGCGAGCCGCTCTACAATTACGACAACGTGGCGAAGGCGATCAAAATCGCCATGGACCACGAAGGCCTGTCGGTCTCGAAGCGCAAGATCACGCTGTCGACCGCCGGCGTAGCACCCATGATCGAGCGGGTGGGGCAGGAACTCGCGGTCAATCTGGCGATCTCGCTCCACGCCGTGACCGACGATCTCCGCGACACGCTGGTGCCGCTCAACAAGAAATATCCGCTCAAGCAATTGCTCGATGCCTGCCGCAGCTATCCGAGTTCGAGCAACGCGCGGCGCATCACCTTCGAATACGTGATGCTGAAGGGCGTGAACGACAGCCCGGCCGAGGCGCGCGCGCTGGTGACTCTCCTCGCCGGCATCCCGGCCAAGGTCAATCTCATCCCGTTCAACCCGTGGCCGGGCGCGCCTTTTGAGTGTTCAACCGAGGAGGCGATCAACGCCTTCGGCGATATCGTCAACGCCGCGGGTTATGCCTCGCCGGTGCGGACGCCGCGCGGGCGCGACATCCTCGCCGCCTGCGGCCAGCTCAAATCGGCCTCGGTCAAGCTCAAGGCGAGCGAACGCGCGAAACAGCGGGCGGAAGCCCCATCATCCTGAACCCGGTCGCTTGACGGCAAGCACCGCGCTATCTATATCCGGCCCTCGGTGGCGGGGTAGCTCAGTTGGTTAGAGCAAGGGAATCATAATCCCGAGGTCGGGGGTTCAAATCCCTCCCCCGCTACCAGTTTTCCCTTCAACTGAATCTACTGGAACGCCTCGGCGCGTTTGAGCAGGTCTTCGAGGCCCGGCTCGTTCGGGTTTTTCGGCTTGCCGGGATGGATGACGGCCACCTGGCAGCTCTCCGCGGCTTCGACCAGCTGCGCGTAGGTGCCGGCGTTGATGTCGGCGATATAGGCCTGCTTGTTGCCGTCATAGGCGAACATCTTGTTGTTGATCTGGGTGCACTCGTTGCAGGTCGAGCACCGCGGCGTCTCGATATAGGCCTCGCCGGGCGGGTGTTCCGGCTCCTGCTCCACCGGCGCGCTGGCCGCTGCCGGCGCGGCCGAAGCCGCCGGCTTGGCCGCCGCAACCGGCGCGGATGCCACCGGCGCCGCCGCCGCGTGGGTCTCGGCTTCCTGCCGCATGCGCTCTTCCCAGGTCTTCTTCTCGCGCGCGAGCAGCTTTTCGGCGTGCGAATTGTGCACCCCGCCCAGCTCCTGCAGGCTGTGCCACATCTCGCGGCAGCGGCGCGCCTCGCGGATCAGCCTTTCGTCGACGATCACTTTCTGCAGCACGTTCTGGCGCGTCGACCATCAGCAGGCTGGGCACCTTGTCCGGCAGGCCCTTCCGTTCGCGCGTCAGCGATTCGTCCACCGGGATCAGGCTGCCGTTCCACTTCTGGCGCGGAACCCGCGCCAGATGCCGGGCGTAACGGCGGTCGCTGGCGACGAAATCGACCAGGGTGAAGGCCAAATCCTCCGACACGCTCTGATGCGCCTCGTCCTCGTAGGAAAAATTCTGGATCGGCCAATCGAGTTCCATCTGCGAATTGGCATCGAGGAAGAAACGCGACGCCCAATCCGCGCCCGCCGACGGATCGTAGGTGAAGGCCGGGAAGGCGCGCGATTCCATCGCCGCCGCCGCCATCAGATAGGGCGGCAGGCCGGAGGCCTTGCGCGCTCGCGCCCGAGAACACGCTGAACAGCGCGGGCCCGCGATAAGCCAGCCCGCGCAGCAGACGCTCGCGGAACTGGAACAGGTTCGAGCTGCTCGATTGCAGCACATAGACCTGGTTGAGGCCGATCGCCATGTTGGCGATCTGCCGGCTGCGCATGCCGGTGGTGAGGCTGCCTTCGCTGTCCGGCGCCTCCTCGAGGATGTCGTCGATCTGGAACAGCACCTTGATCGGCAGGCTCGAGGACAGGATTTCCATCAGCTGGGCGTGCTCGGACGCCTGCAATTTTCCGGCGTTGACGCAGACCAGATAGTCGGGGAACGGCGCCAGCTCCTGCGGGTCGAGGCCGTTCGCGCCGAATTGCTCGAACAACGCGTCGTGCTTGGCTTCGTCGTACTGCCCGTCGATTTCCAGCTCGGCGACCGCGATGGCCTTGGCGAGTTCGATCAGCTTGGGCAAACGCTCGCGGAAAGCCTGCAGCGCCTCGGCGCAGCTGTCGAACAGGAAGGCATAGGGCTTGGCGGCGGCGGTCTTTTTCGCCGGCGCGGCGGCGGGGGCGGGGGCGGGAAAGAACTGCTGCTTGCCCAGAACGTCGAGCAGCGCGCGGATGCGCTTGCGCCGGCTTTCGGGAAACTCGTCCTTGGGCAGGGCCTTGGCGAGGATGCGCGACATCGCGTCGAAGTCGAACGCATCGCCGAAGCCGGTCCCGACCGACGCCTTCAGGTGCTTGGCGCTGCGCCCCGTTTCGGAGCGTTCGTCATAGGCCTTGAAAATGTCCGACAGTTTCAGCACCAGCCGGTCGAGATTGGCGCGGAACGCCTCGGCTTTCTGCTTCTGCACCACGCTCCAGGCGTGGCGCAGCAGCCGCGCGGGCAAGTCCGCGTCGCAATCCGCCACCTCGCCGTCGAACTTGATCGCGGCGCGGACGCGCTTCAGGCTGTCGGCGAAGGACTTGTCCGCGCCCTTGGTCAGCTTGGCCGGCCGCCTTGTCCCACAGCGCGGACAACGAACCGGTCGCGCCTTCGGCAACGAGAACGCGAATCTCCTGTTCCAGGCGCAGCGCATGGTTCCGGATGCGCTCGGCGTCGGCGCCTTGCGCGGCGGTTTTGAGGGCGTTGTCGACCAGACCCGAGAGCGACTGCGCGAACTGGCCGTCGGCGCGGCCGGGGACCAGCACCAGCGGAAAATCGTAGCGCAGCCGGGAAAGCTCACGGTATCCGGCGAACAGCGCCGGGCGCAGGCCCAGCCCGTCGACCGCGTCCAGATGTTCGCCCGGCCGCCGGCCGGTCAGGAAAAAAGCAACTTGCGCTTGGGTATCCGCGTCCATGTCCTTGTCAACCTGCCTTGCGTCGTCTTGCGCGCCGATGACGGCGCCTTACGCCACCTTTTGCTCCGCGCCTTGCGGCCAGATCGTGTACTTGTCGAGTTCCGCATCGAGCCCCGTCCGCGTCTGCTCGGCCGTGTGCAGGGTGCGGGAAAGCCGCAAATCCTCGTAACAGGGCAACGTCTGGGTCGCGGTACAGGATCCCGACCGGAATGATGTCGCGGCTCGGAGGCGATTTCGCGCGCCCGGTTGATGTCCGAGGGGTCGTGCTGCAGCTGGTTCTTGTAGACCTTCGACAGGCTCGGGCTGAACTGCAGGCCGTTCGCGTGATTGAGCAGCTGGACCTTGCTGGGGTCGTGCAGCCAGGGATCGAACGCCTTCGGCAGCCACTCCGGACAGCGCTGGATGATGCGGACGAAGGACAGCCCCTTGTGGTGGTAGGCCGCCTTGACGATGTCGAACAGGACCTCGGGAATCCAGTCGGCCGCCTGGGCGACGAACGAAACGTTCTGGACGCCGAGCGTGACCGTCAGGGGATTCAGGGCCTCGAGATAGCTGCCGCGCGGCGTGGTGTTGCTCTTGGTGCCGATCGGCGAGGTCGGCGACGCCTGTTTCTTGGTCAGGCCGTAAATCTGGTTGTCGTGCAGGAACACCGTGAGGTTCATGTTGTAGCGGATGGCGTGGATCCAGTGCGCGGCGCCGATGCTGCAGCAATCGCCGTCGCCGGTGTTGACGAACACGGTCAGGTCGGGGCGCGACATCTTCACGCCTTCGGCGACCGGCAGCGCCCGCCCGTGGATGCCGTGGAAACCGTAGGTCTTCATGTAATGCGGAAAGCGGCTGGAGCAGCCGATCCCGGACACGAACACGGTCTTTTCCGGCCGCAACGCCTCGTCGCGGCACAGCCGCTGCACCGCCGCGAGAATGGCGTTGTCGCCGCAGCCGGTGCACCAGCGCGGCACGCCGCCCTGGTAATCCTCCAATTCGAAACGCTCGTCGTGCATCTGCAGCAGACACTCGGTGGCGGACATCATGTTCATAACCTTTCCCTAACCCGCATCTACTGTTTCAGTTTTTCGATCATGACGCGGCGGATGGTGCCGGGCTTGATCGGCTGGCCCTTGACCTCGCTCCAGCAGTCGACATCGACCAGGTAGCGCGCGCGCAGCAGGATCGCCAGCGAGGAATAGCGGCGGTTGGTTTCGTCGATGATCTTGTCCTGGGGACGGTCGCTCCAGTTGCTCTCGACGGTCATGACCTTCTTGAACCCCTGCATGACGTCCTTGATCCCCGGCGGCAGGGGCTGGAGGAACTGCAGGTGCATGGAGGACACCTTGTACCCTTCGGCGCGCATCGTCCCGACCGCTTCCTCGATCGCGCCCTTGGTGCTGCCCCAGCCGATCACCAGCAGATCGCCCGTGGGATCGCCGCACACCGCCGGCGCCTTGAGGGTTTTTTGCAGCGCGGCCAGTTTCAGGCTGCGGAAGCGCAGGGCCTGTTCGTTGATTTCGGCGTCGTAGGCGACGTGGCTGTCGCTGTCATGCGCGAGCCCGGTGAGGGTGTGCATGCCGCCGGGCTGGCCCGGAATGAAGCGGCGCGCGAGGCCGGTGGTGTCGTCCCAGTCGTAGGGCTTCGCGCCCTTGGGAACCGGGCTTTGGTCGATCGGCGGCGCCATCCAGCTTTCGCTGAATTTCGGGCGCGGGAAGGGCTGCTGCGAGGTGGCGAGGCCCGGCGTCGGACAGCACCACCACCACCATGTTGAAGGTTTCGGCGATCTTGCGCGCGGTGATGATGGAGTAGAAACATTCCTCGATGGTGCCCGGCGCCATCACCACCTTGGGCGCGTCGCCGTGGCTGCCGAAAATCGCGGCCATCAGATCGCCTTGTTCCATCTTGGTCGGCTGGCCGGTGCTGGGGCCGCCGCGCTGGACGTTCACCACGACCAGGGGAATTTCTCCCATGACCGCGAGCCCGATCGCCTCCTGCTTCAGGGAATAACCGGGGCCGGAGGTGATGGTGACCGCGCATTTCCCCGCGTAAGAAGCCCCGATGGCGAAGGCGCAGGCGGAGATCTCGTCCTCGGCCTGGTGCACGATGCCGCCGACCTTCTCGAACACCTCGGACAGATAATGCGAGGCCGAGGTCGCGGGCGTGATCGGGTACATGGCGCAGATCTCCATCCCCGAGGCCATCACCCCCAACGCCACCGCCGTATTGCCGTTGATCGACGATTTGCGGTTCGGTCGGGCGCTTGGCCGGGATGGTGTAGCAAAAGTCGAGATTGGCTTCCGCCCATTTGTACCCGGCTTCCAGCAGCTTGATGTTCGAATCGACGACGGCTTTGTCCTTCTTGCCGAAGGCGAGCACGATCTGATCCACCGCCAGCTTCAGCTCGAGGCTGTAGATGTGGCACAGCATGCCGAGCGCGAACATGTTCTTGCCGCGCCGCGCGTCGGTGACGACGGCATGGCATTCCTGCTCCATCGGAATTTCGTAAACCTTGTATCCCGCGGCCACGAGCCGGTCGTGGGTCTCGATATAGGACGCCACGATCTTCGGATCGGTATTGGTGCGCCACATGCTTTCCAGCAGGATGATGCAACCGGGCTTGAGTTCCTTCGCCCGCACCCGGCCGAGCAGCACCTGTTCGTTGAACGCCACCACCAGGTCGGTCTCGTCGCCGCCGTTGGTGATGTAGCCCGAGCCGATGCGGATGCGGTTGCCGCTGGCGCCGGCGACGCTGCGCGCCGGCGGGCGGATTTCGGCGGGAATGATCTCCGTGGTCCAGACGCCGTTGCCCATCTGCGCCGCGATCGCGCCCAGGGACTGGCCGCATTTCTGCGCGCCTTCGCCGGAATCGCTGATGATTTCGATGATGTGTTCCTTCAGCGCGACGGCCGCTTTTTTCGCGGGCGTCCGCGTTCCGATCTCGGCCGTCTCAATCGTACTTCTGTATGGTCATGTCGTCCATGTTTTCCCGTGGTCGCTGTCGAGCCGTGGCGCCGTCAGGCCGGGGAGTTCGGGGCCTAGGCAACGCGCACGCGCGCGAAATTCCGCTCCTTCGTGTCGATGCCCAAGAACGTGCCGGCGCCGGTTTCGCTCCGGTTGAGGTAAGGCAGTCCGGCGTCGCGGATGCCGAGATAGGCTTTCATGGCTGCGCGCCGCCTTGCGGCCCGCGCCCATGGCCTCGATCACGGTCGCGGCGCCGGTGACGATGTCGCCGCCGGCGAAGACGCCCTGCACCGACGTCGCCAGACTGCCGTCGACGCCGATATAGCCCCATTTGTTCAGTTTCAGCTTCGAGGTCTGGCCCATGATCGGATTGGCGTTGGTGCCGATCGCATAGACGATCAGGTCGGTCTCGAAATCGAATTCGCTGCCGGCGACCGGAACCGGGCGGCGCCGGCCCGACTCATCGGGTTCGCCGAGTTCCATGCGGATGCAGCGCATGCCGCGCACGTCGCCCTTGCCGTCGTCGAGGATCGACACCGGGTTGGTGAGCCAGTGGAATTCCACGCCTTCCTGTTCGGCGTGGTGCACTTCCTCGGCCCGCGCCGGCGCCTCGGTGCGCGAGCGGCGATAGATGCAGTACACCTTCTCCGCGCCGAGACGCAGCGCCACCCGTGTCGCGTCCATCGCCGTGTTGCCGGCGCCGACCACGGCGACCCGCTTGCCGATCGGCATCGGCGTGTCGAAATTCGGGAAATCCTTGGCGCGCATCAGGTTGCAGCGCGTCAGCAGCTCGTTGGCCGACAGCACGCCGTTCAGGGAATCGCCCGGAATCCCGAGCATGGTCGGATAGCCGGCGCCGACGCCGACGAACACCGCGTGATAGCCCATCTCGTCGATCATCTGTTCGATGGTGAACAAGCGGCCGACCAGGGTGTTGCATTCGAACTTGATCCCCAGTTTCTTCAGATTGTTGATCTCGGCGTCGATCACCGCGTTGGGCAGGCGGAAATCGGGAATGCCGTATTTCAGCACGCCGCCCGCCTGGTGAAAGGCTTCGTAGACGGTGACGTCGCAGCCCGCCTTGGCCATGTCGGCCGCGCAGGCCATGCCCGCCGGCCCGGAGCCGACGATCCCGACCTTGAACCGGTTGGGCTCGATATAGGGAATGTTGACCCAGCCCTCCTTGATGGCGGCGTCGCCGACGAAGCGCTCCAGGCGTCCGATGGCGACCGGTTCGAGCGATTCGCCGACCGTGCACACGCCTTCGCATTGGTTCTCCTGCGGACACACCCGGCCGCAAATCGACGGCAGCAGATTGGTGTCGGTGAGGATGTCGTAGGCGCCGCGGAAATTCTTCTCGGTCACTTTCTGGATGAAGCCGGGGATGTCGATTCCCACCGGGCAGCCGGCGATGCAGGGTTCGTCCGGACACATCAGGCACCGCTCGGATTCGCGCAGCGCGTCCTCCAGGCTGTAGCCGCAGGCGACCTCCTGGAAATTCTTGGCCCGCGCCTGCGGGTCCTGCTCGCGCATCGCCGTGCGTTCTTGCGGAATGCTTCTTATCGTCTTCTTCTTTGCCATCTCAATATTTCCCTGGCGGCTGATCCTGAAAACCGCGAACCGATCTAGCCGCCCCTCGAATCCTCGAACGGGTCCGGCAGTTCCAGCAATTCGCCTTGCGCGGCGCGTTTCACGGCATGGAGCGCGCTCGGGCCGATTTCCTTGGTCAAACGGCAGTTTTCCGACCAGCGCTTCTCGGCTTCATGCTCGACTTCCGTGAAGCGCCGCAGGCGCGTCATCAAGTCGTCGAAATCGACCTGATGGCCGTCGAAATCCGGCCCGTCCACGCAGGCGAATTTCACCTTGCCGCCGACCTTCACGCGGCAGCCGCCGCACATCCCGGTGCCGTCGACCATGATCGGGTTGACGCTCACCATGGTCTTGATCTTGGCCGCGCGCGTCGCCTCGGCGGTGGCCTTCATCATGACCGGCGGGCCGATCGCGACCACCTCTTCGATGTTGGCATGTCCCGCCAAGGCGACCTTGATGCCGTCGGTGATCATGCCCTTCATGCCGGCCGAGCCGTCATTCGTGCACAAGATGAGTTCGTCGCAGCAGGCGCGGAACTTGTCTTCCCAGAACACCAGATCCTTGGTGCGGAAACCGAGGATGGCGATCACATAGGCGCCGCTTTCCTTGAAGCCGCGCGCCTGGGGATAGATCGGCGCCACGCCCAGGCCGCCGCCGACGCACACCACCTTCTTCGCGTGGCTGATCGGGCTCGGGATGCCCATCGGGCCGACCATGCCGTAGAGCCTCGTCCCGACCCGGCATTCCTGCTGCATCTGCTTGGTGGTCTTGCCGACCGCCTGGATGACCAGGGTGATGGTCCCTTTCTTGCGGTCGAAATCGGCGATGGTGAGCGGAATCCGCTCGCCGTGCTCGTTCAGCATGACGATGACGAATTGCCCCGGCTTGGCGGCCTTGGCCATCAGCGGATGGCGCACCTCAAGCAGGTAAGTGACATCCGAGAAATCCTCCCGGGCCACGATTTCGAAATTGGACGTTTCCATCGTTCCTATTCCGCGGCAGCCCGTTTACCTTAATTTTCAAGGGCCTAATCCCGAGCGCCGTGATGCGGGCGCGACCATTCCGATAACCGCCGAGAGTATCCGACCGGCGGTCCCGGCGTGCTTTGACATGGATCAATGCCTTGCCTGGGGCGGAATGACGCACGGGACGAGGCGGTTACCGGGCCTTGCCGCAGGCCCGATTCGAACCGGCGCGCCGCGGCTTCCCGCTACCGCCTATCGGCCGTAAAGCGCGGTGGGAAGCCACAAGGCCATGTGGGGGAAGGCCAGAAGCAGGACGATGAGCGCCGCCTGGGCGAGGAGAAAGGGCACGACGCCGAGATAGATCGCGGACAAGGGGATATCGGGTATCTGGGCGCGAATGACGAACAGGTTCATGCCGACCGGGGGGTGGATCAGCCCGATCTCCATCAGCGTCACCAGCATCACGCCGAACCACACCGGATCGAAGCCGTTCTCCACCACCAGGGGAAAGAAAATCGGCACCGTCACGAGGATCATCCCGATGGCGTCGAGGAAGCAGCCCAGGACGATGTAGATGACGATCAGGACGATCATCACGTTGAGGGGCGACAGGCCCGCTTCGCGAACCAGCGCCACGAATGTCACCGGCAATTGCGTCTGCACGACGAAGTAGGAAAAAATAAACGCCCCGATCATGATGAAAAACAGCATCGCCGTGGTCTGGACCGACTGCTTGACGCATTTCCAGAACTTGGGAAGCGACATTTGTCCGGTGATCGTGGCGAGCAGGAAGGCGCCGAACGCGCCGATCGCGGCCGCTTCGGTCGGGCTGAACAGGCCCGCATACATGCCGCCGATCGACACGCAGAAGAGCAGCGCGATCTCCCACATCTCCAGCATGTCGCGCAGACGCTGGCGCGGGGAGAGCGGCTGTCCGGATTTCGCCCAAGCCGGCCGCACCACGACCAGAATCCCGACCACCAGCATGTAGAGCACCATCAGAACCAGGCCGGGAATCAGGCCGGCGGCGAACAGCCTCAGAACCGATTGCTGCGCGATGATCGCGTAGATGACGAAGATGATCGATGGCGGCAGCAGGATGCCGAGGGTTCCGCCCGCCGCCACCACGCCGGTCGAAAGACGGTCGTCGTAGCCGGCCGCCCGCATTTCGGGGATCGCGATGCGGCTCATGGTCGCGGCGGTGGCAAGCGAGGAGCCGCACACCGCGGCGAATCCCGCGCATGCGCCGATCGTCGCCAGGGCTTCGGCGCCGCGGAAGCCGTTGAACAGGGATTTCGTGGCCTTGAAGAGCTTGGCCGACATGCCGAATTCGGAAGCCAACGCGCCCATCAGGATGAACAGCGGCACGACCGACAACGCGTAGCCCGAGGCGATGTCGAACGGCGTGTCGCCGAGCACGAGCAGGGCCTTCTGCCAGCCTTCGATGGCGGCATAGCCGACGAAGCCGACGATGCCCAGGGAAACCGCCACCGGCACGCGCATGAAAATGAGCGCGAGCAGAGCGAGCATGCCGAGCAGGCCGATGGTTTGCGGCGCCATGCTCACGCTTTCCGCCGCAGCAGAGTTCTGGACGTCGCGCAGCGCCGGCAGGCAAAGCGCGACGATCGAACAGACGGTGCCCAGCAGCATGGGCGCCCAGAACGCGATCAGGGGGATCGTCAGGTCCGAGGTCGTGTCGCCGAGCGCATAAGCGTCGCGCGCCCGCGCCGCCATGGTCCAAAGCATCATCGCGAGGAAGGCCAGCGAAAAAAGCCGGGCGAACGCCTTGAACCAGTCGATCACGCGAGGCCCGAACACATGATCCGCGATGTCGACGGTCACGTGCCCGCCGCGCACGAAGGTCTCCGGAATGCCGAGGAAGACCATGTAGACCAGCGTGCCTTGAACGAGCTCCACCGATCCGTAAATCGGCTTGTCGAAGACGTTGCGCAGGAATACGTCGGCCACCGTCACCAGCATCATGACGGTGAGCGACGCGCCGGCGACGTTGGTCAGAAATCCCGCGACCCGGTTCGGCGGCGAATCCGTCATGCCGGCTCCGTGCGTGCCTCGCCGCTCAAGGCCGGCCCGAGCTATGGCTGCTTTCCCTGGCTCGCCTGGAGAGCCGTCACCTTCTCGGTCAGCGCCTTGAAGAATTGCGACGCCTTGAGTCCTTTCTGATCCTGCTCGACGACCAGCTGGGCGATGGCGGCCTTGGTCGCGGCGGCGAAGGCCTTGCGCTGGGTCGGCGACAAATCGATGATCTCCATCCCGTTCTTGCGCGCATAGGCGCGCCCGTCCAGCGCCGCCTTGTCCGTGGCTATTCCCATCTCCCGCGCCGCCTTGAGGCCGGTCGAATCGTCGATGAGTTTTTTCAGATCCGCCGGCAGGCCGTCATAGCTCGCGCGGTTCATGGCGAGGACGAAGGTGGTGACGTTGCCGCCCCAATCCGTCACGTAGCGCGCGGAGACTTGAAACGATTGCAGGGCCTCCCACGCCAAAAGCGCCCCGTCGATGGTGCCCTTGTTGAGCGCATCGGCGATCTGCGCCGGCTCGATGAAGACCGGAACGGCGCCCAGCGCGCTCAGGCTTGCCGCGGCGACGCTGTCCGGATGCCGGATGCGCAATCCCTTCATGTCCTCCGGCCGGCGGACCGCGACCTTCGTGGTCACGAGCGCGAGCGGCGTGGTCGTGGTCAGGCAAAGCACGTGCACGCTTTCGTATTCCTGGGCGAGATAGCCGGGTACCAGCGACGTGAGCGCGACCGAACCCACCTCCGAGTTCGGGATGAGGAAGGGCGCGTGCGAGAGCTCGGTGAGCGGAAAGCGGCCGGGCGTCCCGCCATGGAGCGCGAAGGAAATATCGGCGACGCCCGTCCTCGCCAGATCGAATTGGTGCGGCATGGAGCCCATTTGATTCGAGGGAAAAACCTCGACCTTGAGGCGCCCGCCCGAACGCTGGTCCAACATCGCGGCCCATGATTGGAGCCAGATCGTGTAATGATTGCCGATCGGCTCGAAGGTCGAGATTTTCAGCGTGGTGACGTCATCCGCGGCGGCGGGGGGCGCCCACAGCGCCCCGATCGTTCCCGCCACGGCGCAAATCAAAACGGCCAATTTGAGTTTCATCGTTTCCTCCTGCGTCCATCGCCCGTCTTTTTGGTTTGCGGGTTATCGTCAATCGGCAACCGGTTGCCCGGCCTTTCGGTTCTTTCCTTCTCGCGCGGCCGCGCTCATTTCCCGTCGAGCAGCTTCGAGCCGAAGAACAGCGGCGACAGCGCGCGCACCAGCGCGAGCGAGTCTTTCGCGGCGAATTCCTCCAGCCGGAGATGGGGATTATGCGGCCGGATGCGCTCGAACATGGCGCGGGCCTTCGGATCGGCGGGCGGCGGGATCGTGGCGTCGATCAGCATCTTGGAGCCGAGACGCTGCCACAGCCCGGTTCCCGGCGCCCCCAGCTCCGGCAGGGCCGCGTCCATGGCGTGGTTGTGGGTGCCGGGGATGATGACCACATCCTCTTGCGGATTGACCCGCGTCGAAAGCGCCCAGAGCAGCTCCGACGGATTGAAGATATCGACGTCGGCGTCGACCGCGATGGCGATCTTCGGATGCTGGTATTCGGAGGACAGCGCCGCCAGCAGCAGGTTCTTGGCTTCGCCGTAGGCCCGCGGCGTCATCTGCACCACCAGGCCGAAAATGCCGGGCAACACCGCCACGTTGTGCAGATTGGGTCCGCCGCCCACGTCCTTGAGCCGGCGGAAAATCGCCGCGCTCATCGGCAGCTTGTGGAAGACGCAGCCTTCCATTTCCGAGCCGTTCTGCAGATTCTTGAAGATCGCGTCGTGCCGGCGCGTCATGCACTGGTACTCGACGACGGGATTCTTCCCCGTGCCGGTCACGTAGTAATCCTGAAATTCCGAAAACGGGCCTTCCTCCTCGCGGTAATGGGGCGGGATATGGCCCTCGAGCACGATCTCGGCGTCGGCCGGGACCTCGAGGTCCACGGTTTCGCACTTCACCAACCGCACGGCCTCGCCGAGATAGCCGCCGGCGATCTCGAACTCGTCGAGCCCGTAGGCGGCCGTGGTCGCCGCGGCGGCGTAATAAAGCGGGTAGTGGCCGATGAAGATCGCCACCGGCATCGGCTGGTTTTTCGCCTGGTACTTAAGGTAGTTCTTCCAGCTGTGGCGCGGGTAAAGCAGGATCCCCGACTTGTTCGGTCCCTTGATCTGCAAACGGTGGAAGCTCACGTTCCGGGCTCCGGTGTCCGGATCCTTGGTCACCATCAGGCCCGAGCCGATCACCGGTCCGCCGTCGCGCTGTCCCGCCACGTGAACCGGCAGCTGGGTCAGATCGAATTCGCCGCGCTTGAGCTTCACCTCCTTGACCGGCCCGTCCGCGACCATGACCGGCTTGATGCAGTTTCCCATCCGTTCGGCCACGTGCGGCACCAAGGCCTCCTGGGTGGTGCCGAAGGCGATGGCGGCGTGGCGCAAATTCGCCGGCGCCTGGCCGAGCGAGCGCCAGCCATGCGGCAGCTTCTCGAAGAACAGCGCCTTTTCGCGCGATTGATAGAGGAGCGAGCCCATCTGGGTGAGCGGGTCCACCGGCTTGTCGATGCGAATGAGTTCGCCGGCGGCTTCCAGCTCGTTGATCCAGGTTCGCATGTCCTTGGGGGCAACATTCGACTTCGGCGTCATCGCGGCGTTCTCCGAGTTGGAAGTCTGATAATCAATCGCAAGAAACCCCGGCGATACGGTCATGCCGGCGCGCGCACGTCACGCCAACGTGTTCCGGTTAGATTTACCAGTTCGAGCGTCGGCTTGATAGGGTATACATGCGGCGAAAGAAAACGCCGGGAGCCTCGACCATGCCTTATCAGCTGACCGATAAAGACCGCCGCATCAAGACCATCGCCATCGAGGAACATTTCTCGACGCCGATGCAGCGGCAGAAGACGAGCGCGACGGATTTCCGCGGCTTCTATCTCTCCTCGCGCAGCGAGCATCTCGGCCACAACATCGCCGACCAGCTGGCCGACCTCGACCAGCAGCGGCTCGCCTACATGGACGCCGCCGGGGTCGATATCCAGGTGCTGTCCTTCACCTCGCCGGGCCCGCAGGCCTTCGAGGCGGCCGACGCCATCCCGCTCGCCAAGGACGCCAACGACCGGCTTTACGAGGCGGTGAAACGGCATCCCGACCGCTTCGCGGGCTTTGCCGCGCTGCCGACGGCGGCGCCGGATGTCGCGGCCGGCGAGCTGGAGCGCGCCGTGACCAAATTGGGCTTCAAGGGCGCCATGATCCACGGCCATACGCGGGGCAGCTTCCTCGACGAAAAGAAATACTGGGTCATCTTCGAACGCGCCCAGGCGCTGGGCGTGCCGATCTATCTTCATCCGGCCTTGCCGCATCCCGATGTCGTCAAGGCCTACTTCACGGGCTACGAGGATCTGGCCCGCGCGGCGTGGGGCTTCGCCGTCGATACCAGCGTCCATTTCCTGCGTCTGGTCTTCGCCGGGGTGTTCGACGCCTATCCGGATCTCAAGATCATTCTCGGCCATCTGGGCGAAGGCCTGCCCTTCGCGATGCACCGGCTGAACGACCACAGCTTCGCGGCGGCGAAGCGGCGCGGCCTCAAGAAAACGCCGCTGCAATACCTCCGGGACAATTTGGTCGTCACCACCAGCGGCAATTGGTTCGAGCCGGCCTTCGTCTGCACCTTGCTGGCGCTCGGGGTGGACAACATCCTCTTCGCCGTCGATTGGCCCTACGAACCCAACATGAGCGGGATGCATTTCCTCAAGTCGCTGTCGATCAGCGACCTCGACCGGGAAAAGATCGCGCATCTCAACGCGGAACGCCTGCTGCGGCTATGAGCGCCGTTCCGGCTTGAGCGCGCCGGGGAGCGCGAGCAGCCCGCCCAGCAATATCGCCGCCGCGCCCACGATGAAGAGCGGATCGTAGGAGCCGGTGCGGGCGAACAGATAGGACAGCGCATAGCCGCCGCCGGCATAGACCACGGCATAGGTCGCCGTCATCCAGCCCCAGACTTGCCGTTGTTGTTCGATCGGCCACCAGCTCGCCGGCGCAACCCGAGCCGAGCACGACCATGCCGATCGAGAGGATGCCGACGCCGAACGACGAGATCGCGAGGAACGCCGGCGACGCCGACAGCACGGGCAGGAAGACGCAAACCGCCAAGGCCGGCAGGGCCAGGACGAAGCTGCGCGCGAAGCCCAGCCGCTCGGCGGCGAGCCCGCAGAGCAGCGGCCCGATCATCGCGCCCAATCCCAGCAGCACCCAATAGAAGCCGCCGACGGCCAGGCCCCTGCCGAGGCCGCGGGCGATGTAATCGACCCAGAACACGGTGTGCGGCACGAAACCCAGGCCGTTGCAGGCATAGGCGGCGATCAGCAGCAGCAGGGCCGGCGTCAAGGTCGGCGTGATGCGCGCCGTGACTTCGGCGCCTTGGCCTCTTTCAGCCGGACCGGCCAGCCGCCCCAGGCCAGCGCGGAAAGCGCCAGCCCGGCCGCGCCCAGCGCGAACCAGGTCGCGGGCAATCCGAATTGCACCAGCCAGGGCACCAGCGTGCCCGACAGCGCGATGCCCGCGCCCACCCCGGTGAAGACGATGCCCGCCACCCTGCCGCGCCGCGCGACAGGCGTCTCGGCCAGGATCGCCGGCGGCGCCAGCACCATCAGCAACCCGCCGGCGATGCCCGCCAGCAGCCGCCACGGAAAATACCAGGCGAAGCCCAAGGGCCAGCCGCAGGCGAAAAAGCACGCGCACGCCGCCAGCATCGAAAACTTGATCAACGCCACCGGCGGTAAAGAGTGCGCCAGGCGGTGCGCCGCCGCCGCGCCCAGGAGATAGCCCATGAGATTGGCGGCGCCGAGATAAGCCGCGGCGGATGCGCTGAACCAATGCTCCTGGATCAAGGACGGGATCAGCGGCGCGTAGCCGAAGCGCGACAATCCGATGCCGAGCAGCAGCGCCGACAGCCCGGCCGCCGCCCTGTGCCAGGGACGGGGCAGGGCGCCGTGGGCGGGAATGACGAAGTCCTCGGCCATGAAGCCAAGGCTAATTCATCCGGGCCGGAACCGCGCATGCGTTATCGGCATAGGCGGAAGGCCGCAAAGAAGGTGCCGCGCGGCCTGCACTCGCGCCGATGTGAGATGAAGGCCGGCCGCCGATTTGCTATAGAGGAGGCGAAAGCGGGGGGTCGCGATGCAGAGAATCTTGAGCCTGGCCGCCTGGGCGATGGCGATCTACATCGCCTATATCTTCGTCTGGTACCTGCAATACAAATTCACCGGCGACGACGGCAGCGTCTGGCTGTTCACCGTCCTGACCGATTGGCTTGGCTTCCACGGCCACGAGAAATTCATGCGCATCGGCACCGGCAGCGCCGAGTTGTTCGCCTCGTTCCTGCTGTTCATTCCGCCGTTGCAGGTTTTGGGCGCGGCCTTGTCCTTCGCCATCATGAGCGGCGCCATCTTCTTCCACCTGGTTTCGCCGCTGGGCGTCGATCCCTATGGCGACGGCGGCGTTCTATTTCATGAGGCCTGCACGGTGTGGGTGTTCGCCGCCGCCATCATGGTCATCCGCCGCCGGCGCGGCATCGAGCTGGTCGAGCGCTATTTGCCTTTCATCCCGATCCCGGCGAAGCTGCGCTCGTCCTAAGTCCGGAGAGCGCGGTGGAAGACGTGACGGCGTTGAACAAGGGCCGCGATCCGCGGCTCGATTTCTTCCGCGGCGTCGCCATGTTCATCATCTTCATCGCGCATTGCCGCGGGAATTTTCTGTGGGATTACATTCCGGCGCGCTTCGGCATCAGCGACGCCGCCAACATGTTCGTGTTCGTCTCCGGCATGACGGCGGCGATCGCCTTCGGCGGCACCTTCCAAAGCCGGGGCTGGCCGATCGGCGCGTTGCGCATCCTCTACCGCTGCATGCAGCTTTACGCCGCGCAGCTGGGCATGTTCTTCGTCGTGGCGATGGTGGTGGCCGCCGGTACGAAGATATTCCCCGACACCGATTACATCGCGGTGGCGCAATTGCAGCATTTCTTCGCCGATCCCCAGGGCGCGCTGATCGGCCTCTTCACCCTGACCTACGTGCCGCATTATCTCGACATCCTGCCGCTCTACATCGTCGTGCTGGCGATGGTGCCGGCGGTCGATGGCCCTGGCGCGGCTGAGTCCGTATCTCGTCCTGGCGGCCTCGCTCGCGCTTTACGTTTGCGCCTGGGTGTTCCAGATCAATTTCCTCGCCAATGCCGACGACCAGCGGGTCTGGTTTTTCGATCCCTTCGCCTGGCAGCTGATCTTCTTCACCGGCTTCGCGTTGCGGCGCGGCTGGATCAAGGTGCCGATCGATTCCCGGATTCTGTTCTGGGGCAGCGTCGCGGTGCTGCTGGTCGGATCTCGCGATCTCGCTGCCTGTCGGTGTTCGAGCGCGCGCCCGCGATCGATGCGTTGCGCCAATGGGTCGCGAATCACAGCGACAAGACCTACATGGACCCGATGCAATACGTCCATTTCCTCGCCTCGGCCTATGTCGCGGTGGCGTTGCTCAAGGGCCGCGAGCGGATTCTGCTGTCGGCGCCGCTCAAGCCCTTCTTCAAATGCGGCCAGCAGGCGCTGTCGATCTTCACCTCGGGCATGGTGCTCTCCTATATCGACGGCATGGTGTTCGACCACGCCGGCACCGGCGCGCTTGTTCAGATTTTGGTCAACGGGCTGAGCTTCTTCCTGCTGTTCGCCATCGCCTATGGCGTCGCCTGGTTCAAGGCCGCGCCGTGGAAGCGCAAACACGCGTCATCCGTGGAACGCGCGGTCGCGGTCGCCGAATGAGGGCGGTGGCGTTTCTGCTGGCGGCTTTGCTGCTCGCGGCGGCAAGCGCGCGCGCGGACGAGCGTATCGAACTGCAATTTCAGGGCACCGCGCGCGACTATATCCTGCATGTCCCGCCCAATGCGGGCGACGGGCCTTTGGCCCTGGTGATCGCGTTGCACGGCGCGGGCGGCGACGCGCCGGGCTTCGCCGGCGAGACCCACCTTGCCGCCGCGGCCGACAAGCTCGGCATGATGGTCGCGTTTCCCGACGGCAGCGAGGGCGGCAACCCGCCGCGCCGCACCTTCAACGCGCAGTTCTGTTGCGGCGACGCGACGGTGCGCCAGGTCGACGATGCGGGCTTCGTCGGCGCGGTGATCGAGGACGTGGCCTTGCGTCATCCGGTCGACCGCGCCCGGGTTTACGCCACCGGCATGTCGAACGGCGGCATGCTGGTCTATCAGCTCGCGGCTTTGCATCCCGAATGGTTCGCCGCGGTGGCGCCGGTTTCGGCGGCGATCGGCGGCATGAGCCGTACCGGCAAAACCTACATCATCCCCATGCCCGCGATGCCGGTGCCGGTGATGATCATCCACGGGCGCAAGGATGCCTCCGTCCTCTACCAGGGCGGCGCCTCGCAAAGCTTTCCCCATAGCTGGAAGATGTCGGTCGACGACGCGCTGACTTTCTGGGCGGTGAGCGACGGCTGTACGGGCAAGCCCGCGATCGCGCTATGCCGCCAACAGGACGTTGAAGCGCGAAGCCTATACCGGCTGCAAGGACGGCAGCGAGGTGGTGTTGTGGGAGATTATGGGCGGCGGCCACGACTGGCCGGGTGACATTTTCCCCGCGCCCGGCGGCGGCAAGCCGGTTTCGGCGGCCGAGGAAATCCTGACCTTCTTCGCCGCCCACCGCCGCCCCTGAATCCTAAGGCGTGAGTCCTATCCCTTGGCCACGCGCAGCAGCAGCTTGCCGATGGCGCGGCCTTGCTCCATGCGCTCATGGGCTTCCGCCGCCCGTTCGAGCGGATAAATCTCGGCGATCTGGTGCTTCAACTGCTTGGCCGAGAGCAGCCGGTTGATTTCGCGCGCCGCTTCGAGCCGCGCCGCATCCCCGATCTCGTAAACCAGCACGAAGCGGATGGTCAGATCCTTCATCAGCATGGCGGTGAAGGGCACGATGGGTTCGGGCACCTCGTCGCTGGAATAGGCCGCGATCACGCCGTTGACCGCCAGCATCTCGACGTCGCCCGCCAGGTTCTTGCCGAGCGCGACCTCGATCACGCGGTCGACGCCGCCGCCCAAAATCGCCTTCGCGCGCGCGGCGACGTTCTCGCTCTTGTAATTGATGATTTGGCCGGCGCCGGCCTCGCGCGCGCGGGCGGCCTGTTCGTCGCGGCTGACCGTCGCCAGCACGGCGCGCGCCCCGCCGAGCCTGGCGAGCTGCACCGCGTAGTAACCCACCGCGCCCGCGCCGCCTTGCACCAACACCGCCTTGCCGGCAATCGCGCCGTCGGCATAGAGGCAGCGATGCGCCGTCATCGCCGGGATGCCGAGACACGCGCCTTCCTCGAAACTCGTGCCGTCGGGCAGAGGCACGGCGCGGTTTTCGGGCACCACGGTGTATTCGGCGGCGGTGCCGAAGGGCCGGCCGCGCTGCGCCATGTAAACCCAGACGCGCTCGCCGGCTTTGCGCGCCGTCACGCCCGGCCCGAGCTTGTCGATCACGCCCGCGCCGTCCTGGTGCGGCACGATGCGCGGATAGGGGATCGGCCGGCCGCGCCAGCCGGCTCGGCCCTTGGTGTCCGAGGGATTGACCGCGGAGACCATGATCTTGACCCGCACTTCGCCGGGTCCGGGCTCGGGCGCGGGCATCTCGCCCAGGACCAGCACGTCCTTGGCGGCGCCCGTCTTCTCGTACCAGCAGGCTTTCATGATTGGCTCCTCGCGATTTTTCAGCGGCGTCGACGTTGGCGTAAGCCGCCCGAAGCCGTGCAACAGCGAAGTGGCTGGGGCGGGAGGAATCGAACCTCCGAATGGCGGAATCAAAATCCGCTGCCTTACCGCTTGGCTACGCCCCAAGATTCCGCGCAAAACCGGATGGCGTGACCTTAGCGGCAAGCCCCCCTTGCCGCAACCAGACCGCGCCTTCGCGCAACCCTGATCCCAGGAGTCGAGGGTTGACGGTGACGCCGGGCCACGCCAAGGTGCGGCCCCGATCCCGCCGAGAGCGAATCGATTCTGCTGCGATGAGCGCCAACCCGGTCCCCACATCATCAGCGCCGCCCTTGCCGCGGCCGCGCGATCCGATGCTCCGGCGCATGGCGGATGCGCTGCGCGCCTTGGCCATGGACGCGGTCGAGGCGGCGCAAAGCGGCCATCCCGGCATGCCGATGGGCATGGCCGACGCCGCCACCGTGCTCTTCACCCGCTTCCTCAATTTCGATCCGGCCTTGCCCGATTGGCCCGACCGCGACCGTTTCGTTTTGTCGGCCGGGCACGGCTCGATGCTGCTCTACGCGCTGTTGCATCTGACCGGCTATGCCGACATGACGCTCGACGAGTTGAAACGCTTCCGCCAGCTCGGCAGCCGCACCGCCGGCCATCCCGAGCGCGGCCACGCCTCGGGCATCGAGACCACCACCGGCCCCTTGGGGCAAGGGCTGGGCAATTCCGTCGGCATGGCGCTGGCTGAGCGAATTCTCGCCGCGCGTTTCGGCAAGGAGCTGGTCGATCACTACACCTATGTCATCGCCGGCGACGGCTGTCTCATGGAGGGCATCAGCCAGGAGGCGATTTCGCTCGCCGGCCATCTGCGGCTGTCGAAGCTGATCGTGCTGTGGGACGACAACGGCATTTCGATCGACGGCGGCACCGCGTTGTCCACATCCGAAAACCAGCTCGCGCGTTTCTCCGCCGCCGGCTGGGACGCCACCGCGGTGGACGGCCACGACACCGAGGCGCTCGCCGCCGCCATTTCCGAGGCGCGCACCAGCGTCAGGCCTTCGCTCATCGCCTGCCGCACCACGATCGCCTTCGGCGCGCCGACCAAGGCGGGCTCGGCGGCGGCGCACGGATCGCCCCTGGGCGCTTCCGAGATCGCCGGCGCGCGCCAGCGCCTGGGCTGGCAAGAGCCGCCCTTCGTCCTGCCCGAGGACGTGGTGCAGTTCTGGCGCGAAGCCGGAGCGCGCGGCGCCAAGCTTTCGTCATCCTGGAAGAAACGGTTCGATGCGGCGGATTCCAAAACTCGCGCCGAATTCACCCGCCGGATGAAAGGCGAACTCGCGCCCGAGGCGCGCAATGCTCTCTCTCAGGTGAAGGCCAAGGCCGCGAGCGACGCGCCCAAGCTCGCCACCCGCCAGGCCTCGGGCAACGTGCTCGACGCGCTCGCGCCGGTTTTGCCCGAACTCATCGGCGGCTCGGCCGATCTGACCGGCTCCAACAACACCAAGGCCAAGAGCCAGAAAATCATAACGTCCAAGGATTTCTCCGGCGGCTACATCCATTACGGAATCCGCGAGCACGGCATGGCGGCGGCGATGAACGGTTTGGCCGCGCATGGCGGGATCATTCCCTATGGCGGCTCGTTCCTGGTGTTCACCGATTACTGCCGTCCGTCGATCCGGCTTTCGGCGCTGATGGGTCTGCGCGTGATCTATGTGATGACGCATGATTCGATCGGGCTGGGCGAGGACGGGCCGACGCATCAGCCGGTCGAGCATCTGGCGGCCCTGCGCGCCATTCCCAATCTGCTGGTGTTCCGTCCGGCCGACGCGGTCGAAACCGCGGAATGCTGGGAACTCGCCTTGGATCACTCGAAGACGCCGTCGGTGCTGGCCCTGACGCGGCAAGCCGTGCCCGGTTTGCGCAAGGACGGCGGGGCCGAGAACAAATGCGCGCGCGGCGCCTATGTGCTGGCCGAAGCGAAGGGCAAGCGCAATGTCACCATCCTGGCGACCGGTTCCGAAGTCGCGCTGGCGCTCGCCGCGCGCGATCTGCTGGCGCAGAAAAAAATCGAGGCCGCGGTGGTCTCGATGCCGTGCTGGGAATTGTTCGACCGGCAAGACGCGGCCTACCGCCGCGCGGTGCTGGGCGAGGCGCCGCTGGTCGCGGTCGAGGCGGCGGTGCGTTTCGGCTGGGACCGTTATATCGGCCCCACGGGCGGCTTCGTCGGCATGACGGGTTTCGGCGCCTCGGCGCCGGCCCCGGATCTCTACAAGCATTTCGGCATCACCGCCGAGGCGGTATGCTCGGCGGCGTTGGCGTTGGTATAGAGGATTTCTGGTCCAGGAGGCTTGATGGCCATTCGGGTTGCAATCAACGGGTTCGGGCGCATCGGACGCCTCGTCTTGCGCGCGTTGCACGAACAGAACCGCAGCGACGTGCAGGCGGTCGCGATCAACGATCTCGGCTCGGTCGCGGCCAACGCGCATCTCCTGAAATACGACAGCGTGCATGGCCGCTTCAAAGGCGAGATCAAGACCGGCGACAATTGGATGGATATCGGCAAGGGCCGGATCGCGGTCAGCGCCGAGCGCGACCCCGCCAAGCTGCCGTGGAAGGATCTGAAAATCGACGTCGCGCTCGAATGCACCGGGCTTTTCACCAAGCGCGAGGCGGCGGCCAAGCACATCGAGGCGGGCGCCAAGCGCGTCCTCATCTCGGCCCCGGCCGAAGGCGCCGACATCACCCTGGTGATGGGCGTCAACAGCGACCAGGTGAAGCCCGCGCACCAGGTTCTGTCCAACGGCTCCTGCACCACCAATTGCCTGGCGCCGGTGGCCTATGTGCTGAACGAGGGCGTCGGCATCGAGCACGGCTACATGACGACCATCCACGCCTATACCGGCGACCAGAACACGGTCGACACGCTGCACAAGGACATGCGCCGCGCCCGCGCCGCCGCGCTCAACATGATTCCGACCTCGACCGGCGCCGCCAAGGCGATGGGCCTGGTGCTGCCGGCCTTGCAGGGCAGGCTCGACGGCACCTCGATCCGCGTGCCGACCGCCGACACGTCGCTGATCGATTTCGCCTTCACCGCCGCGCGCGACACCGCCAAGGACGAGATCAACGAGCTGATGGTGAAGGCGGCGAACTCCAACCGCTTCAAGGGCATTCTCGGCATCAACCGCGACGAATGCGTCTCGAGCGATTTCACCCACGATCCGCACAGCGCGACCTTCGACCTGACCCAGACCGTGGTGATCGGCAAGCGCTTCTGCCGCGTGCTCGCCTGGTACGACAATGAATGGGGCTTCTCCAACCGCATGGTCGAGGCGGCTGCGCTGGTCGGCGCGCTGGGCTAGGCCATGGGCGGGCGGATCGTCGTCCATTCGCTCGATCAGGCCCGCGCCGCGCTGGCGGCGGCCGCGTCCTTGAAGCGCCCGGTGGTGCTGGCGAGCGGGCCCGGCGCCGGATGTTATGCCGGGCCTTCCTGGTTCAAAGCCCTGGCCGCGTTGGCGCAAGATTCATATCCCGAAGCCCAGATGGAATCCGTGCTGGATTGCGGCGCCGATTCCGGGGTGGCGCTGGCGGCGCTGCGCCAAGGCGTGAAGCGCGTGGGCTTTTCCGGCGGCGCCGAGGCGCGGGCGAAGCTCGAGGAAATCGCGCAAGCGTTCGGCGCCACGGTCGAAAGCGGCGATGCGCCGGACGCGCTCGATCTGCGCGACGGAAAAAACGCCGAAGCCCGGTGCCGCGCTTATCTCGCGGGCGGGAGATTGGCCTGATGCAACCCGGTCTGCTATATCGGGCTTGAACCAAGGGAAACGCCATGGCGCTCAGCAAACCGGTCCAGAAAATCCTCGACGCTTATGAAAGCAATTCGCCCAAGACCAAGGCGAACCTCGCCCGCATTCTCATGCAAGGCAGGCTCGGCGGCACCGGCCATCTGGTGATCCTGCCGGTCGACCAGGGCTTCGAGCACGGCCCCGCGCGCAGCTTCGCGCCCAACCCGCCGGCCTACGATCCGCATTACCACTACCGCCTCGCCATCGACGCCGGGCTTTCGGCCTATGCCGCGCCCTTGGGCATGATCGAGGCCGGGGCCAAGACCTTCGCCGGAAAAATCCCGACCATCCTCAAATTGAATTCGGCCAACAGCCTTTCGCGGGACAAGGCGGCGCCAAGCCAGGCGATCACCGCTTCGGTCAAGGACGCGGTGCGGCTCAAATGCGCCGCCATCGGCTTCACGATCTATCCGGGCTCGGACGCGGCCTATGCGATGATGGGCGAGATCGCCGAGCTCGGCCGCGAGGCCAAGGCCGCCGGGTTGGCCGTGGTGATCTGGTCCTATCCGCGCGGCGGCAACCTCTCCAAGGAAGGCGAGACCGCGATCGACATCTGCGCCTATGCCGCGCACATGGCGGCGCTGTTGGGCGCGCACATCATCAAGGTGAAGCCGCCCACGGCCCATCTCGAACTGGAAGCGGCGAAAAAAGTCTACGAGGCGCAGAAGATCGACATCTCGACCTTGACCGCGCGCATCCGCCACGTGGTGCAATGCTGCTTCGCCGGCAAGCGGATTCTTCTGTTCTCCGGTGGCGAAGCCAAGGACCTCGAAGGCGTTTACGCCGAGGTCCGCGCGGTCGCGCGACGGCGGCGCCACCGGCTCGATCATCGGCCGCAACACCTTCCAGCGTCCTCGATCCGAGGCGCTCAAGATGCTGGACACCATCATCCGCATCTATCGCGGCGAGGCGTGAGCCGCCTTTATCTCATCACCCCGCCGGCGCTGGAGCCGCGGAGTTTCTCCGGGAAACTGGCCGAGGCGCTCGATGCCGGCGACATCGCCTGCGTGCAGCTGCGCCTCAAACACGCGGATGACGATTCCATCCGCCGCGCCGCCGACGCGCTGCGGCCGATCGCGCAGAAGCACGACGCCGCCTTCCTGATCAACGACCGGCCCGATCTGGCGCTCTCTTGCGGCTGCGACGGCGTTCATGTCGGGCCGGAGGACACACCCTATGCCGAGGCGCGCGCGCTGCTCGGCCCCGAGCGCATCGTCGGCGTCACCTGCCGCGACAGCCGGCATGACGCCATCGAAGCGGCGGAAGCCGGCGCCGATTACGTCGCCTTCGGCGCCTTCTTCCCCACCCAAACCAAGGAAGCCAAGGCCCGGCCCGACATCGAGATCCTGCGCTGGTGGAGCGAGATCATGACCGTGCCGTGCGTCGCCATCGGCGGCATCACGCCGGAGAATTGCGCGCCCTTGGTCCAGGCCGGGGCGGATTTCCTGGCCGTGGTGGCGGCGGTCTGGGATCATCCGCGAGGGCCCGGGCAAGCGGTCAAGGAATTCGCCCGGGCGATCGCGGCGGCGCGGCTCTAATCCCGATTTTCCCGTCCGCGCTTCCCTCGGGCGCGGGGATGTGGGAAATTCTTCCGTCATACCAATATGTTAGGGATATAGGCCGGCGCTGGGATGGCGCGGGACGTATCAAGGCATTGCATGGCACCGCCGTTGGAAGACCAGGATTATCCGATCGCGCCGTCGCTGGTTCCGGCGGCGGCGGGCGGAGCGCCGCCGCCTGGGGACGGGCCCGGCCGCAGCTTCTGGCTGACGCCCTGGGCGTTGATCGCGGCGGCGCTGCTCCATCTGCTGCCGGCGATGCTGTGGCTGCTGGCTCATCTGGAGGCGCGGCCTTCCTACGAGGTGCCGGCGATCCAGGTGACGCTGGTGCGCGAACCGCCGCGGCCGCCGCCGCCCGCGGCCAAGACCGAGCCGCCCAAGATCACGCCGCGTGAATCCGGCGCCGACGAAAAGACCGAGGCGAAGAAGACCGCCAAGGCGGAGCCGGCCTTGCCGCAATCGGGATCGCCGCGGGAGAGCCAGGCGCGGCCGGTGCCCCCCGAACCCCGCGCGGAGGCGCCGGCGGAAAAGTTTCTCGCCATCCGCCTGCCGCAGAAGGGCGGCAATGCCGACCGCGACCTCGCCGGCGACCCTTATCTCAACCGCATGATGCAGAAAATCGAGCGCAACCGTATCTATCCGCCGGCGGCGGATTTCATCGGCTCAAGCAGCAGACTGACGATCTTCAGCGTCGTGCTCGAGCCTTCGGGCGCCATGAACGCCATCACCCTGCTGAACACGTCCGGCACGCCGCGCCTCGACGAGGCGGCGCGGCTGATGATCACCTCGAGCGCGCCGTTTCCGCCGCTGCCGCCGGATTATCCACAGATCCGCACCCGCATCGTCGTCGAGATTCCGATCTATCCGCGCGGCTCCTGAGCCGGACCTGTGGATAGGGAGGATAACTGATTCGTTCGGCTCGATTCCTTGCCGCGATGAGCGCGAGAGTGCGTCATAGTGCTATAGCGCTATAGCGCTATTCGGCGAAAAATCGCTCGGGGGCGGCATGCAGAGCATCGAAATCGATTTCGAGGTGTATAAGGCGCTGACCGCGCGCCGCACCGGCGAGGGCGACAGTCCCAACGACGTGCTGCGCCGTCTGCTCGGCCTCGGCCAAGGCAACGTCATCCGGCGTCACATCGATTTCGGCCAGATTCGCGCGCCCGGTCAGCAAACGGCCCCGGCGCCGCAAACGGACAAAAATGACTGGTTTTACAAGGGGATACGCTTCCCCGCCGGAACCGATTTCCGAGCCCGTTACCGCGGCCAGCTGCATCACGCCAAGGTCGATGCGGGCGCCCTGACGCTCAACGGCAGGCGCGTGCAAAGCCCGTCGGACGCGGCGCGCGAAATCACCGGTAACAACGTCAATGGCTGGCGCTTCTGGCAATGCCGGCTGCCGGGCGAGGCCGGATGGCGCCGGCTCGAACTCACTCCGCCGCGACTCATGACGTTCGGTGTCGAGTCTGTGGATAACTCGATTCGAATCAGCCGACCGGCGCCCACAACACCTCGTCGATGGTCGCCGCGCCGCTCGCCAGCATGACCAGCCGGTCGAAGCCCAGCGCCATGCCCGCGCTCTCGGGCAAGCCCGCTTCGAGCGCCGCGAGAAAATCCTCGTCCACCGGATAGGCCGTGCCGTAAATCCTTCGTTTCGCGCTTCGGTCGCGCGCGAAGCGCGCGCGCTGCTCCTTGGCGTCGGTGAGTTCGGAGAAGCCGTTGGCGAGTTCGAGACCGCAGACATAAAGCTCGACGCGCTCGGCCAGGCGCGGATCGCCCGGCTTGGCCCGCGCCAGCGCCGCCATCGAAAGCGGATAGTCGTAGAGCAAGGTGGGTACGGGCGAGCCGAGATGGGGTTCGATGCGGTCGAGGAAAATCCGGAAGAACAGATCCTCCCAGCTGTCGCCCCGGTGCGGAGAAATGCCCAAGGGCTTCGCGGCCTTGGCCAGCAGCTTGAGTTCCGGCTTTTGCGGATCGGGTGCCGTGGCGAGCACGTCGATGCCGGCAAAACGCTCGAACGATTTGGCGACGGACAGGCGCTGAAATTTTTGCGCGGGATCCGCGCTTTTTCCCTTGTACGTAAAAAAAGTACGGCCGGCGGCCTTCAGCGTATGGCGCAACAATTCCTCGCAATCCTCCATCAAGTCACGGTAAGTCGCGCCGGCGCGATACCATTCGAGCAGCGAAAATTCGGGATGATGCGTAAAACTGCGTTCAGCATTTCGGAAGACATGGGCGAGCTGGAACATCCGCTTCACGCCGGCCGCCAGCAGCTTCTTCATGGCGAATTCGGGCGAGGTGTGGAGGAAAAGCCGGCGCTTTTGTCTTCCCCGGGTTTCGCCGCTGTCCTCAAGAGTCGTCGCGAAGGCCTTGAGATGCGGCTCGAGGCCGGGGCTGACCTGGAGCGCCGGGGTCTCGACCTCGGCGAAGTCTCTGGTCTCGAAGAATTGGCGCGTGGCGCGCAGCATCGCGCCGCGCATCCGCAAATTCGCCGCGCGGTCCGCGAAAACATCCTGCCGCCACCACGGCGCCTTGGCCACTCGAACCCTCCCGGGCCTGCTCGGCCCCTGGCCAAGCTAAGCCGCGCCGGGACCGCGCGCCAAGTGCCCTATTTTCCTTGTGGTTCCGGGGCGCAAGCTGCTAGAAGCCGGGGCCAATCAACCCTTTGCGACATCCGCCGCGCCAACCGGGACCAGCGCCATGAAGATCAACGCCATCGACATCAAGCCGGGCCATGTGCTGGAAGTGGACGGCAAGCTCATGCTGGTGCTGAAACGCGACCTGATCCAGCCCGGCAAGGGCGGCTCCTTCGCCCAGGTCGATCTGCGCGATCTCAAGACCGGCACCAAGACCAATGCGCGTTATCGTACGCAGGAGACGGTGGAGCGCGCCCATCTCGACGAGAAAGACATGCAATTCCTTTTCACCGATGGCGTGCAAGCCACTTTCATGGATAACGAAAACTATGAACAGTTGATGGTTGATTGCAGCCTAATCGGCGAACCGGTTGATTTCCTTCAGGAAGGCATGATCTGTACGATTCAGCTCTTCGAGGGAACGCCGCTTGCGGTAACGCTGCCCCAGACCGTGATTCTGGAAGTAACCGAGGCCGATCCGGTGGTGAAGGGACAGACCGCTTCCTCCTCCTACAAGACCGGCAAGCTTTCGAACGGAAGGCGCATCATGCTGCCGCCGCATGTCGCGGCCGGCACCCGCGTGGTGGTCAATACCGCGGACGGCAGCTACGTCGAACGCGCCAAGGACTGAGAAGACGCGCGGCCCATGGCCAACCGCTCCGCGCTTTACAACGTCATGGCGGCCGCCGCGCGCAAGGCGGCCAAGGGCCTGATCCGCGATTTCGGCGAGGTCGAGCAGCTCCAGGTCTCGATCAAGGGGCCGGGCGAATTCGTCTCCTCGGCCGATCTCAAGGCCGAGAACGTGCTGCGGCGCGAGCTTGAAAAGGCGCGGCCCGGCTACGGCTTTCTTCTGGAGGAAGGCGGCGAGATCAAGGGCAAGGACGAGGCCCACCGCTTCATCATCGATCCCTTGGACGGCACCACCAATTTTCTCCACGGGTTGCCGCATTGGGCGATCTCGATTGGCTTGGAACGCGAAGGCAAGCTCATCGCCGGCCTGGTGCTCGATCCGATCAAGAACGAAATGTTCTGGACCGAGAAGGGCTTGGGTGCCTATGTGAACGACCACCGCCTGCGTGTGTCGGCGCGCCGCGAGCTGCCCGAACTCGTTGATTGCCACGGGGATCCCGTTCCGCGGCCATGGCGATCACGCAAAATACGTACGTACGCTTTCATCGGTCATGAACGCAACCAGCGGTGTACGGCGCTGGGGCGTGGCTTCGCTCGACTTGGCCTATGTCGCCGCCGGCCGCTTCGACGGCTTCTGGGAATTCGGCCTCAAGCCCTGGGATATCGCCGCCGGGGTGCTGCTGGTGCGCGAGGCCGGCGGCTATGTCACCGATTTCGCCGGCGGCCAGGACGCGCTGCGGGCGGACGGAATCATCGCCGCCAATAGCGATCTCCACGAAAAGCTGCGCCTTCTGCTGCGCGATGCCGCCGGCTGACCATCGCGTTTGATCTCGTAATGTTCCCGCCCGAGGCGGTTCGAACTCCCCCAACGGAAGCGGGGGTGGAAGCTGGGGAAGACTCGCGAAAACGCGTCATGTGAGGCTGGCGGGGTCCCGGTTCTTGCGCTAGGCTCTTGAACGTCCCCGCGACCGGCAGAACAACAACAAAAGCGGGGGAGGCGACAACAAACAGGACGGAAAGCCGCAAGCTCATGCGAGGACTTGCCGCCATTGTTCGATCCGCACCGCGCGGGTTTTATCCCGCGGCGGTTTTGACGCTGGCGCTGGCGATTTCCGCCGCGCCGCCGGCGCGGGCGCAATCCGCCTATATCGGCCACAACACCCCGGACGTGGTGGTCAATCTGTCCGCGCTCGACCAGCTCGGCCCCGCGCCCACGGTTCCCGACGGCCGCTTCGTTCTCCATCCGCCGCGCACCATGACCGCCGATCAAAGCTGGACCGGACAGAAGGTCGTGCTCCGTCAGCCGGGCGGGCAACGCGTCGCGCAACGTCATGTCGCGCATGTCGCGGTCGCGCAAAGGGCCAGCCGCATCGAGCGCCTCGGCGCCGTGACCATCGATTATTCGGCCCTGCCGCCGGCCAGCCCGAGATTCGCCTCCGCCGAACCGCGCATCGTGCTGCATCTCCCGGGCGCGCAGACCGTGGCCGCCTCCGTGCCGCCCGCGAACCCGGCGCCGCAAGGCCCGGCCGATTCGGCCGCGCCGCCGCTCGGCAACGCCATAGCCTCCGCGCCGCCTTCGCCGCTGCGTTCGCCCTCGCCGCCATCGGCGCCGAGCATGCCGCAAGTGGCGGCGCTGCCGCCTTCGGCCGTGGGCTTCAGCCGCGCTTTCCCGGCGGCCGGTACGCCCGATACCTCGGAACAGCCTGAACCGGGCGCCGCCTTGGCGGCGACGCATCCGGAGACATTTGCGCCGCCGCCGGCCATGATCCCGAAATCCGACGGCAATGCGGTGCGCTTCGCGCCCGGCACGGCCGATCTCGGCGGCGATGCGCGTTCCGTGCTCGACACCATCGTGCAGAAGCTCGGCTCGCGGCCGAGCGAACGCATTCAACTCGTGGCCTATGCCAGCGCGCCGGGCAACGGCACGGATGACGCCGTCGAGGCGCGCCGCACGTCCTTGGCGCGCGCCGTGGCCGTCAGGGCCTATCTCATCCAGCGGGGGGTTGCGAGCACGCGGATCGACGTGCGCGCGCTGGGCAATCGGGCCGAGGGTGGGGGCTCCCTCGACCGCGTCGATTTAGTGGTGCTCGGCTCGTAAAGCGCCGGGCGAGGAGAGCGTTTAAACCCCCGTTTCGCGAGGCATTACCCGTTGAATAATCCCACTCGCTATCTCGTGCGGATGGCGGTTCTCGTCATAGCCGTCGCATCCGTCTCGGCCCTGCTGTGGCAATCGCTTTATCCCTATTTCCTCGGCAATCCGCTGGTGAACGGGGTGATCCTGGGCGTGCTGGCGGCCGGCATCGTCTACATCTTCCATCAGGTTTTGCTGCTCGGCCCCGAGGCGCGCTGGCTCGGCCGGGTGAAACGCAACCCGGAGGAAGCGGCCAAGGGCAAGCCGCGTTTGCTGGCGCCGATCGCGCGCCTGTTCGCGGGCGGCGCCGGCGGCAAGCCGGCGCTCTCGGCCGCCACTTTACGTTCGGTGATGGACGGCATCGGTTCGCGGCTCGAGGAATCGCGCGAGACCTCGCGTTATCTGATCGGCTTGCTGATTTTCCTCGGGCTGCTCGGCACCTTTTACGGCCTCTTGGAGACGGTGCAATCGGTCAAGGGCGTGATCGGCGGGCTTTCCTCCGGGGCGGGCGATCCGGTCAGCGCCTTCGCCGATCTGAAATCCCGGCTGCAAACCCCCTTGGGGGGCATGAGCACGGCGTTCAGCGCCTCGCTGTTCGGCCTCGCCGGCTCGCTGGTGCTGGGCTTTCTCGACCTTCAGGCGGGGCTGGCGCAAAGCCGCTTCTACAACGAGGTCGAGGAATATCTCGCGGGCCACACCAGGCTCTCCGCGCCGACCGGCGCGCTCGATGCCGGCGAAGCGGCGGCGCCCGCCTATATCCAGGCGCTCCTCGAGCAGACCGCCGACAGCCTCGAAGGCTTGCAGCGCATCCTGGCGCGCGGCGAGGAAAGCCGCATATCCGCCAACGGCAACATCCTGGGCTTGACCGAGAAGCTCGCCGCGCTCACCGACCAGATGCGCACCGAGCAGAACCTGATGCTCAAGCTGGCCGAGCAGCAGATCGAGATGAAGCCGGTGTTGAAGCGCCTGGCCGACGGCGGCTCCGGCCAGGCCGCCGACGAGGCGCGCGCGCATCTCCGGGCGATCGAGCTGCATCTGGCGCGGATGGTCGAGGAAATGTCGCAGGGCCGCGGCCAGGCGATCCAGGAAATCCGCAACGAGATCCGTCTGGTCGCCCGCACCATCGCCGCGTCCTCGAAGGAAACCGAGCGCGTGCGCCGCTAGCATCATTCCGGGTTCCGTCCCATGCCCTATCTCTCCCGCCACCGCCACCGCAGCTCGATCAACATCTGGCCGGGCTTCGTCGACGCGCTGTCGCAGCTCGTCATGGTCATCATCTTCGTGCTGCTGGTCTTCACCGCCGGGCAGTTCTACCTGACCGACGCGCTGTCGGGCCGCGACGCGGCCTTGAAGCAGCTGACGGCGCAGCTGAACCAGCTGACCGAAGTCTTGAACCTGGAAAAGAGCAGCAACGCCGATTTGAAGCTCAATCTGTCGAAGCTGAACCAGGATCTGCAAGCGACCCAGGCCGCGCGCGACGCCGCGCAGCAGGACGCGACATCCAAGGGAACGACCATCGACCAGTTGAATCAGCAGATCCTGGCGTTGCGCGATCAGCTGGCGCAGATCGCGGCCGCGCTCGACGCCTCGGAGGCCAAGACCAAGGCGGACCAGCTCCAGATCGCCGATCTGGGCAACCGGCTCAATCAGGCGCTCGCGACCAAGGTCGAGGAGCTGGCGCGCTACCGCTCGGAATTCTTCGGCCAGCTGCGCCAGATCCTGGCCAACCGCTCCGATATCCGCATCGTCGGCGACCGGTTCGTCTTCCAGTCGGACGTGCTGTTCGACGTCGGCAACGCCGATCTGACCCCCGCCGCCAAGACCCAGATCGCTTCCGTGGCGAAGGCCTTAAAGGACATCTCGGCCAAGATTCCGCCCGACATCGACTGGGTGCTGCGCGTCGACGGCCACACCGACAAGCGCCCGATCGCCACAGCGCAATACCCCTCGAACTGGGAACTCTCCTCCGCGCGCGCGCAATCGGTGGTACGGTTCCTGATCGATCAGGGCATCCCGCCCAACCGCCTGGTCGCCGCCGGCTTCGGCGAATACTCGCCGATCGATACCGGGAAGAGCGAGGCGGCCTATGCCAAAAACCGCCGCATCGAATTGAAGTTAACTGAACGCTAGATGGTTGCCGGCTAACTGGTTGCTTAGAAGCGTGCGGGGGGCTATAAAGCGCGCCTCCCTGGAGATGCGCGATGAAAGACAAAATCCACCCGGATTACCACGAGATCACGGTCATCATGACCGACGGCACCACCTATAAGACCCGCTCGACCTACGGCAAGCCGGGCGAGACGCTGCATCTCGAAATCGATTCCCGCTCCCACCCGGCCTGGACCGGCGGCCAGCAGAAGCTGACGGAAGGCGGTCAGCTTGCGCGTTTCAACAAGCGCTTCCAGGGCCAGGGCCTCGGCCTCAAGGCGGGCGAAGCCATCGGCGCCAAGCCCGCCACCAAGGCGGTCGCGGCGGCATCCAAGCCGGCGGTGTCGGCCAAACCCGCCGAGAAACCCGCCAAGGCCGAAGCCAAGGCCGAGAAGCCCGCCAAGGCCGAAGCCAAGGCCGAGAAGCCCGCCGAAAAAACCGAAAAATCAGCGAAGAAATAAGTTCTTCGCGCAGGCCTGCCAAATTTCGCGCTTCTCCTTGACGCGCGCCATGCCCATTCCCATCTGGAGGATGTCCGGGCGCCCGCTGACGGGGCCCGGGCTTCAACATTGCTCACATGGAGGATGTGTCACATGGATAGTTTCGACTTCACCCCGCTGTTCCGTTCCACCATCGGCTTCGACCGGCTGTTGCGCCTGGCCGACGCGGCGACGCGTTTTGACGGCGCTTCGCTCGCTTACCCGCCCTACAACATCGAGGCGACCGGCGAGAACGCCTATCGCCTGACCATGGCGGTGGCGGGCTTCGGCCGCGACGACATCGACGTCACGGTCAAGGAGAACGAGCTGCTGGTTTCCGGCAAGTCCAAGAAGGACGAGGCGCAGAACGCCGAGTATCTCCACCGCGGCATCGCGCGCCGCGCCTTCGAGCGCCGCTTCCAGCTCGCCGACCATATCAAGGTCTCGGGCGCCTCCCTCGACAACGGCCTATTGCACGTCGACCTGACGCGCGAAGTGCCCGAGGAGAAGAAGCCGCGCAAAATCGAGATCGCCCAAGGCTCCGGCCCGGCGGTGATCGACAACAAGGCGGCTTAAGGCGGCATAACGTCGCGTTCCCTCGCCGTCATTGCGAGGCCGCGAAGCGGCCGAAGCAATCCAGATTCCGCTGCCTAGTCTCTGGATTGCTTCGCCGCTTCGCATCCGCTCGCGGCTCGCAATGACAAGACGGGACGGGTGAAAGCTGACAGCTATCGGTTGATAGCTGTCAGCTTCTATTTCAGTCTTCCCACGGCGTTGCCGATGATAAGATAGAGCTTGCCCACGTCGGCGGTGATGAAGGTGGTTCCCAGCACGTCGAGGTGATCGCAGGCGCGGGCCTGGGCCAGCAGAGTTCTCGAACTGGTCGAGATACCGGAGCGTGTGCTCGCGGAAGACCAGATCCTCCTCGAATTTCTTCTTGATCGCGACATTGGCCTCGCGCTCCTGCGCCGACAGCAGATGGCGGATGAACACGCCGCGTTCGCCGGCGTGGAAGCGCCGCCAGATCGCTTCGGGAATCTGCTGGTCGAGGGCGCGGGTGATGTCCACCGCCAGCGATTGCAGCGTCTCGATCATATAGGTCGCGTTGCGGAGGAAGGTCTCCTGCTGGTTGGCGAGCGATTTCTCCCGCGCCTGCTGGGCCATGCCGGCCGCCTGGTCGGCGGCCTTCAACATCGCGGTTGCGCCCTCGCCGAACAACCCGGTCGCCTGCCGGGCGGTGGCGTTGATGCGCTCGGCGGCGGCCACCAGCGCCCCGGCCTGGCTGTCATAGGTGCCTATCACGTCGCGCAAACGCTCGACCGCCAGATCGGTGGCGCCGTTCAATTGCGCCGCGTGGTCGGAAAGCGCGGCGCGCACGCCGTCGAGCCGCGCCGTGGTCTGGTCGAGCGCGGCGTTGAGATCGCGCAGCTGGCGGCGCATCGATTCCGCCGCCTCGTCGCCGCGGTCGGTCATGGCCGTCCCGGTGGCGGCGAGATTCGCCAGCTGGGTTTCCGCCGCGCCGCCCATCTCCTGGAGCCGCGCCGCCACCGCGGCGGTGGCGTTGCCGAGCGAGACGAAATGCTGGTTGAGCGCCTCGCGCGCGATCTCGACCCGCTCCACCGTGCTTTCGATCGCCGTCGCCAGCTCCAGCACCTGGCCGCGGAACTGCTCGCCCACCTCGCCCAGCTTGATCGAGGCGGTTTCGCCCGCGGCCACCACCTGCGCGCTGCGGTCGGTGAAGCTCGTGCCGAGTTCCTCGATCCGCATCTCGGCATCGGCCACGGCGTCGGAAACCTCCTTGGCGCGGGCGCGCATCGCCTCGCCGCTCGCGGTCAAATGTTGCGTCGCCAGCTCGCTCACCTGCGCCAGGATGCGGCCCTGTTCGGTGAAGGTGTGCGCCACTTCCTCGGCGCGGCCGGATGCCCGGTCGCTGGCCAGGGTCATCTCGGCCACGCCTTCCTGCAGGATGCCGCCGATCTTCTCGCCCAGCCCCGAAAGTCCTTCGGTTCCCGTCTTGATTTCGACCATCTGCCGCAGCAGCGCCGCGCCCACGGTTTCCGCCTGTTCGCCCATGGCGGATGTGGCCTGTTTCAGCCGCTCGGCCTGGCTCTGGAAGGCGTCGCTGGCGCCGTGCGCGTTCTTCATGGCGAGTTCGGTGGCGCGCGCCAGGTCCTCGGTGTGCTGCTGCAGCCGCGCGCGGATTTCGGCCACCTGGGCGCCGATCGCCTCGCGCGTGTCGTTGAAATTCTTCAACTCCTTGGTGAAATTCTCGCCCAGCTTCGCCACCTGCACCGCCGCCGCGTCGTTGGCCTCGCGCACCGCGTCGAGCTGCTTGCGGATGGCGCCGCCGCTTTCGTCGAGCTTCGCGCCCGCCTCGCCGGCCGCGCTCGCCAGGCGGCGGGCGTCCTCGCCGATGCTTTCGCCGGCGCGGCCGATATTCGCCTTGGCGTGGTCGGCGGCGAGCTCGATCTCGACCGAGGCCGCGGCGATGTTGCGCCCGCTCTGTTCCAGCGCCGCTATCGCGGATTTGACGTCGTCGGCGCTCGACGCCGCCTGCGCCGCGACCTCGCCGCCGATCTTGCGGAAGGTCTCGCCCACGCTTTCGATGCTGGCCGCGGCCTGGGCGCTGGCCGAGGTCAGGTCGCCGGCGCGCTGGCGCAGCTTCTCGCCCATCTCCTCGATCGACGAATGGCCCTGGCGCACCGCCTCGGTCAGCGCCTCCGCCTGGGCGGTGAAACCTTCGCCCGCCTCCTTGAGCCGCGCCAGGTTCTGCGCCGCCACCTGGTTGAGAGTCTGTGCCTTGTCGAGCAGCGCCTCGCCCATGCCTTCGGCGCCCTTGGCAGCCTCGCGGAACTTCGCCGCGACCTCCTCGGTGCGGGCCATCGCCGCTTGTGCCGCCTCGGTCAGGCTGTCGGCGCCGCTCTTGAGCACGGCGTTGCCGCGCTCGGCCGCCGCCGCCATCTGCGCCGTCGCGCCCTCGATGCGGGAAGTCGCCTCGGCGAGCTTCCTCTCCGTCGAAGCCGTCTGTTCGGAGAAGCGGCTGACGGCGCCGTCGGTGGCGCGGTCGACCGAGCTGCGGAACGCCTCGGTTTCGGCGGTGATGCGCAGGGTCGCGGTCTCGATGCCGCGGGCGAGGCGTTCGCTCACGCGCTCGAACTCGGTCGCGGCGCGGTCGCCGGCGCGTTCGATCGCCTGGGCGAGGCCGTGCTCGATCTCGGCCGAACGCTTCTGGCCGCGTTCGCCCGCGGTGGCGATGGCGCGGTCGACCGCCTTCTCCACGTCCTCGACGTGTTCGGCCAAACGCCCGCTGGCCTCGTCGAGGTCGCGCCCCACCGCGCGGGTGATGGCGGCGCTTTCGGCGCTCAGGGTTTCGACCAGGCGGTTCAAGGGGCTGATGGCGCCTTCGAGATCGCTGCGCGCCCATTCCGCCCGTTCCATCGCCCCGGTGACGGCCTTCATGCTCTCGGTCAGGCGCGAACCCAGCCCTTCGGCCGAGGTTTCGATGCGCTTGACGGTGTTGTCGACCGCGCCGGCCAGCTCCTCGGCCTGGCGGCGCAGCGCCAGCAGCGCTTCCTGCGCGCGTTGGTCGCGCTCATCCGAGGGCGTGTAGAGCCGGTCGAGCTGATCGGCCAGCTTCGCCGACACGGTGGAGAATTCCTGCGCGCGCCGCCGCATCAGCGCGGCGCCCCAGAAGACCGGCACGGGCAGAACCGCCAACGCGACGTAGAGGAGCTGGTCGAGCGGCGTCAACGCGGAAAACGTGTCCCAACCGAGCACGCGCAGCAAATAGACGCCGCAGAGGACGAACCAGATTGCGGCGAGCATCGGTCCCGGCGGCATGCGGCGCATGCGCGCGAGCCTCGCTTATCCCTGGGGGCGCGTCAATCTTTCGGCGGGGCCGACTCGCGCGAAAATCGCGTCAGAGAATCGTCTTGAGCGAATTGAGCGAAAGCGAAGGCTGCTCGGCCATCATCATGTGGCCGGCCTCGGGCAGAATCCTGACGCGGGCTCGGGAAAAATTCTTGGCGAAACCCGCGCCCAAGGCGGAAGGCGTCATGCGGTCGTCCTCGCCCAACAGCAGCAGGACCGGGCACTGGACGCGCCGCGCCGCCGCCTCGGCGTTCCGGTACGCATCGCAAGCGGCCAGGTCGTTGGCCAGACTCGCGGCCGGGGTTTGCTCGATCAGGCGCAGCGCGCTTTGCGGCAGGAACAGGCCGGGCGCGGGGTTGCCGCCGGTGAGGCCGTGCTGGCCGAAGCTCCAGTTCACCATCAGCTCGGCGGCCAAATGCTCGCCCGCGCGCGCCGCCTTCAAGAGATCGGGATGGACGCGCATCACCGGCACGAAGCCCAGCAGGGCCAAGGCCTCGCAGGACGATTCGGCGCGCGACGCCGCCTCGAGCGCGACCAGCGATCCCATGCTGTGCCCGGCGAGACGGAAGCGCTTCGCGCCCAGCGCCTTGAGGCAGGCCAGCACCCAATCCGCCAGCGCCTCGATGCCGGCAAGGGGTGGGCCCGCGCTGGCACCATGGCCGGGGAAATCGAGCGCCACCACGTTGCGCCCGTGATGGGCCAAGGCCCGCGCCTGCGCCGCCCAGATGGTGTGGTTCATGCCGGCGCCGTGCAGCAGCGCCACGGTGGGCAAGGACGGCTCGAATTCGCGGCCGCCCGAACCGGCGAAGACGCGCAGGCCCGCGGCGGAGAATTCCATCTATTCCGCCGCCTTGGGCGGGGAAGCCGCCTTGCGCGCCGCGCGCAGACCTTGCTCCAGATCGGCCAGGATGTCGTCCGCATCCTCGAGCCCGACCGAAAGCCGGATCATGTCCTCGCCCACCCCGGCCGCCTTCAAATCCGCGGCGCTCATCTGCTGATGCGTGGTGCTGGCGGGATGGATGACCAGCGTCTTGGCGTCGCCGACATTGGCGAGATGTGAAACGAGCTTCAAGCCGTCGACGAAGGCCTTGCCGGCTTCGCGCCCGCCCTTGATGCCGAAGCTCACGATCGAACCCGCGCCCTTGGGCCAGAGCTTCGCGGCGAGAGCGTGGTCGGGATGCTCGGCCAGATCGGGATGACAGACCCAGGCCACGTCCGGGCTGGATTTGAGGAATTGCAGCACGGCACCCGTATTCGCCATGTGCCGGTCCATCCGCAGCGGCAGGGTCTCGATCCCCTGGATGATGTGGAAGGCGTTGGCCGGGCTCATGCACGCGCCGAAATCGCGCAGGCCCTCGGCCCGCGCCCGCATGATGAAGGCCAACGGCCCGTATTCCTCGGCGAAGTCGATGCCGTGATAGCCGGCATAGGGCTCGGTCAGGGTCGGGAATTTCTTGGATTTTTCCCAGTCGAACCGGCCGCTATCCACCAGCACCCCGCCGATGGCGACGCCGTGGCCGCCCAGCCACTTGGTCGCCGAATGCATGATCAGATCGGCGCCGTGCTCGAACGGGCGCAGCAGATAAGGCGTGGCGAAGGTCGAATCCACCAAGAGCGGCAGGCCCGCCTCATGCGCGACCTTGGCGACGGATGCGATGTCGAGCACTTCGAGCCCGGGATTGCCCAGCACCTCGGCGAAGACGAGGCGCGTCTCGGGCTTGATCGCCTGGGCGAAGGCCTTGGGATCGCGCGGATTGACCAGGCTCGCGGTAATGCCGAAGCGGGGCAAAGTGAGCTTCAGCAGATTGATCGAGCCGCCATAGAGCGACGCCGCGGCGATGATGTGCCCACCCGAACCCATCAAGGTCGCAATCGCCAAATGCAACGCCGCCTGGCCGCTCGCCGTCGCCACCGCGCCCACGCCGCCTTCGAGCGCGGCGATGCGTTCCTCCAGCACCGCCACGGTCGGGTTGCCGATGCGCGAATAGATGTAACCCGGCTCCTCCAGGTTGAAGAGCGATGCTGCGTGCTCGCTGTCGCGGAAGACATAGCTGGTCGATTGATAGATCGGCACGGCGCGCGCGCCGGTCAGCGGATCCGGCTTCTGCCCGGCATGGAGACTTAAGGTCGAGAATTTGGGAAACTTGGCTTCGGTCATCGCAACTACTGCGCGGTCCAGCCGCCGTCCATCGGGATGGCGGTGCCGGTGATGGTGTCGGCGGCGGGGCTGCACAGGAACAGCACCAGCCCGGCCAATTGCTCGACGGTGACGAAGGACAGCATTTCCTGCTTTTCGCCGACCAACTCCTTGGCCGCCTGCTCGACCGGTTTGCCTTCGGCCTTGGCGCGCGCCCGGATCTGCTGCTCGACCAGCGGCGTCCTGACCCAGCCGGGGCAGAAGGCGTTGCAGGTGATGCCGTCATTGGCGGTTTCGAGCGCGGTCACCTTGGTCAGGCCGACGATGCCGTGCTTGGCCGAGACATAGGCGGCCTTATCGACCGAGGCGACCAGGCCGTGCGCCGAGGCGGTGTTGATGACGCGGCCCCAGCGCTTTTTCCGCATCAGCGGCAGCGCCGCCTTGGTGGCGTGGAACGCGGCCGAGAGGTTGACGGCGAGGATCGCGTCCCATTTGTCCTCGGGGAAATCGACGATCGGCGCCACGAACTGGATGCCGGCGTTGTTGACCAGGATGTCGACCGAGCCCAGCTGCTTGGCCGTGTCCGCCACCATCTGCCTGATCTCGGCGGGTTTCGACATGTCGGCGGGGGAATAGCCGGTCTTGATGCCCGGCTTGGCGGCGAAATCGCGCCTGATCCGCTCGATCGCGTCCTTCTCGCCGAAGCCGTTGAGCATGACGTTGGCGCCGGCATCCGCCAGCGCCGAGGCGATGGCGAAACCGATGCCGCTGGTCGAGCCGGTGACGAGGGCGGTTTTTCCGCTTAAGCCGGGCATGAACTCTCCTATCGTTTGAACAATTGCTCGGCGCCGCCGCGCTGTCTGATCTTGGCGTTGATTTCGGCGCGGGCGCGCGCGATCTCTTCCTCGAGCTCGGCGATATAGGCTTCGAGCTCGGCGACCGAAACCGGCGTCAGGTCGCGTTTCTTGGGCTTCTGGCGCTGCGGCGCCAGGTCTTCCTCGTCCATCGGGGCCTCCCTGTCATGCCCGTTCGGTGGTTGCCAGTGTGCCGCGATCCGGCTAAGGGTGCAATCCGCGCCCGCGCTCCATAACGGCCGCGACAATCAGGAAAGGCCCGCCATGTCCGAGCTTCCCACGCACGCGAACGTCATCGAGATAACCGCCCCGGGCGGGCCGGAGATGCTCAAGCCGGCCCAGCGGGTTTTGCCCAAGCCGGGGGCGGGCGAGGTGCTGGTGAAGGTCGAGGCCGCCGGGGTCAACCGTCCCGACGTGGCGCAGCGCAAGGGCGAATACCCGCCGCCGGCGGGCGCCTCGGACATTCCCGGCCTCGAAATCGCCGGTTATGTGGCGGCGCTCGGGCCGGGCGTGAACAATCTCCAGCTCGGCGACAAGGTGTGCGCGCTGGTGACCGGCGGCGGCTATGCCGATTACTGTCCGGCGCCGGCGGCGATCTGCCTGCCCGTGCCCAAGGGTTTCTCGATGGTCGAGGCGGCGGCCTTGCCGGAAACCTACTTCACCGTCTGGACCAACCTCATGCAGCGCGGCGCGATGAAAAAGGGCGAGTCCGTGCTGATCCACGGCGGCAGCTCGGGCATCGGCACCACCGCCATCCAAATCGCAAAGCTGTTCGGCGCCAAGGAAATCTTCGTCACCGCCGGGAGCCCCGAGAAGTGCCAGGCTTGCGTCAAATTGGGCGCGACCCGCGCGATCGATTACAAGACCGAGGATTTCGTCGAGGTGGTGAAGGCGGCGACCCAGAACCGCGGCGTCGACCTGATTCTCGACATGGTGTGCGGGCCTTACGTGCCGCGCAATCTCGCCTGCCTGGCGGTGGAGGGCAGGGTGGTGGTGATCGCGCTCTTGGGCGGCAACAAGGCCGAGGTCAATTTCGGGCTTCTGATGATGAAGCGGCAGACCATCACCGGCTCCACCTTGCGCGCGCGCTCGGTCGAGCAGAAGGCGCTCATCGCCGAGCCGTTGCGGCGCGAAATCTGGCCGCTGCTGGAAAAGGGCGCGTTGAAGCCCGTGATCTACAAGACCTTTCCGCTCAAGGAGGCGGCTGCGGCGCACCGGCTGATGGAAAGCTCGGCGCATATCGGCAAGATCGTGCTGACGCTCTGAACGAATTGCCCTTTTCAGGGCATCCGGGAGCGACTATATAAGCCTCATCCCGGACATGACTTGGTCTTTTGGGACGCCCATGGAGGGCGTTGCGCGGGCCACCGGCCTTAGGAGATTCGACGATGTCGTTGCCCTTGATGCCCAAGGCCACCGCGGTGTGGCTGGTCGAGAACACCGCGCTCACCTTCGACCAGATCGGCGAGTTCTGCGGCCTGCACCAGCTCGAGGTGCGCGCCATCGCCGACGGCGAAGTGGCGGTCCAGATGCAGGGGCTCGACCCCATCGCCAACGGCCAGGTGACATTGGCCGAGATCGAGCGTTGCCAGAAGGATCCGGCGACGCGGCTCAAGATTTCCAGCGAGGCGTTGCCGGCCCAGCTGGTCAAGCACAAGGGCCCGCGCTACACGCCCATCGCCAAGCGCCAGGACAAGCCCGACGCCATCTCCTGGCTGGTCAAGAACCATCCCGAACTCAGCGACGGCCAGATCTCCAAGCTGGTTGGCACCACCAAGCCCACCATCCAGGCGGTGCGCGAGCGCAGCCATTGGAACGCGACCAACATCAAGCCGCGCCATCCGGTGGCGCTGGGCCTGTGCACCATGGAGGAGCTGGAGAAGGCGGTGAAGCGCGCCAACCGCGGCAAGAAGCCCGAGGAAATGCCGGCGGTGCAGCCGCCCGCCGCCGAGGACATCGTCGCCTCCACCAGCGAAGAGCCGGCGGCTTAGCTGCTCAGTTTGGAGTGACAGTCCCGGCGAGTCTGACACATCAGCTTAACTGCCTTTCGCATACTCCGCGCCGTATTGCTCGTCGGTCACCTTCTCCAGCCACACCACGACCTTGCCGTCCCCGGCATGTTCTTGAATGGCGATATGCGACATGGCGGTCGTCGGCGTGGCTCCGTGCCAATGCTTGTGGCCGGGCGGGCACCAGATCACGTCGCCCGCCCGGATTTCCTCCTTGGGGCCGCCCCAGCACTGCGTCCAGCCGCAGCCGGAAATCACGATCAACGTCTGGCCGAGCGGATGCGTATGCCAGGCGGAACGCGCGCCCGGTTCGAATGTGACCAGACCGCCGGTGACGCGCGCCGGCTCGGGCGCCTGGAACAGCGGATCGACGCGCACCGCGCCGGTAAAATAGTCCGCCGAGCCCTTTACGGATGGCTGTGAGCCGCTTCGCTTGATCTCCATCATCTCTATCTCTCTCCTTGGCCGCCGCCGCGCCGGCAGAGCCGGCGGCTTAGTCCCTAGCCGCCCTTCGCGTACCCCGCGCCTTTGAGATGCGCGGCGATCTCGGTCAGGATCGCCGGGTCGTCGATGGTGGCCGGAGTCTTGTAGTCCTCGCCGTCGGCGATGTGGCGCATGGTGCCGCGCAGGATCTTGCCCGAGCGCGTCTTGGGCAAGCGTTCCACCACCACGGCGGTCTTGAAGCTCGCCACCGGGCCGATGCGCTCGCGCACCAGCTTGACGGTTTCCTCGGCCACGGTCGCGGAGGATTTCGCCGCGCCGGCCTTCAATACCAGAAATCCCACCGGCACCTGGCCCTTGAGCGCGTCGGCGGCGCCGATCACCGCGCATTCCGCCACCTCGGGGTGGGACGCCAGCACCTCCTCGATCGCGCCCGTGGACAGCCGGTGGCCCGCGACATTGATGATGTCGTCGGTGCGCGCCATCACGAACACGTAACCGTCCTGGTCGATGAAACCGGCATCGGCCGTCAGGTAATAGCCGGGATAATCCGCCAGATAGGATTTGACGAAGCGGTCGTCGGCGTTCCACAGCGTCGGCGCGAATCCCGGCGGCATCGGAAGTTTCACGCAGAGCGCGCCGATCTCGCCCGGTTTCATCTCCTTGCCCTCGGGCGACAGCGCCCTTAGATCGTAGCCCGGCGCGGGCTTGGTCGGCGAGCCGTGCTTCACCGGAAACGGCCCGAGCCCCATGCAATTGGCGGCGATCGCCCAGCCGGTTTCGGTCTGCCACCAATGGTCGATCACCGGCACCTTGAGCTGCTGCTCCGCCCATTCCACCGTCGGCGGGTCGGCGCGCTCGCCCGCCAAAAACAGCGTACGGAATTTCGACAGATCGTATTTGCGGATGAGTAGGCCCTCGGGGTCCTCGCGCTTGATCGCGCGGAAGGCGGTGGGCGCGGTGAACATGGCGACCGCGCCGTGCTGCGCGATCACCCGCCAGAACGTGCCGGCGTCGGGCGTGCCCACCGGCTTGCCTTCGAACAGGATGCTGGTCATCCCGCAGATCAGCGGCGCGTAGCAGATATAGCTGTGCCCCACCACCCAACCCACGTCCGAGGCGGTGAACCAGGTTTCGCCCGGCTTCAACCCGTAGACGTTCGCCATCGACCAGGCGAGCGCCACGGCGTGGCCGCCATTGTCGCGCATGATGCCCTTGGGCGCGCCGGTGGTGCCCGAGGTGTAGAGGATATAGAGCGGGTCGGTGGCTTCCACCGGCACGCAAGGCGCGGGCTTGGCCTTGGCGCATTCCCCGGCCCAGTCGAAATCGCGGCCTTTCACCAGCTCGCATGTCTGCTGCTTGCGCTGGAGGATGAGACAGGCCTCGGGCTTGGCCTTGGCCAGCGCGATCGCCTGGTCGAGCAGCGGCTTGTAGGGAATGATTCGGTTGACCTCGATGCCGCAGGAGGCCGAGAGCACCATCCTGGGCCTCGCGTCGTCGAGCCGCGCGGCGAGTTCGGGCGCGGCGAAGCCGCCGAACACCACCGAATGGATCGCGCCGATGCGCGCGCAGGCGAGCATGGCCATGACCGCTTCCGGCACCATCGGCATGTAGAGGATGACGCGGTCGCCTTTTTTCACGCCATGCGCCTGCAAAACCCCGGCGAGCTTCGCGACATCGTCGCGCAGCTCGCGGTAGGTGAAGCGTTTGATCGTGTTGGTGACCGGGCTGTCGTAGATCAGCGCCGCCTGGTCGGCGCGGCCGCGCTCCACGTGCCGGTCGAGCGCGTTGTAGCAGGTGTTGAGCCGCGCGCCCTTGAACCAGCGGTAGAAGGGCGGGTTGCTCGTATCGAGCACGCGGTCCCAGGGCTTGTCCCAATCGATCGCCTTGGCCGCGTCGCCCCAGAAGCCTTCGGGGTCGGCCAGCGAACGGCGATAGGCTTCCGCATAGCGGCTGGTCATCTTACGGAATCCTGTAGAACGGGTCCGGCAGGAGATAAGCGCTTTCGGCGCAGCCGCCCTGAAGGTCGCTCGGCTGGTCGCCGACACTCGCGACGATGGTGTAGCCGCGCGCCATCAGCTTTGCCCGTTGGAGCGTCTTATAGGTATCGACGAGTTCGTCTTTAGGGGGATTCGGCGGCCGCATCATGAGTTCCTGCCAATCCGCATATCCGGCCTTGCGCAGGTTTTCCTCCGTCCATTCTTTTTCGCTCTTGTCGCGGCCGGTGATGAAAAACACCGTCACGCCATATTTCTTGGCCGTGTTGAACAAATCCAGCGTCGGTTTGATCGCCGTGGCCTTCTCCGTCTTATCCCAGGCCACCGCCCCGCAAGTATGACCCACGATTTTGCCATTCGCGTCGATGGGGCAGGGGCCGTCCTGAAAATAGTCGAAATTGTTGGCGTCGATTTCGGGCCAGTTCGACAGCGAGGTCTCGTCGATGTCCAGCACCAGCGCCAGCTTGTCGGGCGGGTTCTTGGCCGCATTATCTTGAGCGAGCTTGATGACGTAAGCTTGCGCAGCCGCGTCAATTCTCGCCAGCTCGATCATGTATTGATGCGACCGATAATATTTCCGGGCCGCGGCAATGGCTTTGTCCCGGATTGCCGGCGACACATGCTTCGGCAAGTCGTCGACGTTTATCGGTTGAGACGGGATCGGGAATGGCGTCGATGTCGTGCAATAGCGGCCGACGATATCGGCATCGCCGGGGGCGGCGGCGCAGGCCGCGAGGAACCCCGCCAGCAGCGAGACCGCGATGGCGGTCCGGGTGACGGTGATGAAGCCTTTTGAACGGCTGGTCATTGTTATCCTCCCCGGCTAGAACTGTGGGCCAAAGGCGGCCTTTTGTGAAGCCGCCGCGAGGGACAGGGATGGCCAACGCCTACGACACCGGACTCGACCGCAACCAGGCCAATTACGTGCCCTTGACGCCGCTGGGCTTCATCGCCCGCGCGGCCGCGGTCTATCCCACGCACCTCGCCGTGGTGCATGGGAAACGGCGTTACGCCTGGGCCGAAAGTTATGCGCGCTGCCGCCGGCTTGCGAGTGCGTTGCAGAAGCACGGCGTGCGAAAAGGCGACACCGTGGCGGTGATGGCCGCCAACACGCCCGAGGCCTTCGAGGCGCATTTCGGCGTGCCGATGGCGGGCGCGGTGCTTGAACGCGCTCAACATCAGGCTCGACGCCGCGACGATATCCTTCATCCTCGATCACGGCGAAGCCAAGGTGCTGATCACCGACCGCGAATTCTCAGGCGTAATCGAGAAGGCGCTGGCCTCGGCCAAGGTCAAGCCGCTGGTGATCGACATCGACGACGAACTCGCGCCGCCCGGCAAGCTGCTGGGCAAGATGGATTACGAGAAGTTCCTCGCCTCGGGCGATCCCGATTTCGCTTGGGCCATGCCCGGGGACGAATGGGACGCGATCTCGCTCAACTACACCTCGGGCACCACCGGCAACCCCAAGGGCGTGGTCTATCACCACCGCGGCGCGTACCTCAACGCGCTCGGCAACGTGCTGGCGTGGAACATGCCGCCGCATCCCGTCTATCTCTGGACGCTGCCGATGTTCCATTGCAACGGCTGGTGTTTCAACTGGACGGTGACGGCGCTGGCCGGAACCCATGTGTGTCTCAGGCGGGTCGAGGCCGCGCCGATTTTCGCCGCCATATGCCCAACACGGCGTCACCCATCTCTGCGGCGCGCCGATCGTCATGAACATGCTGGTGAACGCGCCGGCCGAGCTGCGCCAGGGCCTCGGCAACCGGCTCGATCCGCATCATGACCGCGGGCGCGGCGCCCCCCGCCGCCGTGATCGAGGGCGTGGAAAAACTCGGCTTCGCCGTCACCCACGTCTATGGCCTGACCGAATCCTACGGCCCGGCGGTGGTCTGCGCCTGGCACGAGGAATGGGACGGCTTGCCGGTCCACGACAAGGCCGCGCTCAAGGCGCGCCAGGGCGTCAATTATCCGGTGCTCGACGGGCTGATGGTGGCCGACGCGCAAAGCCTGAAGCCGGTCGCGCCCGACGGCGAGACCATGGGCGAGGTGTTCATGCGCGGCAACATCGTGATGAAGGGCTATCTCAAGAACGCCAAGGCGACCGGCGAGGCCTTCGCCGGCGGCTGGTTCCACACCGGCGATCTGGGCGTGATGCATCCCGACGGCTATATCGAAATCCGCGACCGCTCCAAGGACATCATCATCTCCGGCGGCGAGAACATCTCGACCATCGAGGTCGAGGGCGTGCTCTACCGGCACCCGGCGGTGCTCGAAGCCGCGGTGGTGGCGCGGCCCGACGAGAAATGGGGCGAGACGCCCTGCGCCTTCGTCACCTTGAAGCCCAACGCCCAGGCCTCGGCGGAGGAGATCATCGCCTTCTGCCGCGACAATCTCGCGCGCTTCAAGGTACCGAAGACGGTGGTGTTCGGCTCGCTGCCCAAGACCTCGACCGGCAAGATCCAGAAATACGTGCTGCGCAAACAGGCGAGCGATCTCAAATAAGTCTCACTGCTGCGCGGCCAGGCCAAGGCGCTCGACAACAAATAACCGTCAAAAAACCGGGGTTTCGCGGTAGGTGCCCCAGAGATTTTTCAACGCCGCGACGATCTCGCCCATGGTCGCGCCGTGCTCGACCGCTGCGATGGTGACGGGCAGGATGTTCTGCTTATCGTCCCGGGCGACCGCGACCAGTCTTTCCATCAGGGCCTTATATTTCGCCGGGTCGCGCTCGGCGCGGACGCGCCGGGTGCGGGCGATCTGCCGTTCGGCGGTCTTCGGATCGTAAGGGTGGGTTTCGAGTTCGGGACCCTCTTCCTCGTCGATGAAGCGGTTGACGCCGATCACCGGCTTTTCGCCGGTCTGCTTGCGCAACGCCGTCTCGTAGGCGAAGTCCGCGATCTGCTTCTGGAACCAGCCTTCCTCGATCAGCTTGATCGTCCCGCCGTTGGCGTCGACGTAGTCGATGATCTCGAAGATGCGCTTCTCGTATTCGCTGGTCAGGGTCTCGACGAAATAGGACCCGCCGATCGGATCGACCACGTTGGTGACGTTGATCTCCTCGGCGATGATCTGCTGCGTCCGCAGCGCCATGCGCATCGCGTCCTCGGTCGGGATCGCGAACGCCTCGTCGTAGCCGTTGGTGTGCAGCGACTGGCAGCCGCCGAGCACGGCGGACAGCGCCTGCAAGGCGGTGCGCACGATGTTGATCTGGTACTGCGGCTTGGTCAGGGTCGCGCGCGGCGGTCTGGCAATGGAAGCGCAGCCGCATCGATTCCTGGCTTCTTCGCGCCGAAGCGCTTCTTCATGATCTTCGCCCAGACGCGCCGCGCCGCCCGGAACTTCGCGATCTCCTCGAAGAAGTCGCCCTGGCACACGAAGTAGAACGCCAGGCGCGGCGCGAACTCGTCGACGTCCATGCCGGTCTTGCAGCACCTCCTCGACATAGACGATGCCGTTCGCCAGCGTGAAGGCCACCTCCTGCAACGGCGAGGAGCCCGCTTCGCGAGATGTGATAGCCGGAGATGTTGATCGGGTTGTAGCGCCGCATGTTCTCGGCGCAAAAGGTGATGCAGTCGCGCACGATGCGCACCGAGGGCCCGATCGGAAAGCAATACTCCTTCTGCGCCATGTACTCCTTGAGGATGTCGGCCTGGATCGTGCCGGAGAGCTTGTTCAGATCGAAGCCGCGCTTCTTCGCCAGCGCGACGTACATCGCGAGCAGGATCCACGCCGACGGATTGATCGTCATCGAAACCGAGATCTTCTCGAGATCGATGCCGTCGATAAAGCGCTTCCATGTCGGCGAGCGTGTCGACCGCGACGCCTTCGCGGCCGACCTCGCCCTCGCTCATCGGATCGTCGCTGTCGTAGCCCATGAGCGTGGGCATGTCGAAGTCGGTCGAAAGCCCGGTCTGGCCCTGCGTGATCAGATACTTGAAGCGCTTGTTGGTGTCCTCGCCGGTGCCGAAGCCGGCGATCTGGCGCATCGTCCAATGCCGGCTGCGGTACATGGTCGGATAAGGGCCGCGGGTGAAGGGATAACGGCCCGGCAAGCCGATGTCCTCCAGCGGAATGTCGGCGACGTCGGCGGCGGTGTAGACGCGCTTGACCGGGATGTCGCCGATGGTGAAGAACTGCTCGCGCCGCTCGGCCTGCTTGCGCAGGAAGGCCGCGACTTCCTTCTGCTCCCACTCGGCAACCTGCTCGCTCATCCGCTCAAGCGATTTTGGATCGATCATCCAATTCATGACGTGCTCCATGAGAGTCGCGTAACGTAGTCGTGTTCGAGGAATTCCGCCGCCGCCGCATAGGGGTCGGTCTCGCGGCGCATCAGCCGGGCGGCGAGCGCCGGATCGCTCGTGCGCCGAAGTCGCCGGCGAAGCGCTGCAGCAGCATGTTTTCGGCGGTCTTGCGCAGCCGGAATTGCGCGATCGACAAGCCCGCGGTTGCGCCCGATCGGGGTGTCGAGCACGCCGCTTGCCGATGCCGCTCGATGGCTTCGGCAAGATCGTCGAAACCCAGTCCCGATACCGCGCTGGTGCCGATCACCGGGATGCGTCCAGAGCGGCTTGCCCGGCGCCAGGCCGAGCGCCAGCATCTGCTTCAAATCGACGAGGGTGCGGTTGGCGTCGCTGCGGTCGCATTTCGAGACCACGTGGATGTCGGCGATTTCGAGAATGCCGGCCTTGATCGCCTGGACCTCGTCGCCGAGGCCGGGCGCCGAGACCACGATCGTGGTGTGCGACGCCTTGACGATCTCCACCTCGTCCTGGCCGACGCCGACCGTCTCGATGATGACGGTGTCGAAACCGGCGACGTCGAGAATATCGACCGCGTCGAGCGTCGCATGCGCCATGCCCCCGGTGGCGCCGTGGCTCGCCATCGAGCGGATATAAACCCCCGGATCGGACGCCAGCTCGGTCATGCGGATGCGGTCGCCCAGGATCGCGCCGCCCGAATAGGGGCTGGACGGGTCGATCGCGACCACGCCCACCTTGACGCCCTGGGCGCGCAGTTTTTCCGTCAGTTTGGCGACCAGGGTCGATTTGCCGCTGCCCGGCACGCCGGTGATGCCGATCACGTGGGCGCGCCCGGCGAGCTTGTAGATCCGGGCGAGCGCGTCGCGCGCTTCCGGCCTGGCCGTGCTCCGCGCGCGAGATCAGCCGGGCGATGGCCGCCGGCTCGCCGGCCTGCAACCCGCGCCACCAGATCGGCCGAGGCCGCCTTGGGGCTCAATTCCGTCCCCGTTCGATCTGCGCCTGCATGTCGGCGAAGACTTTCCGGTCGTCGATCACCCGGCGCGCCTTGAAATCCGTGCGCGCGATCGTGTTCGGCCCGACGATCTCCACCATTGTCCTGCAGGCCGAGGACCTTTTGCAGCTTGCGTTCGACCTCCCGCCGCATCCCAGTGATCGCGGCCGCGCCCCGGCGTGGGTTTCGGCGTCGCATTCGACGCGCAGCAGCAGCTCGTCCATGGCCGCCGTCGCGGCTGATCAATGATCCGATGTTCGCCGCCGTAATGCGCGATCTCGTTCAACGCCGCGTCGATCTCGCTCGGATACACGTTCTCGCCGCGGATGGTGAACATGTCGTCGATCCGGCCGAAGATGCCCTGCGGCAGGCGCGGATAGGTGCGGCCGCAGGGGTTCTTGTCGTTGGTCCAGAGCGAAAGATCGCCCGACAGCAGCCGGATCATCGGCTGCGAAGTCCGCTCCAGATGTGGTGTAGACCGGCGTGCCGCGCGCGCCGTAGGGCACGCGCCGCATCGTGGCCGGATCGCAGACTTCGGTGTAGACGATGTCCTGCCAGCACAGCATGCCCGGGGTCTCGGCGGTTCCGGCCACGTTCATCCACGGCGTCACCTCGGCCATCGAGCCGCAGTCGGAAACCCGCGCGCCGTAAAGCTCCTCGATCTTGCCGCGGACGCCGGGAATCGACGCCCCGGGCTCGCCGGAAAAGAACATGATCTTGAGTCTGAAATCGCGCGGATTGAGCCCTTCCTCGGCGGCGATTTGCGCCAGATGCAGGGCATAGGTCGGCGTGCCGTAAAACGCGGTCGGCTTGACCAGGTTGAGCCATTGGACGCAACGCGCCGACATGCCGGCGACGCCCGCGCCGAACGGGAAAGCACCGCGCGCCCAGCCGCTCGGCCCCGGCGAGCGCGCCCCAGCTTCCCATGTACAGCGAGAAAATCGCCGCCACGCAGATCGGTGTCGCCGGGCCGCAAGCCCATCGCCCACATCACCCGCGCATGGGCGTTGGCGATGGCACGCCAGTCGTTGCGGCCGATGGCGAAGGCGGTGGGCCGGCCGGTGGTGCCGCTGGTGCCGTGGATGTGGAAAATCTCGGATTCGGGCACGCACAGATAGTCGCCGAACGGCGCCGCCCGTTCCTGCGCGGCGCGCAAATCCTTCTTCTCCACCACCGGAACCTTGGCTTCGAAATCCTCGAGCGACCGGAGCTGCGAAGGGTGGAATCCGGCCTCGTCCCATTTGCGCCGGTAGAACGGCGCGCGTTCATAGGCATAGGCGCAGACGGTCTTGAGCCGTTCGAGAATCAGGCCTCGCGCGCTCGGCGGCGGGCATGGTCTCGCGCCCGGGAAACCAATAGCGGCTCGCGCGATCCGGAAAATAATTCTCGTCGTAGGCGGGCGGAAAGGACCAGGACTCCATCGCCGTCACCGCGCGCCGCGTTGGGCGACCAGTTCGCGCAACCGCGTTACGATTCGTTCGGGCGGCGTGTCCTGCAGCAGCACCTCGCTCACGCCCATCTTCTTCAACGCCGCGACGTCCTCGTCGGGCATGACGCCGCCGGCGACCACGATCATGTCGTCGGCGCCTTGCTGCTTGAGCCGGGCGAGGATTTTCGGAAACACCGTCATCTGCACGCCGGACAAGAGGCTGACGCCGAGCACGTCGACGTCCTCCTGGATGGCGGCGGTGACGACCTCGTCCGGCGTGCGGTGCAGGCCGGAATAGATCACGTCCATGCCGGCGTCGCGCAGCGCGCGGGCGACCACCTTCACCCCGCGGTCGTGGCCGTCGAGGCCCACCTTGGCCAGCAGAACGCGGATCGGCGGTGTCATGGCGCGGCTCACGGCGTGTTTATGACCTTGGATTATTGTATACTGTATTCTATGCTGCGCAAGGCCGGCGGGGCGAAAGCGCCGGCCTT
>CAVXKY010000018.1:0-81487 GCA_963762425.1 uncultured Alphaproteobacteria bacterium | reverse complement strand
GATGCTCGGGGCGCAACCGGGAGTTCCCCCATGAGCTTCAAGGCCGAACGCGCCAATTATTTCGCCATCTCGAAACCGGCTTCGTCGTTCGATTTCGTCAAGGCCCTGGTCTGGGCGGCATTGGCCGCCACGCCCTGGCTCGCGCTTTATCTGATCGGCCGGCATATTTTTTAGAATCGCGCGCCTGTTTTATTCCTGCGCTGCCGTCTGCAGAAACCGCCGCTCGTTTCCTTCCAGCACCAGGGCCGTGAGTACTCCGGTGGCATAGGCGCCGGTGTCGATGCCGATGCGGTTGGCCTTCACCTGCGGCTCTTCGGCGATGGTGTGGCCGTGCACCACCAGCTTGCCGAAATCGGCGTTGCTTGAAGGAACTCGTCGCGAATCCACATCAAATCCTGCCCGATCTGCTGATCAGGGCCACGCCGGGGCGCAACCCCGCATGGACGAAGAGATAATCGCCTTCCTCGTGCTTCAGCTTCATGCGGCGCAGGAATTCGAGATGGGCCAAGGGAATCTTTGCCGCGAGCTCGCGCTGGGCGCGGACCAGATCCTCCTCCGCGGCCATCAGCCGGGGCGGGCGCACGCCGTAGCTTTCGAGCGTCGCCATCCCGCCATAGGCGAACCAATGCGGGCCGACCCGGACATCGGCGAGGAATTGCAGCAATATGTCCTCGTGATTGCCCATGAGGGGAATTTCCTCGAACCCGGCGTCTTTCATCGGCCGGCTCAGCAGCAGATCGATCACGCCCTTGGATTCGGGCCCCCGGTCGACGTAATCGCCGAGATAGACCAGGGATTTGCGCAGGGATTTGGCCTGGGCCGCGTCCTCCCGGATGCGCCCGAGCAGGCGCTTCAGCAGGTCGAGTCGGCCGTGCACGTCGCCGATCGCGTAAACGCGCTCGCCCGCCGGTACCCTGGGTGCAGGGCCTACGCTACCCTTCTTCTGGGACTCGGCTTTCATGCTTGAAATATAGGTTATCCCGGCGGGTTTTGCTTGCCAGTATCCATGCCAGGCCATAAGAGGAACGCCATGGCCCAGACCGATCTCGTCGCCTTGGTCGAGGCGCTTGCCCGCACGCGCGTGATTTGCGTCGGCGACGTCATGCTCGACCATTATATCCGCGGCCGGGTCGAACGCATCTCGCCCGAGGCGCCGGTGCCGGTGCTGCATGTCGAGGGCGAGGAAAGCCGCCTGGGCGGCGCCGGCAACGTGGTGCGCAATCTCCACGCGCTCGGGGCCGAGACCTGTTTCATTTCCGTCACGGGGAACGATCCGGCCGGCCGCGATATCTCGCGCATGATGGCCGCGCTCGGCAACGCCGAAGCCCATCTGCTGGCGGCGCGCAACCGCGTGACGCCGGTCAAGACCCGCTACATCGCCGACAATCAGCAATTGCTGCGCGCCGACCAGGAACGCATCGAGCCTTTGGGCGCGGAGCTGCGCGCCGATCTGCTGGCGCAGCTCAAACCCGCGCTCGGCCATTACCAGCTGGTGATCCTGTCGGATTACGCCAAGGGCGTGCTGGGCGGCGGCATGGCGGCGGAGATCATCAAGGCCGCGCGCGATTCCAAGCGCCCGGTGATCGTCGATCCCAAGGGCAGCGACTATTCGATCTATCGCGGCGCCACTCTGCTGAAACCCAATCGCCGCGAGCTGGGCCAGGCGGCGGGCGTTTCGCTCGACGGCGACGACGAGGTGGTGGCGGCCGCGCTCGAGCAGATGAAACGGCACGGCTTTGCCGCGATGCTGGTTTCCTGCGGCAAGGACGGCATGATCCTGGTCGAAGGCAAGGACAAGGTGCACCGCCTGTGGGCCGAGGCACGCGAGGTCTATGACGTCTCGGGCGCGGGCGACACGGTGATGGCGGCGCTGGGCGCGGCGGTGGCGGCCGGAGCCTCGCTCCTGGACGCCGCGAGCCTGGCCAACGCCGCCGCCGGCATCGTCGTCGGCAAGGTCGGCACCGCGGTGGTCGAGGCCAAGGAATTGTCCTCCGCGCTCATCGACCGCGACACCCTCAAAAGCCGCAAGGTGCTGCCGCTGCCCTTGGCGCTCGACCATGTCGCGCGCTGGCGGCGCAACGGGCTCAAGCTGGGCTTCACCAACGGCTGCTTCGACCTGATCCATCCCGGCCACGTCGCGCTCTTGGAGCAGGCGCGCAAGGCCTGCGACCGGCTGGTGGTGGGCATCAACAGCGACGCCTCGGTCCAGCGCCTCAAGGGCCCGGGCCGTCCGGTGCAGAACGAAGCGGCGCGCGCCGCCGTGCTCGCCTCGCTCGCGGACGTCGATCTGGTGGTGGTGTTCGACGCCGACACCCCGGTCGAACTCATCAAGGAAATCCGCCCCGAAGTGCTGGTGAAGGGCGCCGATTACAAGCTCAACGAGGTGGTGGGCGCCGACATCGTGCAGGGTTACGGCGGCAAGGTTGTGCTGGCCGAGCTGGTTCCCGGCTACAGCACCACCGCCACCATCGCGCGCGCGTCGCGCTAGCGCCGCCGGAGACCGGACATCGCCATCGTTTCTCCTCCCGGCCCGGCGATGGACGACGCGCCGCCCGGCCCGGCGATCAACGGCGCGCGGCGCAACATGCTGCACGTCGCCTGGAACCTGGCCAAGCATTACTGGACCTCGGAAGAATCGCGCTCCGCCTGGGCGCTGGCGCTCACGGTGATCGCGCTCAATCTCGGCAACGTCTATATCGACGTGCGCATCAACCAGTGGAACAACGCCTTCTACAACGCGCTGCAGGAATTCAACGCGCCCGAATTCTTCCGCCAGCTCGGCATCTTCTGCGGCCTGGCCGCCGCCAGCATGGCGATGTCGGTCTATGCGCTTTATCTCCAGCAGATGCTCCAGATCCGCTGGCGGCGCTGGCTCACCAAGCGCTATCTCATGCGCTGGCTCGCCGGCCGCACCTATTTCCGGATGCAGCTCCACGGCCAGACCACCGACAACCCCGACCAGCGCATCTCCGAGGATTTGAACCAGTTCACCTCCTATGTGATGACGCTGACGCTCGGGCTCTTGACCTCGGTGGTGGAATTGGGCTCGTTCCTGGTGATCCTGTGGGGGCTCTCGGGTCCGGCCGAAATCCCGCTCTACGGCTGGGGCAGCGTCCACATCCCGGCCTATCTGGTGTGGGCGGCGCTGGTCTATGCCGGCTTCGGCACCTGGCTCACCATCAAGTTCGGCCGGCCGCTGATACCGCTCAATTTCGCGCAGCAGCGTTACGAGGCCGATTTCCGCTACAGCCTGGTGCGTTTGCGCGAGAACGCCGAAAGCGTCGCGCTCTACGGCGGCGAGGAGCCGGAACTCCACATCTTCCGGCAACGCTTTTCGTTCCTCTACGACAACTTCTGGCGGATCATGAAACGCCGCAAGCTTTTGAACTGGCTCACCTCGGGCTACGCCCAGGTGGCGGTGATCTTCCCGGTGATCGTGGTGTCGCCGCGCTATTTCGCCAAGGAAATCGCGCTCGGCGGGCTGATGCAGGTGATCGACGCCTTTTCCACGGTCCAGGCCTCGCTTTCCTTCATCATCAACGCCTATCCCGAGATCGCGAACTGGGCGGCGGTGACCCAGCGCCTCGGCACCTTCGACGCGCGCATGGAGGAAATCTCCCAATCCTTGCGCGCGCCGCAGGCGATCCGCGAAATCCGTTCGGGCCGGGGCCTGGAAGTGAAAAATCTCGCCCTCGATCTGCCCGACGGGACCGGGCTGTTGCGGGACGTTTCGCTCGAGGTGGCGCCCGGCGAGGCGATCCTGGTCACCGGCCCCAACGGAATCGGCAAGAGCACGCTGTTGCGCGCGCTCGCCGGCATCTGGCCCTTCGGCGCGGGTGACATCCGCCTCGGGCAGGGCCAGGCCTTGTTCCTGCCGCAGCGGCCTTATCTGCCCTTGGGTTCGCTTCGGGACGCGTTGGCCTATCCGCGCAACGCCGGCGACGAGCCCGCCGCCAAGCTGGCCGAGGCGCTCGAATCGGTCGGCCTCGGCGCGTTTGCCGGCCGGCTCGACGAGGCCGAGGACTGGCCGCAGCGGCTCTCCTTGGGCGAGCAGCAGCGTCTGGCCTTCGCGCGCGTCTTCCTGGCCAAGCCCGATCTGCTCTTCCTCGACGAAGCCACCTCGGCGCTCGACGAATCGACCGAGAGCGAATTCTACCGGCGGCTGCGCCAGGGCGTTTGGCGGCCGACATTGGTCAGCGTCGGCCACCGCGAAAGCCTCAAGGCCTTTCACGATCGCGTCGTCGATCTGGCGGCGTTCAAGGCTCCCGCCGGACCAAGCCCGGCCAAAACCTGAAGAATCCCGCCGCAAGCCAGTTGCGCTTTACCGCCCCCGCCGGGCGAAGCCCGGCTAAACCTTAAAAGAGTTGCGCCGCAAGCCAGTTGCGCTTTGCCGCCAAGCCGTTACAAGGAACCATCCGGGGGAAAGATGGCGGAAAAACGGGATGAAGAAGAACAAGACAACCAATACCGCGCCCAGCGGCTGGAGAAGCTCGCCAAGCTCAAGGAGCTCGGCGTCGATCCTTACCCTTACGGCTTCGCGGTCAGCGCCTCTTCATCCGAGCTCAACGCCCTGTACAAGGATTTGCCCGCCGGGACCGAAACCCAGGACAGGGTTTCGGTGGCGGGCCGCATCCGCGCCATCCGCAACAGCGGCATGTTCATCGATCTGCATGACTCGACCGGCAAGATCCAGGTCTTCAACCACAAGGACAAGCTCTCCGCCGGGGGGTTGGCGATCCTGCCGCTGCTGGATTTGGGCGACATCCTCGGCGTAACGGGCCTGGTGCGGCGCACGCCGCGCGGCGAGTTGACCGTCAACGGCGGCGAGCTCGCCGTGCTGGCCAAGGCGCTGATGCCGCTGCCGGAGAAATTCCACGGCCTCACCGACCTCGAGACCCGTTACCGCCAGCGCTATCTCGACCTCATCATGAACGAGGACAGCCGCGAAACCCTGCGCCGCCGCTCGCGCATCGTCGCGGTGATGCGCCGCCTGCTGATCGAGCGCGGCTTTCTCGAGGTCGAAACCCCGATGCTCCACGCCGTGCCGGGCGGCGCCTCGGCCAAGCCCTTCGTCACGCATCACAACGCGCTCGATCTCGACCTCTATATGCGGGTGGCGCCCGAGTTGCACCTGAAGCGGCTGCTGATCGGCGGGCTTTCCGACAAGCTGTTCGAGATCAACCGCAATTTCCGCAACGAGGGCATCTCGCCGCGCCACAATCCCGAATTCACCTCGCTTGAGCTTTACCAGGCCTTCGTCGACTACACCGCCATGATGGAGATGGCGGAATATCTGATCGGCTCGATCGCGCAAGAGGTGCTGGGCGCGACCCGCATCCCCTACGGTAAGAACGCCATCGAACTCAAAGGCCCTTGGCCGCGCAAATCCATGGCCGAGCTGGTGAAGGACAAGACCGGCGTCGATTTCCTCGCGTTCAAGGACGCGGCATCCGCGCGCGACGCGGCGAAGAAGCTCGGCGCGGAGCTGCCCAAACACGCCTCCTGGGGCCATGCGCTCGAAGGCGCCTTCGCCGCCAAGGTCGAAGCGGGGCTGATCCAGCCCATCCACGTAACCGGTTTCCCGCGCGACATCTCGCCCTTGGCCAAGGCGGACCGGAGCGATCCGCGCCTCACCGAGCGTTTCGAGACCTATATCAACGGCTGGGAAGTGGCCAACGCCTTCTCCGAGATCAACGATCCCCTGGACCAGTTGAAGCGCTTCGAGGCGCAAATGGAGGCGCGCCAGGCGGGCGACGAGGAGGCGCAGCCCTTGGACGCCGATTTCGTGCTGGCGCTCGAATACGGCATGCCGCCCGCGGGCGGCCTCGGCATCGGCATCGACCGGCTGGTGATGTTGCTCACCGACAGCCCGTCGATCCGCGACGTCATCGCCTTTCCCACCATGCGGCCGAAGGGGTGAGTCTTAAGCCGCCCGGTGGCGCCGCCGCAACGCCGCCCAGTAAATCGCAACCGTGCCCAGCGCCGTCGCCAGGATCACCGCGCCCATCGGCGTCGGCGTGCCGTCGTAAAGCGCGTTCACCGCGTAGCCCGCCACGCTGCCGCACAGCATCTGCACCACGCCGATCAGGGCCGCGCCGCTCCCCGCCATGTGCGCCACCGGCTCCATCGCCGCCGCCATGGCGTTGGGCATCACCAAGGCCTGGCCGAAAATATAGAGCATCATCCCGGCCATGATGCCCAACGGGCCGCCGAAACGCGTCAGGCAGGCGGCGAAGATGATCGCGCCGCCCGCGACCACGATGGCGAAACCCGCATGCAGCACGTGGCTCGAGCCGAAGCGGCGCAGCAGCCATTTGTTGCTGAGCGCGCCCATCACCAGCCCCACCGCCGAGAGCGCGAAATAAAAGCCGTAACGCGCGGGCGCCACGCCATAGACCTCGATGAACACGAAGGGCGAACCCGACAGAAAGGCGAAAATCCCGGCCCAGCAAAACCCGTTCACGATCGCGTAGCCCAGGCAAATCCGGTTGCCGAGGAAGGCGCCGTAATTGGAAATGAGGCGCGAGGGCCTGAGTGCGTCTTCATCGGGGGTCTTGAGCGATTCGGAAAACGTCGCCGCCACCACCACGACGAGCGCCAGCGCGAAGGCCAGCAGAAACACGAAAATCGCCCGCCAGCCGAAATGCACCAACAGCCAGCCGCCCAGCGTCGGCGCCACCAGCGGCGCCAGCGCGAACACCGCGGTGAGCGAGGAGAACATCTGCGCCGCGGTCTTGCCGGCGAAATGATCGCGCACCACCGCGCGCGCCAGCACCGGCCCGGCGCAGCCGGCGAAACCCATCACCAGCCGCGACCAGATCAAAAATCCGATCCCGGGGCTCGCGGCGCAAGCCCCCGCCGCGATCATGTAGATGACCAGGCCGGTCAGCATCACCGGCTTGCGCCCGAACCGGTCCGACAACGGGCCGATGAACAGCTGCCCCGCCGCATAGCCGCCGACGAACAGGCTCAATGTCAACTGCACCCGGTCCGGCGTCGCATGGAATTCGCGGCCCAGCGTCGGCAGCGCCGGCAGGCTCATGTCGATCGCCAGCGCGGTGATCGCGGTCAGCGCCCCCAGCAGAAAAACCAAGGCGCGCGATTCCGTCCCGATTTTCAAACCAGCCCGCTCAGGAGGGATTTTCGAGGCTTACGACGCCGCTGTCGTAATCATAGGCGAAAAGCTCGGCATAACGGCCCCAGTTGATGACGGTCTCGAACACCTTGGCCGCATCCTCCTCGCTCAAATAATCCTCGAGTTCGCCGAGGAAGCGGCTCTCGGGCGCGGCGTGGCCGGGCCGTTCGTCGAGCACCCGCCTGATATGCGCGGCCAAGGGGATGTTGCGCCGCATATGATCGGCGAAAATCTGCTTGCGCCGCTGCAGATCGGCGGCGCCGAATTCGCGCCCCGCGGGCAGCATCTCGATGTCGCCGCCGCCCACCTGGCCGAAGCCCAAAAGCTGCAACGCCTCGAGCAGGGTCACCAGCTCCTCGGTGCTGAGATGCTCGGTTTCGGCCAGCTTGGGCAGATCGGCGCGCCCGTCATAGGGCGGGTTCGACACCGCCTCGAGCAAGCCGATCAGCTGCTGGATCGACGCGTCGGGCAGGCGGTAGCCGACGCCGATCGGTTCCGCGCGCCGCCGGGCCGCCTCGGCGCCTTGCACGGTGGTCATCAGCGTATAGACCTCGTCGACGATGCGGCGGAAGGCCGGGTCCGACTGGCTGCGCGGGCGCGGCAGCGAGATCGGAATCTCGTTGCGGATGCAGCCCGGGATCGCTGCCGAAGATGATGATGCGGTCGGAAACCTCCACCGCTTCCTCGATGTTGTGCGAGACGATGATCATGCCCTTGGTCGGTATGCGCTTGGCGAGCCACAGATCCATCATGTCGCCGCGCAGCGTCTCGGCGGTCAGCACGTCGAGCGCGGAAAAGGGCTCGTCCAGCAGCAGCACGTCGGGATTGACCACCAGCGCGCGGGCGAATCCCACGCGCTGGCGCATGCCGCCCGAGAGCTCCTTGGGATATGCCGATTCGAAACCGTCGAGGCCGATCAGGTCGATCGCGGCGACGGCGCGCTTCTGGCGCTCCTCGCGCGCGATGCCCTGGGCTTCGAGTCCCAATTCGACGTTGCCCAGCACGGTGAGCCAGGGAAAGAGCGCGAAGGTCTGGAACACCATGGCGATGCCCTGAGCCGGGCTGTCGACGCGATTGCCGCGATATGTGGCATAGCCCTCGCTCGCTTGCGTCAACCCCGCCAGCACGCGCAGGAACGTCGACTTGCCCGAGCCCGACTTGCCCAATATCGCGACGATCTCGCCTTCCTTGAGCGCGAAATCGATGTGGTCGAGCACCAGCCGGCCGGCCGATTCGCCGGTCGCGTAGGTCTTGCACACCGCATGGGAGGCGATGAGCGCGGTGGCGCTCCCGGCGTTGTTGGCCGGCGGCGGCGCCTCCGTTGGCGAGGCTGGTGTCGGCGGTCATGGCGACGATCCTACATCAATCGAGCCGCAAACGCTCTTCGGCGAGCGTGTAGAGCCGGCGCCACAGCAGCCGGTTGAACAGCAGGACGTAAAGGCTCAACACCGTAATCCCCAGCGCGATGCGGGGGAAGTCGCCCGCCTCGGTCTCCTGCGCGATATAGGCGCCGATGCCGGTGGCGGTGAGCGTGGTGTTGCCCCATTTCACCACCTCGGCGACGATGCTGGCGTTCCACGAGCCGCCCGAGGCGGTCACCGCGCCGGTGACGAAGGCCGGGAAAATGCCGGGCAGCACCAACCGGCGCCACCACAGCCAGCCCCGGACGCCGAAATTGCCGGCCACCAGCTGGTAATCGGTCGGCAGCGACAGCGTGCCGGCGATGACGTTGAACAGGATGTACCACTGCGTTCCCAGGATCATGAGCGGCGACAGCCAGATCTCGGTGTTGAGGCTGTAATGGACGATCAGGACGACGGCGATCGGGAAGAACAGATTCGCCGGAAACGCCGCCAGGAACTGAATGACCGGCTGGACGCGGCGCGCCATGCGCGGGCGCAGCCCGATCCAGACCCCGATCGGGACCCAGATCAGCGCGGCCACCGCGATCAGCACGACGACGCGCGCGAGCGTCGCCGCGCCCAGAAGCGCGACGTGCCCCACCTCGGCCCAGCCGACCTCGGCGTGAATGAAGGCCAGAATCTTGACCAGCGCCGCCGCGGCGCCCGCCACCAGCAGCGTGCTCCACGCCAAATCGATCGCTCGCGCGGCGCGTTTGCCGCCGCGCGGAATCGCCGGCAGATCGGGCACGCGCTGGATGACGCGGCTCGACAACCGGCCCGACAGATCGACCAGCCAGGTGAAGAAATGGAACAGACGCGCCCGCTGCACCATCACCAGGAACCAGGGCGACTCGATCTCGTCGCCGCCGATCTCCTCGTATTTGAAGCGCTGCACCCAGGCCAATAACGGGCGGAACAGCAGCTGGTCGTAGATCAGGATCAGCACCAGCATGGCGAGAATGGCGTAGCCCACCGCGTGCAGATCGCGGTGGTCGATCGCCACCGAGATATAGGAGCCGATCCCCGGCAGCAGCACGTTGTTGCCGTTGACCGTGATCGCCTCCGAGGCGACCACGAAGAACCAGCCGCCCGAGACCGACATCATCATGTTCCAGACCAGCTGGGGCAGCGCGAAGGGCATTTCGAGCTGCCAGAAGCCGTGCCAGGGCGACAGGTGGTACATGCGCGCGGCCTCGCGCAGATCGCCCGGCACGCCCAGGAAGGACTGGTAGAGGCTGAAGGTCATGTTCCAGGCCTGGCTGGTGAAGATGGCGAAGATCGCGGCGCATTCGTAGCCCAAGAGCCGGCCGGGAAAGAGCGCGATGAATCCCGTCACGGTGATCGACAGGAACCCGAGGATCGGCACCGATTGGAGAATGTCGAGGATGGGGATCAGCAGCTTCTCGGCGCGCTTGCTCTTGGCCGCCACCGCCGCGTAGCCGATGCTGAAGACCAGCGAGGCCACCAGCGCGATCGCCATGCGCATGACGGTCCTGAGCGCGTATTCGGGCAGATGCCAGGGGTCGAGCGAGATGGCTATCGTCTCGCCCGCATGGAAGGGCTGGCTCATCTGCTGGCTCGACCAGGCGAACAGCATGATGACGCCGATCACCAGCGGCAGCGCCACGCCGTCCCAGAAGCTCGGGCGGAAGCGCGACGGCCAAGCGACGATCGGGAGACCCCATCGCTGATTCATCGTCCCCGACCCCTATGCTCCAAGCCGCCTGCGCCCGCCCTGATGTAGCCCAAATCCCTTGGGAAGCGGAAGCGCCGAAGCGGCGCCCCTCGCTTTTGCGACGGAAAAATGACATTTGCGGGTAGGCCCCCGATTGCCTAGGACATGGATTGGAGGCGGGTCCTGGGGCCCGGCATCGGGGGACCCGGTTGAGCAACAAAACGGACAGGCTGGACAAGGCGGATTGGAAGAACCGGTCCGTGCCGGAGCGCTTCCTGTTCGCGCTCCACGGCATCGGATCCGCCTGGTTGCGCGAGGGCAGCTTCCGCCTCGAAATCCTGTGCGCGGCATCGGCCTTGGTCTTGCTCGCCTGGCTGCGCCCGCCTTTGCTGTGGTGGGCGGTGGCCGTGCTGATGATCGCCCTGGTGCTCGCGGCCGAGCTCATCAATTCGGCGATCGAGGCGCTGGCCGATCACATCCATCCCGACCTCCACGCCGAAATCCGCGCCGTCAAGGACATGGCGGCGGGCGGCATCCTGGTCTTGAACGGCGCGGCGCTCGTCATTCTGGCGCTGCTGCTGGCGGCGACGCTGCTCTAGGCGCCGGAGCGCCCCAAGCCCAATGGGGGTTGATCGCCGGGCATTCCTGCCGCAAAATCGTCACCAAAGCTTAAGACACGCGCGCGGGGAGTATCGGGAATGGCCAAGCAACGCATCCGCTATGTCGATCCGGCCTCGCTCGAGGACGAGCGCATGCTCGCCGAACTCGAGCGCTGCCGGCGCGAGGGCACGCCCCGCCCCGAAAGCCAGGCGGTCCGCGCCCATGTGCCCGCCGCCTTCTGGTCCTTCGCCGACACCTGGGACGGCGTTTTCCGCAACGGCGTCACCGATCACAGCATCAAGGAGCTGTGCCGCGTCTATGTCTCGCGCTCGGTCAAATGCGAGTATTGCGGCAATCAACGCTCGGTCAAATCGCGGAAATCCGGGCTGGTCGAGGAGGATTACCGCGACCTGCTGAATTTCGAGCAATCGACGCGTTACGACGACCGGCAGAAGGCGGCGCTCGCCTATGCCGAGGCCATCACCTGGGACCTGCCGGCCGGCGACGCGCTGTGGGATCGCCTCTACAGGCATTTCACCGAGCCGCAGCTGGTTGAGCTCGGCTATTTCATCGCCATCACCATGGGCCAGCAGCGCTGGTTGCGCACGCTCAACATCGAGCATCACCAGGTGCTGACCGGAACCTCGGCCTCGATGGCGCCGGGTTTCGAGAGCGAAGCCGCCTTGCGGGAAAGCAAGGCGCGGGCGGACTACTGGGCCAAGCAAAAATCCGGGCCGGACAAGGCCGCGCCGGCGGCCGAATGAACCTGGCGGCGAAATCCCCCACCGCGCCCGACGCCGCCGCGGCCAAGGGCGGCCAGATCGCGGTGCGGCGGCTCAAGAAAAGCTACGGCGACCATGTCGTGTTCGACGGCGTCAATCTCGACGTCGGCGAGCGTGAGATCGTGGCGCTGGTCGGGCCTTCGGGCTGCGGCAAGACCACGCTGCTTGCGCTGTATCGACGGGCTCATCCAAGCCGAGGGCGAGGTGCTGGTCGACGGCGAGCGCGTGACCGAGCCCAAGCCCGGCGTCGCCATGGTGTTCCAGCATTTCGGGCTTTTCCCGTGGAAGACGGTTTACGACAACGTCGCCTACGGGCTGCGCATGGCCGGTTTGGACCAGGCCGAGATCGCGCGGCGCGTGCCGCGTTTCATCCATCTCGTCAGCCTGACCGGCTTCGAGCAGGCCTATCCCTATCAGCTGTCGGGCGGCATGCAGCAGCGTTGCGGCCTGGCGCGCGCGCTCGCGATCGAGCCGCGCGTGTTGCTGATGGACGAGCCCTTCGCCGCGGTCGACGCCCAGACGCGCGAGATCCTCCAGTTCGAGCTGCTGCGCATCTGGGAGCGCCAGCCCACCACCATGCTGTTCGTGACGCACTCGATCGAGGAAGCGGTGCTGATGGGCGACCGCGTCGTGGTGTTGAAGGGCCGGCCATCGCGCATCCACGAGGAAATCGCCGTCGACTTGCCCCGTCCGCGCGGCCGTGACACGCTGGTGCTGCCGCGCTTCGCCGCGCTGCGCGAGCGGGTCTGGAGCACGCTGATGACCGAGGCGAAGAAGGCCGAATTCCAGCTCGGGACCTGAAGCAACCCGGAAAAGAAAAAACCGGCGAAACGATTCCAAGGGGAGGGAGTGACCGATGTTCCGCAAGATTGTTTTGATGGCGTTCCTGACGGCGGTTGCGCTGGCCGGGCCCGCGCGGGCGCAGTCGCCCAAGATCGTGATCGGCATACCGGGCATCCCGCCGATCTTCGTCTCGACCATCGCCTACGTTGCGCAAGAACAGGGCTACTTCAAGAAATACGGCGCCGACGTTGAGCTGCGCCAATTCGACAACGGCACCGCCGCCTCGCGCGCCGTGCTGGCGGGCGACATCGACGCCTCCTATTCCGGCACCGCGGTGGTGATCGGCCAGATCGCCAATGCCGGGGTGCCGCTGGTCGGCATCTACGGCATGCCGCGCCAGGACATGTCGCTGGTTTCGACCGACCCCAAGCGCGTCACCTGCGAGGCAGTATCCGGCCAGCCGGTCAGCGTCGACACGCAAGGCGGCGTGCGCTCGATCGCGCTCAAGGGATTGCTGGCGGTCGGCTGCCACATGGACATCGACAAGGTGCAGCAGGTGGCGATGGGCTCGAACACCGCCTCGGCCCTGGCCTCGGGCCAGCTCGTCTTCGGCATCGCCCATCTCGACGACATCCCCGACATCGAGCAGGTCGGCCATAAGCAGGTCTACGTGATCAAGTCGCAGATGGAGACGACGCCCGACAACCACAATCTGCTGCTAGTGGTGCGCAAGGACCGCCTCGCCGAAAAGCGCGACGGCTTCGTGCGCGCGGTCGCGGCCTTGACCATGGCGGGCCGCTTCATGATGGACCCCAAGAACAACGCGCGCGTGACGGCGATCATCGCGCCCGTGACCGGCCGCGATGCCGCCATCACCGGACCGGCGCTGTCCAAATACGTCCAGTTCGGCCTGTGGGCCACGTCGGATGACGGCATGAACAAGGCGCAGATCGAGAAATACACCGCCACCTTGGTCAAGGGCGGCAGCATCCAGGAGGGCAAGACCCCGCCCGCCTACGACCAGCTCATCGACCCCTCGGTGTGGCGCGACGCCGAGGCGCTGATCAAAAAAACGCCGTGAGCAGCATCGCCGGTCAAGAGCGAAGCCGGACGCATTTCCGCGAGCGGCTGGCGCGCCACGCGCCCTTCGTCCTGAGCCTCGCGGCCGGCTTGGCGCTCTGGGAGATCGCCGGCCGGATGACCAGCGCCGCCTTCATGGCGCCGCTGTCGGAGACGCTGCTGCGCTTCTGGCAATTGGCGCAGATCGGCGAGCTGCTGCGCGCGACGCTTTCCTCGGCTTCGCTGTTCGCCACCGGCCTGGGGTTGGCGATCGTCGCCGGCATGCCGCTCGGGCTGCTGCTGGCGCGGGTGCGGGTTCTGCGCGAGGCGCTCGATGTCTACATCATGGTGCTCTACGCCACGCCCATGGTCGCGCTCATCCCCTTCATCCTGTCGCTGATGGGTTTCGGCTTCGCGCCCAAGGTGCTGGTGGTGTTCCTGTTCGCCGTGTTTCCGATCCTCTACAACACCATCGAAGGCGCGCGCAGCATCAAGCCCGAGCTGATCGAGGTGGCGCGATCGTACCGCTCGGGCGAATGGGCGCTGTGGCGCGAGGTCATGGTGCCCTACACGCTGCCCTACACCATGACCGGCATCCGCCAGGCGATCGGCCGCGCGCTGGTGGGCATGATCGCGGCCGAGTTCTGGCTTTCCGCCACCGGTCTCGGCGGCCTGATCATGAACGCGACCCAGGATTTCGACACCGGCGCAGTGTTCGCCGCCGTGCTGGTGATGGTGGCGGCCGCCCTCGTCCTCATGCGCCTCGGCATGACGCTCGAGGGGCACTTCGCGCGCTGGCGGGGCTGACGCCATGAGCCTTGCCACGGCCGCATCGCCGCTGCGTCCCGCCCGGATGATTTTCGCCGGGCCCTTGGTGCCGCGCCTGGTCGCGGGATTGGCGGTGGTGGCGCTGTGGCAGGTCGCGGTCAAGCTCTTCATGCCGGACTATGTCGCGACGCCTTTCGGCATCGCCCTGGCATTTCCGCATGTGGTTTCGAGCGCGCCCTTCCTCGCGGCGCTGGCGCAGACCATGGCCGCGGTCGCCGAAGGCGTGCTGATCGCAATCGTGCTCGGTACGGCGCTGGGCCTGGTGATCGGCCGCAGCGTGCTCGCCGAGCGCGCGCTGCTCTATTACGTCAACGCCTTCTACGCCATGCCGATCCTGGTGATGCTGCCGCTGTTCTCGCTGTGGTTCGGCTACACCTCGGCGGCGCGGCTCGCCACCATCGTGTTCTCGGCGATCTTCTCGATCATCCTGAACGTGGCCGACGGCGCGCGCTCGATGCCCAAGGAATATCTCGAGACCGCGCGCTCCTTCCGCTCCGGCCGTTTCCGCGAGCTGGTCGAAATCGTGCTGCCGGCATCGATGCCCTATTTCCTCGCCGGGATTGCGGCTGGCATCCGGGCGCGCGCTGATCGGCGCGGTGGTGGCCGAGTTCTTCACCGCCATCGGCGGCTTGGGCTATTTCATCCTGTTCAACTCGCGCACCTTCCACCAGAACGAGGCCTTCGTCGCGGTGCTGTTCCTGGCGGGCTTCGGCGTCGGCGCCGACGCGCTCGTCACCTGGGGAACGCGGCATTATTTGCCCTGGTACCGCCGCGACGAAAAGGCGGAATGAGCGAGACCGGAGCTTCAAGACGCGCGGGTCAAATCGGCGCTGTCGCATTGGGCGCCGCGTTTCGTCGCCAACGGGATCATTCTCACTGACTTCCAGGAGGTGACGGCCTCGATCCGGGGCTGGGACGAATGGTGCGAAAAATGGTCGGCCAAGGCGGATGTCCACGAAAAGCTCGGCCGGGAAGCGTTGGCCCGAAAGCATTTCGTCTCGGCCGCCGAGCATCTGTCGCGCGCGGCCGTCACCTATCACTTCGCCAAGTTCCTGTTCGTCGACGATCTGGTCCAGATGAAGGCCGCCCACATGAAGGCGGTCGAATGCTTCAAGCTCGCCTTGCCGCATCTGTCGCCGCCGGGCGACTATGTCCGCATCCCCTATGAAGGCAAAAGCCTGGCCGCGGTGTTGCGCAAGCCGGCGAACGTGATTCGCCCGCCGGTGGTGGCCATGGTCATGGGCCTCGATAGCGCGAAAGAGGAGATGCTGGCCTATCAGTCCGACTTTCCTCGAACGCGGCCTGGCGACGCTCGCCTTCGACGGGCCGGGCCAGGGCGAGGGCGAATACGATTTCGCCATCCGCGGCGATTACGAGGTCGCGGTCAAGGCCGTGATCGACTGGATCGAGACCCGCAAGGATCTCGACGCCAAGCGCGTGGGATTGTGGGGGGTGAGCCTGGGGGGCTATTACGCGCCGCGCGCCTGCGCCTTCGAGAAGCGGGTTTCGGCCTGCATCGCGCTCGCCGGGCCTTACGATTGGCTCGGCATCTGGGACAAATTGCCCGAGATCACCCGCGAGGCCTTCCGCGTGCGCTCCCACGCCCATGACGAGGTGGCGGCGAAGCAGAACGCGGCGACGCTTGTCCCTGAAGGGGATCGCGCACCGGATCGAATGCCCGATCTACATCGTATCGGGGAAACTCGACCGCATCGTGCCGCCCGGAGAGGCCGAGCGGCTGGCGCGCGAGGTCAAGGGGCCGTGCGAGCTGCTGATCATTCCCGACGGCAACCACGTCGCCAACAACCGGCCTTATCTCTACCGCCCGCAAACCGCCGATTGGATGGCGGAAAGACTGGCCGCTTGATCTAGCTCAATGACGGGACGCCGCCTTCCGCCGTCCAATTGACAGCGCGGCGGATCGGATGCAGGTTTGCCGGAACCCGCGCGGAGGAAACACATGGCCAAGAATCACACCGAACCCAGCATCGTCAAACCCGAGGACGTCGATCCGCGCTACGACTGGAAGCGGCCGATCATGAACTGGGGGCCGAACGCGGTCGATTTCGAGGAGCGCCTCGATTTCCGGCGTTTGCACCGCTACCGCCTGGGCCGCACGCGCAACGCGCTCCGCCAAGCGGGCCTGGGCTCGCTCCTGTGCTTCGACCAGTACAACATCCGCTACATGACCTCGACCGTCATCGGCAATTGGGCGCAGGACAAGTTCACGCGCTATTCGCTGCTGCCGGGCACCGGCGAGCCGCATGTGTGGGATTTCGGCTCGGCGGCCAAGCACCACCGCATGTACGCGCCCTGGCTCAAGCCGCATAACTGCCACGCCGGCATGCTGGGCTTGCGCGGCGCGGTCGCGCCCAAGATCGGTCTGATGCGGTCCGCGGCCGAGGAGATCAAGTCCATCCTCAAGGAAAACGGCGTCGCCGATCGAGCCGGTGGGCGTCGACGTGGTCGAACCCGCCATGATGTTCGAGCTCCAGGCGGTGGGCCTCAAGGTAGTCGACGGCCAGCAGGCGATGCTCGATGCGCGCGAGATCAAGAGCAACGACGAGATCACGCTCCTCAACATGTCGGCGGCGATCGTCGACGGCTGCTACCAGACCATCGCCGAGGCTCTGAAACCCGGCGTGCGCGAGAACGAGATCGTGGGCCTGGCGAACAAGCGCCTGTACGAGCTTGGCTCGGACGACGTCGAGGCGATCAACTCCATTTCGGGCGAGCGCTGCAACCCGCACCCGCATAATTTCACCGACCGGCTGATCCGCCCCGGCGACCAGGCCTTCTTCGACATCATCCAGTCGGTCAACGGCTACCGCACCTGCTATTACCGCACCTTCAACGTCGGCCGCGCCACGCCATCCCAGCACGACGCCTACAAGAAGGCGCGCGAATGGATCGACCGGGCGATCGAGATGGTGAGGCCCGGCGTCATGACCGACCAGATCGCCGCCGCCTGGCCCAAGGCGCAGGAGATCGGCTTCTCCAGCGAGATGGAGTGCTTCGGCCTGCTGTTCGGCCACGGCCTGGGCTTGGGCCTGCACGAGCGGCCGATCATCTCGCGGCTCAACTCCTTCGACGATCCGCAGGAGATCAAGGAAGGCATGGTGTTCGCGCTCGAAACCTATTGCCCGGCTTCCGACGGCTTCTCCGCCGCGCGCATCGAGGAAGAGGTGGTGTGCACGCCCACCGGCGCGCGGATCATCACCCTTTACCCGGCCGAAACCCTGCCGATCGCCAATCCGTATTGAGCACGAAAGCACTCGCGCCGGCCATTGCCGTCCTTTTCACGCTCGTCGCCGGCGCCGCGTCCGCGGACCCGTTGACCTGGAGTTTTATTTTACGCCCCGGCGATATTGTCGCTGGCCCGACTCTGCAAAAACTGCCCACGCGCCGCCATTGGAGTTGGGAATTCGACGGCCGGGACGGCACATTCGAAATCGCGGTCCGGAAAACGGCGTTTCCGGCGGCCTCGCCGCAATGCCGCATGGACTACCTGATTCTCGGCATGCCGTCCTATTATCCCGAAAACCCCAAACAGGCCTCCTTGCCGGAACGGCGCGCGGTTTACGACGCGCTCCTGGCCATGCAGGAAACCAGGAAGGGCGGCTTGCCCGTTCATGTCGAGGCGCTGGCCTACGCGCGGAACGGCCCGCTCGGCCCCGAGCTCACCACCTGCAACATCTATTTTGTTCTGCCGCTGGCCGAAGACGCGGGCAAACTTCTTCCGTGATTGGGTCGTGGGGGGTGAGAGCGGACATTGCCCAAACTGAGATAAAACCCGGATTTTCAAAGCGAGACGCGACGCACGCATCTGGCCGAGGCGCTCGGCTATCATCGCATCCCGTTGGGCGCCGCATTCTTCGCGCCCGGCAGCGTCAGCGCGTATGTTCGATGATCGTCAGCACCAAGGTGGCGGTCGATGAGATCGCCAGAATGATCACCGTCAAAAACATATAGAACGCGTTATGGCGCGCGAATCTTGCCGATTGAATGGCCGCGTCGGTGGCCCTTTCCTGCAGGCGGGTCTGGCGCAGCATGAATTCGGCTTTTCCCGCCATCTCATTGATGGAATCGGGCGTGATGTTCGACACCCAATCGGCCACTTCGTCCAATGTCAGATTGGCGATTTCCGCGCGCACCGCATGCATCGTCTGGTTCCTTTTAAAAGAATAAGCCGCGAATTCGATGGAATTCCCGACCGGAATCATACAGGAGATCGGTCGGGCCCGGATAAGTTTCGCTCAAAAAAGCCTAGCCGAGCACCGCGCGCAGGCGGTGGCTCTTGCCGTCGTCGCAAAGCGGCACGCGCACCGGGCCCGCGGGCAAGGCCTGGCCGTCGAGTTCCGCATGAACGATCCCGCGATTGACGCCGTTTGGGTTCTCGACCGTGATGTCGTAGCGCGTCGAGCCGTGCCGAAACGCGATCTCGAAGCCGGGCCAATGCTTGGGGATGCAGGGCGCCAGCAGCAGGAACGCGCCCTCGCGGCGCAGGCCGAGAATCGATCCGATCCCGGCCTGGTACATCCATCCGGCCGAGCCGGTGTACCACGTCCATCCGCCGCGCCCGGCATGGGGCGGTTCCGAATAGACGTCGGCGGCGGCGACATAAGGCTCGACCTTGTAGCGATGCAATCCTGCCCGCGTGGCCGAGCGGTTGATGGGATTGATCAGCGAAAGCAGGCCGGCGGCCTTGTCGCCCTCGCCGAGGCTTGCGAAGGCGATCGCCGACCAGGCGGCGGCGTGGGTGTACTGGCCGCCATTCTCGCGGATGCCGGGCGGATAGCCCTTGATGTAGCCGGGGTCGAGCGGCGTGCGGTCGAAGGGCGGCGTGAACAGCAGCGCCAGCCCGGTATCGCGCCGGACGAGCTGATCGTCCACGGCCGCCATCGCGCGCTTGGCGCGGGCGGGGTCGGCCGCGCCCGAGATCACGCTCCAGGATTGGGCGATGGAATCGATCCGGCATTCGGCGCTGGCGTCGGAGCCGAACGGCGTGCCGTCGTCGAAATAGCCGCGCCGGTACCAGTTGCCGTCCCATCCGTCCCGTTCAAGCGCCGCTTGCAGCGCTTGGGCGTGGGCGCGCCAGTTCGCCGCGCGCGTCCGCTCGCCGCGCGAATCCGCCAAGGGCGCGAATTCCTCCAGCGCCGCATGCAGGAACCAGCCCAGCCAGACGCTTTCGCCCTTGCTCAATTCGCCGACCCGGTTCATGCCGTCGTTCCAGTCGCCCGTGCCGATCAAGGGCAGGCCATGCGCGCCGATACCGAGACTTTGATCGAGCGCCCGCGCGCAGTGTTCGAACAGCGAAGCGGTCTCGCCGGATGGCGCGGGCCGGAAATAGGCATCGCGCTCGCCGGGCAGCAACGCCGGGCCCTCGATGAAGGCAACCGGCTCGTCCAGAACCCCGCTGTCGCCGGTGGCCGCGACATAATGCGCGGCGGCGTAAGCAAGCCATATCCGGTCGTCCGAGATGCGCGAACGCACGCCTTGGCCGAGCGGCGGCGACCACCAATGCTGCACGTCGCCCTCGGTGAATTGCCTTGATGCCGCGCGCAGCAGGTGTTCGCGCGTCATCGCCGAACTCGACAGCGCGAGCGCCATCCCGTCCTGAAGCTGGTCGCGGAAGCCATAGGCGCCGCCCGCCTGGTAAAACGCCGATCGCGCCCACAAACGGCAGGCGATGGTCTGATAGAGCAGCCAGCGATTGAGCATGATGTCCATCGGCCGGTCCGGCGTTTTCACCCGGACCGCGCCGAGCAATTCATCCCAATGCCGCGTGACGCCGCGAAAGACCTCGTCGAGATCGGCCGCGCGGTAGCGCGCGATCAGGGATTGCGCGGCCTCGGCCGAATCCGCCTCGCCGAGGAAGAAAACCATCTCGGCGGTTTGGCCGGGCTTGAGCGTCAACGGCGCCTGAAGCGCGCCGCACGGATCGAATCCGGCGCCGGTCCGCTTGGAAAGCGGCGGCGCGCCCGGCGCCAGCGCGGCCGGGTTGGCCAGCGTGCCGTTCCGGCCCAGGAACTCCCGCCGGTCGCCGGTCCAGCTTCTCTGCCTTCCGGCCAGATCGGCAAACGCCACCCGGGAGCCGAAGGTTGCGTTCCAGGGATTGCGGGCCAGCAGCGCACCGGTTTTGGGCTCGATCTCGGTCGCGATGAACGGCGCGGATGCCCCCCGCGACGAACCCAGCACCCATTCGACATAGGCCGTGACCGAAAGCCGCCGCGTCCGCGCCGAGGCGTTGCGGACCGTCAGGCGCGAGATCTTGATCGGATCGAGGAGCGGAACGTATTGCAGGAGATCGAGCGCGATACCGCGCGCCTCATGCTCGAACCGGCTGTATCCCTGGCCGTGCCGGACGACATAGGGCGCGACTTCGTTCCGGATCGGCAGCGCGGTCGGTCCCCAGATCTCGCCGCTGTCCTCGTCGCGCAGGAATATCGCCTCGCCCGGGGGATCGGTCACGGGATCGTTCGACCAGGGCGTAAGTTGGTTTTCGCGGCTGTTGACCGACCAGGTATAGCCGCCGCCCTCGGCCGCGACTTGAAAACCGAAACACGGGTTGGCGATCACGTTCATCCACGGCGCCGGCGTCGACTGCCCGGGGCCGAGAATCGTCACATACTCCCTTCCATCCGATGCAAATCCGCCGAGTCCGTTGAAGAACTCGAGGCCCGGCGTCGCGGGCTGGGATGGCGGCGCGCCTGCCTGCGCCAAGCGTCGCGGCCGTCGCGGCGGCGGCGATGCCGCGCCCGAATCCCGAACGCGGTCGAGCTGGTCCGACAGGCTGCCGCGGCGTCCGGTCAGCACCACCCGGGCCACGGCCGGAAGCAAGGCGCGGGTCTCGCGCGCGATCAGATCGGCGCGCAGCACGAAGACCGAGCCGCGCGTCCCGTCCGCGCCGACCCGCAGGCGGGATTGGCTGGTCCGCACCATGGTCTCGAGCGCGGCCTGAAGGTCCTGAATATAGGACGCCGACCGTTCGTTCAGGATCACCAGATCGACGGCGAGCTGTTTCATCCGCCAATATTCATGGGCGCGCAACAACTGGCCGATGATGGCGATGTCCTCGATCTCGTCGATCTGAACCAGAACGACGGGAATGTCCCCGGAAATGCCCTGGGCCCACAGCGCATCCGGGCCGGCGCATCCCCGGCGAATGGTTTCGGACGGCGGCCGCATCCACGAATTGGCATAAAGCACGTGGCCCGCGAGGCGTTGAAAGAGGCTCGCCTCGTCGGGATCGATGCCGAGATAATGAAGCTGCACCTGCGCCTGGGTCCAGGCCAGCGTGGACGCCCGTTCGAAGGCGTTGGTGTCGCGATGCTTGTCGACCATATCCAGCACGTCGGCGCGCGAGGACGCGGCGAGCGTCCAGAACGCGATGCGCACCGTCTCGCCCGGTTGAATCCGCACATGGCGCCGCAGCGCGAAAACGGGATCCAGCACGGTGCCGACGGTGTTGGAGAGCGGCCTTCCGTCCATCGCCGCGATCGGCGCCCGGACGTCGCGCCCGCGGCCGATGAAACGGGCCCGGTCGGTCTCGATCTCGGTTTTTCCCACCGTCTCGCCCTCGACCACGGCAAGATGGGCCGCCCAGATCTCGGCTTCGGCCGGCGACCGGCGCCGCCGCGTCGCCAGGATGGCGCCGATTTTGGCGTCATACTCGGTCTGCACGAATAATTTCACGAAGGCCGGATGCGCCGCGTCATCGGCCGGCGGCGCCAGCACCAGCTCGGCATAAGAGGTGATCTCGATCTCGCGGACCCGGTGGCCGGTGTTGGAAATGGACAAGCGGCGAACCTCGGCGTCGTCCTCCGGCGAAACGACGATTTCGAGCACCGTGGTGATGGTCCCGTCGCGCCGGGTGAATTCGGCCTTGTCCTCGCTGAACCTGACGTCGTAGTCGTCGGGCTCGACGCCGCTCGGCTGATAGCCCGCCGACCATACGTCGCCGCTCCGGACGTCGCGCAGATAGATATAGGCGCCCCAATCGTCGCTGGTGGCGTCTTCGCGCCAACGCGTGATTCCCAGATCGCGCCACCGGCTGTAGCCGGAACCGGCCGCCGTGAGCATCACCGCGTAACGGCCGTTCGAGAGCAGGTGCGCCTCCGGCGTCGAATCGTGCGCGGAGCGCAGGTGCCGCACCGGCGGGAGTTCCAGGTCATGGACCGCCGCGCCGGTCTTGACTTCCTCCACCCGGGGCCGAACGGCCGCGACCTCGCGCGGCGTCCGCTCCTGCAAGAGCAGCTCGGTCGCCTGAACGATCGGCTCGGCGTGAAACCGGGTCCGCATTTCTCCGTCAAGGAGGGCATTGGCGATGGCGACGATCGTCATGCCCTGATGGTGCGCCATGAAGGCGCGAATGACCGCATGGTCCTTGCCCTCGGGCAGGCGCGCGGGCGTGTAATCCAGCGCCTCGTAGAAGCCATAGCGGCCGCGCGCGCCCATATCCGCGAGAAGGGCGAAGTTGCGCGCCGAATGCGCCGGCTCGATCATGGCCGCCAGCGCCGTCGCATAAGGCGCCACCACGATGTTCTCGCCGAGGCCGCGTTTCAGCCCCAGCCCCGGCACGCCGAAATTCGAATACTGGTATGTCCGTTCCAGGTCGCGGGCGTTGTAGGCGGATTCCGAAACGCCCCACGGCAGGCCGAGCGCCGCGCCATAAGCCATCTGCCGGTGGACGACCAGGCGGTTCGTCTGCTCGATCAGGCTGCCCGCCGGCGCGCGCATCACGAGGGACGGCATCAGATATTCGAACATCGATCCCGACCAGGAGACCAGCGCCGCGCCCCGCCCGATCGGGGTGACGCTCCGCCCGAGCCGGAACCAGTGCCGCGAGGGAACGTCGCCCTTGGCGATCGCGACGAAGCTCGCCAGCCGCGCCTCGGAGGCGAGCAGGTCGTAACAACTCGTGTCGAGGCGGCCCTCCGGAACGAGATAGCCGATCGACAAAAGCTTGCGATCCGGGTCGAGCAGGAACCCGAATTCCATCGCGCTGGCCATGGCGCGCGCATTCGATTCCAGCGCCGCCAAACACCGGTTCAACGCCCGCCCGGTTTCGGCGGTCTGGGCCGCGTCCCGCCGGTGGCTGTCGATCGCGTTTTTTACCGCCTGCGTCCAGAACAGCATGTCGGCGAAGGAGTCGTCCCCGCCCATGCCGGCCAGGGTTTGCGCGATATCGGCCACGGTCGCGGCCTGTTGTGCGAGGTCGTTGAGCCGCTCGGCCGGTTCCGCCGCCGCTTCAGAGCCGGCGCCCAGCGCGTCGCCCAGCGCATCGAGCGCGAAGTCGAGCTCGCGCCGCGTGATGAACCCGGTTCGCCGGTCGTCGGGAAGCTCGCGCAGGGATTCGCGCGCCAGGCTCAAGGCGTCCTCGATGCCGGCGATGAGACGGGATGGCGCGAGCGGGCGGGCGATCCATTCCCGGCAGGCATTGGCGACGGCGATCAGATGTCCGGCCAAATTGCCGCTATCCACCGCGGAAACATAGCGCGGATCCAGCGGACGGAGATCGCGCGTGTCGTACCAATTGTAGAAATGGCCGTGAAAAAGTTCGAGGCCGCCCATCGCCGCCAGCGTCGCTTCCAGGCGCTCGACGGTCTCGGCCGTTCCCGCCCAGCCGAAGTCGCGGGCGCTGACCGCGGACAGCAGGTAAAGGCCGAGATTGGTGGGAGAGGTGCGGTGGGCCAGGACCGGATTCGGGTCTTCCTGGAAATTGTCCGGCGGCAGCCTGTGGTCGGCATCCGTGACGAAGGTTTCGAAATAGCGCCAGGTGCGGCGCGCGACCAAGCGCAGGCTGCGTGCGTCCTCCGCCGATACCGGGATGCGGCCGGCCACGAGCGGCGAGATGCTGGTCCATCGGGCGATGGCCGGCGCCGCGATCCACAACGCCACGAACGGCGCGGCCACCGGCCAGGCGCCGCCGGCCAGCCACGCGACCAGCGCGGCTGCGATGCCGATGAGCACGCCGCCGGTCATCTGGCGATAGAATCCTTCGAGGCCGGGCCGGGGTCTGCGCTTGGTGCGGGCCGCCGTGACCCATTCGAGCAAATTCCGGCGGCTCACGAACAGGCGATACAGCGTCCGGCCGATGGCGTCGGCCATCGACCACGCCTGATGCGCGAGAAACGCCGCCGCCAGCGCGGTCTGTGACAGGGCGAGCCACAAATCCGATCCCAGGGCGCGCAGATGGCTGCGTGCCGTGATATGGGCGCGCCGCGGCACGATCGCGGCGAGAACCGGGAGCAAAGTGGGCACCGCGATCGTCGCCAGGATGAATCCGGTCCATAGCGCCGCCGCGTGCCGGGGCAGGGTCCAGCCCGCCAGCAAGGCGAGGACACAGGCCGGCGCGGACAGGGTCCGCCGCAGATTGTCGAGCATCTTCCACCGGCCGATCGGCGGCAGCGCGTTTCCGCCCCGCTTGCCGAGGCCGAGAATCCACGGCAGCAATTGCCAATCGCCGCGGGCCCAGCGGTGCTGGCGCGCCGCCGCGACGTCATAGCGGGCCGGAAACTCGTCGACCAATTCGATATCGGAAGCCAGGCCGGCGCGGGCGAACGTCCCCTCGAAAAGATCGTGGCTGAGCAGCGCGTTCTCCGGCGCGCGGCCCTCGAGCGCGGTTTCGAACGCGTCCAAATCGTAGATGCCCTTGCCGGCATAGGAGCCTTCGCCGAAAAGGTCCTGGTACAAATCGGACACCGCCGAGTCATAGGGATCGATGCCGCTCATGCTCGAGAAAATGCGTTGGAAGCGCGAGCCTTCGCGCCCGACCGGCAAGGAAGGCGTGATGCGCGGTTGCAGCACGGCGTAGCCCTCGACGATCCGTCCGGCGGCGTCGTCGAACCGGGGCCGGTTGAGCGGATGCGCCATCTTGCCGACCAGCCGGCGAACGGTTTCCCGGGGCAGCCGCGTGTCGCTGTCGAGCGTGATGACATAACGCACGCCGGGAATCGTCTCGGGCGGGCGGCCCGCTGCCGCCGTGAAGGTCGTATCGGCCGCGCCGCGCAACAGCCGGTTCAACTCGTGGAGCTTGCCGCGCTTGCGTTCCCATCCCATCCATCGTCGCTGCCCGTCATTCCAGACCCGCCGGCGATGGAGCAAAAGGAAACGCGCGCCGCCCGGGGCCGGTCCATGACGGTCATTCAGGCGGGCGATGCAGGCGGCGGCGGCGTCGAGCAGGGCATCGTCTTCCGGGGCATGCTCGGTCGCGGCGTCGGTCCAGTCCGACAGCAGCGCGAAATAAACCTCGCCCTCCGGACTCGCGAGGTAATGGATCTCCAGGCGTTCGACTTGCTCTTCGATCGCGGCCTTGGTCGTCAGCAGCGTCGGAACCACGACCATGGTGCGTAGGTCGGGTGGGACGCCGCCGCGCAGCGCTAGCCCCGGCAGGATTGTCGCGCCGATCCAACCGGTCACGATCCGGTTCACGACCGCGACCGCCAGGTCCATCGACGGGAAAACGCCGAGCACCGCCAGCAGGCCGAGCGGCCAGAAGCCGATCCCGGTCTCCTTGAGCGCGATCAGCGGCAGGAGCAAAACCGCCGCGGCGGCGATGATGACGCAGGCTATATAACCGCCGATGCCGGTCTTGGCGCAGATACGGGCGATCCGGCGCCGCAGGGCCGCGCGAAACCCGATCTTCCGCTCGAAGGCGCGGCGCCCGCCGGCGATCAGATGGTAACCGGGATCGCCCGCGCGCCCGCCGCCCGCTTGCCCGGCCGGGTGCTTCGGATCGGAAGCGGCGGCGAGGGCCGCTTGCGCGATCTCCAGTTCCGTCAGCTTCGAGCCGCGCGCCAGTTCCTCGATCGCGCCGCGGTACAGGTTGCGCGTGGGGAAATCCATCGCCGCGAAATCGCTGCCGGACCGCAGCGCCGCGTCGACCAGGCTGACGCTCTCGAACAGCTTCGCCCAATCCACGCCGGAGATCAGGCGCATGCTGGTGATGATGTTCCGCACCGTCACATTGGCCGCGCCTTGGCGTTGGTGCTCGTTGTAGACAAGCTCGTCTTCCGTCACGCCCTGCGCCGCCAGGTGTTCTTCCAGCCAAACGAGAGCCGGCGTGACCTTTGGGTCCTGATCCCGCAGCCGCCGGACGAGCTGGACGGCGAAGACCTCCGGCAAAGGCGCCCGTTCGTATTGCCGCAGGGCCGAGACGGCCGGCTCGGCTTCCCGGCCGTTCACGCCCAGCAGGCGGTCGGCCAGGACATCCGCTTTCCGCCGCATGGCGCGGTTGTTCACGATGCGCTTGGCCGCGCGCCGCAGATTCTCCACCAGCACGATGCGCAGCGTGATCGCGATCGCCCACAGCTCGCCGATGGTGAGCGGCTGGACGCTCTGATAGGCGCGCACGAACCGGCACAGCATGTCGGGATCGAAACGGCTGTCGGTATGGGCGACGAAGGCCCAGGCGGCGCCGAACACGCGCGGATATCCGGCGAAAGGTCCGCGGACCAATTTCGGCAGCTGCCGGTAATATCCCGGCGGCAAATCGTCGCGCGCTTCGCGGATCTGTTCCTCGACGAGAGGATAATTGTCGAGCAGCCATTCGGCGGCCGGCGTGGTGACTTGCTCTTCGCGCACGCCGCGGCCGATGGAGCCATAGGCGTCGCGCAAAGCCGTCTCGTTGTCCTTGAGCCGGGCGGCAAGAGATCGCCGGGGAATCGGCCCCGCGGTAATTTCTTGGGCGGCGGCGAGGCTTCGCGCATGCTGCTCCAGGCGCTCGATACTGAAGAGCTCTTCCCGGATGGGGTCTTCGGTATCCCAAGGCGAAGCGGCCGGGTTTTGCCCGGATAGGCGCAGGATCGGCGGTATCAATTTGACCTTTCAGCCGCGCGAGGCGCGGGATTTGGCGCCGCGCCAATTCCTGGCGGGCCCGATCGGAAAGCGATCCCGGGGCGCGGCAATGGGCAGCCGCACCAGCATAGCACCTCCAGGCCCGAACTCGTCGCGGCATTACCGGCTTAGGTAGTTTCCGAGTCTGTCGCGCGTGCCGTTTTTGCCGCAGGATTTGTCCGCGGAAAAACCCCGCGGGAGGGCCGACGATGACGGAAAATTCCAGCGAGACCGACAGGGAATCCGAGCGGCGGGTCGATCGTGACGCGCCGCCCGAAAAGACGGACGCCAATAACAACGATAAGCGGCAGTCGGGGCGTCCGCCCACGCGTCCGCCCTACGAACAATATCGGCGCATGAATTATAAGTAATATAACGGCCGCGCCCCCGTCTGAGTAGTTTCCGAAGCTACGGCAACGGGCTCGCCGCCGCCTATGATCCGCGTGATCGAACGCTCCAAGAACCGCGGCGTTCCATCGGCGGGAACGCCATTTTTTGGCCTCTCTTTGCGGCGATGATCGGCCTGCGCAACCCGGCCGCCAACTCGCGGCAAATCGCCCGCATCACGGAGGCAGCATGACGGATGGAGATCGCGCCGGACAGATCGCCGCTCCCGGCGGCGTTGGCGCGGACGAGAAAGACCGGGTGCCGCCGGGCAAGGTCTCGCTCGACCGGCTCTGCATCGACACCATCCGCACCTTGTCGATGGACGCCGTGCAGCAGGCCGATTCCGGCCATCCCGGCACGCCGATGGCTTTGGCCCCGGTGGTTTACACGCTGTGGCAGAATTTCCTGCGCTTCGATCCCGAAAATCCGGCCTGGCCCAACCGCGACCGCTTCGTGCTGTCCAACGGGCACGCCTCGATGCTGCTCTACGCGCTGCTGCATCTCACCGGCGTGAAGGCGGCCGAAGGCGAGCCCGCGGTTTCGCTCGACGACATCAAGCGCTTCCGCGAAATCGGCGGCAAATGCCCGGGCCATCCCGAATATGGCGTGACCGCCGGCGTCGAGACCACGACCGGGCCGTTGGGCCAGGGCTGCGGGAACAGCGTCGGCATGGCGATCGCCGAACGCTTTCTGGCGCAGCATTTCAACCGGCCCGGCTTCGCGATGTTCGATTACGACGTTTATGCGCTGTGCGGCGACGGCGACATGATGGAAGGCGTCACCAGCGAGGCCGCCTCGCTCGCGGGTCACCTCATGCTCGGAAACCTCTGCTGGATCTACGACAGCAACCGCATCACCATCGAAGGCCACACCGATCTCGCCTTCAGCGACGACGTAGCATCGCGCTTCAAGGCCTATGGCTGGAACGTGGAACATGTGGGCGACGCCAACGACACCGAGCGGATGGCGCAAGCGATCGAAGTCGTTCCGGCACGGCAACGACGTGCCCACGCTGATCGTCGTCGACAGCCATATCGGCTACGGCGCGCCGCATAAGCAGGACACCAGCGCCGCCCATGGCGAACCGCTCGGCGTGGAGGAAATCCGTCTGGCGAAACGCTTCTATGGCTGGCCGGAAGACGCCAAGTTCCTGGTGCCGGACGGCGTGGAAGAACATTTCCGCGCGGGATTCGGCCGGCGCGGGCGGAAGCTCCGGGCGGATTGGTCGGCGCGGATGGCGGCCTATCGCGCCGCGCATCCCGATCTCGCGGGCCAGATCGAGCGCATGCAGCAAGGCGAACTCCCCACGGGCTGGGATTCCGGCCTTCCCGGCTTCCCCGCCGACGCCAAGGGGCTCGCCAGCCGCGATTCCTCCGCCAAGGTTTTGAACGCCGTCGCGGCGCATTATCCCTGGCTCATCGGCGGTTCGGCCGATCTCGCGCCCTCGACCAAGACCAATCTCGCCTTCGAGGGCGCCGGCGATTTCGAGGCCGCTCAATACGGCGGCCGCAATTTTCACTTCGGCATCCGCGAGCACGCCATGGGCGCGGTGCTGAACGGGCTTGCCTTGTCCAAGCTCCGCGTCTTCGGCTCGAGCTTTCTGATCTTTTCCGACTACATGAAACCGCCCATCCGCCTGGCCGCGCTGATGGGGCTGCCGGTCACTTACATCTTCACGCATGATTCGATCGGTCTCGGCCAGGACGGTCCGACCCACCAGCCGGTCGAACAGCTCGTGGCGCTGCGCGCCGTCCCCGGCCTCGTCACGCTGCGGCCCGCCGACGCCAATGAGGTGGCCGAGGCTTGGCGCGTCATCGTCGGGTTGACGCATCAGCCCGCTTGCCTGGTGTTGAGCCGCCAGAAGCTGCCGACATTCGACCGCGCGCGTTACGCGCCGGCTTCGGGCGTGGCGCGCGGCGCCTATGTGCTGGCCGATGCCGAAGGCGGCGCGCCCGCCGTGATCCTGATCGGCACCGGCAGCGAGGTCGCGCTTTGCGTTTCGGTTTACGAGACCCTCAAGCGGGAGGGCGTCGCGGCGCGCGTCGTCAGCATGCCGTCCTGGGAGTTGTTCGAACGACAGGACCAGGCCTATCGCGACAGCGTGCTGCCGCCCGGAATCGCCGCGCGCGTCTCGGTCGAAGCCGGTTCGGTGATCGGCTGGGATCGCTATGCGGGCGCCGTCGGCGCCCGGATCGGCATGCACGGTTTCGGCGCTTCGGCCCCGATCGAGGATCTCATGACGAAATTCGGCTTCACCCCGGAAAAGGTGCTGGCGGCGGCCAAACGGCAGCTCGCCTTGGCCAAGGAGAAGGCGGCATGAACCCGCTGAAGCAGCTCGAAGCCTGCGGCCAGTCGCCTTGGCTCGATTATCTGAAGCGTGGCCTGATCGAGCGGGGCGGGTTGCGCGCGCTCATCGAGCGCGACGGGCTGAAGGGCGTCACCTCGAACCCCTCGATCTTCGAGCATGCCATCGCCGAGAGCGATGAATACGCGGATGCGATCAAGGAGTTCCAGGCCCAAGGCGATCACGGCGCAGCCGCGATCTACGAGCATCTGGCGATCGCCGATATCCGCGCCGCCGCCGAAACGCTGCGCCCGGTCTATGAAGCGACGCGCGGCCGGGACGGCTATATCAGCCTCGAATGCTCGCCCTATCTGGCCAACGACACCGAAGCCACCATGCGCGAGGCGCTGCGGCTCTGGGCGGAGGTCGCGCGCCCCAATCTGATGGTGAAGGTGCCGGCGACCCCGGCCGGCATCCCGGCCATCCGCCGGCTGATATCGCAAGGGGCTCAACATCAACGTCACCTTGCTCTTCTCCGTCGGCGTCTATGAGCAGGTGGTTGAATCCTATATCGCCGGGCTCGAGGATTTGGCGCGGGAAGGCGGCGACGTCTCGAAGACCGGCAGCGTCGCCAGCTTCTTCGTCAGCCGCATCGACACCGCGATCGACCAGCTTCTCGGCCGGCTCGGCGACAAAGGATTGGCGGACCAGTTGCGCGGCAAGGCGGCGATAGCCAGCGCCAAGCTCGCCTATGCCCGCTACCAGGCGCTGTTCTCCGGCCCGCGCTGGCTGTCCCTGGCCGGGTCGGGCGCGCACACGCAACGCCTGCTCTGGGCTTCGACCAGCGTCAAGAACCCGGCCTACAAGGACACGATGTATGTCGAGGCGCTGATCGGCCGCGACACCGTCGACACCATCCCGCCCGCCACCATGGACGCGTTCCGCGATCACGGCGTGGCTGCGCCCGACGCCATCGAGCAAGACGCGGCGGGCGCCCGCACGCTGCTCGCCAGTCTCGAGCGCAACGGCATCTCGCTGAAAGAGGTCACCAAGGAATTGGTCGAGGACGGGGTGCGGAAATTCGCGGATTCCTTCGACCAGCTCCTCGGCGCCGTGGCCAAGCGCCGCCGCGTCTTGCTCGAGGGCGACCGGCCCCGCCTGGAGATCGGGCACGGCTCGCCGGAAATGAAGGCCGCCTGCGACGCGGAGATGGAAATCTGGCGCAAGGAAGGGCGCATAAGGCGGCTCTGGGCCGGCGACAAGTCGCTCTGGACCGGGACGGATGAGGACAAATGGGGCGGCTGGCTCTCCGTCGTCGAGCGGGAACTGGCCGATATCGGCCGGCTGCAAGGCTTTGCGTCGGAGATAAATCAGCGCGGCTTCGCCGATGTCGTGCTTTTGGGAATGGGCGGGTCGAGCCTGGGGCCGGAAGTGCTGGGCGAAACCTTCGGCAATCAACCCAGTTGGCCGCGCTTCCACATGCTGGACAGCACCGATCCGGCGCAGATCAAGACCATCGAACAGGCAGTCGACCTCGCCAAGACGCTGTTCATCGTCTCCTCCAAATCCGGCGGCACGCTCGAGCCCAATATTTTCATGGATTTTTTCCTCGACCGCGCCAGCGCGGTTCGCGGTCCGGACAAGGCCGCCGAACATTTCGTCGCCGTGACCGATCCGGGCTCGCCGCTCGATGGCCGAGCCAGGAAATTGGGTTTCGCCCATATCTTTTACGGCGTGCCCGCCATCGGCGGGCGCTATTCCGTGCTGTCGAAATTCGGCCTGGCGCCGGCGGCGGCCATGGGCATCGACGTCCAACGCCTGCTCGAAACGGCGCAGCCGATGGAACGCGCCTGCGGCCCCGACGTGCCGCCGGCGGAGAATCCGGGCGTCCAACTCGGCGTCGCCCTGGGCGTCGCGGCGCGGCGTTTCGGCCGCGACAAGGTGACGATCATCGCCTCGCCGGGGATATCCACTCTCGGCGCCTGGCTGGAGCAGCTTCTGGCGGAGAGCACGGGCAAGCAGGGGCGCGGTATCGTTCCGCTGGCCGGCGAGCCGCTCGGCGCGCCGGCGCGCTACGGCGCCGACCGGTTCTTCGCCTATCTGGAACTGGACGGTCACGGCGATCCGGCGCAGCGCGCGGCGGTGGCGGCGCTGGAACAGGCCGGCCATCCGGTCGCGCGGATCAGGGTCAAGAACATCTGGCATATCGGCCAGGAATTCTTCCGCTGGGAAATCGCGGTCGCGGTGGCGGGCGCGATCATCGGCATCGACCCCTTCAACCAGCCCGATGTCGAGGCGAGCAAGGACAAGACCCGCGCCCTCACCGCGGCATACGAAAAATCGCGCAAGCTCCCCAAGGAAGAGCCGGTTTTCCGCGAGAACGGCCTCGCCCTCTATGCCGATCCGCACAGCGCCGCCGAGATCGGCCCGCACAACACGCTGACGGGCTATCTCAAGGGCCATTTCGGCCGCGTCCATGCCGGCGCGAAATCGGGCGATTACGTGGCGCTGCTGGCCTATATCGAGCGCGACGAGGCGCACACGCAGACGCTGACCGCGATGCGCGCGCGTATCCGCGACAAGACCCGCGCCGCCACCTGCCTCGGCTTCGGGCCGCGCTTCCAGCATTCGACCGGGCAAGCCTATAAGGGCGGCCCCAATTCCGGCGTGTTCCTGCAAATCACCTGCGACGATCCGGAAGATATCGGCGTGCCCGGCCATGCCTACAGCTTCGGCGTGGTCAAGGCGGCGCAGGCGCGGGGCGATCTCGACGTGCTGGTGGAGCGCGGCCGGCGCGCGTTGCGAATCCACATCAAGGATGTCGGCAAAGGGCTGGCGGAGCTGGCCCAGGCCGTGGATGAGGCGTTGCCGTAGGGAATAAGGAGCAAGTCCAATGCAGATCGGTGTGATCGGCCTCGGCCGCATGGGCGGCAACATTTCGCGGCGCCTGATGAAGGCGGGGCATCATTGCGTGGTATTCGATTCGAACGCCAAGCCGCGCGAGGCGCTGGCGAAAGACGGCGCCACGCCCGCGGGCTCGCTCGCCGAAATGGTGAAGGCGCTCGGCGACAAGCCGCGCGCGGTTTGGCTGATGCTGCCCGCGGGCCCGATCACCGAGGAAACGGTCGGGCAGCTCGGCGCCTTGCTGGAGCCGGACGACATCATCATCGATGGCGGCAATTCCTTTTATAAGGACGACATCCGCCGCGCCAAGAAACTGGCCGAAAAGCGCATCCGCTATGTCGATTGCGGCACGTCGGGCGGCGTCTGGGGCATCGAGCGCGGCTATTGCATGATGATCGGCGGCCCGGAGGGGGCGGTGGATCATCTCGACCCGATCTTCGCGGCGCTCGCCCCCGGCCTGGGGACCATCCCGCGCACTCCGGACCGCAATACGGGCGACACCCGCGCCGAGCGCGGCTATATCCATGCCGGGCCGTCCGGTGCCGGGCATTTCGTCAAGATGGTGCATAACGGCATCGAATACGGGCTGATGCAGGCCTATGCCGAGGGCTTCGACATCCTGCGCAACAAGGATTCGAAGGATCTGCCCGAGGCCGAACGTTTCACCCTGAACCTGCCGGATATCGCCGAGGTCTGGCGGCGCGGCAGCGTCATCTCGTCCTGGCTGCTCGATCTCGGCGCTAGCGCGCTGGCGAAGGATCCGCAGCTCAAGGCTTTCTCCGGCTATGTCCAGGATTCGGGCGAGGGCCGCTGGACCATCGAGGCCGCGATCGAGGAAGCGGTCCCGGCCGACGTGTTGTCCACGGCGCTCTACGCCCGCTTCCGTTCGCGCCAAGAGCACACCTTCGGCGAAAAGCTGCTCTCGGCCATGCGCTTCGGTTTCGGCGGCCATGTCGAGGGTCAGGAATCCAACGATCCCGAACCGAAGCCGGCGGGCTCGCAAACCCGCCCGGCGGCGCAAAGCGCGGCGGAATAGCGCCATGCCCGACGACAACTCGACGATTCGAGTCCCCCAGGCCGGGGAAATTATTCAGTCCCCGCCGCGGCGCCAGCCCCGTCCGGCCGATCCCTGCGCCCTGGTGATCTTCGGCGCCAGCGGTGATCTCACCAAGCGCCTGGTGATGCCGGCGCTCTACAACCTCGCGCGCACCAAGGTGCTGCCGGAGAAATTCGCGCTCATCGGCGTGGCCCGGACGGAGGAAAGCGAGGAAAGCTGGAGCGGCCACCTTTACGACATGCTGAAAAGTTTCGTCGGCAACGCCGACAGCGAAGATGATATCAACCGCATCGACAAGGAGGTGTGGAAAAAACTTACGGACAGGATGACGTACATCCAGGGCGACCTCAACAAGCCGGAACTGTACGCGAAGATTCGCGCCGCCCTCGACGAGGCTGAAAAGACCCGCGGCACGGCGGGCAACGCCATCTTCTATCTCGCGGTCGCCGACCGGTTCTTCGGCACCGTGGTGGAGCAGCTGGGCAAGGCGAAGCTCACCGATCAAGGCGAAGGCAAGGATCAAAAGCGCAAATTCTGGCGCCGCGTGGTGATCGAGAAGCCGTTCGGCCACAGCCTCGACTCGGCGCGCGAATTGAACGCGAGCATCCTGCGCACGCTGCGCGAGGACCAGATTTTCCGCATCGATCACTTCCTGGGAAAATACGCGGTTCAGAACATCATGGCGTTCCGGTTCGCCAACGGGCTGTTCGAGCCGATCTGGAACCGCGACCGGATCGATCATGTGCAGATCACCGTGGCGGAGACGGTGGGCGTGGAGAAGCGCGGAAAATTCTACGAGGCGACCGGGGCGCTGCGCGACATGGTCCCGAACCACGTCCTCACGCTCTTGTCGATGGTGGCGATGGAGCCGCCCGTGGGTTTCGACGCCGCCGCGATCCGCACCAAGAAGGCCGAGGTCTTCGCCGCCATGCAGGCGGTCAAGCCGGCGCGGGCGGTACGCGGCCAATACGGCGCCGGCGCGGTGCTGGGCAAGGCGGTCAAGGCCTACCGCCAGGAACCCGATGTGGCGCCGGATTCGAACGTCGAGACCTATGTCGCGATGCAATTCGAGATCGACAATTGGCGCTGGGCCGGCGTGCCCTTCTTCGTCCGCACCGGCAAGCACATGTCGCAACGGAATACCGAAATCGCCATCTGCTTCAAGCAGGCGCCCTATGCGGCGTTCCAGGACACGCCGGTGGAATCCCTGCGGCCCAATTGGCTGGTGCTGCGCATCCAGCCGGACGAGGGCATCTCCCTGCAATTCGAGGTCAAGCGCAGGGGACCGGTGGTGGACCTCGCCGCCGTGAAAATGGACTTCCGCTACGATGACTGGTTCCAGAAGGAGCCCAATGTCGGATACGAAACGCTGCTCTATGACGTGATGATCGGCGACCAGACTTTGTTCATGCGTGACGACATGGTGGAGCAGACTTGGCGCATCGTGCAGCCGGTGCTCGATTCCTGGGCTGCGTCGCCCGCTGGACTGGCCGAATACGAATCCGGCAGCGACGGCCCGAAAGCGGCCGGCGAGCTGCTAGCGCGCGACGGCAACCGGGCCTGGCGGCCGGTGGCGCCGCCGCCGAAGCGCAAACCATGAGCGCGCGGCGGGACATACGCCTGTTCCTGGCGGACGTGGACGGCGCGCTGGTCACGAACGACAAGGTGCTGACCGAGGGGGCGAAAGAGGCCGCCCGCGATCTGCGCCGCGCCGGCATCGCGCTCGCCATCACCAGCGGCCGGCCGCCGCGCGGCATGAGCATGCTGATCGCGCCGCTCGCCTTGGAAGGCGCCATCGCCGGCTTCAATGGCGGCGTGTTCGTCAATCCCGACCTCTCGGTGATCGAAAGCCATTTGCTCGATCCCGAAACATCCAAAGAGGCGCTCGATCTCATTCTCGGCCAGGGGCTCGACGCCTGGGTCTACACCGCGGATGAATGGCTGATCCGCGACGCGACGGCGCCGCATGTGGCGCGCGAGGCCTGGACGGTCAAGTTCGACGCCAAGATCGTGGCGTCGTTTTCGGACGCGCATCTAGCATCTGCGGTGAAGATCGTCGGCATTTCCGACGATCTCGACCTGGTCGCGGCTTGCGAACAGGCGGCGCGGAAGGCGCTCGGCAAGAAGGCGAGCGCCGCGCGCTCGCAGCCCTATTATCTCGACGTCACCAGCCCCGAAGCCAATAAGGGCAATGTGGTCGAAACCCTGTCCAAGCTCATGAACATTCCGCCGGCGCAGATCGCCACCATGGGCGACATGCCGAACGACGTCTCGATGTTTTTGAAAAGCGGCCTCTCCATCGCCATGGGCAATGCCAGCGACGCGGTCAAGGCGCAGGCGAGCGCCGTGACCGACAGCAACGAGAACGAGGGCTTCGCCAAGGCGGTGCGGAAATTCGTTTTGCGCCGGGACGCCGCATGACCGCGCCGCGCCAGCCGATCATCGTCGCGCCCTCGATCCTGTCGGCGGATTTCGGGTGTCTCGCCGAGGAGGTTCGCGCCGTCGATCGGGCCGGCGCCGACTGGATTCATGTCGACGTCATGGACGGCCGCTTCGTGCCCAACATCACGGTCGGGCCGGTGGTGGTCAAGGCGGTGCGCCGCGCCACGAAAAAACCGCTCAACGTGCATCTGATGATCGTCGAGCCCGAGCGCTATCTCGCCGATTTCGCCGAGGCGGGCGCCGACCATCTCCTGGTCCAGGCCGAGCCCTCGTCGACGATCCATCTCCACCGCGTGCTCACGCAAATCCGCGGCCTCGGCAAGAAGGCGGGCGCGGTGCTCGACCCGGCCAGCCCGCTCGAGCTGATCGAACACGTCCTCCCGCTCTGCGACATCGTTCTGGTGATGACCGTCAATCCCGGTTTCGGCGGCCAGAAATTCCTGCCGGAGATGCTGCCCAAGATCCGCCGCTTGCGGCAGTTGTGCGACGCGCGCGGCCTCGACCCGGTCATCGAGGTCGATGGCGGCGAGAATCGCGACAGCGCCGGGCTGGCGATCGAAGCGGGCGCGACCGCCATCGTCGCCGGCAGCGCGATCTTCGGATCGCGCGATTATGCGGCCGCGATAGAATCCATCCGCGCGGCCCGCCGTCCGTCGGTCCGGAGGGTGCTCGCGTGATCGGCGCTGCCGCGGCCAGGCTGGAAATCCTCCCCGGTCCGGATGCCTTGGCGCGCCGGGTGGCGGAATGGCTGCTCGCCCATGCCTTGGCGACGCCCGGAATCTTCGCCGTGGCGCTCTCCGGCGGCTCGACCCCGCGGCTGCTCTACGAGCATCTGGCCGGGCCGCGTTATCGCGATGAATTCCCCTGGCCGCGCACGCATTGGTTCTGGGGCGATGAGCGCTTCGTGCCGCCGGACGACGCGCAAAGCAATTACCGCATGGTGCGCGAAGCGCTGCTGTCGCGCGCCCCCATACCCGAGGCCAACATCCACCCCATTCCCACCGTCGGCATGAGCGCGGAAGATGCCGCCTCCGCTTACGAACGCCAACTCCAATCCTTCTATGGATCGCCGCGTCTCGATCCCGCCCGGCCGCTTTTTGACGTGGTCCTTCTCGGGCTCGGGCCGGATGGGCACACCGCCTCGCTGTTCCCAGGCACGGCCGCGCTCGCAGAGCGCGAGCGCTGGGCCGTCGCGGTCGCCGACGCCAAGGGCGAAACCCGCATCACGCTCACCTATCCGGCGCTCGAGAGCTGCCGGAACGCGGCCTTCCTGGTCGCGGGAAAAGAGAAACGCGCAATCCTCGAACGCTTTCGCCGCGGCGACGACAATCTGCCGGCCGCGCGTTTGCGCCTCCTTGGCGCGTTGTGGCTCTTCAGTGACGCGCAAGCGGCGGGAACCTGGCCATGAAACGGGCCGCGCGCGCGCCGGCCGGCCTCCGCACCCTGGTCCTCGACATCGGCGGCACCGGGCTCAAGGCGTCGGTGCTCGACCGCGCCGGGCGGATGCTGGTGAAGCGGGTCCGGGTGGCGACGCCTTATCCCTGTCCGCCGGACGTGCTGTTGCAGACGCTCGCCGCTCTGGCGGCGAAGCTGCCCGCTTTCGACCGCGTTTCCGTGGGTTTTCCCGGCGTGGTGCGCGACGGGCGGGTTCTTACCGCGCCGCATTTCGGCGAGCGCCCCTGGCGCGATTTTCCCTTGGCCGCCGCCTTGGCCAAGCGCTTTGGCAAGCCGGTCCGCTTGCTCAACGATGCCGAGGTCCAGGGCTTCGGCATCGTCAAGGGGCGGGGGCTCGAGGTCGTGCTGACGCTCGGCACCGGCGCCGGCACGGCGGTCTTCCGCGACGGCGCGCTGATGCCGCATCTCGAATTGGCGCAGCACCCGATCCACGGCAACCAGACCTATAACGACTATATCGGCGACCGGGCCTTGCGGCGCGTGGGGCTAAGGAAATGGAGCCGCCACGTCCATAAGGCGATCAAGATTCTCTATGCGCTCTTGCATTACGACGTGCTCTATCTCGGCGGCGGCAATAGCGGCAAGGTCGTCGATCCGCCCCGCGGCGTCCGGATCGCCTCGAACGACACCGGCATCACCGGCGGGATCCGGCTTTGGGACGAGGACGTCGAACGGCGCTTTTTTCGCGGCGGCGCCGGTGGCGCGGCCAAGCGGCCGCGCGCCAGGGCCGCGCGATGATTTTTACCTGCGACCTCGCCGGCCCGGCGCGGCCTCTGCCGCATTTCTGGGAACACACCATCGGCAGCGGCCATGCGACGCTGGCGCTCCGGGCCGATTGGCAGGCGCAAATGCACCGTGCTCATGACGAGCTGGGATTCCGCCATGTGCGCTTCCACGGCATTCTGTGCGACGACGTCGGCACGCTGATCGCCGAGGGCGACACACTGTTCTATTCCTTCTTCAACGCCGACCGGATTTTCGATTTCCTGCTGTCGATCGGCATGAAGCCCTTCGTCGAGCTGAGCTTCATGCCGGCCTGTTTGGCGTCGGGCGGCCAGACCGTTTTCCACTACGGCGCCAACGTCTCGCCGCCCAAGGATTACGCGCGCTGGGCAACGCTGATCCGCAAGCTGGTGGCACATTGGGCCGAGCGTTACGGTTTGGCCGAACTCCGCCAATGGTTCTTCGAGGTCTGGAACGAGCCCAATCTCGACGCCTTCGGCAGCGGCAAGCAGGAGGATTATTTCAAGCTTTACCGCTACACCGCCGAGGCGATCAAATCGGTCGACGGCGCGCTCAAGGTGGGCGGCCCGGCGACCGCGGCCAATGCCTGGATCGACGATTTCACCGCGTTTTGCGCCCAGAACCGGCTCCCCGCCGATTTCATCTCCACCCATCATTATCCGACCGATTCCTTCGGGCTGCCCGGCGACGACACCGAGGCGCAACTGGCGCAAAGCCGGCGCAGCGTGTTGCGCGACGAAACCCGCGAGGTGCGCCGGCAGGCCGGCGAGCGGCCGGTCTATTACACGGAATGGTGCACCTCTTCCAATCCGCGCGACCCGATGCATGACGAGCCTTACGCCGCCGCCTTCATCGTCAAGACCATCCTGGAAGCGAACGGCTTGGTTCAGGGCTACAGCTATTGGACCTTCTCCGACATTTTCGAGGAGAATTATTTCCCGTCGGTGCCGTTTCACGGCGGCTTCGGCTTGCTCAACATTCACGGCATCGCCAAGCCCGCCTATCGCGCCTTCGAATTGCTGCACGCGCTCGGCGCCGAAATCCTGCCGGTCGAAGGCGCGCATCCGACCCTCGATGCCTGGGTGGCGCGGGGCGCGCATGAAACAACCTGTCTTCTCGCCAATTTCGCCTTGCCGCGCCACCCCATCGCCGCCGAGACGGTCCGGATCAATTTCGGCAACGCGCTTGCTCCCATCCGGGCGACGATCCGCCGCATCGATTCCGGCCACGCCAACGCCAAACGGCGTTGGCTGGAAATGGGCTCGCCGGATTATCTCAACGCCGCCGGGGTGGCGGAACTCGACGCCGTGTCGCGCTGCGAGCCCGAACCGCATCCGTTCGAGTTCCGGAACGGCAACCTCGGCTTCGACGTGACCTTGCCGCCGCTTGCGGTGGCTTCGGTCACCTTCGAGTTTCCGGAGGGTAGCCGTGGCTGAACCCTCCGCCGAAACCGACGAAGCCCTGCTCGACCGGTTCGAACGCGCGGCGTTCGGCTATTTCCTCGACCACGTCAATCCCGAAAACGGCCTGGCGGCCGATACCAGCCGCCCGGGCGCGCCCGCCAGCATCGCGGTGGTGGGCTTCGCGCTCTCCTGTTATCCGGTGGGGGTCGAGCGCGGATGGATGGAACGCGATGATGCGGCGTCGCGCACGCTCGCCACCCTGGATTTCTTCTGGAACAGCCGGCAAAGCGACCAACCGGACGCGACCGGTTACAAGGGCTTCTATTACCACTTCCTCGACATGAAGACCGGCCTTCGCGTCTGGCAGTCGGAATTGTCGCTGATCGACACCACGCTGCTGCTCGCGGGGGCGCTGGCCGCGGGCGTCTATTTCAGCGCGGACAATCCGGTTGAGGCCGCGATTCGCGCGCGCGCCGATGCGCTCTACCGCCGCGTCGATTGGCAATGGGCGCGCGGCGGCGGCGTGACCGCGCGGCAGGGATGGAAGCCGGAAAGCGGATTTTTGCACTATGGCTGGGAAGGCTACAGCGAGGCGACGATCGTTTATGTCCTGGGCCTGGCGTCGCCCGCGCACCCGCTGTCGGATGACAGCTTCGGGGCGTGGACCGAGACCTATCAGTGGGAGAACATCTACGATTACGAATTTCTCTATGCCGGCCCGCTGTTCATCCATCTTTTTTCCCAGGCCTGGATCGATTTCGCCGGCATCCGCGACCGCTTCATGCGCGAGAAGAAAAGCGATTATTTCGAGAACAGCCGGCGCGCCGCTTATGTCCAGCGCGAATACGCCTGGCGCAATCCGCACGGCTTCAAGGGTTACGGCAAGGATTGCTGGGGCATCACGGCGAATGACGGGCCCGGCTACAAGACGCTTCAGATCGACGGGCGGGAACGCCGGCTGCTCGGCTATGCCGCGCGCGGCGTGCCCTTCGGGCCCGACGACGGCACCATCGGCCCTTGCGCGGCGCTCGCGTCGCTGCCCTTCGCGCCCGAGCTTGCCTTGCCGGCCTTGCGCCATTTCTGCGCGCGCTATCCCGGGATGACCCGGGATTCGCGCCTGCCGAGCGGCTTCAATCCGACCTTGCCGGGCGCGGGGCCCGCCGGCTGGGTCTCCGAGGGTTATTACGGGCTCGACCAGGGCCTGCTCGTCCTGATGATCGAGAATTACCGTTCGGGGCTGATCTGGAAGCTGATGCGGCAATGCCCTTATATTGGCGGCGGGTTGCGCCGCGCCGGCTTCACCGGCGGCTGGTTGTCATGACCAGCCCCGATACCTCGCCGCCGGGCAAACCGCTGGACGACCGCTTCCACGACTATCTGGTTGACCAGGTTCATCCGCCCGCCTGGCGCAATCCCAAACCCGCGGGCAAATACAATCTCGTCGTCATCGGCGCGGGGCCGGGCGGCGTGATCGCGGCGCATGAAGCGGCCGGTCTCGGCGCGAAGGTGGCGCTGATCGAGCGCGATCTCATCGGCGGCGACCGCCTGAATGTCGGTTGCGTGCCGTCGAAGGCGCTCATCCGCACCGCGCGGCTTTATGCGGGCATGCGCGATGCGCGGAGTTTCGGCGGCCAGGTGCCGGGCGATATCGGCATCGGCTTCGCGGCGGTGATGGAGCGGATGCGGCGGGTCCAGGCGCATCTCAGCCGGGCCGATTCGGCGCGGCGATTGAGCGAGGCGGGGGTCGACGTCTATTTCGGCGAGGCGCGCTTTACCGGACCATGCTCGGTCGAGGTCGCGGGGCAAACGCTGCGTTTCAAGAAGGCGCTGATCGCCACCGGCGCGCGGCCGCTGACCCCGCCGATTCCGGGCTTGGCTGAAGCGGGCTATCTCACCAACGAGAACGTCTTCAATCTGACCGTTTGCCCGCGCCGGCTGCTGGTGATTGGCGGCGGCCCGCTCGGTTGCGAATTGGCGCAGGCATTCTCCCGCTTCGGATCGCAGGTCATCATCGCCCAGGACGACCCGATGTTCCTGCCCAAGGAAGAACGCGACGCCGCCCAAATCCTTTCGGATTCCCTGGCGCATGACGGCATCGAGATTCATCTCAACACCACGGTGGTCGCGGTGCGCAAGGACGGTGCGCAAAAAATCGTCGATCTCGAAAGCGCCGGCGGCACGTTCAGCGTTTCCGTCGACGAGATCCTGGCCGGCATCGGCCGGGCGCCCAACGTCGAAGGCATGAATCTCGAAGCCGCCGGAATCCGCTACGACACCAAGGCCGGAATCCAGGTCGATGATTTCCTGCGCACCAGCAACCGGCGCGTCTACGCGGCGGGCGACGTGTGTCTCGATCTCAAATTCACCCACGCCGCCGAGGCTTCGGCGCGCGTCGCGGTGCGGAACGCGCTGTTCCTGGGCCGCAAGCGGCTGAGCGATCTTGTCATCCCCTGGTGCACCTATACCGATCCGGAAATCGCCCATGTCGGTCTCTACGTGCGCGAGGCGCGGGAGAAAGCCATCCCGGTGAAGACCTTCACCATCCTCATGCACGACGTCGACCGGGCGGTGACCGACGGGGAAGAAGAGGGGTTCGTGAAGATCCATGTGCGCGACGGCACCGACCGGATTCTGGGCGCCACCGTGGTCGCAAGCCACGCGGGCGAGATGATCAACGGGCTTTCGCTCGCGATCACCGAGGGGATCGGCCTGCGCGCTTTGGCGCGGGTCATTCACACCTATCCGACGCAGGCCGAGGCGATCAAAATGGCCGCCGACGCCTATACCCGCACGCGCCTGACGCCGGCCCGCAAATCCCTGGCCCGGCGCTGGCTGTCATGGTGACCTCGCGCGCGCGAGGAACGCCTAGCCGTCATACCGTCATGTCGGCTTTCGGCCCAAAGCGGACATTGGTCGAACCGACCCGCGACCCAAGATTCGCATCTAAGTAGATTCCGAACCTCCTCTTCCAAAATTGGTTCGGGTTAGCATTCGATATGACAACCTCTGCTGCGAGGTCATCGTTGCTGCTGGCCCGCCCCCTCGCGCGCCGGCGGCATTTTTTATAAGCGCCGTCCAAATTAAAGCGGGTCTTCTGCAATGATCATGATTATCCGCTTGCCCGCCGATCCCCAGATGGAATCATGCCGATGCGGCAATCTCTCTTCCGCTGCTGCAAAAATTCCATCGGGTCACGATCGTATCGAACCGCGTTAACCGGAGGAAACCGTCATGTATATGTCCAATGAAAGCGTGCTTGTCATATTATTGATTGGCGCTATTGCAGGATGGCTGGCCGGCAAAATCGTGGAAGGGACAGGCTTTGGCTTGGTTGCCGACATTCTTATTGGGATCGTCGGCGCCTTCATCGCCTGGTGGTTGTTTCCCCAGCTCGGCCTTTATATTGGTTCTGGAATGGTTGCCCAGATCATTGCCGCCACCATCGGCGCCGTGCTGCTGCTCGTGGTCGTGAGGTTGTTCCGGCGGCGCGGGCGTTGGTAGCCGCGCTAAAAATGCGGCGATAATCGACAAGAAAAGCCGGGCTCCGGCGCCCGGTAGACGCCCGGAAAGCGCTCGCCGTCGCTCGATCGGCGATAGGGCGGATTCATGCGCCACGTGTCTTGCCTTATCCGGCGCGCGACTGAGTAGTTTCCGAGGCTATCGACGCGGCCGGGCGGCAACTAGCCTCAAACTCATCGGGTGCCTTCTTGGCACAACCCCTTTCCCTTTTCGCAAGGCGCCATCATGAAACTCCGCCCCATCCTGCTCCTGCCGTTTTTTGCTTTCCTTTTGCTGGCCGCGCCGGGCGCCAATGTCGCGCAGGCCGATATCGGCATTTCCGTGCAAATCGCGCCGCCGATGCTGCCGATTTACGCCCAGCCGCCCCTTCCCGAGCTCGGCTATATCTGGACTCCGGGCTATTGGGCTTACGGCGATAGCGGTTATTTCTGGGTTCCGGGCACCTGGGTCGCGCCGCCCCAAATCGGGTATCTCTGGACTCCGGGTTATTGGGGCTGGGTCAATAACGCCTATTTCTGGAACGGCGGATATTGGGGCCCGACCGTCGGATTCTACGGCGGCGTCAATTACGGCTTCGGTTATGGCGGAAACGGCTATCAGGGCGGACGCTGGGATAACGGCACCTTCGCCTACAATCGCGCGGCGAACAATTTTGGCAGCGTCCACGTGGCATCCGTCTACAACGCGCCGGTCAGCGCCCACACCAGCGCCAGCGCGCGCGTCAGTTTCAACGGCGGCAGAGGCGGCGTCACCGCCCGTCCCACCGCCTCGGAGCAGGCCGCCGCGCATGAATCCCATGCGCCGCTGACTTCGGAACAGACGCAGCACGTCACCGCGGCACAGTCGAATCACGCGCTGTTGGCCACACAGAACCATGGCAAGCCGCCGGTTGCCGCGACCAGCCGGCCCGGACAATTCACCGGTCCCGGCGTCGTTGCGGCCCGGCCCGCATCCAAAGGCGTCATCAATAACGCGGCCACGCAGCACTCGAACGCGGCCACGCAGCACACGAACGCGGCCACGCAGCACACGAACGCGGCCACGCAGCACACGGCGGCCGTCCGGACGGCGCAACCCGCGGTCAATCATGCCGCGGCCCCAGCGCAGACTCACGCCGCACAGCATCCGGCAGCCCGGCCCGCGGCGGCGGCACACCCGCAGGCGGCCGCGTTGCGGCCGGCAGCCGCGCCTCATCCGCAACCGGCCGCGCACGCCGCGCCGGCTGCCGCCCACAATGAGGCCCCCGCCGCCCATGATGATGAGCATCACTAACCGGCGCTTTTCACCGGGCGTGACGCCCGGGGCTTTGATTTCGGATTCGGCGATCAAGGCTTTCTGAGAAATGCACGCAAGCGATCGACAACGGGAGTATTTCGGATGAAATGGAAAACAGGTTTGGTAATGTCCGTCGCGGCGCTGGGCCTGATGGCCTGGTCTCCGGAGTTCGGCGTCACGCCGGCCGTCGCCGCCTGCATGGCCGGCGATCAGATCGATTCATCGACCGCGCGGCAAGCAACGGCGAAATTCGAACATGCCGGTTACACCGGCGTACATGATTTGAACAAGGGCTGCGACAATTTCTGGCATGCGATCGCCACGCGCGACGGCAAACAGGATGAAATCGTATTGACGCCCCAGGGCCAGATCATGCTCGAAGGCATGAGCCGGTCGGACGCCGGGGGCGTAACGTACATGAATCAGCAGATCGCCCAAGCGCACTGATCGCATCGAAATGGACCGACGCGTAACGCCAAGGGCGTTGCCATGAGGACTCTCGCCGCCTCGATCGTCATGGGACCGCTCATGCTGATCGGCGCATTGGCCGCTTCCGCCGGCCCGTCGACTCCCGCCTTCGGTTCGGATGCTCCCATCCACCTGGTTTCCAGCGGCGATCGGACAGCCGACCGTGACACATTTAAGCGTCAGGCGTGGAACGACACGCAAGAATGGCAGTACAGGCTGTACAACTTCAACGAGACCGCGAAGGCCAATGGGCACAAGGCCGGCGCCGAGGCCGAGAATGAGCTGAACCAGGCCTGGACGGATTATCGGGCTGCGGCGCGCAATCTGCGGACCGTGGGCGACGACGGCTGGAAAAGCACCAAAACTTCTTACGTTCAGGCATCCCGCGACCTGGCGAATGCGTGGGACAAGATCCGGCCCGAGAATAGGTAGACCGGCCTCGCCGATGGGCCCAGGGGAAACGGCCGCCGAGGCCCGTCTGGGGAGGCCTCCGCCCGGCCGATGGGGGCCGGGCCTGCTCGCGATTATGTTTGATTCCGGACATAAAGGGGTATAGGCCAATTGTATCGCCGGATAGCCCCATGGGCTCCGGCGGCTGAGAGACAACGCCAGCCCCCTCCAAGCGGGTAGTGTCCTAATTTGATTTTTGAGGCAGAAATTTCCAGCCCCGCCAAGGGTATTTTACCACATCCCACTCAGTCTTCAGAATACGCCTAGCCAAGTCCGCCGTTTCATCAATCTTACTGCGGTCAGCAAGCATCTGCCCAAGCGGGTTGTCCAAAAAAGCGCGCAACTTTGTTTCCAATTCGATGTGCGGTGTCTCTAGCCGGTTGAGGCGCAGCCGAATCCTTTCGTAAAGAAACAAAACCGTGAGTCTGGCCGCACGTCGCTTCTCCGTGTTTTGCTCAGAATCCTTCATGAAGTCTTGGTTCGCATAATTCATCGCGTCTAAAGACTTGAAGAACTCGGCTAGGTCTTCCCGGAGGGCGTTAATCCAAGCCTGCCGGAAATTAGAAATCGTCGTTAGATGTGCCACTATTGCTGCAATTATAGCACCCGCACCGATGGCGGTGAGGAACGCAAGAATAGCGGTCCACGGCCCTATGATCATCTCGATGTTTGCTCCACCAATTCCTCAAGCGACCATAGCCTATTTTCGATCCCCGCCGCCATCGCTGGGGTTGTCCTGAGCGTCTTATGCACCCGGACGAAATTGTAATGGCAGAAGTGCAAGGCCACGGCGGCCTGTAGGTTCTCGACCTTCTTGCTAAAGGCATTGGTCAGGCGCGTGAACCGGCGCATGGACATACGCATCGTCAGGTTTTGACGTTCCACAAGACTCGTTGAGATATGTCGCTGATCGGGGCTTCCGGCTACCACGATCTTTTGTTGGCTCACGACGCGCGGAGGCGCGTACCGACCGGCGCCAATTGGCTCTGCTTCGTAAAATTTAACCGCTTGCCCGTAATCGACATCCGTACCGAAAGCCCGTTCGACCGCATCTACATAGGAATTGAGTGCATCACTAGAAATCTGCACACGGTTCGCCAGCCGCTCCGATAGGTCCGTCATGAACGCGACTGCATCAGGGCGGCGGCGCTTACCGACGCGATAGGCTGGAACGAGTTTTGACTCAGGGTCGAGTGCAACAAAGGTCCACTTGTCACCCATGCGCTGGCGATCATCACCGGGTGCAAGGTGCTGTTGCTTCTTGGCGACGTAGGACCAAATTTCATCGACTTGTAGGCGACGGCAGGACAGGCCGCGCATACGCTCGTCCATGATTTTGGTGCAGCCTTCCCCAACCTCGACCAGCAGGCGGCAAATCGTATCCCGGTGCGTTTCGGTCAGGCGTTCGGTTGAACGGATAGAATTGCCCTCAACCAAGGCGTTGATGATCTGAGTGCGGCGAGCGAGCGGTACACGGTTCATGACATTCACCTTGCATCTAATATTGTATGCAGTATCATATACAAGCCAAAGTGGCTTGTCAATAGGAGTGCATACATGGATTTTAACAAGATAACGGACGCCCTTTTTGCTCGGGTCGATCATGCCGACCTTGCCAAGGAACTGGGGGTATCCGTTGCCCTGATTAGGCAGGCTCGCCTTGCGTCCACCGCGACGGCTCACCGCACCCCCCCAAAGGGCTGGGAAAGAGCTGCGCTTCGCCTAGCAGACGAACGAGCCCAGCATTACCGCCGTTTGGCCGATAAGCTACGCGGGGCGGTAAAGCCTTAACTGGTATTTGGACCACATCTGTCCGTCGATCTTTCTGCTACGCGCCCATTCTCCGGCGAGGGCGCGGTACGCCTCGGGGTCAAACTCGAAAACATCTCTGTCCGGGAACCCCACCGGTAGGGATTCGCCCGTTTCTAGCGCCCGCAAAAGCGCCGGATTTGCGACGTAAACTAGTCCTTTCCCGACCCCGGTAGCTATCCTTTTGAGGGGCTCGCCCCCGTAAGCGCGGGCAATGACGGTTGCTGGTTTCATGGTCAACTCCTTGAGATATATAGCGTTTCATAGGTAATTCTGGATTGAAACTTTTTTCTTGGAATCTCGGTTTCCTGGACTTATATTTGGCATTGATATGGCAATACCGGTTCCAAGATGGCCGGTGGCGTCCACCAAGGAGTAAGGAATATGGCCCAGGCCAAAGAAATCGAGGCACAGAAGGCGGCCACGCCGCCTTATATCTCGTTCCAGACGGTCAAGACGTTGCCAAGCACCTCAAGGAGCATGGCACTCCGAACCAGATCGACCGTTTCGTATTGAACAATCTTTCAGGTGGCGTGGTTGTGCAAGTCCTCCCCGCGCTGAAATTTCTTGGCCTGACGAACGAGGCCAACCAACCGACGCCCCAGTTGAAGAAGCTCATCTATTCCTACGATACCGATGCTTGGCCGACTGTGCTCGGAGAAATCATCCGCACCTCGTATAAGCCAATCATTGCGTTGAACCTTGAAACCGCTTCCCCGCTTCATTTCACCCAGAAGTTCAAGGAAACCTATCCTGGCACAGATGATGTCCAGCGTAAGTCGATCACGTTTTTCGTGAATGCGGTGCGGAAGCGAAAATACCGGTCAGCAGTTATCTCCTTAAGGACCGGAAGCCACGCAGCGGTCCTACCAAGAAGCGCACAGCCAAGCCTGCTGGCAGCGGCGGCCAGTCGCACGATAAAAGCGCCGCTGAAATCGCGGCGGCGGCGGCGGCAGCAGCGGCAGCAGCCAAGAAGCCGTCTGAAATGCTCCTGTCTTACCTCTACAAGGATATGAAGCAGCCTGAACAAGATGCGGTCTGTACGCTCCTGAAATATTTCAGAGCGAAAGGACAGTGAAAAAGTTTCGACCCCGGATGGTGGTCCGGTATCCGTTTCGGCGTTCGCTACCGCTACCTCCAGACCGGCCTGAGGCGCCGGAGAAGGGAAGGTGCTCAATGCGTAAAGACCGCATGTTAAAACGTGAGCGGGACAGACCGCGCCATCGAGACTAGCCTTCTCGGTGGCGTGGCCGCCGCCAGCTATATAACACATAGTCTGTATCCAGTCCAATTTACAGGTCGTAAATCACTGAACTTGAAAACGCCCAATTAAAGGCAGCTATCGAGCATCAGCACGGTGGCACGGCAACGCTCGTCCAGTCCGTACCCGTTAAAGAGAAATTTGACGGCGCAACGGTATGGCAAGGCGTCGTTCATGTTTTCGATCTAAAGGCAACCCCAAGGCAACCCGCGCTTATGCCTGGTCGTCGCCAATCGAGGGAAGCGCCAAGCGCCGGTTCTTTGCCGTGCTGCATATTCCGCCGATCACAGGCCCGATTGAGGCGGTAAGGGCGGCTATAGTGGCGGAGCAGAGGCGAAATGAAAAAGCTAAAAGTGCGTCAGTGGTGGTGGTTATTTCTCGCCTGTCTGCCTTTTTGGGCTGCCTTTGACCTATCTGTTGGGCAATACGGCTACGTCAATGGCCAATGGGTGGAATTGCCGTTCTCTTTGGAAAAAGCAGTTGGCGGTTTCTTTGTCGGCCTCGTCTTTGCCGTCCTGCTCTACGGCTTAACCCTACTGGTTAAGGTGATCTGGAGGCGGTTCAAATCAAATTAGGACACTACCCCAAACAAGAGAGGTTGCGCGCGCTCCCGCTCATATGACAGTGGAGAGCAGCCATGTCCTATCGATTTCGCTTCCTGAACGACAACAATCATATTGACGTGGTCGCGGAACCCCCGGACTGCGCCGATGACCGCGCCGCGGAAAAGCTGGCGCTCGATCTGCTTGCTAGGCTGAACCGGCATCCCGCGGTTGAGATATGGGACGGCCCGCGCAAGGTATCGCGGCATAGCCGCAAGCTTTCGGATTAGCGGGGAGAATCGAAGTGACCCGCTTCCCGGGATTCGCATCTAGGTAGCGTCCGATACTCCTGTTCCGGAATTTGTTTGGGTTAACCTTCGATTGGGTGATCGCTACGATGGGTCACCGTTGCTGCCGGCATGCACCTCCCCCGTGCGCCGGCAGCATTTTTTTGGAAGCGCCGTTCAAGCCCGCGCGCGGCCGGGAGAATTCTTTCCGTCATTAGTGGAGCCGTATCGCCTTTCGCCGCCGCCCTTGGGCTTCCGTCGTGCCGCCGCTTTCGACGGAGCCATCGGCTCAGCGGGGGGCCAAGGAGGGTCTGCCTTCGTGGGCGGCCAGGAGGTCATGCATGTCGTTGGCGTGTTCTTCCTCGACGACCAGAATGTCTTCCAGCATGGTTCGCGTGGCCGGATCGTCATCGGAAAAGTAACGAATAAGCTCCCGGTAGTGGTCGATCGCAATGCGCTCGGCAATCAGGTTTTCCCGGATCATCCCCACCAAATTGCCTCCTTCCGCATATTGCGAAGCGGAGCGCATCAGAAGCCCTTCGGGATTGAAATTGGGGATGCCGCCGAGTTGGTTGATGCGCTCGGCGATGGCCACCATGTGCGCCTGTTCTTCTTTCGCGTGTCGCGCGAACTCGTCCTTCACGCCTTCGCTCGATATGCCCGATGCCGAGATGGCATGCATCGTGTAGCGCAGCATGCAGACGATCTCGGTCGCCAGCACGGATTGCAGGATCGCAATCGTCTGCTCGGCATTCCCCTTGTAGGTCGATGTCACGTTGCCGGTTTCGAGATGCTGCCGCGCCCTCTCGCGGAGAGTCTTCACGTCGGTCAAGAACGGCTTGGTGACGATGTCAATCGGCGTGATTTTATTCATTGGTTACCCTTCCATCATGGCCGGCTCTAATCGGGTTTAACCGCCGGCTCCTAGCCGTGCCCCATGCCGCCCAGGCCGCCGAAGAGAAAGAGCACCAAGAGAACGATCACCACCAAGCCAAGAACGCTGCCCGAACCGGCGCCGCCGTAACGGCCGTGCGCGTAATACCCGCCGCCGCCGCCCAGGAGCAGAACCAACACGATGATGATCAGAATTGCGCCCATAACCCACCTTCCCGTCTGATATTGATCGCTCCGGCGGAACCGGATGCGTCCATGACTTCTACTTGTTCAACGCGTCTCGAACCGCGTCCTTCACGCCACCGATGGCGTTCTGGATCTTGCCTTCGGCCTTGTCCGCCCTGCCGTCGGCCTGCAACTTGGCGTCGCCTGTCGCCTTGCCGATCGCTTCCTTTACCGCGCCCTTGGCCGCTTTCGCGGACCCGGCAATCCTGTCCTTATCCATGGCTCTAGCTCTCCTGGTGTTTTCATCGGCCGCGCGCGACACGATTCGAAATTTCGCGCGTTCGCGTTTTGCGTTAAAAACATAGCGGGCGGAAGCTCGGTTACGACAGGGCCGGAAAATACCTAGGCGCGCCGATGAATGGCCCCAGGGCCCTCCAGGGGCTCACCCGGCTACCCGGGCCTTCCTCGCGGGGCTTGGCCCCGGCGCCAAGGAAAACGGCCCTGCCGGCGACAAACCGGCAGGGCCATCAAGAATGACCGGCGGATTTTTCAATCCAAGATTTCTCGCTTCGGCGCTAATTGAAAGAATGCCACGTGCCATGGTCGTAGTAGCCATGGTCGTCTTTTTGGTCGGCCAGCCAATGATAGTGGGTATCGGTACGGTGACTGACGCCCCAATCATCGTTATAGAACTGGACGCCCAAGCCAGTCGGATATGTCGTGTAGTGCTGGCCCGTGTGCCAGCATTCTCCATAACTATTGCAGGCGACGTCGGCGGACGCGACCGTGGTGGTCGCGGCCATCGTGCCCGCCGCCAAAACGGCCGCGAGCGCGGCCGTTCCCAGCAGGCTTTTCAAGTGATGCATGGACGGACTCCTCAACCGATATTTCCCCGTTGACCGGGGATCGGCGGAACCATGGCCGTGGGAGCGGCGAGAGCGATAGGCTCGGAAACTACGCACATCGGCTTTCGCGCGGCGTCAGTCATGAACGCCGTAATACGCGGTGCTGCCGTAGTATCTTGAATTGTCATGGTAGCTGAAAGGACCCGCGTAGCCGGGAAGGCCGGGCACGACGACGCAACAGACCAGCGCCAGAAGGACCGCCACCATCATAGCCAGTTTCACGAGGTCCACGGGAACGTCCTCCATCCAGCTCCAATCCGCGCTTCGCATCGGATGAGCGGACCATAGGCGGAGAATGTTTCGAGCGACAGATTCGGGAATTACTCATGCCAAGGGCGGGCATTTGGCGCGAGTTGTCATTAAGCCTGGATTAAGCCTGGGCCCACGCCGCATAGGCCGAGCTTTTCGCCGTTGAAATAACGGAAACAAACCCGGCCATCGTGATGTCCGCTTCTGGCACGAAGCGGACTCTGGTCAAAGCGACCCGCTGCCCGCCCACGAGCTTGGCGAGGGTTACGGGGTCGCGGGGCGTTTATCGTCAATGCCGGGCTTCGCCGGGGGACCGGAGGAATTGCATGACGCCTTGGTGTGGCTCGTCGGCTGCCCGCCAAAGAAACAGGGAATGTCGTCCTGGAAGAAATGCGGAATGCCGGTCTGGAAGGTTTGGCGCGTATCGTCGAAGAAATCCGCCCGCGCCGGCGTCGGCGCCAGGGAAGCCAGCGTCAACGCGGCGATGGGATAAGCGAGGGGAAAAAGCCGGTATGTCTTGGAAGTCAACGCAATCTCTCCTCGTATCCGACTGACGTCTACGGAATATTGATGTTGACGCCCGGCAGGGCTATGCCGACGCCGGGGCCGTAAACCACCGGCGGAGGCGCATAGTAAGGCGCGCCATAGTAGGGCGAGCCGTAAACCACGGGGGGCGCGACATAGTAACCGCCGTTCCAGCAGCAGCCGCTATATCCGGGACCGTAATACCCGCCCCGGTAATTTCCCCGGTACTCCGCCGCGCTGGCCGTTGCGGCAAACGCGCCCGCCACGATCAAGCCGAGCAAGGCCGAGATTGCGAGCCCTGCCGCGAGCTTCGCCGGCAGGCGGCGGTTCGATTTGGCGTCGATGGTGCGGGTCATGACGACCTCCTTTGAAAAGCGTGGCGTCACGCCGCGGATCGCGGCGTGACGTTGGCCCGGCTAGCTGTGCGATGCCGCGTTCTTGCGGCCGAAGTTATGGAACACCGCGTCGGCGTTCTTCTTCTGGGAGTCGGACATCGAATCGTAAAGTGTGTCGAAGGACGAAATCAGGTTCTTCAGGCCGTCGACATGCGCCTGGGCGAATTTCTCGTAGGTCGCCAAATCGTTCTCCGCGTTCATGTTTTGCGGCGGCGTAAGCCGGGTTTCGGCGACCAGCTTGTCCATGTTGGCGGCATTCTCGCGCATCGCCTGCGCCACGTCGTTCCATTTTGCATCCTGGGCGGGCGTGATTTTGAGCTGCGCGTGAAGGCTGGTGATCCGCTGCTCGACGGTTTCGCCCTTGGTCTGGGCGGGTGCCGTGGCGGTCTGGTGCTGCGGCGCGGCGGCCTGCGTCAGCAGGATGGGCTTGTTGGTGGCGCTGTCGGCGCGGGCGGCGGTCAACGGACTGGCAAGCATGGCGGTGCCCATCAGCGTCGCGATGGCGACCGAGCGTGCGAACGGCGCGGAAATGGCGATTTGGCGGGTGAAGGATGACATGGCGGTTCCCTTTCTGAAATTTGACGGCAAATGACGCCGACGCTTGTGAACGGCGAAACTGAAGATCGGCCACCTTACGGACGTCCCTCGCCGGCGTCAGGCATCGGAAACTACCCAGAGGTCATATCGGGGCTGGACCACGGATCGGGCGAAGCTTGACGGCTGATCGGCCGGGCGGAGGCCTGCTCGGCGCAAGGCAGACCTGGTTCCGTCAGGGCGGAATGTCCGCTGTTGGCGCGAAGCGGATTCTCGCGCGCGGTCCCTGGGTATGACATTCCCTGTCGTCATTGCGATCCGTCAGGCGAAGCAATCCAGAAAAGCCCCAGTAACCGCTGGATTGCTTCGGCCGCGTTGCGGCCTCGCCATGACGGCCGCGCCGTCCGGGACCGCCCCCCATCTCCCTGGGCATTCGCGCGCGAAGAAGGCTTGACTCGCAGTTGCGAACGATTATTATCTGTCTTCCTGAGAATGATTATCATTTGCCGGTAGGGTGAAAATGCGCTCTGATTTCAGCAAGATGGCTCGGCCTGGGCGCCGCATTTCTGGCGCTGGGCCTCGTCCCACCGGCCTATGCCGACGATTTGCCCGACATCGTCATCACGATCAAGGGCGGCCATTTCGTGCCCACCGAGGTTCCGGTTCCCGCCGGCCGGAAGGTCAAGCTGATCGTCCGCAATCAGGATTCCACCACCTCGGAATTCGAAAGCAGCGACTTCCACCGCGAAAAAGTGGTCGCGCCCGGCGGCGAGATTACGGTCTATGTCGGTCCGCTCGACGCCGGCAGTTACGAGTTTTTCGACGATTTCCATCCCGAGGATCGCGGCCATTTGGTCGTGAAATAACCGAGGCCGTGTCATGCTCGCGACCCTGATCATCGTCTTTCGCGAAGTGCTCGAAGCCGGGCTGGTAGTCGGCATCGTCATGGCCGCGAGCCGCGGCGTGCCGCGCCGGGGCCTGTGGATTACGGGCGGCTGCGCCGCCGGCGTGCTGGGCGCCGTCCTGGTCGCGGGTTTCGCCGGCGAGATCGCCTCGGCGGTCGAGGGCGTCGGCCAGGAATTGTTCAACGCCTCGATCCTGCTCGCCGCCGTCTGCATGCTCGGCTGGCACAATGTCTGGATGAGCCGCCACGGCCGCGAGCTGGCGGCGGACGCGACCAAGATCGGGCGTGACGTGCTCGACGGAACGCGGCCGCTTTACGCCTTGGCCTTGGTTTGCGGCATCGCGGTGTTGCGCGAAGGCTCCGAGATCGTGCTGTTCCTTTACGGCATCGCGCTCGCCGGCGGCAGCAGCGCGGCGAGCATGGTGATCGGCGGCGCGTTCGGCGTCGTGACCGGGCGCCGCCGCCGGGGCCGCGATCTATTTCGGCCTGCTTTCCATTCCCTTGCGCTATCTGTTCGGCGTGACATCGTGGCTGATCCTGCTTCTGGCCGCCGGCATGGCGTCCTCGGGCGCGGCCTTCCTGGCGGCGGCGGATGTGTTGCCCTCGCTCGGCAATAATCTCTGGGATACGTCCTTCATCCTTTCGGAACAGAGCCTGGGCGGCCAGCTGCTGCATGTCCTCATCGGCTATACCGCGCGGCCCGCCGGCATCCAGATCGTCTTTTATGTCGCCACCTTGCTCGTGATCGGCTCGTTGATGCGCGTCTTCCGCCACGTCCCGGCGCCCGTGCGCGAAACCGGAACGCCCGTCCGGCAACTCGCCGAATAACCATTCCGCCTGCCCGTCGCCTCGTCCAATAAGGGGGTTACCTCGTGAATCTTCGGACTTTCCTCGGCAATACCTCTGCGAATGCGACTTAATTGCGAGAATTAGGGGGTTTCATGAAGGCGCGAATTTTAGCCGCGGCGGCCGCTTGGTCGCTGGCTCGGCGCGGGACCGGCCTGGGCCGATTTCAACGTCAAGACGCCGGACGTCAATCAGGGCGAGCTGGCGGTCGAGACCGTCGGCGATGCCGGTTTCGATCCCAACCACGCCAAGAGCGGCGAGCAGAGCTACACCGCCGAAACCGAATACGGCTTCACGCCGTGGTGGCAAAGCGAGCTGGAGTTCGAATTCAACCGCGCTCCCGGTTCCGGGATGGATACCTATTTCACCCAGATCACCTCGGAGAACCTCTTCCAATTCACCGAGCGGGGGGAATACTGGCTCGATACCGGCTTTTTCGCCGAATACGGCCAGGCGATGCAAAAGGGCAATCCCAACGAAACCACCTTCGGCCCGGTGCTGCGCAAGGATTTCTGGGGCCTGAGCAATTCGGTCAATCTGTTCGTCGAAAAGGATCTGGGCGGTTCCGCCTCGGGCCGGCCGCAATTCCTCTGGGCCTGGGAGACGCGGATCGAGGCCTGGGAACTGAAACTGGGCCGCCATTTCGCGGTCGAGCCGGGTTTCCAGTATTACGGCCAGCCCGGTCGCGCTCACCCGGTTCGCGCGCTGGAACGCCCAGGACAATCGCGCGGGGCCGCAGCTCTTCGGCAAGCTCTTCAACATCGGCCCGGGCACGCTGGAATGGAACGGCGGGGTGCTGTTCGGCCTGACCTCGTCCGTGCCCCGGATCACGCCGCGCTGGCAGCTGGAATACGAGATTCATTATTAGGATCGAGTTCCTCGGGATTCCTCGCCCGCCGCTCCGGGTTGCTCGGGCGCCGCCAAATAGGCTAAAGCTCCGGCCCATTCCTCCCCCCGATAGGCAAACCACGAGGCGCGTCATGGACGGCGATTTGAAGCGGCATAAGATCGGCTGGATCGGCACCGGCCGCATGGGCTTCCCGATGGCCGAGCGCCTGGCCAAGGCGGGCTGCGATCTGACCGCCTATAACCGCACCCGCGCCAAGGCCGAGCCGCTCGCCAAATCGGGCGCCAAGATCGCCGCCAGCCCCGCCGAGCTGGCGTCCTGCGACATCGTCTTCACCATGGTTTCGGCCTCGGACGACCTCAAGGAAGTCACCATCAGCCAAGGCGGCGTGTTGGCGGTTTCGGGCCGCGCGCCCAAGATCCTGGTCGATTGCTCGACCGTGTCCGAGGAAGCCTCGGCCGAAGTGCGCGTGGCGGCCTCGAAGCGCGGCACCCAGATGCTGGCGGCGCCGGTTTCGGGGAACGGCAAGGTGGTGAAGGTGGGCAAGCTCACCATCGTCGCCTCCGGCCCCAAGGACGCCTATGACGCGGCCCGGCCCTATCTCGACGCCATGGGCAAGGGCTCGAGCTATGCCGGCGAGGGCGAACTCGCGCGCATCGTCAAGATCTGCCACAACGTTTTGCTGGGCGTCGTCATCCAGAACCTGGTCGAGATCACGGTGCTGGCCGAGAAATGCGGGGTCAAGCGCCACGCCTTCCTCGATTTCATCAACAAGAGCGTGATGGGCTCGCTGTTCACCGCCTACAAGACCCCGGCGCTGGTCAATCTCGACATGAGCCCGACCTTCACCCCGGTGTTGCTGAAAAAGGACCTCGATCTGGGCCTGGCCGCCGCGCGCAAGACCAACACGCCCATGCCGGTGACGGCGGCGACGCGCGAGCTGGTGCAGAACCTGATCGGCCTCGGTTATGCCGACAAGGATTTCGCCACGCTCATCTTCCAACAGGCCAAGAACTCGGGCCTCGACATCAAGCCCGAAAACGTCGAAGTCCCGGACGGGCTGCACTAAAACTTTGGCTTCGCACGACGCCTCGGGCCTAAAGCTTCGGCCCTCGGCTGTGCTACGCAGGGCTTTTTCCGCTTCGCACGTCAGATGCTACGCGGTCACAACACCGGCAAATCCGGCGGCAGGCCCAGCGCCACCCGGCCGTAGAGCGTTCCGGCCATGTCCCAGCTCATCAGGTAATGCCCGTTGGCGGCGTGCACGTCGCGCCAGATGCGCTGCAACGGGTTGCTCTTGTAGATGGCGTTGCCGCCCGCGCCGGCGAACAGCAGATCGACCGCCTTGGCGCACATCCCCGCGCTATAGGCGGCGTCGCGCCGCCAGCGCACCCGGTCCTCGAGCGCGGGGATTTTCCCGGCCTCGGTTTGGCTGGTCGCTTCCTCGCAAGCCGCGATCATCGTCTTCTCGGCGGCGTCGGAAAGCGCGGCAGATTCGGCCAGGCGCAGCTGCAACGTGGCCAACTCGGCCAGTTTCTTCCCCGCATAAGTCCCGGCGCGCCCGCGCATCGATTGGGTGAATTCCTCGATGGCACCCTGCGCCAGCCCCAACGCGACGGCGGACAGGATGAACGGGAACAGGCTGAAAACCGGCAGCCGGTAAAGCGGCCCGGGATTGGCGGCGCTGCCCGGGGTTTCGCCGCCGGAGATCTGCGCGGGGTTCAGGCTGCGGTGGTCGGGCACGAAGGCGTCCGTTATCTCGACGTCCTTGCTGCCGGTGCCGGCCAATCCGGCGGCGTGCCAATTGTCGATGATGGTGTAATCCGTCGCCTTGACGATGAAGACGCGCGGCTCGAGCTTGGCCCTCATCCTCGGCCAGCGCGCCGATGAAATTCCATTTCGACGGGTCGACGCCGCTCGAAAACGGCCAGCGTCCTTTGAGTTGATGGCCGCCTTTGACCTTGACGGCGCGGCCCGCGGGAAAGGCGAAGGCCGAGCCGATCAGCACGTCCGGCCCGTCCGCGCCCCAAATCTCATCCTGGGCCGCTTTGGGCCACATGCCGAGCATCCAGTGATGGCTGGCGAGATTGGTCAGCACCCACGCGGTCGAACCGCAGCCTCGCGCCAGGATCGCGCCTAGATCGACCATGGCGCGGTAGGGCAGCTCGCTGCCGCCCAGCCGCTTGGGCTGGAAGGCGCGGAACAATCCGGCCTTATGCAGATCGGCGATCGATTCATCCGGCACGCGGCGCAATTCCTCCGCCATCGCCGCGCGCGCCCGCAACGCCGGCACCAGCTCGCGCGCCCGCGCCTTTAATTCGTCCAATCCCGGGGGCGTCGCCATGTCAGCGTTCCAATATCCGGGCGATTTCCTTGGGCATGCCGTCGAGCATGGCCGACACCTTGGAGGCCACCACGCGGTCGATATCCTCCGGCACCTTCAGTCCGTAAATCCAGCGCCGCACGCCGATATAGAAGATCGACGCGAACAGGCCCCAGATCAGCTCGGCCTCCAATTCGGTCATCGGCGCCTTGCTCAAGGGCGGCAGGCGGTAGGAATGGCGGATTTCGGCCAGCACCGCGGTGAAAATCCGCTTCCGCATCGTCCGGAGGAAGCGGGCGTTGATGTCGAGTCCCTTCAGCCCCGCGAATATGTAGAGCCGCACCCGGTCGTGGCCGATCGAGGCATGGGCATGGGCGATATAGAATTCCTGCAAGCGCTGTTTCAACGGCCTGGAGCGGTCGGCGAGTTTCTCCAGCCATTCGGGGAGCCAGGGATCGACGAACACCTCGCGATAGACCCGGTCGATCAGCGCCTGCTTCGACGGGAAATAACGGTAGAGCAGCGGCTGGGCGACGCCCAAGCGCCGCGCCAACTCGCGCGTCTTGCCCTCGAAGCCGCGCTCGGCGAAAAAGCGCACCGCCGCCTGGGTGATCAGGTGCTCGCGTGCGGCCGGCTTGAGCCGGCGCTGAATCGGACGCGCGGGCGCGGTCTTCGGCTTTCGGTTCTTCGACTTTTTCTTGGCCATCGGGCGCGACATCCCCCCCTAGAAGCCGCTGTCGATTGACGGCGGCGGCCGGAAACGTCCATTCTTGTTGAAGCCGGAACATCAAGCAACCGGCGCGGGGGAGGCCGGGCTGAAGGCGCCGCGATTCCGTTATCTGAAGCCGCATTCGCTCGCCGAAGCGCTGGATATGCTGGGCGGCAACGCTTCGGGCGCGCGCCTCCTGGCCGGCGGGCAAAGCCTGGTGCCGGCGCTCAACATGCGGCTCCTCGAGCCCGAAGCGCTCATCGACATCAACGGGCTCGGCGAACTGACCGGCATAACCGAGCGCCAGGGCGTGTTGCGCCTGGGCGCGCTGACGCGCCATGCCGAGCTCATTTCCTCGCCGCTGGTGGCCAGATACGCGCCGCTTCTGGCCAAGGCCGCGCCTTTCATCGCCCATGCGGCCATCCGCAATCGCGGCACGCTCGGCGGCAGCCTCGCCCACGCCGATCCGGCGGCCGAGCTGCCGGCCTGTGCCGTGGCGCTCGACGCCGAGATCGAGATCGCGGGCCGCCAAGGCGGCCGCCGCGTCAGGGCGCGCGATTTCTTCACCGGGATTTATCAAACCGCCTTGCAACCGGGCGAAATCCTGGCCGCCATCGAGATACCGTTTTCCCCGCCGGGGCGCCGGAATGTTTTCCTCGAACTCGCGCGCCGCCAGGGCGATTACGCCCTATGCGGCCTGGCCTTCGCGGCGGAGATCAAGGACGGGACGATCGCGGCCGCGCGCGCGGTCTATTTCGGCGTGGGCGCGAAACCGGTCGAGGCCGGAAAGGCCGCGGCGATGCTCGAAGGCCAGACGCCCCGCGCCGCGCCCGATGCGGCCTGTGCGGCGCTCGCGGCCGAGCTTGCGCCCTTGGGCGATTTCAACGCCTCGCCGGTTATGAAACGGCATTTGGCGCAGGTTTTGCTGCGCCGCGCGCTTGCGCAATTGGGCGCGCCATGAGCGGCGGCACGGTTTCCATCCGCCTTTCCATCAACGGCGAAAGCGTCACGCGCGAGGTCGAGCCGCGGCTCAATTTGGTCGATTTTCTGCGCGACGAGCTCGGCCTCACCGGCACGCGCTGGTCCTGCGAGCACGGCGTGTGCGGCGCCTGCACCGTGCTGATCGACGGCGCTTTGGCGCGCGGTTGTCTTGTCTTCGCGGCCCAGCTCGACGGCTCGCGCGTCGAGACCATCGAGGGCCTGTCGCGCTCGGGCGTCCTCGCCGATCTGCAAGCGGCCTTCCAGCTCCATAACGCGGTGCAATGCGGCTTTTGCAGCGCCGGCATGTTGCTGTCCGCCGAAACCCTGTTGCGCGAGAACCGCGCCCCCTCGCGCGCCGACATCCGCCACTACCTCTCGGGCAATTACTGCCGCTGCACCGGCTATCACGCCATCATCGACGCGGTGGAGGAGGTCGCCAAATCCCGCGCCGCCAAAGGCCCATCGCGGAAAGAGGGGGCGCCATGAGCATCCTCTCCTTCCTTGACCGTCCGGCGAGCTATATCGGCAAGCGCGTGCCGCGTCCCGGCGCCAAGCGGCTGTTGGCGGGCGGCGGGCGCTACGTCGATGATCTGCGCCTGCCGCGGCTGGTCCATCTGGCTTTCCTGCGCTCGCCTTACGCCCATGCGCGCATTCTCGCGATCGACACGGCCGCGGCCTCGCGCGCGCCCGGCGTGGTCCGCGTGTTGACGGCCAAGGATTTGGAAGGCCGTTACACGCCCTGGGTGGGCGTGTTGACCCATTTCAAGGGGCTCAAATCGCCGCCGCAGCATCCCCTGGCGCGTGAGCGGGCGACCTGGCAAGGCGAGCCCATCGTGGCCGTCGCCGCCGAAAGCCGCGCGCTCGCCGAGGACGCGGCGGCGCTGGTCAAGATCGAATGGCAGGAATTGCCCGCCGTTACCGACATGGCGGGTGCGCTCGCGCCCGGCACCCCGCCCATCCACGCCGAGCTCGGCGACAATCTCGCCTTCACCCGCTCGGTCGATGCGGGCGAGGTCGATGCCGCTTTCGCCAAGGCCTTCGCGGTGGTGGAGGAGGAGTATTCCTTCGCCCGCCACACCGGCGTTTGCCCGGAGCCGCGTTCCATCCTGGCCGATTACGATCAAACCGGCGAAAGCCTGACCGTGCATTACTCGAACCAGGCGCCGCACATGATGAAGGAAATTTTCGCCAAGCATTTTGGCTTGGCGGAAAACGCGGTGCGCGTGATCTGTCCAGATGTCGGCGGCTCCTACGGCATCAAAATTCACGTCTATCCCGACGACATGACCACCGTGGCGGCGAGCCTGCTGCTGGGCCGGCCGGTCAAATTCGTCGCCGACCGGCTCGAATCCTTCGTCTCCGACATCCATGCGCGCGAGCACCGGATCAAGGCGCGGCTCGCCTTGAACAAGGAGGGGGAAATCCTCGCCTTGGACATGGACGATCTGACCGGCATCGGGCCTTATTCCACATACCCGCGTACCAGCGCGGTCGAAGGCAACCAGGTGGTGAATTTGACCGGCTCCTGGTACCGCCATCGCAATTACCGCGCGCGGCTGCGGGTTGCGTTCCAGAACAAGCCGCCGACCACGCAATACCGCGCCGTCGGCCATCCCATCGCCGCCGCCGTGACCGAGGCGATCATCGATCGTGGCGCGGCGCAGTTGAATCTCGATCCGGCCCAAATCCGCCGTATCAATCTCATTCCCGATGACGCCTATCCCTGGACCACCGCCTCGGGCCTCAAATTCGAGAAGCTCTCGCACCAGGCGGCGTTGGAGAAACTGCTGAAGCTGATGGATTACGACGGCTTGCGGCGCGAGCAGGCTGAACTGCGCAAAAAAGGAATTCATCGCGGCATCGGCCTCGCCGCTTTCGTCGAACTCACCAATCCCGGCCCGGCTTTTTACGGCGTCGGCGGCGCGCCGATCTCGGCCCAGGACGGCGCCACCATCCGGCTCGATCCCGGCGGCAGCGTCACCTGCGCCTTCAGCGTGACCGAGCAGGGCCAGGGCACCGAGGCGATGGCGGCGCAGGTGGCCGCTTCGGCTTTGGGCCTGCCGATCGAAAAGGTGCGCATCGTCACCGGCGACACCGAGCGCACGCCCTATGGCGGCGGCACCTGGGCCTCGCGCGGCGCCGGCATCGGCGGCGAGGCGGTGTTGCAGGCGGCTCACGCCTTGAAACAGAACATCCTGGCGCTGGCCGGGATCATGCTGCAAACGCCCCCGGAAAATCTCGATCTCGCCGATGGCTGGGTCACGGACAAATCGGGCGCCCGCCGCATCGGCCTGGACGAGGTCGGGCGCGCGGCCTATTTCCGCGGCGACACCTTGCCGCCGGGGACGCAGCCGGAAATGTCGGCGACGCGCCATTACATGCCCAAGCTTTATCCCTTCGCCTTCACCAACAGCGCGCAGGGCTCCTATCTTGAGCTCGACGTCGAGACCGGCTTCGTCCGGCTCCTCAAGCATTGGGTGGTGGAGGATTGCGGCCGCGTCATCAATCCCATGCTGGTGGACGAGCAGATCCGCGGCGGGGTGGTGCAGGGCATCGGCAGCGCGCTGTACGAGGAATGCCTCTATGACGGTTTGGGCCAACTGCTGAACGGCAATCTCGCCGATTACCTGGTGCCGATGGCGGCGGAAATGCCCGACATCGAGGTCGCGCATATCGAAACCCTGACGGCGGATTCCGCTCTCGGCGCCAAGGGCGCGGGCGAGGCCGGCACCGCGGGCGCGCCGGCGGCGGTGATGAACGCGGTCAATGACGCGCTCAAACCCTTCAAGGTCCGGGTCTCGTCCCAGCCGATGACGCCGCAACGCATTCTCAAGGCGCTCGCGCGCGCCTGAACGGCGCTCGGCCGTCTTGCGATGCTTTCGCTAATGAAAGGTTGCAGAGATTCGGGAAATATCCCTATCCTCTTGGCCGACCAAAACACAATAAAGGGCCGCGGTTCAAGCCGGCCCGGAACACGGAAAATAGGGAGGGGTGCATGTCGTTAAAGCTCAATCGCCGCAAATTCCTGGCGGGTACGGCGGCCGTGGCGTCCACGGCGGCGTTCCCGATGCCGTCGATCGCGCAATCGGCGCCGGTGAAGATCGGCCTGCTGTGCGATAAGACCGGCGCGCTCGCCGAAGGCGGCTTCCAGATGGAGCAGGGGGTCACCGCCTATCTCAAGTCGAAAAACATGACCCTCGCCGGCCGCAAGGTCGATTTTGTCGTCGCCGACACCGGCAGCAGCCCGGCCATAACCAAGACCAAGGCGCAGGAGCTGGTGGAGCGCGACAAGGTCAACATCATCCTCGGGCCCTTGGCCGCGTTCGAGATGTTTGCGATCTCCGATTATATCGTTCAGACCAAGACGCCGACGCTGTGCCTCGCCGGCGCCGACGATCTGACGCAGCGCAAACCCAATCCGTTCCTGACCCGCTGCTCGGCAACCTCGTCGCAGGCGGAGCACGTGATGGGCGACTACGCCGCCAAGGTGATGGGGCTGAAAAGAGTGGTCTGCCTCGATTTCGACTTCGCCTTCGGCTACGAGCAGCAGGGCGGCTTCCAGCAGGTGTTCGAGGACAACGGCGGCAAGGTGCTCCAGAAGGTGTGGGCGCCCTTGGGAACACCCGACTTCACGCCCTTCATCGCCCAGATCCAGGCTTGCGACGGCGTCCATCAGGGCTTCGCCGGCGCGGCGCCGGTGAAATTCATGAAGCAATACGCCGACACCGGGTTGAAGCTGCCGGTGTGCGGCGGCGAGACCGCGGGCGACGACGCGCTGCTGCCGCGCTTCGGCGACGAGGCGATCGGCCTGGTCAACGCCTGTCCCTACACCATCGACCTCAAGAACGACGCCAACGACAAGTTCAAGGCGATGATGGACAAGGAGTATCAGGCGATCCCCGGCTTCTATGCCGCCAGCATGTACGTCTCCGTCCAGGTGGTCGAGGCCGCGCTCCATGCGCTGAACGGCGATTTGTCGAAGCCGGAGCAGACGATCAAGGCGTTGCGCGCGGTCAGCCTCAAGGACACGGTGCGCGGGCCGCTCCGTTTCGACCATTTCGGCAATGCCGTCGGCAACATGTTCGTGCGCAAGATCGTCAAGCAAGGCGGCAAGCTCACCAACGTGACGCAGAAGACCTACGAAAACTGCGGTCAGTTCTGGCCCTACGACGAGGCGAAGTATCTCGCGCAACCGGCCTATTCGCGCGACTACCCGCCCGTGAAGACCTGATTGCCGCCCGCACCCTTGCCCTCTCCCGCATCGCGGGAGAGGGTGGGGGTCGGGGGCCGCGCCGACGGGAAGGCCTGTCATGAGTTTGTGGGGAATACTGGCCATCAACAGCGTCGCGTTCGGTGGCTTGCTCTTCCTGTTGTCGGCCGGGTTCTCGCTGATCTTCGGCCTGATGCGGATCCCCAACCTGACGCACGGCTCGATGTTCATGCTCGGCGGCTATGTCGGGGCGAGCCTCTATATGACCTGGCACTTGCCGTTCTGGCTGGCGGCGCTGGGAGCGGCGGCGGTGGTTGCCGTGTTCGGCGGCGTGATCGAGCGGCTGCTGCTGCGCCGCCTTTCGGGCTCGATCCTGGCGCAAGTGCTGGTGACGCTCGGCATCTCGTTCATCGTCGCGGATTTCTGCCTGCTGACCTGGACCGGCGATCCGATCTCGCCGCCGACCCCGCCGGTCCTCGCCGGCGGTGTACGCGCCTTCGGTCTCTTCTTCTCCATCTACCGCATGGCCATCATCCTGGTCGCCTGCGTGGTCGCGGCGTTGCTCTGGACGCTCCTGGACAAGACACGGCTTGGCGCCATGATCCGTGCCGGGGTGGACGATCCCGAGATGGCACGGGTGGTCGGCATCCGCGTCTCGCGGCTCTTCACCATCGTTTTCTGCCTGGGGGCGGGGCTGGCGGGATTCGGCGGCATCATGGGTGCACCGATCCTGTCGGTCTATCCTGGCCTCGATACCGATATGCTGCCCCTGGCGCTGGTGGTGGTGATCCTGGGCGGCGCGGGGAGCCTCTTGGGCTCGCTGATCGGCAGCTTCCTCATCGGCCTGGTGTACAATTTCGGCCAGGCGATGTTTCCCGAACTCGCCTATTTCGTGCTCTTCCTGCCGATGGTGCTGGTGCTGGCGCTGCGCCCGCAGGGACTGTTTGGCAGGCAGGCGTCATGATCCCACCGCGTCTTTTCGTCCTGGCGCTGGCGCTGGCGGCGCTCATCGCGGTGCCGTGGTGGGTCCCGGGCGACTATTACATCAGCGTCTCGAGCCAGATTCTGATCTACGCGATCTTCGCACTCGGCGTCGACGTGCTGATCGGCTATGCCGGCCTGGTTTCGCTGGGACATGCCGGGCTTTTCGGCCTCGCGAGCTATGCGGTGGCGGCCGCGCTCGCCGGCGGCAGCAGCCAGTTCGGCGCGGTGGTGTTGGCGCTGGCGGTTGCGCTGCTCGGCACCGCGGTGTTCGCCGCGCTCAGCCTTCGCGCCACCGGCATCGGTTTCATCATGATCACGCTGGCGCTCGGCCAGATCATGTGGGGCCTGGCCTACCGCTGGGTCGACGTCACCAACGGCGACAACGGCGTCGGCGTGGCGGCGCGGCCGATGCCGTTCGGGCTCGATCTCGAGATCGCGTCGAACTTCTACTTCGCCACGCTCGTTGTCTTCCTGCTTGCGCTGTCCGGCGCATGGATATTCGTCCATTCGCCCTTCGGCGCGAGCCTCAAGGGCACGCGCGACCAGCCGCGGCGCATGACCGCGCTGGGTTATAACGTGTGGCTGATCCGGTATTTCGCCTGCCTGTTCTCGGGCCTGCTGACCGCGGTCGCCGGGATTCTGTTCGTCTACTACACCAAATTCATCTCCCCACCGACCCTGGTGCTGACATCCTCGGCCGAGGTGGTACTGATGGTGATCTCGGGCGGCTCGGGCACGCTGTTGGGGCCCATCGCCGGCGCGGCTTTGGTGGTGATCGTCAAGAACCTAGCCAGCGCCTATATCGAGCGCTGGAACATGCTGCTGGGCGCGATCTTCGTCGCCATCGTCGTGTTCATGCCGGAAGGGCTGGTGCCGGGCTCGATGCGCCTGGCGCAGTGGGCGTTGAAGGCGATCCGTCCGCCCTTGCCCGCCGGCGGCAGCCCGTCGGGCAAGGCGGGGGCGCCATGAGCGCGCTGGCGCTCGCCGGCATCGACGCCTTTTACGGCGACAGCCACGTGCTGCACGGCGTTTCCTTCGCGCTGGGCGAGGCGCGGCTTCTGGGCCTGTTGGGGCGCAATGGCGCCGGCAAATCGACCTGCATGAACGTGGCGATGGGCATGCTGCGCCCGCGCGGCGGCCATGTCACGCTGTTGGGCGAGGACGTGACCGGCAAGCCACCCGAGGATTTGGCCGCGCGCGGCTTGGCGCTGGTGCCGCAGGGCCGCCGCATCTTCCGCAGCCTCACGGTTTCCGAGAATCTGATCGTGGCGGCGCGCCGGATCCAGGGCAACGGCACCCACGCGCCCTGGGATTTGGCCACGGTGACGTCGATGTTTCCGCGCCTCAAGGAGCGCTCCCGCCAGATCGCGGGCTATCTCTCCGGCGGCGAGCAGCAAATGCTTGCCATCGGCCGGGCGCTCATGTCGAATCCGCGCGTGCTGCTCATGGACGAGCCGTCCGAGGGGCTGGCGCCGCAGATCGTCGCCGAGGTCATGGCCACCATCCGCCGCCTCAAGGAGCAAGGCCTGTCGATCATCCTGGTTGAGCAGAACGCCAAGCTGGTGTTCGAAATCGCCGACGACATCGTCATTCTGAACAGCGGACGGGTGGCGGTCATGGACACCAAGGACCGGCTCGTCAAACGGGGTCTCGATCTGCATCAGCATCTCGGCATCTATTAGAAAACACCGGAACGGGAGACGGAAAAATGGAAGGCACACGCCGGCTTCGCATCGAGGACGCGGCCTTGCTCAAGGGCCAGGGCCTCTTCACCGCCGACATCCGCGAGCGGGGTCAGGCCTTCGCCGTCTTCCTGCGCGCGCCGATGGCCGCGGCCGAAATCCGCTCCATCGACACGGATCCCGCGAAAAAAGCCCCCGGCGTTCTGGCGGTGCTGACCTCGGCCGATCTCGCCTCGATCGGCAGCCTGGCCGCGCCCATTCCGATTCCCGGACGCAACGGCTCCAAGACCGTGGTGCCGCGCTGGCCGGCGCTGGCCGAGAAACGCGTCGTCCATGCCGGCGAGGCGGTGGCGGCGGTGGTGGCCGAAACCTGGGCCCAGGCGATGGACGCGGCCGAGCTGATCGCCGTGGATTACAAGGAAACCAAGCCCGTGGCGGATGTGCGTGACGCGGTCAAGCCGGGCGCGCCGCAGGTTTGGCCCGAGGCTCCCGGCAATCTCGCGCTCGATTTCGCCTGGCCGATGGACCCCGGGGGAGCCAATGCCAAGGAAGTCGAACGGCTTTTCGCCGGCGCCGCCCACGTCGCCAAGCTCTCGTTGACGCAACAGCGTCTCGCCGTCGCCTCGATGGAGGCGCGCGCCGCGACCGCGCTCTACGACTCATCCACCGGCGAATACACGCTGCGTTGCGGCTCGCAAAGCGTCTGGCTCATTGCCCATCACCTGGCCGGAATCCTCGGCGTCAAGCCCGAGCAGATCCGCGTCATCTCGGGCGATGTCGGCGGCGCCTTCGGCATGAAAACCGACACCTATCCGGAATACGTGGTCGCACTGGCGGCGGCGAAGCTGCTGGGCCGGCCGGTGCATTGGCATTCGCTGCGCGGCGAGGCGTTCCTCTCCGACCACCAGGCGCGCGACATGGTGACCGACGGCGAACTGGCATTGGACAAGGACGGCAATTTCATCGCCTTGCGCGTCAAGGTGATCGCCAATCTGGGCGCCTACGCCGCCGGCGCCGGGCCCTTGACGCCCACGCTCAACCTGGCGCGCTGCTTCCCCTCGGTCTATCGCATCCCGCGGCTCTCCTGCGAGGTGCGCTGCGTCTTCACCAATACGGTGCGGACCGGGCCTTATCGCGGCGCCGGCCGGCCCGAGGCCAATTACCTGATGGAACGCCTGGTCGAGGAGGCGGCGAAGCTCACCGGCATCGACGCCGTCGCCTTGCGCCGCAAGAACTTCATCAAGCCCGGCGAGATTCCCTACTCGGGCGCGATGGGCACGGTCTATGACAGCGGCGATTTCCCGGCGGTGTTCGAAAAGGCGCTGGCCTTGTCCGATTTCAAGGGCTTCCCCGCGCGCAAGGCGCAGAGCGAATCCCGGGGCAAGCGCCGCGGCCTCGGCATCTCCTGTTTTCTCGAGCATTCGGGCGCGCTGCCGCCCGAGGGCGCATCGATCTCCTTCCCCGGAAACGGCAAGCTGGTGGTGGGACTGGGCGCGCAATCGTGCGGCCAGGGGCATTTGACGGTCTTCACCCAGGTGGCGGCCGAAAAGCTCGGCATCGATCCCGCAATTGATCGAGGTGCGCGAGGGCGACACGCGTTTGGGCGTCGAGGGTCACGGCAGCTTCGCCTCGCGTTCGGCGGCGGCGGCCGGCAGCGCCATCTTCCACACCGCTTCGGCGGTGATCGAGAAGGGCAAGAAGGCGGCGGCGCGGATTCTCGAAGCCGCCGAGGCCGATCTGGGCTACCGCAACGGCTTCTTCGAGGTGGTGGGCACCGACCGCCGGGTTTCAATTTTCGAGGTCGCCCGGAAGGAGAATCTGGACACCAACCTGGTCTCGCAAACGCCGCAGCATTTCCCCAATGGCTGCCACATCGCCGAACTCGAGATCGATCCCGAAACCGGCTCGGTCGAGATGCTCGCCTATAGCGGCGCCGACGATTCCGGCCGGCTCTTGAACCCGATGATCGTCGAGGGCCAGGTGCATGGCGGCGTGGCGCAGGGGCTGGGCCAGGCGCTGATGGAAAACGCGGTCTATGATTCCTCGGGCCAGCTGCTGACCGGCTCGTTCATGGATTACGCCATGCCGCGGGCGGTCGACATGCCGCCCCGGATCAACGACGCCTTCCTCGAATTCGCCTGCAAAACCAATCCCATCGGCGTCAAGGGCGCGGGCGAGGCCGGCACCACCGGCGCGCTGGCCGCGATCATGAACGCGATTGCTTCCGCGCTGCCGGGCGATGCCGGACGTCATCTCGACATGCCGGCGACCCCCTTGAAGATCTGGCAGGCCTGCCGCAAGGCGGCGGGGGCGAAGAAATGAGCCTGCTTTACAGCTGCTTGCCGGCTTCCGCTTCGGGCGGGGCGGCCAAGTCCGGCAAGGCCAAATCGCGCCATCCCGCCATCGACATTCATTGCCACGTCTTCACGCCGGTGGCGGCGGCGCTGACCAAGGACCATTTCAAGCCGGAATACGATCCCTATTCGTTTTTCAACAACGCCGCGTCGAAAGACGTGGATGCGAAACAGGCTCAGGCGATCGGCCCGCAGCTCACCTCGGTCGCCGAGCGCCTCAAGGTCATGGACCGCGACGGCATCGACATCCAGGCGATCTCGACCGCGCCGATCCAGTACTACTACTGGGCCGAGCCCGAGCTCGGGCTGGCGGCGGCGCGGCACATCAACCAGAACATCGCCTCGATCTGCGAGGGGCATCCCGAGCGCTTCGTCGGTCTCGCGACCGTGCCGATGCAGGCGCCCGAACTCGCCGTGCGCGAACTCACCCGCGCGGTCAAGGAGCTGGGGCTCAAGGGCGTCGAGATCTGTCCGCATGTCGAAAACGAAGAGCTGTCGGCCGACCGCTTCCGCCCGTTCTGGGCCAAGGCCGAGGAGCTGGGCGTGCTGGTCTTCCTGCATCCGCACGGCTTTCCCGACGGGCGGCGCCTTGCCTCCCATTTCTTCTCCAACATCATCGGCAATCCGCTCGACACCACGGTGGCCGTCCATCACCTGATCTTCGGCGGCGTGCTCGAATCCTATCCGGGCCTGAAGATCGTGCTGGCGCATGGCGGCGGTTATCTGCCCTCCTATGCCGGGCGCATCGATCACGCCCATGGGGCGCGGCCGGATGCGCGCTCGCGCATCCAGAAGAAGCCGTCGAGCTACCTGAAGAAGTTTTATTTCGACACCATCGTCTTCACCCACCACCAGCTCGAATATCTGGCGGGGCTCTACGGCAGCGACCACATCCTCCTGGGCACGGATTATCCCTTCGACATGGCGCTGCCCAATCCGGTGGGCTTCGTCGAGGGCGCGAAGCTTTCGCACAAGGACAAGGCGCTGATCCTCGGCGGCAATGCCGCGCGGCTGCTGGGCATCAAATTGCCAGGTCAAGGCGCAAACCACAGGCGAAGAAGCGGCGCTGGGACGGCGTGCCCGTACGGGTCCGGTCGTCATCGCGAGACGCGAAAATGAAACGGCGACGCGTCAGCAAAGCCTGGATCGAACTTCAGGCCGCGAGGCGGCCTGCGAAGCAAATGACATTTTAGTGGAAGGCCTTCATCACCTGGACCACGGCCGGGCCGACCAGCACCAGGAACATCGCCGGCAGGATGAACACGATCATCGGAATGGTCATGATCGCCGGCAGCTTGGCGGCCTTTTCCTCGGCCTTCATCATGCGTTCCTCGCGCAGCTCGGCGCCCATCACGCGCATCGCCTGGGTCAAGGGCGTGCCGTAACGCTCGGTCTGGATGAGCGTGTTGGTCAGGGTGCGGACGCCGGGGATGTTGACGCGCTTGGCCAGATTGGCGAGCGCGTCGCGCCGGTTCGGCAGGAAGCCCAGCTCGAGCGCGGTCAGTTGCAGCTCGTCCGCCATTTCCGGCATGAAGCGGCGGAACTCGCGCGCCACGCGCGTCAACGCGCCGTCGATGCCCTGGCCGCTTTCGGCGCAGATCATCAACAGGTCGAGCGCGTCGGGCAGCGCCTTGTAGAAGCGGTGCTGGCGGCCGGCGATGATGCGTTGCAGCACCATGGGCGGCAGATATGTGGCGAAAATGGCGGTGCAGGCGCCGGTCATCGCCAGCTTGAAGCCCGAGTCGATGAACGGCGCGGTGACGATGATGGCGAGGCTGGTGAGCGTGCAGGGGAGAATCAGCCTGATCCCGACATAGACCACCAGCGCCTCGCGCGTGCGCCAGCCGGCCTGGGTCAGCAGGCTCGCGTTCTTTTCCGCCTCCGCGCCGCGGGTGAGTTTCAGGCTGTCGGCCAGGCGGCGCAGGATGCTCACGCTTGCCTTGGCGCCGAAGCGGTGGGCGCGGCCGGTGTCGACGGCGCGCGCGTTGGTGCGCCGGGTCGCGATCGCGGTGAGCCGGTTGAGCAGCGCGCCGCCCTCCTGATACGCCATGTAGGCCAGCACCAGCGCCGAGAAGATCGAGGCCGCGAGCCCCAGCGTCATGAGGACGTCGCCGCCGCCGATGATGGAGAACAGCGCGCTCATATCTCGAACCTGCCCATCTTGATCATGGTGCCGACGCCGATCACGAGGCACAGGACGGCGGCGCTCAGGAATACGTGGCCCGTCTCGGTGGTGAACAGAATCTTGATGTAGTCGAAATCGACCGCCGCCAGGATGCTCGCCACGACGAAGGGCAAGGCGCCGATGATCGTGGCCGAGGCCTTCGCCTCGGCGGAATAGGTCTTCACCTTGAGGTGGAGCTGGCGGCGCCGGCGCAGGATCTGGTCGAGGTTATCGAGCGTCTCGGCCAGATTGCCGCCGGTTTCGCGCTGGATCGAGAACGCGATCGCCATGAAGGTGAATTCGGGCATGTCGATGCGCTCGGCGGTCTCCCACAGCGCGTCCTCGAGCGGCTTGCCCAATTGGATATGGTCGGCGATGCGGCGGAACTCGGTGCCGACCGGCTCGCCGATCTCGCGGGTCACGCCGATGATGGTCTCGGTCACGGGCAGGCCCGCGCGCAATCCCCGCACCATCAATCCCACCGCGTCGGGGAAGACGCTGATGAACTTGGTCACCCGCCGGTTGACGAGATAGTTGACGATGAAACGCGGCATCCAAAACCCGCCGCCGATCGCCGCCGGCAAGGCTATGACGAGCGACACGCCGATCTCCCAAAGCCCCAGTCCCACGACGAGGGCGAAGATCACGGCGAAGATCGCCATCTTGCCGAGCGTCAAATTGGTGCCGGTGCGCCCGATCATCTTCCGCCAATGCTCGGTGTTGGGCAGGAAGTGGCTCACCAGCTCGTCGAGCTTCGACTTCTCGTCGTCGCGCTTCAGCGTCAGCGCCGCCGCCTCTTCGGGCTTGCCGATGAAGTGGTCGCGGGCCTTTTGCGCGCGCTTGACCAGCGGCCCGCGCTGATCGAAGCCCATCAATCCGGTCCAGCCGGCGGTCAGGACCCCCAGCATCAGGATGAAGATGAGGAAGAGATAGACGACCTCGACCATGACGCTTACCCGACCGCTTCGAGCAGCGCGCGATCCAACCCGAAATACTCGGCCCGCGTCATGAAGTGCGGCCTCAAGCCGCTCGACACGAAGCTGCCTTTGAGCGAGCCGTCGTTGAGCTGGCCTTCGTACTGGTAGGTGAACAAATCCTGCGTCGTGATGACGTCGCCTTCCATGCCGATGATCTCGGTGACCGAGACGACGCGGCGGATGCCGTCGCGCATGCGGCTGATCTGGACGATCAGGTTGATGGCGGCGGCGATCTGCTGGCGGATGGCGCGCGACGGCAGATTGACGCCGGCGATGCCGACCATGTTCTCGAGCCGGGTCAGCGCCTCGCGCGGCCGGTTGGCGTGGATGGTCGAGAGCGAGCCGTCATGGCCGGTGTTCATGGCTTGCAGCATGTCCATCGCCTCGGCGCCGCGGACCTCGCCCAGGATGATGCGGTCGGGGCGCATGCGCAGCGCGTTCTTGACCAGGTCGCGGATCGAGATTTCGCCCTTGCCCTCGAGGTTGGCGGGCCGGGTCTCGAGCCGCACCACGTGCGGCTGCTGCAGCTGCAACTCGGCCGCGTCTTCGATGGTGACGATGCGCTCGCCCGGGTCGATCATCTGCGACATGGCGTTCAAAAGCGTGGTCTTGCCCGAGCCGGTGCCGCCCGAGATCAGGATATTGAGGCGCGAGCGCGCCGCGATCTTCAGCACGGTCGCCATCGCGGCCGAGATGTTCTTGGTCCGCGCCATCACGTCCAGCGTGATGCCCTTCTTGGAGAATTTGCGGATCGAGATGGTCGGGCCGTCCAAGGCCAAGGGCGGGGTGATGATGTTGACGCGGCTGCCGTCCTGCAGGCGCGCGTCGACCAGGGGCGTCGATTCGTCGATGCGGCGGCCGACCTGGGTGACGATGCGCGTCGCGATCGACATGACATGCGCGTTGTCGCGGAAGGTGACGCCGGTCAATTCCAATTTGCCGCGGCGCTCGACATAAACCTGCTTGCAACCGTTGACCATGATGTCGGTGATGGTCTCGTCGGCCAAAAGCGGCTCCAACGGCCCAAGGCCGAGCATGTCGTCCAACAGCACGATGACGAGCTGGCGCTGCTCCGACTGGTTCAACTGGATGCGCTGCTCGACGACGATCTCGCTCACCATGTCGGCGAGCTGGCGCGACAGCTCGTCGCGCTGCAGCTTGGCGGCGACCTCGGTGTCGATGCGCTGGAGGACGAGCGGATAGATCCGCGGCGCGGCGTCGTTGACGTTGCTGCGCAGCGGCACGGTGCGGGCGATCGCCGCCGCCACCGGAATCACGTTGCTGGACGGGCGCAGCTCGTCGGGTGCCGGGGCGGGTGCGGGGCGCCGGCTCGGGCGCGGCCTGGGACGCTGGCGCCGGGGGCCTCGGCGGTTCGGGCCGGTTCGAGCGGATTTCGGGGCTGTGCGGACGCGGATTAAGTCCGTCCTCGTTGACGCCGCGGCGGCCGAACATGTCAGGCGCTCCGCTTCAGGAAGCTCGGCATCAACGCGCTCACGGAGAAAGCGCCGCCCAATTTCGGCACCGGCAGCTTGGTAAGCCCGGACAACAGGCTCTTCTTGACGGGCTTCTGCTCGTAGCCCGCGAGCCGCATGGCGACGTCGCGCAAGGCGGCCGCGGCCTTGGTGTGGCGCAGCGCCGAGGTCAGCACGTTGCCGGTCGAGGAGGTGGTGAGCGCCGCGCTCGGCTCGAACGGCACGGCATAATCGAGATGGATGGCGGTGACGCGCTCGAATTCGCCCTTGGCGATCTCGCCGCGGTGCTTGGCGCCGACATTGTTGGCGACGACCAGATGGCGCGCGGCGGGGGTCAGCGTCTTGGCGAAATCCGCCAGCCGCAGGGTGTCGCGCGCCGAGGCGAGCGACAAATCGGTGACGATGCCGATGGTGCTGGACAGCGTCAGCATGCGGCGGATTTCCTCGACGAGATGGCGGGGCAGATCGACGATGATGAAATCGTTGTCGCCGCGCAGCACGTTGAGCATGGCGTCGACCGCGCCCGACGCGACGTGAACCTCGTCGACCATCGGCTCCTCGGCGGCCAACACCTTGAGCCGCGGGCTTTCCTGCAGCATCGCCGAGTTCAACAGCCGGCTGTCGATGCGCGCCGGATATTCGAGCGCCTCGCGCATGCCCGGCGCGGGAATGAGGTCGAAGGACAGCGCCAGATTGCCGAAATGCATGTCGAAATCCAGGAGCGCCACGCGCTTCTGATAGACATGCGCCAGCGCCCAGGCGACCGAGCCCGCGACCGTGGTCGTGCCCACGCCGCCGCGCGCGCCCATGAAGGAGACGATCTGGGCCTGGTTGCGCGGCGCCATGCCGGCATTCGGGCGCTTCTCGCCGCGCAGCGAATTCTCCAGCATCGCCAGCGTGATCGGCTTGGTCACGTAATCGGTGACGCCGAGATCGATCAGCGCGCGGTAGAGCGTCAGCTCGTTCCGGCTGCCGATGGCGATGACGCCCATGTCCGGCGGGCAGAATTCGGCCAAGGCGGCGAGGCTTTGCACCGGATCGTCGACGTCGTCGATGTCGACGATCAGCAGGGTGGGCGGCGGCGATTTCTCGATGTAGTTGTGCGCCGCGGCCACGCCGCCGTCGAGGATGATGGGGTTGCGCCAGCCCTGGGCCGCGGCCAGGTCGCGCGCCACCTGCCCGTTCTCCGGGTCGATGACGCAGGCGAGCAGGCGCGGGCCCGCCGGCAATCCCGCTTCGGTGTCGGTATTATTGTCCACCGCTGCCACCGCTGGTAGAGGCGCCGGAAGAAGAACCGCCCGAAGACCCGCCGCCGGAACCCCCGCCGGGGCCCCAGGAAAGGCTGTCGAGCTTGCCCGAACGGTAATTGTCGACCGCGCGCACGGCTTCCTCGCCGTCGGCCGGGCCGAGCATCCGCCCGGAAACCAGGTCGCGCGGATCGGCCACCATGAGATAGAGATTGGTGGCGTTGGCGCAGCCGAGATTGCTCATCGGCAGGTTATGGGGGTCGTATTGGCCGACCTGGTTCCAATCGGGGCAGGCGGGCGGCATGGCCGCTAGGCGTTTCACCACCACCGCGACCGCGTCGTTGCCGGGCTGGCTCGACGGCGCCACCACATGGGTGTAGCCGAGATTGCTCAACGCGTCGCTCACCCGCGAGGCCCGCGCGGTTCCCAGCTGGCTGTCGCCGGCCTGGACCGTGATGGAATCGATCTTGGTGACCCGGCCCTCGCCGAGGAAGGCGCGCAACCCGTCGATCTCGGCCGGGCTCAGCATGGCCGAGCCGTTGTCGAAATAAACCGGGTGCGTCGCCAGCACCGGCTTCACCGTGATCGCCTTGGGCGGATCGTTCATCGCGTCGGGCTGGTTGGAGCAGCCGGGCAGAAGCAGCGCCACCAGCATGGCGGCCAGGAGCGCCCAGCAGGTGCGCGAGCGGAGATAGGTGTTCAGGGAAAAGGCGTGGCCCATGGCGGATTTCCTCAATCGATCTCGAAGCCGACTTGACCCAGCGGCACGGCCGCCTTGCGCCCGTCGGGCAAGGTTACGGGCTGGGCCGATTGCGACACCGGCCGCGAGGAAGGATTGGCCGGTTGCGCCGGGTCCGTCTGGGCCGCCGGCTGCTTGGTGGAATCGGATCCCATCATGTGGCTGTTCATGATCATGTCGAAATCGCTCGGCGTGGTCATGCCGTCGGTCGGCATCGCCATCTGTTCGTTCGACACCGGCCGCACGATATAGGGCGTGACGATGATGACCAGCTCGGTCTCGTTGCGTTGGAAGGCTTCGGAACGGAACAGCGGGCCCAGGATCGGCAAATCGGCGAGCCACGGGAACTTGTTGATGTTCTGCGTGGTGTTGTTCTGCATCAGACCGCCGATGGCGAAGCTCTGGCCGCTGGCGAGCTCGACCGTGGTTTCGGCGCGCCGCGTCGAAAGCCCGGGCACGGTGACGCCGGCGACCTGGATCTCGGTCGAGGTGTCGATCTGGCTGACCTCGGGCTCGACATGCAGGCTGATGCGGTTGCCGTTGAGGATGGTCCCGATGAAGGTCAGGCCCACGCCGAACTGCTTGTAGTCGATGGTGACGACGGCGCTTCCGCCGGTGCCCGATTGCGGCACTGGCACCGGGAATTCGCCGCCGGCGAGGAAGCTCGCCTTCTGGCCCGAAACCGCGGTCAGATTGGGTTCGGCCAGGATGTTGATGAGGCCCTGGTTCTCCAGCGCGGTGATCATCCCATTGACGCTCCCGCTGCCATGGGTGAAGCCGCTATAGAGGTTGTTGACCGTGGCGCCGCTCTGGATCGCCGCGCCCCCGGTGTTGAAGCCGGCCCCGCTGGTGCCCGCCAAATTGGGAATGATGGCGCCGGTGGCGGTGTTCGAGCCGGCGATGCTGCTGATGGCGGTCGAGGCGGCGGTGGTGGTGCCGCCGGACATCAGGCCGAAGGCGATGGTGCCGTTGTTGTACATGTTCTGCCAATTGATGCCGAACTGCTTCTCGACGGTGCGCGAAACCTCGGCGATGCGGACATGCAGGTTGATCTGGTTGGGCGCGTCGAGCTGCATCTGGTTGACGAGCTGCTTGGCGTCCGGCACGTAACGCGCCGCGAGCTGCCGGATGTCGTCGCCCTCGGCGGCGGATTTGAGCGAGCCGTCGAGCACCACCGAGTCGCTGATCGCCTTCACCTTGATGCCGCTGTTCGGCACCAGCTGGTTGATCGCGCTTTGCAGCCCGTCGGTGTCGGCATGCACCTCGATCCGGCTGTTCATGATCACCTGGTCCTGCTTGTCGAGCGCGAACAGCGTGGTCGAACCCACCGTCTTGCCGACCAGATAGATGATGGTCGGCGACTTGACCTGGATGTCGGCCACCGCAGGATCGGCGACGAAGACGTTGCTGGCCGGGCGGTCGAGCCGCAACACGATACCCTTGCTGATGCCGAGCGACAGGATTTCGCCGTTGGACGAGATCACCGTCGAGGCGGCATAGAGATGCAGCGGCGCCATCGTCAGGCTCACGGTTAGCGCCAGCGCCAGCGCGCGGGTGAAGAGGCGGAAGAGGGCGGGAGTGTGGCGGATCATTGTTTCTTCCCCGGTTGCGCGGCCTCTAAGGCCTTCTTATCCGCGGTTCCGACCGCGGCGGCCGGCGGGGAATTGTCCTGCTGGATGGTGCGGCCGGAAATGTCGATGACGCTGCGTTGCGTGCCGCGCACCACTTCGATCCGGTCGCCGCCGCCGCCCGTGGCTTTCGCGGGCGCGCGCAATCCCAGCAACGCGGTCAAATCGCTCTCCGAGGTGACGGTCGGCGCATGAGTCTCGGCGTCGTTCTCGGCGCTGCCCACGCTGCGCAGGGTCATCGACATCTTGCCGAGCTCCTGCAACAGCGTCACCGTTTCGGCCTGCTTCGGCGTGACTTCCAAGGTGGCGGTGTGGGCCATCACGGCGTCGCCCGCCTGATCGTCCATCTTCTGATCGATCGCCAGAACGCGAACGTCCTGCATCACGGTCTCGGTGAATTTGCGCTCGGGCGCGTCCTTGTTCGTGCTCGGCAACGTCATGGTGAGCAGCACATCGATCCGGTCGCCGGGAATGGCGAGGCCGGAGAGCCCGCCATTCGAGCTCAGGGTGACGGTGATGGCGCGGAAGCCCGGCGTCACGATCGCGGCCAGGAAGCCGCGCTCGCCCTTCTTGACGATGCGCGCATCGGTGATCGGCTCGCCCAGCGCGATGCCGCCGCGCGCGACCGAGCCGACGATGGCGGAGGTTTCGATCGCGCCCTGGACGAGATAGCTCGACGCCATGTTGTCGTCCGGCCAGCTCTGCCACTTCAGATCCTCGTCCTTGATGAAGTGACCGGCGGGCAGCGGCTTGGCCGCGACCAGAATCATCGTCGGCGGCTTGACCGTCTGGACGATTGCGGCCGGCGTCGCCTCGCGGCGCACGTTGTCGACCCAGCCGCGCACGACCAGCGCCGTGACGAGCGACAAGCCCATCGCTGCGGCAAGCAGGATCAACCGGCGTGGCGGAATGGTGGCGAACATCGCGCTCTAAACCCTCTTCAATCCTCTCGGGCAAGCCGCCCCGCGCCGTCTTTGTCCGGCGCGGATCCCTCGCCCGCATACAGAACGAACCGGTGGTGATTTTGGCCGACTCTGGTTAATAGCCGATGAAAACCAGGATAAATCAGGGATTTGGGGTGGCGCCCGGCCCAAGGGCCTGGCGGCCGGGGCCTAACGGGAGACGTCGCTTTGGCCGTCTTCGGCCCGGCCGGGTTCGGGCTGGCCGGCTCCGATTGGGCTGGGCCCGATTTGACTGGTTTGCGCGCCCACCGCGGCGGCGGCCGGGGCGGCCTGGGCGGTCGCCGGATTGCCGCTGAAATGGATGCCCATCAATTCTTGGTTAATGGCTTGGCTCTCGCTGCCCTGTTGATTGGTTTGCTGGCCGGAGCGATAGAGATCGAGGTCGCTCTTGAGCGAGGCCAAGTCGACGTCGTGCCCCGCCGCCGCGCGCGCATGTTCGTAATCGCCGTGGATCGCGTAGATGAAAGCGAGATTCTCCCGGTAACGCGGCTTGGCGTTGGGCATCGCCACCAGCTCGGACAGCGTCTTGACCGCGCCGTCGTAATCGCCGGCCAGGAACTGAGCCAGGCCCAGATTGTTCCGCAGCCCCATGTGATCCGGCGCGATTTTCAGCCCGAGCTTGTAGTCGCCGATCGCCTTGTCGTATTTGCCCATCATGCTGTAGGCGACGCCGATCGCGCTGTAGAGCGAGGGGTCGATCTTGCGGTTCCGGAGCGCGATGTCGAATTGGTCGATCGCCGCCTGGGGCGACCCGCGCATCAGCATCAACTCGCCGAGCCGGAACGCCGCCTCGGGATCGTCGGCGGACAGGGTCTGGGCCTGATGATAGGTCTCATAAGCGCCGGTGTAATCGCGGCCCGCCACTTGCGCCGCGCCGAGATGGTAGAGCGGGTCGAGCGCGGCGGGATCGGATTCGTGCGCCTTGCGGTAGAATCCGGCCGCGGCGGCGTAATCGCCGCGCGAATCCGCTTCCTCGCCGCGTTGCATCGGCGGCTTGGCGTCCTCGGCGGCCTGGGCTTGAGCCTGGTCGGCGGAAGATGCGCCGGCGTCCTTGGGGGAATGGGCGCAACCCGACAACGCCAAGGCGCAGGCGGCCAAGAGCGGCAACAGCCGCGCCGCGACCCACGCGGCGTTGCCGAAATGTCGTTCCGCACCCATGCCGTGAAATTGCCGAGACACCGTGAAATTTCCTCGCCGCTGGAAAGTTTTGCGGAGGCCAGTGTCGCCCATTGTGGTTAAGCAAGGCTGAAAGCGGCTTGCGGGTCCGATAATTCGCGCCGCGCCGAGGGCGTTTGTTAACCCGGTGTCAATAATTCCGGCGTTTCGAAGCGATTTCGCGCGAATACGCGGATAATTTTAGACGATATTGTTTTGAGTTTTCGAATAACGGCCTTACCGTGGCTTAACCGCCTTTCGCGGAATTCCGGTGGAGAGATTCATGTCGGACGTCAATCGAATGATCGGCCAATTGCTGCGCGACGAACGCGGCGTCGTCGCATTGGAATACGGCGTGATCTGCGCCACGATCGGCGTGGTGATCGCGACCAGCCTGCACGGCGTCTCGACCGGGCTCACCAACACCTTCAACACCATCGCCCAGGCGCTCGCCCGCTGATCGCGGCCTCAGGCGCGGGATATCCGCTCTTCGATCTCGGAACAGATGAAGTGATAAAGGCAGATGTGAATCTGCTGGATGAGCGGCGTCTGATTAGCCGGCACGTCGAGCAGGATGTCGGTTTCAGTGCCGAGCTTGCCGCCCCCCTTGCCGGTCAGGCCCACCACCATCATGCCTTTTTTCTTCGCCGCCTTGGCCGCCGCGATCACGTTCTTGGAATTGCCGCTGGTCGAAATCGCCAGCAACACGCCGCCTTTTTCGCCGAGCGCCTCCACCTGGCGCGCGAACACGGTGTCGTAGCCGTAATCGTTGCTCCAGGCCGTCAGCACCGCCGGGTCGGATGAGAGCGCGATCGCCTTCAAGCCGCGCCGTTCCTTCAAATAGCGGCCGACCAGCTCGCCGGCGATGTGCATGGCGTCGGCCGCCGAGCCGCCATTGCCGCAGATCAGCAGGGGCTTGTCCTTGGACAAGGCGGATGTGATGGCCGCGATCGCGCGCTCGATACGCGCCTCGTCCACGCCGTCGATGGTCGCGGCGAGCGCCGCGCGCGAGGCTTCGAGATAATCCTTGAGACGGGCCATGATTTTCTTCTCCGCGTTATATGGCACGAGACCCCGCCCGGCATAAAGCGCGATCCATGCTGGAACCCGACTCGAAAGCCAAGCCGCTGATCTGGCTATATTTTACCCGTCGCCGGTTGCCGCGCCGCGCCTTTGCCGGCCGAGCGAAGATCGAGCCGCAAGGTCAGGCAGAAGGCCGAGCCGCCGCTGCGCTGGAAGGCGCCCAAGGGCGTTGCATGGACGCGATAGCCGGCCGCTTCGAGCCGGCGGCGCAACACGGCGCCGCAGCCCGAGAGCACGATGTCGTCGTCGACGCACACCGCGTTGGCCGCGAACGCCGTCGCGTCCTTGGCGCCGAGCTCGATGCGTTGCTCCGGCGCGACGCGGTCGCGGATCTGGCGCAAGCCCTCGGCGGTGAAGGCCGCAGGCACGTACATCATTTCGCCGCGCGGCAGCGGGGAGAGCGCCGTATCCATGTGATAGAAACGCGGGTCGGCGAGTTCGAGCGGCTGCGTCTCGAGCCCGAAGGTCTCGCGCATCACGCGCGCGGCATCGCGATGCGAGCGCGGTCCATAGCCCATCCAGAACATCTGCCGCGCGCGGTCCCAGACGCAATCGCCGGCGCCTTCCTGGACCAGGCCCGCGGGCATGCGCCGCACCGCGGCGATGACGCCGCGTGCCATAAGCGCGCGGAAACAGCGCTCGGAATGCTCTTCTTCCCGCTGCCGCTCGACATGGCGGAAATGGGCGAGCAGCGCCACCCCGTCCATCACCACGGCCGAGTTGGCGGTGAAGACCAGATCGTGCAATTCCGCTTCCGGCGGCACCAAATCGATGCGCGCGCCGAGACGCTCCAGCATCTGGCGCAGCTTTTTCCATTCGCGGCGCGCGGTTTGGCCGAAGCCGCGCGCGTGGCTTGCCCATTGCGCCGGGTCCATCCATGGGTTGATGGCGTAGGTGACGGCGAAGTAATCGGGCGCGCACATCAGAAAACGCGCGCCGTCGTCCCTTGCCGCGGTCTTCATCGCGTTCAAGTTTTCTCTTCCGCCCTTTCCCGGGCGGGTTCTTTTACTCCCCCCGCGGGAATGCCGCCAGATTTAACTCGCGATAGAAGCCGTGCCGGACTGCAACATCGCTGTCATGAACCGGGGCCCGGCCGCGCCCGCGATGGTACCCGTCGAAAGCTGGTGCCGACGCGCGGATTCGAACCGCGGACCTACTGATTAC
>CAVXKY010000017.1:0-85935 GCA_963762425.1 uncultured Alphaproteobacteria bacterium | reverse complement strand
TGCTAAGGATTCTCTTCGCTTCGCACGACGCCTCGGGTCCGAAGGATCGGCCCTCGGCTGTGCTGCGCTAAAATTCCTTCAACAACCGGTCGATGTAATCGCGCTCGAGCGCGGGGCGTTGCTGCTCGCCGGCGCGCTTGCGCAGCTCGCCGAGAATCTCCCGCGCCTTCTCGATGGCGTAATCGTCGGCGGATTTGCCCAAACGCAAATCGCCGCCTTCGTCGCCGCCTTCGCCGTTCTCGGTATCGAGCCGGCCGAAGGGATCGCGCGGCGTCCGGGGCGGGCCCAGATCGCCGCCGGGATCGCCGAAGGCCGAGGGGTCGTAGCCGTTGGCCAAACGCTGCGCCAGCGCGCGCGCCGCCTGTTGCAGCGCGTCGAGCGCCTCGGTCTGCGATCCCACCGCTTCGCCCGGCTTGCCTTGCTTCAACGCCTCGACGGCGGCGCGCATGGCGCGGTCGGCGCGGCTCATCGATTGCGGAATCTCGCCGCCCTGTTCGCCCAGGCGTTGCGCCGCCCGGCCGAGCGCGCGGCGAAGCGCCTCTTGCTGTTCGGCGTCGCCGGGACTTTTGCCTTCGCCCTCCTGGCGCGACTGGCGGAAGCTGCGGTCGAGCAGCTGTTGCTGGCGGCGCATCAGATCCTGTATCGCGCCGAGCGATTGGCCCTGGGGTCCATGCATGTCCATCGGGTTCGAGGCGCGCAGGTTTTCGAGCAGGTCCTGGAGCCGCGCCAGCAGATTGCGCGCCTGATCGCGCGCGCCGGCGCGCGACAAGTCGCGCGCGCGGTCGAGCACGCCCTGGAAATCCTTGCTGGAAAAGGCCTGGGACGGACCGGAAGGCGGCGGGTTCTGGCCGGGGCTTTGCTCCTGCCCGGACAGCGCCTGGAGATAGTGGTCGATCTGCTGCTGCAAATCCTGCATCAGCTGTTCGATCCGCGCCTGCGGCGCGTTCTGGGCGAGCGCGTCCTGCAAGGCCTGCATCGATTGGCGCAGATCGTTCTGGCTTTCCAGCGCGTTGCCGTCCTCGACGCGCACCGCCGTGTCCCACAGCAAGGCCGCCACGACAGGCACGGTGTCGTCGTCGCGGTTGAGCGCCAGCCGGTCGGCCGCAGTCCGCAACGCCAGGAAAACCACGATGTCGCCGTTGTAGAGCTTGGGGTTGACCGACAGGCCGTCCAGGGTGTCGGCGACGGTATCGCGCCCATCGGGATCGCGCAGCAACGCCTTGCGCTGCTCGATGATGGCGCGGGCGAGCGGATTCAAGAAGGCGCGCTCGGGCAGCGTGGCCTCGATGATGTCGCTCGATCCGGTCTGGCCGAGCGCGTCCGACGCCACCAGCTGCAATTGAACCTTGCCGCCGGCCCAGGGATGCGAAGTCAGATCGACGTAGCTCGCGCCTTGCGCGGTTTTCGCGTGCTGGTCGGGGAGATCGAGATCGAGCGTCAGCGTCCCGCCCGCCTGATCGTCCGGGCGGCGGACCAAAAGCTTGACGCCCTCGACGCCGTAATCGTCCTCGGCGCGGTATTCGAGGCGCAAGGCTCCCCGCGCGCTGGCCTCGGGCTGCTTGGCGAATTCGATCGTCGGCGGAAGGTCGGGCACGACATGGATCGGCCAGGCGCCCAGCGTGCGGTAACCCTGCACGATGGCGAGGGTCGAACCCGCGGCGATGACGGCTTCGCCCTTGAAGTTGTTTTGATCGACGCGGCTCATCGCCGAAGCGTCGCGGTCGATGCGCAGTTCGGGCACGGCGCCGCCGCCATGCAGCTGGGCCAGCACGGTGCTGCCAATGGGAACCTCGACCGGCGCCGGTCCGGGCGGCAGGGACAGGAATTGCGGCGGCAGGCCGGTGTATTGCGGCGGCGAGATCCAGATATCGAGGCTCACTTGCGCGGGCGGGCCGAACAGCGAAAAATCGGGATGGAAGGCGCGCTCGACGCGCGCGCGCCAATCGCCGCCGGCGACGAACACGCCCACCGCCAGCGCCACCACCAGCACGCCGCGCAGACCATAAGGATCACGGCGCGCGAGCCCGCTGCGCGGGCGGCCGATTCTCAGGCGCCTTATCGCCGCCTGCATGCGCGCGCGGTGGGCTTGCCACAAGCTGGCGGCCTCGCCGCCGTCATTCCCATCCGTACCACTGGGGCCGCCCGCGAGCCGGTCCTCGAGCGCGGCGAGCGGACGGTGCGCGAGCAGGCTGGCGGTCTCGATGCGGCGGCGCGCTTCCTCATGCGAAGGCGGGCGGAAACGCCGCAGCGCGGCAATGAGATTGAACGCGACAATCGCCGCGAGCGCGGCCAGCAACAGCGCCTGAAGCCAGCCCGGCAGCATCGCCGGCACGTCGAACAGCGCCAAGGACAAGAAGATGCCGAGGGCGAGCCAGGACGGCCACAACGCCGGCCACAGGAATTCCCAGATCAGCGCCAGCCGGGCCAGCGCGAAACGCCGCCGCAATCCCGGCGGCGGGGTCAGATCGGGGCCCGGCGAGCGATTCGGACATGCCCGGCCGTATCCCGTCACCGTCCGGCGAGCCAGGGCGCGATCTGGTCTTGCGCCAGCATGGTCTCGTAGCTCGGCCGCTTGCGGATGATGGCGGCGTTGGCCCCCTTGACCAGCAGCTCGGGCACCGGGAGGCGGCTGTTGTAGCTCGAACTCATCACCGCGCCGTAAGCGCCGGCGGACAGGATGGCGATGAGGTCGCCGTCGCGCAGCGGGGCCAAGGGCCGGTCGATGGCGAAGGCGTCGCCGGTTTCGCATACCGGCCCGACGATGCTCTGCGCCACGGGCTCGGCGCGCGGATCGTGCGCCTTCAGCGGCACGATGTCGTGCCAACCCCATTTGTCGCCGTAAAGCGCGGGACGCAGCAGGTCGTTCATCGCCGCGTCGATGATGACGAAGCGGTGGCTCACGCCCTCCTTGACGTAGAGCACGCGCGACACCAGCACCCCGGCATTGCCGACGATGGAACGGCCGGGCTCGAAGGCGAGGCTCAATTTCAGCCCCTGGGTCATGTGCTTCACGACCGAGGCGTAATCCTCGACCGAAGGCGGAGTTTCATCGCGGTAGCGGATGCCGAGGCCGCCGCCGAAATCGAACCGCTTCAGGTCGATGCCCCCGGCGCGCAAACTGCGGAACAGCGCGATCGCGCGCCCGAAGGCGATCTCGAACGGCCCGAGCGCGGTCAGCTGCGAGCCGATATGCACCGCCATGCCCACCGGCGCGATTGCCGGCATTTGCGCCGCCTGCTGATAGACCTCGGCGGCCAAGACCAGGTCGATGCCGAACTTGTTCTCCTTCTTGCCGGTGGAGATCTTGGCGTGGGTATTCGCGTCGACATCGGGGTTGACGCGGATGGAAACCGGCGCGACCCGGTTCATCTTGCGCGCGACGCGGTTCAGCGCGTCGAGTTCCGGCAGGGATTCGACGTTGATCTGGTAGACGTCGTTCGAGAGCGCGAAGGCCAGCTCGGCCTCGGTCTTGCCGATGCCGGAGAAGATGATGCGGTTGCCCGGTATGCCGGCGGCCAAGGCGCGGCGGAATTCGCCCTCGGAGACGACGTCGGCGCCGGCGCCCAACCGGGCCAGCGTCGCGACCACCGACAGATTGGAATTGGCCTTGAGCGAATAGCACAGCAGCGCGTCGAACCCGGCGAAGGTCGCGGCGAAGCGCCGGTATTTCCGCTCGATCGCCGAGGTCGAATAGCAATAGAACGGCGTGCCGGTTTCGGCCGCGAGATTCGCGAGATCGACGTCCTCGGCGAACAGCGCGCCGCCGCGATAGGCGAATTCGGGCGTGTCGGGCATCACCGCCGGCTCGCGCGCATGCGCCTCGGTCACGGGCCCGGTCATTGGTTGGAATCCGGGCGGTCGCCGGCTGCGGCTGCGACGGATCGTAGGGATAGACCTGCGGATAGGTTTGCGGCTCGGCGCCCGGCGGTTTCGGCAAGGCTTTCTTGCCGCAGGACGAAAGCGGCAGCGCCAGGATCATCAAGGCCAAGGCCAAGCGGATCGCTTTCACCGTTTCTTTCCTCCTAGAAAGCGCGCGCGCGCATCCTTTGCCGCCTTGGCGACATTGGCCGGCGCCGTGCCGCCGAAGCTCGTCCGGCCGGCGGCCGATTTCTCCACCGTCAGCGCTGCGCGCGCCTCCTCGGATATGCGCGGATCGAGCTTCTGCATCTCCTTGAGCGGGAGACCGGCGAGCGGAACGCCCAGTTCCTCGGCGCGCTTGACCAGCGCGCCGGTGATGCGGTGCGCCTCGCGGAAGGGCAGGCCGAGCTTGAGCGTCAGCCAATCGGCGAGATCGGTGGCGGTGGAATAACCGGCTTCGGCCGCGCGCTTCATTGCTTCTTTATTGGCTTTGAGATCGCGTACCATCCCCGTGATCACGGACAGGCACAACTCCAGCGTGTCGAAGGATTCGAACACCGGGGCCTTGTCCTCCTGCATGTCCTTGGAATAGGCCAAGGGCAGGCCCTTCATCACCGTGAGCAGCGACACGAGCGATCCCACCAGGCGCCCGGATTTGGCGCGCACCAGCTCGGCGGCGTCGGGGTTGCGCTTCTGCGGCATCATCGAGCTGCCGGTTGTGAAGGCGTCCGAGAGCCGGATGAAATGGAAAGGCTCGGAGAGCCACAACACGATCTCCTCGGCGAAGCGCGAGAGATGCGTGCCGCAGACGGCGCAAGCCGCCAGGAATTCGAGCGCGAAGTCGCGGTCGGAAACGGCGTCGAGCGAATTGGCCGTCGGGCGGTCGAAGCCCAGATCCTTGGCGGTCTGGTCGCGGTCGATCGGGAAGGACGTGCCCGCCAAGGCGCCCGAGCCCAAGGGCGATTCATCGAGCCGCGCGCGCGCATCCTTGAGCCGCCCCCGGTCGCGCCCCAGCATCTCGACATAGGCCAGCAGATGGTGGCCGAAGGTCACCGGCTGGGCGTTCTGCAAATGGGTCAGGCCCGGCATGATGGTGGCGGCGTGTTTTTCGGCCTGTTCGATCAGCGCCTCTTGCAGCGCCCTGATGCCGCGGTCGAGCCGGTCGATGGCTTCCCGCACCCAAAGCCGGAAATCGGTCGCCACCTGGTCGTTGCGCGAGCGCGCGGTGTGGAGCCGCCCGGCCGCATCGCCGATGAGTTCCTTGAGCCGCGCCTCGATATTGAGGTGGATGTCTTCGTGCTCGGCGCGGAAGGGAAACGCGCCTTTTTCGATCTCGGCGTGAATTTTCTCTAGACCGCGCGCGATCGCCTCGCCATCCTGCGGCGCGATGATCCGCCGGGCCACCAGCATCGCGCAATGCGCGAGCGAACCGGCGATGTCCTGGGCATAGAGCCGCTTGTCGAGGTCGATCGAGGTATTGATGCGCTGCATGGTCTCATCCGGACTGCCCGCAAGCCTGCCGCCCCGCGCGGCGTTGGCGGATGTGCCGGCGGCTTGGCGCAAGGCCGCGGCCCGGGCGGCTGGAAGTTTCCGCGTCATGGCGTCACCCGGACACAGACTATGAAACACAAGATACGCACCATCACCGTGATCCTCTGCCTGGCGGGGTTGGGCGCGCTGGTGGCTCACCGTTCCGCGCCCTTTTCCGCCCCAACCGCGCCATCCGCCGCGATTCGGCAGCCGGATACGGTAGGCGAAGGGGAGTTTAGCTTGCTCAACCCGCCGCGGCCAGCGCCCGAACTCGGCTTCACCACGCGGGACGGCACGCCCCGGCGGCTTGCCGATTTCCGCGGCCGGGTGGTGCTGGTCAATCTCTGGGCCACCTGGTGCGGGCCTTGCGTCGAGGAAATGCCCTCGCTCGACCGGCTGCAGGCGAAGCTCGGGCCCGCCCTCTTGGTGCTGGCGATCTCCGAGGACCGTTCGGGGGAAAGCGTGGTCGCGCCTTTCCTCGCGAAGCTCAAGCTCGGCCACCTCGCGGTCTATCTCGATCCCAAGAACGGCGCCATCAAGGCCTTCGGCGCGCAAGGCCTGCCGACCAGTTTCCTGATTACCCGCGACGGGCGGGTGCGGGCGATGCTCGAAGGCTCGACCGATTGGGATACTCCGGCGATGATCGCGCGGCTCAGGCCTTATCTCGAAACGCCGCCCGCGCTCGAAAAGACCTCGCTAACCCGCTAGCGCCGCGCGCAGGAATTCGCCGCCGCGCTGCAACCCCGCCTGGTCGATGGCGTGGCCCATGCCAGGGCAGGCGAAGGTCTCGACCGGAACCCCGGAAGCCGCGAGAAATTTTCGCGCGGCGGCCATGGAGGCGAAAGGCACCAGCGGATCGGCATCGCCATGCACCAGCAGCGTCTTGGGCCGCGAGCGGATTTCCGATGCCAGCAGTTGCGGCCCGACCAGCGCGCCGGAATAACCCACGATGGCGGCGCAGGGACGGGCGCGGCGCGGACCCACATAGAGCGACATCATGGTGCCTTGCGAGAATCCGACCAGCGCGAGCTTGTCGTCGGCAAGGCCGCGCTCCTTGAGCGCGTCGTCGAGAAAGCCGTCGAGGATGGGCGCCGTGGCGATCACGCCTTCCAGGATCGTCTCGGGCGAGCGGTCCTGGAGCGAGAACCATTGCCGGCCGAACGGCGCCATGTCGCAGGGCTCGGGCCCGTCGGGCGCCAAAAATTCGGTCCCGGGCAGAAGCGGCGCCCAAAAGGGCGCGAGCCCAATCAGGTCGTTGCCGTCGGCGCCGACGCCGTGCAGCAGCACGATCAGGCTCGATGGATTTTTCCCGTTGGCGGGCTTGAAGGTGGGGCCGGTGAGTTGATTGGACATGGGAAAGCGATAAACGAAGCGGCGGAAGCTGTCATCCAAGAATGTGTGGGCTAAAATAGCGCATGTCCGTGGTCACCCGCTTCGCGCCCAGCCCCACCGGCCTGCTGCATCTGGGCCACGCCTATTCGGCCTTGGTGGGATGGAAAGCCGCGCGCGATGGAGGCGGGAAGTTCCTGTTGCGCATCGAGGATATCGACCGCGCGCGCTGCCGCGAGGAATTCACCGACGCGATCCTGGAAGACCTAACCTGGCTCGGCCTCGATTGGGATGGCGAGGTGCGCCGCCAATCGCAGCACCTCGCGGATTACCGCGCGCCGCTCGACCGGCTTGAGGCCATGGGCATGATCTATCCCTGTTTCTGCACCAGGAGCGCGATCAAGGCCGAGATCGAAGCCGCGATTGCCGCGCCGCATGGCGCCGATGGTCCGCTTTATCCCGGCACGTGCCGGAATCTTTCACCCGCCGAGCGCAACGAGCGCAAGGCGGCGGGGCAAATCTTTGCGCTCCGCCTCGATACCGCCAAGGCGGCGGATGCCGCGGGGGAGCTGTTCTGGGAAGAGGAGGGGCGCGGGCGGATCAGGGTCGAGCCCTTGCGCCAGGGCGACGTGGTTCTGGCGCGCAAGGACACGCCCACCTCCTATCATCTGGCGGTGACGGTGGACGACGCGCTCCAGGGCGTGACCCTGGTGACGCGCGGCGAGGATCTGTTCGTCTCGACCCATATCCACCGGCTGTTGCAGGCGTTGCTGGGCTATCCCGCGCCGCGTTACCGCCATCACCAACTGCTGACCGACGCCAGCGGAAGGCGTTTCGCCAAGCGCGACAATGCCCTGACGCTGCGCGCCTTGCGCGCTTCCGGCAAAAGCCCGGCGGAGGTGCGGGCGATGGCGGGATTCCGTCAGGGGCCCGGACCGCTGGCCCAGATTTCCACCACATAGGCGATGGCCTGCTTGACGCCCCAATAGCCGTAACGGACGATCGGGTCGAACCAGTAGAGCAAAGCGGCGATCAGCACGGCATAGACCAGCCAGCGCCGCCAGCGCGGATAGCGGAAGAAACGCGCGCCGCAATGCGGACAGGCCCAAGCATTGGTGCTGACCTTGCCGCCGCATTCCCTGCATGGAACCAGCATGGCTTCCCCCCTCTCTAATCGATCGGCCGGTGCAACCCGACGGTGAGATCGAGATATTCCGGATCGTCCGGCCCGATCACGCCGTGGCGCAGCGCGAAATCGATATTGACCAGAGCGACGTTGAACTTGAAATCGTCGGTGCCGCGCATGCGTTTCACCACCGCGCCGGCGTCCATCAGCGCGAAGGACACGAGTTCGCCGTCGGTGTTGCGCGGCGTGAAACCGGCCGGCGTCTCGACGTCGTAGAGGAACAGCACGTCGTTGCGCAATCCCGTCTTGGTCTCCATGCGGTAGGAGACCGCGCCCACCGCGACGGCGCGGTCGGCCAGTTTTTTGGGCAGGGCGGCTTCTTCCGCCGCCTCTTTCACGAGCGTCTCTTCCAGCCCATAGGCCACGCCGATGCCGCCCGCCACCATGTTGTCGAGCTTGCCGGGCGCGACGATCTTGTTCGAGGCGCGCTTGCCGATCCAGAGCTTGAACCTGGACCCGACGCGGCGATAACCGTTCAAATGCACGCCATAGGCCTTGACGCCGAAGAACGGCACCGCGCCGCGATCCAGATTGAAATGAACCTTGGCCCCCCAGGCTTCGGCCACGGCGAAGAACTCGTTGCGCCACTTGGCGATGACGCCCTCGGCGACCAGCTCCTCGACCGCGCGGTCGACGGCGGCGGATATGGCCTTGGCGTTGCCTTCGGCGACGAGGTTCACCGCGTCCCGGCCGACCTCGAACAGCTTGGGGAAGCGGCGCAGCCGCTCGGCGTTGTCGCGGCGGATAAGCCCCAGCAAGGCAGGCCCGCGCCGGAAGGGCAGGAAGCGCGCGGGCTCCCAGGCGTTGCACGCCCTGATATGACGCAGCAGGCTCATGGTCCGGTCTTTTCCGCCTGGGTATATCCCGCATGCCGCATTGCGGCGGGATCGCTGTATTGTGCCGCTTGAAAACCTACTCTAGCCACATTGCCAGACTACATCTTCCTTATCGGTCCGCCACGCAACAACAACAAAAAGGGATTGGAGCCATGACCCGGCAAGCTTTATTCGTCTTCGCGATCGCGGCGGCCGCGCTATGCGGCTGCGCCGGCGCGCGCAATGACGGCAACGCCAGCAGCGGGAGCCAGCGTTCGATCAATGCCGACATCGCCGCCACCCATGACGAGGGCCCGACTACGGACAACCAGGACATAGACCAGGTCTCGCTCGATCCGAAAGTGACCGTGCCGCTGAGTAATTCCTATTAAGTTGCTTCGCAAGACGGCTTTGCCACGCGAATCCCCTCCGTCATCGCGAGCCGCGAAGCGGCGAAGCGATCCAGAGCAAAACTGGATTGCTTCGGCCGCGCTTACGCGCGGTCTCGCAATGACGGCCTAGCGGGATTCCTTTCGGCTTCGCAAGACGCCATCGCCCATGATTCGGGCGATGGCTTTGCTACGCTACGCAGGATCCAGCACGGTGTCCCAGTAGAGGAAGTCGCGCCAGGAGTGGTGCAGGAAGTTGGGCGGAAACGCCCGGCCGTTGTCGCGCAGGAAATTGGTCGTCGGCTGGAAGGGCTGGTGGCGCGGATAAAGCCCGCTTTCCGACGGAATGCGGTTGCCCTTGATGAGATTGCAGCCCGAGCACGCGGTGACCACGTTCTCCCAGGTGGTGTGGCCGCCGCGCGAGCGCGGCACGACGTGGTCGAAAGTCAGATCGTGCGAGGGGAAGGAGTCGCCGCAATACTGGCAGGCGAATTTGTCGCGCAGGAACACGTTGAACCGGGTGAAGGCCGGGCGGCGCGCCATGGCGATGTAGGCCTTGAGCGAAATCACGCTCGGCAGAGCCATTTCAAACGAGGGGCTGCGAACCACGCGGTCGTATTGCGAGACGATGTTGACGCGGCCGAGGCACACCGCCTTGACGGTTTCCTGCCACGACCACAGCGACAGCGGGAAATAGCTCAGCGGGCGGAAATCCGCGTTGAGCACCAGGGCCGGACAGCTATCGAGCGCGACTGACAACCAACCTCCGCCTGTCATCGGCGGCTTCTGCCGCCCTTCTGGCGGAATAAAGCCATAATTTCATGACGTTCGCAACGCTTCGCGTTGCGAATGGATTGCGGCTGCGCCGAAGGGGCGCGGCGCAACGCTTGGCGTTGCGGGCGCGAGCGCCTAGCGCGTGGGGACGGGCTTCTCGCCGCTGATAATCATAGAAGCCCCGGCCGGTCTTGCGTCCGAGCCAGCCGGCCTCGACGTATTTGACCAGCAGCGGGCAGGGCCGGTACTTCGAATCGGCGAGGCCCTTGTAAAGCACCTCCATCACCGAGAGACAGGTGTCGAGACCGATGAAATCCGCCAGCTCCAGCGGCCCCATCGGATGGTTGGCGCCGAGTTTCATGGCGGTGTCGATGGCCACGACCGAGCCCACCCCTTCATAAAGCGCGTAGACCGCCTCGTTGATCATCGGCAACAGGATGCGGTTGACGATGAAGGCCGGATAATCTTCCGCGGCCACCGGCGTCTTGCCGAGCTTCACGGCGAGATCGCGGATGGCGGCGAATGTCGCCTCCTCGGTGGCGATGCCCTTGATGATCTCGACCAGGGCCATCACCGGCACCGGGTTCATGAAATGCATGCCGATGAAGCGGCCGGGCCGGTCGGTCGTGGCCGCCAGCCGCGTGATCGAGATCGAGGAGGTGTTGGAGGCGATGATGGCGGTTGGGTTGAGGAAGGGCACCAGCTTCTTGAAGATCGCGATTTTCACTTCTTCCTTCTCGGTCGCAGCCTCGATCACCACGTCGCATTCCTTGAAGAACTCGAAACCGGTGCCGGTCTTGATGCGCTTCAGGGCGGCGGCTTTGTCGGCCTCGGTCGCCTTGCCGCGCGCGATCTGGCGCGCGATGTTCTTGTCGATGCCGGCGAGCGCCTTTTCCAACATCGCCGCCGCGATGTCGTTCAAACGCACCTCGTAGCCGGCGAGCGCCGCGACATGGGCGATGCCGCTGCCCATCTGTCCGGCGCCGATGATGCCGATGGTCTTGATTGAGATCGGTTGATTGGCCGCCATAGAATGCTCCTGTCAGTTTCCGCCCGGCTTGGCCAGCGCCTTGTCGAGCGCGGGCACGATCTGGAACAGATCGCCCACCAAGCCGTAATCCGCGATCTGGAAGATCGGCGCCTCTTCGTCCTTGTTGATGGCAACGATCACCTTGGAATCCTTCATGCCGGCCAGGTGCTGGATCGCGCCCGAAATGCCGACGGCGATGTAAAGCTCGGGCGCGACGATCTTGCCGGTCTGCCCGACCTGGAAGTCGTTGGGCACGAAGCCGGCGTCGACCGCGGCGCGCGAGGCCCCGACCGCGGCGCCGAGCTTGTCGGCGAGACTCTCCAGCAGCTTGAAATTCTCGCCCGATTGCATGCCGCGCCCGCCCGAGACCACCACCCGCGCGGACGTCAGTTCCGGCCGCTCGCTCTTGGCGATCTCCGACCCGACATAGCGCGCAAGACCGTCGGTTCCCGCGGCGGAAATGGTTTCGACGGCGGCGTTGCCGCCGGAATCCTTCGCCAGCGGGAAGGATGTCGCGCGCACGGTGACGATCTTGACCGGGTCGATGGACTGGACGGTGGCGATCGCGTTGCCGGCGTAGATCAGGCGGCGGAAGGTGTCGGGCGAGACCACGCCCGAGATGTCGGAAATCTGCGCCACGTCCAACAGCGCGGCCACGCGCGGCATGACGTTCTTGCCGAAGGTGGTGGCGGGGGCGAGCAGGTGCGAATGGCTCTTGGCGAGCGGCACGATCAGCTTGGCCAGATCCTCGGCCACGGGATGGGCGTAAGCCGCGTCGTCGGCCACCAGCACCTTGTTCACGCCCGCGATCTTGGCGGCGGCTTGCGCCACGGCGCCGCAGCCCTGGCCCGCGACCAGGATGTCGATCTCGCCGCCGATGGCCTGCGCCGCCGCCACGGCGTGCAGCGTGGCGGGCTTGAGCGTGGCGTTGTCGTGCTCGGCGAGGACGAGAATGCTCATCAGATCACCCGCGCCTCGTTGCGGAGCTTGTCGACCAGTTCCTCGACCGAGGCGAGCTTCCTTCCGCCCTGGCGTTTCTGCGGCTCCTCGATCTTGAGGGTCTTGAGGCGCGGGCCGGCGTCGACGCCGAGCGCCTCGGGCGTGGTTTGTTCGATCGGCTTCTTCTTGGCCTTCATGATGTTCGGCAGCGAGGCGTAACGCGGCTCGTTCAAACGCAGATCGGTGGTGACCACCGCCGGCAGTTTGAGCGCGACGGTTTCGAGCCCGCCGTCGATTTCGCGCGTGACATCGGCCGATCCCTCGCCGAGGACGAGCTTGGAGGCGAAGGTCCCCTGGGCCCAGCCCAACAGCGCCGCCAGCATCTGGCCGGTCTGGTTGCAATCGTCGTCGATCGCCTGCTTGCCCAGGATGACGAGTTGCGGCTGTTCCTTGGCGACGATCGCCTTCAACAGTTTCGCCACCGCCAACGGCTGAAGCTCGGCATCGCTCAGCACGTGGATCCCGCGGTCGGCGCCCATCGCCAGCGATGTCCGGATGGTTTCCTGGCAGGATTGCGGCCCCATCGAAACCGCGATGATTTCCGCGGCCTTGCCCGCTTCTTTCAGGCGCACCGCCGCCTCGACCGCGATCTCGTCGAACGGGTTCATCGACATCTTGACGTTGGCGGTTTCAACCCCGGTCCCGTCCGGCTTGACCCGGATCTTGACGTTGAAATCGATCACCCGCTTGACGGCGACGAGGACTTTCATGGCGGCCTAAAAGGGCTTCCCTGTTGCTTGGCGTTCTTAAGTTTTGCCTTCGCTACGCTCGGCGGGGGGATTGTGCATGTGCACAACGCCAAGGCAAGCCTTTGTATTTGGCGGATTTGGAACGGGTTTAGAGAAGGTCTTGAAAGGGTTTTGCTTCGCACGACGCCTCGGGCCTGAATCCTTCGACAGGCTCAGGATCGGCCCTCGGCTGTGCTACGCGTCAGCGGTTTTCGCCGGGCTTCCAGAGCAAATCCTTCTTGCCCTTGGCGTTGGCGAAGCGGGCGAGCACGAACAGATGATCGGACAGGCGGTTCAGGTATTTGATCGCCTCGGGATTGATCGCCTCGCGCTTGGCCAGCGCCACCGCGTGCCTTTCCGCCCGGCGCACCACGGTGCGGGCGACATGGAGCGAAGCCGCCAGTTCCGAACCGCCCGGCAGCACGAAGGAATCGAGCGGTTTCAGCTTGGCGTTGAGGCCGTCGATCTCGCGCTCCAGCCGCTTGACCTGCGCGGCGACGATGCGCAACGCGCCCTTGGCCTTGCCGCCCTCATGCGGGGTGGCGAGATCGGCGCCGAGATCGAACAAATCGTTCTGGATGCGCGCCAGCATGGCGGCGAGCGCGCCCTTGGCGCGAAGCCGGGCCAGACCCAGCACGGCATTGGCCTCGTCCACCGTGCCATAGGCTTCGACGCGGAGGTCGTGCTTGGCCACGCGCCTGCCGCCGACCAGCGAGGTCTCGCCCTCGTCGCCGCCGCGGGTATAGATGCGCGTCAGCCGGACCATCAGCGCCGGTAAAGCATCATGAAAACCAGGAACAGCAGCAGCGCCAAGCCTTGCAGCCAGACGCGGTAGCGCATGAACATGTTCGCGCGCTTGGGGTCGCCGCCCATGGCCATGTTGATGAGGCCCCCGAACAGGGAGGCGAGCACCGCCAGGATGGCGAGGACGACGAGAATGGGCAGCACATATTCCATGGTTCCACTATATAGCGCGGCCCGGCCCGGGGCGACAGCGCGGCGGCGGGCGCCGGTGGGCCGGCCGCCATTCCGGTTTGACCTATGTCCGGGATCGAGTGGATAATGGGCGAAATAAGAAAAACGTGATTTGCCCGCATAACGCGGACGCACGATAGAGGGGAAACGCATCATGGCTGCCTTGCAGACAGTCGACGTCGCACGCATCATCGACGACCGCAAGATGGACGGGTTCATGTGGTTCCTGTTGATCTTGTCGTTCCTCATCATCACCTTCGACGGCTACGACATAACGGCGATCGCCTTCGCCGGGCCGCTGGTGATCAAGGCCTGGGGCATCACCGCGCCCGGGCCGTTCATGGGCGTGGTCTTCAGCGCCAGCCTGTTCGGCATGCTGTTCGGCGCGCCGGTGCTGGGCTATATCGGCGACCGCTTCGGCCGCAAGACCGCGACCATCCTGTCGAGCCTGATCTTCGGCGTCTTCACGTTGGCCTGCTGCTGGGCGACCGCGCTTGAGGATCTGCGCTTGCTGCGCTTCCTCGCCGGCCTCGGCATCGGCGGCATGTTGCCGAATCTGATCGCGCTCAACGCCGAATTCGCGCCGCGCCGGATACGCGCGACGCTGATCATCGTCATGTTCTGCGGCGTCACGCTCGGCGGCGCGGTTCCCGGCTGGGTTTCGATCTATCTGACTCCGACCTTCGGCTGGCAGGCGATCTTCGCCATCGGCGGCGTGCTGCCGATCCTGATGGCGGTAGTGGCCATGTTCTTCCTGCCGGAATCGCTCAAATACCTGGTCGTCCGCAACAAGCGCGCCAAGGCGGAAAGGCTGGTGAAGCGTTTGGCGCCGACTCTGACCGTCGGCTCGGACGCCCAATTCGTCATCGCCGACGAGCGCAAGGTGAGCAGCATCTCGCCGGTGCAGCTGTTCAAGGGCGGGCTCGCCTTCATCACGCCGCTGCTCTGGCTGTGCTTCAGCATGAATCTGATGGGTTACTTTTTCATGGTGAGCTGGATGCCGACCATCCTCAAGGTCACCAACGTGCTGAGCCCGGACGCGGCCGCGCTCGCCACCACGCTCATACAGGTCGGCGGCACCGCCGGCGGCCTGATCCTGGCCCGGCCGGTGGACAGCAAGGGCTTCGCCCCGATCGTCGTTATGTTCGCCTTGGCGGTGCCGGCGATAGCCTGCATCGGCTATTTCGCCGATCAATCGCAAGCCCTGGTGCTGGTGGCGGCCTTTGCCGCCGGCTTCTGCGTCCTGGGGCTCCAATTCGGGCTGAACGCGGCTTCGGGCATGATCTATCCGACCGCGGTGCGTTCCAACGGCTCGGGCTGGGCCTTCGGCATAGGGCGCTTCGGCTCGATCTGCGGGCCGATCCTGGGCGGCTACCTGGTCGCCCAGCATCTGCCGTTGCAGCAGCTTTTCCTGATCTGGTCGATCCCGAGCTGCGTCGGCTTCATCGCCTGCCTCACCCTGGCCGTGCTCTATAAGAGGCACTTCAAGGGCCGCGGCTTCGGCCAGCGCGAGGTTCTCGAAGCCGCCGATTAAACTTTGCTTCGCACGGGTTTTAAAAGTTTGGCTTCGCACGACGCCGCGGACCTGAAGATTCGGTCCGCGGTCGTGCTACGCGGGGAGTTTCATCATGCCAGAGACTGATTACGCGCGGCTGGCGCCGGCGCAGGGCTCGCTCCTTGCCGTGGTCGGCGGCTGCGGCGGCATCGGCCAGGCCTTGGTGACGGCCGCGATCGAGATCGGCTTGAAGGTGGCGGTGCTCGACCTGCCGCGCTCGATCGCGGAATTGCCGCCGCCCGAAGACGTGGCGCTCTCGCTTCCCCTCGACGCGACCGATGAAACGCAGGTCAAGAACGCCTTCGCCGGAATCGGCCGGGAATTCGGCGGCTGGCTCGACGGGCTGGTCAATCTGGCGGGATTTCCGAACCGCCATGTTCCGTTCAGCGAGCTGTCGCTCGCCGAATGGGACGAGACGGTGAACGGCAGTTTGCGCACCACTTATCTCTGCTGCCGGCAAGCGCTGCCCCTGCTCAAGGCGCGGGCCGAGGCGGGCGGACATCCCGCCATCGTCAATACCGCCTCGGGCCTGGCGGTGCGGACGCGAACCGGGCTTTCCGCCTATGCCGCGTCCAAGGCGGCGGTGGCGAATTTCACCAAGACCCTGGCGCTCGAACTCGCGCCCTCGATCCGCGCCAACACCGTGGCACCCGGCGCCGTCGATACGCGCTTTCACGAGGGCGGCACCGGCCGGCCGCCGGATTTGCCCAACGCCGCTTCGCGCATGGACCGCGAGGCCTATGCCAAGCAAGTGCCGCTCGGCCGCATGGCGGTGGCCGAGGACATCGTTGGGCCGATCCTGTTCCTGCTCGGCCCGGGATCGTCCTTCGTCAGCGGCCAGGTGCTGCACGTCAATGGCGGTGGTTTGATGCCCTAAAAGGGTGTTGCTTCGCAAGACGGCCGCGTCCCTACGCGGCCTTTGCTACGCGAAGGGTTTTGCTTCGCACGACGCCTCGGGCCTGAAGGATCGGCCCTCGGCTGTGCTACGCGGGTTTTTCTCTCTTTGCTCGGGCGCGCGAGCAGGGTTGGCGTGGCGGCTGCGAGCGCGACCGAGATTGAAGAGATTGATATTCATAAGCATGCTTATTATATTGGCCCTTATGACAAAGCTGGCGAAACTCGCCCCCGGCTACAATATCGAGCGCGCCTTCGGCTTCGTGCTGCACGAAACCGCGCGGCTGTTCAGCAAACGCTTCGACCAGAAGGCCCGCGCCATCGGCTTGACCCGCGCGCAATGCCAGGTGCTGTTCCGTCTCGCCGTGCATGAGGGGCTGAACCAGGCGCGCATCGCCGAATTCTTGGAGATCGAGCCGATTTCGCTCGCCCGGCTGATCGACCGCATGGAAGAGGCGGGCTGGGTCGAGCGTCGGCCCGATCCGAAGGACCGGCGCGCGCGGCTGCTCTATCTCACGGCCAAGGCCAAGCCGGTGTTCGAACGCATGATCGCGCTCGCGCTCGAAACCCGTACCGAGGCGCTGACCGGGCTGTCGATCGCGGAACGCGAGAAATTGATCGACCTGCTGTTGCGGGTGCGCGGCAATATTTCGGAAAAGACCGCCGACGGCGAAGGCCACGCGCGATGATCGACGCCAACGAACCCGGCCAGGAAAACTCCCGCTTCCGGCGCCTGGGCACCGGCCGCCAGCGGTTGCTGCTCCTCATCCTGGGGCCGCTCGCGGTTCTCGCGGTCGCGGCTTATCTCTATTTCAGCGGCGGCCGTTATGTCTCGACCGACGACGCCTATGTGAAGGCCGACAAGATCTCGATCAGCGCCGATGTCGGCGCCCGGGTCGTCGAGGTCGACGTCGCCGACAACCAGCCGGTCCATCAAGGCGACGTGCTGTTCAAGCTCGACGACAGTTCCTTCCGCATCGCGCTGGAACACGCCCAGGCCAATCTCGCCGCGGTCAGGCTCCAGATCGACGGCCTCAAAGCCACATATCGCCAGAAGCAGGCCGACCTCAAATCGGCGCAGGACACAGCTGCCTACCGCCAGAAGGAATTCGACCGCCAGCAGCAGATGCTGGCCGGTCACGTCACCTCGCAGGCCAAGTTCGACGAGGCCAAGAACAATCTCGACGTCGCGCGCCAGCAGCTCGACGCCGACCAGCAGCAACTCGACAACGTGCTGGCGAGCCTCGCCGGCAATCCCGATATCGAAACCGGCCAGCACCCGCTGGTGCGGCAGGCGCAGGCGCAGGTGGACCAGGCGGCGCTCGATTTGTCGCACACCGTGGTGACCGCGCCGGCGGACGGCATCGTCACCAAGGTGGCGAATTTGCCGGTGGGCGAGTACCTCAACGCCTCGGTGCCGGCCTTCGCGCTGATCTCGACCGGGAATGTCTGGATCGAGGCCAATTTCAAGGAAACCGACCTGACCCACATGCTGCCGGGCGACCGCGCCACGGTGGACGTCGACACCTATCCAGGCAAGACCTTCAACACCCACGTCCAATCGATCGGCGCCGGCACCGGCTCGGAATTCTCGGTGCTGCCGCCGCAGAACGCCACCGGCAACTGGGTCAAGGTGGTGCAACGCATCCCGGTGCGCCTCACCATCGACGATCCCGATCCGGCCCGCCCGCTGCGCGCCGGCATGAGCGTCGATGTCGAGGTCGATACCGGCTATTCCCGCATTTCCGGCTGGCGCAAGCCCGCGCCCGCGTCCGCACCCGCCGCGGAGCAGCAGACAACAAATCCCGAGCAGCAAAACCCAAGTCCCGCGCCGCCGCCCGCTGCGGAGCTGCAAAACGTGACTCCGGCACCGGCAAATTCGTCCGACAAACAATGAATCCGCCGGCGGAACCGGGGGATGTGGTCGCCAATCGCGGCCTCATCACGGTCTCGATCATGCTGGCGACCATCATGCAGGCGCTGGACACGACCATCGCCAATGTCGCGCTGCCCAACATGCAGGGCAGCCTGTCGGTGGCGCAGGACCAGATCGCCTGGGTGCTGACCTCCTACATCGTCGCCGCCGCGGTGGCGACGCCGCTGTGCGGCTGGCTCGCCTTGCATTACGGCCGCAAGCGGCTGTTCCTGGTCTCGATCGCGGGCTTCACCCTGGCCTCGGCGTTGTGCGGCCTCGCCGACAACATCACGCAGATGGTGCTTTACCGCCTGTTGCAGGGCGTGTTCGGCGCGGCGCTGATACCGCTGTCCCAGGCCGTGCTGCTCGACATCAATCCGCGCGAGAAACACGCGCAGGCGATGGCGATCTGGGGCGCGGGCATCATGCTGGGCCCGATCCTGGGCCCGACGCTCGGCGGCTATCTCACCGACGAATACAACTGGCGCTGGGTGTTCTACATCAACGTGCCGATCGGCATCGTCTGCTTCCTCGGCATGGCGGCGTTTTTGACCGAGACGCGGATCGACCGCTCCCGCTCGTTCGATTTCTTCGGCTTTTTCATGCTGAGCATCGCGGTCGGCGCGGCGCAGATGCTGCTCGACCGCGGCGAACTCAAGGACTGGTTCGAACTCGACCGAAATCCGCATCTATTTCGGCATGGTCGTGGCCTGTTTCTGGGTGTTCGTGGTCCACACCGCCACCGCCGACAACTCGTTCCTCAACCGTGCGCTCTTGAAGGATTGGAACTTCGTCATCGGCTGCATCTTCATCGCCGTGGTCGGCGTGGTGTTGTACGGCACGCTCGCGCTGCTGCCGCCCTTCCTCCAGGATCTCTATGGCTATCCGACGGTGACGACCGGCCTGGTCATGGCGCCGCGCGGCATCGCCACCATGGCCGGCATGCTCATCATCGGGCGGTTGGCGAACAAGGTCGATCTCCGCCTGATGCTGCTGTTCGGCTTCATCGTGACGTCCTATTCACTGTGGCAGATGGGCCAGTTCTCGCCCGACATGGGCGTGGCGCCGGTGCTGATCACCGGCGTGGTCCAGGGCTTCGGCATGGGTTTTCTGTTCGTGCCGCTCACCACCGTCGCCTTCACCACGCTTGACGTGCGGCTCCGGACCGAGGGCGCGGGCATCTTCAGCCTGGTGCGCAATGTCGGCGCCTCGATCGGCATCTCCGCCGTCGAGAGCACGCTGGCGCGCGGCATCCAGTCGAATCACGCGGCGATCGCCGCGAACGCTTCGCCCTACAACGCGCCGTTGCTTAGGCCCGGCGTGCAGGCCTTCTGGGACATTCACAGCACGGCCGGGCTTTCGGCGCTCGACGCCGAAATCAACCGACAGGCGGCGATCCAGTCCTATCTCAACGATTACCTGCTGATCATGGCGATCGCGCTCGCCTCGATGCCGTTGCTGCTGTTGCTGCGCGGGGTCAAGCCGGCGGCGGGCGCGCGGCCGAGTATCGAGTAGCTTATTTTTTTGCTTCGCACGACGGCTACGCTGATTCTTCTTGGCTTCGCAAGACGCCGATGCGCCGGATTCATGCATCGGCTTTGCTACGCTAGGGAATAATTTTTATTCGATCTCCAGCGCGTCTCGGAAAATCTTTGGATCGTAATCGGCGCTGCCTTCCTTGCCCGCACGCCGGACGCTGAGGTCGAGCCGCGCCGCCGCCACCAGCGCGGTCTCGGTCAGCATCCCGCCCTCGGCCGGTTCCTCGATGGCGAGCCGGGCCAGCGACGGCACCGCCGCCAGCAGGCGGAACAAGGCGGTCACGCGCAAAAACAGCGCCAGCGTCTCGGTCACGCCGGTGCCGAGGTTCTCGGCGATGAGATCGAGCACCGCCCGGGTGTCGATCTCCACCGGCTCGCTTTCGCCGTCCTCGTCCACCACCACGTCGCGGCTCAAACCGTCGAGATATTCGCTGAACAGGTAAATCGCCGAGGACAGCAATTCGGGCTCGACCGGCGGCACGCGCGGCGGCATCTGGAAGGACACGGTCTCGCTCATGGCGGCTCAGACCTGGACCGCGACGGGCTTGCGCGCCCGGTCGCGGTTGATGAGATAGATTCCGCATCCCACCAGCACCATCGCCGCCATCAGGGTGACGGTGATCGGTTCGCCCAGGATCAGCCCGCCGGCGAGCATGCCGAAGAGCGGCGTCAGGAACGAGAAGGCCGAAAGCCGGAATACCGGATAGAGCGAAATCAGCTTGAACCAGGCGAGATAGCTGATGAAGGCGACGATCACGGTCTGGAAGGCGACCGCGCCCCAGATCGCGGGCGTGGCGGCGAAGGCGCCGCGTTCGCCCATCGCCGCCGACAGCAGCAGCAACACCGGCGCCGAGCCCAGAAGCTGATAGAACAGCACGCGATGCGCGCTGATGCGCGCGAGCTTGGTCGCCTTGATGAGCACCGTGGTCGCGCCCCACAGGCTCGCCGCCACCAGCTCCAGCCCGTCGCCCAGCAGCTCGCGATATGTGGGCAGGCGCAAGGAATCGGCGGAAGCCAGCAGCAGCCCGGCGAAGGCGCAGCCCAATCCCAGCAGATGGATGGGCCGCAATTCCTCGCCGGTGAAGAAATGCGCGCCCAGCGCCACGAAAAAGGGCGCCATGTAGAGGAACAACACGCCGTGCGAGGCGTTGGTGAAAACCATGCCGCTATAGAGGAACACGAACTCGGCGGCGAACAGCACCGCGAGCAGGCAGCTCAATCCCAGCACGCCGTCGCGCGCGAACAGCGGAATACCGCGAGTCTGGGCCCACAGCCAGAGCAGCGCCGCCGCTCCGCTCGAGCGCAAGCCCGCCTGCAGCACCGGCGCGATGCCGCCATCGGCGAATTTGATCGACACCTGGTTGAGGCCCCAGACGGCGCAGAGCAGGACCATCAGCCCCATCGCGCCGGCATCGAGCCGGTCTTTCGGTTGGTTCATCGGCCGCGAACTTCGCCGCTCCGGGACACGGATGCAACTCTATTTAGAGAAGGTGGCGCGGGCGATAAAGCCGCGATAGATTGGCGCAAAGGGGGGCGTCACCACCACCCGCCGACGCGGGTGCGTGGAGCGGAGCATTGATTGAGCGAAATTACACGCCCCCCGCAACGCGAGCGTTTGGCCAGCCTGGTCGAGCTTGCGGCCTTGGCCCTGGTCATCGGCACGGTCACAGGATTCCTCACCGTGCTGTTCCGCGCGCTGGTGGCGGGCATCCATAACCTGTTCTTCCTCGGCGAGATCTCGTTCTACTACAACCCGAACCTGCACACGCCCTATGGCTGGCTCGGGCCTCTGGTCGTGCTCTCTCCCGCGGTGGGCGGGCTCGCCGTGATCGGCCTGATGCGGCTGCAATCGCCGGACCGGCAGGGCCAGGGCGTCTCCGACATCATCGACGCGATCTACAACCGCGAGGGCCTGGTGCGCTCGCTGTCGGCGATCATCAAGTCGCTCGCCGCCGGCATCCAGAGCGGCACCGGCGGCTCGGTCGGACTCGAGGCCGCCAGCGTGCAGATCGGCGCGGCGCTGTCCTCGCGTTCCGGCCGCCTGCTGCGGCTGGTGCAATGGCAGCGCATGACCCTGGTGGCGGCGGGCGCGGCGGCGGGCCTCGCCGCCGCCTTCAACGCGCCGCTCGGCTCCACCGTCTTCGCCATCGAGCTGATGATGCCCGAGATCAGCGCCCGGACCTTGTTGCCGGTGACCATCGCCGCCGGCGCGGGCACCTTCGTCTCGCGCTTCTACAACGGTCTGCAACCCACATTCCTGGTCGAGACCGTGACCGCCACCCATTTCCGCATCTCGGGCGTGTTGAGCCTGCTCGCCTACGCCGTCTTCGGGATCGTGCTGGGATTCGCCTCGTGGCTGATGATCTGGCTGGTCGGCTGGGTCGAGCGCAGCTCCACCCGGATCGCGCCGACCCCGGTTCTGCGCCACGTCATCGGCATGTTGATCGTGGGCTTGATTTTCTACGGCCTGATGATGACGACCGGCCATTACTACGTGCAGGGGCCGAGCTATGCGCTGCTGCAGGACATTCTGCGCGGCGAGATGACCGCGCTCTGGCTTTTCCTGCTGCTGTTCGCGGCCAAGCTCGTCGCCAGCGTCATCACCATCGGCACGGGCGGTTCGGGCGGCACCTTCTCCGCGGCCTTGGTGATCGGCGGCGCGCTGGGCGGCGCGATGGGCGTCGTCACCGGCATCGTCTGGCCCGGCCTCAACACCTCGGTCACCGACTTCGCCATCGTCGGCATGGCGGGCATGCTCGGCGGCACCATCGGCGCGGCGATGACCGCCATCGTCATGGTGTTCGAGCTGACCCGCGACTACAACGTCATCGTGCCGATGATTCTCGTCGTCACCATCGCGATATCCGTGCGCCGGGCGCTGCTCAATCAGTCGATCTACACCTGGAAGCTGTTCGCGAAGGGCCGCGAGGTGCCGGACTCGCTCCAGGCCAACGTCTACCGCATCCGCAAGGCCGAACGCGCGATGTCGCCGGATTTCAAGATCTGTCCCGCCTCGGCCACGCTCGACGAGACCATATCCGGGCTGGAGGAAACCGGACGGCCGCTTTACGTCATGGTCGCCGACGGCAAAAGGCTGGCGGGCTATCTGCGCCTCGATCCGGGCTTCAAGCTGTGGCAGGCGCGCGACGCCATCGCCAAGCTGGGCGACGTCGCCCGCACCGATTACACGCTGGCGCGGCCTTACGACACCATGGCGGAGGTGATCGGCCGGGTGGCGCGCCACGGCGCGCGCCTCGCCATCATCGTGCGCCCGCGCGCGCTGGTGCCGCGGGTCGAGGACGTGGCCGGAATCATCGCGCTCGAAACGATGGGCGAAGCGGTGATGGACACGGTCAACCCGTTCGCGCCGGTCCGCCGGCGGAATCCGTTCCCGCTGCTCTACCGCCGCGGCGTGGTGCGGCCGATCCAGCGCTGGCGCTGGTGGCGCGCCCGCTCGGGCGGCGACGACCGACCGAAATAGACCTGGAGCATGATCGCCTTAGGCGAACACGCTCCATCATTTGTTTAGCGAGCAATTTCATCGGATTGAACGGAATCACCCGATTCCATCCAATCCGATATTGCTCTAGTCAACCCGGCTCGCCGGTGTCGGGCTTGAGCCCCGCCGCCTTGATGCCGGCCACGGCGCAGGCTTCGTCGTTTTCCGAGACGTCGCCGCTGATGCCGGCCGCGCCCACGATCGCGCCGCCGGAGTCCCGGATCAGCACGCCGCCCGGCACCGGCACGACGCGGCCGCCCGAAGCCGCGGTCAGCGCCTGGATGAAATGGGGCGCGGCGGCCACGCGGCGCGCGAATTCCCGCCCGCCGAAGCCCATGCCGAGACAGCCCCAGGCCTTGCCGGTGGCGATCTCGAAGCGCAGCAGCGAGGAATTGTCCTCGCGCTTGAAGGCCACCAGGAATCCTCCCGCATCCAGCACGGCCACGGTCAAGGGCTTGAATTTCTGGGCGCGGGCGTGTTCGAGCGCCTTGTCGACGACGATCGAGGCCTGGGCCAGGGTGATAGTGCTCATCGATTATGCTCCCGTTGGGTGTCCGGTTGGTTATGATAGGGAAACGGCGCCGCCAGGGTAACGCGCCATTTGCTTTTAGGGCAGGGGGAAATACCGGATGCCGAAATTGCGCGTAACGCTGGCTTGCTGGGATTACGACCGCACCCGCGCCTTGGCCGACGGCAGCGTCCAGGCCGAGGGCATGGAATTGAATTGTCTGCCTTTGGTGGTGGAAGAGACCTTCTGGCGCATGCTGCGCCACAAGGAGTTCGACGCCGCCGAAATGTCGCTGTCCTCATATTCGGCCTCGCTGATGAAGGATCATCCCGATTTCATCGCCATCCCGGTCTTCCCCTCGCGCATGTTCCGCCATTCCTGTTTCGTGGTGTCGGCCAAAAGCGGCATCCGGGAACCCAAGGATTTGGCGGGCAAGCGCATCGGCAATCCGGAATGGCAGCTCACCGCCATCGTCTGGATGAAGGGCATCCTCCAGGACGAATACGGCGTCGACATCGCCGACGCGCAATACTTCACCGGCGGCGAGGAAGAGCCTGGCCGGGTCGAGAAGCAGAAAATCGACCTGCCGGCCAAGTTCAAGGTCTCGCCCATCGGCCCGAAGCAGACCCTGTCGCGCATGATCGCGGACGGCGAGCTGGACGCGATCTACGCGCCGCGCCTGCCGATGACGTTCTATTCCGAGTCCGACAAGGTGAAGCGCCTCTTCCCGAATTACGTCGAGGTCGAGCAGGCCTATTTCCGCAAGACCAAGATCTTCCCGATCATGCACACGGTGGTGTTGCGCCGCGAGCTGTACGAGAAAAACCGCTGGATCGCGCTGTCGCTGACCAAGGCCTTCCTCGCGGCGCAGAAGAAGACCTACTCCGATCTCGACATGATCGCTTCGCAGAAGACCATGCTGCCCTGGCAAAGCGCGCATCTGGAAGAGACCAAGCGGCTGATGGGCAAAGAATGGTGGCCTTACGGGCTCGAGCCCAACCGCCAGACGCTCGACACTTTCCTGCGCTATCACCACGAGCAAGGGCTGTCGAAACGCCGCCTCAAGCCCGAGGAGTTGTTCGCGCCCGAGACCCTGGAAGCGTTCAAGATCTGAAGTTTTGCCGTCGTCCCTGCATTTCAATTGTCATCGCGAGCCGTAGGCGAAGCGATCCAGAATGCCGCGCGATTTCTGGATTGCTTCGGCCGCTGCGCGGCCTCGCAATGACGTCGATATAGGACGCGCCATCCGGAATTAAGGCGTCAGCCGGAGAAGCCTCGGCCTTCCTTGATGCGTCTTTCCAACAAGGGCGCCGGGGAGAGTTTCGCCTCGCCGAAGCTCCGCGTCATGGCGTCGAGCCGGTCGCGGATGACGGGGAGGCCCACTTCGTCGGCATAGAACATCGGCCCGCCGCGCCAGGCGGGGAAGCCGTAGCCGTTGAGCCACACCATGTCGATGTCGCCGGGGCGTTGCGCGACGCCTTCCTCCAGCAGCCGCGCGCCCTCATTCACCAGCGGATAGATCAGCCGCTCGACGATCTCGGCGGCGGGGATCGCGCGCCGCGGGCATCCCGCGACACCGGCGATGATCTTTTCGACATCGGGATCGGGCTCGGGCGTCCGGCTGCCGGGGGCGTAGCGGAAATATCCCGCGTTGGTCTTCTGGCCGTAGCGCCCGGCCTCGGCCAGCGCGTCGGCCACCGGCAGGCGCATCCCCACCGCCTTGCGCGCGCGCCAGGAGATGTCGAGCCCGGCCAAGTCCGAGGCGGCGAACGGCCCCATTGGGAAACCGAAGGCGACCATCGCCGAATCCACGTCCTGCGGCAGCGCGCCGTCGCGCAGCAGCCGGTCGGCCTCGCGCGAACGCTCGGCGAGCATCCGGTTGCCGACGAAACCGGGCGAGGCGTTGACCAGGACGGGCAGCTTCCTGAGCTTGCGCGCGACCGCCAGCCCGGATGCCAGCGCCGCGTCGGAGGTTTTCTTGGCGCGCACCACCTCGACCAGCCGCATGACCGGAGCCGGGCTGAAGAAATGCAGGCCGAGCACGTCCCCGGGCCGCGTCGTCGCTTGCGCGATGGCGTCGACGTCCTGGTAAGAGGTGTTGCTGGCGAGGAGCGCGCCCGGCTTGGCGATGCGGTCGAGCTCGCCGAATATCCGGCGTTTCAAATCCATGTCCTCGAACACCGCCTCGATCACCAGATCGGCCTGGCCGGCATCCGCGAGCTTGAGCGAGCCCCGGATCAGCGCCACGCGCTTTTCGATTTCCGCCGGGGCGAGGTTCTGCCGCTTGGCGCTCGATTCATAGGTGCGGCGGATGCCGTCGAGGCCGCGTTGCAGGGCGTCGGGCGCGGCTTCGATCAGCGTCACCGGAATCCCGGCGTTGGCGAAGCAGATGGCGATGCCGCCGCCCATGGTGCCGGCGCCGATGACCGCGGCGGAACGTATCTCCTTGACGGGCAGATCGGCGGCCAGACCCGGCGGCTTGGCGGCGTCGCGTTCGGCGAAGAAGACGTGGCGCAACGCGCGGAACTGGCTGCTGTGCCGCCGGGTTTCGAAAATCTCGCGCTCGCGCGCCAGGCCCTGGTCGAAGGGCAGGGCCGAGGCCGCGACCGCCGTGACCGTGTCCAGCGGCGCCTCGAAGCCGCGTTTGCCCTTTTTCAACTCGTTGCGTTTTCCCTCGAACAGCGCCGCGTCCGCCGCCGGAGGCGGGAGATCGCAACCGCGCCGGATCGCGCGTTTCTCGTCCAGCACGCGTTGGGCGAAGGCGATGGCGGCCGCGCGGACATCGCCCGTCGCCAGCTCGTCGACCAGCCCGGCCTTGAGCGCGTCCTCGGCCGCGATCATCTCGCCGCTCGAAATCATGTCGAGGGCGAGTTTCGCGCCGACGAGTCGCGGCAGGCGTTGAGTTCCGCCGCCGCCGGGGATGAGGCCGAGCTTGACCTCGGGCAAGCCCAGCCGCGAATCCTTGGCCGCGACGCGCCAATGGCAGCCCAAGGCGAGTTCCAGCCCGCCGCCCAGCGCGGTGCCGTGGATGGCGGCGATGGTGGGCTTGGCGCTGCGTTCGAGAGCGGCGGCGAGCGTCCCGGTCACGGGCTCGATGCGCGGCTTGTCCAATTCGGATATGTCGGCGCCGGCGACGAAGGTGCGCCCGGCGCAGGCGAGCACGATGGCCTTGACGGCGGGGTCGGCCAAAGCGGTGTTGAGACTCTCTTGCAACGCCGCGCGCACCGCCCGGCTCAAGGCGTTAACCGGCGGATTGTTAAGGATTAGGACGGCGATGCCGCCGCGGCGCTCGGTTTCAACCAGCATGGCGGCAGCCTGTAAGGCGCGGGCGGCGCGCTGTCAAGCCATCCCCCGACGCCGGTCTGCCCTGCGCGCGACGCCGGTTCCGCGCTTCCGCCGGCTTTGCTATCGTTTTCGATCATGAGTACGAATCCCCCCAAGGGTTATCGCATGACGCGCGAGGCGGTGATGAGCGGCGAGATTCGCCGGCTCGTCCAAGCCAACGATCCCGCCGCCAAGGTGATGAGCGACGAGGAGCATCGCGCCGGCGTGGCGGCGATGCTGGCGAAGCGGCCCGACAAAGGCGACGTCTGGGTGTTCGCCTACGGCTCGCTGATCTGGAATCCGATGATCCATTTCACCGACAAGCGGGTGGCCACCGTGCACGGTTTCCACCGCCGCTTCTGCCTGTGGACCCATCTCGGGCGCGGCTCGGCCTCCGCGCCCGGTTTGATTCTCGGCCTCGATTACGGCGGCGCCTGCCGCGGCGTGGCCTATCGCATCGAACAATCGAAGGCGCGGGAGGAATTGGAGCTGCTGTGGCGGCGCGAGATGGTCACCGGCTCCTATGCGCCGCGCTGGGTGCGCATGGTCACCCAGGAAGGCGGACGCGGCTGGGCCGTCGCCTTCGTCATCAACCACGCCCATGCGCGCTATGCCGGGCTGTTGCCGGAGGAGCGCATCGTCGAATCCATCGCGCGGGCCAAAGGGCCGCTCGGTCCCTGCGCCGCCTATCTGTTCGACACCGCCGCGCATCTGGAAATGCTCGGCATCAGCGATCCCAGGCTGTTCCGGCTGCGCGACCTCGTCGCCCAAGCCCTTGAGGGATCGAAGAAAAATCTGGAATAAGCTTTACGCGGGCATGACGCCCGCGTTATCTCTAAAATGGCATTGAGAATGAAGGGGCTAGACCCCGTTTCGGGAGCGATTTGGCATGAAGGCGGATAAGGCGCGGAAGGGTTCCGCGCCGCGCGACAGGCCAAGGCGGGTGACGATCCTGGGCTCGACCGGATCGGTCGGCTGCAACACCGTCGAGCTGATCGAAGCCTCGCCCGATGACTACGCGGTCGAGGCGCTGGTGGCGCACCGCAACGCCGAATTGCTGGCGCGGCAGGCGCGCCGCCTCAAGGCCAAATTCGCCGTGGTGTCCGACGAGAGCCAGTATCGCGTCTTGAAGGAAGCGCTCTCGGGCAGCGGCATCGAGGCCGCGTCGGGCATCCAGGCCGTGGTCGAGGCCGCGCTCGTATCCGGCCGATTGGGTGATGGCGGCGATCGTCGGCTCGGCGGGCCTCGCGCCCACGCTGGCGGCGGTGCGGCGCGGCGCGCTGGTCGCGCTCGCCAATAAAGAGGTCATGGTCTGCGCCGGCGCGCTGGTGACGGCGGAGGCGAAGCGTTACGGCGCGCGGCTCTTGCCGGTGGACAGCGAGCACAACGCCATCTTCCAGGTGTTCCATACCGACCACGCGCACGCCATCGACCGCATCGTGCTGACCGCCAGCGGCGGACCGTTCCGCGAGCGCGCGCTCAAGGACATGGAGCACGTCACCCCCGAGCAGGCGGTGAAGCATCCGAACTGGAGCATGGGCGCCAAGATCTCGGTCGATTCCGCGACCATGATGAACAAGGGCCTCGAAGTGATCGAGGCGCACCATCTGTTCGATCTGCCGAGCGAACGCATCGAGGTGGTGGTGCATCCGCAATCGGTGGTGCACGGCCTGGTCTATTACAGCGACGGCTCGGTGCTGGCGCAGCTGGGCTCGCCCGACATGCGCACGCCCATCGCCAACGCGCTCGGCTGGCCGCACCGCATTCCCGCGCCCAGCCCCAAGCTCGACCTGGCCCAGCTGGCGCGGCTCACTTTCGAGGCGCCCGATCCGGCGCGTTTCCCGGCGCTCAGGATCGCGCGCGAAGCGCTGCAAGCCGGCGCCGGCGCGCCGACCATCCTGAACGCCGCCAACGAGGTGGCGGTGGCCGCCTTCCTCGACAAGCGCATCGGCTTCCTCGACATCGCGGCAATCGTCGAGCGCACGCTCGAGGCGCTGCCGGACCGGCGCATCGACGCGCTCGCGGATATCTATGCGCTCGACGCCGAGGCGCGCGAGACCGCGCGCCGGTTCATCGGCAACCGCGCTCCGGCCGGCGCTTCCCAAGCCGCTTTCGGCTGAAACCCGAATCCGTTTAGCCATATGGCCGCTTCCGACCAGCCCGTGCTCGTCACCGGTGCATCGGGCTTCGTCGGTTCGGCGGTGGCGCGCGCGCTGCTGGCCCAGGGCCGCCAGGTGCGCGTGCTGCTGCGCCCGTCGAGCGACCGGCGCAATATCGAGGATCTTGATGTTGAGGTGCTTCTGGGCGAGCTCGACGATCCCAAGGCGCTGGCGGATGCTGCATCCGGCTGCTTCGCGGTTTATCACGTGGCGGCGGATTACCGCCTGTGGGTGCGCGATCCGGCGCCGCTCTATGCCGCCAATGTCGAGGGCACGCGGCTGGTGATGGAAGCGGCGCTCCAGGCCCGCGTCGCGCGCGTGGTCTATACCAGCAGCGTCGCCACGCTGGGCTGGAACGCCGATGGAAGACCCGCCGATGAATCGACGCCGAGCGCGCTTTCGGACATGATCGGGCATTACAAGCGCTCCAAATTCATGGCCGAGGAAGTGGTGAAGACTCTGGTGCGCGAGCGCAAATTGCCGGCGGTGATCGTCAATCCGTCGACGCCGGTGGGCCCGCGCGACATCAAGCCCACGCCCACCGGCCGCCTCGTCATCGAGGCGGCGTCGGGCCGGATGCCGGCCTATGTCGATACCGGCTTGAACCTGGTGCATGTCGACGACGTGGCGGCGGGCCATCTTCTGGCCGAGAGCAAGGGCAAGGTGGGCGAGCGCTACATCCTCGGCGGCGAGGACCTGACGCTGGCCGAGATCCTGCGGATCATTGCCGAGATCGTGGGCGCCGTCCGCCCAAGATCAAAATTCCGCTGGCCGCGCTCTGGCCGGTGGCGTGGCTCGCCGAGGGCTGGGCGTATCTGACCGGCGCCGAGCCCTTCACCACGCGCGACGGCTTGCGCATGGCGCGCCACCGCATGTTCTTCTCCTCGGCCAAGGCCGGAGCGCGAATTGGGCTACCGCCCGCGCCATGCCCGCGAAGGACTGGCCGACGCCATAGCCTGGTTCCGCCAGGCGGGGATGTGCCCATGAACGCGGCGCTCGCCCTGTCCGCGCTGATCCTGGCGGTCTGGGGCTATTTGCTGCTGGGCCGGGGATTTTTCTGGCAGGCCGAAGAGGAGCCCGTGCCGGAGTATCCGCGGCGCTGGCCGCGCGTCACCGCCATCGTCCCGGCGCGCGACGAATCCCAGACCGTGGGACGGGCGGTGGCGTCGTTGCTGGCCCAGGATTATCCCGGCGAATTCTCGGTCGTGCTGGTGGACGACCACAGCCAGGACGGAACATCCGAAATCGCGCGCGACGCCGCGGCGGCTTCGGGCCGGAGCGAAAATCTCCGCGTGGTATCGGCGCGGGCCTTGCCGCCGGGCTGGTCGGGGAAACTCTGGGCCTTGTCGGAAGGCGTGGCTGCGGCGGCCGAGGCGGCCAAGTCCGGGAATCCGCCCGAGCTTTATCTCTTCACCGACGCCGATATCGGACATCACCGGCAAAACCTGTCCGAACTGGTTGCGCGGCTGGAAGACGGCGGGCTCGATCTCGCCTCGCTCATGGTCGAGCTCCATTGCCGCAGCCAGGCCGAGAAATTCATGATCCCGGCCTTCGTCTGGTTCTTCGCTTTGCTGCGCCCGTTTTCCTGGGTCAACGATCCGGCCCACCGGACGGCCGCCGCGGCCGGCGGCTGCATCCTGGTCCGGGCCAGCGCCTATGAGCGCATCGGCGGCTACGCGGCGATCCATGAAGAGCTGATCGACGACTGCGCGCTGGCGCGCGAGGTGAAACGCGGCGGCAAGATCTGGCTCGGCCTGAGCGGCCAGACCGTCAGCCTGCGCGCCTATCCGCGCCTCAAGGATGTGTGGAACGTGGTGGCGCGCACCGCCTATGAGCATCTCGATTATTCGCCCTGGAAGCTGCTCGGCACGACGCTGGGGATGGCGCTGGCCTTCCTGGCGCCGCCCTTGCTGGTGCTGGCGGGTGGCGCCGGCCGCCTGGCTGGCGCTGGCGGCGTGGGCGATGATGGCCCTGGCTTATGCGCCGATGCTAAGTTTTTACCGGGTCGGGCTGTGGCGGGCGCCGCTGCTGCCGGCGGTGGCGCTGCTCTTCCTGGGCGCCACGCTCGATTCCGCCTGGCGGCACAGGAAGGGCAAGGGCGGGTTATGGAAGGGACGGGTGTCATGGCAGAGCCAGCGCTGAGAGGCGCGGTCGAGACGCCCTCGGGCAAGGGGCGGGGCGACGAGAATTTTCCGGTCGGCTCCTGGCTCATCCGCCGCGATCTGCGCCCGCATGTGCACGCCTTCTACCGCTTCGCGCGCGAGGCCGACGACATCGCCGACAATTCCGCTCTCGATGCCGCCGAAAAGCTGCGGCGGCTCGACCGCATGGGCGCGGTATTGGACGGCGCGCCCGGCGACGACGCGCCTTCGGCCAAGGCGATGCGCGCGAGCCTCCAGGAGACCGGCACCACCGCGCAGCATTGCCACGACGTGCTGCGCGCCTTCAAGCTGGACGCGACCAAGCTGCGTTACCGCGGCTGGGACGATCTGATGGAGTATTGCCGCTATTCGGCTTCGCCGGTGGGGCGGCAATTGCTCGATCTGCACGGCGAAAGCCGCGACACCTGGCCGCCTTCGGACGCGCTGTGCAGCGCGCTGCAGGTGCTGAACCATCTCCAGGATTGCGCCGCCGACTACATCAATCTCGACCGCGTCTATCTGCCCGAGCCCTGGCTGGCCGAGGTTCATGCGACGGTCGAGGATTTGCGCGAGCTTACATCCAGTGCGGGCTTGCGCCGGGTTTTCAACCGGCTGCTCGACAACACCGACCAGTTGATATCCCAAGCGCGCGCCTTGCCGCCCTTGGTCGAAAGTCCGGGCCTGAAGCGCGAATGCGCGGTGATCGTCGATCTGGCGGCGCGATTGTCGCGCCGGCTGCGCCGGGACGATCCCTTGGCCATGCGGGTGAAACTCTCGCGCGGCGATTTCCTGCTCGCGCTTCTCACCGGCTTGCTGCGCGGAGGGCGCGGATGAGTACCACGGCGCAACCGGCGGACGCCGCCGGTCAGGCCGCGATCAACGCCCAGGTCGCGGCGGCCAAGACCTCGTTCTATTGGGCGATGCGCTTTTTGCCCAAGGCGCGGCGCGAGGCCATGTTCGCGGTCTACGCCTTTTGCCGCGAGGTCGACGACATCGCCGACAGCGACGACGCGCCCGAAGCCAAGCTGGCGGCGCTGGCGGGATGGCGGCGCGAGATCGACGCGCTTTACGAAGGCACGCCGCGCCTGCCGCTTTCGCGCGCGCTGGCCGACGTGATCCGGAGTTACGATCTGCGCCGCGCCGATTTCATCGCCATCATCGCCGGCATGGAAATGGACGCGGAATCCGACATCGACGCGCCCATCGCTGGCGGAGCTCGACCTCTATTGCGACCGGGTCGCCTGCGCCGTGGGCAGGATTTCGGCGAAGATATTCGGCGCGCCCCAGGACGAGGCCGACCGCGTGGCCAACGCCTTGGGCCGCGCCTTGCAGCTCACCAACATCCTGCGCGATCTGGCCGAGGACGCGGCGCGCGGACGGCTCTATCTGCCCGAGCGAACTTCTGGACAAATACGGCATCGCGGAGCGCGCGCCCAGCGCCGTGCTTGCCCACCGCGCCTTGCCCAAGGTGTGCGAAGAGATCGCCGCCCTGGCCCGCCGACGCTATGCCGAAGCCGGCGCGGCCATGAAAGCCTGCCCGCCCGGCACCATGCGCCCGGCAAGGGTGATGGGCGCGGTCTATGCCGACATCCTGGCGCGGCTGGAAAAACGCGGCTGGCGGCGCATCGACGACCGCGTCGGCGTGCCGGCGCCGGTCAAGCTGTGGTACGCGCTGCGTTACGGCCTGCTATGAGCGCGCGCACGCGTGCACGTGGTCGGCGCCGGCATGGCCGGCCTGGCGGCGCGGTGCGGCTGGCCGCTGCCGGAATCCCGGTTTCGCTTTATGAATCGACCGCGCATGCCGGCGGCCGCTGCCGCTCCTATGACGACGCGACGCTCGGCTGCCGCATCGACAACGGCAATCATCTGCTGATCGCCGGCAACCGCTCGGCCATGACTTATCTCGAAACCATCGGCGCGCGCGGCGACGCTGACCGGACCGGCCGCGCCGGTTTATCCGTTTCTCGACCGCGCTTCCGGCGAGCGCTGGGTGTTGCGGATGAATCGGGGAAGGCTGCCGTGGTGGATCGCCTCGCCCGCGCGGCGCGTGCCGGGAACGGGCCTGATGGATTATCTCCATGCCTCGCGCCTGTTCCGCGCCGGACCCGGCGCCACGGTGGACGAGGTGCTGGACAAGGACAGCGCGATCTACCGCCGGCTGTGGCGGCCCTTGGCGATTGCCGCGCTCAATACGCCCTTGGATCAGGCCTCGGCCGCCTTGCTGGCGAGCGTGCTGCGCGAGAGCTTCGGCGCGGGCGGCGCCGCCTGTTTGCCGCTGGTGCCCAAGGCGGGCTTGTCGGAATCGCTGGTCGATCCGGCGCTCGCCTTCCTCAAGGCGCGCGGCGCGGAGATCCGCTTCAACGCCAGGCTGCGCGCGATCGTTTTCAAGGACGCGCGCGCTTCCGCGCTCGATTTCGATTCCGGCGCGACGGCTGTCGCGCCCGGCGAAAAGCTGGTGCTGGCGGTGACGGCGCCGGTGGCCGCGCGGCTGTTGCCGGAGATCTCCGCGCCCGATGCCTATCACGCCATCGTCAACGCGCATTTCCGCATCCGCGCGCCGTCGACTTCGCCGTTTTTCGTGGGGCTGATCGGCGGCACCGCCGAATGGGTGTTCCGCAAGCGCGAGGTCCTGTCGGTGACGGTGAGCGCGGCCGACCGCCTGGTTGATACGCCGCCCGAGAAACTGGCCGAAATCCTATGGCAGGACGTGGCCGCCGCCTATGAGCTGGGATCGGGGCCAGTGCCGCATGTCCAGATCGTCAAGGAGCGCCGCGCCACCTTTGCCGCGACGCCGGCCCAACTTGCACTTCGGCCCGGAAGCGTTACGCGCTGGGCCAATCTGGTCCTGGCCGGGGATTGGACCGATACCGGCCTGCCCGCTACCATCGAAGGCGCGATCCGCTCGGGCTTCGGCGCGGCCGATATCCTGGTGAAAGCAGGGGCGGGAGCCGAGCAAAAGACCTTGAGCGGCAAAAGCAGCCGGTCCAATCTGTCGCCGCTTGCGCGCTCCGCCGAGATAAGACCCAGTTCCTGACATGTCCGACGCCGCCTCGACCGTCTCCCGCCCCGGGAATCCTGACGACAATCCCGCTCTCGACCGCGCCGTGCGCCAGGCCGCCGACGCGCTCATCGCCTTGCAGGCTAGCGACGGGCATTGGGCCTTCGAGCTCGAGGCCGACGCCACCATCCCGGCCGAGTTCATGCTGCTGCAGCATTACCTGGACGAGATCGACGACAAGCTGCCAGCGCGAGCTGGCGCATCATCTCCGCGCCATCCAAGGCGAGCATGGCGGCTGGCCGCTGTTCCATGGCGGCGAGTTCAACATTTCGGCCAGCGTCAAAGCCTATTTCGCGTTGAAGGGCGCGGGCGACAAGCCGGACGCGCCGCATATGGCGCGCGCGCGCCAGGCGATTCTGGCGCATGGCGGCGCCGCCCAAAGCAACGTCTTCACCCGCATCCAGCTCGCGCTGTTCGAGCAATTGCCCTGGAAAGCGGTGCCGGAGATGCCGGTCGAGATCATGCTGCTGCCGCGCTGGTTCCCGTTCCATCTCAGCAAGGTCAGCTATTGGTCGCGCACCGTGATCGTGCCGCTCTTGGTGCTGATGGCGAAGAAGCCGCGCGCCCGGAACCCGCGCGGGATTTCGGTGCAGGAGCTGTTCGCGCCCGGAACCCAGGCGCGGCCGCCGCGATCGCGCGGCTCGATCTGGGCAGTGGCGTTCAACCGGCTCGACGATGTGCTGCGCCTGGCCGAGCCGCATTTCCCCGCCGCGCCGCGCCAATACGCCATCGGCAAGGCGGTCGAGTTCGTGGTCGAGCGGCTCAACGGCGATGACGGCTTAGGCGGAATCTATCCCGCCATGGCGAACGCGGTGATGATGTTCGACTGCCTGGGCCACGCCAAGGACGATCCGGTCGTGGTCACCGCCAAATCCGCGCTCAAAAAGCTGTTGGTGCTGGAGCCCGGGCGAACCTATTGCCAGCCCTGTCTGTCGCCGGTGTGGGATACCGGGCTTGCCGCCCACGCGCTCCTGGAAACCGGCGGCGAGCAAGCGGAACAGGCGGCGCGTCGCGGCCTCGACTGGCTGGTGCCGAAGCAGGAGCTGAACCTGGCGGGCGATTGGGCTTCGTGGCGGCCGGGCCTGCGGCCGGGCGGCTGGGCCTTCCAATACGCCAATCCGCATTATCCCGATCTCGACGACACCGCCATGGTGGCGATGGCGATGGACCGCGCCGATGCCGCGCGCTACCGCGAGGCCATCGACCGCGCCGCCGAATGGCTGGTGGGCATGCAATGCAAGAACGGCGGCTGGGCCGCTTTCGACGCCGACAACGAGTATTACTACCTCAACTACATCCCGTTCGCCGATCACGGCGCGCTGCTCGATCCGCCGACCGAGGACGTGGCGGCGCGTTGCGTCGGCTTGCTGGCGCAATTGGGCGGAGACCCGTATCGCGCGGCGCTCGATGCCGGGATCGCCTATCTGCGCGGGACCCAGCAGCAGGACGGCTCGTGGTTCGGACGCTGGGGAACGAATTACATCTACGGCACCTGGTCGGTGCTGAACGCGCTCAACATGGCGGGGCTCGATCCCGCCGATCCGGCGGTGAAGCGCGCGGCCGCGTGGCTTTTGTCCAAGCAGCGCGCGGATGGCGGCTGGGGCGAGGACGGCGCCTCCTATTGGGCCAACCAGAAGCGCGGCGAAGGCAAGGAATCGACTTCCTCGCAAACCGCCTGGGCGATGTTGGGCCTGATGGCGGCGGGCGAAGCGCATCACCCGGCGGTGGCGCGAGGCGCGGATTATCTGGTCAAGCATCAAAAGCCGCACGGCTTGTGGGACGAGGAGTGGTACACCGCGGTCGGGTTCCCGCGCGTGTTCTATCTGCGCTATCACGGCTACCGCAAATATTTCCCGCTCTGGGCGCTGGCGCGCTTTCGCAAGCTGCGCGAAGCCAACGCCCCGCGCGTGGCCTATGGAATGTGACCGGGGCGGCCTGTAATGGCCCGTTTCGTTGGTATTGGCGCCCCATCTACCTATATCTACTTCGATGCGCTTGGCGTAGTCTTCGGCGAAAGACGCGTTTTCGACCATGCTTATACGGGCGCGTGGACTAGTCATTCGGGGGATTTGAGATAGTGACTGGAATTGCGGCGATCTGCGGCTTCGAGGCCGAGGCGAGGCTGTTGCGGCCTTTGGGCATCGACGTCACGGTGACCGCCGGTAATGCCGCGCGCGCCCAGCAAGCCGCCGAACGGGCGGCAGTCGAGGGCGGCCGGGCGCGGGTGAGTTTCGGAATCTGTGGCGGCCTGGCCCCCGGCCTCGCCACCGGCACGCTGTTGCTGCCGCGCGCGGTCAGAAGCGCCAGCGGCGACGTTTTCCCCGCCGACGAGACGCTGCGCACGGCGCTGGCCGAGGCGTTGCGGCAGGCGGACCTTTACTTTATCGAGGACGAGTTGCTCGGCCTCGATCGAATTGCCATGACGCGCGCGGACAAGGCCGCACTCTTTGCCCAAAGCGGCGCCGCCGCGGTCGACACCGAAAGCTTGTTCGTGGCGCACGCGGCGCATCGCGCCCGGGTGCCGTTCCTGGTGCTGCGCGCCATCTCCGATCCGGCCGAAATCAGCCTGCCGCCGGCCGCCTCGGTCGGGCTGGACGAAGACGGCAATCCGGCGATTTTGTCGGTGCTGCTGTCGCTGTTGAAGAATCCGTTCCAGCTCCCCGGCCTGATCCGGGCCGCGCGCGACGCCGATAAGGCGTTGGACGCGCTCGAAGCCGCGCGCGATGCGGCGGCGACCGTCTTCTCGGCTCCGGCGCGCGCCGCCTGATTTATTTATTTGTGCATGGCCGCCGCAAGCGGCTGATTGGCGAAAGAGCCCGAGCCGGCGAGCGCTTTCCCGTCTTGCGTCCAATTCAGATCGAAGATGTCCGGATGTTCGCCGCTGCCGGCAAAATGGTAACTCCCGGCGGCATTGGCGCGGATCTGAAATCGCTGTTGTCCGGGTTCGGTGTCGCCATCGCAGGTTATGGCGTAAATCGCGGCCCAACCGGCGCCCGCAGGATCGCCGCGCGGGCTGATGTCGATCGGTCCGGCGCAGTTGCCGTATTGGCCGCTCAGTTCCAGCACCCATCGCCCGGTTATGTCGGGCGGAGATTTCGGCGCCGAAGCGGATTGCGCCCATACGATCGGATCGGCGGCGAACAATAAAACAACGGCCGCCGCAAGCGGCTTGAACGCGATTTTCATGAATTGTCCTTGTCCGGCACGCAACGGGCCGGCCCGAGTATCAGCGCTCAAACCGATCTTTACTGGATCAAAGCCGGACGGCGTCCGTCGCGAAAGCGACGCTGACGGGTTCCTGGATCATGTACAGGAAACCCGCCCCAATGGCCGCGACCACGACAATGGCGATGCAGGCGATAATGAAGCTGCGCATTCCGCTCCTCCCGTTCCCGATCCTCCGCGAGACCGGGCGCATTCTAGCAGCAAAGGCGGATGTCCATCGAGGGACTTGTCGCATTGCCGCTGGTTGCTTCCCGGGGACGGTTCTATCCTAGGGCGGCCGGAACGCCTGGAAACCCGAGCGTGATGGAACGCCGTCATGCGTCTCATTCCTATTTTTCTGATCGGTTGCGCCCTATTTACCGGCCTGGCACCGGCCCAGGCACAGTTGCGCGGGCATGGCGGCCCGGTGCGCGCGTTGGCGGTCTCGGCCGACGGCGCGGCGGCTCTCTCCGGCAGCTTCGACACCTCGGCGATCCTTTGGTCGCTGCAGCGCAACGCCGCCGAGCAGGTGCTGCGTCTGCATGACGGCGCGGTGAACGCGGTCGCGTTCCTCAAGGACGGCCGCGTCGTGACCGCCGGCGCGGACGCCCGGATCGGCATCTGGACGCCGGGGCGGCCAAAACCCGATACCGTGCTCGAAGGGCATGGCGGGCCGATCGTCGCGCTCGCGGTGTCGCCCGACGGCGCCACGCTCGCCTCGGCGTCGTGGGACCACACCATCCGCCTGTGGCCGCTCACCGGCGGCGGCGCCCCGCGCGTGCTCAAGGGCAGCGAGCAGAACGTGTCAGACGGCGTCGGCCTTTCACATCTTGCCCGACGGCGAAGCGTGTGCGACTTTGCCGGCGCCGCTCAACGCGGTGTCGTCGCCGGCGGGACAACCGCGCTTCGCGCTTGAAGCCACGCCGACTCCGGTCATCGCTCTCGCGCTGTCGGGCAACGGCGAGCGCATCGCGGCGGCGAGCATCGGCGGCTCGGTCGCGATCATCGACCGCAAGACGCGCCTGGCTGCGCGCACGCTTTCCGTGCCGGGTCCGCCGGTCTGGTCGGCGGCGTTCCTGCCCGACAACCACACGCTCTTGACCGGCGGCGGCGACCGCATCATCCGCCGCTGGGATACCGAAACCGGCGATCCGGTCGGCGACGTCGCTTCCGGCGGCGCCGAGGATCCGCTCGCCGCCTATGCCGGCGATCCGGGCGCCCAGGTGTTTCGCGCCTGCGTCGCCTGTCACACGCTCAAGCCCGACGATGGCAACCGCGCCGGCCCGACGCTGCACGGCATCATCGGGCGGCGCATCGCGACGCTGCCGGGCTACAATTTCTCCGAGGCGTTGAAGCACCTCGACATCGTGTGGACACCGGACACGGTGGCGAAGCTGTTCGAGCTTGGCCCCGCTGTATACACGCCGGGCACCAAAATGCCGAATCAGCGCATCAACGCGCCGGAAGATCGCGACGCCCTGGTGAAATTTCTCGCCAAGGCGACGCAGTAATCAGGTCTTCGGCTTGGTTTCGCGCTCGCGCAGGTAATCCTCCGAAGTGCGCGGCCGCGGACGCGCCGGCGCGCCATAGGGATCGAAGCCCTCGTTGGTGACGGATGTCACGCGGCAGTTCTCGCACATCTTGACGATGTCGATCCGGTTCGCGGCATTCGGGTACATCCAATGCTGGCCTGCGAGCTTGGCGGCGACGCGCTCGATCGTGCTCTTGACGCCGAACGGCTTGCCGCAGCGGATGCAAAGGAACGGCTCTTCCTGCTTGAGCACGCGCGGCGACGCCGCGCCGGCGCGAAAGTCGAGTTGGGGCACGAGGCTGACCACCTTTTCCGGGCAGGTCGCCTTGCAGAGACCGCATTGCACGCAGGCGCTTTCGGTGAAGCGCAGCGTCGGCCGTTCGGGATCGTCCGACAGCGCGCCGGTCGGGCAGGCGGAGACGCAGGACAGGCACAGCGTGCAGCCTTCGACCTTGAGCTCGACCGCGCCGAACGGCGCGCCGGCGGGCAGCGCGATGATGTCGGCGGGCGCCGGGGAAACGCGATGGAGTTCGCTCAACGCCAAGCGCAGCACGTCGCGTTTGCCGCCGGCCGGCTGGAAGCTCGCGGGCTTGGGGGCATCCGCGCCGGGTTCGATCGCACGCAGCGCTTGCCCGAGCGCGAAAGGATCGTCGGTCTCGATGGTGGCGAGACGTTCGCCCGCGAAGCCGAGCCCGGCCAGGATCGGCTCGGCGAGATCGATGGTTTGGCGCAAGCCGGCAATGTCATGGCGCGGTTTGGCGCGCAGGATCACGCGCATGGAAGCCGCGCCGTAGGCAAAGGCGGATGCTATCGTTTCCAGACCGATCTGCGTCACCTCGTTGACCGCCAGCGGCAGGACATTGGCGGGCAAGCCGTCGCCGTGACGGGCCAGCGCGTCGATGAGATCGCCGCCATGGTCCTCGTCGTGGAACAGGAGAATGGGCGAAACGCCTCCAGCCGCGCGATAGACGGAAAGCAGCGTGCGCAGCTTGCTCAACAGCGCGTCGGCGGGCGGCAGCGCGTAGCCGGCGGCGCCGGTCGGGCAAGCAGCGGCGCATTGGCCGCAGCCGGCGCAGATCTCGGCGTCGATCGCGACATGATCGCCGTCCGGGACGATGGCGCTGGTCGGGCAGAGGTCGAGGCAACGGCGGCAGCCGACGATCCGCGAGCGCGAATGGGCGCAGAGATCGGCGGTGAATGTCACGTAACGCGGCTTGTCGAAATCGCCGACCAGATCGCGCGCGCGCAGCACCGCCTTCAGCACGGATGAGGGATCGCCGGGGTCGGCGCGCAAATAGCCGTCGCGCAGATCGGATGCGGGAAACAGCGCCGGGCCGCCCGAGATGTCGAGCAGGATGTCGCAATGCGACACCGCGCCGTCCCGCGGCTGGCCGAAGGCGAGCGCGCCGCGCGAGGACGGCAGCGGCACGGCGTAGCCGTCGACCACGATCTCGAACGCGCCGAGATGGCCTTTCGCCGCGCGGATCGCGCCTTGCACGATCGGAAAATCGGTCACGCGCGGCGGCGTCAGAGTGCCGGCGCGCGTCACCAGCACCGTGACGTCGAGATGATCCTTGAGCAGATTCCCGGCCTCGATCGCGCCGTCGCCGCTGCCGTAGACCAGGATGACGCCTGAACTCTCCAAGTGAACGAAGGGTGGCTCGGGCATCGGCATGGCGGCCGCCGCCGCCAGCGCCGCCATCTTCGGTCCCGCCTGGGCCGCCGCTTCGGACCAGCCGGCGGTTTCGCGCAGATTGGCGAAGCTCAATGCGCCCGCGTTTTCGCCGGCGGCCTCGCGGAACAACGGCGCCTCCTGGGTGCAGCCGACCGTGAGCGGCGATCCCGACGCCGCCAGCGCGCGAAAGCGCTCGAGTTCGGCGCGGCAGAGCTGGCGTCCGCCGACGATTTCCGCGCCGCGGCAGCCGCGCGCCAGCGCGCCGGTGTCGAGCGGCATCGTGTCCTCGCAGGAACAAACCAGGATGGTGCGTCGATCCGGCATCCGTTTTTCCGATCCCGCGCGCGGTCCCGCTGGGACTGACCGCCGCGATGGCCGATGCTATAATGCCGGCCGATCAAAAGTAAGCCCAGGATCGCACAATGCCGCTGGAGCAGCGCAGCCAGACACGGAAATCCGGGGCGCGCGCCCTCGATCTGCCGCCGCCATTCCGGCTGGTGGCGTTGCGCGAGGTCGGCGACGCCTTCGTCCACGCCTGCGCCCACGCCGCGGAACTGGGCGCGGGAACGCTGGTTTTCGTCGGCCGCTTCGATCTCGCCGAGTTCGCCGTCGTGCTCGAGCCCGAGGAGACGCTCGCGCAAGCGCGCCGCGTCTTCTATGCGGGCATGGTGGCGCTCGGCGACGCGCTCGCCGCGGCGGCGCCGCCGGAGAAGCCGATTTCGATCGAATGGCCGGACGCATTCTATGTCGATCGCGGCCTGGTGGGCGGCGGGCGGCTCGGCTGGCCCGGCCGCGCCAAGGAGGACGCGGCGCCGGACTGGCTCGTCTTCGGCGCTTCGATCCGCACCGTGTCGATGAGCGGCACCGAGGCCGGGCTCCATCCGCTGGCGACCGCGCTCGAAGAAGAGGGCTTCGACACCGGCGCCGAGCGCCTGGTCGAAGGGTTCGCCCGGCATCTCATGGCGGCCATCGACCGCTGGCGGGAAAGCGGCTTCGACCCCGTCGCCCAGGACTACCTGTCGAGGCTGCAATCCGGCCAGGGCATGAAAAGCGCGATCGACGAGAACGGCGATCTCCTCATCCGGCGCGCGGACAAGACCGTCGAGCGCCGGAAATTGGCGCCGAGCTTGAAAACGCCGTCCTGGCTCGACCCCAAGACGGGAGGGCCGCGCCTGTGAAGCTGCTGCGCACCATCCGTCTCGATCCGTCGGACACCTTCATTTTTCCCGCGGCGGCATCGCCCGGCGAGTGGGCGATTTCCGGCGCCTTCGTGTTCGCCGATGCCGATCTGGCGGCGCTCGCGGGCAAGGAACTCGCGGCCTTCCGCGGCGGCTTTCTCGGCCTGCCGTCGTTGGGCTGGTCGACGCTGGCGCAGGTGGTGGAAGCGAAGCCCGAGGATCGCGGCGCGGCGATCGATCTGACGGCGCGATGCCTGCTCGACCGCTTCGGCGCGCCCGATTGGGCCTCCGCCATCAGGGCGGCGGAGGAGGAAATCGATTTCGCCGCCTCGCTCTGCGATCACCCGCCCGACACCTTGATCGCGGTTCACCGTTCGGATGAAAACGGCTCGATCCGCGAAGCCTTTCGCAGCCTGCATATCCGCGCCGGAGCCGGGAAGATGCGGGCGTTCTCCTTCCTCGATGCCGACGGCGAAGTGGCGGACGGCGGACCGGATGAGGCGGTCGATCTGACGAACCTGGCGCGGGGCGAAGGCCGATGAACGATTTCTGGCTCTCCTGCGGCCATCATCTGACCGACCGCGATGCCGGCGGCTTCCTGCTGGTCACCGACGAATTCCTGAAAGTCTATCTCGCCCGGCCGGAGCTGATCCCGCCGCCCGAGGCTTGCGCCGCCGAACGTAGGCTGCACGCGGCATTATTCGCCGATCCGCGCCGCCCTGTCGCCGCGGCGGAGATCGCTTCCATCGCCGATTCCGACGCCCGCGAGAATTGGACGCTGATGATCGCGTTCCGCGACCATTTGCTGGCGCACAAGACGCTGGAGGCGGCCTATCTCGATCTGGTGCGCCGCGGCGCCGGCACGACGCCGCCGCTTTTTCTCAGCCAGCTGGTTCACGTGATCATGCGCAACGCGCTCGACGGCTGCGACGATCCGTTCGTGGCGCGGGCCTCCGAGCTTTTCTTCCGTCCCCAGCGTTTGACGGCGCATGACGGCGCGTTGCTCGCCGCCGACGACGAGAAAATCGCAGGCACCGGCGCCGCACCCCTGTCGCCCCTGGTGTCCATGCTGGGACTCCCGAAAGGCGCCGAGATCGACGTCCTCACCGACGGCAACGCGCCGGACTATTGGGAGCGCAGCGACCGTTTCGACATGGCGCTCGACCTCAGCGCCGGCCGGCGCGGCGTCGCGGCGCTCGGCACGGCGCTGGAGCGGTGGATGAAGCACATGTTGTCCATCGATGCCCGGGTCGAGCCGTTGCGTGAAATGCGCGACGTGAAGCTGAGCTGGTATGTCGGGCTCGACGCCGAAGGCACGCGCATCGGCGATGCGTTGTGGCGGGGCGAGGAGCTCGACGAACACGCGCGCAGCCGCGTGGCGGCGCTGTTCCGCCTGACCTTCGGCGGCGCGCCCATGTCCGCGCTTCCGGCCGGCGGCGAGCCAGTCTACCTCATCCTGGCGATGAATGAGGACAAGGTGCTGCGGATGAAGCCGCAGAATCTCCTGACCGGCTTGCCGGCCCGGCATCTGGCGGCGCTGTCATGAGCCAGGCCGCGCCGCTTTTGCGCATTCCCGTCGGCGTGGTGGTCGAGCGCCGCAAGGCGATCTCGCCCTGGGCCGATTTCATCTGGCGGCCGGTTGCGGTGCTCGAGGGCGTGCCCGACGCGGCGCCGTGGACGCCGCTCGCGAGCGCGGGAGAGACGGCGACGTTCTACGCCGGCGCGGCCGAGATCGAGCTCTATCGCACGGAAACCGACAATTACCGCCACAATCTGGCGTCGGCGGCGCCCTCGCTCTGGGTGGCGCTGAATCCGACCGGGGGCGAGCCGCCCTATGAAATCGCCGCGGTGACCGCGGATCCCGCGGAAGGCGAGGGCCGCACCGAACCGGGTTCGGGCATCGTCGAGGCGGTGGCGATGCCCGAGCAATTGCGCGACGTCATTGCGGCTTTCGTCGCCCAGCACCATGTCGAGCGTGTGTTCGAAAAGCGCCAGCGCGACCAGGCCGACCCCGAGGCCTTGGCGCGGCACGCACCGGAGACCCGAGGCAACGATGAGCGGTGACGACGGCTTTCTCGCGCGCTGGGCCCGCCGCAAGCGCGGCGCGGCGAAGCCGAAGGATGCCCCGGGCGGCGCCGCATCCGAGCCCCCGGCTGTGGCCGCGCCGCCGGAGGAAGCGCTGTTCGATCCCGCGAGCCTGCCGCCGATCGATTCGATCGGCGCCGGATCCGACATCAGCGCTTTTCTTGCCCCTGGCGTGCCCGCTGCTTTGACGCGGGCGGCGCTGCGCCGCGCCTGGTCGGCCGATCCCGCGATTCGCGACTTCATCGGCCTGTCCGAGAATTCGTGGGACTTCAACGCCGCCGGCGGCGTGCCGGGATTCGGTCCGATCAGCGCGGACGAGGTTCGCCGGCTGCTGGCGCAGGTGACGGGCGAACCGCAAGCCGAGAAGCCGGCGCCGGCCGCCACCTCGTCAAATCCCACCCCAGAGCAACCGCCACCAGTCCAGATTGCCGAGGGCGGTACGAGCGATCAGGCGCCTGTGGATAAAATCGATACTGCAACGCAACATGAATTGGACGAGCGCGAAGCTTGCCCACCCTTGCCGCGGCGCGGTCACGGCGGCGCGCTTCCCCAATAATTTCCGCTCGCCATAGCCTGAAGCTATTGACCCCGCAATTGATCGCGGCATTAGCCTTCCCTTGCGGTCTGAACGGGGGCATGCGCTTTCCATGATCGGCCGGCAATGAGCGACCAGGGACTTCAAGAGGCGATCCGCGCCGCCGGCGGCGTCACCGAGCTTGCGCGCCGGATTGGGATTTCCCAGCCGTCGGTTTCCAACTGGTCGCAGGTTCCCGCCGAACGCGTGCTGTCGGTGGAAGCGGCGACCGGGGTCGCGCGCTCGAAATTGCGGCCGGACCTTTACGGCGAGACAGCGCGGCGCGTTCGACGATGTCGACGCCGCGCGCGCGCAGGAATACGCGCTGCTCGCTTCGTTGCTGCGGCGCGCTCCCAATGCGGCGCTGCTCAAGCGCATCGCCAAGCTGCGCGGCGATGCGACGCCGCTCGGCCTGGCGCATGCCGATCTCGCCCAGGCCGCCGACGCCGCCGACCCCGAGAAGGTCGGGCGCGAATTTTTCGATCTGTTCATCGGCATCGGGCGCGGCGAGCTGCTGCCCTACGGCTCCTATTACCTGACCGGCTTCCTCAACGAGCGCCCGTTGGCGCGTTTGCGCGAGGATCTGGCCGCGCTCGGCATCGAACGCGCCGAGCGGCAATACGAACCCGAGGACCATGCCGCGATTCTGTGCGAGATCATGGCCGGCCTCGCCGGCGGCGAGTTTCCGGCGCCGGCCGAGGCGCAGCGGCAAATCTTCGACAAGCATCTCGCGCCGTGGATCGGGCGCTTCTTCGCCGATCTGGCGGCGGCCAATGCCGCCGATTTCTATCGTCGCGTCGGGACGATCGGGCGTCTGTTCATCGAGATCGAAACGGAAGCATTCGCGTTGCCCGAGTGAGCGGGCGCGCTAGGACAAGGGAGGGCGGTGTCATGAAAGCGGAACGCAAGACGGGCTTGGGACGTCGTCAATTCCTCGGCGCGCTCGGCGCCGGCGCCGCGGCCACCGTGGCGAGCCCGCTCGCCTCCGAGGCGGTGGCGGACAGCGTGAGCAACGACGAAAAACGCAAGGCTCAGTACCGGGAATCCGACGAAGTCAAGACCTATTACCGCGTCAACCGTTATCCGAGCTGAGGGAGGCGCCCGTGCTGATCAAGCGAACGGAACGTCAGAGCGCGGCGCGGCAATCTCGCCGCTTTCGCCGGCCAATCGGAAAGCGGCCTCGGCCGCCGCGCCTTCCTGCGCCGCTCGGGGCTTGCCGCCGGCGGTCTCGCGGCGCTGGGCGCGCTTCCGCTCGCCACCATGCGCAAGGCCGAAGCCGGTCCGCCGCCCGCCACCGGCGCGGCGGTGGCGATGCGCAAGAGCATCTGCACCCATTGCGCGGTCGGCTGCACGGTGATCGCCGAGGTCGCCAACGGCGTGTGGATCGGCCAGGAGCCGAGCTGGGACAGCCCGATCAATCGCGGCTCGCATTGCGCCAAGGGCGCGGCGGTGCGCGAACTGGTCTCCGGCGAGCGGCGGCTCAAATATCCGATGAAGCTGGTCGGCGGCCAATGGACCCGGATCAACTGGGATCAGGCGATCAACGAGATCGGCGACAAGCTGATGGAAATCCGCGGGCAATCGGGCCCGGATTCCGTCTACTGGCTGGGTTCGGCGAAGATGACCAACGAAGGCGCCTACATGTTCCGCAAGATGGGCGCGTTGTGGGGGACCAACAACACCGATCACCAGGCGCGCATCTGCCATTCGACCACGGTCACCGGGGTCGCCAATACCTGGGGCTATGGCGCGATGACCAACAGCTTCAACGACATCCGGAATGCGAAAACCCAAATCATCTGGGGCGGCAATCCGGCCGAAGCCCATCCGGTGTCGCTGCAGCACCTGCTGGAAGGCGCCGAACTCAACAAGGCGAACGTCATCGTCGTCGATCCGCGCATGACGCGCACGGCCGCGCACGCCACCGAATACGTGCGGCTGCGGCCGGGCACCGACATTCCGGTGCTCTACGGCATGATGTGGCACATCCTCCAGAACGGCTGGGAGGACAAGGAGTTCATCGCACAGCGCGTCTACGGTTTCGACGACGTGAGCAAGGAGATCGCGAAGTGGACGCCCGACGAGGTCGAGCGCGTCTCCGGCGTTCCCGGCGAACAGTTGAAGCGCGTCGCGCAGATGTTCGCGACGCAGAAGCCGGCGACGCTGATCTGGTGCATGGGGCAGACGCAGCACACCGTCGGCACCGCCAATGTGCGGGCGAGCTGCATCGCGCTGCTGCTCACCGGCAATGTCGGCAAGCCCGGCACCGGCGCCAACATCTTCCGCGGCCATGACAACGTGCAAGGCGCGACCGATGTCGGGCTCGATATCGTGACTTTGCCGTTCTATTACGGCCTGGCCGAAGGCGCGTGGCGGCATTTCGGCCGCGTCTGGGAGATCGATTACGACGACCTGGTGGCGCAGTTCGACTCCCCGCAAGCCATGACGGCACCCGGCATCCCGCTGACCCGCTGGTTCGACGCGGTGCTGTTGCCGAAAGACCAGGTCGGCCAGAAGGACAATGTGCGGGCGATGTTCGTGCAAGGCCACGCCAGCAACAGCATCACGCGCATTCCGGAATCGAGGAAGGGGCTGGTGAAGCTCGATCTGCTGGTGGTGGTCGATCCGCATCCGACCACCTGGGCGTCGCTGGCGGTGGACGCCGGGCGCAAGGACGGCACGTATCTGCTGCCGGCCTGCACCCAGTTCGAGGCATCGGGCTCGCGCGTCGCGTCGAACCGCTCGCTGCAATGGGGCGAGCAGATCGTCAAGCCGATCTTCGAGTCGAAAAACGACCTCGAGATCATGTATCTGCTGACCAAGAAGCTCGGCTTCGCCGACAAGATGTTCAAGAACATCAAGGTCGCCGACGGCACCCCGCTCCCCGAGGACGTGCTGCGCGAGATGAACCGCGCCAGCTGGTCGACCGGCTATTGCGGCCAGTCGCCGGAACGCCTCAAGACCCACATGGCCAACCAGAAGGACTTCGACCTGGTGACCTTGCGCGCGAATGAGCGGCCCGGCCAAGGGCGATTATTACGGCCTGCCGTGGCCGTGCTGGGGCTCGCCGGCGGTCAAGCACCCCGGCACGCCGCTGCTCTACAACACGAATCTCAACGTCATGGACGGCGGCGGCACCTTCCGCGCCCGTTTCGGCGTCGAGAAAGACGGCGTGAATTTGCTGGCCGAGGGCTCCTACTCGCTCGGCTCCGAGATCAAGGACGGCTATCCCGAGTTCACCATGGCCGTGCTGAAGAAGCTCGGCTGGGAGAAGGATCTCACCCGCGATGAGATGGCGGTCATCGAAAAGGTCGCGGGCACGCCCGACAAGATCGACGGGGTGTCGTGGTCGTTGGATCTGTCCGGCGGCATCCAGCGCGTCGCGCTGAAGCACGGCTGCGTGCCCTACGGCAACGCGAAGGCGCGCATGAACGCCTTCGGCCTGCCGGATCCGATCCCGCAGCATCGCGAGCCGATCTACACCGCGCGGGCCGACCTCGTCGCGAAATATCCGACCCTGCCCGACGCCAAGCAGTTCCGGCTGCCCAATATCGGCTTCACGATGCAGAAGGCGGCGGTGGACAAGGGGATCGCCAAGCAGTTCCCGCTGATCCTGAGCTCGGGCCGGCTGGTCGAATACGAGGGCGGCGGCGAAGAGACCCGCTCCAACAAGTGGCTCGCCGAGCTGCGGCAGGACATGTACATCGAGATCAGTCCGGCGGATGCGAGCGACCGCGGCATCAAGAGCGGCGGCTGGGTCTGGGTGACGGGCGCCGAGAACGGCTCCAAGGCCAAGATGAAGGCGCTCGTGACCGAACGCGTCGGCAAGGGCGTCGCCTGGATGCCGTTCCACTTCGGCGGCTGGTTCGGCGGCGAGGATTTGCGCGCGAAATATCCGCAAGGCGCCGATCCCATCGTGCTCGGCGAAAGCGCCAATTCGATCACCACCTACGGCTACGATCCGGCAACCGGGATGCAGGAACCCAAAGCCACCCTCTGTCAGATCACAGCGGCATAAGGGGAGGGGAACGCCATGGCTCGAATGAAATTTCTCTGCGACGCCGACCGCTGCATCGACTGCAACGCCTGCACCACCGCCTGCAAGAACGAGAACGAGGTGCCGTGGGGCATCAACCGCCGGCGCGTCGTCACCCTCAACGACGGCAAGCCGGGCGAACGCTCGGTGTCGATGGCCTGCATGCATTGCACCGACGCGCCGTGCCAGGCGGTGTGTCCGGTCAATGCCTTCTACACCACCGCCGACGCGGTCGTGCTGCATTCGAAGGACATCTGCATCGGCTGCGGCTATTGCTTCTATGCCTGCCCGTTCGGCGCGCCGCAATATCCGCGGGTCGGCAATTTCGGCACGCGCGGCAAGATGGACAAATGCACGTTCTGCGCCGGCGGTCCGGAGCCGAACAACACCGCGGCCCAGTACGAAAAATACGGCGCCGACCGCCTGGCCGAGGGCAAGCTGCCGCTATGCGCGGAAATGTGCTCGACCAAGGCCTTGCTTGCCGGCGACGGCGACGTCATCGCGCAGATCTACAAGGAACGGGTGGTGAAGCGCGGTTACGGCTCCGGCGCCTGGGGCTGGAAGACCGCGTATCGCGAGACGATCACGTCGTGAGGTTTCGGCGGCGGCCCGGATGATGGGACGCCGCCGGAAAGTCGACAACGAGCCGGAATTGGGAGGAATTGCCATGACGACGCTTCTTGCCAGACTTCGTAACGTCGTTGGCGCCTTGATGCTCGTCGCGGCCGCCATGTCGTGGCAGCCGGCGGCGGCGCAGCAGCCGAACTCGGTCGATCCGAACGCGAGCGCGGTCAGCGAGGAGCAGCTGCTGCAGCAGCTGCATACGATCCGGGGCCTCGGCAGCATCCCCGATGTCAAATCCTACACGATCGAGCAGCCGCAGGGACGAGAGTGGCGCACACTACCATGAGGTGACGCTGCGCTGGATCGCCGGCGTCGTGATTCTCGGCGTTTTTGCGCTGCTCGTTTTCTACTATCTGACGCACGGCAAGATGCGCATCGACGGCGGGCGCTCGGGACGCAAGATCGTGCGCTTCAGCGCTTACGAGCGGTCCGTGCATTGGATGATGGCCACCTGTTTCGTCATCCTCGCGCTCTCCGGGCTCAACATCACCTTCGGCCGGGTGCTGCTGCTGCCCTTGATGAGTCCCGAGGCCTATACCACCCTGTCGGAATGGGCGAAATACGCCCATAACTTCCTGAGCTTCCCGTTCACGCTCGGCCTCGTCCTGATGTTCTTCATGTGGGCGGTCCAGAACCTTCCCGCCATGAAGGTCGACATCGAATGGCTGAAGCGCGGCGGCGGCATGTTCGGCAAGAAAGGCGATCATCCGCCGGCCGGCAAATTCAATGCCGGCGAGAAGATGCTGTTCTGGGGCATCTGTCTGGCCGGCGGCGCGATCGCGGTGAGCGGCTATCTGCTGATCTTCCCGTTCTATGGAACGGACGTTCACAACATGCAATGGGCCGAAGTGGCGCACAGCATCTTCGCGGTGTGCTTCATCGCCGCCATGCTCGCGCACATCTATCTCGGCACGGTCGGCATGGAAGGCGCGTTCGAGTCCATGGGCGAAGGCACGGTCGACGTCAATTGGGCCAAGGAGCATCACAGCCTGTGGCTCGAGGAGGAGCGCTCCCGGACATCGCCCAGCCCGGCAGCGCGCCAACGGCCGGCAACCTCCGGAGATTAGGCGAAGCCGCGATCCCGTAAAGGCGGTCAGAGCGCGATTCCAACCGCCAAGAGCGCGGCGTAGATGACCGCCAGCGACGCGGCTTTCGGCGTCATGGGAAACAAATCCTCGAACCGGTCGCGCGTGGCAATGACGCGCGCGACGCGTATCGCCAGCGGCAGGGTGAGCAAGGGCAGCAGGACCCAGGGGCTGAATCCCCGGCCGAGCCAGAACCAGAAGGGGATGACGTAGGCGAACGCCGTCAGCGCGGCGATCTCAAAGCGGGTCCAGCCTATCCCGAAGCGCACGGAGCCGGTGCGCCATCCCTTCGCCCGGTCGTGGACGTGATCGCGCATGTCGTCGATCAGTAGAACATTGACGACCAGCGCGCCCACGGGCAGGCCGAGCACGAAAGCGTTCAAGGGAAGCGCCGGGGCGGCGGGCAGCCAATCCGACGGGGACGGATAGAGCGGCGCCGCCTGGATGTAATAGGTTCCGACCACCGCGACGATGCCGAACATGACGAAGAAGATCGGATCGGCGAGCCCGAGCCGGGCATAGGCGAGCGGGCCGCCCGCATAAGACCAGCTCGAGACAATGCCGAGAATCGCGAACACCACGACGAAAGGACCGCCGACATGCAGAAGATAGGGCCCGGTCAACACGGCCGCGCCGTAGCAAAAAGCGATCGCGCCCCGGAGCACGGGCAGCGAGAGCGTGCCTTTTTCGATGGCTTCGATCAGCTCGGGGTGTTCGCGGTTGTCCGGATGCCGGACGAGAAGTTCGTAATTGTCGATGAAGACGCCGCCGACATGCAAGAGCCAGCTCGCGAGAAATCCGACCAGAGCGGGCAGCAGCGCGAAGACGCGATCGTGGATTGCGAGCCCGATCCCGACCAGGACCGGCGCCGCGGCGGTCGTCAGGGTGTGGGTCGGATACAAAAAAAGGTTGACCCACAACTCCCGCCGGGACAGCGGCGACGCGGATCGCATACCGGTGATTTGTCCGCTCGCCGCGGCCGTTATGGGGTCGCCAGCACGTAAGCGATCAGTTGCTGCAGCTCGGCGTCGGTCGCGTTGATCTTCATGTGGCCGGTTCCGTTCTTGAGTTCGGCCGCCAGCTTCGCCGCCGCATCGGACTGACCCTTATACTTCGCCGCGATGTCCTTGAAGCTCGGGCCCACTTTCTTCTGATCGACGGCATGACAGCCCAAACAGCCCTTTCCCTGGGCCAGCTGGCTGGCGTCTTGCGCGCGCGCCCCGGCCGTCAGCAGAAAGATCACGCCGAGGGCAACACCCAATTGCAACATCTTCATTCGAACCTCCATCGTTGATTTCATCGGGGAAGAAGGGTTTCTCCCGCATCGGGGTTTCGGAGAACGGCGTCTACCCGGTCATCATATTTCCGCCGATCCCGATCGCCATCAAAACCAGCAGCACCAGCCCGATGGCCACGAGGCTGAAGCCCAGGATTTTGGAGCCGAGCGTCATCGGCCGCGACGGTGCGTCCACCAGATTGTCCTGGAGCCGTCCGGTTTCCACCAAGCGGGCGTATTCGACGGCGTATTCGCGCTTGAACTCCTCGATCGGCATCGACCCGGTGAAGATCACGATATCGAGCGGGAACTTGTCCGGCCGCCAGTGATTGGCGAAGTAGTGAATGGTGAAAAGGTAGATGGCGGCGAGCAAGGCCTCGTCGCCGTGGACGACGGTGGCGACGTTGATGGCCCATCCCGGCAGGTAGGCGCCGGTGAGCGCCTTGAACCACAACATGGCGCCGGTCCCGACGAGCATGGTAATGCCCCAGAACGGCGCCCAGTAGTCGAATTTCTGCTGATAGTTCCAATGGTCGAATACCGGCCGCGGGCCATAACCGAAAAACCATTTGAGCATGGCGATCAGGTCTTTGCCGTCTTGCAAGGTCGGCAACAGGGAGTAGGGCCCGAACAATTTGAAGGTCTTCCAATTCCGCGCGAGGTGGATGGCGACATAGACCAGATGCACGGCGAAGACCGCGATCATGACGACGGCGGAAACCCGGTGCACCATGCCGGCGATCACCGGACCGCCCAATGCCGCTTCGAGCACCGGCGCCCAGGCGGTGTTCGGATAGAGCAACGGGATGCCGGTCAAAACCAGCAGGATCACGGAGAGCGCGAACAGAAGATGGGCCCACCGCCAGGCGGCGCTCCAACGCCGGTAATATTGGCCTTCTCTTTGCGGCAGGGCGTCCGCCCGCACGTGCGATCTCATCTTGCGCTGCTGGCGGTCGCGGAGTTCGCGGTAGAACCAAAGCGCCGAATGCGTCCAGAAGGTCCCGAAGGTGACGACGATCAGCATCAACACGAACTTCGATGCGAGCCAGGTATAGGGATATTGGGCATAATCGTCCGTCGTGGCATGCGCCTGGAAGGTGGCGAATCCGGGGGGCGTGTCCCGATGGCAATTCCGGCAGGTGTTCAGGAGGTTGGCCTGACGACACGCTCGAAGCCGGATCGCTCGCGGGCAGGATCGCGTGGCCGCTGTGGCAGTCGGAACAGGTCGCGATATCGGCATAGCCCAGGCCGAAAACCTGGCCGTGATAGGTTTCCCTATAGCCTTCCAAGGCCTTGGCATGGCAAGCGCCGCAGTCCTTGGCGATGGCGAGGCGGGTCGCGGCCAGTTGCGGGGGAGTGACGGCGTGCGCGGTGTGGCAATCCGTGCAGATTGCGGCATTGGCATTGCCCCCTTCCATCACTTGCTTGCCGTGGACGGAGCCTAGGTAGGCATTCAGCGCGTCGGCATGACAGCTGCCGCAGAGTTTGGGAATTTGCTGGCGCAACGCGGCTTGCGTCATCGGCGCGTTCTGATGCGGCACTTCGGTAATATCCGTGTGGCACGCGACGCATTGGAGATTGCCGTGAACGCTGTGGCCGAACTGGTCCGCCGGCACGGACAGCGAAATCATCTGTCCGTTGGCGCCCGGGCCCGCGAATCCCGGGTTGCCATGGCAACCGAGACACGCCGCGTTGTCGAGATCCGCGGCGCGGGCGCCCGCGACCTGCATCCCCGCGAGGATCATCGCCAAGACGACTGCCTGCAGCGCGAATTTCCCAGCTTGCACGGGTCCGCCCCCCGAAACGTGCCGGGGATAGTGGGACGGTATAGTGTGGAATTCAAGGTTGAATGTTCGGCGTTTTCGGCGGTTGATCGATCCAAGCCGCGATCGGCTTTACTTCGGCGTGTCACAAACGAAACGGGCCGGCCCAAGCCGGGCCGGCCCGCTCGTTTGTTGCGAAGCGTTCGCTACTGGAACAGCTTCATCGCGTTGTTGATCGTCTCGATCACGCCCCAAGCAAGGGGAATGCCGACGAAGCCCCAGGCGAGCAGAAGCTTGAGGCCGTTGCCGCTGGATTGATCCTTGGTTGCCATGTTCCTTCCTCCTTAATCCGCCATGCCCATGGCATCGGCCCGCTCGTGTTTCATGTAGTGCCGCTCATGCACGGCCTTCACGAACAGATTGCAGAAGAAACCGATGACCAGAAGCCCCGCCATCACGTACATGGTGACGTTGTAGGCATCCGCCTTGGGCACGCCGTGATCGATCTGATACTGACGGATGTAGTTGACCAGCACCGGGCCGAAGATTCCCGCCATCGACCAGGCGGTGATCAGCATGCCGTGGATGGCGCCGACGTAGCGCGTGCCGAACATGTCCTTGAGATAGGCCGGCACGGTGGCGAAGCCGCCGCCATACATGCTGATGATCACCAGGAAGCAGAGCACGAATCCGGTGACGCTGCCGATGGCGCCGGTCGTCGGCACCAGCGAATAGAGCACCATGCCGATGACGAAGAAGCAGAAATAGGTGTTCTTCCGGCCGATGAGGTCCGACGTGGAGGCCCAGAAGAACCGGCCCATCATGTTGAAGAGACTCATCAATCCGACGAACCCGGCAGCGGCCGTCACGCTGACCTTGCCCGGGAACATCTCCTGGCTCATGGCCGAAGCCTGGCCCAGCACGCCGATGCCGGCGGTGACGTTGAGGCAGAGCATCCACCAGATCAGCCAGAACTGCGGCGTCTTCAGCGCCTGATAGACGTAGACGTTACGGGTGGTGACCAGCTTCTTGGGCTGCGCCGGGGCGACATAGCCCTCGGGTTTCCAGCCCGGCGCCGGAATCCGCACGATGATCGAGCCGACCATCATGAAGCAGAAATAGATGATGCCCAGGGCGATGAAGGTCTCCATCACGCCGATATGGGTCGGGGTCGAGAACCTGGCCATCAGCCACACCGAAAGCGGCGAGGCGATGAAGGCGCCGCCGCCGAAGCCCATGATGGCCATGCCGGTGGCCATGCCGGGCCGGTCGGGGAACCATTTGATCAGCGTCGAAACCGGCGAGATATAGCCGAGGCCCAGGCCGAAGCCGCCGATCACGCCATATCCCAGATAAACCACCCAGATGTTGTGGATGTAGACGCCGAAGGCGGAAACGATGAATCCGCCGCCGAAACAGCACGCCGCGGCGAACATGGCGCGGCGCGGCCCGCCATCCTCGACCCAGCGGCCGAGCAAGGCCGCCGATGCCCCGAGGAAGAAGATGCCGATGCTGAAGATCCAGCCGAGATCGGTCAGCTTCCAATCATCGGGCGTCGATGTGGTGATGCCGAGGAGCCTGGTCATCGGCAGGTTGAACACGCTGAAGGCATAGGCCTGGCCGATGCAGAGATGGATGCACAGCGCGGCCGGCGGTATGAGCCACCGGCTATAGCCCGGCGGCGCGATAGTATGTTGCTTGTCGAGAAACGACATGTAGGGTTCCCCTCTCAATGTTTATTGCCACGGCCGGAGGCTTGAACCTCCTGGCTCTTCTTATCGATATTGGTTAGCACGCTATTACATTATTCCAACTCTTTTTTTGCACGGGAATAACCCAAAAAACCGGTGGACAAGCTCATGGGCGGAAAGACCCCACACTAAAATATGGAATCATGAAACTATATAGCCGGCCCCTATTTCCTTTTTCTTTCAAGGCTTGGGATCAGCCTCGGGATGAAACAATTTTTCGCCGCCCACGGTATAGCCGGCAATGGCCGCCTGGCCTTCCTTGGATGACAGCCAATCGGCCAGCTGCCGCTTTTCGAACGCGCCGATGCCGTTCTTGTCGCCGCGCCAGACCGAGACGAAGGGCGCCCGCGTGTTCCACACCGCGCGCATGGCGGCGACGAGATGTCCTTCAAGCCGCCATTCCAGGTCGATCTCGCGCGGCGATTCGGACTTCGCCATTGAACGGGCCGGGATCGGCACCCGGACGAAATTCACTATGCATTTTAACGTATTAATATGCATAAATTACGAGATTCCATAGTTTTGATATTGCTTACATAATTAAGGGAAAGCCCCCGCGCGTATCGCGCGGCGTCCGCTTTCAGCCAGGAGTGACCGCCATGAAGCCTGATCCTCCGAAGCCTCGTCGCCGTAACGGGGATGCTGCTCGCCGCAACCGGCGCGCGCGCCGCCGAACCGGTGGCGCTCGACGTGCTGGCGGCGGGCACGCTCGCGGTTCCGTTCAAGCAGCTGGGCGAGGCCTTCGAGCAGAAATATCCGGGCTTCACGGTCCACGCCCAGTTCGGCGGCAGCGTCAAGATGGCGCGGCTCATCACCGAAGTGCATCAGCCCGCCGACATCATCGCGGTCGCCGATTACAACGTGATCCCGAAATATCTCTTCGGCGGCAATGGGCAGCAAGCCTATACCGGCTGGTATGCGGGCTTCGCGCGCAACGCCGTCACCTTCGTCTACACCGACAAGAGCAAATATGCCGGCGAGATCGACGCCAAGAATGGTATGCGTGCTGGCGCGGCCGGGGGTGGAGATCGGCCGCGCCGATCCCAACACCGATCCCTTGGCTACCAGACCGTGCAGACGCTGACGCTGGCGGAAAAATACTACGGGGCCCCCGGCATCGCGGCGAGTATCCTGGCCAACGCGCCCGAGGCCAACATGCGCGACACCGAGACCGCGCTGATCTCGGCGCTCCAGCTCGGTCAGATCGATTATCTCGCGATCTACCGCTCCGACGCGCTCCAGCACCATCTGCGCTATCTCGAGTCTGCCGGCGAAGATCGACCTCAGCGACCCGGCCTTCTCGTCGTTCTATGAGGGCGGCGTCGCCCACACCAAGAACGGCGACCTTCCCGGCAAGCCCATCGTCTATGCCGTCACCATCCTCGCGAACGCCGCGCATCCCGACGGCGCGGCGAAGTTCGTCGCTCTCCTGCTCGGGCCAACCGGCCAGGCGATCATGCGCAAGAACGGCTTCGGCAGTTTGAGCCCGGCGCTCGCGGCGAATCCGGGCGCCATGCCCCCGAGCTTGCACGCGCTGGTGAAGCCCTGGCCCGGCTCGTGACCGGGCGCGGCGAACCGGTCTAGCCCGGCCATTCATGCGTCCAATCAACGCCTTGCCCCCGAGCCATCCGCGCGGGGTGTTCCTGCTGTTCTGGCTCCTGGGCAGCTTCGTGGTGGCGTTCATCGCCCTGCCGCTGCTGGCGCTGGTCGCCGGCCAGTCGGGCGCCAATTTCGCGCGCGTCGCCGGGATGCTGGATGTGCGCCAGGCGATCATCCTCAGCATCGTGACCGCGATCTTCGCCACCGCCATGCCGCTTGCCTGGGCGTGCCGCTCGCCTATGCCCTGGCGCGCAGCGACTTCCCGGGCAAGAGCGCGGTGGCGGCGCTGGTCGATCTGCCGCTCGCCGTGCCGCACACCGTGGCGGGCATCGCGCTCTCGTGGTGTTGGGGCGCGAAGGCATTATCGGCGCGCCGGCCCTATCCCTGTTTGGACTCAGCTTCTGGAGCACCGTCGCCGGAGTGGTGGCGGCGATGTTATTCGTCTCGGTGACCTATACCGTCAACGCCGCCCGGATCGGTTTCGAGGTGGTCGATCCCAGCTCGAAAAGGTGGCGCGCACCTTGGGCCTGGGACCGTGGCGGACGCTGTTCGCCGTCACCCTGCCCTTGTCCTGGCGCGGCATCATGACGGGCCTCACCCTGACCTTCGCCCGCTCGATCAGCGAGTTCGGCGCGGTCGTCATCCTTGCCTATTACCCCAAGACCGCGCCCGTGCAAATCTACGAGATGTTCCTCAACTACGGTCTTGAGGATTTAATGGCGGCGGCGGCGCTGCTGCTGCTGGTGACGCTCACGCTGTTCGTGCTGCTGCGCTCTCGCCTTCGGCCGAGGCGGGCGAGGAGAACCGGTGAGCGCGGCCGGGATCTGATCGAAATTTGGCGCTCGATTTGGGCGATTGCCATCGGCGACATTGACCTTGGCGTCGGGTCGGGCAAGATCGTGGTGATCCTCGGACCCAACGGCGCCGGGAAGTCGGTGCTGCTCGAAACCATCGCCGGCTTCCACCGGCCGGATTCCGGCCGGATCGCGATCGGGGGCCGCGACGTGACCCGCCTTCCGCCCGAGCGCCGAAATTTAGGCTTCATGGTGCAGAATTTCGGCTTGTTCCCGCATCTGACGTTGCCGGCGACGTCGCACTGGCGCTTCGAGGCGCGCGGCGGTCGGACGGGCGCGCCGAAGCGGCGATCCGATCCCGGCCGATCTCGCCGGGCTGCTCGGTTTCTTCGGCGTGGCGCATCTCGCGGCGCGCCGCCCGGCGCAGCTCAGCCCCGGCGAGAAGCAGCGCACCGCGCTCGCCCGCGCCTTCGGCGTCGCGGCCCGATCTCTTCCTGTTCGACGAGCCATTCTCGGCGCTCGATGCGCGCACCCGCGAAGCGCTACGCGCCGAGCTCGAGACGCTTCCTGCGCCGGACGCGCATCCCTGCGCTCTTCGTCACCCACGACCTCACCGAGGCCTTCGCGCTCGCCGACCGGATCGTGCTGATGCGGGCGGGGACGGTGGTGCAGGCGGGCGCGCCCGCCGATATCCTGCGCCGGCCGGCCGGAAAATTCGCCGCCGCCTTCATGGGCATCGAGAACATCCTGGCGGCTAGGCTTTTGGGGAAGCGCGGCGGCAGGGCGGTCTATTCCGTCGCGGGAAAGCGCCTTGCCGCCGATGCCACGACGGCGCCCCGGAATCGGCCTGGCTCTGCATCCGCGCCGAGGATGTGAGGTCCGAGGCCGGGCCGCGGCCGGTCGCGCGACCGCAACCGCTTGGCCGCCCGCCCCACCACGCTCCGCCCCGCCGGCGCGCTCACCAGGCTTTGCTCGATTGCGGCTCCGCCCCGCGGCTGCGTCATGGCGCGGAAGTCGCGAGCGATGGGGCCGGCCCGGCGCCAAGGTCGCGATCGCGATCGCGGCGAGCGACATTCGACCCATTCGCGGGAGAAGCTCCGCGTGGGCCAATGGCACGGGAAAAAAATTCCGGCCCGCGGCAGGTAACATGATACGGGCCCCCATTTGTGTCGAAGCCGGCATGGCGAAGGCGAGCGCGAAGGCCTCGCCGAAATCGCTCATGCGTGTCCCTCGCTTGTGTCTCACCGGCGTTAGCCGGAGATTTTTCCGGCCGCGCTTCGATTGGCGGAGTCATGAGGCAAATCGGTATTGAGACGTAATATGTAAATAATGTATTTTGAATCATAAATATGCATAGATGGCTTATGAGGGAATTTTTCAACACCGCCGAAGTGGCCGACTATCTGCGGCTCAAGGAGCGCACGGTCTACGAGCTGGTGCGCACCAAACGCATCCCGTGCTCGCGCTCCGCCGGCAAGCTGCTGTTCCCGCGCGCCATGATCGACGAATGGGTGACGCGGCAGGTGGAGTTCGCCGGCCCCTCCTTGCGCCATGCTCCGCCTGTGGCGGCGGGCAGTCACGACCCGCTGCTGGAATGGGCGTTGCGGGAATCGGATTGCGAGTTGGCGTTGTTCACCTGCGGCAGCGGCGAGGGGCTGAAGCGGTTGGCGGCGGACAAAGCCGTGCTGGCCGGTATCCATCTGCTCGATACGGCCAGCGGCGAATACAATTTGCCCGCGCTCCGGGCGCAAGGCGGGATGTCGGACGCGGTGCTGATCGAATGGGCCAAGCGCGAGCAGGGGCTGGTGACGGCGCCCGGCAATCCGAAACGAATCCGCTCGGTATCCGATCTCGCCAAGAGCGGCATAAGGGTGCTGCGCCGGCAGGAAGGCGCCGGCGCCCAGATTCTGCTGCGCCATTTGTTGGCCGAAGCCGGCATCCGCCTCGAGACCCTGCCGGGTCCCGCCTCGCCCGCGCTCACCGAAACCGACATCGCCACATCCATCATCGAGGGCAAGGCCGATGCCGGCATCGCGGTGCGCGCGGTCGCCAAGCGCAACAATCTCGGCTTCGTGCCTCTCCGCTGGGAGCGCTTCGATCTCGCCATGCGGCGGCGCAATTATTTTGAGCCGGCGGTGCAGAAGCTGATGAGTTTCGCCGCTTCGGCCGCCTGCCGCGACCAGGCGGCGGAGCTGGGCGGCTACGATCTCAGCCGTTGCGGCGCGGTCAACTACAATGCCTGAATGAACGAAAGCCGGGCTTGCGGCCCGGCTTTCGCCCTGATCACGTCTTCAAGCGGTTGGGGGTTTTAGAAGGCGCCGAGATATTGGAAGGGGCTGTCATAGGGCCCCGGCGTCTGTTGAGCGCCCGGCATCTGCGGCGACGCGTACTGTGCGTTGGCAGTCTGGGTCGAGGTGGACGGATCCGCCGCGAAGGCCGCGGTGGAAATTGCCGAAAGCCCGAGCGCGAGCGCCAGGGCGTAGCGTGTCATGCGATTCACGATTTAACACTCCTTGCTTTGCGATGGCTTCGCCGTTTTGTCGCGGCATTGCCAACACCGAAAAGATTAGGCGCGAATGCCGCATCCGTTCATCGTAAATGCTGCAACGCACACATGCGCTTCTTGCTGCGGCGAAGCAACGCAGCGCGCTTAAAAAATCGCCCAAGAAATCGTGAGACGGCGCGCGACTGAATTTTCTTCAATTCGATTTATGAAAAGCCGGACAGGATTGCGCGCGGCTTAGGCAAAAAATCGCCTGGCGCTTCATGGCTAAAATTTTTCTTAGCTTTGGCGGCGATGATGGCGCCGGTCCCGCGCGGCCCGTGCTAGGGGTTCTCTTCGCTTCGCAAGACGGCCTCGCGCTGATTCCCCTTGGCTTCGCACGTCAGGTGCTACGCGGGGCGCTCGGCCTTTGCTACGTTCTTGAAAAATTAGCTTCGCACGACGGCGCGGGCCTCAAGGTTCGGCCCTCGCCTGTGCTACGCGGGTTATTCCGCGGCCTCGTCGACGCGCGCCATGGCTTCTTCGACGTGGCGCGAGAACACGAATTCGGCCGGGCGTTGCTTGTCCATGACGATCTCGGGCACCATCTCGCCCTCGGTCTTGACGCCGCGCATGGCCACGCCCAGCGCCTTCAGCGGATGCTTCACCGCATCCATCACCGCGGTCGCCTCGTAGCCCGAATGCACCATGCAGTCGGCGCATTTCTCGTAATTGCCGGTGCCGTAGGAATCCCAATCGGTGGTTTCCATCAGCTCCTTGAAGGTCTTGGTGAAGCCCTCGCCGAGCAGGTAGCACGGGCGCTGCCAGCCGAAATAATTACGCGTCGGGTTGCCCCAGGGCGTGCAGTGATAATTCTGGTTGCCGGCCAGGAAGTCGAGGAACAGGCCCGACTGGCTGAACGACCATTTATGGCCGTTCCTGGCGCGGAAGATGCCGCGGAACAGTTCCTTGGTCTTCTTGCGGTTGAGGAAATGCGCCTGGTCGGGCGCGCGCTCATAGGCGTAGCCGGGCGAAACCGTGATGCCGTCGAGGCCGATTTCCATCATGGTGTCGAAGAACCGGGCGACGCGTTCGGGCTCGGCGCCGTCGAACAGCGTGCAGTTGATGTTGACGCGGAAGCCCCGGGACTTGGCGAGCTTGATGGCGTCCACCGCCTTCTCGTAGACGTCCTTCTCGCACACCGAGTGGTCGTGCATTTCCTTGTCGCCGTCGAGATGGATCGACCAGACGAAATAGGGATTGGGCTTGAAGCGGTCGATCTTCTTTTCCAGCAGCAGCGCGTTGGTGCAGAGATAGACGAACTTCTTGCGCGCGATGATGCCTTCAGCGATCTGCTCGATCTCGCGGTGCAGCAGCGGCTCGCCGCCGGCGATCGACACCACCGGGGCGCCGCATTCGTCCACCGCCTCGAGGCATTCCGCCACCGAAAGCCGCTGGTTCAGGATCTTGTCGGGATAGTCGATCTTGCCGCAGCCGGCGCAGGCCAGGTTGCAGCGGAACAGCGGCTCGAGCATGAGCACGAGCGGATAGCGCTCCACGCCCATAAGGCGTTGCTTCGCCACATAGGCGCCGACGCGGACCATTTGATGCAGCGGAACGGACAAGCTCTAAACTCCTCGATACCAAGATATTGAACGGCGGCGCGGTCAGGACGCGGAATCGACCAATTCCGCCGGCATGCGGAAGCGGACGTTCTCGGTGATGCCGGGCAGCTTTTCGCACTCGACCTTGCCCAATTCGCGCAGACGATCGATCAGGTGCTGCACCAATTCCTCGGGCGCCGAGGCGCCGGCGGTGATGCCGACCGATTTGACGCCCTTGACCCAGGCGATGTCGAGCGCTTCGGCGTCGGCGACGAGATAGGCCTTCACGCCCTGCTCGGCGGCGATCTCGCGCAGCCGGTTGGAATTGGAACTGTTGGCGGCGCCCACCACCAGCACGACGTCGACCTGCTGCGCGAGCTCCCGCACGGCGCGCTGACGGTTTTGCGTGGCGTAGCAGATGTCCTTGGTATCGGGGCCGACGATGTCGGGGAAGCGCTGGCGCAGCGCGTCGATCACCGCCTTGGTGTCGTCGACCGAAAGCGTGGTCTGGGTGATGAAGGCGAGCTTGTGCGGATCGCCCACCTGGAGGCGCGATACTTCCTCGGCCTTGGAGATGAGATGGACCTTGCCGTCGATGCGGCCCATGGTGCCTTCGATCTCGGGATGGCCGGCATGGCCGATCAGCACGATCTCGCGCCCTTGCGCGGCGTAGCGCTGGCCCTCGCTGTGCACCTTCGACACCAGCGGGCAGGTCGCGTCGATCACCGGCAGGTTGCGCACCGCGGCGGCTTCCTCGACCTCGCTCGAGACGCCATGGGCGCTGAAGATGGTGACGCTGCCCGGCGGAATCTCGTCCAGATCGTCGACGAAATGCGCGCCCTTGGCGCGCAAGCGCTCGACCACGTGGCGGTTGTGCACGATCTCGTGGCGCACATAGATCGGCGGCCCGTATTTATCCAGCGCGCGCTCGACGATGTCGATGGCGCGTTCGACTCCGGCGCAGAAACCTCGAGGTTGGGCGAGCACCACCCGCATGATATTTACGACCTTTCTTGGGGGCAGGCCGGGCCACCCCTGATTCGACCGCCGCATTATACGCATAGGGGCAAAACCCCGCCAAGCCGACAGACGGGTTCTGCCCGCCTATTCTGTCTCATCAAAGCCACAATGCCGGTAGGGAATAGGGCCCTAAAAGCATGTAAATTGCTTATCCGGCCCATCTGTGTTTAGATTCGCACGGTTTCGGTAATTCCGGCACCGACCGGATATGACGGCAAAGCGCGAGGGGCGGCTGTGACAGGGACTTCCGACCATAAAAACAACCAGGATTCCGCGCCCGTGCTGCGCAATGATCTGACCCCTTTGCTCGACCGGGTTAACGAACCCGCCGATCTCCGCAAATTGCCGGAAAGCGATTTGCGCCAGCTCGCCGACGAGCTGCGCCGCGAATTGGTCGATGCCGTGTCGGTCACCGGCGGCCATCTCGGCGCCGGGCTCGGCGTGGTCGAGCTCACCGTCGCGCTGCATTACGTCTTCGACACGCCGCGCGACCGCCTGATCTGGGACGTCGGCCACCAGGCCTATCCGCACAAGATCCTCACCGAGCGGCGCGACCGCATCCGCACCCTGCGCATGGGCGGCGGCCTGTCCGGGTTCACGCGCCGGTCCGAGAGCGAATACGATCCGTTCGGCGCGGCGCACAGTTCGACCTCGATCTCCGCCGGCCTCGGCATGGCGGTCGGCCGCGACCTGAAGGGCGGCAAGAACAACGTCATCGCCGTGATCGGCGACGGCGCCATGAGCGCCGGCATGGCCTATGAGGCGATGAACAACGCCGGCTCGATGAAGTCGCGCCTGATCGTCATCCTCAACGACAACGACATGTCGATCGCGCCCCCGGTGGGCGCGATGAGCGCCTATCTCTCGCGCCTGTTGTCGTCCAAGCCCTATAGCAGCCTGCGCCATCTCGGCGCGGCCCTGGCCCGGCGCTTCCCGCGCGGGCTGGCCAAGGCGGCGCGGCGCGCCGACGAATTCGCGCGCGGCTTCGTCACCGGCGGCACGCTGTTCGAGGAACTCGGCTTCTTCTACGTGGGGCCGATCGACGGCCACAACATCGACCATCTGCTGCCGGTGCTGAAGAACGTGCGCGACAGCAACGACACCGGCCCGGTGCTGATCCACGTGGTGACGCAAAAGGGCCGGGGCTACGCGCCCGCCGAAGCCGCCGCCGACAAGTATCACGGCGTGGTGAAATTCGACGTCGCCACCGGCGCGCAGGTCAAGGCCAAGGCCGGCGCGCCGAGCTACACCGCCGTCTTCGCCAAGGCGCTGATCGCCGAGGCCGAGGCGGACGAGCGCATCGTCGCCATCACCGCCGCCATGCCGTCGGGCACCGGCATCGACAAATTCGCCGAGCGCTTCCCCAACCGCAGCTTCGACGTCGGCATCGCCGAGCAGCACGGCGTGACCTTCGCCGCGGGCCTGGCCTGCGAGGGCTTGAAGCCCTTCGCCACGATCTATTCGACGTTCCTCCAGCGCGGCTACGACCAGGTGGTGCACGACGTCGCCATCCAGAAGCTGCCGGTGCGTTTTGCCATGGACCGGGCCGGCTTGGTCGGCGCCGACGGCGCCACCCATGCCGGTTCCTTCGATCTGGCTTATCTCGGCTGCCTGCCGGGCTTCACCATCATGGCGGCGGCGGACGAACTCGAATTGATGCACATGGTGGCGACCTGCGCCGCCATCGACGACGGCCCTTCGGCGGTGCGTTATCCGCGCGGCGAAGGCGTAGGCCTCGCGCTGCCCAAGAAGGGCGAGGTGCTGCCCATCGGCAAAGGCCGCATCATCCGCGAGGGCACGTCGATCGCCATCCTCAATTTCGGCACGCGGCTCCAGGAATGCCTCAAGGCGGCCGACGAACTCGGCCATGCCGGTCTTTCCACCACCGTGGCGGATGCGCGCTTCATGAAGCCGCTCGACACCGATCTGGTCGAACGCCTGGCGCGCGAGCACGAGGTGCTGATCACCATCGAAGAGGCGGCGATCGGCGGCTTCGCCAGCCACGTGCTCGATCATCTCGCCCGCAACGGCCTGTTGGACCAGGGGCTGAAGGTCCGGCCGATGATGCTGCCCGACCGCTTCATCGACCACGACGCGCCGGCCAAGCAATATGACGAGGCGGGCCTCACCGCCCGCCACATCAGGCAGACCGCCTTGGTCGCGCTCGGCCGCGCCATCGTCGAGCGCAACGTCCGCGCCTGAACCCCGGCGCGCGCGGCAGCGCGCCTTTGATCCATGATTCCCAAGCAACGCCTCGATCAGCTTGTGGTCGAGCGGGGATTGGCCGAAACCCGCGCCAAGGCGCAGGCGCTGATCCTGGCGGGGCTGGTGTGGAGCGGGGACAAGCGCCTCGACAAGCCGGGCGCGAGCCTGGCCGCCGACACCTCGCTTATCCTCAAGGGCAAGGATCACCCCTGGGTCTCGCGCGGCGGCGTCAAGCTCGCCCACGCGCTCGATCGTTTCAAAATCGATCCCACGGGCCTGGTCGCGCTGGACATCGGCGCCTCGACCGGCGGCTTCACCGACGTGCTGTTGCAGCGCGGCGCGGCGAAGGTCTACGCGGTCGATGTCGGACACGGCCAGCTCGACTGGAAGCTGCGCAGCGACCAGCGCGTCAAGGTGCTGGAGCGCGTCAATGCGCGGCGTATCACGGCGAAAGAAGTGCCGGAGCCAGTCGATCTGGTTGTGTGCGACGCGAGCTTCATCGGGCTCGAAACCGTGCTGCCCGCGCCCTTGGCCTTGGCCAAGCCCAAGGCCAATCTCGTCGCGCTGATCAAGCCGCAATTCGAAGTGGGCCCGAAGCGCGTGGGCAAGGGGGGCGTGGTGCGCGATCCCGCGCTTCACCAGGAGGTTTGCGCGCGCATTTCCGCCTGGATCGAAGGCCAAGGCTGGCGCGTTTTGGGCGTGGAGACCAGCCCGCTCAAGGGACCCGAAGGCAATATCGAATTCCTGCTTGGGGCGGAACGCGTAGCACCTGACGTGCGAAGCCAAGCGGAATCCGCGCGGCGGCGTCGTACGAAGCGAAATCCGCATGAGCGAAGCCGAACTCACCGTCGATTCCGTCGGCGTGCGCGGCGATGGCGTTGCCAGCCATGAGCGGCGAAAAGATTTTTCTCCCTTTCACCGCGCCGGGCGACCGCGTGCGCGCCAAAATCCTGGCGAAGCAAGGCGAAGGCCGGAGCGGCGCGGTGGTGGAAATTCTCCAGCCCGGAGCGCGCGCGCAACCCGTCTGCCGCCATTTCGGCGATTGCGGCGGCTGCGCTTTGCAGCATCTGTCGCCCGAAGCCTATGAAGCGGCCAAGCTCTCGTGGCTCCGCGGCGCGCTGGCGCAACAGGGATTAAAGGGCGTGGAGATCGCGCCGCTGTTGCGGCTTGGCGCCGGGCACGCGGCGGCGCGCGCGCTTTGGCTCTGGCGCGCGGCCAGAGCCGCGGCTCCGGATTGCACGCGCGCACAGCCACCGCATCGTCGACATGCGGGAATGCGCGGTGCTGCATCCCGCGCTCTTCAAACTGGTCGAACCGTTGCGGCGCTTGGCGAAGGAAATCCTGCCCCCGGACCAGGAGGGCGCCGCCACGGTGACCCTGGCCGATGCCGGCGCGGCGATGCTGCTCGATCTGCCCGCATCGCCCAAGCTCGCGGCGCTCGAAGCGCTGGCGGGTTTCGCCGAGGCCCAGGATATTGCCGGCTTTCCTATCGCGTCGAAGCGGCACGAGCAACGCGGCTTCGGTGCCGGTGGCGCAACGCCGCCCCGCGCGCGTGGTGCTGGCCGGCGTCGCGGTCGATCTGCCCGAGGAACCTTTCCTGCAAGCCAGCGCCGAGGCCGACATGATTTTGAGCGGCGCGGTGCAAAGCCTGGTGGGCGACTGCGGCTCGCATCGCCGATCTCTATGCCGGGCTCGGCACGTTCAGCTTTGCGCTAGCGAGGAAATCCGCGGTCCACGCGGTCGAGGGCGACGGGGATTCGGTCAAGGCGCTGAAACACGCCGTATCGCGCGCCAAGCTTGCGGACCGCGTGACTGTCGAACAGCGCGATCTCGCCCGCCGGCCCTTGACGCCGCAGGAGCTGGCCGGCTTCGACGCGGTGGTGTTCGACCCGCCGCGCGCCGGGGCGATGGAGCAGAGCCGCGAACTCGCCGCGTCCAAGGTGGCCGGCATTGGTCGCGGTTTCCTGCAACCCGGCCACTTTCGCGCGCGACGCCCGGATCCTGGTGGATGGCGGCTACCGCCTGGGCCGGGTCCAGCCGATCGACAGCTTTGTCTGGTCGGCGCAGCTCGAACTGGTCGCGCGGTTCGAGCGAAAAGCCTAGCGGATCTGCCAACGGCTGCATCACCAGCGCGCCCGGCGGCGCCGCGAGCAATTCGGCCTGGCGCAGCAGCGTGGCGAAAGACGCGAGGCCCCGGGCCAGCGTGTCGTCGTCGCCGGCGCCGGAAAGCCGGTTGAGCAGCGCTTCCGCTGGGCCGACCGGCGCGGGATAGATGCGCAGATCGAAATCCTGATCGGCCGCGATGCCGGCCTGGGCCTTGGCCAAGCCGAGCGCCACCTCGTAGCCGCCGAGCGCGTCGACCAGCTTGATCTGCATCGCCTGCTCGCCGGTCCAGACCCGGCCCTTGGCCACGCTCTCGACCGCAGTCCGCATCCATCTTGCGGCCTTCGGCGACGCGCGACTTGAATCCGGCATAAATGTCGTCGAGCATCGCCTCGAAGCGCGCATGGCCCGCGGGCGAAAAATCCTCGATCGGGCTGAACATCGCGGCGTTGCCGCCGGTATCCACATCGTCCCAGGTGACGCCGAGCTTGTCCGACAGGCCGTTGACCAGCACCTTGCCGGCGAGCACGCCGATCGAGCCGGTCAAGGTCGCGGGCTCGGCGACGATCTTGTCGGCGTCGGATGCTATGTAATAGCCGCCCGAGCCGGCGACGCCGCCCATGCTGACGATCACCTTCTTGCCCGCCGCGCGCGCCGCCTTGACCTCGTTCCAGACCGATTCCGCCGCCACCGCCGAGCCGCCGGGGCTGTCGATGCGGAACAGGATCGCGCGCACGTCCTTGTCGCGCTCGGCCAGGCGGAAGGCGTGGATGACGCTTTCCGAACCCATCAGGCCGTTGCCCAACAGCCCCGTGTCGTCGCTTTTGCCGCGCACCATCAACCCGTCGGCATAGATCAGCGCGATCACCGGCCCCTTGGCGTGGGGCGGGCCGACGCGATCGAGGTAATGGGCGAGGGTCATGGTCTTGACGTCGCCGCCGGCGGCTTGCTTCAGGCCCGCAAGCGCGTCCTCGCCATAGCCGAGATGGTCGACCAGGTGGTTGTCGAGCGCTTCCTGCGCCAGATAGGGGCCCTTGTCGATGAGATCGCCGACCAAGGCGGGATCGAGCTTCCGCCCCTGCGCGATCCCGGACACGATCTGGCCGCGCAGCGACGTGAGCAGCGAAGTGGTTTCCTCGCGCTGCGCCGGGGTCATGGCGGTGTCGGTCAGCATGTTCATCGCCGTCTTGTATTCCTCGCGCTTGTCGAAGCGGGGTACGATTCCGAGCTTGTCGAGCGAACCACGGAAGAACGGCTGCTCGGCGCGCAGCCCCACCAGGCTCAGGAGGCCCAGCGGTTGCAGCCAAACCTCGTCGCAGGACGAAGCCAGGTAATAGGCGGCGGTGCCGGATTCAAATTCGCCGTAGCTGTCGCTATAGGCGAAGACGGGCTTGCCCTTGGCGCGAAAATCCCGGATCGCGTCGCGCAATTCCTGCACCTGGGCGAGGCCGAGTTCGCCGCCGCCGATGCGCAGCATCAAGCCCTTGACGCGCGGATCGGATCGCGCGCGTTCGAGCGCGCCGAGCACGTCGCTCAGATTCCGCTGCGGGCCCGCGAGCAGGCCGGCTAATCCTGTTTGCGGCGGGCCGTCGGACAGCGCGCCGGAGATTTCCAGCGTCAGGACGGTGTCGGAGGCCACGCCGCGGAGCGGAGAGCTTGAACCAGAGAAAAACGCCCAACCCGCCCAGCCCGGACAGAATGACCAGGAAACCGATGACGGCGCAAAGCCTGAAAAGAAAGCGGCCCATCTTGGCGCTCAGCCGCATTGCGCGCGGTGGCGCAGCATATGGTCGGCCAGCACCACGGCCATCATCGCTTCGCCCACCGGCACGGCGCGGATGCCGACGCAGGGATCATGACGGCCCTTGGTCGAGATCTCGACCTCCTTGCCGAAACGGTCGACGCTCTTCAGCGGCTTGAGGATCGAGCTGGTCGGCTTGACCGCGAAGCGCACGACCACGTCCTGGCCGGTCGATATGCCCCCCAATATGCCGCCGGCGTGGTTGGACAGGAACACGACCTTGCCCGCCTTCATGCGCATCTCGTCGGCGTTCTGCTCGCCCGACAGCGAGGCAGCGAGCATGCCGGCGCCGATCTCCACGCCCTTGACCGCGTTGATGCCCATCATCGCCTTGGCGAGATCGGCGTCGAGCTTGTCGTAGATCGGCGCGCCCCATCCGGCCGGGCACGCCCGAAGCCTGTATCTCGATGATGGCGCCGGCGGAAGAGCCCGCCTTGCGCGTCTCATCGAGGAAGTTTTCCCAGGACTTCACCGTCCCCGCATCGGGACAGAAGAACGGATTGTTCGCCACCTCTTTCCAGTCCCAGCGCTTGCGGTCGATCGCATGCGGGCCGATCTGGATGAGCGCGCCGCGGACATCGACCGTGGCCCCCAGGATTTTGCGCGCGATGGCGCCGGCCGCGACGCGCGCCGCGGTTTCGCGCGCCGAGGCGCGGCCGCCGCCGCGATAGTCGCGGATGCCGTATTTGGCCCAATAGGTGTAATCGGCGTGGCCGGGGCGGAACTGGTCCTTGATCGCGTCGTAATCCTTGGCGCGCGCATCCTCGTTGGCGATCAGCAGCATCACCGGCGAGCCGGTGGTCTGGCCCTCGAACACGCCGGACAGGATCTGCACCGTGTCGCTCTCTTTGCGCTGGGTGGTGAAACGCGAGGCGCCCGGCCGGCGCTTGTCGAGCCAGGGCTGGATGTCGCCTTCGGACAAGGGGATGCGCGGCGGCACGCCCTCGACGACGCAGCCGATGGCCGGCCCGTGGCTTTCGCCCCATGTGGTGAAGCGGAATAAGGTGCCGAAGCCGTTGCCGGACATCGCGCGCTCGGGATCAGCCTTGAGGCTTGAAGTTTGCCAGCATCTCGGCGACTTCGGACGCCGCGTCGACCGCCATCATGCCGACGACATGGTAGCCGGAATCGACGTGATGCACCTCGCCGGTGACGCCAGCGGAAAGATCGCTCAGCAGATAAAGGCCGGCATTGCCCACTTCCTCGAGCGATGACGTTGCGCTTCAACGGCGAATTGAGCTGGTTCCACTTCAGGATATAGCGGAAATCGCCGATGCCCGAGGCCGCCAGCGTCTTGATCGGCCCGGCCGAGATGGCGTTGACGCGGATGTTCTTGCCCCCCAGATCGACCGCGAGATAGCGCACCGACGCCTCGAGCGCGGCCTTGGCCACGCCCATGACGTTGTAATGCGGCATGACGCGCTCGGCGCCGAGATAGCTCAACGTCAGCAGGCTGCCGCCCTTGGTCATCAGCGGCACGGCGCGGCGGCACAGATCGGTGAAGGAGTAACAGGAGATTTCCAGACTCTTCAGGAAATTGGCGCGCGTGGTGTCGACGTAAAGGCCGCGCAACTCGTCGGGGTCGGAATAGGCGATGGCATGGACGAGGAAATCGAGTCCGCCCCAGAGCTTCGAGACGGATTCGAAAACCGCGGCCACGCTCGCCTCGTTGCCGACGTCGCAATCGCCCAACACCTTGCCGCCGACGGTTTCGGCCAGCGGTTTGACGCGCTTGCCCAGCGCGTCGCCCTGATAGGTGAAGGCGAGCTCGGCGCCGTGCGCGTGCGCCGCCTTGGATATCGCCCAGGCGATCGAGCGCTCGTTGGCGACGCCCATGATGAGGCCGCGCTTGCCGGCCATCAGCGGCTTGGTTTCGGTCATGCCTGGTCCCGTTGGGTCTCGATCACGCCGGTTGGCGCTCGCCGACATCCCGCATCAGCAGCAACAGGCGCTGCTGCACCTCGGGGCTGTCGATGGAGCGGAAGGCGCGCACCAGCTCGATTTCGCGCCTGACGATGCCCTGTTCGGGCGGGGACGACCCGCCCGAAGCGGTTTCGAGCCCCTCGAAGAAATAGGACACCGGCTTCGCCAGCAGCTTCGCCAGTTGGTAGAGCCGGCTGGCGGAGATTCGGATCTCGCCCTGCTCGTATTTCTGCACCACCTGGAAGCTCATGCCGAGTTCCTTGCCGATGCCGGTCTGGGTCAATCCGGCGAACTCGCGTCCGATGCGCAAACGCCGGCCGACATGGACATCGACCGGATCGGGCCCGTGCTCCTTCGCCGTGCGCCGCCGAGTTCGTGATTTTCCGATATTCGCTTGCAATGCAATCCTCCTGCGCTTGCGCAGGACTATAGAGAGCGCGTCCGGAGTTGCCTAGCCCTTGATTGTGTTCGGTTTATCGCGATTCAGCGGTAATCGCTCGCCATCACCGATGCCCGGCGTCCCTTGGCCTCGGCCGCCTGGTAGTTGAGCTCGACCTTGACCCCGTTGGGGTCGAACAGGAAAAGCTGATACAGCCCCTGGTCGTCGACCTGGCGCTCCTTGAATTCGATCTTGAGCCTTTGCAGATGCGCGATCATCTCGGGCAACCCGGTGGCGCGGAAGGCGACGTGGTCGATCACGCCGGTGCCCTCGGTCGCCTGCGATTGCTGGCCGAGATATTTGAGCCGCTTGTCGGAAACGGCGGCGCCGCCCTGCGCCACATGCAACACCGGCACGTCGCCGAGATAGAGCCAATGCACGGGAAAGCCGAAATCGGGATGCGGCCCGGCGACCATGCCCAGGATCTTCACGTACCAGTCGCGGGTCCGGTCGATGTCGGGCGACTGGATCAGGAAATGTTCGAGATGGCTGAGCGGCATGGCGGTCTCCCTCGCGAGAACCCTATATTGCCATGGAAGAGCGAAACGGGCAGCCCTAAAAGCTTGAGGCGCCGGGCCGGGCTGGCATAGTAAGGTTGTTTTTCCGCTTTCCCCGAACCCTTGGCCATGATGAGGATACGCCCGTGAGCGACGAACTCCTTTACGAAATCCGCGACGGCATCGGCCGCATCACCTTCAACCGGCCGCAGGCGCGGAACGCCTTGACCTTCGCCATGTACGACCGCCTGGCCGAAATCTGCGCCGAGGCGCCCCAGGACAAGTCCATCCGGGTTCTGTTGCTCACCGGCGCCGGCGACAAGGCCTTCGCCTCGGGCACGGACATCTCGCAGTTCAAGGCCTTCGACAAACCCGCCGACGCGCTCGAATACGAAGGCCGCATTGATCGGGTGCTGACGGCGCTGGAAAGCTGCCAGCTGCCGACCATCGCCGCCATCCAGGGCGCCTGCACCGGCGGCGGCGCCGGCATCGCCGCCGCCTGCGATCTCAGGATCGCAGCATCCAATGCGCGCTTCGGCTTTCCGGTGGCGCGCACGCTGGGCAATTGTTTGTCGATGGGGAACTATGCGCGGCTTTGCGCGCTGGTGGGGGCGGGGCGGGTGAAGGATTTGATCTTCAACGCTCGGCTGGTCGAGGCGCCGGAAGCCCATGCCATCGGCCTCGTGACCGAGGTGGTGGATGCGGCGAATCTGATGAAACGCGCGGAGGAGGTCGCCCGCGTGGTCGCCGGCCACGCGCCCTTGACGTTGCGCGCCACCAAGGAAGCTTTGCGCCGTCTCCAGCCGCGCATCCCCAAAGGCGAGGGCGATGACTTGGTGCTGATGTGCTACATGAGCAAGGATTTCCGCGAAGGCATGGACGCCTTTTTCGCCAAGCGGCCGCCGCAATTCCGCGGCGAATGAAATAAAACGGGGGGAGCATGGCCAAGGCCAAGATCGATCCGCAACAGGCGGCCGAACTCGCGACCGCCAACCGGATATTGTTCGACCAAGGCGTGGTCGACGGCTTCGGCCATGTCAGCGTCCGCGACCCCGGCGATCCCGGCCGGTTCCTGCTGGCGCGCAGCATGGCGCCGGGGCTGGTCACGCCCAAGGACATCATGCAATTCGATCTCGACGGCGCGCCCATCGACCCGCGCGGCCGCGCGGTCTATCTCGAACGATTCATTCACGGCTCGATCTACAAGGCGCGGCCCGACGTGACTTCGGTGGTGCACAGCCACTCGCCCGCCATCATTCCCTTCGGCATCACGCCGCAGAAACTCCGCCCGGTCTATCACATGAGCGGGTTTTTGGGCGACAACGTGCCGGTGTTCGAGATCAGGCGCAGCGCCGGCGATGCCAGCAACATGCTGATCGACAGCGTCAAGCTGGGCGACGATCTCGCCAGGACGCTGGGCGGCGCCATCGTCGCGCTGATGCGCGGCCACGGCTCGGTCGCGGTCGGCCAATCGCTTCGCCACGCGGTCTATCGCGCGGTCTATGCCGAAACCAACGCGAGGCTGCAAAGCGAGGCCCTCCGCCTCGGGCCGGTCACCTATCTCAGTTCCGGCGAGGCGAAAAGCACCAAGGAACTTCAGGACAAGACCTTCAACCGCGCCTATGAGCTATGGGCGCGGCGCGTCGCCAAGCAGAAGTGAGACCCCGCTTGGCTTCGCACGACGCCTCGGGCCTGAAGTATCGGCCTTCGGCTGTGCTACGCTAGAGCTTGACCTTCTCGTCCTCGAGCGCGCGCTGCACCGCCGGGCGTTTTAGCATGCGATCCTTGAAGGCGGTGTAGTTTTTCAATTCCGACACCGGCAGTTCGCGGCGCACGCCCCAGGCGTAGAAGACGAGCGCATAGGGATCGAGCACCGAATAAGGGCCGAGCAGCCATTCCTTGCCGGCGTAAAAGCCGTCGATGTCCTTGAGATAGCCGTGGAAGCTCTTGAGGCCCATCGCCTTGACGTCGTCCTGCGCCGCCTTGTCGCTGGCGTAGCGCTCAGGCCGGCCGACATGGGCATGCGCCGCATGGACGGAACTGGCGAAGAAACCGATGCGCGACAACGCCCGTGCCTCGGCCAGCGGATCGGTCGGCCATAATCCGAAACGCTTGCCGAGATAGGGCAGGATGGCGGTGTTCTCGGCCAGGCTGCTGCCGTCGTCGAGGCCCAAGGCCGGCACGCGGCCCAGCGGATTGATCTTGAGGTAGGCGGGCGTCCGCTGCTCGCCTTGCGCGAGATTGACGCGGCGCGGCTCGTATTTCTCGCCGCTTTCCTCGAGCACGATATGCGCCGCCATCGAGCAGGCGCCGGGCGCGTAATAGAGTGTCAGCAAATAAACCTCCCTCTTTTTTAGCTTCGCAAGACGGCCTCGCGCTTGGTTCGCGCTCGGCCTTTGCTACGCACGTTCTTCACTTCGCACGACGGCCGCGCCCCTGCGCGGCCTGTGCTACGCATCGGTTACCGCGACCGCGTTGATCTCGATCAGGCAACGCGGGTCGGTCGCAAGCCGCACCACCTGCACGGTCGTGGTGGTCGGCTTCGAATCGCCGAAATACTCCGCCCAGACGCGGTTCAGCGCGTCCTGATCGGCCAGATCCGTCACGAACCGGTCGGCCTTGACCACGTCGGCGAAACTCGCCCCGACGGCGCTCAGCCCCCGTTTGAGGTTTTCCAGCGCCGCGCGGGTTTGTCCCGCCATGTCGCGCGGCATGGACGCGAATTCCTCGGGACGATGCGGATGATGGTGATAGACCGGCGCGGCGGTCACGCCGGCGAGATAGACCGTCGTGCCGCCCTTGACCCTGATGGCCGGCGCGTAGGGCATCCACACATCCGGCGCATCGGGCCAGTGCACGTGTTCGATGGATTTTCCCATGGCATCTCCTGTCGCATAAAAGCTTGCACGGGTCAAACCGGGATAGGACCGGGCCTTTCGCGCCTACCGCCTTACGGTGTTGAAGCGGTCCATGCGCCGAAGCGCCGGCAGGCGCCAAGCCCACAGCGCGGCGATCAACAAAGTGGCGGCGCCGCCCAGCACCACCGAGCCAACCGGCCCGAACCAGGCGGCGGTGACGCCCGATTCGAACTCGCCCAACTGGTTGGAGGTGCCGATGAACACGGTGTTGACCGCGTTGACCCGGCCGCGGATGGCGTCGGGCGTCTCGGTCTGCACCAAGGTATTGCGCGTCACCACGCTCACCATGTCGGCCGCGCCGACGCAAATCAGCGCCGCGAAGGACAAGGGCGTCCAGCGCGACACGCCGAAGATCAGGGTTGCGATCCCAAAGATCGCCACCGCGATCAGCATGCGCGCGCCGATATGCCGCGACAGCGGCCAACGCGTCAGGATCAGGCCGGTCGAAATCGCGCCCACCGCCGGGGCGCTGCGCATCAGGCCCAACCCAACCGGGCCGATCATCAATATGTCGCGGGCGAAAATCGGCAGCAAGGCGGTGGCGCCGCCGAACAGCACGCCGAACAGATCGAGCGAAATCGCGCCCAGCACCGCCTGGTGATGACGAATGAAATGGATGCCGCTGCTGAGAGTCTTCCAGGTCACCGGCGCCCGCGGCCGGGCAACACGCCGCTCTTCGATGAACAGCACGGCGATCATGGCGATGGAAGCGAGCGCCGCCGCCACGGCGAAAGGCATGGCTGGCCCGAGAATGTAGATCAGCCCGCCCGCCGCCGGGCCGACCACGACCGAGAGCTGAACCGACATCGAACTCCAGGCGGCGGCGCGCGGAAAGGCATTGGCCGCCACCAGCCCGGGCAGCAGCGAGGCTTGGGCGGGATGGTCGAAGGCGCGGGCGACCCCGAGCCCGGCCACGACCAGGAACACGAGCCCGACCGAGTCGGCGCCGGAATAGGCCACCGCCGCCAGCGCCAGATAACATGCCAGTTCCAGCGCCTGGGCGGCGAGCAGCACAAATCGCCGCGGATGGCGGTCGACGAAATGACCGGCGGCCAGCGCCAGCCCCGCCGTCGGCACGAATTGCACCAGGCCGATGAAGCCCAGATCGAGCGGGCTCGAGGTGAGGGCGTAGACGTACCAGCCCACCGCCACCGCCTGCATCTGCAACGCCATGCCGCCGGCGATGCGTTGCAGCAGGAAAAGGCGGATGACGCGCGGCGGCAGGGCCGATACGGGCCCCGGAGGCTCGGGATTCATCCCTCGGCGATCTTGTTCCTCAAGGACCCGATGCCTTCGATCTCGGCCTCGACCACGTCGCCGACATTGAGCCAGAGCTGCGGCGTCATGCCGAGCGCCACGCCCGAAGGCGTGCCGGATGCGATGACGTCGCCGGGATCGAGCGTCAGGCTGGCGCAGAGAAACGAAACGATCGCCGCCACGTCGAACAGCATGTCGGAGGTGTTGGAATCCTGCCGGATCTGGCCGTTCACCTTGAGCGATATGCGGTGGCCGCTGGGATTGCCGAACTCGTCCGCCGTGACGATGCAGGGTCCCATCGGGCAGAAGGTGTCGAAGCTCTTGCCCTTGAACCATTGGCCGTGGGCGGCTTGCGCGTCGCGCGCGGTGACGTCGTTGATGATGGTGTAGCCGAACACCGCCGGCATCGCCTTGTCCGGCGTCAGGTCGCGCACGCGCTTGCCGATGACGATGCCGAGTTCGACCTCGTAATCGAGCTTCTGGGTGTTCTTGGCGTGGCGTTGGACGGGGGCGTCGTGACCGACCACCGTGGTGCGCGGCTTGGAGAAGAATTCCGGCACCTTGGGGAAGACCGGCTCGTGGCCGCGGGCGCGCGCGCCCTCGATGATGTGCAGGCGGTAGTTGCGGCCGACGCAGAACACGTTCTTGCGCGGCGCCGGGATGGGCGCCAGCAATTTCGCGCTTTTCAAGGGTGTCCACAGGCCGGATTTCTTGGATTTGAGCGCGGCGGCGAAGGCCTGTTTCGCCGCCTTGAGCGCGGGTGCGCCGCCCTCGATCAGCGCCAGCATGTCGCCGGGCAGCTTGGCGTTGGCCTTCTTGAGGTCAAGGACCCCGCGCCCGGAGTCGAGCGCGCCCAGACGCGGCGCCTTGGGGGTGCCGAATGTGACGAATTTCATAGTGCCGGTGCTCCTCTTTTCTTTCCGTCCCGGGCCGGCGTTGGCCGGGCCTTGGCCCTCAGGGCGGCGGGAGATTGACGCTATCGCGCATGTTCTGCAACGTCTTCGTTTGGCCGGGCGGCGGCCTAGCCGCCGCATTCCCGCGAATAAAAAAGCGCCGGGCGTTGCCGCCCGGCGCTTCTGGTCTTGCCCCCGAAAGGATGGGGTTCTTCCGCTTATTTCTTGGCGGCGGACATCGGATAGATCACGTTTCCCGTCTTGTATGCCGCCGGGGTGAGGATCACCGTTTTCTGGGTGCCCTTGAACTGGTCGACGTCGTTGCTGGTGACGTGCTGGAACTGGACTTGCAGCACGCGCGACTGCGCCCATTCTCCGCCCGCGCCGAACTTCACATCGCCGGTTATGGTGTGGAAGGTGGTGGCGCGGATGTAATCGGCGATCTTCTGCTGGTCGAGGCCGCCGGTCTTGGTCACCGCGTCGGCCATGATCTGGAGATAGGCGTAGGCAAACGTCGTCATGTAATAGCCGAGCGGATCGACGCCCGCGGCCACCGCCTGCGCCTGGTACTTCTTGAGCACGGCCTCGGCTCCCGGGAATTCCATTTTCGGCCCGGGCAGCCAGAAATCGTAATTGACGACGCCGTTCAGGAGCGGTCCCAGCTTGGTCTTGAGCGAGGTATTCTGCAATCCGACCATGCCGCCGCCGAACAGCTTGGCGCTGGTGCCGACTTCGCCCAGGGCGTTGATCATGCCGACCGTATCGGGCGGATAGGAGCCGACGACGATCAGGTCGGGATTGGTCGCGTTGATCGCCCGCATGATCGGCGCGTAGTCGGTGGTCGTCGGCGGGTAGGACTTGTCGTAGACGATCTGGAGTCCGAGCGCCTGGGCGTTGTTGCGCGCGCCGTCGGTCAGGTTCTTCGAGAACTCGGCGTCGGCGCCGACGATGGCGACGGTCTTGGGCTTCGGGTTCTGCGCCAGGGCGATGTCGAAGAAGCCCTTGGTGAAGGCCTCCTTGGGGCTGGGCCCCGAGGGGATCATCGCGAAGTAGTTGGGATAATTGAACGCGCTGTTCACGGCGAGGCCGAGCAAGCCGATGAAGGTCATCTTGTGCTGGATGATGACCGGCATGGCCGGCGCGATCATGTTGGTGCCGTAGGGGCCGACCACCAAATCGACCTTGTCGACGTCCAAGAGCTTGGTGTAGATGCCCGGCACCGTCGAGGCGTCGGTCTGGTCGTCGTAATAAACCAGCTTCACCGGCCGGCCGAGCAGCCCGCCCTTGGCGTTCTGGTCCGCCTCCCAGATTTGCATGGCGAGCAGCGCCGCCTTGCCGTTGGGCGAGAGCCCGCCGCTCAAGGCCATGCTGAAGCCGATCTTGATCGGTTCCTTGGTTTGCGCGCGCGCATCGGGCGCGATGTAAGCAAGTGCCACGCCCAGCGTCAGCGCCAGGACGACGCGCAAAGCCGCGCCGATTTTGCCACGTACCATCATCGTTTCCTCCCCTGTGCCGGACATTGCCGGCTTGTTTTAAGCCCGGTGATCTTATGCCAGGGCCGGGGGATTTGTCACGGGGGCGCTAAGTCCGCCTTTCCGCTTCGCAAGACGGCTTCGCGCTTGGTTCGCGCTCGGCCTTTGCTACGCCGGGCCCTATCCCAGGCCGAGGCCGAGGGCTAGTATGGCGGCATGGCCAAGACGGTCAGCACTCTTGTCGTTTTGCTTTGCACCTTGGCGTTGGGCGGCTGTTCCTCGGTCTATGGCGCGACCGACAGCTACGGCAACACCTACGGCAATTTTTGGAATTCTGGCCAGAATTACCAGTGGCAGCTCGCCGCCTGCGAACAGGAAACCGCCTCTCCGGCGATTTCGCCGCCGACGCGCCCCTATCACATGCGTTGCTGCATGTATCATCACGGCGTGCCGATCGACAATCCCCAAACCTGCACGACCTAACCTGCCAGGCCTGAAATCAGGGCTTGAGGCGATAACGCGAATTCAGCGCGGGCGGCCCATCGGCCAGCACCAGGCCGCGCTCGGCCAGCTCGATCAGATGCGCCAGCACCGAGCGTCCGGCGGCGGGAACCAGGCGCGGATCGAGCCCGGCATAGACCCGCGTCACGATCTCGGGAATGGTCGACATCCCCGCTTGGAGCGCGGTCAGGATCGCCGTCGTGCGCTCTTGCCGGTGAGCGATGAAAGCCGCCACGTGTTTCTTCGGCTCGGGGATCGAAGGCCCGTGGGTCGGCCAATAGAGCGTGTCGTCGCGTTTCAAAAGCTTGCGCAGCGAGCGCATATAGGCCGCCATGTCGCCGTCGGGGGGCGCGATGACGCTGGTCGACCAGCCCATGACGTGATCGCCGGTGAAGAGCGTCTTCTCCTCCGGAAGATAGAAGCAAAGATGGTTCGAGGTATGGCCGGGGTTTCCACCGCGGTCAACCGCCAGCCCGGCCCGGTGACGCCGTCGCCCTCGCGCAGGGGTTCGTCGGGCGTGAAATCGTGGTCGCCGCCTTCCTCGACCACGCCCAGCTCGATGCTGGCGCGGTCCTCGGCGCGTCCTGAACCATGCGGGCCGAAGCCATAAGTCCTGGAGCCGGTGGCGCGCTTCACCGCCGCCGCCGCCGGCGAATGGTCGAGATGGGTATGGGTGACCAGGATATGGGTGACGGTCTCGTTCCCGACCGCCTGCAGCAGCGCCGCGATGTGCGGGGGCATATCGGGGCCGGGATCGATGATCGCCACTTGGCCCCGTCCGACGATATAGGTGCCGGTGCCCTTGAAGGTGAAGGGGCTGGGATTGCGCTGCCACGACGCGGCGGATGAGCGGCGAAATCGTCTCGGCGACGCCGTATTGGAAGGCGAAGTCGCGCCGGAACGGAATCTCGGCCGCCATCGTCAGTCTCCGGCCGCGGGCGACGGCACGGGCGCGCGCGAACGCGGCTTCAGCCGCAGCGCCGGCCCTTCGACCAGGCGCCAGGACAGGAAAGCCAGACCAGCGGCCAAGGCGAGGCCGGGCAGGAACACGCGCCACCACGGGGCGTGGCCGCCTTGCAGCCAGATCGCCAATTGCTCCGAAGGCCAGCCGTAGATGTAAAGCCCGTAGGACAAATCGCCGTAACGCGCCGCCTTGAATCGGGGCAATCGCGGATGCAGCGCCAGATAGAGCGCGAGATAACAGCCGAACGGCGCGAACAGCAGGATGAATTGCCGCAAGGGAATGCTCGCCGCCAGGCCCAGCAGCGCCAAAAGCGCCACGCGATCATCGAAGATGCGCGTATCCCGCAGCTTGTAGAGCACCATGCCGCTGGCGAAGAAGGACAGCATCCAGCCCCAGCCGCCCAGACTGTCGAGCTGCGGGAAATAGACGCAGGCCATGCCCAGCGCCAACAAGCCGAGACAGGTCCAGATATTGAGCAGCCGGAACCAGCCCAGAGCCAGCACCATCAGATACATCATGAATTCGTAGCGCAGCGTCCACAGCGAGCCGTTGATCTCGAGCCCAACCGGATTGTCGACGAACATCGTGCCGGGCAGCTCGTGGGTTTCGACCGACAATTCCATGTTGTGGGCGACATAGAGATAAGGCTCGGGCCGGCGGAAATATTCCATCAGCGGCAAGGTCGAAACCAGCGGCGCCAGCATGAAGGCGGATAGAACCAGCGCCACGAACAGTCCGGGGAATATCCGCAGACAGCGCTTCAAGAGAAAGCGCGGCGGCGAGGAGGTTTGCTCCCAGCTTTGCGTCACCAGGAAACCGCTGATGGCGAAGAACACGAATACCCCGGCCAGACCCAGTATCGCCTGATTGCCGGTGAGCCAGATCAGCGGCTCGTGTTTCTCGGTGCCGTCGGCGATGAGAAAGGAATGGGAGAAGATGACGGAAACCGCGGCCATGAGACGCAGCGCGTCGAAGTTGTTGTCGCGCGATGCCGCCGCCGTCTGGTTCATCCGCCGCCGGGCTTCATCGTCACCGCGAACATGACGGTGGGCAAAAGCTCGCGGATCGCGGCGCGGAGGCTCGATTCGTCGGCGCCCTCGGCCAATGCGAACGCACGGCGCGGATTGCGGCGCAGGATGGTGGCGCTGGCGCGGCCGGCCGGGTTCGAGCCGATGGTGACGAAAACCTCGGCGGGATCGGTCTTTTTCAGGATGCGGCGAAGAGCGGCGCGTCCGGTCTCAAGGTCGAGATCGTGGCTCGGCAGGTCGCGCGTCTCCGGGTCATCCTCGGGCGGCAATACCGAATCGACCGCCTCGACGCGGTCGTGACGCGAGAGGCGCTGGAAGATGGCGCGGTTCTCGCCGGTGTCGATGCGGAATTGCAGCTCCCAGCTTTCGCCGCGCGCGGACAGCTCGGTAATCAGGGCAAACAAATCGTCGCAATCGGCGTCGTGGCTGCAAACGATGAAGGCGAGCTTGCCCTCATGCTCGATCACGCGGTCGTCGTTTTCGGGAAATCCGAGTTGATCCAGCGCGTTGTTGAGCGCGCGCGATGCCGCGATCAGCAGCGTGCTGACGTGAAGCCGCGCATTGTCGCGGGAGGCGTCGGGAGCGTCCATGTCCTTGACTTAATCCCGATGCCGCCGCCGGGCAAGCGCCGCTTCAACTCGGCGGCAGATAAGAGAGATCGCGGATTTCCTGCTTGGCCACCGCCGGGTCTATGAGGTTGACGGTGAAGGTGGCGCCGCGCGCGTCCGGCGGCAATTCCGCGCCGGACCAGCTCGCGAGGGATTCGATACGCACATACCAGCTCTGGCCCGGCTTGACCTGGATGGTCTTGAACTGGTTGGGATAGGCCCCGGGGCTCAGCACGCTGATGAAATAGCTGCCCGGATTTACATCGCGGTAGAACACGGTGCCGATGCGCGAAAAACCGACCGTCTGCTTGTTGAGATAGACGCTGGTGCCTTCCGGAATGTCGTAATAGGACAGCGCGCGATAGAAATAGATCCGCGCCAGGCCGGGGGCGGGTGGCGGCAAATTCGCCTCGACGGCGGCGAAAGACTGCAGATCGGGATAGGGCCCGGGCCCGGCGGCGCAGGACGACAGCGACCCCGCCGCCAGCGCCAGGGCCAAGAACAGAACCGATCGCCGCGCCATAAGCCGCATGAAAATTCCTCCGTGGAGGGATCATCTCCCGCCCGCCGTCAGATTATAGGGATTGAAGGCTCCCGGCCAAGGCCGCCCAAGACGTTCACTTTCCCGTGCCCGGGCCGCGCGCCTTCGGGGTCTAATGGCTGCCGGGGCCGGGAGACTGTACCGCGTTGGCGGCGTGGTGCGCGGACGCCGTCTTGAGATGTTCGATCGCCACGCTCAACTGATAGTCCTTGGGCGTGCCGATGAGCATGGGATCGATATTGGCCTCGGGCGAATTATCCACGGCCGCGACCTTGCCCGGATTGTTGAGCGCGCCGGAGAGATCGGATTCATGCACGATGTCGGTATCCGCGCCGCGCTGGCCGTGCGGCGGCAGGATGACCGCGTCGGGAACGATGCCTTCGCCCTGAATCGAATGGCCCGACGGCGTGTAATAGAGCGCCGTGGTCAGGCGCAGCGCGCCCCTTCCGTCGAGCGGGATGATGGTTTGCACCGAGCCTTTGCCGAAACTGCGCGTGCCGAGAATCTCGGCGCGATGGCGGTCCTTGAGCGCGCCGGCGACGATCTCCGAAGCCGAGGCCGAAGCGCCGTTGATGAGCACGACCATGGGCAGGCCCTTGACGTGATCGCCTTCGGGCATGGCGTTGTAGATATGGTTGTCCTCGGGGTCGCGGCCGCGAGTGGAAACCACCACGCCGCCGTCGAGGAAATCGCCGGCAACCCGCACCGCCGATTCCAGCAACCCGCCCGGATCGTTGCGCAGATCGAGCACCACGCCGTTGAGATGGCCGCCGGACTGGCGCGACATGGATTCCAGCGCGCGGACCAGTTCCTGCTGCGTGTTCTCGGCGAAAGTGGATATCCGCAAATAGGCGATGTTGCCCGGCTGGAGATGCGAGGTCACCGAGGCGACGTGGATGATGGCGCGGGTGATGGTCACATCGAAGGTCTTCGCGCCGGTGCGGGCGATGGTGATCTTGACATCGGTGCCGGGCTCGCCGCGCAACCGGTCGACCACTTCCTTCAAGCTCATGCCGTCGGTGAGCTTGCCGTCGATTTTGAGGATGACGTCGCCGGGCTTGAGGCCGGCGCGCGCCGCCGGGGTGTTGTCGATCGGCGAGATCACCTTGGGATAGCTTTCGTCGCGCGTGATTTCGGCGCCGATGCCGGCGAATTCGCCCTCGCTCTCGTCGAGCAAATCCTGGTACTCGCTTTCGTTCAGGTAATCGGAATGAGGATCGAGGCCGGTGAGCATGCCCTTGAGCGAATTGGCGAGCAGCTGATTCTCGCCGACCGGTTCGACATAGCTGGCGCGCACCCGGTTGAGCACGCGGTTGTAAAGCGCGAGATCGGCTTGGCGATCGCTGTCGCCGGCGCTGGCGGCGTTGCCGCCGTTCGTGCCGGGGCCGGATGACGCGCCAAGGACGGGCGCGTTCGGCGTCCCGGCGCAGCCGATCAGAGCGAGCATCAATCCTAAGGTCAGGGCATGGGCTGCGATGCGGCGCAACGATAGGGGCGGCAAAATCACATCGGGCCCCGGCGTTGTTTTTCCATCAGCTCGCGCACCTTGCGCTGTTCCCAGTCATGGGTGGTCCAGGGCAGCATCTCATAGGCGTGGAGCGCGTGGAGGCAAAGCAGCAGGCCCCAGCCCACCAGCGGCGCGTAGAACCACATCGGGCCGGGCGTGGTCGAATTGATCATGAACAGGATGAAGTTGACGAGCACATAGATCGTGAGGTGGGTGTAGAAGAGCCGCAGCGCGCGCACCCGGCGCCAGGCCCATTGCTCGATCTCGGCCTGCTTGGCCGCCTCGCGCACGCCGGTGCCGGGCCGCAACTCGACGGGCTCGCTGTCCCGTCCCCGCATGATCATGGCCGACCTCTTCGAGACCTCTTTGGCGGTCCGCGCCTGGAAGCGGCCCGCCAAAGCCAATCTAGCGCGGCTTGCGCGCGAGCGACACCGGAACCTTGACGGTTCGATCCATTTTTAATCGTTTTGGTCTAACGGCAAAACGGCCGCCTCGTTGAAAAGCGGCCGTTTCGGCGGGATTCCCGATGATTAGCCGGGTTATGACCATGAAATGGTCGGAGTGAGAGGATTCGAACCTCCGGCCCCTAGCTCCCGAAGCTAGTGCTCTACCAGGCTGAGCTACACTCCGGCGCGCGCGATATAGCCTCTTTCCGCCCTTTGCTGCAACCGGCCTTTGGGGAGACTCGGCTTCAGTAGCCGCGTTCCAGGCAGAAATCGATCGCCTCGTCGAGCGCGCGGCGCTCCGGCGAGTTGTGGAACAGGCCAAGCGCGCCGCGCGCGGTCCCGGCATAAAGCCGCGCCCGTTCCAGCGTCGCGGCCAGGGTGCCGTGGCGCTGCATCAGTTCGATGGCGCGGTCGAGGTCGTCCGCGCTCTGGTTCTCTTCCTCCAGCGCGCGGCGCCAGAATTTTTGCTCGTCCTCGCCGCCCGCCTGGAAGGCCAGCACCACCGGCAGGGTGATCTTGCCGTCGCGGAAATCGTCGCCAACCGTCTTGCCGAGTTCGGCCTGGTGCGCGGAATAATCGAGCATGTCGTCGACCAGCTGGAAGGCGATGCCGAGATTGCGGCCATAGGCCTCGAGCGCCTTTTCCTCGTTCTCCTTGCGCTCGCCCAGCACCGCGCCGATGCGCGAGGCGGCGGCGAACAGCGCCGCGGTCTTGGAGTTGATGACCTCGAGATATTGCGCCTCGGTGGTGTCGAGATCGTTCGAGGTCATGAGCTGCAACACCTCGCCCTCGGCGATCACCGCCGAAGCGCGCGACAGGATGTCCAGGACCTTGAGAGAGCCGTCCTCGACCATGAGCTGGAAGGCGCGGCTGAACAGGAAATCGCCCACCAGCACCGAGGGCTTGTTGCCCCAGACCGCGTTGGCGGTGGCAAGCCCGCGGCGCAATCCGCTGGCGTCGACCACGTCGTCGTGCAGCAGCGTCGCGGTGTGGATGAACTCGACCGCCGCCGCCAGCGCCAGATGCCGCTCGCCGCGATAGCCGCACATCCGCGCCGAAGCCAGGGTCAGCATGGGGCGCAGCCGCTTGCCGCCGGCGGCGATGATGTGGCCGGCGAGCTGCGGAATGAGCGCCACCGGGCTTTGCATGCGCGCCAGCACGAGTTCGTTGACGCGCGCCAGATCGGCCGCGACCAAGCCGGTCAGCCGGTCGAGAGATGCCGGCTGCTTCGCCCGGCCTTCCCGGGCACTCGCTGAAAACGCCACCCTGACCTCCTTTGAGGCCCTGTTGATTTGGCTCGCTTGACGGGCGCGAGCCCCGAGGCGAGCATAGAACGCTTGGCCCGAGGGTCAAGCCCAACCCGGAAGCCAGCATACCACTTCCCCGTGAGGCCGATGAAGGAACTGCTGCGCACCAACGACACGGTACGGCTGTCCTGGCTGCAGGCGTTGTTGGGCGCGGCCGGGATCGAGGCCGTGGTGTTCGACCGCCACACCAGCATCATCGAAGGCTCGATCGGCGCCATCCCGCGCCGCCTGATGGTGCCGGACGAGGAATTGGCGCGCGCCCGCGATCTCCTGGCGGCGGCGGACAAACAGCCATGAGCGCGCCCATTCCGCGGCCCGGCTCCGGATTGGAGCGAGGACGCGCTGTTGGGCGGGCGGTTGCGTCTGCGCCAGCCGGCCCAGGGCTATCGCGTCGCCATCGATCCGGTGCTGCTGGCGGCGGCGGTGCCGGCGATGCCAACCGACAATGTTCTCGACATCGGCTGCGGCGTGGGCGCGGCGGCGCTTTGCCTGGCGGCGCGCGTGCCCGAATGCCGCATCACCGGCATCGAGGCGCAACGCGAGCTGGTCCGGCTGGCGGTCGAGAACATCGCCTTGAACAGTTTCGAAACCCGGGTGCGGGCCATGGGCGGCGACATCCTGCGCCCGCCGCCGCGGCTCGAACCCGGCAGCTTCACCCAGGTGATGGCCAACCCGCCTTATCTGGAAGAGGGAGCGGGGACGCCGTCGCCCCATGCGGGCAAGGCGCAAGCGCAGATCGAGGGCGTGGCCAATCTCGCCTATTGGGTGCGCTTCGCGCTGTCGATGACCCGGCCGCGCGGCGGCATCACCTTCATCCACCGCGCCGACCGGCTCGACGCGCTGCTGGCGCAGCTTACGGGGCGCACCGGCGCCATCACCGTTTTGCCGCTATGGCCGACATTCGGCACGCCGGCCAAGCGCGTCATCGTCCATGCGCGCAAGGACATCGCCAGCCCGACGCGGCTGCTGCCCGGATTGGTGCTGCACGGGGTCGATGGGCACTATACCAAACCCGCCGAGGCGATTTTGCGCCACGGCGA
>CAVXKY010000016.1:0-61414 GCA_963762425.1 uncultured Alphaproteobacteria bacterium | reverse complement strand
GCGGCTCGATCTTCAGCTTTAGATTACCCTTCGTCACCTCCGAGAGCTGATAGCTGACAGCTCTCGTCAATCACCCGCCCTGTCTTGTCATTGCGAGCCGAAGGCGAAGCAATCCAGAGTTGATGCGACGGCTACTGGATTGCTTCGGCCGCTTCGCGGCCTCGCAATGACGGTAAAGAGGCGGGAATGACGGCGCATTTTTAGTCGTCGGCCGCGACGAAATTCGGTTTGACCCGCACCGGCGAGCCTTCCCGTTCCTTGATCGGCGCGGCGCCGCCCCAGGGATGCTCGGAGACGTCGAACACGACGCCGTCGGGACCGCGGATTTTGGTTTCGAAGAATACGTCCTTCAGGCTTTCGGGCCGGCGCATGAAACATTCGGCGCCGAGCGATTCGATCTTCTTGATCCAGGATTCGAGATTGTCCGCCACCTCGATGCCGAAGTGATGCAATCCCACATAGTCGAGGCCGCGGCCGAGCTGGTCGTAATTCCTGAATTTGAGGATGGCCAGGTTGAGCGTGCCGTCGGAGAGATAGACGCCATAGGCGAGCTGCTGGGGATCGTCGCGTTTCTTGGTGCGCGCCACTTCCTTGAAGCCGAAGGCATCCTTATAGAACGCGGCCGTCTTCTCGGGGTCGTTGGTCGCGAGCGCGATATGGCGGATCTGCGGCATGGGTTCCTCCTCTTATAAGGGCTATAGCGCGGTTTGCCGCGCGACGAAATCGGCGATCAGGGCCAGGGCCTTTTGGGAATTGGCCGAGGCCGGATTTTTGGTGACGAACATATGCGGCTCACCGTCGAATTTGTGCAGCTCGGCCTTGCCGCCGGCCTTGCGGTAGGCCTGCGCGAAGCGGTCGGCCATCGTATGATCGAGATTGTCGTCGCCGGTGCCTTGGATCAGCAGCGCCGGCGGCAGCTCGGCGGTCTCGCCGCGCTCCAAGGCCAATTGCGGATTGCCCTCGGCCATGGAGGATTCGTTGCCGAAATAAGCCAGATGCGCATCGAGGAAACGCTGGATGTTCTTCTCCCGCGCCATGCGGTAGCGCGCCAGCGGATCGAGCACCGCCCAGCAGCACACGATGAAACGCAGCCGCGCGTCGAAGCCGGCGGCGCTCGCCAGCGGCCCGGGCAGGGGAAGGCTCGCATAACGTTTATCACGCGGCCGCATCGCGCTCAGCATCAGGATCTGCCCGCCGCTCGACGTGCCGAGCCCGCCCACCTGTTCGACGCGGCTGCCGAGCCGCAACGCGTTGGCCTTGAGCCAGCGCGTCGCCAGGTTCACGTCGGCAACGGCGGCGGGATAAGGATCCCCGGGCGGCATGCGGAAATCGACCGCCATCACCAGAACGCCGCACCGCGCCAGATGCTCGTCGAGCACGGCGTTGTTGAGCCGGTCGCCATTGACCCAGGCGCCGCCATGCACCTCGACCAAGGCGGGGACGATCCGGCGCGCGCGCGGCCGGTAAAGCCGCGCCAGCATCGGCTTGCCACCGATGCGCTGGTACTCGACGTCTTCGACGTCGATCTCGAAACGCGCGGACGCGTTGGCCGGATCGGGCGGCATGACGCGCATTATCGCGCCCTTGGGCAAGCCCGCGCAATCGGGCCCCGGCGTACCGGTTTGCGGGACGCCAATTCCATCGGCCTGGCTTGACCCTGTGGGGGCGCTCCCCTACACCAGGGCATGTTCGGATTCAGCCCGGGTAAAGTGCTGCTGCTGGCGCTGGTATTCCTGGTCGTGTGGTATGGCTGGAAATACACCAAGCGAGTTCGAGCAGATTCGCCGCGCGCTGCGCGAGGAGATGGAGCGCCAGCGCAACGCCGCGCCTGGCGCCACGCGCAACCTGCCCGCCGAGGATTTGATCAAATGCCGGAGTTGCGGCGCCTATGTGCCGGCGCAAAGCGCGGCCGCCTGCGGCCGCGCCGATTGCCCCTGGCGGAGGTGAGCGCGGCTTGACCCTCCGCGCCGCCGCCGGTATTTTGCGGCGCACCATCAACCCCGCGAGGTTCTGACGTGGCTGCGCGCCCCGCCAACGGCAACAGCTTCCAGGCGCTCATCCTCAGACTGCAGAATTTCTGGGCGGAGCAGGGCTGCGTGATCCTGCAACCCTATGACGTCGAGATGGGGGCGGGCACGTTCCATCCCGCCACCAGCTTGCGCGCGCTGGGCGGGAAGCCCTGGCGCGCCGCCTATGTGCAGCCCTCGCGCCGGCCTTCGGACGGGCGCTATGGCGAAAACCCCAACCGCTTGCAGCATTACTATCAGTTCCAGGTGATCCTCAAGCCCGCGCCGCGGGACAGCCAGGCGATATATCTCGCCAGCCTCGCCGCGCTCGGCATCGACGCGAAGAAGCACGACATCCGCTTCGTCGAGGACGATTGGGAAAGCCCGACGCTGGGCGCCTGGGGCCTCGGCTGGGAAGTCTGGCTCGACGGCATGGAGGTGACGCAGTTCACCTATTTCCAGCAGGTCGGCGGCATCGAATGCGATCCGGTCTCGACCGAGCTGACCTACGGCCTCGAGCGCCTCGCCATGTATGTGCAGGGCGTCGAGAACGTCTACGACCTCGACTATAACGGAAGGGGCGTGAAATACGGCGACGTGTTCAAGCGCGCCGAGCGCGAATTCTCCGCCTATAATTTCGAATTCGCCGACGTGCCGCTGCTGTTCCGCCACTTCGCCGACGCGGAAAAGGAATGCAAGGCGCTGCTCGACCGGCGCCTGACCCTGCCGGCCTATGACCAGTGCATCAAGGCGAGCCACGCCTTCAATCTGCTGGACGCGCGCGGGGCGATCTCGGTCACCGAGCGCGCCTCTTATATCGGCCGGGTGCGCGCGCTGGCGAAAGCCTGCTGCGAAACCTGGCTCGCCAGCGAGGCCGGCTGATGCCCGATCTGCTGCTGGAACTCCTGACCGAGGAAATCCCGGCGCGCATGCAGGGCCTGGCGGCGCGCGAGCTGCAACGCCTGATCGAGATCGAGCTCAAGGAACTCAATCTTGCGGCGACGCGGATCGAAACCTTCGTCACGCCGCGCCGCCTGACCCTCGCCGTCGCCGGTTTGCCTCGCATGCAGCCCGGTTCGGCCGAGGAACGCCGCGGGCCGCGCGTGGGATCGCCGCCGCAAGCGATCGAGGGTTTTCTCAAATCGGCCGGGTTGACTTCGGTCGAGCAATGCGAGAAGCGCGCGACCGACAAGGGCGAATTCTATTTCGCGGTGATCAAACGCCCCGGCCGGCCGGCCAAGGACGTGCTGCCCGGGCTGTTGCGCGAGGTGATCGACGCTCTGCCCTGGCCCAAATCGATGCGCTTTCCGGCGGCCCGATTCCGTTGGGTCCGGCCGCTGGTCTCGGCGCTGTCGCTGTTCGACGGCAAGGTGCTGAAGCTCGATCTTGGCGACGTGCCGGTCGGCAGCGTCACCCAGGGCCACCGTTTCATGTCGAACGGTGAAATCACGGCGCGTGACTTCAAGCAATACCGCGCCAAATTGAAGGCGGCCAAGGTGATGCTCGACGCGGGCGAGCGCCGCAAGCTGATCGCAGTATCGCTTGCCAAAGCGGCGGCCTCGGCCAAGCTCAAACTCAGGCCCGACGAGCTGCTGCTCGACGAGGTTGTGGGATTGGTCGAATGGCCCGTTGTTTTGACGGGTCGTATCGACCCGTCGTTCATGGATTTGCCGCCCGAGGTGCTGACGTCGGCGATGCGGACGCACCAGAAATATTTCGCCTGCCTCGACGCCAAGGGAGCTCTCGCGCCCCGGTTTCTCGTCGTCTCGAACATGGCGGCGCGCGACGGCGGCAAGATGATCGTCGCCGGCAACGAACGCGTGCTGCGGGCGCGGCTCGCCGATGCGCGCTTCTTCTGGGACCAGGACCGCAAGGTCAAGCTCGCCGAGCGCGTGCCGAGCCTCAAGAACCGGGTTTTCCACGCCAAGCTCGGCAGCGTCTACGACAAGGTGGCGCGCGTCGCCAAGCTGGCCGAATTTGTGGCGGAGCACGTGCCCGGCGCCGACAAGGAAAAATTGGGCAAGGCCGTCTGGCTCGCCAAGGCCGATCTGTCGAGCGGCATGGTCGGTGAATTTCCCGAGCTGCAAGGCGCGATGGGCCGTTACTACGCGCTCCATGACGGCGAGGCGCCCGAGGTCGCGAACGCGATCGCCGAGCATTATTCGCCATTGGGCCCGAACGACGCGTGCCCGACCGCGCCGCTCAGCGTGGCGCTGGCGCTGGCCGACAAGATCGATACGCTGGTCGGGTTCTTCGCCATCAACGAAACCCCGACCGGCTCCAAGGATCCCTTCGCGCTCCGCCGCGCCGCGCTCGGAATCATCCGGCTCATTCTGGAAAACAAGCTGCGCCTGCCGCTGACCCAATTGTTTCAGGCGGCGCGGCCGCCGACCGCCGATCCGAGCCGCGCGCTGCTCGCCTTCTTCGCCGACCGCCTCAAGGTTCACATGAAAGAGGCAGGCATGCGCCACGATCTGATCGCCGCGGTGTTCGCGCTCGGCGAGGATGATTTGGCGCGGCTGGTGAAACGCGCTGAGGCGCTGCAGGATTTACTCAAGAGCGAGGACGGCGCCAATCTGCTGGTCGCTTATCGCCGCGCCGCCAACATCCTCAGGATTGAGGAGAAGAAGGACAACAAGACCTATTCCGGCCTGCCGCGGCCCGATCTGTTGCAAGCGCAGGAAGAGCGCGATCTCGACAAGGCGCTCAACATCGCCACCATCCGGAGCGCCAATGCCCTCAAGGAAGAGGACTTTTCCCTGGTGATGACGATACTGGCGGGCCTGCGCGGCCCGGTCGACCGTTTTTTCGACAAAGTCACCGTCAATACCGGCGACAAGGAATTGCGCGAGAACCGCCTGCGGCTGTTGTCGCAGATCCGGGATACGCTCAATCTGGTGGCTGATTTCTCGCTCGTGGAAGGATAGGTCTATCGCGATGGCGGCGGCTAAATGGGTTTACGGCTTCGGCGGCGGCAAGGCCGAGGGCAAGGCGGGGATGAAGAATCTCCTCGGCGGCAAGGGCGCGAACCTGGCCGAGATGAGCAATCTTGGCCTGCCGGTGCCACCCGGCTTCACCATCACCACCGAGGTCTGCACCTATTTCTACGCCAACGGCAAATCCTACCCGGCCGATTTGAAGCCCCAGGTCGAAGCCTCGCTCAAGGCGCTGGAGCAAAGCATCGGCGGGAAGTTTGGCGATCTGGCGAATCCGCTGCTGGTGTCGGTGCGCTCGGGCGCGCGCGCCTCGATGCCGGGCATGATGGACACGGTGCTCAATCTCGGCCTCAACGACAAGACGGTCGAAGGGCTCGCCAAGCGCAGCGGCGATGCGCGCTTCGCCTATGACAGCTACCGCCGCTTCATCCAGATGTACGGCCAGGTGGTGCTGGGCGCCGATCACCAGCTGTTCGAGGACGCGCTCGAAAACCACAAGCTCGACCAGGGCAAGACGCTCGACACCGACCTTTCCGCCGAGGATTGGCGCGAGGTGATCGCGGTCTATAAGCAGCTGATCGAGCGCGAATTGAAGCAGCCCTTCCCGCAGGACCCCGAGGCCCAGCTTTGGGGCGCGATCGGCGCGGTGTTCGGCTCGTGGATGAATCAGCGCGCCGCCACCTATCGGCGGCTGCACAATATTCCGGCGGAGTGGGGCACCGCGGTCAACGTCCAGGCGATGGTGTTCGGCAACATGGGCGAGAATTGCGCCACCGGCGTCGCCTTCACCCGCAACCCTTCGACCGGCGCCGACGAGTTCTACGGCGAATACCTGGTCAACGCCCAGGGCGAGGACGTGGTCGCCGGCATCCGCACGCCGCAGCATCTGACCCTGGCCGGCAAGACCGCCAACAAATCCAAGCTGCCGGCGATGGAAGAGGTGATGCCCCAGGTGTTCGGCGAGCTGATGAAGGTGCGCGCGGCGTTGGAAACGCATTACCGCGACATGCAGGACATCGAATTCACGGTGCAGCAGGGCAAGCTCTACATGCTCCAGACCCGCACCGGCAAGCGCACCGCCGCCGCCGCGCTCAAGATCGCGGTCGATCTGGCGCAAGCCGGAAAAATCTCGCGCGCGGAAGCGGTGCAACGCATCGAGCCGCAATCGCTCGATCAGCTTTTGCACCCGACGCTCGACCCCAACGCCAAGAAGGTGGTGCTGGCGCGGGGCTTGCCGGCCTCGCCGGGCGCGGCTTCGGGCACCGTCGTGTTTTCCGCCGACGAGGCCGAGACGCGCGCGCTCAAGGGCGAGGCGGTGATCCTGGTGCGGATCGAGACCAGCCCCGAGGACATCCACGGCATGCACGCCGCCAAGGGAATCTTGACCACGCGCGGCGGCATGACCAGCCACGCCGCGGTGGTGGCGCGCGGCATGGGGCGTCCCTGTGTCGCCGGCGCGGGCGAGCTGCGCGTCGATTACGCCGCCAAGACGGTCGCGGCCAAGGGCATGACGGTGAAAGCGGGCGAGACCATCACCATCGACGGCTCGACCGGCGAGGTCATGCTGGGCAACGTGCCGACGGTGCAGCCCGAGCTGTCGGGCGATTTCGCCACGCTGATGGAATGGGCCGACAAGGCGCGGCGGCTGGGCGTGCGCGCCAATGCCGACACGCCGACCGACGCGCGCACCGCCAGGCGCTTCGGCGCGGAAGGCATCGGGCTTTGCCGCACCGAGCACATGTTCTTCGACGCCGAACGCATCGTCGCCGTGCGCGAGATGATCATGGCCGACGACGCCGAGGGCCGGAGAAAGGCGCTCGCAAAGATTCTTCCCATGCAACGCGGCGATTTCATCGAAATCTTCCGCATCATGGACGGCTTGCCGGTGACCATCAGGCTGCTCGACCCGCCCTTGCACGAATTCCTGCCCAAGACCGACGCCGAAATGGCCGAGATCGCCAAGGTCACCGGCAAGGACATCGCGACCCTGCGCCACCGCGCCAATGCGCTGCACGAAACCAACCCCATGCTCGGTCATCGCGGCTGTAGACTCGCCATCACGGCGCCGGAGATTTACGAGATGCAGGCGCGCGCCATTTTCGAGGCCGCGGCGGCGGTGGCGAAGGAGGGGGCCAAGGCGCCCGAGCCCGAGGTGATGATCCCGCTGATCGCCACCAAGAAGGAGTTCGACCTCTTGAAGGTGATGATCGACCGTGTCGCCGAGGAAGTTCGCCGGGCGACGGGCGTGAAATTGACCTACATGACCGGCACCATGATCGAGCTGCCGCGCGCCGCGCTCCGGGCGGGCGAGATCGCGCAGAGCGCTGAATTCTTCAGCTTCGGCACCAACGATCTGACCCAGACCTGCTACGGCCTATCGCGCGACGACGCCGGCAGTTTCCTCGACGCCTATCTCAAGCAGGGGCTGATCGAGCAGGATCCGTTCGTCTCGATCGACCGCGAGGGCGTGGGCGAGTTGATGACCATCGCCATCGAACGCGGCCGCCGCTCGCGCAACAAGCTGAAGCTCGGAATCTGCGGCGAGCATGGCGGCGATCCGCCCTCGGTGCGCTTCTGCCACAAGATCGGGCTCGACTACGTCTCCTGTTCGCCTTACCGCGTGCCCATTGCCCGGTTGGCGGCGGCCCAGGCGGCGCTGGCCCAGGAACCGGTCGAAACGACGGCGTGAGTAGGTAGTGCCCCGGTTTGAATTGACCGGCCGCCGGCTAAAGCCATGACAGCAGAAATCGTCCAAAGGTTTTCAACATTTCCCATTCGAAGTAGAAACGCAAAAGCAGCGCTATCACGATCACCCAGGCGACGCCGATCAGCCCGACGATCACCGCCGTGTTGCGCGACATTGGCTTTATTCCGTTCATCGCCCCCGCATTCAACCTCGCCTAAAGACCAGACCTAATCGAGTTTCACCCACTCCGGCTTTTGCGGCGTGAGCTTGGCGCCGCCGGCGGAAAGCGGCGCGTCGAGCGCGTCGAGTTGCAGCATCGCCAGCGCCAAACCGTCCGCGCCCGAACGCAACTCGCCGACATCCTCGCCGCCCGCCATGATGGGCGTGCCGGGCGCGGGCAAGGAGCCTTCGACCTTCACCGGCAAAAGCCGCTTCCTGATGAGCGCGCGGTATTTGGTGCGCGCGGTCAGCTCCTGGCCCATGTAGCAGCCCTTCTGGAAATCGACCCCGTTCAATTCCTCGAAGCCGCTTTCGAGCAGGATGGATTTCTCGACCACCAGGTCGCGGCTGCCGTCGGGCACGCCGAGGGCGAGGCGGTGCCGGTCATAGGCCGCGGCGTCGGATATCGCGAAGCCCAGCGCCGCGATCTCGGATTCCTTGCCGCGCGGAATCAGGAAACGCGCGCCGAGACCGGTCAAGCGCGGATCGGCATAGGCGATGCCGCCGGCGAACGCCTTGGCCGCGCCCGGCGACGCCAAGCCCAGACGCTTCAAGCCGTCGCCGCCCCATGCCGCCGCCGCCATGAGACGCGCGCTTGCATCGTTGAGCGTTATTTTGGAGCGCAGCTTGTAAAGCGACAGGCGCTTTTTCAGGTCTTCCAGCCGCCCCGCTTCGCAATCGAGATAAAGCGCGTCGCCCAGCGCCACGATGAAGAAGTCGTGCAGGTATTTGCCTTGCGCCGTCAGCAGCGCCGCGAACACCGCGCGCGACGGCCCCGCCTTGGTCACGTCGTTCGAGACCAGGCCCTGGAGAAACGCCGCGCGGTCCGCGCCCGCGACTTCCAGCACGCCGCGTCCGTCGAGCAAGGCATAGGAGCCGGTTGGGGGCATGTGCTAACAGGTAAGCCCGGCGGCGAGGCTTGGCAAGATGCTGCACCCGGCCTATAACCCGCCCGATCCATCGGCTTGGCCCTGGCGCAATTCGCGGCATGAAAATCCTCTTTGTCACGGCGACGCGGATCGGTGATGCCGTCCTCTCGACCGGGCTTCTGTCCTATCTGATCGGGCGTTATCCCGGCGCATCATTCACCGTCGCGGCGGGGCCGCTGGCGGCGCCGCTGTTCGAGGCGGTGCCCGGCCTCCAGCGCCTCATCGTGGTCGACAAGAAGAAATTCGCGCTGCATTGGGCGAAGCTTTATCTCGCGGTCGCGGCTTCGCGCTGGGATCTGGCGGTCGATCTGCGCGGCTCGGCGCTGTCGTTTTTCCTGTGGGCGGGCGAGCGCCGCGTCATCGCCAAGGGAAATCCGGGCGATCATCGCGTGAAGCAATTAGCCCGGCTGTTCGATCTCGATCCGCCGCCCGCGCCCCTTCTCTGGTTCGCTCCCAAACATATCGACGATGCTTCCAGGCTGGTGCCGCCGGGCGAGCGCTTTCTCGCCATCGGCCCCGCCGCCAATTGGCGCGGCAAGGAATGGCGCGCCGAGCGCTTCGCCGAACTGGCCAAGCGCCTCACCTCCGCGCCGGGCCCGCTGCCGGGGGCGCGCGTCGCGGTGCTGGCGGCGGCGCATGAACGCAAGCAGGCCCAGCCGGTGATCGACGCGCTTCCGGGCCAGGCGATCGATCTGGTCGGAAAGGTCGATCTCCTCACCGCCGGGGCGGTGCTGAAGCGCGCGGCGCTGTTCGCCGGCAACGACACCGGCTTGATGCATATCGCCGCGGCTGCCGGCGCGCCGACCTTGGGCTTGTTCGGGCCGAGCCGGGTTTCGGAATACGCGCCCTGGGGCGCGCGCGCCGAAGTGGTCGCCACGGCGACGCCTTATCTGGAATTGTTCCGTCCCGGCTGGGACCGCCTCACCACCGACAGCATGATGGATTCACTGTCGGTTGAGGCGGCGGAGCAAGGCGCGCGCCGGCTGTTGGCGCGCGTCAAGGCGGAGAAGGCTTGAAATGGCGCGGATCGTCATCGCCGATGACGGCATCGTCTTCGACGGGCGTTCGCCCGAGGCGGGACCGCTGGGCGGCGCCGAGGCGGCGGTGGTGGCGCTCGCCAATGCCTTGGCCGCGCGCCGCCACCGGGTCGAGGTCTATAATCGCTGCACCGCCCGGCTCGCATATAAGGGCGTGGTCTGGATTCCCATCACCGAAGGCACGCCCGAAAGCGCCGATCTCTACATCGCCAATCGCGGCCATCGCCTGATCGGCTTGGTGCCGCGCGCGCGCAAGGCCCTGTTCTGGATTCACAATCCCGGCTGGTATCTGAAAAAGCCGCGCTATGTCTGGGCGTTGTTCCGCCGCCGCCCGGTGATCGTCTGCATCGGCGATTATCACGCAACGACGGTGCCGGGCTGGATGCCGCGCGGCGGTCTCGAAATCATTCCCTACGGCCTGGCCGAGGAATTCCGCCACGCCGCGCCGCTTTCATCGCCGCCGCCGCCGCGCGCGATCTTCACCTCCAACCCGTTACGCGGCCTCGATTGGCTTTTGGACATATGGACGCGCCGCATTCATCCGGTGCTGCCCTTGGCCGAGCTGCGGATCCATGCCGGGCCGGCGGTCTATGGCGAAGCCGGCGGCAAGCAGGCGGAAGCCATGGCGGCGGTGCTCGCCCGCGCCAAGAGCCTCGATTCGATCGGCGTGCGCTGCGCCCCGCCCTTGCCGCGCGCGGAGCTGATAAAGGCGTTGAGAGAATCCCGCGCGATGCTCTACCGCGGCGACGAGAACGAAACCTTCTGCGCCGCCGTGGCCGAAGCCCAGGCGCTGGGCGTGCCGGCGGTGGCGCAGCCGGTGGGCTCGCTGCCCGAGCGCATCGTCGACGGCGTCACCGGCGATCTTGCCGTCGACGCCGAGAGCTTCGCCGCCTCGTCGGTCGCCTTGCTGCACGACGACGCGCGCTGGCGGCGGATGCATCTGGCGGCGCTGGAACGTCAGCGCGGCCGGTCCTGGGACGAGGTGGCGCAACGCTTCGAGGGTTTGATCCCATGACCCGGCTGCTCCAGGCGATGGCGGGGGCGCGCTTCGGCGGCGCCGAGGCGTTCTTCACGCGGCTCGCGGTGGCGCTGCAAAATTCCGGGCAGGAGCAACGCGTCGTCATGCGCCCGGCGCCGGAGCGCGAGGCGGCGTTGCGCCGCGCCGGAATCGCGCCGCTGCTGCTGCCCTTCGGCGGGTGGTTCGATTTCACGACGCGTCCGGGCTTTCGCCGCGCGCTCGCCGAATACCGGCCGCGCGTGGTGCTGACCTGGATGAACCGGGCAACCGCGCTTTGCCCGCGCGGCGATTTCGTGCATGTTGCGCGTCTCGGAGGGTATTACGATTTGAAATATTACCGAAGCTGCGACCATCTCATCGCCAATACGCGCGGCATCGCCGCTTATCTTGTGGCCGAGGGTTGGCCCGAAAACCGCGTCCACTATCTGCCCAATTTCCCGTCCTCCGCGCGCGGGACGGCGGTTTCGCGCGCGAGCCTCGACACCCCGGCGGATGCGCCGCTGGTGCTGGCGCTGGGGCGGCTCCATCCCAGCAAGGGCTTCGATATTCTGCTGGAAGCGCTGGCGCGCGCGCCGCGCCTTTATCTTTGGCTCGCGGGCGAGGGGCCCCAGCGCGAAGCGCTCCAAAAAAAGGCGGGGGCGCTTAAGATTTTGGATCGCGTGCGCTTCCTCGGCTGGCGCGAGGACGTGCCCGGTCTGCTGGCGGCGTGCGACATGCTGGCGGTGCCGTCGCGCATCGAGCCTCTGGGCAACACCATCATCGAAGCCTGGGCGGCGGGCAAGCCGGTGATCGCGACCGACAGCGCCGGCCCGAAGGAATTGATCGAGAACGGCGAGAACGGATTGCTGGTGCCCATCAACGATGCCGATGGGTTGGCTCGCGCCATGACCGATCTGGCCGCAAACCAGGCCCAACGCGCGCGCCTGGCGGCTTCGGGCTTCGCGCGCTATCAGGCCGCGTTCAGCGAATCCTCCGTGGTCGCGGCCTATCGCGATTTCTTCGACCGGGCCGCGCGCTGATGTGCGGCGTCGCCGGCATGATGACGGTGAACGGCGAGGCGCCGCCCTTGGCCGCGCTCTCCGCCATGGAAGGCGCGTTGCGCCATCGCGGGCCCGACGGCGACGGCCATTACCGCTCGGGCGACGTGGGCATGGTGCAGACGCGGCTCGCCATCATCGATCTCGCCACCGGCGACCAGCCGCTTTACGAGCCGGGGGGCGCGGCGCTGGTCGCGAACGGCGAGATTTACAACTACATCGAGCTCAAGCGGGAATTTCCCGCCGCGGTCTTCGCCACCGGCTCGGATTGCGAATTGCCGCTCCATCTCTATCGCCGCTTTGGGCTCGACTTCCCCCGTCATCTGCGCGGCATGTACGCCATCGCCTTGCACGATCCCGGCGCCGGGCGGCTGGTGCTGGCCCGCGATCCCTTCGGCATCAAACCGCTTTATTATGTCGAGACGCCGCAAGGCCTGGCGTTTGCCTCCGAGCCCCAGGCGCTCATCCGCGGCGGCCTGGTGAAGCCGGCGCTCAACATCGCCGCGCGCAACGAGCTGCTGCAATTGCAGTTCACCACCGGCCGCGAAACCGTGTTCCAGGGCATCCATCGCGTCCTGCCGGGCGAAACCGTGGTGGTGACCAAGGGCCGCATCATCGAACGCCGGCGGATCGAGGCCTTGCCCGCGCCCGGGGCCAAGCCGCCCGAAAACGAGGCGCAAGCGCTGGCATCCTTCGATCGCGCCTTCGCCGACAGCGTCAACGTGCATCAGCGCGCCGACGTGCCTTACGGCATGTTCCTCTCGGGCGGCATCGATTCCTCGGCCGTGCTGGCGATGATGGCGCGGCTCAACGACCGCCCGGTCAAGGCCTTCACCGTGGGATTCCCGAACACCGAGCCGGCCGACGAACGGGCGGCCGCGCGCAAGGTGGCGCACGCGCTCGGCGCCGAGCATGTCGAGATCGAATTCCACGAAGAGGATTTCTGGCGGCTGCTGCCCGAAATCGCCCGCGTCATGGACGATCCGGCGGCGGATTACGCGGTGCTGCCGACCTACAAGCTGGCGGCGAGCGCGCGGGCGGCGGGGCTCAAGGTCATTCTCAGCGGCGAAGGCGGCGACGAACTGATGGCCGGCTATGGCCGCTACCGCTCGCTGATGCGGCCGTGGTGGCGCGGCGGCAAGCTTTTGCGGGGTAGGGGCAATCTCGACAAGCTCGGCATCCTGCGCCGCGATCTCGCCGATTGGCGCGACGGCATCGAGGCATCCGAGCTCAATGCCAGCCTGCCGGGTCGTTCGCGGCTCCAGGTGGCGCAGGCGACCGATTGCGCCGACTGGCTGCCCAACGATCTGTTGACCAAGCTCGACCGCTGCCTGATGGCGCATGGCGTCGAGGGCCGCACGCCCTTCCTCGATCCGGTGGTGGCGCAGGCCGTATTCCGCCTGCCCGACGAGATGAAGGTGAGGAAGAGGCTGGGCAAGTGGCTGTTGCGCCGCTGGGTCGAGCAGAACGTGCCCCAAGCCCAGCCGATGGCGAAGAAGCGCGGCTTCACCGTGCCGGCCGCCGAATGGATCGCGCGCCGCGGCGCGGAGTTGGGAAAGCTGGTGGCGGCGCAGCCGGGCATCGGCGAGATCTGCGTGCCCGGCGCGGTGGAAAATCTGTTCCTCGAAGCGGAGCGCAAACGCGCCGGCTTCGCCTGCTGGACGCTGCTGTTCTACGCGCTGTGGCACCGCCACCATATCGAGCGGCGCAAGGCCGAAGGCGACGCGTTCGCGACGCTGGCGGCGCGCGGCTGATTGCCGCTAAAATCGCGAAAACGGCGGGGGATGCGTCATGCCGGTCGTCAAGGCGGTTGATTTCCTGTGGGGGCGGCTGCGTTCGCCCGATCTCGACCAGGCCGAGGAATTCCTCACATCTTTCGGCTTGGTCCGCGCCGCGCGCACCAAGGACAAGCTGTTCATGCGCGGCACCGATCCGGTGCACCACATCCACGTCACCGAACTCGGGCCCTCGAAATTCCTGGGCTTCGGCTATCTGGCGGCGAGCGAGGACGATCTGAAAAAGGCCGCCAAGGTGCAAGGCGCCTCGGGCATAGAACATATCGACGAACCCGGCGGCGGCAAGCGCGTGCGATTGACCGATCCGCAGGGCTATCAGATCGAGCTCGTCTACGGCATCGAGAACGTTCCGAAGCTGCCGGTGCGCAAGACCGCCATGAACTGGGGCGAGGAGAAGAAGCGCCGCGCCGGCGAATTGTGCCGCGTGCCGAAAGGCCCGTCGCAGGTGAAGCGCGCCGGCCACGGCGTGGTGATGTCGACCGACATATCATCCACGCTCAAATGGTACCGCGAGACGCTGGGTTTCCTGGTCTCGGACGACGTTTATGAAGGCGACAAGAGCAACGTCATCGGCTCGTTCAACCGGCTCGACCGCGGCGACGATTATGTCGATCACCATGTTTTCTTCTGCCTCGCCGGACCGAAGAACGGCCTCAACCATTTGTCGTTCGAGGTGCGCGATTTCGACGACGTGATGCTCGGCCAGGAACATTTGAAGGCCGCGGGCAAGTACAAGCATGTCTGGGGCGTCGGCCGCCACGTGCTCGGCTCCCAGATCTACGATTATTGGTACGATCCCTGGGGCCGGGTGCACGAGCACTGGACCGACACCGACGTCCTCAATGCCCGTACGCCCGCCAACCAGGTTTCGGCCGGGGAAGGGCTGCTCTCGCAATGGGGTGACGCCGTGCCGCAGGAACTCATCGACCACGCGATACCGTAAGGAGAAAACCCATGGACGGATCGACCAAGGCGAAGGCACGGAAGATCGAACTGGCGGTTTCGAAGGGCAAGGGCGCGCGGGTCGTGCCCGGAAGGCGCGAATTCTTCCAGTACCGCGATCTGGGCGTGACGGATGCCACCAAGGGCAAGATGCGGGCACAGCTGACCTCGGCCCGCGCCGGCATGAACCGGCCAACCGGCTGGCACTACCATGTCTGCGAGGCGCAGTTCGTCTACATGGTCAAGGGCTGGATGGAGCTGGAATTCGAGGGCAAGGGCGTGGTGCGGCTCGAGCCCGGCGATTCCGTGCTCATCCCCGGCGGCCACGTCCACAATGAGAACTGCGCCTCGGACGATTTCGAGCTGATCGAGGTCTCGATCCCGGCCGAGATGGGCACGGTGGCTTGCGAAGCGCCGGCGACACGCTAAGTCAGCGCGCCAGCTTCCACCCAATCGTCTCGCCGGCGAGGAAGGGCCGCACATCCGCCTTACCGACGCGGATGTTCGACGGCGCCTTCCAGCGCGCGCGCTTGAGCGTCACCCGCGTCTCGTTGGGGGCCAAGCCGTAGAAACGCGGCCCGTTGAGCGAGGCAAAAATCTCGAGCCGGTCGAGCGCGTTTTCTTCCTCGAACACCTGTGCATAGGTTTCGAGCGCCACCGGCGCCGAGAAAATGCCGGCGCAGCCGCAATCCTTCTCCTTGTCGGCCACCAGATGCGGCGCGGTGTCGGTGCCAAGGAAGAATTTGGGGCTACCCAGGGTTGCGGCGCGGCGCAATGCCAGGCGGTGCCGTTCGCTTTTCGCCACCGGCAGGCAATACATGTGCGGCCGCAATCCCCCGGCGAACATCGCGTTGCGGTTGATGACCAGATGATGCGCGGTGATGGTGGCGGCGAGATTGGCGCCCGAGGTGTTGACGAAATCGACCGCGTCGCTGGTGGTGACGTGCTCGAACACCACTTTGAGACCGGGCAGGCGTTTCATCAGCGGGGCGAGCACGCCCTCGATGAAGCGCGCCTCGCGGTCGAACACGTCGACCTTGGGATCGGTGACCTCGCCATGGACCAGAAGCGGCATGCGGATGGTCTGCATGCGCTCCAGCACCGGCATGATATGCGCGATATCGGTCACGCCCTTGGCCGAATTGGTGGTGGCATGGGCGGGGTAGAGCTTGGCCGCGGCGAACACGCCTTGCTCGAAGCCCTGCGCGACCGCGTCGGGGTCGGCGCGGTCGGTGAGGTAGCAGGTCATCAAGGGCGTGAAATCAGCCTTTTTGGGCAGGGCTTTCATGATCCGCCGGCGATAGGCCTTGGCCGCGGCCACGCTGGTGACCGGCGAGGTCAGATTGGGCATGACGATGGCGCGGGCGAAGGCCCCGGCGGTGAAGGGCAGAACGGCCTTGAGCATGGCGCCGTCGCGCAAATGCACATGCCAGTCATCCGGCCGCCGCAGAGTCAAAGTCTCGCCCGTCATGCGGCCTTAGTATATCCTACTGCGCGCTCAAGGTAATAAGGAGAGGCCATGACCGCTTGCATCACCGGCTGGGCCCATTCGCGCTTCGGCAAGCTCGAGGGCGAGGACATCGAATCGCTGATCGTCAAGGTGGCCACCGACGCCATAAAGGATTCGGGCTTGGCGCCCGCCGATATCGACGAAATCTATCTCGGCACCTTCAATGGCGGCTTCGTGCGCCAGGAATTCCCGTCCTCGCTGACGCTGCAAATCGACCCGGTGCTGCGTTACAAGCCGGCGACCCGGGTCGAGAATGCCTGCGCCACCGGCTCGGCGGCCATCTATCAGGGCCTGAACGCGATCGCGGCCAAACGCGCGCGGCGCGTGCTGGTGGTGGGCGTGGAAAAGATGACCGAGGTCGCGGGCCCGCAAGTGGGCGACCTCCTCATCCGCGCGGCCTATCTCAAGGAAGAGGGCGGGATCGAAGGCGGCTTCGCCGGCGTGTTCGGCCGCATCGCCCAGGCCTATTTCCAGCGTTACGGCGACAAATCCGACGCGCTCGCCAAGATCGCCGCCAAGAACCACAAGAACGGCGCGGTCAACCCGTTGGCGCAAATCCGCAAGGATTTGGGTTATGATTTCTGCCGCACGGTTTCGGACAAGAATCCCATTGTCGCGGGCCCATTACGCCGCACCGATTGTTCGCTGGTTTCCGACGGCGCCGCGGCGCTGGTGCTGACCGATATCGACACCGCGCTCGGCTCCGAAAAGGCGGTGGTGTTCCGCGCATCCGAGCAGGTCAACGACTTCCTGCCCATGAGCAAGCGCGACATCACCTCGTATGAAGGGCCGGAAGTGGCCTGGCGGCGCGCCTTCGCCAGCGCGCGCGTGGGGCTCGACGATCTGTCCTGCGCCGAGGTCCATGATTGCTTCACCATCGCCGAGCTGATGATTTACGAGGCGATGGGCCTGGCCAAGAAGGGCGAGGGCGCGCGCGTGATCGAGCAAGGCATATCCGAGAAAACCGGCAAGCTGCCGATCAACGCCTCGGGCGGCTTGAAGGCCAAGGGCCATCCCATCGGCGCCACCGGCGTTTCCATGCATGTGCTGCAATCCATGCAATTGACCGGCACCGCCGGCGACATCCAGATCAAGGACGCCAAGCTCGCCGCCGTGTTCAACATGGGCGGCGCGGCCGTGGCCAATTACGTCAGCATCCTCGAACGCCTGCGATGAGCGGTTGTCCATGAGTGATTTTCGGGCCCTGCTGCTCGAGGAATCGGGCGGCAAGGTTGCGGCGCGTATCGCCAACCTGCCGGAAAGCGATTTGCCGCCGGGCGAGGTGACGGTCGCCGTCGAATATTCGACGCTCAATTACAAGGACGGCATGATCCTCGAAGGCGTCGGCCGGCTGGTGCGGAAATATCCGCATGTGCCGGGGGTGGATTTCGCCGGCTCGGTCGAAAGCTCGACCTCGCCGGAATGGAAGCCGGGCGACAAGGTGGTGTTGACCGGCTGGCGCGTCGGCGAGATGCAATGGGGCGGTTATGCCCAGAAGGCGCGGGTCAAGGCGAGCCAGTTGATCCGGCTGCCGCCGGCTATTTCCACCAAGCGCGCCATGGCCATCGGCACCGCCGGATTCACCTCGATGATGGCGGTGATGGCGCTCGAGGCGCACGGGCTGAAGCCGGGGATGGGCGAGGTGCTGGTGACCGGCGCCGCCGGCGGGGTGGGCAGCGTCGCGGTGGCGATCCTGGCGAAGCTCGGCTACCAAGTCGCGGCCTCGACCGGACGGCCCGAAACCCATGATTACCTGAAAAGCCTCGGTGCTTCGTCTTTCATCGACCGCGCCGAGCTCGCCAAGCCGCCCGCCAAGCCGATCGACAGCGAGCGTTGGGCGGGCGCCATCGACAACGTCGGCAGCACCACGCTCGCCACGGTGCTGACCCAGATGAAATACCGCGGCTCGGTCGCGGCCTGCGGCCTGGCGGGCGGCAGCGATCTCACCTCGACCGTCATTCCCTTCCTGCTGCGCGGGGTGAAGCTCTTGGGGATCGATTCGGTGATGTGCCCCCAGGAGGAACGCAAGGCGATCTGGGCGCGGCTGGCCCGCGACCTGCCCTTGGACAAGCTCGACGCCATCACCCAGACCATCAAGCTCGAGGCCCTGCCCGGATGGGGCGCCAAGATCCTCAAGGGCGGCGTCCGGGGCCGGGTGGTGGTGGAAATAAGCTGATAAAAGTTAATCTATTCAATTAGATATGGACGTAATCTAAGTTTTAACCTAATCTTTACCCCGGTAATGCTTCAACTTCCCTGATGGAATCGCATTCCAGGGGAACGGAAGGACGCGTCTTGGCGGCTTCGATCGACAGGCGACGTTTCAACCGGCTTTTAGCCGGGGCGGCGGCGGGGATGAGTTTCCTCGATCTCAAGCGCGCGCTCGCCGACGAGATCAAGAAGCCGAAATTGCCGCTGATCATGCTCGATGCCGGCCATGGCGGCGTCGATCCCGGCGCCATCGGCCTCGCCGGCACCTATGAAAAGGACATCTCGCTGCCGACGGTGATGGAGGTCGCCCGCCAGCTCGCGGCCACCCGGCGCTTCGATCTGCGCTTCACCCGCAAGGACGACGAGTTCATTCCGCTGCCGGAGCGCGTGGCCCGCGCCCGCGCCGCCGGCGCCGATCTGTTTCTGTCGGTCCACGCCGACGCGCTGCCCAACCGGGCGGAGCGCGGCGCCTCGGTCTACACCCTGTCCGAGCAGGCTTCCGACCGCGAAGCCGCGGCGCTGGCCGCGCGCGAGAACCAAGCCGATCGGATCGCCGGCATCGATTTGTCGAAGCACGATCCCGAGGTCAGCGGCATTCTCATCGACCTGGCGCGGCGCCAGACCAACAATCTCTCGATCCAGCTCGCGCAGGAACTGGTGGCCGAACTCGGCCGGCATGTGCCGATGCTGACCAACAGCCACCGTTCGGCGGGATTCGCCGTGTTGAAGGCGCCGGACATACCCTCGGCTTTGGTCGAAATCGGCTGTCTGTCGAACCGCGAGCAGGAGCGCCAGCTGCGCCAAGGCCCGTTCCGCAGCGCGATCGCGCAAAGCCTGGCGCGCTCGGTCAACGACTACTTCGACGCCGCCGCGAAGGGTTAGCGCGCGTTAGCCACGTTCGCCGGAAGTTCGCGGCCTTAACAATTTGTTGAGAATTTGCGCCGTATAACGGGCGCGCGGTTTACACCGCAAAGTCCTTCGGGCTTTTCCTCCCTGAACTTGGGCCGCGCCTTCGGGCGCGGCCCTTTTTCTTGACCCCGACATCCGCTACCATCGGAATGCGGGTTGCCGGCTGCCTGCTTTCAAGCGTCAGAAAACCTCGTGAAAACCGGTTTGCGGGAGGGAATGTTGTTGATGGATGCGATCGAACGGCCGCGCGATCTGCCGCGCCAGGCCATCCATCTGGCCCAGGCCGCGGGGCTGGTCGCGGTCATGACGGTGTTCGGCGTTTTGCCGGTCGATTGGGCCTCGAAGCTGGGCGGTTTTCTCGGCCGGACATTCGGTCCTCAGCTGGGCCTGTCGCGACGGGCATTGGCCAATATCGGCCGCGCGTTGCCCGACAATGACGAAGCCCAGAACCGGCGCATCCTGCGCGGCATGTGGGACAATCTCGGCCGGGCGGTGGCGGAATATCCGCATCTCGGTTGGATCTGCGCCGCCGAATCCGGCCGGGTCGAAATCGTCAACGAAAGCGGAGTGACCGACTTGCTGAACGACGGCAAGCCCGGCATCGTCTTCGGCGGCCATTTCAGCAACTGGGAAGTTGGCCCGGCGACCCTCCACCGCCTGTTGGGCGAATCCCTGGTTTCGGTCTATCGCGAGGCGAACAATCCCTGGGTCGACCGGCTGATACGCCATTGGCGGCGTTCGCGCCGCGCCGTGGCCAAGGGCGCCGAGGGCGGGCGCGACCTACTCCGCCATCTCAACCGCGGCGGGCACCTCGGCATACTGGTCGACCAGAAACTGAACGACGGGATATCCGTGCCGTTCTTCGGCCGCGACGCCATGACCGCGCCGGCGCTCGCCCGTTTGGGCCTGCGCTTCGGCTGTCCGTTGGTGCCGGTCCAGTCCGAAAGGCTGCGCGACGCGCGCTTCCGCATGACCGTGCTGCCCCGGCTCGAAATCGAGGATACCGGCGACACGTCGGCCGACGTGCTGGCGGCGATGACGCGCGTCAACGCCATGCTCGAAAGCTGGATCCGCGCCCGGCCCGAGCAATGGCTGTGGCTGCACAAGCGCTGGGCGAATTAGCCCGCGGGCGCAGGCCCGCAATAATTAAATCAGCCCGTTCGCCAGCCCTTGATGATTTTTTCCATCGCCTCGAGCCCCAAGGTGAGCGCGCCCGGGCCGGGCTGAAGAATGATTGCCGATTTGATCTCGTGGAGTTGCCCGGCGCGGATCGCGGGCAATTGGACAAAGCCAATCCTTGCCGCCACGCGCTCGGGCCGGAATTTCTTGCCGCACCAGGAGCCGATGATGATGTCGGGCGATGCTTCGATGATCTCGTCATGCGAAACCACGCGCGCGGAAGCATTGCCCTGGCGCGCGCGGGCGGCGAATACGTCCTCGCCGCCGGCCAGCTCGATCAGTTCCGACACCCAACGGATGCCGCAGATTGGCGGCTCGTCCCATTCCTCGAAATAGACGCGCGGGCGGCATTTCAATTTCGCGTTGCGCCGGCGCGCGCTAGCGAGGCGCTTTTCCAGCGACGCCACGAGCCTTCGGGCTTTCGCCTCCGCGCCAATGAGCCGCCCCAAGGTTTGTATCATGGCCAGGATGCCGGCGATGTCGCGCTGGTTGAAGACATGCACCTCGATCCCGGCCTTGACCAGGTCGCGCACGATCTCGGCCTGGAGGTCGGAGAAGCCCAGCACCAGATCGGGCTTCAAGGCCAGGATGCGGCCGATATGGGCGGTGGTGAAGGCGGATATGCGCGGCTTGCGCCGGGCCTCGGGCGGGCGCACGGCGAAGCCGGAAACCCCGGCGATGCGCGCGCCCGCGCCCAGGAGATAGAGCGTCTCCACCGTCTCGGGCGTGAGGCAGACGATGCGCGCGGGGGCGGGGGAACGCATGGCGGCGATGGTAGCGGCGGGCGAGGCGGGCGCGAAGGCGGATGATGGTGCTGCCGCTCAGGATTGAACTGAGGACCTCTCCCTTACCAAGGGAGTGCTCTACCACTGAGCTACGGCAGCGAACCTATTGAACATACCTTGCTTATTTTTAAAGACCCTACTATAAATATGGTCGCCGGGAGGATTTTCGGGAGGACTCAGTTCCGTGACCTTGTTCAAGCGTGCAGACTCACCCAATTGGATCGTCGAATTCCAGTACCTCGGCCAGACAGTGCGGCGGTCTTCCAAAACACCGTCCAGAACCACAGCCAAGGCACTAGAAGAGCGGTGGCGTCGGGAGATACAGGAACGTGTCGCCTCTGGCAAGCTTCCGACCATACCCTTCAGCGAGGCCGTTGATCGCTACTATCGGACGATTCTGTTGCCGAGGGGTAAATCCATGGTCCGGGCCAAGGACAACTACGTCCTGACCAAGCTCCGCGCGCATTTTGGCGATGATACGCCGCTCGACAATATAACAAGCGCCGATATCGCCAAATACCGCGACGATCTCGTCACCAAGCACAAGCTCACGCCTTCGACCGCCAACCGCGAAGTCGCCTATATGCGGGCGATCATCAACCGCGCCGCCAATGACTGGAACATTTCGACCGCGCCGTTCCGGGTGAAGATGTTCAGGGAGCCGCCGGGCCGCGTCCGCTGGCTTTCGCCAGAGGAGGAAAAGCGCCTCTTGGATGAATGCTCCTCGCACCTTCGCCCGATTGTGACCTTCCTCATGGATTCCGGATGCCGTAAGGCAGAAGCCCTGAGCCTGACCTGGCGCGACGTGGTGTTCGAAGAGGACCGGGTACGGATACGCATCGGGGCTGACCAGACCAAGAACGCGACCGCGACCAGCAAGGCCGTGCCGAAGCGCACTGCCGAGCTACTGCGCCAGCTTCTCAAAGAGCGTCCCGAAGGCGCCGAGCGCGTCTTTCTCTTTGTGCCAAAAACGAAAAAGGGCGAAAAACCCTCGCCACGGCCTCTCGGGAATATCCAAATCGGGTTCAAAGCCGCTTGCCGGCGGGCGAAGATCGAGGATTTCAACATCCACGATTTGCGCCACCATTACGCTTCAAGGCTCGTCCAGCGCGGCGTCCCGATCCAGCGGGTCCAGCGCCTCCTAGGCCATAAATCCATGCGTATGACCGAACGCTATGCTCACTTGGCCCCATCCGACTTGGACGATGCGGTCGCCGTGCTGGATCGCTGAAGGTCTTTTAGTTCTTTCAGGTTGTCCCTGAGCCAATTTTCGGCGGATTTCGACCGACCGTATTTTGTCGGGGAGTGGGGCAGGGGAGCCGCCCGAAAAGGGGCGAGAGTGACCGGCTCGACGCGACGGCTTGCCATATAGGCGTCCAAATCGGCCTTGAGAAAGCGGGGCGTCCGCATTCCAAGGATATGACGCGCTATCTTCAGCCGGTCGAAATTGCGGCGGCTGGTCTTGAGATAGGCGGCGGCTTCCCTCGGGGTAAGCCAAGCTTGGTCGTCTGACATGCGACCAGCATGGCCTTGCGAAGACTCGCAATGCCACTCAAACCAAAAACGAATGTAACCAAGCTTGGTTTTGCGAAATGCGCTATTTTTTCACGCGGGGAATCAATTTCGCCAAAACCACCCGAATTGATTCTATTGCTAAGCCCACGATCATTGCGGAAATTCCCCTGGATGCAATTCGTGCACCCGCTGCCCTGAATCGATCCAATATTGTCTTTCTGTTGATTATGTTTGGGACGCCATCTCTCATCCAATAAGGGACCGGATAGCTTCCTCGATAGCATCGCTCGATGGCGGCGGACCTCGTTTAATGCCGGTTCCTTGGGATGGCGCTTTCTTCGCCAATTGGGCGTCGATTTCCTGGGCCAGTTCCAATTCAAATACCAGAACGGCCGAGAATTCGATTCCAGCGCCCTTGACGGACGAATCCTCCCAAATGACGTATTTCGGCTCGAAGAGGTCTCGGGGAATTTTGCTGCGGATGCTCGCCGGATTGCGGGGCGCGACATATCCATAGCCGATTAATTTGCCCTTCCGGAGATCACTCAGCAATAATTCCCGCGCTTCAAGGACGGCGCTCAAATATGAGTTAGTTTGGTCATGTGCATCCCGATTTATCTGCTCTATTTTTTCATGCTCCAGTTTTTCCTTTTCATTTTCTGGCTGCGCTATCAACGTCGCGATTTTCGCGAGAAATTGAAATGGTAGTGGTATTTGTGGTTCGACATATTTTGCGCGCAGATTTTCATCCGCAAAAAAATAATCGGCCTCAGAAAGAGGGACACCACTTTCCCAAAAGTCGGGGCTCGGTGTTAAAGGGCCGTCCATACCTAGATGTTTGGGAAAATAACTCTTCGCGTCAAGTCTTAGGTTGGTCGGAAGACTTTTCTTCCAGCGATTGAAGCGTTAGAGATCCCAATGAGTGCCACTCCGGGGTAAGACTTTGAATTTGTCCGTCCGCCAGCAGGCGGTGATGGGCGACACCCGGTAAGGCCGCCTCCTCCAGCGGATACTTTGCCTTCGGGTTGTGCCAAACATCGATGCCTTCACGCCACTCTTCATAATAATCTGCGTCGTTGACCGAGCGACGAAATTTGAGCGGCTCTGTCGCATTTGGGTCGTGATTTACGGTGAAACCCACACGAATAAGCCGTAGCCTTGGCGAGCCAAAGCCGGCCAATAAGCCCATGCGATTGAATTTCGAAATCGTACCGCTATCCGAAAAAATAACGGCAGAAACGTTCTCTGAACCCGGTAAATCAAAAAAGCCGGACGGAATTTCCTTCGTACCCCAACGATGGACATTAATTTTTCGAGGCAAAATTTTGAGTTTACCGTCAGCCTCCCGCTCCCAATCATGGGCGTAGCCATAAATATAGTTTTCGAAAGCAGATCGTGATCGAAGCATCGATCGCGGCGCCGAGAAGTCCTGAATGGCGAATATAAGTGGCTTTCCTGTCACATGAGAAAGTTCCCAATATTTCTTGGACAATTTCGACGTTAGGGCGCTTCCGAACTTTATCGGCATATAGTCCCGCCGATATGCCTCGAATTCTTCTGGCGTTGTATGGGATGGTTCAGGCACTACCGCCCCGGTCGGATCGCGCGTTGGATTAACTGTCACGGCCTCAACGTGAAAACTTGCGAGCGATTGTGCATGAAAAGTCGGGGCTCGCTTGAGTCCGGTCAAGCCAAAAGCCCATCTCACGAAACGCCGCAAAAAGATACAGTTCCCAAATGCGAGCATCAAATCCAGTAGTCTGAAACTGCTCAACGAAATTTCCATCAGCATCTTTGTACCAGCGCATCATCGGCTCAATGATGCCACGTGCAGCAGAAAATACTTCTTGCTCATTTAGTTTAACAAAACTTGGATTTAGTCGATCGGTACGAACCACGGGGGTAAAGAAATCGACGGGCGAATGTTCTTCATCTCCTTGATAGTAGTCCTCGTCGGATTCGGCCGCGAGCTTTTCCATAGCTCGGCGAAGTTCGACCTCAGCGAGGCGCTGACGTTCGACAAAGCTTGTCACGTGAACGCATCTATAGCGAAGCTGTCTATCTTTCCCAAAGATGACACCACCAAAATCATTGTCTTCACGATCACGTATTAAGGAGCCGAGAACACGCTCTCCTTGATGCTCGTACCATCCAATTTCTTCAGCCATATAAAGCGCGAATGGGCCCCGCGCGTACCCAGCCAAAGCATCAAACCTGATTGGCGATATTCGTTTCATCCTGTGAGCGCCATTTCGTCGCGCCAAATCTACGAAATCAGGGCGATCGCACCTGCTTCAAGGCGAATAGGATCAAGCCAACGCCGAAGATCGACATAGCGCCCCGGAATCCGGCCACATAAAAAAGCGCCAGCATGGCGAACGGGAAAAATGCGATGCGCCAAATTCGATAAAGGACGGAATCAAGGGTTCTCATTTTCTAGCCTCCATTTTTGAACATCAAAAAATGCGATGGCGGATTTTATCATCAAAGATTTCATGGGTCGGTTTCCGCGATTTCAAATTTGAATCCTCATTTTTTCGGCATCATATCATTCTGGATATGCGTTTGCGCGGCTTCCTCGGCTTCTCGGTTCTGAGGCTTTCTCTTCCTGGTTTCTAGGATTACTGCATCTCTCGGCTCTATTGGATTTCCACTCTGAATTCCGGCTTTTTGGATGCTTTCACGTCCCTTGCGTATTCATAGAGGTGATATTTCGTGATCCCGTAAGTGATTTGGAGATGTTCCGGGAATCCGGTTTCCGGGTGACTGAAGCTGATAAATCCCTTGGAATCGCGCTTGCTGGCTTGCAGATGTTCGGGGAATTCGGCTTCCGGGCTTTCCACTACGCCGCTTTCCTTGGTATCGCGCCGGCCAGGCGGCAGGCCAAGGCAGCGGAATATGAGATTGCTGTATATCCCGGCAAGTTCCCGTTTTCGCTCGGTTTGAATGGTATTCCATGCCGCCAGGCCTCGTCCGTCGCCATCGCCAATAGCATTTGAATGGCATTTCGGACGGATTCCTTGGCATTTGGGATTTCGAGCTTGGGCGAGAGCAATTCGACGGCCCGGTCAATGACCGCAGAACGGAATTGAAATAGGGCTCCGCCCCTTTGGGCTTGCTCATGCGAATTCGCATGGCCAATTGGATTACGCCGATGGTGGGGACGGTCATGGTATTGGCGATAACCTTATCCACCAGCCTGAATATGATCGCCTGTGGAGTCGCGTCCTTCCAGGCTTCAGGGGCCATCTCCCGGTCGAAATCCCTGGTCATCTCCAGGAAGGTCACGCGCACCAGGGCGTATTCGAAGGCCGGCCGGCTCGGGAACCGCTTGTAGAAGGTATAGGGCGTGCTGTGCGCATTCCGGCAGATCATCGCGACCGAAACCCGCTCGTAATCCTCCCAGGAGAGCCGCCAGGCGGCCGAATTGAAGAACTTCATTGTCCTGCCGTGCCGGCCGCCAGCGCCCGAAACACGCAACTCCCTGTGCCGCTTCCCCCGCCAGGCCTTCGCACCGGGGTTTTTCTTCTTCTCCTCCAGGCGAAGTTTGATCTTGCCCTCTTCGCCGCCTTCTTGCGAGCCTTGACCTCTGTCTATCTTCGTCTTCTTCACCTCGACCCTCCGACAGAACCTCGGGAAAACAGGCCTTTTTCCTGCCAATACCATAATCCTGATTCTGGTCTTGGTCGATCAAAAACGAGCGATTTCCGGCCAATTTCGAGGAAGGAATTCAGAATTTATATCTGAATTAAAAAGGTAAGGAGATCGTGGAAGCGATCGACGAGCTACAGAGCGACAAACCAGGCGAAGGCCATCAAGTGAACTGACGACTGAGGGGACTTTCTGCGTCTGCGTCAGTTCGCCAAGGATTAGCAGTTGTAAATTTCTGCCATCCGTTCTGGGCCGATACGCCATTTTTCCGCGACGCGATTCATCGACGGATTAGCAGAAAGGACAGCCTTCGCCGCGCTGAACGCGTTTGAGTAACTGAATGCGAAGTGACCCATAAGGACAACGCCGATCCCAAGGATGAATTCCGTAAGCATCCGTTGATCCTCGATCGATTGTGCCTGGCCCACCTGCAAAGCGCTGAGATAGCTTGAATGGGAATAGCCGCAAAGATATCCGGGCAGTTGGCAGAAATATATCGGTGGGCAAGGGCGAGAACCTAATAGAGCAGACTTGGCAGAATTCGAGCGCCGATATTCCTATAGGTTTGTGCTTTCCTGTGTTGATGACAACGGCGCGCGGCACGCCATTCAGAATCTCTGGCCAGAAATGATAATCGGTGGCAGTACACATGGTTTGACAGCCAAGGCGATAATTTACGACATGGCCGGTGAGCAGCTATGTTTGAAATGCTTCAATCCAGTTGCCGATCGCAACATTCTCGTCAAGAACCGTCTTGAAGAAGCGCGCTTGATGACGCCTGAAAAGCGTCTAGAATTTTTCCAATCACTTGGTATAGACCCCAAAAGGGCGGAAGAGCATTTGCGCGATCCCGGCTGTGGTCAATTATCCGAACAAGATTTAGATCGCTTTGCGGCCGGCGAACCCATTATGTCGGTCGGTTTTGTCTCTGCTGCCGCAGGCGTTCTGTTGGTTGTCCAAGCTCTGCGCTCAATTTTTGCGCCACGGCCCACGCTTACAGCGCAAGGTGCCATATTGATGGCTAATTTTTATAAGCCAGGACTTCGCTGGTTATCGTCGCTCCCGCAAGAAGGATGCGATTGCATCGAACGACGTATTTCCGATTGGACAAATCGGTGGAAAAAATGAAGAGCGCCGCGGGAGGCGGCATCAGCCATTCGTTAGTCTAAATATCGGCAAATCACGGCAGGGTATCTGGGGCCTACTGCGCGATTTACGCGGGTTTAGTGCGCCTCTTGTTCCACCGATCTATGAGTTCATTGATATTCAATGATATACCTAACATTCCAGGCTTGAGATCGATTATTTTGTTGGCTGCATCCAAGAGGTTTTCCCTAGCCTCAAACATCTTCAGAAAGTCGTCGCTTTCACCCCGCACGTAAGTGGCGAGCAACGAAAAGAATTGAGGCCATCCACCGAAACGGCTCACCCGCTCCAGCTTTATGCGATGGCGCTAGCGCGAAGCCGCGTTGCCGGCCAGCGCGTCCTTGAGCGGGCCGAGGAATTCCTCATAGGCGCGGCCGCGGCCGACCGCGCTGTTGTAAATCGGCTGGCGCACCTGCGACGCGCTCGCGGTGCGCACCGGCCGGTCGGTTTGGTGAAAGCTGAGGCAACGCACATTCCAGGTGAGGCCGCAATGCGCAATGATCCGCCGCGCCTGACCTTCGAGATCGGCGACGACATCCTCGTAACGCACGTCGAGAATACGGCCCGCCGGCAGCACGCGCCGCCAATGCTCCATCAGCTTCTGATAGCGCCGGTGATAACGGCCGAGTTCGCCCAGCTCATAGGTATGGTTCTGCTCGGCGGTGAACAGCTTCGAAAAGCACGAGATGCAGGTATCGACCGGGTCGCGCATGGTGTGGATGATCTTCGCGTTGGGCAAAGCCAGGTGAATGAGCCCGGCGAAATAATAATTGGACGGCATCTTGTCGGTGATGTGCGGGGAAGAAGGCGCGAGCTTGCGGATTTCGGCAAGGTAACGCGCGCCGATCTGGCCCAATGCGCGCGCGTCGAGCCCGGGCACGAATTCGGGGTAGGGGATGGGCTGGCCGTCCGGCCCACGCACCTCGTTGACCACGTCGTTGAGCGTCTTCAACTCGCCCGCGCCAAAGACATCGGGATGGCTCGCCAGAATTTGCTCCACCAGCGTGGTGCCCGAGCGCGGCATGCCCAGCACGAAAATCGGCGCGGATGACGGATCGCCGCCCTTGAGTTTTTCCTTCTCGCGCAGAAGCTTCGCCGAAAACGCCGCCTCGATGCGGTCGAACAGCGAAAGCGCCGCCGCCTCGTCGTATTGGATCTTGGCGCGTTTCAAGGCGTTGCCGCTCAAGAGCCGCTCGAAGCTGCGCTTCGAATCCTTCAGATCGGCATAGGCCTTGGCAAGCGCGAAATCGAGCTGCATCCGGTCGGTGTCGCTGAGCGGCGCACCGCCCTCGCGCATCGCTTCCATCGCCTTCAGATGGGGATTATCCGCCGTGAACTTCACCGAATCCGCGTAATTGACATAAACGCCGGTCACGCTCGGGTCGAGCGCCAGCGATTTGAGATAGGCATCGCGCGCCGCGTCGAGCTTGCCCAGCTCCTTCAGCACATTGCCCATGTTGTTGAGCGCGTCGGCGAGATCGGGCTTCAATTCGAGCGCGCGGCGGAACTGCGCCTCGGCGCCGGCGAGATCGTTGCGCTCGAAGGCGACGCGGCCCAGCAGATTGACGACGTCGTGGTTGCCGGGCTCAAGCTCCCGCGCGCGCTCGGCCGCCGCCGCCGCCTCGTCGGTCTGGTGCCGGTCGAGCAGCAAGGTTGCGAGATAGAGCAGTGTCTTGGCGTTGCGGCTCTCGATCGCGAGCGAACGGCGGAGATTTGATTCCGCCTCGTCGAGCCGGTCGAGGTCCTTGAGGCAGAGCGCCAGATTGTTGAGGGTCTCGGGCTCGTCGGGCTTCAAGCCCAGCGCCTTGCGGTAGGCCGCCTCGGCCTCCTCGGGCTTTTTGAGGTCGCGCAGCGTGGTGCCGAGATTGTTCCAGGCGTCGGCGAATTGGGGCGCCAATTCGATGGCGCGGCGGTAGCGCGGCACCGCCTCGTCATGGCGTTTCAAGGCGCGCAACGCGTTGCCCAGATTGCTGTGCGCCTGGACGAAATTGGGTTTCAAGCCGATGGCCCGCTCATAGCACACGACTGCCTGGGTGAAGTCGCCTTTCTCGTAATAGGCGATGCCGAGATTGCTCAACGCGTCGGCGTAATCGGGCTGGAGCGCGAGCGCGCGCTTCCCTTCCGCTATCGCCTCGTCGGTGCGCTTGGCGAGGCGGCACATCTCGCCGAGATTGGCGTGATAGAGCGCCATATCGGGCGCGAGAGCGGTGGCGCGCCGCACATGCTCGATCGCATGGGCGAGATTGCCCGATTGATGCGCGACAATGCCGAGGAGATGGAACGCCTCGGCGTTGTTGGGTTCGGCGTCGAGCACGCGGCGGGCCAGCGTCTCGGCCTCGGCGAGCTTGCCGGCTTGGCGGCGTTGCTCGGCCAGCGCCAGCACCTGCGGCGGCGACAGGCTCGGCGCCGGCGGCGGCGAGACGATGCGGCTTTCGGCGGCGGCGATGATCGCGGCGGCGCTCGAAGCCGCCGCCTCGCCGGCCGCGCGAAAGGGCATCAGCACTTTTGCGTCGCCCTTGGCCGCCTTGGTTAGCTCGCCCGCCATCCGCGCCGCGATTTTGGCCCAGCTCTCGCCCTCGATCTGGCGGAAGAGCCTCGCGGTCGGATACCACGGATTGTCCTCGCGGCCCAAAAGCCAGCGCCAATCCGACACCCACGGCATGAACAGCCAGACCGGCTTCGCCAGCGCGCCCGCCAGATGCGCCACCGAGGAATCGATGGTGATCACCAGATCGAGCGCCGCCATCGCCGCCGCGGTGGCGCCGAAGCCGACCAGCTCGGGCGCGATGTCGGTGATCTTCAGGTCGCGATGCGTTTCCAGATCACCCGCACGCGGCCCGACCTGAAGGCTGACGAAGGACACGCCCGCGACCTTGAACAGCGCCGCCAGCTCGGCCAGATCGATCGAGCGCCGCCTATCGTTGACATGCTCGGGATTGCCGGCCCAAGCGAGGCCCGACCTTCAACCCGCTCATTCCCTTGAAGCGCTCGCGCCAGCGCGCCACCCCAGCCTCGTCGGCGCGCAGATAGGGCACCAGCGCCGGAATGGTCTCGAGCCGCGTGCCGAAGATATGCGGCAGGCTCAGAAGCGCGCATTCGCAATCGGCGGAAGCGGCCGGCGCGCCGCGGTCGCCCAGTACCTCGATCCCGGGCAGGCTCTGGCGCAACAGCCCGGCCAGGCCCTGCTGCACGCGGAAGGTCACGGCGCCGCCGCGCGCCGCCAGCAACGGCACGTAACGCGCGAACTGGATGGTGTCGCCGAAACCCTGTTCGGCATGGATGTAGATGCGCCGCCCTTTGAGGCTTTCGCCCTGCCACGGGCGTTGCGGATGATAGGGCAGCCGCACCTCGGTCGATTTGAGCCGCCACTCGTATTCCGCCCAACCCTCGGCCAGATCGCCGCGCATCAACAAGAGGATGCCGAGCCCCGAATGGGCGTTGGCGTTGTTGGGGTCGAGCGCGATGGCGCGGCGCAAGCAGGCGATCGCCTCATCGTAATGGCCCGAATGGTGCAGGCTGGTGCCGAGATTGCTCCAGCCATCAGCGAAATCGGGCTTCAGCCAACCGCGCGGCGGTAGCACGCGACCGCCTCCTCGAAACGCCTGAGCGCGTGGAGCGCGTTCCCCATGTTGCTGTGCGCCAGCGCGAAATCGGGTTTCAATTCGACCGCGCGCTTGTGGCTCGCCAGCGCCTTCGCGTAATCCTTCTGTTCGTAATAGGCGATGCCGATATTGCTCAGCGCCTCGGCATAATCGGGCTGAAGGGCGAGCGCGCGCTCGCCGTATTGGACCGCGAGATCCGGCCGGCCGTTGAGCCGGTACATTTCGCCGAGATTGGCCTGGAACAGCGCCACCTTGGGCGCGAGCTCGACCGCGTGTTTTAGATGCTCGATCGCCTGGGTGATTTGGCCGCGCTGATGCGCGATGATGCCGAGATAGTGGATCGCCTGCGGCTCGTTCGGCCGGGTCTCGAGCACCTGGCGGATCAGGCCTTCGGCCTGGTCGACCCGGCCCGCTCCGCGGTGCTCCTCGACCAGCCGGTAGACCTGCTCCAGCGGCATGAATTGCCGCGCCGCGCCCGCATTTTCGCCCGACTGGGTCATTTTGGCATCACCTACGAGCCCATAAGTGAAAGCTACTCATTCTCAAATGATTCGGCCGGAATCCTCGGTGCGGCTTAAGGGTTCGTCAGAGGATTTGCGGCCCGGAGCGGCAGAGTGTTACAACCGCCGCGATTGACCGCCCAACCCGTTCTCTATACATAGAAATCAATATTTAGAGACTAACTAAAAAACGCCCTGCGCGTGTGAAATGCGGCCCGAGGATTGGGGGGCTGGTGGTGGGGAAAGGGGTAGGCGGGAACCCGCGGCTCGGCCGCTGGCTCGCGACCAGTTCGGTCGCGGCGCTGATGGCGGGCGCCGCCACGCCAGCGCTGGCGACGCCCTTGTGCACCGTCACCATCGGTGCCGGGGTCGATATCGGCGGCTGCATCAATACCGGCGCGCTCACCGCCATCACCGTCACCAACGACAGCATCACCGGCAATATCAGTAACTCGGGCACCATCAGCCCGGGCGGCATCTCGCTGTTCAGCAGTACGCTCAACGGCGCTATCGTCGATAGCGGCACCATCTCGGCTACCGGCGGCAATGCCGGCATCCTGATCGATGGCACCAGCAAGATCACCGGCGCGGCCGGCGCCGGCCCCGGCGGCTCCACCGCCGGAATTGCGATCAGCGGCCAGACCTTCACCGGCGGCATCACCAATTCCGGAACGATCTCGGTGTCCGGCGGGGCTGGAATTTTAGTCTTCAGCCTCAGCGGCATCTCGACATTCTCGGGCGGCATCGTCAACAGCGCCGGCGGCACAATCTCGGGAGGCGGCAGCGACGCCATTAACATCAACGGCGTCACGACCTTCTCGAACGGCATCAGCAACGCCGGTACGATTACGGGCTCTGGCGGCGTTATAGTCCACCACGACAAGACCTTCCTCGGCGGCATCACCAACAGCAGTGGCGGCACGATCAACGGCGGCATTGCCATAACCAACGTCACCCAATTCGGCAACAGCGCCGGCGGCGGCATCACCAATGCCGGCGTGGTCACCGGCGAAATTTTAGTCGAAAGCGTCGTCAGCTTCGGCGGCAGCAGCGCCGGTGGCGGCATCACCAACAGCGGCACGATTTCGGCGGGCAACATCGGCATTTACCTCGAGAGCGGCGTCTCGACCTTCTCGGGCGGCATCGTCAACAGCAGCACCGGCACGATCTCGGGTCTTGAAGGCATCGCCATCGCCAACGCGACCTTCGCCGGCGGCGGCATCACCAACAGCGGCATCATCACCGGCACCGGCGGCACCGCGATCGATTTCAGCGGCTCGCCCAAGGCGGTCACCATCAACGAGACCGGCGGCACGCTTAACGGCACGGTGGCGTTTTCGTCTCATGGGGACACGCTCACCGGCTACGGCGTCATCAACAACAGCAACACCTTCACCACCGGCAACGCCACGATCTATCCGACCCTATCCGGGACCGGCATGCTGAAAGTCACCGGCAACTACACGCAAGGCAGCCGGGCACGCTGGAGAGCGAAATCAATCCTACCACCGCGAGCGAGATCACGATCGGGGCACGGCCAGCATCGCCGGCACGCTGGATCTCACCTTCGATAGCGGCACTATAGCGCCACGACCTACGACCTTCTCACGCCCCGAGCGGCGTCGTCGGCACCTTCGGCACGGGTCATCGGCACGGCGCCAGCGGGTTTCACCGACTCGGTGGTTTATGTCTCGACGAGGTCGAGCTGATCTTGACGGCGTCCGGCGGGGCGCTGCACCGGCCGTTCACGGCGGCTTCGTTAATAGCGGCCATGTCTCCTGTGTCACTGTGAGCCACACCAGCTTCGCCGGCAACATCTCCAACGCCGGCACCATCTCGTTCGGGCGGCATCTCGCTCTTCAGCGGCACGATCACGGGCTCGATCTTCGACAGCGGCATCATCGCCGGCGGCATCACTCTCGACAGCGCCAGCAAGATCACCTCCGCCGCTACCGCCATCTCGATCACCGGCCCGACCTTTGGCGGCGGCATCACCAACGCCGGCAAGATCTCGGCGGCCAACAACGGCATTGTCGTCGGCAATCTTTTCGGCGGCGTCTCGACCTTCACGGGCGGCATCACCAACAGCGGCACGCTCTCCGGCCGGCACCTACGGCATCGTCGTCATCCTCGTTTCGACCTTCTCGGGCGGCGTCGCCAACAGCGCCGGCACGATCTCGGCGGGCGGCGCGGCGTATTTTCCTCGACGTCTCACCTCTTCACCGGCAACATCTCCAACGCCGGCACGATCTCGGCCGCGACCGGCATCAAGATCACCGGCAGCACCATCGCCGGCGGCATCTTCGACAGCGGCGTCATCAATGCCTCGTCCCGCGGCATCAAGATCGACAACAGCAGCAAGATCACCGGCGCCACCACCGCCATCTCGATCAGCGGCTCGACCTTCCTGGGCGGCATCACCAACAGCGGCACGGTCTCGGCGGGCACCGCCGGTATTCAAATCGGCAATGGTATTAACTTCGTCTCGACCTTCACCGGCGGTATCGTCAACAACGCCGGCGGCACGATCTCGGGCTCCAACGCCGCGATTTTCATCTACGACGGTAAGCGCTCCAGGGCAGCATCAGCAACGCCGGCACGATCTCGTCGGCGCCGCCGCCATCGACATATTCGGCAACAGCCTCAACAACGGCGCCATCGCCGGCGGCATCGTCAACAGCAGCACCGGCACGATCTCGGGCGAAACCGGCATCCTCATCCAATCCTCCGGCACCGTCACCGGCGGGATCACCGACAGCGGCGTCATCAATGGCTCGAGCCACGGCATCCTGATCGATAGCAACGGCAAGGTCGCTGGCACCCACACCGCCATCTCGATCACCGGCTCGAGCTTCCTGGGTGGCATCTCCAACGCCGGCACGGTCTCGGCGGGCACCCGCGGCATTTACGCCTTCGGCGTCTCGACCTTCACGGGCGGCATCACCAATAGCGGAACGGTCTCGGCCGCCGTCCTGGGCATTTTCGTCACCGCTGTCTCGAGCTTTACCGGCGGCATCGTCAACAGCGCCACCGGCACCATTTCGGCAAGCGGCCCCGTCGGAGGCGCTGGCGTCATGGCAACGGTTCGACCTTCACCGGCAACATCTCCAACGCCGGCACGATCTCGGCCGTGACCGGCATCGCATTTCGTCAACAGCACCATCGCCGGCGGCATCACCGACAGCGGCGTCATCGCCGCCTCGTCCCGCGGCATCAAGATCGACAGCACTAGCAAGTTGAGCGGCGTCGACCGCCATCTACATAAGTGGCTCGACCTTCCTGGGCGGCATCACCAACAGCGGCACGGTCTCGGGGGTCTATAACGGCATCGGCGTCAACGGCGTCTCGACCTTCACGGGCGGCATCGTCAATCAACGCCGGCGGCACGGTTTCGGGGTACACCCGCCGGCATTTACGTTTACGACGTCAAGGCTTCACGGGCAACATCTCCAATGCCGGTACGATCTCCTCGGCGGCCGCGACCGGCATCGACATCTCTTCCAGCACCATCACCGGCGGCATTTTCGACAGCGGCATTATCGCCTCGGCCGGCATCCTTGTCGACAGCGCCAGCAAGCTCATCATGCCGCCGGCACCGCCATCTCGATCACCGGCCCGAGCTCCATCGGCGGCATTTACAACGCCGGCACGATCTCGGGGGGCGATAACGGCATTAACGTCACCGGCGTCACGTTCTTCTCGGGCGGCATCACCAACGCCACCGTCGCCACGATTTCGGGGGGCGCGGGTTTTGGCGGCATCAACGTCAACGGCGTCTCGACCTTTTCGGGCAGCATCACTAATAAGGGAACGGTCACGGCCGGGAGCGACGGCATCGTCGTCAATCTTGTCTCGACCTTCACGGGCGGCATCGTCAACAGCGCCGGCGGCATGATCACGGCGGGCGGCGTCGGCATATTCGTCGGCAACGTTTCGACCTTCACCGGCAACATCTCCAACGCCGGCACGATCTCGGCCGTGACCGGCATCGATATCGTCAACAGCACCATCGCCGGCGGCATCACCGACAGCGGCGTCATCGCCGCCTCGTCCCGCGGCATCAAGATCGACAGCACTAGCAAGTTGAGCGGCCCGACCGCCATCTACATAAGTGGCTCGACCTTCCTGGGCGGCATCACCAACAGCGGCACGGTCTCGGGGGTCTATAACGGCATCGGCGTCAACGGCGTCTCGACCTTCACGGGCGGCATCGTCAACAACGCCGGCGGCACGATTTCGGGGTACACCCGCGGCATTTACGTTTACGACGTCAAGAGCTTCACGGGCAACATCTCCAATGCCGGTACGATCTCCTCGGCGGCCGCGACCGGCATCGACATCTCTTCCAGCACCATCACCGGCGGCATTTTCGACAGCGGCATTATCGTCGGCGGCATCTTTGTCGACAGCGCCAGCAAGCTCATCAATGCCGCCGGCACCGCCATCTCGATCACCGGCCCGAGCTCCATCGGCGGCATTTACAACGCCGGCACGATTACCGGAGGACAATACGGCATCCTGATATCTAACGGGGGGACCTTCTCGGGCAGCATCATCAACGCCGCCGGCGGCACGATTTCGGGCCTCACCGGCATCAAGATCAGCGGAGCCAGTTTCCAGGGCGGCATCACCAATGCCGGCACCATCAACGACGCTATCGGCTACGCGATCAATTTGAGCGGCGCGGACAATGCCGTCACCATCGACGAGACCGGCGGCACGCTCATTGGCACGGTGGCATTCTCATCCCATGGCGATACGCTCACCGGCTACGGCACCATCATCAACAGCGCTACCTCACCACCGGCAACGCCACCATCTATCCCACCCTGTCCGGGACCGGCGTGCTGAATATCACCGGCAATTACACCCAAGCGAGCACCGGCACGCTGGCGATCGAGGTCAACCCCACCACGGCCTCGAAGCTCGCGGTCGGCGGCACGGCCTCGCTCGCCGGCAATCTGAAGTTGGTCTATGACCCGGGCACCTACAACTCGAGCACGGTCTACACTATCCTCTCCTCCACTGGCCTCAGCGGCACTTTCTCGGGCGTCACCGGCAGCGGCAACGGCGTAACCGGCCAGACCATCGAGTACAGCCCGCCCGGCTACGCGAACGATGTGGTGTTGACCGGCGTGACGCAGACCGTCGGCACCCCCACCGGCGTGTTCACCGGCGTGACCAATTCGATCCTCGGCAACGCCTTCGGCGGCTCCGGCGAGGTGTTCACCTATCTCAACAACTACGCGAGCGGCGAGGGCACGAACAATGTCGAGACCGCGCTGGCCATGGCGCAGCCGATGCAAGTGGCGTTCTCGGGCAATATCGGCCAGCTGGCGCAGGCGGGAACCCATATACCCGACACCATCGCCAAATACGGCGGCTGGGTGCGGGCGATCGGCAATTTCCTCTCGGTCCATGGGCAGGGATCGAACCCGGCCTATGGCGAGAACGCGGGCGGGTTCATCGCCGGCATCGACCGGAATGTGAGCCGGAACCTGATTTTGGGCGTGGCCGGCGGCTACAGCCACAGCTTCATAAGCCAGACCGGCGGCGGCGGCGGCGACATCGACACGCCGCGGATTTTGGGCTACGCGTCCTACAATCCCGCGCCGCGGGTCCACATCGACGCCGTGGCGGGATTTGCCTATGACCGCATCACCACCACGCGCCCGGTCGCCGCGCTCGGCACCAACGCCACCGAGAGCCACAACGGCTTCGAGGAGAGCCTGGCGGCGCAAGTGGGCTATGACATGCCCACCGGCGATTGGACGCTGGTGCCGCGCGCGGGCTTCCAATATCTCCACCTCGACCAGACGAGCTACAACGAGATCGGGCGCTTCGGGTTTCGACCTCTCCTCGCCCGACACCCACACCAACAGCCTTCAGCCGGTGGTGAGCATCTCCGCCTACAAGCCCTTCTATACCGATAGCGGCATGCGTATCGTGCCGGAGTTCAGGCTCGAATACAGCCGCGAGCTATTGTCGGTCTCACAAAACCTGACCCTCGTCACCCCCGCCGGTAGTCCGGTCTCGGCGGCGGGCGTAAGCCCGGCGCGCAACACTCTGACAATGGGTCCCGCGGTCACCGCGTACATGAGCGACACGCTCGACGTCTACGCCGACTACAAGCTCTCGCTCGGCCTCGGCAAGTCGGTCGACCACATCGTCTTCGCCGGCGCGCGCTGGCAATTCTGAGCCGCGGAATTTCCGAACGGCTAATGTCTGCTTTTGGCTGCCGGCTCAACCGGTCGATGCAACACCTTCTAATCTGCTCGGATGAGGAGGTAGGCGCATGGAAGAGATCGACCGATGGTTTACGCCGCAGCAGAAGGCAGAGCTTTGGGAGCGCTGGAAGAGTGGCCAGTGCGTTGCCGAGATTGCCCGAGCGCTGGAGGCAGGAACAAGAGCGGGGTCTATCGGATTCTGGCGCTCAATGGAGGCATCGTCCCGGCGGCGCGGCGGAGAGCTGCGGTAGCGCTGAGGCTTGATGAGCGCGAAGAAATCTCGCGTGGGTTGGCGGCTGGCCGGTCGATGCGCCGGATTGCGGCCGGTCTTGGGCGAGCGCCATCGACGGTGAGCCGGGAGATCAGACGCAATGGCGGGAGAGGGCCTATCGGGCGAGCGAGGCCGACCGGCGCGCCTGGGATCGGGCGTTGCGTCCGAAACCTTGTCGCCTGGCGAGCCATCCCCAGTTACGATGGCGTGTCGCCCAGAAGCTTGCGCACCAATGGTCGCCGGAGCAGATCGCGGGGTGGCTGAAGCGGGAGTTCGGCTGGACCAGGACATGCAGATATCTCACGAGACGATCTATCGCAGCCTGTTCGTTCAAGCGCGCGGGGTGCTTAAAAAAGAGCTGATCGCGCATCTTCGTACGGACGGCAGATGCGCCAGGCCAAAGGCGGCACGGCGAAGAACGGGCTGGGGCAGATCGCCGATGCGGTCTCGATCCGCGAACGCCCAGCCGAGGTGGAGGACCGCGCCGTGCCGGGCCACTGGGAAGGCGATCTGCTCTCGGGCGGGAATAACACCCACATTGCGACACTGGTGGAACGGCAGTCGCGCTTTGCGATGCTGATCAAGGTGCCGAGCAAGGACACGGCCAGCGTGGTCGGCGCGCTCCAAGCAGGTGAACAAACTGCCGACAGAACTGCGTCGCTCCCTGACCTGGGACCGCGGCAAGGAGATGGCCGAGCACAAGAACTTCACGGTCGCCACCGACGTGCAGGTCTACTTCTGCGATCCGCGCAGCCCATGGCAGCGCGGCAGCAACGAGAACACCAATGGCCTGCTGCGTCAGTACTTCCCCAAAGGAACGGATCTATCGGTCTACTCTCAAGCGTACCTCAACAAGATCGCCTTGCGCCTGAACCAACGCCCCAGAAAGACCTTGGGCTTTGAAAGCCCTGCCGATAGACTAGAGCGTGTTGCAATGACCGGTTGAACCCGCCGCACAAAGCGGACATTCCGAGACTGCGGTCTAATGTCCGCTATCGGGGGCAAAGCAGACATCGATCAACCGTTGCGCGCCAATTTTATTTTATGAGTACAGGGTCTAATTTTTTCTCTGAGTAGAGCGCAGCTACCACAAACGCACCCGGTTGCAAACGAAGCGGGCAGTGACATTTATTGCCATTTCGACAGCCAATCGAGATACAAACGGCCCACAATTGATCACCACATGCCACTTTTATATGATCGTAAGCTATTGAAACATTAGAGATAGTTACTTCCCGGGGATGCGTACCAAGATTCCCAAGCTTACGACGAGGGTTCGATTCCCTTCTCTGCATCTCGTAACGGAACAATAAGCCGCACACTTTCCTTTGTTAACTGGTCTGGATGGGCATTGGTAATAAGCATTGCCGGGAGGATTTTAACAAAGCTGTTGTCGCTATTGCCGGCGCCAAGATACTTTCGCGCCACTTGAGTGGTAAACGCCTTCGGGTCAGTACCTACAGCGATAACTGCATTGCTTCCAATATTCTGGGCTATGGTAATGAAGTTCTCTTGAATCATTTTATATAGTGGTTCGTGATATTGTCCGTTCACCACGAAAATATAGAAATGCACATTGTCATCGATCGGTAAGTTAGCCAGCTCGTTGAGCGCATACCCCATCCCATTCCCCTTTCTACATTTGGAATTATTGCGGAAATACCCGAGTTTACCGTCGCCGGTCTAAAATAATCTGGCTAAGGATACCGCGGATTTTTGCATGCCTCTCGGCACGCGCGATAATTCCTGCGTTCAGTTGAAGGTCTGAAAATGCCGCTTCGACCAAAAGCCGGTTTTCAATCAGTTGTTGCTTCTTAATGTTAGTCAGTACCCATCCCGGCACATTATCTCGCGAGGTTCCATGGCTTGGGGAGCCATCGCGGTTGATAATAGCCACGTCATTCCCTCGAAGCATGACATGAGTGTGGTACTGCATTTGAGGATGGTGAGGTGGGTCGTAACGAACGCTCCACTTCTTATCGATGTCCCACGTCTTGCCGCCTTCGACGATGAACCGCGCATGTTCAGCCGCCACACGATCATCACTAGGATAAAAAACGAACAAATCGCCTTTGGCCATTGTCCACGTCGCTGAATATGTATGAAGCAATCGTGCTATATTCGGCATATCGCACCACCAAAACAAGGGAGTGCTCATTCTCCGTGAGGACTTTCGGGAGGACTCGGAATCAAAGACTGGGGGTTCTCGTCCGGGAGGATTTTCGGGAGGACTCCGTGTCTAAAACCGGCGATTTTTGTCTTCGCCCGGCCACCCAAGTCTCTGATAAGTCATTGATTTAAAACGTAAAAATCGATTACCAAGGGAGTGCTCTACCACTGAGCTACGGCAGCGCCGGAATGACGCTGGGACATACACGAGCCGCGCCCGGCTTGGCAAGGCGGCTTGACGCCACTTCGCCCGGCCATCACCCTAGCCCGATGGGCGTAAAGGACAGGCAAATGCCCGCACGGGTTCCCGCTGGGGTGGCGCGGGCGGCGCACCGGCGGGCGCGTCTATCCGAGGCGCTCCGGGCCAACCTCGCCAGGCGCAAGGATCAGGCCCGCGCCCGCGCGGAGGGCGAGAACCCCACGGACCGGTCCGCCGCCAATCCGCCGCAATCCGCGCCACAAACCCCGGGCAAGCCTCCGCGTCCCGCTTGAGCCTCCGCCTGCTATCCATTACAAAACGTCTCAAGAACGGGCTTAACTGAAAGCCTGCGGGAGAGCCTCATGTCGATCATGCCGGATAAGTGGATTCGCGAGATGGCGAAGGCCCGCGGCATGATCGAGCCTTTCACCGAAAAGCAGAATCGCCAGGGCGTCATCTCCTATGGCCTGTCCTCCTACGGCTATGACGCGCGGGTCAGCCGCGAGTTCAAGATATTCACCAATGTCGATAGCGCCGTGGTCGACCCCAAGAATTTCTCGGGCGCAAGCTTCGTCGACCGCGAAACCGACATCTGCGTGGTGCCGCCCAACAGCTTCGCGCTCGCCTCGACCATGGAATATTTCCGCATCCCGCGCGACGTGCTGGTGATCTGCCTCGGCAAATCCACCTATGCGCGATGCGGCATCATCGTCAACGTCACGCCCCTGGAGCCCGAATGGGAAGGCCACGTCACCATCGAGATTTCCAACACCACGCCCTTGCCGGCGCGCATCTATGCCGGCGAGGGCATCTGCCAGTTCCTGTTCTTCAAGAGCGACCAGGTGTGCGAAGTGTCCTATGCCGACCGCGGCGGCAAGTATCAAAAGCAGCGCGGCGTGACGCTGCCGAAGCTTTAGCCCATGGACAAGATCCGCATCCGCGGCGGCAGGCCGCTCCACGGTTCCATCCCGATCGGCGGCGCCAAGAACGCGGCGCTGCCGCTGATGACCGCCAGCCTCTTGACCGACGAGCCGCTGGTGCTGAAGAACCTGCCGCTTCTGGCCGACATCACCACGCTTTCCCATCTCCTGGTCCAGCACGGCGTTTCCATCACCATGCTCGGCGCCGAAAGCGCGGAAGAGCGCGGCCATGTGCTGGAGCTGAAGGCGCGGCGCATCGTCTCCACCACCGCGCCTTACGATCTGGTGCGCAAGATGCGCGCCACCGTGCTGGTGCTGGGGCCGCTTTTGGCGCGCGCTGGACGGGCGCGGGTGTCGCTGCCCGGCGGCTGCGCCATCGGCACGCGGCCGGTCGATCTGCATCTGAAGGCGTTGGAGCGCCTGGGCGCCACCATCGAGCTCAACCAGGGCTACATCGAGGCGCGGGCGGAGAAGGGCCTCACCGGCGCCGAGATCGTCTTCCCCATGGTCTCGGTCGGCGCCACCGAGAACATCCTGATGGCAGCCGCTCTGGCCGAGGGCGAAACCGTGCTGGTCAATGCCGCGCGCGAGCCCGAGATCGCCGATCTCGCCCTCTGCCTCAACGCCATGGGCGCGAAAATCACCGGCGCGGGCACCGACCGCATCCGCATCGAGGGAGTGAAACGCCTGCACGGCGCCACGCACAGCGTCATCCCCGACCGCATCGAAACCGGCACCTATATGATGGCGGCGGCGATCACCGGCGGCTCGCTCGAACTGCTGGGCGCCGATCACGGCATGGTGGCGACGGTGGCGCGCGTGCTCGAAGGCGCCGGGGTCGAGGTGGTTGAGACGCCCAACGGCATCAAGGTTTCGCGCCGCGCCAACCGCTTGAACGGCGTCGATGTCACCACCGCGCCCTTTCCCGGATTCCCGACCGACCTCCAGGCGCAGCTCATGGCGCTGATGAGCACCGCCAATGGCGCGGCGATGATCACCGAGACCATCTTCGAAAACCGCTTCATGCACGTGCCGGAACTGACCCGCATGGGCGCCGACATCGCCGTCAACGGCGCCTCGGCCATGGTGCGCGGCGTCGAGAAGCTCACCGGCGCGCCGGTGATGGCGACCGATCTGCGCGCCTCGGTCTCGCTCGTCCTGGCCGGGCTCGCCGCCGAAGGCGAAACCACCGTCAACCGCGTCTATCACCTCGACCGCGGCTATGAGCGGCTCGAGGACAAGCTGGCCGCCTGCGGCGCCGAGATCGAGCGCCTGCCCGGCGAAGGCTGATCCCGCTCCGTGGCGGAAAAACCCGAAACCGGTAACAAGAAACTCCGTCTCAAGGCCGGGGACGAGGAGGATTTGGCCGTGCTCTCGGCCGTCCTTCAGGACGCGCTGGTCGCGGTCGGCGACATGGCGTTCCAGCCCGAGGAGCGGCGCTTCGTGCTGGTGGCGAACCGCTTCCGCCATGAGGACGACGCGAAGGCGCCGCTCGAAAGCCGCGAGCGGGTGATGACCGGCTTGCGCATCGACAACGTGACCGGGGTGAAGCGCCGGGGATTCAATCCCGGCGAGGCCGAGCGGCTGCTGGTGCTGCTGGCGGTCGGCGCGGGGGCGGGCGCGATTTACCTCGATTTCGCCGGCGGCGTCAGCATCCGGCTGGAATCCGGCCGCATCCTGTGCCATTTAGATGACTTCGGCGAGCCTTGGCCCACCCGTTTCCGCCCCAGCCACCCGGTTGAGGATGCGGGCTGAGTCCGCATCGGTTTCGGGAGAGTTCAAGGTGTTGGGTAACGAAACGCTGGTCTTGGCGCTTCCCAAGGGGCGTATCCTGAACGAAGTCGTGCCGGTGGTGCGGCGCGCGGGGATCGAGATCGAGCGCGAGTTCGACGATCCCGAAACGCGCAAGCTGCGGTTCAAGACCAATCTGCCGGGGCTCGACGTCATCCGCGTGCGCAATTTCGACGTCGCGACCTTCGTCGCTTTCGGCGCGGCGCATATGGGCGTTTCGGGCAGCGACGTGCTGATGGAATTCGAGTATCCCGAGGTCTATGCGCCGCTCGACTTGAACGTCGGCAAGTGCCGGCTGGTGGTGGCCGCGCCCAAGGAGGATCATGGGCCGCGACGACCCGGCGCGCTGGAGCCATGTCCAGATCGCCACCAAATATCCCGAGATCACGCGGCGTCATTTCGCCGCGCGCGGCGTCCAGGCCGAATGCATTAAACTGAACGGCGCCATGGAGCTGGCGCCGAGCATGGGGCTGTGCCGCCGCATCGTCGATCTGGTGGCGACGGGGCGCACCCTCAAGGAGAACGGGCTGGTCGAGATCGAGGCCATCGCCGATGTGAGCTCGCGCCTGATCGTCAACCGCGTCGCGCTCAAGACGCGCAGCGCCGAGTTGGGCGGCTGGATCGAGCGTTTCCGCGAGGCAGCCCATGCCGCTTAGGCTCGATAGTTCATCGCCCGGCTTCGCGCGCGATTTCGCGGCACTGCTCGATTTGAAGCGCGAGCTGGCGGAGGATGTCGACGCCGTCGTGGCCGCCATTCTCGACGACGTGAAGAAACGCGGCGACGAAGCGGTGATCGAATACACCGGCCGCTTCGACAAGCTGCAACTTAATGCCGACGACCATGCGCGTCGCCGCGGGCGAGATTTCCCAGGCCAAGAAATCCTGCGCCGCCGACACGATGCAGGCGCTGCGCTTCGCCGCCGAGCGCATCGAGGAATTCCACCGCCGCCAATTGCCGGCGGATATCGACTATACCGACAAGACCGGAGTGCGTTTGGGCGCGCGCTGGCGGCCGTTGGCCTCGGCCGGGCTTTACGTGCCGGGCGGCAAGGCGGCCTATCCGTCCTCGGTGCTGATGAACGCGCTGCCGGCCAAGGTCGCGGGCGTGCCGCGCATCGCGCTGTGCGTGCCCGCGTCCGAAGGCGTGCTCAACCCGCTGGTGCTGGCCGCGGCCGAGTTGGCCGGCGTCGGCGAAATCTACCGCATCGGCGGGGCGCAGGCGGTGGCGGCGCTGGCCTATGGCACGGCAACCATCGCCGCCGTCGACAAGGTGGTGGGCCCCGGCAACGCCTATGTCGCGGCGGCGAAGCGCCGGGTCTTCGGCACCGTGGGCATCGACATGATCGCCGGCCCGTCGGAAATCCTGGTGCTGGCCGACGCCAAGAACGATCCCGCCTGGATCGCCGCCGATCTCCTGTCCCAGGCCGAGCATGACGAAGCCGCCCAGGCGATTTTGATCGCCGACGACAAGGGTTTCGCCGACGCCGTGACCGCGGGGATCGAGCGTTTGCTCAAGGACTTGCCGCGCGGTCCGATCGCCGGAGCGAGCTGGAAGAATTTCGGCGCGGTCATCACCGTGCGCAAATGGGACGAGGCGGTGGAGCTGGTCGACCGGCTCGCGCCCGAGCATCTCGAACTCGCGATCGAGCGGCCGGAGCTGATCGCGGCCAAAATCCGCAACGCCGGCGCCATCTTCCTCGGCCGGCACACGCCCGAGGCGGTGGGCGATTACGTCGCCGGCCCCAACCACGTGCTGCCGACGGCGCGCAGCGCGCGGTTCTCGTCCGGCTTGAGCGTGCTCGATTTCATGAAGCGCACCTCGACGGTGCGTTGCGACGCGCGCAGCCTCGGCGCCATCGGCCCGGCGGCGCTGACGCTGGCCAAGGCCGAGGGGCTCGACGCGCACGCGCTGTCGATCGCGCTGCGGCTCAACGCGCGGCGCAATTCCTAGGCTCGAAGCCCATGCCCAAGAGTGCGCCCAAACCCGCGCAGCGCATCGCCAAGATCACGCTCGACGAACGCACCGTCATCCGCCGCAGCGCCGATATCGAGCACGACCGCGCCATCGCGATCTCCGATCTGCTGGAGGAGAACAGCTTCGTCCCGGCCTCGGGCATCGAGGGGCCGTTCCATCTCCATCTGGCGATCGCCGAGAACCGCCTGGTGCTCGACATCCGCGACGCCGGCGACCAGCCGCTGGAAAAGATCGCCCTGTCGCTGGCGCCCTTTCGCGGGCTGGTGAAGGACTATTTCATCCTGTGCGAGAGCTATTACAACGCGGTCAAGACCACCACGCCGACCAAGCTCGAATCGATCGACATGGGCCGCCGCTCCGTCCACAACGAGGGCGCCGAGCTCCTGCGCGAGACCCTGTCGGGCCAGGTGGATGTCGATTTTCCCACCGCGCGGCAGTTGTTCACGCTGCTCTGCGTGCTGCATATCCGCTGAATGGATATGGGAGAGAAGGGGCTTGACCGGGACGGGGCGGCCAAGGATGTTTGGGGCGCTGTTGCGGTTTCGAGGTGACGGATAAGGAATGCCGAAGGAAGATTTGATCGAATTCCCTGGGACGGTGACCGAGCTCTTGCCCAATGCGATGTTCAGGGTGAAGCTCGACAACGACCATGTGGTGCTGGCGCATACCTCGGGCAAGATGCGGAAGAACCGCATCCGCGTCCTCGCCGGCGACCGGGTCAATGTCGAGATGACGCCTTATGACCTGACCAAGGGCCGCATCACGTTCCGCTTCAAATAGCGGGCCAGCGGACCACGCCGACCTTGATCCCTCAACGTCTCGTGCTGGCTTCGGCCTCGCCGCGCCGCCGCGAACTCCTTGCCCAGATCGGCCTGGTCCCCGATGAAGTCGAGCCCGCCGCCATCGACGAGACACCTCATGCCTTGGAGCCGCCGGGCAATCTCGCGCTTCGCCTGGCCGAGGCCAAGGCCCGCGCCGTGGCCGCGCGCCATCCCGGCGCCTTCGTCCTGGCCTGCGACACGGTGGTGGCTTGCGGCAGGCGCATCCTGCCGCAGCCGGCGAGCGAGCAGGAGGCGCGCCGGTGTCTCGAATTGCTGTCCGGCAGGCGGCACCGCGTCCATGGCGGCGTGGCGGTGGTTTCGCCCGCGAGCAAGCTTGTCAGCCGCAAGGTCGAGACCGCGGTGCTGTTCAAGCGGCTAAGCCTTGAGGAAATCGCCGATTACCTGGCCAGCGGCGAATGGCGCGGCAAGGCCGGCGGCTACGCCATCCAGGGCATGGCGGGACGTTTCGTCAAAGGCGTGATCGGCTCTTATGCCAATGTCGTGGGCCTGCCGCTATACGAAACCGTGACGCTGCTCGCGGGGTTGGGCTACGCCCCGGCGCGGCGGCTGAAGCGGTGAAGCGCGACATCGCGATCGCGGTGGCGCCTGGCGAAAGCTGGGCGGCGCTCAGCGAGGACGGCGCGATCGTCGAATTGCGCCTGTCCCGCGCCGGGCATTCGAGCCATGTCGGCGAAATCTATCTCGGGCGGATCCTGGGCTTGCGGCCCGAGCTGCCGGCGGCTTTGGTCGATATCGGTTTCGGCCGGCCGGGTTTTCTCAGCGCCGAGGATGTCGTGCCCAAGGGCGGTTTCGCGAAGCTGCATGAGGGTGAGGCGGTGGTGGTGATATTGACCAAGGACGCCCGCGCCGAAAAAGCCGTGGGCCTGTCCATGAGGATTCCGGACCGGAGCATCGTCTCGCCGCCGGGATCCCGGCCGCCGCTGCGGCTCGACGCGCCCGCGCCCGCGCCCGCGGCGCTGATAGCGTCCTGGCTGGAAACGGCGCCCGACCGCATCCGCATCGACGATCGCGGCGCCTATGCCGAGCTGCGCCACTGGCTGATGGCCGGGCGGAAAGAGCTGGTCGAGCGGCTGCAATTCGCCTCGGGAAAACTCTATGAGGATGCCGGGATCGGCGAGGCGGTGGAGGGAGCGTTGAGCCCGCGACTCGGCCTCCCAGGCGGCGGTGCGCTGGTTATCGAGGTGACGGCCTTGGCGACCACCATCGACGTCGACAGCGGAAAGGCCCAATCGGCGCTATCCGCCAATCTAGGCGCGGCCGAGGCGGTGGCGAGGCAAATCCGGATTCGCAACCTATCCGGCCCGATTCTGGTGGGATTCATCGGCATGAAAGGCAAGGGCGGGCGCGACCGCGTGCTGGCCGCGCTCAAACGGGAACTCGCCCGCCACGTCCCGGATTGCCAGGTGCTGGGCTGGACAAGGCTCGGTCATGTCGAATTGGTGCGAAAGCGCCGCGCGCCGAGCCTGGCTGAATTGGCCGGCGAGAAGGCCCGCTAGTTCGTGAGCGTTACGCCGGTGGTGGTGGTGCCGTTGCCCGAGCCCGATCCGCTCGAGCCTCCCGAGCAGGAAAATTCATACTGCATGTCGTTGCCGTAATTGAGCGTATCGAAATTTCCGCCGTTGTCGTTCCAATTGTATTGGTAGGTATTGCCGCCGAGCTGCGAGCAACTCGGCGAAGCATTGGTCATGGCCGTGGACAGGGTGGTCGTGGTGGTATCGCAACAGGTGAACCCGGTCAGGTCACCTTCCCGGTCGGTGGTGTTGTAGTTCTCGCTCTGACCGTTCGAGCTGTAGCAATTGCCTTGCGGCACGTTGGGATAGGTCGTCGAGCCGCGGCTGGTGGTGCCCTCGACGACGTAGAGGGAGCAATCCTGGGTGGTCGTATAGCCGGTTGCGTGCGAGCCGGTCGAAACGCCGCCGGGACCGGTGGTGTAATCCGCGGTGGGCGAATTCAAGCTCGAATAGAGCCATTGCGTATCGCCGACATGGGCGCCGTAACCGTTGTTGCCGTAGTTGCAGCCGCCCAGCGAGGTGGGCCGCGCGCCGGTGATGTTTTCGATGGCGAAGCCGATATGCTGGCTGGCGGCGACCGAGAAAGTCGCCGAGGTCGTCGGACTGGCCGTGTCGTTGGACCAGAGCTGATTCATCGCCGAAGCCGCCGGCAGGCCGCCGCCCGAGGGCACGATGTACCAATAGAGGATGTTGGTGTCGCAGGCGTAGCTTATGAACCCGCCGGTATTGAAGGCGGCGGTGACGATCGGATTGTTGGCGGTCGCCGTGGTGGTGATGGTGAGCGTGGGCTTCCACAGCGACATCAGCGTGGTCGAGATCGTCGCGGTGGCGGTGACGGTCATCTGGAAGGCGGTGACGGTGCCGCTCGAACTGGTGGTGCCGGGCGTCACGGTGAAGGTGACGCTTTGATTGGGCGGCAACGCGGTGATGGCTTTGTTCATGTAATTGGTGGCGGCGGCGGTGCCGAGGCTCTGGCCGGTGCTGTCGGAGCTGACATAGGCCGAGGCGCCGGCGAGCGCCGAATCATCCGTGGCGGCTTGCAGCTGGGCCTTGAACTGCACCGCGCGCGAATAATCGACGCCCACGCCGATCGCCAGGACGAGCGGGATGATCATCAGCCCGAAGATGATCGCGACCGCGCCCTTGTCGTTGCGGGCGAGGCTGCGGATCAGGCGCAGGAATAGGGAGAGGCGTTGCATGCCGCGTTCTCAGCTATGGGTCACGGTGGTGACGTTGCGCGGGCGCGCGAAGGCGGTCTGGGTCAGGGTGTAGCTCGCTTGCAGCACGTAGCTGATGGGCGAGGTATAGGCGTAGGTCGCCTGGACGATAATGACGCTGTCGTTGACGTTGGGGACCAGGCTCGCGGCGAGCGTGGTCGGGTTCGAGATCGCGGTGGCGGAGCCGCAGGTGACGTCGCTCCAATCCTGCGCCGTGCTCGAGCTGCCATGCGTGACGCTGGAGACGGCCACTTTCAGCGAGGATCCCGACAGCGGATACATGGCATCCTTGCTGCCGTTGCAGAAATCGGTCATCGACGTGCTGGTGTCGCTGACGGCGGTGCTCTGCTGCGCCACCAGATCGGCCATCACCTGTGCCGCGTTGGCGAGCCGCATGTCGGCGTCGACCACGCGGGTGACTTCGAACACGCCCAGGAACAGCGTGGTCATGATCGGCAGAATGAGCGCGAATTCGATCAGCGCCGTGCCGCCCTGGTTCCGGATCAGCTTATGGAGAGTGCGGAGCATCAATAGGGCTCGTTCTGGAAGGCGACGGTGGAGAGGATCACGTTGCTGCCGTGGAGATAGGTCGACGCCCAGGGAATGATCGTGGAGCGTGAATAGGCGATCTGGGCCAGCTGGTCGGCGGCGGTGCCGCCGTCGGTGAAGGCGTTGCTGGCGATGGAGGTCTGGATCGTCATCGCGCTGAAGGTGGCGCCCGTCTGCACGTAATATTTGAGGTTGGTGGTGCAGTTGGTGACGAGGTTGCCGACCTCGTTGCAGACCTTGGTTTGGAAGGCGGAACCGGTGGTGATCTGGTTGGTCATGATCTGGCGCGCGGCGTCGCGCAGCGCGTTGTCCATCACCGATTGGGTGAACAGGATGAGGCCGAGCTCGAAAATCATGCAGGCCAGCAACAGGAATGTGGAACCCAAGAGCGCGAATTCGATCGCGGCCACGGCGTCGTCGCGGCGCCAGAGAAGCGCCAAAATACGCGCGCCCTTCCGCCCGACGCCCGGAATGGTGATGAATTGCCTGGCCATGCCTCTGCTCTCTCGACTGGTTTAAATGTTATTGCGCCGGCCTTAACGACTCGTGAACTCCTGGGGAATTGGCGAAAATATCGGGGGTTTCCGGGGGGCGGCGTGGCGGTGGCGCTGCCCGCGCGCCAGGGGGCATGCCAAGACCTTCGACAATCAGGGTTAGCCGGTTTTAAGCTTAGGCCATGGATGACGCCCCCTTGGCCCGGCCCGCCCGGCCCTGTCCGATCTGCGGCAAGCCCGCGGTGCAGAAATTCGGGCTGTTTTGCTCCGAACGCTGCTCGCTGGTCGATCTCGGCCGCTGGCTCGGCGAGGGCTATCGTGTCCCAACCACGGAGAGTCCCGAAGACGAGAAACCCGTCCCCGATGCGGAGCCGGGGGAAGACGGGGTGGGCTGAGTGAACTGGACACCATGGTTTATATCTGCGATAAGCCCGCCCGCTCGACATGGAACGCCCAGGTAGCTCAGTTGGTAGAGCACGTGACTGAAAATCACGGTGTCGGTGGTTCGATTCCGCCCCTGGGCACCATCGCCTGATTCTCACAGCATCACATAGCACCACATAATTGAACATTAACGACGCGATATCAGTAACTTAGACTGATTTTTCCTCCTCACCGTGTCTCCCCTCCGAGCGTGACATCACCCCAAAATGAGGGTAGATTTGCGGGTAGAATTTTTCGCCCATGGGGTCCTACCCGCATGTCGCTCAGTCACTTCGCAATCCTCAAGGCCGCCAAGAGCGCAAAGCCGTACAAACTCTCTGATGGGGACGGTTTGCACCTTCTCGTGCAGCCCAACGGCAGCAAGCTATGGCGGTTCCGGTATCGCTTCGCTGGCCGCGAGAACATGCTGACCTTCGGGGCCTTTCCGGAGACCTCGCTCGCCGACGCGCGGTTGAAGCGGGAGGAGGCCCGGAAGCTCATTGCCGCCGGTTCCGACCCCTCGGTTAAACGGAAGCTCGACAAGATCGCAGCCGCTACCGTGACCCAGAACACCTTCGGGGCCGTAGCGGCTGAATACCTGGCTAATCTGGAGGCTCAGGGCGCCGCCGAGGCCACAAAGAACAAGAATCGCTGGATGCTAGAGGATCTGGCCGCCCCCTTGGCTGGCCGTCCCATAGCCGAGATCGTGCCGGCGGAAATCCTCGACGTTCTGAAGCGCATCGAAAAGAGCGGTCGCCGAGAGACGGCCCGCCGGTTGCGCGGCGTCATGGGAAGCGTGTTCCGTCACGCGATCGTTACGTTGCGCGCAACCAATGACCCGACCGTCGCCCTTCGCGGGGCGCTTCTAAGGCCGAACGTCCAGCACCGGGCGGCGATTACCGATGAAGCGCAGCTTGGCGGTCTCCTGCGATCCATAGACGAATACGACGGTTGGCCTACCATTCGCGCCGCGCTGCAACTGCTCGCGCTCACGATGACCCGTCCAGGAGATGTGCGGGGCATGTGCCGGTCGGAGATCAATTTCGAGAAGGCCGTTTGGCGCATTCCAGCGGAGCGGATGAAGATGCGCCGTCCCCACGACGTGCCGCTCTCGAAGCAGGCGGTAAAAATTCTCAAGGATATCTGGGCACTTTCCGACGGGGGCGAGCTTGTGTTTCCGTCAATCAGATCAGTGGAAAAACTGCTATCCGAGAATGCCTTGAACTCGGCTCTTCGGAGAATGGGCTACACGAAAGAAGAAATGACCGCGCACGGCTTTCGATCCGCAGCGAGCACCATCCTCAATGAACGCGGTTTCAATCCTGACGTGGTCGAGGCGGCGCTCGCCCATCAGGACGAGGACGGCATCCGCCGTGTCTATAACCGAGCCACGTATTGGCCGGAGCGGGTAAAGCTCTTGCAGGATTGGGCGAACATGCTCGACGAATTCCGGAAGATTTCCGTCGAAAATTCTCGCGCTGCTTAACGAAAATTTACCTACGGAACTTCTCGATTCGCTTTCATTCACTTCAAAGCTGATCGAGCTTCCGCATACCCGCAGAACTCGCAGTCGCTGCTCATCTTCGGTATTTTCGCGCCATCCAGGCACTTCTTGAGCTTAATGAGCGTGTCCTCCACCCAGCCGTCGTCTCCCTCGTAAGGCAGTAGGACCGTGTCAAACTCGATCCTGCCGCCAAACTCGTCCCGGTCAGTCTTGCCATTGCAGTAGAAGAAGTAGCCAGTCTTGGATACCTCGAAGCCCAATCGCCGAAGAAGCCACTGATAGACTTCCATCTGCCGCTTGTAGCCGTCCTGCCACTCGGCATCCAAATTTATCTCAGCCTCTTTTGAGGTGGCTTTATAATCGACGACGATCAACTCGCTCATGGTGTTGATCCAAATATCATCTACCGCTCCGGTGATGAGGAGATTGGTAGGTTCGTGCAGGTGCTGGACCCCCTTGAAGTTCTCCCGCCACACGTCCATCAACTCATGCTCGAAGGGCACGGCATTAATGCCGTAGTGCTTCATCAGTGGATGGGCGGTGTTTTCGGCTCGGTGGGCATCGAACTCCTTCTTGAGGAGCGTATCCACCGCCTTGTTGATGTTGAACGGCGGCCCTGAAGGACGACGTATGCCGAGTCGGTTGTTGAGGTAAAAACAGCTAGGACACTCGACGAAAAGCTCGATGCCCGAGCGGCTGACCTTGAAGGGCTTGTTGTCGCCGGGCTTATATATGTTGCGGGTTTTTACCCTGAATTCTTTTTTCATAACTTGAACCTCACCCGGCAAAGGCAAAGAAGATAACTGCGAATAATCCTAGCGTGAACAGAAACCCTCCTACGCCAAATACTGCGGACATGAACGTAATTAGCAACAGCGCTGCCAATCCCAGCACCAATCTGACGATAATTGCCATAATGGGAGTTTATCAGAACTCGTCCTCAAACGGAAAAAGCTTCCTAGGCCCGATCAATAGAGAACGGCCCTAACCCTACCCGTTGCCAAGCGACGGTGAGCATATCTGGTGTTGGCAGCGGAGCTTTTTCCAATGATGCAAGCGAGGGCATTGTTTTGAAGAGCAGGTAGCCCGAAATCTCCGTGATCATGTCCTGTACGGACACTTTCACAGATGGCGGACCCGCGCTTTTCTTTCCTTTGCCGGGCTGTAGCTTTACCGGGCCGCTGCTCGTCATCACCCCTTGATACTGCACTGCCGCCTTGGTGACCCCCGTGGCCCTAATTAGCTTCATCATGTCTGAAACGGTTCCCACCTTGATAAGTTGCGGGCCGACGCATTCGGCAAACGCCGCGAACTCCTGGATCGCTCGCGGGTAGGTGAAGAAGCAGCTCAGGAAATGGAAGCTCTTCACGAATCGGTCTAGCAGATAGACAAACGCCTTGCGTTCTTCCCAATCAGAGAGCTTCGCCTGAAAGCGCGTCCGCAAAGCGTTCACCTGAAATTGTACCGACGCATCCGTGCCGCTCTCGATCTGCTTCAGTAGGTCGGTGGCGTCCTTCTGCGTGAACACACTCGCCGCAAGAATCTCCGCGTACAGTTTCGGGCAGAGGTCTTTATCGGGCTCCTCCGGTTCGAAGGGCGTGCCTTTCCGATACTTCGTGAAAGCTTTAAGGATTTGCTTGGCATTGTTCGTGAAATCCACGACCACCACATCCTTCTTTCCCTGGTGACTGCGGTTCAAACGGGACACCGTCTGCACCGCATTACGCTCAACCACGGGCTTGTCGAGAAACATGCCTGCGAGCAATGGTTGGTCGAATCCGGTCTGAAATTTATTCGCCACGACCATGATCCGGTAATCGTCGCCCTCGAAGCGGTCCTCAATCAGCTCGCTGGGCTGTAGCTCATTAACGGCGTATTCACTGATGGTTTCGTTCGTCTCCGGGTGGACAAAATCGGAGAAAGCGTAGAGCACCTTGTAGCCAGCGCCGCGTTCCTTGAGCTTCTCCTTGATGATGTTGAAGTACCGCAATCCGGCTACACGCGATGAAGTGACGATCATCGCCTTGGCGTGTCCATCGATAAGTGGCTTCACGTCCTTCTCGAAGATGCGGAGCATCACCTCGGCCTTGTACTGGATTGGCGATTTCCCGCTTCAGGAATACCCCGATATCCTCGCCGTACGGGATGTATTCGTCGTCCTGCACGTAGTGCCGGTGCGTCCATTCGACGGAAATCGTTTCATCCGCATCGACCAAGGCTTCTTTAAATTTCTTGGCGGCATTGTCCTTCGGTTTGAGAGTGAATTCGACGATATTCTCTCTGCCCTTAACTTTCACCTGCACGCGGAAGGTCAGGTCGCTCTCGTAGAAGTCCAGTTCCTTCTTCACGTTCGCTGCGGTGAAATCCTTCTCGTAAGTCTCTGTGATAATAGCAGGCTTATCTTTCTCATCTGTCTGCCAGAAAACGACGCTGACCTTGTGGTAGGCAAAGTCCTCGCGCTGGAAGATTTTGACATGCTTGTCGGAGTAACCCTTGGCCCAGCCTTTCTGGTAGCGCTCTTCGACCCAAGCGCGATGCGCGTCGGTAATGCGGTTACGTTTGTTCCCAAAGGATTTTGGCTCTTTCTCGAACTGCTGTCGGGTGTCGATTAGCATCACCCGGCCCTTGTGGTTGGCGGGCTTGTCGTTCCGTAGCAGCCAGATGTAAGTGGAGATGCCGGTGTTATAGAAAAGCTGGTCGGGTAGCATCACGATGGCGTCGAGCCAGTCGTGCTCCAAATCCAGCGCCGGATTTCGCTCTCGCCCGAGCCGCAGTCGCCATTGGAGAGAGGCGAGCCATTGAAGATGATAGCGATTCGGCTGCCACCTTCCTCGGGCGGAGCCATCTTGGCCAGCATGGTTTGCAGGAAGAGAAGTGCCCCGTCATTCACGCGCGGCATCCCAGCCCGGTAACGGGTCTTTTCTAGTTTGCGGGCTTCCTTCTCGTAGCCGTCTTTGCCGCCCCAGGTGACACCAAAGGGCGGATTGCTCAGCATCCGATGGAAGCGCCATTTTGGCTCTGGCCACTGGTCGCCCGGCTCCTTGCTGTTCGGGTCATTCGGGATGAGTGAGTTGCCGAGGTAAACGGTGGCCTGGCGGTCGTTCTTGATGAGAAGGTCGGCCTGACACACGGCGTAGTTCGTGGGGGAAAGCTCCTGGCCGTGAACAGTGACGAATTTTTCCACCCGCGCCTTTTCCTCCGGTGTGTCGGCGCGCTCCAGTAGGTGCTCCTTTGCCACGGACAACATGCCGCCGGTGCCGCTTGCGGGATCGTAGATCGACAAATGCCGGTCGGGGATGGGAATCTCCAGCAATTCGACCATGAGCCGGATGACTTCGCGAGGGGTGAAGTGCTCTCCAGCCTCCTCGCCACTTTGTTCCGAGAAACGTCGGAGCAACTCCTCGTAGATATAGCCCATCTCCAGCCCAGAAAGCTGGTCGGGGCCGAGCGAGAGTTCCTTATATTGGTTCAGGATTGGGGCCAGCCGATTATTCTTCACCATCAGGCCGATGGTGGCTCGGTAATTGAAGTGCTCAATGATGTCGTCAACGTTCTCCGAAAAGCCGTTGATGTATTTGCGGAAGTTCTCTTCCAGCAACGCGTGATCTTCCTCATAGACCTTGCGGAGCGTCCAGTGCGTCTTGTTCGAGAACGGACACTGCTTGGATTCAGCTCCAATTCTTTGACCAGCTTTGCAAGTTCTTTTTCTGTGAGCTTGGGCCGGCTCTTACGTACCTCGGCGGCCTTCTTCTCCCGCCAGTCGATCAACACGCACTCCAGGCGGCGAATTACGATGATCGGCAGAATTACGTTCTGAAATTCATAGGCCTTGAACTTGCCCCGTAACCGCTCGGCGGATTTCCAGATGTCCGATGCGAGGTTGTCGAGCTTGGGTTTGTTTAGTGAAAGGGCCACGGCGTTGTAAAACTCCCAATAATTCGTCGGTTATCGGCTACGATGAATTCCATAGCAGCATTGAAACATGGGGTTGGTCATCGAGCAAACGAGGGAGATTAACCCCCTACTTTAGACCATGCTTCTCTTTTACTATGGCGGCATAGGGTTGCGGAAGGCAGAGTCCGGCCATGAGTATTATTATCGTATTAGTGGCGGCTGGCGTATGTCAGCTAATACTCGGTTATTTGGGCTTCCACGTCACGGTTACGCGCCCGACGGAGCGAAGCCTCATATGGTTTAGGATCGCCTTTCTTGCGGTCGGCGCTCTTGGTACCGGTCTGCTTGTTGCTAGCGGCGTGATGAACCAACAATCGCTGAACAGCAATTTTGGTGTTCTCGGCACCAAGATCGACGCCATTGGCCATATACTAGATGAGCGAGTATCACCTTTCCAACTAGCGCCACCCCCGCGTGATGCGTATTGCGCGGTTCCCGACAACATCCGAAGCGGCATTGTTGATGCCTTGAAATCTGTCGGCCAACAGAAAGTTGCTTTGATGGCATTAGCCTCAAATAGCCCGGCACAGAAATGCGCGGCTCAGTGGGCGCAAATATTTAGAGACAGTGGTTGGGATGTTGAAGGACCAAATAGTGTGCTCACTTCCGGGGCATTAGAGGGCATTATTATCAAAGTCGGCCCTGGTCCGAGACGGGAAGAAGGAAAGCAAGTTTCACTTAATGATCTCCCAATAGGGGCTGCGGCACTTATAAAAATTCTTCAAGGTTCTCACCCGCTTGCACTCAATTTAGACCCGAGCATTAAAGATCAGAATGCCTTCATGTTTGAAATTGGAGACGCGCCATGATTTCAGTGATCGTTAGTCGTCTCTACGAAGCTGAACATAGTTACTCATCACGGGTGGTGGTTCGATGCCCGTTTAAGTCCTAATTTTTGCGGGTAGCGGTGAGGGTAGGGGCATTGACGACGCAAAAAATAGCCAATACACATCGCTGGTTAGGTGCGCAGTGGGATTCCGCCCCTGGCACCATCTCTTTTCTCCGCCCCACGGTGGATGATTGGATCGCATGATGAATGGACGGCGCGCCGCGGCGGCGGCAATTCTGGGCTTGGTTTTGGCCGGCTGCGCCGGCGCCGACTTCACCCCGACCAGCAACACCCATTACCTGGCATGGGGCGACCTGGTCCAGGTCTTCGACAAGCCGCCGCCGGTTTATTACATCCGCATCGGCATGCTCACGGTGCATGGCGGCTGGTCGGACACCGAAGCCAGCATGATCGAGACGCTCAAATCGGCCGCCGCCCGTCAGGGCGCGAACGCCATCGTGCTGGTGAGCAGCCGCCAGCTGGTGGGCCACAACATGGTCGCCATGCCGGAATACGACATGACGGCCATGGCCATCCGCACCGTGCGCTGAGCGGCGGCTTCCAGGCCGGCCCGGCAGGCCGGCAGCCTTAACAGTTTATTACCGGTGCCCCGCTAGACTTTCCGCTCATGGAAGGGGCAAACCGGATATACCAATGGCTGCGGAGCGGCGACTGGCTCGGCCGCGCGCGCATCCTCGCCTATGCCCGGATCTTGTTCGCCGTCGAAGTGGCGGCGTTCCTGTTCCTGATCGCCGGCACGCATGGCTGGATCGTCCCGCTCGATCATCCGCTGACCACGGATTTCGCCAGCTTCTACGCCGCGGGAAATCTCGCCGATGCCGGCCACCCCGCCCTGGCCTACGATCAGGCGGCGCATTTCGCCGCCGAACAGGCTGCGACCCAACCGGGCATCGCCTATCAGTTTTTCTATTATCCGCCGGTCTTCCTGCTGATTTGCGCCTTGCTCGCGCATCTGCCTTATCTCATCGCCTTCGCCGTCTTCGAAGCGCTGAGCCTCGCGCTCTATCTCGGCGTGGCGCGCCGCATCCTGGACGAGCCGCTTTCCGCCGCGCTGGTGCCGATGCTGGCGTTTCCGGCGGTGTTCTGGACAATCGGCCTCGGCCAGAACGCGTTGCTGACCGCGAGCCTGTTCGGCGCCGGGATGCTGTGCGTCGACCGCCGGCCGGCCTGGGCCGGGCTGTTTTTCGGTGCCCTTTGCTACAAGCCGCATCTGGCGTTGCTGGTGCCGGTGGCGCTCATCGCCGGGCGGCGCTGGGGAACCTTCGCCGTGGCGGCGGCCACGGTCGCGGCGATTTGTTGCGCCTCGGCCGCCCTGTTCGGCTGGGAAACCTGGCAGGCCTATCTGGGCGCGGCCCTCAATTCGCACGCGACCTATGAATTCGGCCGGATCAATCTCGCCGGCATGATCAGCCCGTTCGCCGCCGCGCGGCTGATCGGTTTCGATGTCGGCCCGGCCTATGCGGTCCAGGGCGTGGCGACCCTCGCGGCGGCGTCGATGGTCGCTTATGTCTGGTGGAACGATCTCAGCCTCGAGCTGCGCGGCGCGGCGCTAGCGGCGGCGACGCTTTTGGCCGTGCCGGTGGTTCTGCTCTACGATTTCATGCTGGCGGCGATGGCGGCGGCTTTTCTCATCCGCCTGGCGCGGCGCACCGGATTCCAGCCTTGGGAAAAAGCCGGGCTGGCGCTGGTCTTCGTCATTCCGCTGCTGACGCTCGGCCTCGGCCAGGGCTGGCACGTGCCGGTGGGGCCGCTCGCGAGCCTGGCGCTGCTGGCGATGATTCTGGCGCGATCCTGCCGGGAAGCAGCCGGCAAGAACCCGGCGCTCAGTCCAGCAAAATCTGGATATCCCCGCCCGTCATCCGCACCTTATAGGTCTTGAGGTCGTCGCTGACCGGCGGGCCCGCGGCCTTGCCGGTCTTGACCTCGAAGCGCCCGCCATGCAGCGGGCATTCGATGATCTCGCCGTCGAGCCAGCCCTGGCTCAGCAAGGCGAAGGCATGGGTGCAGAGATTGTCGGTGGCGTAGATCGCGCCGTCGAGGTTGTAGAGCGCGATCTCGCGCTCGCCCTGCTTGATGCCCACCACGTCGCCCGGCTTGACGTCGTCCAGCTTGGCGACAGTGACCCAGTTTCCGTTTCCGGCCATGAGGTTCAGGATGATTTGTCGAGGGAGAAGGCCTTGTAGGCCACGGTGGTGAAGGTGTCCTTCACCCCTTGCAGCCGCTGCAACCGCTCGATGACGAAATGGCCGATATCCGCGTCGTCGGCGAGATAGCATTTCATCAGCAAATCGTATTGGCCCGAGACCGAGAACACCTCGGAGACCTCGGGCACGGTTTCGACCGCTTCCTCGGCGACCTTGTAGGCCTGGCCGAGATCGCATTTCACGCTGACGAAGATGGCTTTCATCGGCGCTCCTTCATGCTGCCGGTTATTGCCGCGCGGTCTTGCCCCGTCCGGTGAGGAAAGCCGGCATGTGATCGCCGAAGCCTACCACGCCGCGGCCTTCGCCGCCGCTATCCGGACGGTGATCCTCTCGCGGCGTTTGCGGCGGCGCGGCGGGGTGGGGTGATGCCCCCATGGTCACCGGCGTGAAATGCGGCTGCTGCGGCCGGGGGCCGGGAGGCGCACGGTGCTGTTGCTGGCGGGGTTCCGGACGCTGGCCGTGGCCGGAATCCTTGGCGGGTTGCGGGGCCGGTTGCGGAGCGGAATGAGCGGCGTGGGGCTTGTGCTCGGGCTGCGGCCGGTCTTGCGGCTTGGGGCCGCGGCCGTGGCGCGGCGCATGACCGGCGGATTTGGCTTGGTGCCTGCCGTGTTGCGGCCGGGAGCGGCGGCCGTCGCCTTCCTCGAAGGACAACGCGGCCTGGCGGATGCCCTCGACCGAAACCGGCGGGATCGGCCGGCCGATCAATTGCTCGATCGCCTGGACGAAACGCCCGTCCTCGGGCGCGGCGAGGGTGAAGGCGCGGCCTTCGTTGCCGGCGCGGCCGGTGCGGCCGATGCGGTGGACGTAATCCTCGGCGTGGATCGGCACGTCGAAATTGAACACATGCGACATGCCCTGGATGTCGAGGCCGCGCGCGGCGACGTCGCTGCACACCAGCAGGCGGATTTCGTTGTTGCGGAAGCGATCCAGCGTCTCGGTGCGTTTGGATTGCGGCATGTCGCCGTGCAGCGCCGCGGTGTCGAGGCCGTGGCGCTTCAGCGAACGGTTGAGGATGTCGACGTCGCGCTTGCGGTTGCAGAAGATGAGCGCGTTCTTGACGTTCTCGACGGCGATCAGGCGGCGCAGCGTGTCGCGTTTCTCGTCGGGCTGGACCACGATCAGCCCCTGGGTCACGAGCGCGGCTGGCGAGGCGGGCGGCGCCACGGAAATTTCCTTGGGGTTCATCAGGAAGGCGTCGGCAAGACGGCGGATTTCGGGCGGCATGGTGGCGGAGAAGAACAGCGTCTGACGGATCTTGGGCAGCAAGCCGACGATGCGCTCGACGTCCGGGATAAATCCCATGTCGAGCATGCGGTCGGCTTCGTCGATCACCAGGATCTTGACGTCCGAGAGCAGGATCTTGCCGCGCTCGAAAAGATCGATCAGCCGGCCGGGCGTGGCGATCAGCACGTCGACGCCGCGGTCGAGCTTGCGCAGCTGGTCGGTGAAGCTTTCGCCGCCGATCAGCAGCGCCTGGTTGAGCTTGTGGTATTTGCCGTAGACGTCGAACGCTTCGGCGACTTGCGTGGCAAGCTCGCGCGTCGGCTCGAGCACCAGCGTGCGCGGCATGCGCGCGCGCGCGCGGCCCGAGGCCAGAATGTCGATCATGGGAAGCGTGAAGGAGGCGGTCTTGCCGGTGCCGGTCTGGGCGCTGCCGAGGACGTCGCGGCCCATGAGCACGTAGGGAATGGCCTGTTCTTGGATGGGGGTCGGGGATTTATAGCCAGCGTCTTCGACTGCCCGTAACACCTCCGAGAAAGGCCGAGGTCGGAAAAATTCATCGAACGAATTGCGTCTTTCTGTGATGGTCGTGGTTGGGGGTACGTCTCTTAATTGGGGTTATAACACGGAAAGTCAATTTATTTCTCGGTTTTGGGCAATTCCGCCCGGGCTTGTTGCCGATAAATCACGGGCTTAGGCTCCGCCATGGCCGAGAAAACCCCGCTGGTGCTGCTGCCCGGCCTGCTTTGCGACCGGGAGCTGTAGCGCAGCCAGATCGAGGCATTGGGCGATCTGGCGTCGCCCTGGGTGGCGGATCTGACGCTCGATGACAGTTTGGCGGCGATGGCGCAGCAAGTCCTGGCCACGGCGCCGCATGAATTCGCGCTCGCCGGATTGTCCATGGGGGGCTATTGCGCGCTCGAGATTTTGCGCCAGGCCCCGGCGCGGGTTAAACGCCTGGCGCTGCTCGACACCGCCGCGCGCGCGGATACGCCGGAGCAGTCATCGCGCCGCCGCGGCCTGATCGAACTGGCCGAGAAGGGCGATTTCAAGGGCGTGACGCCGCGGCTGTTGCCGCTGTTCCTGCATCCCGACCGTTTGAAGGATTCCGAATTGACCGGCCGCGTCACGGCGATGACGCATCGCGTGGGCAAGGAGGCGTTTGTGCGCCAGCAGAAGGCGATCATCGGGCGGATCGACAGCCGCGCCTCTCTGCCGCGGATATCCTGCCCGACGCTGGTGCTGTGCGGGCACCAGGACCAGCTCACGCCGGTGGCGTTGCATGAGGAAATGGCGGCGCTCATCCCGGGCGCGCTGCTGGAGGTGGTCGAGGCCTGCGGCCATCTCTCGACCATGGAGCAACCGGACGCGGTCAACGCCGCGCTCGGCGTTGGCTCGCCTGATCAGCGCTTGAGGCGCCGCGCCGCCTCGTCGATGAAGCTCAGATCGGTGTATTGCCTGACGTCGAGCGTCTGTTTC
>CAVXKY010000015.1:0-26295 GCA_963762425.1 uncultured Alphaproteobacteria bacterium | reverse complement strand
CCCCTGGCACCATCTCTTTTCTCCGCCCCACGGTGGATGATTGGATCGCATGATGAATGGACGGCGCGCCGCGGCGGCGGCAATTCTGGGCTTGGTTTTGGCCGGCTGCGCCGGCGCCGACTTCACCCCGACCAGCAACACCCATTACCTGGCATGGGGCGACCTGGTCCAGGTCTTCGACAAGCCGCCGCCGGTTTATTACATCCGCATCGGCATGCTCACGGTGCATGGCGGCTGGTCGGACACTGAAGCCAGCATGATCGAGACGCTCAAATCGGCTGCCGCCCGTCAGGGCGCGAACGCCATCGTGCTGGTGAGCAGCCGCCAGCTGGTGGGCCACAACATGGTCGCCATGCCGGAATACGACATGACGGCCATGGCCATCCGCACCGTGCGCTGAGCGGCGGCTTCCAGGCCGGCCCGGCGGGCCGGCAGCCTTAACAGTTTATTACCGGTGCCCCGCTAGACTTTCCGCTCATGGAAGGGGCAAACCGGATATACCAATGGCTGCGGAGCGGCGACTGGCTCGGCCGCGCGCGCATCCTCGCCTATACCCGGATCTTGTTCGCCGTCGAAGTGGCGGCGTTCCTGTTCCTGATCGCCGGCACGCATGGCTGGATCGTCCCGCTCGATCATCCGCTGACCACGGATTTCGCCAGCTTCTACGCCGCGGGAAATCTCGCCGATGCCGGCCACCCCGCCCTGGCCTACGATCAGGCGGCGCATTTCGCCGCCGAACAGGCTGCGACCCAACCGGGCATCGCCTATCAGTTTTTCTATTATCCGCCGGTCTTCCTGCTGATTTGCGACTTGCTCGCGCATCTGCCTTATCTCATCGCCTTCGCCGTCTTCGAAGCGCTGAGCCTCGCGCTCTATCTCGGCGTGGCGCGCCGCATCCTGGACGAGCCGCTTTCCGCCGCGCTGGTGCCGATGCTGGCGTTTCCGGCGGTGTTCTGGACAATCGGCCTCGGCCAGAACGCGTTGCTGACCGCGAGCCTGTTCGGCGCCGGGATGCTGTGCGTCGACCGCCGGCCGGCCTGGGCCGGGCTGTTTTTCGGTGCCCTTTGCTACAAGCCGCATCTGGCCTTGCTGGTGCCGGTGGCGCTCATCGCCGGGCGGCGCTGGGGAACCTTCGCCGTGGCGGCGGCCACGGTCGCGGCGATTTGTTGCGCCTCGGCCGCCCTGTTCGGCTGGGAAACCTGGCAGGCCTATCTGGGCGCGGCCCTCAATTCGCACGCGACCTATGAATTCGGCCGGATCAATCTCGCCGGCATGATCAGCCCGTTCGCCGCCGCGCGGCTGATCGGTTTCGATGTCGGCCCGGCCTATGCGGTCCAGGGCGTGGCGACCCTCGCGGCGGCGTCGATGGTCGCTTATGTCTGGTGGAACGATCTCAGCCTCGAGCTGCGCGGCGCGGCGCTAGCGGCGGCGACGCTTTTGGCCGTGCCGGTGGTTCTGCTCTACGATTTCATGCTGGCGGCGGTGGCGGCGGCTTTTCTCATCCGCCTGGCGCGGCGCACCGGATTCCACCTTGGGAAAAAGCCGGGCTGGCGCTGGTCTTCGTCATTCCGCTGCTGACGCTCGGCCTCGGCCAGGGCTGGCACGTGCCGGTGGGGCCGCTCGCGAGCCTGGCGCTGCTGGCGATGATTCTGGCGCGATCCTGCCGGGAAGCAGCCGGCAAGAACCCGGCGCTCAGTCCAGCAAAATCTGGATATCCCCGCCCGTCATCCGCACCTTATAGGTCTTGAGGTCGTCGCTGACCGGCGGGCCCGCGGCCTTGCCGGTCTTGACCTCGAAGCGCCCGCCATGCAGCGGGCATTCGATGATCTCGCCGTCGAGCCAGCCCTGGCTCAGCAAGGCGAAGGCATGGGTGCAGAGATTGTCGGTGGCGTAGATCGCGCCGTCGAGGTTGTAGAGCGCGATCTCGCGCTCGCCCTGCTTGATGCCCACCACGTCGCCCGGCTTGACGTCGTCCAGCTTGGCGACAGTGACCCAGTTTCCGTTTCCGGCCATGAGGTTCAGGATGATTTGTCGAGGGAGAAGGCCTTGTAGGCCACGGTGGTGAAGGTGTCCTTCACCCCTTGCAGCCGCTGCAACCGCTCGATGACGAAATGGCCGATATCCGCGTCGTCGGCGAGATAGCATTTCATCAGCAAATCGTATTGGCCCGAGACCGAGAACACCTCGGAGACCTCGGGCACGGTTTCGACCGCTTCCTCGGCGACCTTGTAGGCCTGGCCGAGATCGCATTTCACGCTGACGAAGATGGCTTTCATCGGCGCTCCTTCATGCTGCCGGTTATTGCCGCGCGGTCTTGCCCCGTCCGGTGAGGAAAGCCGGCATGTGATCGCCGAAGCCTACCACGCCGCGGCCTTCGCCGCCGCTATCCGGACGGTGATCCTCTCGCGGCGTTTGCGGCGGCGCGGCGGGGTGGGGTGATGCCCCCATGGTCACCGGCGTGAAATGCGGCTGCTGCGGCCGGGGGCCGGGAGGCGCACGGTGCTGTTGCTGGCGGGGTTCCGGACGCTGGCCGTGGCCGGAATCCTTGGCGGGTTGCGGGGCCGGTTGCGGAGCGGAATGAGCGGCGTGGGGCTTGTGCTCGGGCTGCGGCCGGTCTTGCGGCTTGGGGCCGCGGCCGTGGCGCGGCGCATGACCGGCGGATTTGGCTTGGTGCCTGCCGTGTTGCGGCCGGGAGCGGCGGCCGTCGCCTTCCTCGAAGGACAACGCGGCCTGGCGGATGCCCTCGACCGAAACCGGCGGGATCGGCCGGCCGATCAATTGCTCGATCGCCTGGACGAAACGCCCGTCCTCGGGCGCGGCGAGGGTGAAGGCGCGGCCTTCGTTGCCGGCGCGGCCGGTGCGGCCGATGCGGTGGACGTAATCCTCGGCGTGGATCGGCACGTCGAAATTGAACACATGCGACATGCCCTGGATGTCGAGGCCGCGCGCGGCGACGTCGCTGCACACCAGCAGGCGGATTTCGTTGTTGCGGAAGCGATCCAGCGTCTCGGTGCGTTTGGATTGCGGCATGTCGCCGTGCAGCGCCGCGGTGTCGAGGCCGTGGCGCTTCAGCGAACGGTTGAGGATGTCGACGTCGCGCTTGCGGTTGCAGAAGATGAGCGCGTTCTTGACGTTCTCGACGGCGATCAGGCGGCGCAGCGTGTCGCGTTTCTCGTCGGGCTGGACCACGATCAGCCCCTGGGTCACGAGCGCGGCTGGCGAGGCGGGCGGCGCCACGGAAATTTCCTTGGGGTTCATCAGGAAGGCGTCGGCAAGACGGCGGATTTCGGGCGGCATGGTGGCGGAGAAGAACAGCGTCTGACGGATCTTGGGCAGCAAGCCGACGATGCGCTCGACGTCCGGGATGAATCCCATGTCGAGCATGCGGTCGGCTTCGTCGATCACCAGGATCTTGACGTCCGAGAGCAGGATCTTGCCGCGCTCGAAAAGATCGATCAGCCGGCCGGGCGTGGCGATCAGCACGTCGACGCCGCGGTCGAGCTTGCGCAGCTGGTCGGTGAAGCTTTCGCCGCCGATCAGCAGCGCCTGGTTGAGCTTGTGGTATTTGCCGTAGACGTCGAACGCTTCGGCGACTTGCGTGGCAAGCTCGCGCGTCGGCTCGAGCACCAGCGTGCGCGGCATGCGCGCGCGCGCGCGGCCCGAGGCCAGAATGTCGATCATGGGAAGCGTGAAGGAGGCGGTCTTGCCGGTGCCGGTCTGGGCGCTGCCGAGGACGTCGCGGCCCATGAGCACGTAGGGAATGGCCTGTTCTTGGATGGGGGTCGGGGATTTATAGCCGGCGTCTTCGACTGCCCGTAACACCTCCGGAGAGAGGCCGAGGTCGGAAAAATTCATCGAACGAATTGCGTCTTTCTGTGATGGTCGTGGTTGGGGGGTACGTCTCTTAATTGGGGTTATAACACGGAAAGTCAATTTATTTCTCGGTTTTGGGCGATTCCGCCCGGGCTTGTTGCCGATAAATCACGGGCTTAGGCTCCGCCATGGCCGAGAAAACCCCGCTGGTGCTGCTGCCCGGCCTGCTTTGCGACCGGGAGCTGTGGCGCAGCCAGATCGAGGCATTGGGCGATCTGGCGTCGCCCTGGGTGGCGGATCTGACGCTCGATGACAGTTTGGCGGCGATGGCGCGGCGAGTCCTGGCCACGGCGCCGCATGAATTCGCGCTCGCCGGATTGTCCATGGGGGGCTATTGCGCGCTCGAGATTTTGCGCCAGGCCCCGGCGCGGGTTAAACGCCTGGCGCTGCTCGACACCGCCGCGCGCGCGGATACGCCGGAGCAGTCATCGCGCCGCCGCGGCCTGATCGAACTGGCCGAGAAGGGCGATTTCAAGGGCGTGACGCCGCGGCTGTTGCCGCTGTTCCTGCATCCCGACCGTTTGAAGGATTCCGAATTGACCGGCCGCGTCACGGCGATGACGCATCGCGTGGGCAAGGAGGCGTTTGTGCGCCAGCAGAAGGCGATCATCGGGCGGATCGACAGCCGCGCCTCTCTGCCGCGGATATCCTGCCCGACGCTGGTGCTGTGCGGGCGCCAGGACCAGCTCACGCCGGTGGCGTTGCATGAGGAAATGGCGGCGCTCATCCCGGGCGCGCTGCTGGAGGTGGTCGAGGCCTGCGGCCATCTCTCGACCATGGAGCAACCGGACGCGGTCGACGCCGCGCTCAGGCGTTGGCTCGCCTGATCAGCGCTTGAGGCGCCGCGCCGCCTCGTCGATGAAGCTCAGATCGGTGTATTGCCTGACGTCGAGCGTCTGTTTCAGGAATCCCAGCTGCACCTGCGTCGTCATGTCGTTTTGCATGGCGTCGAGATTCGGGCGCGCGTCGGGCGAGCGGTAGAAATCATTCTTGGTGTAGAGGTATTGCAGCCGTTCGGCCGGCTGTTTCGACAGGCGCGCGACGATGGCGATGGCATCCTGGCGGTTCGCCGGGGCGAGGAACCAGCGCACGCCCACCAGCATGTCCTCGAAGAAATCGTAAAGCGCGACGCGGTTCTTCTCGAGGAAATCCTTGCGCGCGGCCAGCACGATCATCTGCGATTGGCCGACGCCGTCCTTCATGCGCGCCAGGACATGGGCGTCCCGTTCGAGCGCCGGGTCGTAGACGAAAGGCGGCGTGAGCGAAACCATGTCCACCTTGCGCTCCAGCAGCATGGCGTCCATGTTGGGGAAGGCCGTCTCGATGATGGTGACGTCGCGCTTGTCCTCGATGCCGTGCTTGCGCAAGAGCACGCGCAACGCCACGTCGAGCGAGCCGCCGATGGCGTTGGTCGCCAGCACCTTGCCCTTCAAATCCTCGATCCGTTTGATGCCGCTGTCGTTGCGCACCATGAACGGGCTCGACAGATAACCCGGAACGCCGTCCTGGAAGCTGTCGGCGACGACGCGCAGGTCGAGCCCGGCGTTCTGCACGCCGGCGGCCAGCGTCGAGAAGCCGAGCGTGATGATGTCGATCTGGTTGGCCGCGATCGCCTGCACCTCGGGCGAGGTGCCGGTGAAGTGGATCGGCTCGACGGTGTAGGTCTTGCCGAGATGCCGCAAAATCGCCGGGTTCTCGAAGATCATCGGCGAGAGCGAGTTGGTCATCGAAACCCAGCCGTGGCGGATGACCAGCGGTTCGTCGGCGCGCGCGCCACAGACGGCCGGCAATAGGGCCAGCAGCGCCGCCGCCAAGACTTTCGATGCCCGCATCCGTCTCCTCCCTCCAATCGTCATTGCGACGCTGCGCGGAGCGCAGCGGAAGCAATCCAGGATTGCGGCACCGTCTGGATTGCTTCGCCTGACGGCTCGCAATGACGAGCGAGCGGCTAAGGTTAGCCGAGTTTTCTTTTTCCGGCGAGGGTAGCGCAGGCGCGTTTACACGTCGAGGTCGCGGGCGAACTTGGCCTTTTCCTGGATGAAGGCGTAGCGCAGCTCGGGCTTGCGGCCCATCAAGCTCTCGACCAGCTTGACCGTGTGCTTGTAGGGCTTCTCGTCCTTGGGCGGCAGGGTCACGCGCAACAGCGTGCGCTGGCGCGGGTCCATGGTGGTTTCCTTCAGATAGCGCGGCGGCATCTCGCCCAGCCCCTTGAAGCGGCTGATCTCGACCTTGCCCTTGCTCTTGGCGAAGAGCGTCTTGAGCAATTTCTCCTTATGCGCGTCGTCGCGGGCATAGGCGGTGGTTTCGCCCTGCGAGAGGCGGTAGAGCGGCGGCACGGCGAGATAGAGCCGGCCGGTCTGCACCAGCTCCGGCGTCTCGCGGAAGAAGAAGGTCATCAGCAGCGAGGCGATATGTGCTCCATCCACGTCGGCGTCGGTCATGATGATGACGCGCTCGTAACGCAGCTTGTCCTGCTGGTAACGCTCGCCGGTGCCGCAGCCCAGCGCCAGCACCAGATCGGACAATTCCTGGTTGCCGCGCAGCTTGTCGCTCGAGGCCGAGGCGACGTTGAGGATCTTGCCGCGCAAGGGGAGGATCGCCTGGGTTTCGCGCTCGCGCGCCATCTTGGCCGAGCCGCCGGCGCTGTCGCCCTCGACGATGAAGACCTCGGTGCCGTCGGCCGAGGACCGCGAGCAATCGGCGAGCTTGCCGGGGAGCCTGAGCTTGCGCGTGGCGGATTTGCGGTCGAGTTCCTTTTCCTGGCGGCGGCGCAGCCGGTCCTCGGCGCGTTCGATGACGGTTTCCAAAAGCGCGCGGGCGCCGGGCGGATCCTCGGACAGCCAATGGTCGAAGCGGTCCTTCAGCGCGTTCTCGACCAGGCGCTGCGCCTCGGGCGAGGCGAGCCGCTCCTTGGTCTGGCCCTGGAATTGCGGATTGCGCAGGAAGAGCGACAGGATCACCACCGCGCCGTTGACCGCGTCCTCGGCGGTGATCTGCGCCGCCCGGCGGTTGCTGCTCAACTCGCCATAGGCCTTGAGCGATCGGGTCAGCGCCGAACGCAGTCCTTGCTCATGGCTGCCGCCCTCGGGGGTGGGAACGGTGTTGCAGTAGGAGGCAATCGATCCCTCCTGGTCCGCGGGCCAGGCTATGGCCCATTCGACGCGGCCTTCGCCGTTGAATTTGGCCTCGCCGGCGAAGGCGCGGGTGGTGACGGCGTCGCGCTTGCCCATGATCGAGGCGAGGTAATCGGACAGGCCGCCGGGGAAATGGAGCTTCTCTTCCTGCGGCACGTCCTCGGGCCGGGCGATCTTGGGATCGCACCACCAGCGGATTTCGACGCCGCGGAAAAGATAGGCCTTGGCGCGCGCCAGGCGATAGACCAGGGCCGGCTTGAAATGCGGCTTCGGCCCGAAAATCTCGGGATCGGGATGGAAACGCACCATGGTGCCGCGCTTGTTCGAAGCGGCGCCGGTTGATTTGAGCTTGGTCTTGGGCTTGCCGCGGCTGTATTCCTGCACCCAGACTTTCTTGTCGCGCGCCACTTCGACGGTGAGGTGATCCGACAGCGCGTTCACCACCGAGATGCCCACGCCGTGCAAGCCGCCCGAGGTCTTGTAGGCGTCGCCGCCGAATTTGCCGCCGGAATGCAGCATGGTGAAGATGACCTCGAGCGCCGATTTGTTGCGGAACTTGGGATGGGGATCGACCGGAATGCCGCGGCCGTTGTCGCCGACCGCGCAGCTGCCGTCGGCGAACAGCTCGATATCGATGTGGCTCGCATGCCCCGCCACCGCCTCGTCCATGGCGTTGTCGAGCGCCTCGGCCACCAGATGATGCATGGCGCGCTCGTCGGTGCCGCCGATATACATGCCCGGCCGGCGCCGCACCGGCTCCAGGCCCTCGAGCACCTCGATGTCCTTGGCGGAATAGCCCGCGCCCTTGCCCTTGCGCGGCTTGTCGTCGTCGAACAAATCGGGCGTCGCCGCCTCCGCGCGCTTGGCGGATTTTTTCGCAGCTTTGGGTTTGCGGGTTTTGCGGGCCACGGGCGTACTTATGGCTTACTTATGACTGGATCGCCACCGCGGTAAGTGGTGGAATCGGCTGCGATCACAACATCCGGCGGGCGCCGGCGCAAGGGGAGACTCGATGAGCGAAGGCGAAAAGACCGAAATCACCGCCGCGGCGCGAACCCAGCTTGCGCGCCATCGCCATGCCGGCGGACTCGAACGCGCGCGGCGACATCTTCGGCGGCTGGCTGTTGTCTCAGATGGATCTGGCGGGCGGCGCCACGGCGATGCGGCGCAGCAAGGGCCGCGTCGCCACCGTGGCGATCGCCTCGATGAGCTTCCACAGCCCGGTCTTCATCGGCGACGAGGTAAGCTGCTACACCGAGGTGGTCAAGGTCGGGCACACCTCGATGAATATCAAAATCGAGAGTTGGGCGCGCCGCTTCGCCAGCGAGGAGATCGTCAAGGTGACCGAAGGCCTCTTCACCTATGTCGCGATCGACGCCGAGCGCAAGAAGCGCCCGGTGCCGCCGATCTGAGCCGCGCCGCCGGGCTGGACCGCCGCCCGCGCCCGCGCCTTACTTGCCGTAGACCCGGCCCATGCCGAGGATGGCCAGCGTCGAACAGACCGGCGCCAGCGCGCCCAGCAGGAACAACATGCCGTAGGACATGTGCGCGGCGAGCAGGAAGCCGGCGATGAGCGGACCGAGAATGGCGCCGAAACGGCCGATGCCGAGCGCCCAGCCCACGCCGGTGGAACGCATGGATGTCGGGTAGAAGATCGCCGCCAGCGCGTTGGCGCTGTTCTGGCCGCCGACGATGCAGAACCCGGCGCCGCAGGTGAGCGCCATGAGCGCCGCCGCCGAGCCGTTCGACACGCCGATCAGCGCCACGAACAGGATGCCGCAGAAGAACAGCACCGGAATCACCCGGTAGGCGCCCATCTTGTCGATCGGCCAGCCGATCAACAGCGAGCCGAGCACGCCGCCGACCTGGAACAGCGTGCCGATGATGACGGCGGTGCGAACGTCGATGCCGACGTCGTGCGCCATGGTCGGAATCCAGTTCTGCAGGAAGAATATCGACAACAGGTTGGTGAAGAACATGATCCACAACATGACCGTGCCGAAGGTGCGGCCCTGGCGGAAGAGATGCGCCACCGGCACGCCGTGGGCGTGAGCCTCGTCGACGTCATAACGCATCCCGGATGACGGGCGGAAGGCGCGATCGATGCGCTGCAACAGCTTGCCGATGCGCGAGCCCTCGGCGTCGGTGACGACCAGGAAACGGATCGATTCCGGCAGCCAGATGAGCTGGATCGGAACCAGCAGCAAAGGCAGGATTCCGCCGACATACCAAACCGCGCGCCAGCCATAGATCGGGATCAGGCTGGCCGCGACCGCGCCGCCGAAGGCGGCGCCGAGCGAGAAGCCGGTGAACATGATCATGACGATCGTGGCGCGCCGGCGCAGCGGGGCGTACTCGGCGGTGAGCGCGATGCCGTTGGGCATGGCGCCGCCCAGGCCCAGCCCGGCGAGGAAGCGCCAGATCAGGAGTTCTTGGAGCCCGGTCGAGGTCGTGGCCACCAGGGTGAGGATGCCGAAAACGGCGGTGCAGACGATGATCACGACGCGCCGCCCGAACTTGTCGGCCACCACGCCGAAGGACAGCGCGCCGATCAGCAATCCCACCAGGCTGGCGACGAACAGCGGTCCCAGCTCGGGCCGCGTCAGGTGCAGCTCCTGCGCGATCGAGGGCGCGACGAAGGCGATGGATTGCGTGTCATAGCCGTCGAGAAAGACGGTGATGGCGCACAGCGCCGCGACCAGATACTGGAAGCCGCCGACCGGTCGCCGGTCGATGAGCGTGGTGATGTTGACGGTTTCGGCCATGAATCCCTCCCGTTAGTCCGCCTTGGCGGTTGTTTTGCGCCCATCTTGGGCGCTGGGCCGGGCTTTATCAAGAATTGCGGTCTCGGCGTTCTTGCGCCGCAGCAAAGAAAAACCCCCGCCGGTAAACCGGCGGGGGCTTGGGAGCGAACCCTTGTCCGCTCAGACGCTGTAGTACATCTCGAACTCGATCGGGTGCGGCGTGTGCTCGAACTTGTGGACTTCCTCCATCTTCAGGTCGATGTAGGATTCCAGGAAGTCCTTGGTGAACACGTCGCCCTTGAGCAGGAAGGCGTGGTCGGCCTGGAGATGGCCGACGGCTTCGCGCAAGGAACCGCACACGGTCGGCACGCCCTTCAGCTCCTCGGGCGGCAGGTCGTAGAGGTTCTTGTCGATCGGCTGGCCGGGGTTGATCTTGTTCTGCACGCCGTCGAGACCGGCCATCAGCATCGCCGCGAAACCCAGATAGGGATTGGCGGCGGGGTCGGGGAAACGAACCTCGACGCGCTTGGCCTTGGGGCTCGAGACGATCGGAATGCGGCACGAGGCCGAACGGTTGCGGGCCGAATAGGCCAGCAACACCGGCGCCTCGAAACCCGGGATCAGGCGCTTGTAGCTGTTGGTGGTCGGGTTGGTGAAGGCGTTGATCGCCTTGGCGTGCTTGATGATGCCCCCGATATAGTGGAGCGCCAACTCCGACAGATCGGCGTAGCCCGAACCCGCGAACAGCGGCTTGCCGGCTTTCCACACCGATTGATGGGTGTGCATGCCGGAGCCGTTGTCGCCCTTGATCGGCTTGGGCATGAAGGTCGCGGTCTTGCCGTATTGCTGCGCGACCATCATCACGACGTACTTGTAGATCTGCATGTTGTCGGCGGTCTTGACCAACGTGTCGAACTCGAAGCCGAGCTCGTGCTGCGCCGGCGCCACTTCGTGATGGTGCTTCTCGACCTTGAGGCCCATCTCGTTCATGGTCGAAAGCATCTCGGAGCGCAGATCGTAGGTGCTGTCGACCGGCGGCATCGGGAAATATCCGCCTTTGATCGGCGGGCGGTGACCGGGGTTGCCGTCGGGCAGCTTGCGGTCGCTGAAATACGGGCCTTCCTCGCTGTCGACCGAGTACATCTGCGTTTCCATCGACGACTTGTAACGCACGTCGTCGAACACGAAGAATTCGGCCTCGGGGCCGAAATAAGCCTTGTCGCCGACGCCGACGGAAGCGAGATATTTCTCGGCCTTCTTGGCGATCGAGCGCGGGCAGCGGCCATAGGGCTGTCCCGTCAGCGGCTCATGGGTGTCGCAGAACAACGAGATCGTGGTCTGGGCGCAGAACGGGTCGAGTATCGCGGTTGAGAAATCCGGCATCAACAGCATGTCGCTCTCGTTGATCGCCTTCCAGCCGGCGATCGACGAGCCGTCAAACGCCACGCCGCCCTGAAGGAAGTCGGGGTGGATGGCCTTGACGTGGTAGCTCAAGTGTTGCCACTTGCCGCGCGGATCGGTGAATCGGAAATCGACGTACTTGGCGTCGTGTTCCTTGATCATCTCCATGATCTTTTTTGCATCGGACATCGGCTCTTAGTCTCCCCTTGTTGTGCCTTCCGTTCGCCGGTTTTTCCCCCGCAAACGCGAAGACGATTCACGGAACTAGATGGCGTCGGTTCCCCGCTCGCCGGTACGAATTCTGATTGCCTCCTCGATGGACGTGACGAAAATCTTGCCGTCGCCGATGCGGCCGGTATGGGCGGCGTGCTGGATCGCTTCGATGGCGCGCGAAACCAGGGCGTCGTCCATCACAACCTCGATTTTGACCTTGGGCAGAAAATCGACGACGTATTCCGCCCCGCGGTAAAGCTCGGTGTGGCCCTTCTGCCGTCCGAATCCCTTGGCCTCGGTGACGGTGATGCCCTGAATCCCGACTTCATGAAGCGCCTCCTTAACTTCATCGAGCTTGAAGGGCTTGATGATCGCCTCGATTTTCTTCATGGGTTTCCGCCTTTGCATTTATCGCGGGTCCGCCGACGACCGCCGGGCCGCCTTCTTTCTGGATGGTAAAGCACGAGCCATGCCAGCCTGCGATGCCAAGGCTCGATAAAGCGCTAGAGCCTGAAAAGCAAGCGAAACAGGCCGATTTTGCACAGAAAATGAGCAGCGATGCCTAGGATGTAACCCTAGGATATTGCTGGGGCGCGGCGCGTAATCCCCTGACGATTCAGCCAGGTGCCGATTCGGGTCATGGCTTCCTCGATCGCTTCGTTGCTCGCCGCATAAGAGAAGCGCAGATAGCCTTCGCCATAGGCGCCGAAACTGGTGCCGGCGACGGTGGCCACGCCGGTCTCCTCCAGCAGCCGGGTTTCGAGCTGTTTGGCGCCGACACCGGTGCCGGCGATATTGGGAAAGGCGTAGAAGGCGCCGCCCGGCATGGCGCAACGGAAACCCGGCAACTTGTTCAAGGCCGCGACGATGATCCGGCGGCGCTCGGCGAAGGCCTCGACCATGCGGTTGATCTCGTTGCGCCTTCCGGTGAGCGCGGCGATCCCGGCGAATTGCGCGGCGGCGTTGACGCAGGAATGGCAGTTGATGGCGAGCCGCTCGGCATGCGCGAACAAGGTCTCGGGCCAGACGCCGTACCCGAGCCGCCAGCCGGTCATCGCATAGGTCTTGCTCCAGCCGTCGAGCAGGATGACGCGGTCGCGCAAGCCGGGATAGGAAAGCAGGCTCACATGCTGGGCGCCGTCATAGAGAATCTCGCCGTAGATCTCGTCGCTCAGGATCGCCACCTGCGGATGACGCTCGAGCCCGGCCGCCAGCTTGTCGAACTCGCTCTTCGGCACCACGCCGCCGGTCGGGTTGGCCGGGCTGTTGAGGATCATCAGCCGGGTTTGCGGCGTGATCTTGGCCAGCACCTCCTCGGCGCTGAAGGAGAAGCCCTTGTCTTCGTGCAGATCGATCGGCACCGGCGTCGCGCCCGAGAAGCGGATGACGCTCTCGTAAATCGGGAAGCCGGGATTGGGATAGAGAATCTCGGCGCCCCGCTCGCCGAACATCATGATGGCGAAGAACATGGTCACCTTGCCGCCCGGCACCACCAGCACGCTTCCGGGCGAAACCTCGACGCCGTGGCGGCGGCGGAGATCGGCGGCCACCGCTTCGCGCAAGGGCAGAATCCCGTTGGCCGGGGTATAGCCGTGATGGCCGTCGGCGAGCGCCTTCTTGGCCGCCTCGACGATATGCGGCGGGGTCTGAAAATCGGGCTGGCCGATGCCGAGATTGATGATCGAACGGCCCTGCGCCTCGAGCGCCTTGGCGCGCGCCAGCACTTCGAAGGCGCTTTCGGTGCCGAGCCGGGACATGCGGCCGGCCAAGGTGAGGCTGGATTTCATGCCGCCATTCTATACCGCGCCCGCGGCGCGGTGGAAAACGGCTAAAGCGAAGCCGGCAACCGCTTGGTGTGCGCCGATGTCGCGCTATAGGCCTCGATCAGCAGCCCGGCGATGATCAGCACGGCCGCCGCGCCGGCCAGGCCCAATCCCATCATGTGCAGCCGGTTCCACAGCGCGTAAAAGGCGCCGGCGCCGGAAAACCAGCGCTGCGCCGGACTCTCGGCCAGATTGATCGCCAGCAGCACCAGCCAGAACGGCCACAGCCGCAGCATGTGGCGGCGGAAACGCAACCGCGTCGCTTTCCAGTGGTAGAGCCGGTCGCCCGCCCCGTGGGCGGGGACGGCGATGCCGGCTGAAAAAAGCGTCGTGCGTTGCAAGTCAACCTCCGCGGCGGGTTCGCCCGCCGGTTTGAAGAATGTCTCGAAAATGATTGGTAAATGTCAAATCAATTCTTGGAATTACAAGTAAATCTCGGGGATGGTTAATGTAATTCGAGAGCAGGGTTAATGAAACCCAAACGCGGTCTTGGCGCGGACTTGGCTGGATGCGAACAGAGAGAATGGGGCGAGTGACCGGATTCGAACCGGCGACATCCAGAATCACAATCTGGCGCTCTAACCAACTGAGCTACACCCGCCGCACTTGCGCTGGTACAGCCTAGCCCCTTAAGCGTCAAGCGGATCAACCGTTCCGGCTCGCCGCTTGGTAAGCTCTCCCGGGACGGTTACCAGGCAAGGTCAAGCCATGCAGCCTTACGACAACGCCCTGCTGACGCCCGCCGAGATGGGGGCGGTCGACCGCGCCGCGCGGGAAAGCGGGGTCGCCTCGCTCGCGCTGATGGAAGCGGCCGGCCGCGCCGTCGCCGATGCGGTGTTGCGCCGCTGGTCGCAGCGCCCGGTGGCCGTGCTGTGCGGGCCGGGGAATAACGGCGGCGACGGCTTCGCCGCGGCGCGGCGGCTGCAAGCTGCCGGCTGGAAGGTGCGGCTCGGCCTGCTGGGCGCGCGCGGCGAACTCAAGGGCGACGCCAAGGAGATGGCCGGGCGCTGGCAGGGCGAGATCGAACCCTTGGGCCCGGCTCTGCTCGACGGCGCGGGCTTGGCGATCGACGCCATTTTCGGCGCCGGCCTCGCCCGTCCGCTGCAAGGCGACGCGCGCGCGACCGTCGCGGCGCTGGCCAAGAGCGGCCTGCCTTGCGTCGCCGTCGACGTGCCGAGCGGACTCGACGGCGCATCGGGCGAAGTGCGCGGGGCGGCAGCGCCGGCCGCCGTCACCGTCACCTTCTTCCGCAAGAAGCCGGGCCATCTGCTGCTGCCCGGCCGCGATCTCTGCGGCGAGATCGAACTGGCCGATATCGGCATCCCGGCGAGCGTGTTGGACAAGATCAAGCCCAAGAGCTTCGAGAACGGCCTGCCCTTGTGGCTCGCGCGCTATCCCTGGCCGCGTCCCGCCGGCAACAAATACAGCCGCGGCCACGCCTTGGTGCTGGGCGGTCCGGACATGACCGGCGCTTCGCGGCTGGCCGCGCGCGCGGCGCAGCGCGTCGGATCGGGGCTGGTGACGGTGGCGGCGCCGGCCAAGAGCTGGCCGGTCTATGCAGCATCGCTCGAAAGCGTGCTGGTGGCGCGTCTCGCGCGCGCGGCGGATTACGCCAATCTGCTCAAGGACACGCGCTTGAACGCGCTGTTGCTCGGCCCCGGCGCGGGCGTGAACCGCGACACGCGCGGCCAGGTGCTGGCGGCGCTCAAGACCAGGCGCGCCACCGTGCTCGACGCCGACGCGCTCACCTGTTTTTCCGGCAACGCCAAGGCGCTGTTCGAGGCCATAGCCGGGCCTTGCGTGCTGACGCCGCATGAGGGCGAGTTCGCGCGGATTTTTTCGTTCAAGGGCGGCAAGATCGAACGCGCCCGGCAAGCGGCGAAGCAAAGCAAGGCGGTGGTGCTGCTCAAGGGCGCCGACACGGTGATCGCCTCGCCCGACGGCTTGGCCGCGATCAACGTCAACGCGCCCGCCGACCTCGCCACCGGCGGCGCCGGCGACGTGCTGGCGGGGTTGATCGCCGGATTGCTGGCGCAGGGCATGGACGCGTTCGCCGCTTCCGGAGCGGCGGCGTGGCTTCATGGCGAGGCCGCCCAGCTTTGCGGCCCCGGCCTGGTGCCCGAGGATTTGCTCGGCGCCTTGCCCATGGTGTTGCGCCGGCTCAAGGCGGTGGCGGGCTTGCCAAAGTCCGAAGTCTTCGCTGTAAGCGGGCAATCATGAGCGAACGCACCGGGTTCCTCGACCGCATCAGCAATCTGGGCGGCAGTTTACGCGGAGCGTGGCGCGACATCGCCGCGTCGGCGCGCGGCATGATCGGCAATCAGCCGCGCCCGGAATTGTCGCGCGAGGACGCGGAACGGGTGCGGCGCCAGCTGCGTGATTGCCTGGACGGCAAGGGCGGCGAGGTCTCGGCCCGGGCCCGGGCGGCGGAGCTGGGGCGCACCTATCTCGCGCTCAACACCGCCGGCCGCGAGCGCTTCCTGCGCATCATCGCCGGGGAATTCGACATCGACCACGGCGCGGTGGGATCCCTGGCGGCGCGGCTCCAATCCGCCTCCGACGATTTCGAGCGCCGCAAGCTCGAACGCGAGCTGCGCCAGGCGCTCGAACCGCCGCGGCTCAAGCTCCTGACCCAGTTCAACGCGCTTCCCGAGGGCGTCAAGTTCCTGGTCGACATGCGCGCCGAGCTGATACCGCTCGCCCGGCACGACGACGTGCTGCAATCGCTCGAAGGCGATCTCAAGGGCCTGCTGACGAACTGGTTCGACGAGGGCTTCCTCGAGGTCCGGCGCATCACCTGGGAGGCGCCCGCCGCGCTTCTGGAAAAGCTCATGAAATACGAGGCGGTGCACGAAATCCGCAGCTGGACCGATTTGAAGAACCGGCTCGAGGCCGACCGGCGCTGCTTCGCCTATTTCCATCCGCGCATGCCGCAGGAGCCGCTGATCTTCGTCGAGGTGGCGCTGACCCAGGGCATGGCGGACAACGTGCAGCTGCTGCTCGACGAGAACGCCCCCGTGGGCAACCCGGCCACGGCCGACACCGCGATCTTCTATTCGATTTCCAACTGCCAGCGCGGCCTGTGGGGCATCAGCTTCGGCGATTTCCTCATCAAGCGCGTGGTCGACTATCTCGCCGCCGAGCTGCCGCACCTCAAGACCTACGCCACGCTGTCGCCGATTCCCGGCTTCCGCGCCTGGCTCGAACAACGCCTGCCCGAGGAGGGCGAGGATCTGCTAACCGCGGAGGAGCGCGCGGCGATAGCCGCCATCCCCGGGCACGGCCGGCGCGACTTCGCCCAGTTGCTGGCGCAGCCCGATTGGCAGGACGACATGGCCGTGTTGCAGGCGGTGAGGGTGCCGCTGCTCCGGCTGTGCGCGCGCTATCTCCTGGCCGAGACCACGCCCGAAGGCCGCGTGCTCGATCCGGTGGCGCATTTCCATTTGAGCAACGGCGCCCGGATGGAGCGGCTGGACTGGCGCGGCGATCTATCGCGCAAGGGCTTCCAGCAATCCTATGGGCTGATGATCAACTACCTCTATCGCCTGGGAGACATTGAGCAAAATCACGAGGCCTATACCGGCGAGGGCAAGGTCGCCGCTTCCGCGGCGATCGCGCGTCTGAACAATGACCGATAAGCGACAACAACCGCGCGAAACCCGTTGACTTTTGAGCATAAAACCTGCTTTCAATAATCCCGGAACTATCCCCAGCCGCTTGTGGATTAAACCATCGGCTGAAAATTAAAACGGTAAGACGGCCGGGGATGGATATGGGGGGCCTGCGTGGCCATTGACCGGTCGATATTCAATTTCTGGACGCCCAAGCGCGAGCCGGTCGAGGTGAAGGCGGGCGACCGTTTTTGCCGCAGACGGCGCGACAAGGTGCTGGAAACCGCCTCGGTCATGGAACTCCGGCCCGATCCGCTCGGCATTCCCCATGTCCATTTCAGCCTCACCTTCGAGGAACCCGCCATTGGCCGGGTCGAGGGCGGCAAGCGCGTGCTGGCGCTCAATTCCTTCGTCGAGGCCTACCACCAGCGCCTGATCTGAAGCCCCATTCCCGCCGATTCCCGGGCTTTGCCGGGCACGGGCTGTTCCCCTCTCCGATACCCTATGCTATGAAGCCGCCCGCATGGCGAGCGGACGCGTCCGGGCGCGGGCGTGGCGGAATTGGCAGACGCACTGGATTTAGGTTCCAGCGACGAAAGTCGTGGGGGTTCAAATCCCTCCGCCCGCACCAGTCCGGATCTTGAGAAAGCCATAACGTGCAAAGGGTCGAAGTTTTCATTCCATGCAAGTGACAGAAACCAGCGCCGCCGGGCTGAAGCACGAATTCACCGTGGTGGTGGCCGCCTCCGACATCGAGCGGCAAATTCAGGACCGGCTCGCTGAAATCGGACGTTCGGTGCGGCTGCCGGGATTCCGTCCCGGCAAGGCGCCGATCTCGGTGCTGAAGAAACGCTACGGCCCCTCGGTGCTGGGCGAGGTGGTGGAGCGCGCGGTCAACGACAGTTCCAGCGCGGCCATCCGCGAGCGCAATCTGCGCCCGGCTCTGCAACCCAAGATCGAGATCGTCTCCTACAACGAGGGCAAGGACCTCGAATACAAGCTCGCGGTCGAGGTGCTGCCCGAAATCGCGCCGATCGATTTCGCCGCGATCCAACTCGAGCGCTGGAAACCCGAAGTCGCGGACAAGGAGATCGACGAGGCGCTGGAACGCATCGCCAAGCAGCAGCGCAAGAGCGAGACGGTGGAGCGCGAAGCCAAGACCGGCGACATCGTGGCGATCGATTTCAAGGGCACGGTTGGCGGCGTGGCCTTTCCCGGCGGCACCGCCGAGAACTACATGCTCGAACTGGGCTCGGGCCGCTTCATCCCCGGCTTCGAGGATCAGCTCGCGGGCGCCAAGGCGGGCGAGGCGCGCGCCGTCGCCGTCACTTTTCCGGCGGATTACGGCAACGCCGAACTGGCCGGCAAGGCGGCCGAATTCGCCGTCACCGTCCGCGAAGTGCGCGCGATGGTGCCGCAGGCGATCGACGAATCCCTGGCATCGGCGGTCGGCATGGAGAATCTGGCGGAGCTGCGCAAGGCCGTGCGCGAGCGGGTGGAGCGCGAATACGCCGCGGTATCCCGGCGCAAGCTCAAGCGCGAATTGCTCGACATCCTGGCCGAAAAGCAGAAATTTCCCGTGCCCGAGGGCATGCTGCAAATCGAGTTCGATCAGCTCTGGCGCGAGGTCGAGGCCGAGCGCAAGCGCGCCACGGAGGCGGGCGAGCCCGATCCCGAAGGCGGCGGGAACGACGAGGAATTGAAGACCGAATACCGCGCCTTGGCCGAGCGGCGGGTGCGGTTGGGGCTGCTGTTGAACGAGGTCGGCCGCGCCAACAACATCGCGGTCGCGCCCGAAGAGGTGAATCGCGCGGCGGTCGAACGCGCGCGCAGCTTCCCCGGCCAGGAGCGGGAAGTGCTAGACTTGTATCGCAACAATCCGCAGGCGCTGGACAGTCTCAGGGCGCCGATTCTCGAGGAAAAGGTGGTCGATTTCATCTTTGAGATGGCCAAGATCACCGATCGCATGGTCAAGGCCGAGGAACTGGTCGCCGCCGTGAACGAGGAATCCGAGGCGCGCGCCAGCGCCGCCGGCGAAGAATCGGACGAGGACGGCGCGGAAGATTCTGGCGCCGACAAGGCCGGCGCCCACAAGGGCAAGCGCAAAGCCAAAAGCGGCAAAAGCAAGAAGCCGAAGAGCAAGGGTTAACGAGGGGCGGGCAAGGAGAGAGAAGAGACCAGCATGGAAAAAGACCCCTTCGAGCAATACATGAACACGCTCGTGCCGATGGTGGTGGAACAGACCAACCGCGGCGAACGCGCCTACGACATCTATTCCCGGCTGCTCAAGGAGCGGATCATCTTCCTGGTGGGCCCGGTCAACGACATGGTGGCGAGCCTGATCTGCGCCCAGCTGCTGTTCCTCGAATCCGAGAACCCGGGCAAGGACATCTCGCTCTATATCAATACGCCGGGCGGCGTCGTCACCTCGGGCCTCGCGATCTACGACACCATGCAATACATCCGCCCGGCCATCGCCACCGTCTGCATCGGCCAGGCGGCCTCGATGGGCTCGCTGCTGCTGACCGCCGGGGCCAAGGGCAAACGGGTGGCCTTGCCGCATGCCAGCATCATGGTTCACCAGCCCTCGGGCGGCTTCCAGGGGCAGGCCTCGGACATCGAAATCCACGCCAAGGAGATTCTGCGGACCCGCGCGCGTCTCAACCAGATTTACATGAAGCATACCGGGCAGCGGGAAGAGGCCATCGCCGATGCGCTCGAACGGGACAAGTTCATGACCGCGGACGAGGCCAAGGCCTTCGGCCTGATCGACGAGGTCATGGTGAACCGCCCGCCCGTGCCGACGGATGAAAAACCGCGCGGCTAAGGCTCATGCTTAAGGCAAAACCTTAACATCCGGCCCGGAGTCACCTAAATTAACTGGTTATTGATCCCGGGCCGGTGCATAATGTTCAATGGAAAAGGGCGTGGAATCGCCCGGCGTCGTGTACCGGAAAAATGAGAGGGGCCGGCTCGGCGGATGGCAACGGCACGGGACATGCATGGTGCTTGAGAGCGATGACGTGTTCCAGGCGGTGACGGAGAGCCCATGACCAAGCCGAGCGGCGGTGATTCGAAGAATACCCTCTACTGCTCCTTCTGCGGCAAGAGCCAGCACGAGGTCCGGAAGCTTATCGCCGGTCCGACCGTGTTCATCTGCGACGAGTGCGTCGAGCTCTGCATGGACATCATCCGTGAAGAGCACAAGACGACCCTGGTCAAGTCGCGGGACGGCGTTCCGACGCCGCGCGACATCTGCAAGGTGCTCGACGACTACGTCATCGGCCAGGACCACGCCAAGCGCGTGCTGTCGGTGGCGGTGCACAACCATTACAAGCGGCTCGCCCACGGCGCCAAGAGCAACGACGTCGAGCTTTCCAAGTCCAACATCCTGCTGGTCGGGCCCACCGGCTCGGGCAAGACCCTGCTCGCGCAAACCCTGGCGCGCATCATCGACGTGCCCTTCACCATGGCCGACGCCACGACGCTCACCGAGGCGGGCTATGTCGGCGAGGACGTCGAGAACATCATCCTCAAGCTGCTGCAATCCGCCGACTACAACGTCGAGCGCGCGCAGCGCGGCATCGTCTATATCGACGAGGTCGACAAGATCAGCCGCAAATCCGACAACCCGTCGATCACCCGCGACGTTTCGGGCGAGGGCGTGCAGCAGGCGCTGCTGAAGATCATGGAAGGCACCATCGCCTCGGTGCCGCCCCAAGGCGGCCGCAAGCACCCGCAGCAGGAATTCCTGCAGGTCGACACCACCAACATCCTGTTCATCTGCGGCGGCGCCTTCGCCGGGCTCGAAAAGCTCATCGCCCAGCGCCGCCAGGGCACCTCGATCGGCTTCGGCGCCGAGGTGCGCGCGCCCGAGGAACGCAAGACCGGCGAGATCCTGAAGGATCTGGAACCGGAGGATTTGCTCAAATTCGGCCTCATCCCCGAATTCGTCGGCCGGTTGCCGGTGGTGGCGACGCTCGACGACCTCGACGAAGAGGCGCTGGTCGACATCCTGACCAAGCCCAAGAACGCGCTGGTGAAGCAGTATCAGCGCCTGTTCGAGATGGAAGACGTGCGCCTCGAATTCAACGACGAGGCGATGCGGGCGATCGCGCACAAGGCGATCGCGCGCAAGACCGGCGCGCGCGGCCTGCGCTCCATCATGGAGGCCATCCTGCTGGAACCCATGTTTGAATTGCCCGGGCTCGAAGGCGTCACCGGCATGGTCATCAACCGCGAGGTGGTTGAAGGCCGCGCCCAGCCGCTCCATATCTACTCCGAGCAGCGCCGGGGCGAGGTTCCGACCAGCGCCTGAATTTCCGGCAAGTCCGTTGAGCGCCGCGAGTCGCGCGGGTCTTCCGCATGCGCCGGCGTTCCCGGCGGGGTCGAGCCGCGCCTTGGCCGCCCCTTGATTCCGCGCTACCCGCTCGCCATTTTATAATGTGTTATAGTGCCCGGACGGCCATCAAGCGTGGCCCCGTGTCCGGCCGTTATGGCCCCGGCATCCTCCTCCCGCCGGGGTTCCCTCGAAAGGAGCCTTATGCTGGATTTGCCCCGCGGTACTCTCTATCCCGTTCTGCCGCTCAGAGACATCGTCGTCTTCCCGCACATGATCGTGCCGCTGTTCGTCGGCCGCGAGAAATCGGTGCGCGCGCTCGAGGACGTGATGAAGGACGACAAGCAGATCCTGCTGGTGACGCAGAAGAACGCGGCGCAGGACGATCCGACCCCGGCCGACATCTACTCCGTCGGCACGATCGGCACGGTGCTCCAGCTCTTGAAGCTGCCCGACGGCACGGTCAAGGCGCTGGTCGAAGGCGGCGGCCGGGCGCGTATCACGCGCTTCGCCGAGAACGAGGCCTTTTTCCAGGCCCATGCCGAGCCGGTTCCGGACAAGACCGGCGAGGCCCAGGAACTCGAGGCGCTGGCGCGCACCGCGGTGACCCAGTTCGAGCATTACATCAAGCTCAACAAGAAGATTCCGCCCGAGGTGCTGGTTTCCATCAATCAGATCGAGGATTCCTCGAAGCTCGCCGACACCCTGGCGTCCCACCTGGTGCTGAAGATTCCCGAGAAGCAGGAACTGTTGGAAACCGAAAGCGTGTCCGAGCGCCTGGAAAAGGTCTTCGGCTACATGGAAAGCGAAATCGGCGTTCTCCAGGTCGAGAAGCGCATCCGCTCGCGCGTCAAGCGCCAGATGGAGAAGACGCAGCGCGAGTACTACCTCAACGAACAGCTGAAGGCGATCCAGAAGGAGCTGGGCGAGGGCGAGGACGGCCGCGACGAGCTGGCCGAACTCGAGGAGCGCATCACCAAGACCAAGTTCAGCAAGGAAGCGCGCGACAAGGCCGTGGGCGAGATGAAAAAGCTCCGCACCATGAGCCCGATGTCGGCCGAGGCGACGGTGGTCCGGAACTATCTCGACTGGCTGTTGTCGATTCCCTGGCAGCACCGCACCAAGGTGAAGCGCGACATCCGCGCCGCCCAGCGCGTGCTCAACGACGATCATTACGGCCTCGAGAAGGTCAAGGAGCGCATCCTCGAATATCTCGCGGTGCAGAACCGCATGCGCAAGGTGAAGGGACCGATCCTCTGCCTGGTCGGCCCGCCCGGCGTGGGCAAGACCTCGCTCGGCAAATCGGTGGCGCGCGCCACCGGGCGCAACTTCGTGCGCATGTCGCTGGGCGGCGTGCGCGACGAGGCCGAAATCCGCGGCCACCGCAGGACCTATATCGGCTCGATGCCCGGCAAGATCATCCAGGGCATGAAGAAGGCGAAGACCTCGAACCCGCTCTTCCTGTTGGACGAGGTGGACAAGCTCGGCCAGGATTGGCGCGGCGACCCCAGCTCGGCGCTTCTGGAAGTGCTCGATCCCGAGCAGAATTCGACCTTCAACGACCATTATCTCGAGGTCGATTACGACCTGTCGGACGTGATGTTCGTCACCACGGCCAACACGCTGCGGATGCCGCAGCCGCTGATGGACCGCATGGAGATCATCCGTCTCCCCGGCTACACCGAGGACGAGAAGGTCGAGATCGCGCGCCGCCACCTCATTCCGAAGCAGGTCAAGGCGCACGGCCTCAAGCAGTCGGAATGGTCGATCACCGACGACGCGTTGCAGGATTTGATCCGCTACTACACGCGCGAGGCCGGCGTCCGCAATCTCGAGCGCGAACTCGCCAACCTCGCCCGCAAGGCGATCAAGGAAATCCTGATGCGCAAGCTGAAGCGCGTCACGATCGCGCGCCGGAACCTGGAGAAATACGCCGGCGTCCGCCGCTTCCGCTACGGCGAGGTGGAGGAAACCGATCTGGTCGGCGTCACCACCGGCCTCGCTTGGACCGAGGTCGGCGGCGAGCTGTTGTCGATCGAGGCGGTGATCGTGCCCGGCAAGGGCAAGGTCACGGCCACCGGCAAGCTCGGCGACGTGATGAAGGAATCGGTGCAGGCGGCGGAAAGTTACGTCAAGTCGCGCGCCGCCGCCTTCGGCATCACTTTCGCCTCCTTGGAGAAGAAGGATATCCACGTCCACGTGCCCGAGGGCGCCACGCCCAAGGACGGGCCGTCGGCCGGCGTCGCCATGGTGACCTCGATCGTCTCGGTGCTGACCGGCATTCCGGTCAGGAAGGACATCGCCATGACCGGCGAGATCACCCTCCGGGGCCGCGTGTTCCCGATCGGCGGCTTGAAGGAGAAGCTGCTGGCGGCGTTGCGCGGCGGCCTCACCACCGTGCTCATCCCCAAGGAGAACGAGAAGGATCTGGCCGAGATTCCGGACAACGTGAAGAAGGGATTGACCATCATCCCGGTCGGCACGGTCGACGAGCTGCTCGCGCATGCGCTGACCAAGCCCGTCACGCCCATCGTCTGGAGCGAAGAGCCCGTGCCGGGCAATTTGCCGCCGCCCAAGACCGAGGACGACCGCTCCGGCGTGGTCACGCATTAGAGCGATAGGGCTGAGCGCGTTCGCCAAAGGCGGACGCGCTCAGCCGAGTTGCCCGCGATTCGTTCCCGGAATCCGCTGGAAAATGCGGCAAATCGCGGCATGTCGCAATTGACGCCCGTAAAACCGCCGATCTAGACTCAAACTTCGACCGGGATTGCCGGTTTGGCGCAAGGGGAGTTGCCCGTGAACAAGATCGAACTTGTGGACGCCGTCGCAACCGCCGCGAACATCAAGAAATCGGAAGCCGAAACCGTGCTCGACGCGGTGCTGGATTCGATTACCTCCGAACTCAAGAAGGGCAACGAGGTCCGTCTCGTGGGCTTCGGCACCTTCGTGGTGTCCCATCGCGCGGCATCCGACGGGCGCAACCCGCGCACCGGGGAAGCCATCAAAATCCCGGCCAAGAAGCTGCCGCGTTTCCGCGCCGGCAAGGGATTGAAGGACGCGATCGCCTAGGGCGATCTATCGCGCCTATTCACTTTTAGTTCTGGATAGAGGCTCTGCGCCCTTCGACGACGCTCAGGGTGAGGAGGTTTTCTTAATGCCATCACCCATGTTCCTCATGCTGAGCCTGTCGAAGCACGCAGGGCGCGAATGCAGGCCAAATTTGGTCTAAACTCCTGGTCGGCGGGCGATTAGCTCAGCGGTAGAGCACCTCGTTTACACCGAGGGGGTCGGAGGTTCGAAACCTTCATCGCCCACCAGCCTTCGCTGCTTCGCAGCTACGGCTTGGCAAGCCGGTCGGATGCGCGGGCGCGCGCCTCGAAGGCCGTGATGATGCCGTCGACCGCGGCCGGCAACAGTTGGTCCACGACCCGCTGCAACAGCCGCGAGCGCAGCGCCAGCGTGGCGACGACGCTGACCCGGCAGCCGGCGTCCGCAATCGGCTCGAATATCCAGGACAACTCGAAGCGGCGGAACGGCGGCTTGTCCGAGGTCACGTCGATCCGTCTCGGCCTCTGCAAAACCGCCTTCGAGACGAATCTGACGTGGAGCGGGCCAAGACCGAGAATTTGGTCGGTGTAGTAAATCTTCCCGTCGCGTCTCAGAACCCGCGCCGCGACCCACCAGGGCAGAAACTCGGGATAGCGCTCGACATCGGCGGCGAGATCGAACAACGGCCCCGGCCGAAACCCGCGCAACACGCGTTCCACCCGGTGACTCGGCCCGTCATCGCCCGGAGAACGGACGGCGGCGGGGCGCCGCGCGCGCTTCGGTTTGGCGGCCGCGGCTCAATCTCCCGCGCTCATGAGGCCGGCGCCCGCGCCGGCCACGACGCCGCGGCGGACGGTCTCGAGCGATTGCACGTTGGTCGTGAGAGACTGTTGCGATTTGTGATAGGCGACCATGCCGCCCCAGATGCTCTTTTTACAGGTCACGTTGCTGAAGCCGACCAGGCGAAACACCTTGGACAGCTCTTCCGGCGTATAGTAATTCGAAATCGCATCCTTGAAATAAATGCCGCATTGCCGGGTTGCTCCCGTCGATCCGAAAATCCACGTCGTCCAGGCCACCGACAGAGGCAGGAAGCGCAGATAAAGCCATTCGACCGCGCGGTTGCTCGGTTTCAGTATGTCGCTGTGATAAAATTCCCCGCCCGGCTTCAGCACGCGCAGAATCTCCGGCAAAACCTTGTCCAGCCGCAGATGGCGCGACGCGGCCTGCAGCGTGACGACGTCGAACGAATTATCCGGAAACGGCAGTTCATGCACGTCGTGAATCACGCTTTCGATGCGAACGCCGTATTTCCGGGCGCGGCGCTGGCCTTCTTCCTGCATTTCCTTGCTGCGGTCGATCGCGGTGACGGAAATTTTCGGCTCCTTGCGCAACAGCCGGATGCCGATGTCGTTGGTGCCGGCGCACACGTCGAGCACCTTGTAGCCCGGTTTCAGCTTGATCATCCTGACGAACTGCCAAACCCAGATTTCCCACAGACCGAAACTCGCGACGATATTCGCCAAACGATAATATTTCGGCACATCCTCGAACACCTTGGGAATCATTTCTTTCCAAGCGCGGGAGAAGAGCGAACGCCGGCGCTTTTCCCTTTGATAAAAGATTTCCGGCGTCATCGAAATGGATTTGACGCCGTTCATCGCGAAATCTTTCCGGTGGAGAGCCCGACCCTTCATCCGGTTGCCCTTGAAGATTCCCTGGATTTTTGGATGGGTATTGGACACGGATTTTAACGTCACTTGCGGTCAAAACTCCATGATGAAGATGGGCGGCTCGAACGCCCCCATTCCCGAGTGCGGCAATCACCCTACCCTAGGCAGGAATCTGCGTATCCGATAGGTGGCTCCTTCCCGCCGTCAAACCCGGTCCGGGGTCATTGATTGATCGGGTTTAACCGCGCCGCCTGCCTTGGCCGCCAAATTTCTTTTGTTGGCCGATTGATCTGGGTCAATGACGGATGGCCGGACGCTTTCCGCGTTTTTTTGTGTGATTCGCCGCGCGCCGTTTCGATGCGCTGGGCAGAATTGTTGCAATGCGGGGACCGTATGCCGGAATCGCGGAAAAAGCCCGGAAATCCGCCAAAAAACC
>CAVXKY010000014.1:0-8196 GCA_963762425.1 uncultured Alphaproteobacteria bacterium | reverse complement strand
GATTTTGCGGCGCTCCGGTGACAGCCATCCGCCGGATTGGCGCGTCTCGTCGAACTCCAATTCGCGCTAGCCAAGATCGGGCCGCATTAACTTTTTCGCGCCGGCCAAGTCGGCCGGCGGCAAATCCAATCCTCAAAAACGACTTGTTGAAATTGCGATATTTTTCTAAGGAACAAGAGTTGGCGGCGGCTTGCCCTTGTCTGGAGCGTGGCCGCGTGCGCGATAAGGCGCGGCAACGAGCTCATCCGGCTGAACCGGACGGTTGAAGCGGGCCATGCCGCGCGTGGCACCCTTGGCCATGTCGCGCATCAGGCCCAGGACCGAAGCGGTGACGTTCTGGCAACCCGTCAGTACCTCGTCGAAAGCGTCGCGGATCCAGACACGGTCCTCATCCGAGACCATATAAGGCGGCAGCAGCTTGATCACCGGCAGCCCGTGTCCGGCAACCTGGGTCAGGATGCGGTGCCGGGTGAACAACGGCACGATCACCGTCTGGCAATAGAGCCCTTTCTCCAGTTGATCCAGCAGCCACCAGGCACCGCGGTGCTTGAAGCTGTCGGGCGCGCAAAATTCGATGCCGATCATCATGCCCTTGCCGCGCACTTCCTTGATCAGCGGATGCTTGACCCGAAGCGCGGCGAGATCGGCCATGATCGCAGTACCTTGCGCACCCGCGCGCGCAACGAGATTCTCGTCTTCCATCACCGCCAACGTCTCCAATCCCGCCGCCATGGCGAGATCGGTTTTGGAGAAGGTCGAGCCATGCGTCATGGCGCGATCCATGCGGTCGAACAGGCGGTCGAATATCCATTTCTTCATCGCCACCGCGCCAACCGGCACGAAGCCGCCGGACAGCCCCTTGGCCAACAGAACCATGTCGGCTTCGACGCCCCAATGCTCGATCGCGGCGAAGCGCCCGGTGCGGCCCATGCCGGTTTGGATTTCGTCGGCGATGAACAGCGTGCCGTATTTGCGGCAAAGCGCCGCGGCGGCGCGCAGGTAATCGTCGCACGGCAAATTGACGCCTTTGCCCTGGATCGGCTCAACTACGAAGGCCGCCGCTTCGCGCGACGAAAGCGCCCTTTCAAGCGCGGCGAGATCGTTGAACGGCACGGCGACGCAATCGGGCAAGAGCGGTCCGAAGCCGTCGCGGAATTCCGCGCCGCCGTTGAGCGACAGCGCGCCATAGGTCAAGCCGTGGAAGGCGTGCTCGCAATGGATAAGACGCGCGCGCCGCGTGGCAAAGCGCGCGAACTTGATCGCCGCCTCGACCGCCTCGGCGCCGGAACTGCAGAAGAAAAATTTGTCGAGCCCGGGCAACAGCGCGGACAGCTTCTCGGCCAATAGCCCGCTCAATACCGACACGTCCATCTGCACCAGATTGGGCAAATCGGCATCGAGCGTCTCCACGATTGCCCGCTTCACCGCCGGATGATTGCGGCCGATGCCGAATACGCCGAAGCCGCTCAACAGGTCGAGATAGCGGTTGCCGTCGCCATCGAAGAGATACTGGCCCTGGGCGGAGACGTAATGGCGGTCAAAACCGATGGTGCGTAGCACGCGCACCAATTGACCGTTCAGCAGACGCTCGTGCAGAGCAAACCTCTCTCCGCTGCGCTGCCGCAATAGCTCGCTGAAACTCACACCCGCCATTTGCTCCCCGTATTTCTTTCTTGCCGTGAACGCCGGGCCGCAATGCCTGTTGTTTCTTCGACTCTAGGCATAATCCACCCCGGAGGGAATACCGTCGGGAAGGTATGAATGGCGCAGGGGATGGGCGCCGGCCGGAGCGCCTGGAATTGCAGCAGCGGCGTAATATCAGCCGATGGCGGAATTGGCGCGCCCAGGAGGACTCGAACCTCCGACCTGCCGCTTAGAAGGCGGCTGCTCTATCCTCTGAGCTATGGGCGCTTGCCTCGGAACTATCCGCCGTCAACTTGGCCGCTGCCAGCGGAAATTATCGGAATAGCTCTTGGGTCTCAAACGCGGCTCGCGCGGCTTCGTCACCGAATATTCGATGCCGTGCTTTTGCGCAAAATCCACCGCCTCTTCCAGCGTCTCGAAGCGCAGATGCACTTCGTTGAGCGTATCGGCGGCGCTCGCCCAGCCCATCAGCGGGTCGGGTTCGCGCGGGGTTTCGGTTTCGTATTCCAACAACCACCGGCCGGTCTTGGCCTTGCCCGATTGCATGGCGGTTTTGGCGGGGCGGTAAATCACGGCGCGCGGCATGGACCTGTCATCCTCTCTCTCGTATTCCCAAATGCCCCGGTGGTCGGGGCGGCAAGATTTGAACTTGCGGCATCCAGCTCCCAAAGCTGGCGCTCTACCAGGCTGAGCTACGCCCCGGAACCGTGGCGGGAATCCCCTATACGCTTAGCATGAAAAGCGCAAGGATGCCGCCCTTCAAGGAGACTCCATGACCGTCCGCATCCTGGACCTCACGCCCAAGCTTTACGATTACATCCTTTCGGTTTCCTTGCGCGAAACGCCCCTGATGAAGCGGCTCCGGGAAGAAACCGCTTTATTGCCCCGGGCCGGTTGGCAGATTCCACCCCACCAGGGCCAGTTCATGGCCTTCCTGGTGAAGTTGATGCGCGCGCGGCGCTGCCTCGAGATCGGTACCTTCACCGGCTACAGCGCGTTGTGGGTGGCGAGCGCGTTGCCTGAGGGCGGTTCGCTCGTCTGCTGCGACACCGACGCCAAGACCACCGCCATCGCCAAGCGGTACTGGAAAGAGGCCGGCGTCGCGGACAAGATCGAGTTGCAACTCGCCCCCGCGCTGAAGACGCTCGAAAAGCTGATCTCCGCCGGCGCCCCCGGCACCTTCGACTTCATCTTCATCGACGCCGACAAGGACAATTACGACCGCTATTACGAGGCGAGCTTGCGCCTGCTCCATCCCGACGGCCTGATCCTGTTCGACAACATGCTGTGGGGCGGCAGCGTCGCCAACAGGAGCAAGGGCGACCGCGACACCGAGGCGTTGAAGGCCTTGAACGCCAAGCTTCACACCGACGAGCGCATCGATCTCAGCCTCTTGCCCATCGGCGACGGCGTCACGCTCGCGCGCAAGCGCTAGCTCGCGCGGAAGAACACCGCCATCGCCGCCAGCAGCAGCGGCAGCAGGCAAAGGCCCGACCAGGCGATATAGGCGAAGAAGTTCGGCATCTTCACGCCATAGCTTTCGACGATCGACTTCACCATCAGATTGGGCGCGTTGCCGATATAGGTCATGGCGCCGAAATAGCTGGCGCCGGCCGAGATCGCAGCCAGCGTCAGCGCCAACGGCCCGGTGAGGAGCTTGGCGTCGTCGCCGGCCAGGCCGAAGAACACCAGATAGGCGGGCGCGTTGTCGAGCACCGAGGAGAGCAGGCCCGGCAGCAGGTAGAACAGCGGCACCACCGGCCGGCCGGCATCGAACATGGCGTTGAACAGGGCTGAGCCCGGCCCGGCTTGGCCCGCCGCCATGATGGCGTCGACCGGGATCAGGGCCACGAAGATCGCGGCGAACAGGATCGAAATCTCGACGATCGGCGTCCACACGAACGCGTTTTCCTGCCGCGTCGCCTTATGGGTGAGCTTCAGCGACAACGCGCCGAGCAGGATGAACAGCGCGTCGGCCATGATGTCGTCGAAGCTCCAGGCAACGCCGAAGAGATCGAGTGCGCCGGGCAAGGTCCAGAAGGTGCGCAGCATCATGGTGATCGCCGCGCCCAGGAGCAGCAGCAGATTGACGCCGCCGTCGATGCTCAGCTTCTCGATTTCCGGCAGTATTTCGCCGTCTTTCCGGGAATCCCGGTAGATATAACGGTCGACGGCATAGAACACCGCCAGCACCGCGCAGGCGAGCGTCACCGTCGGCAGGAACAGGTGCATCACCGGCCAGAAGAACGGCACGCCGCGCAGATAGCCCAGGAATAGCGGCGGATTGCCGAGCGGCGTCAGCGCGCCGCCGATGTTGCAGACCAGGAATATGAAAAAGACATAGATGTGCCCGGTGCGCGCCCGGTGGCGGTTGGCGCGCACCAGCGGCCTTAGCATCAGCATCGACGCGCCCGGCGTGCCGATGCAGCTCGATACCGCCGTGCTGATCGCCAACAACGCGGTATTGACGCCCGGCGTGCCGTGCGGCGCGCCTCTGATCCGGAGTCCGCCGGTGATGACGAACAGCGCGCCCAACAGCAGCACGAAGGGCAGATAGGTGTTGAGCCCCATGTCCAAAAGCCGCCCTGCGGCGGCAAGCACGCCTTCGTGCAGCGCATCGGGCGCGACGAAGGCCAGCGCCCAGAACGCCACCAGCTTGCCGTAATGCCGGCCCCAGATTCCCGGAACCGCCAGCGGCGCCGAAGCGATGGTCAGCAGCAACCCGGCGAAGGGCAGCCCCCAGGCAAGTGTCGTATAAGGCATTCCCCCCGCCATGATCGGTTTTGGCCGCCTTTAGCATCGCCGGGATGCGCTCGAAGTCAACCCCTGCGGCGGTGCCGCGCGCTTGCTCCGGCCGGCGCGCCGGACTAGTTTCCTTGCGGGAGAAGGAAGGAACGGCCGCCATGGACATGACCGGCGAATACATCATCGCCGCGCCGCGCGCGAAGGTGTGGAGCGCGCTCAACGACCCCGAGATTCTGAAGCAATGCGTCCCCGGCTGCCAGGAGATGCTGAAGCTCTCCGACACCCAATTCGCCGCCAAGGTGCAGGCGCGGGTCGGCCCGGTGAGCGCGAACTTCTCCGGCAAGGTTTCGCTGATCGATCTCGATCCGCCCAATGGCTGCCGCATCGTCGGCGAGGGCACGGGCGGCGCCGCCGGCTTCGCCAAGGGCGGCGCCACGGTGCGGCTCGCCGACGAGGGCGAAGGCACCAAACTGTCCTATAAGGTCGAGGCCCAGATCGGCGGCAAGCTGGCGCAGATCGGCTCGCGGCTGATCGACGGCGCCGCCCGGAAAATGGCCGACGATTTCTTTTCCAAATTCGCCGCCTTGGTGGGCGCCCCTGCCGCCGTCCCCGTCCCTCCCGCCATGCTGCCCGACGAGCGCGCGCCCCATCCGCCGACCCCGACCGAGCTCCTCACCCATCAGGAGGGCCGCCGCCTGCCGCCTTTCCTGTGGGTGACCATTCTGGCGGCGCTGGTGGCGGGCATTCTCTACTTCTTCGTCCACTGACGCTTGACGGCGGCGTCCTGCTGGCGGAAAACTTGGGGCCATAAAGCGGCCGCCCCGCCGAATGCGGCCGGTTAATTCGAGGGAGACGTCGTACCATGCCCAGACTATCCATGACCGTGAACGGCAAGAAGGCGTCCGGCACCGTCGAGCCGCGCACCTTGCTGGTCCAGTTCCTGCGCGAGACCCTGGCGCTGACCGGAACCCATGTCGGCTGCGACACCAGCCAGTGCGGCTGCTGCGTGGTCCACGTCAACGGCGACAGCGTCAAGAGCTGCACCATGCTGGCGGTGCAGGCCGACGGCGCCACCGTGACGACGATCGAGGGCCTGGCGAAGGGCGACGAACTCCACCCGATGCAGGCCGCGTTCCGCGAGCATCACGGTCTGCAATGCGGCTACTGCACGCCCGGCATGGTGATGAGCGCGCTCGACCTGGTGAAGCACAACAAGAAGCCGAGCGAGCAGCAGATCCGCGAATGGCTCGAGGGCAATCTCTGCCGCTGCACCGGCTATCACAACATCGTCAAGGCGATCAAAGCCGGCGCCGAAGCGATGGCGAAATAAGGATCGGGGGAAACGCGCATGTACGATTTCCACTATCACAAGGCCAAGAGCGTCGCCGAGGCGGCGAGCCTGGTAGGCAACGCCGCCGAGGGCAAGCTGGTCGCGGGCGGCATGACGCTGATCCCCTCCTTGAAGCTGCGCCTGTCCAAGCCGAGCGATCTGGTCGATCTGGGCGGCATTGCCGAACTGAAGGGCATCAAGAAGGACGGCAACACCCTCGTGATCGGCGCCATGACGCGGCATGTCGAGGTGACGGAATCGGCCGAGGTCAAGCAAGCGATCCCGGCGCTGGCCAATCTGGCCGCGCATATCGGCGATCCCGCTGTGCGCAATCGCGGCACGCTCGGCGGCTCGATCTCCAACAACGATCCGGCGGCGGATTATCCCGCGGCGGTGCTGGCCCTCAACGCCACCGTCGTCACCAACAAGCGCAAGATTCCGGCGGACCAGTTCTTCAAGGGCATGTTCGAGACCGCGCTCGAAACCGGCGAGATCGTTACGGCGGTGTCCTTTCCCATCCCCGACAAGGCCGCTTACATGAAATTCCCCAACCCGGCTTCGCGTTACGCCATCGTCGGCGTGTTCGTGGCCAAGGCCAAGGACGGCGTGCGCGTCGCCGTCACCGGCGCCGGGCCGGTGGTGTTTCGCCAGAAGGATATGGAAGCAGCGCTCGCCAAGAATTTCTCGGCGGAATTGATCAAGGGCGTGGCGCAGAAGGCCGACGCGCTCAATGCCGACATCCACGCCAGCGCCGAATACCGCGCGCATCTCATCGGCGTGATGGCAAAACGGGCGATCCAGGCGGCGGGGTAACGCCTCTCCGGTTCAACCCGCGCTGGAATCGCTTGCCACCGACGCGACCATTCAATGCTTGAAGGCGCATCGGCGCGTGCTGTATTCCTGCCCCTAAGTCCGCGATCCGCGGACGATATAAGGTAGAGAATAATGCCGGTTGTAATCGGCCTCTGCTGCGTGGCCGCGTTTCTTGCCGTCTCGGTTCTCGGTGTCGCGACCTCGCGCTCGCAAGCCGGCACGCCGTTGGTCTACGGCATCTGCCTTGCGGCCTCGGCGGTCGCGCTTGCTTCCGCGCTGGCGCAGCTGCTCGCGGGCGGCACGGCGGATTCTACGCTGGTGCTGCCCTTGGGCTTGCCCTGGCTGGGCGCGCATTTCCGCATCGATGCGCTGGCCGCGTTTTTCCTGGTTGTCGTCAATCTCGGCGGCTTTGCGTCGAGCCTGTTCGCGCTGGGCCACGGGCGGCATGAAACCGCGCCGCATCGCGTGCTGCCTTTCTATCCCGCCTTCCTCGCCGGCATGAATCTGGTCGTGCTCGCCGACGACGCCTTCACCTTCCTGTTGTGCTGGGAGTTCATGTCGCTTTCCTCCTGGGCGCTGGTGATGGCGCATCATCGCGATCCGGAGAACCGCCGCGCCGGTTACATCTATTTGCTGATGGCGAGCTTCGGCACCCTCGCCTTGATTCTCGCCTTCGGCCTGCTCGCCGGACCGGATGGCGGCTACGGCTTTGCCGCGATCCGGGCATCCGGCCATCCCGGCACTTTGATCGCCGCCTTGGTGCTGGTGCTCGTGCTGTTGGGCGCCGGGTCGAAAGCCGGGCTGGTGCCGCTCCATGTCTGGCTGCCGCTCGCCCATCCGGCCGCACCCAGCCATGTCTCGGCGCTGATGAGCGGCGTCATGACCAAGGTCGCGGTCTACGGCTTCATCCGCATCATCTTCGATCTGCTCGGCGAGCCGAGCTGGTGGTCGAGCATGATCGTGCTGGCGCTGGCCGGAATCACCACCGTTTTGGGCGTGCTCTATGCGTTGATGCAGCACGATCTGAAGCGCCTGCTCGCTTATCACACGGTCGAGAATATCGGCATCATCTTCATCGGCCTTGGTCTCGCCCTCGCCTTCCGCACCGACGGCATGGAATGGGCGGCGGCGCTGGCCTTCACCGCGGCGCTGTTCCACGTCTTCAATCATTCGCTGTTCAAGAGCCTGCTGTTCTTCGGCGCGGGCGCGGTGCTGAATTCGACCGGCGAGCGCGACATGGAGAAACTCGGCGGGCTCATCCACCGCATGCCACTCGCATCCTTCGCTTTCCTGGTCGGCTGCGTCGCCATCTCGGCGCTGCCGCCGCTCAACGGCTTCGTCTCGGAATGGCTGACCTTCCAGGCGATCCTGCTCAGCCCCGAACTGCCGGAATGGGGCCTCAAGATCCTCATCCCGACGGTGGGCGCGCTGCTGGCGCTGTCGGCGGCGCTGGCCGGCGCGTGTTTCGTCAAGGCCTTCGGCGTCACGTTCCTCGGCCGGCCGCGCTCGAAACACGCGGAAAAAGCGCTGGAGACCGACAATTTCTCGCTGGCATCCATGTTCCTGCTGGCGGCGTTGTGTCTCCTCGCCGGTATCCTGCCCGGCTTCGTGATCGACGCGCTGGCGCCGGTGACGCAAAGCCTGGTCGACGGTCACATGCCGGT
>CAVXKY010000013.1:0-66465 GCA_963762425.1 uncultured Alphaproteobacteria bacterium | reverse complement strand
TGACCACGGTGTCGCCGGCCTTGACGCCCTTGATCACCGCGACCTGGTCGCCGCGCGCCTGGCCGGTGGTGACGAAGGTTTGGCTGGCCACGAGCTGGTCCTGGCCGTTGGCGGCCTTGGCCTGCTCGACCAGGAACACCGTGCTGCCATAGGGATTGTAGGTGATCGCGGTCTGCGGCAGCGTGACATAGGGCTGCTTTTGTCCGACGGCGATGATGACCGAGGCATACATGCCCGGCAAAAGCTTGTGATCGGGATTGGCGAGCTGGGCGCGAACCGCGACGTTGAGGTTGGTGGCGTCGATCTTCGGATTGATGGCGGCGATCTTGCCTGCATACGTCACGCCCGGATAGGTGTCGACCGATGCCGTGACGTCCTGGCCCACCGCGATCTGGTTGAGCGCCTGCTGCGGCAGATAGAAATCGACGAAGATCGGATCGAGCGCCTGGAGCGTCACGATCGCCGTGCCGGCGTTGAGGTATTGGCCGATATCGACCGCGCGAATGCCGAGATGGCCGGCGAAGGGCGCCACCAGAGTCTTCTTCGCCACCACCGCCTGCTGCTCCGCCACCTGGGCTTGCGCGTTCTTCAAATTCGCGGCATCGGTGTCGAACTGCGACTGGGATATCGCGTTGATCTTGACCTGCTTCTGATCGCGATCGTAGGTGATCTGGGCGAGCGCGGCGGCGGCCTGGAGCGAATGCAGATGAGCCACGTCGTCGTCGTCGCGCAGCTGCATCAAGGTTTGGCCCGCCACCACATCGTCGCCCGAATTGAAATTCAGGCTGGCGACGACGCCCGAGACCTCGAGCGAGAGATCGGCGCCGTTGACCGCGCGCAAACTGCCGACCGCGTTGAGCTCCGGCTGCCAATCGGCGGTCGTCGCCTCGACGGTGGAGACGGTCTGCGGCGGATTGGAGAGCGTCGCCATGAAGCGGTTGATCATGACGGTGCGGAACGCCTCGAAGCCGAAGATCAGGAACAGCACCAGCCCGGCCGCGAGCAGCATGAGCGTCATGCGCCGCGCCGTGGGGTTGAGCGCGGCATAGCGCCGCCGCACCGGTTGCCACGTGCGCGAGAGCCGTTCTTTCACACTCATGGCGATTTGTCCCGATTATGGCCGCCGGCAGCGGCGACGGCGTCCTTGCGATTCCACCAGCCGCCGCCCAACGCCTGGAACAGCGCGGCGGTGTCGGCGTAACGGTTGGCTTGCGCCTGGACCAGCGCGATGCGCGTCTGCTGATAAGCGGTCTGGCTGTCGAGCAGAGCGGGATAGGAGATGGCGCCGAGCTTGAACTGGTCTCGGGCGAGAGCGAGGCTGTCCTCGGCCGCGCGTTCCGCCGCCAGCGACGCCTTGAGCGCCTCGGCGTCGGCCTGAAGCGCGCGCAAGGCATCGGCCACGTTCTGGAATGCCCCGATCACGGTCGAGCGGTATTGCGCCGCGGCCTCGTCGTAACCGGCCTCGGCCGCGCGCTTTTCATGCAGCAACGTGCCGCCGTGGAAGATCGGCTGGGCGATGCCGGCGGCGATGCTCCACACCCCCGTGCCCGGCGTAAACAGGCTGCCGATGGCGAGCGCGGCCGAGCCGACATCGCCGGTGATGGTGAATTGCGGCAGCATGTTCGCCGTCGCCACGCCGATCTGCGCGCTGGCCTCATGCAGCTGCGCCTCGGAGGCCCGCACGTCGGGACGCTGCTCGACCAGTTGCGAGGGCAGGCTCACCGGCAGAGCCGTGGGCAATTGCAGGGCATCAAGCTCGAAGGTCTGCGGCGTATCCTGGCTGGGAAAGCGCCCGGCCAGCGCGGCGATACGATTGCGAGCCTGAGCCAGCTGTTTCTGCAACGGCGGCAATGTCGCGCGGCTTTGCGCCAGGGTGGTTTCCTGCGCCAGCACGGCGGATTTGGCGACGCCGCCGAGGGTGAATTGCTGGCGCAGCAAATCGAGCTGTTTGCTTTGGTCGTCGAGGATGTCCTGAGTCGCCGCGATCTGGGCGCGGAGGCTCGATTCCTGCACCGCCGCAGCGACCACGTTCGAGGTCAGGGTGAGATAGGCCGCTTCGAGCTGGAAGCGCTGGTATTCGGCCTGCGCTTCAGTCGATTCGAGCTGCCGCCGCTCGCCGCCGAATACGTCGATCGGATAGGACACGCTGACCGTGGCGGTGCTGTAATTGAAAATCTCGTGGATTCCGGTCTCGCCGAGCGCGGCGCCGTTGGCCTTCTGGCGTTGCGTTTGCGCGTTCGCGTCAACCGAGGGGAAGAACGAGCCTTCCTGGGCGTAGACGTATTCCCGCGCCTGGATCAGCGCCGCCTGCGCCGCCTGGAGATTGGGATTGGCTTTGAGCGCCTCGGCGATGAGAGCGTTGAGCGGCTCGGAATGGAACAGCGTCCACCATTCGCCAGGGATGTCCTGGCCATCGGCGAAATGCTGCGCCGCGCCGCCCGCGACATCGGCCGAAGCGGTATCGGGCGCGAGCTTTTCAGGCGTGTAACCCGCGACATCGGGCGCGGCCGGACGCTCGAAATCCGGGCCCACCGCGCAAGCCGCCAGCAACAGCGTTACCAGCACCGTCGGGAATTTCAGCCGCGCGATCATCGTTTGGCCCTGGATTTGAGTTTGGACTTGGGCCCGGCCTTGGGTTTCGCCGGGAGTTTTTCCCTGGTGTCGAAAATGGCGCTGGTGTGTTCACCGACGATCTTCTGTACCGCCCGCACATGCGCGCCGCTGAACGCGTCCCAGCCGAGGGTGCGCCGCGCCGGCTTGGAGCAGAACACCGTCGCCTGGCCGATGATGGCGACCGTACGCAGCCGGGTTTGCTCGTCCTTGGCGGAACGGCCGATCAGCCTTCCGACCAGGGCGCTGCACGGCTCGCCGACGCAGCGCCGCATCGTCTCGTAGAGCGATTCCAGCGCTTCCGACTGTTCGACCTCGGCGCGGGCGATGAACAGCTGGTGGCTTTTGACGTGCTTGCGCCGGTCGGCCTCGCCGCCGCCGAATACCAGCAGCACGAAGTCGTCGAGCAGCTTCCGCAGCAAGGACGACACTACGCGCCGCGAAACTTTCTTGTTGCCCGCGAGCGTTCGCCGCACGCGCGATCCCGCCGGCGCCATCTGTTCCTCGATGTACCGTGCGATGTAATCAACCGCCGCGCGGTAAAGCCCTTCCTTGCTGCCGAAATGATATTGGATCGCGGGCAGATTGACCCCCGCGCGTTCGGTCAAAAGCCGCGTGCCGGCGCCCTCGTATCCCAGCTCGCCGAAAGCCGCGATCGCGGTCTCGATCAGGCGGCGGCGGGTGTCTTCGCCGCGGGTTTGGACGCGCGGGCGTTGGCGCAACGGCCGTTCGTGAATCGCAAGTCTCATGAAGCCTCCGTGCCGCGCGGCCGTTCCGGCGCCGTTTGGGGCACGGAGCCAGATTGTATCAATCGATAGATATTGTCAATCGTTCGAAATCCCGCCGCGGGGCATGCCTGTCATGCGGCCGGACCGCGAAGCCGCGCCGCGCGCCCGCGCCGGCCGAAAGCCGCTATAATCGCCGCCATGAGCAACACCCCGAACCCACCGGGCCGCTCCAGCCTGGGCCGCTACCGGCGCAATCTCCAGGGCGAGGTCGACAGCGCCGCGCTCTATCGCGCGCTGGCCGAGGCCGAGGCCGATCCGAAGCTCAAGCAGGTCTATCGCCGCCTCGCCTCGGTCGAGGAGGCGCACGCGGAATTCTGGACGCGGCGCATCACCGGCGCGGGCGGCCGCGCGGGCCCGCAACACCCGGGTCTGCGATCGCGGTTTCTCGCCTGGCTCGCGCGGCGCTTCGGCACTGACACGGTGCTGCCGATCGTCGATACCCTCGAGCGCAGCGACGTCACCCAATATGACACGCAGCCGGAAGCGGCGGCGGCGGGCCTGCCCGACGACGAACGCTCGCATGCGCGCATCATCCAGGCCATGGCGCGGCCGCCGCGCGGCGGACTGACCGGCGGCGAGCTGGCGCAGATCGAGGGCCGCCATCGCGGCGGCGGCAACGCCCTGCGCGCCGCGGTGCTCGGCGCCAATGACGGGCTGGTCTCCAACCTCAGCCTGGTTGCCGGCGTGGCCGGGGCCGAGCTTTCGAGCCACGCCGTGCTGATCACCGGGCTCGCCGGGCTGATCGCCGGCGCGTGTTCGATGGCGATGGGCGAATGGCTCTCGGTCAACAGCGCGCGCGAGCTGGCGCAATCGCAGATCGCCGTCGAGGCCGAGGAGCTGCGGGAATTCCCCGAGGAAGAAAAGGAAGAGCTGGCGCTGATCTACCAGGCCAAGGGCCTGAGCGAGCACCAGGCGAAGCAGCTGGCCGAGGGCATCATCGGCGACAAGGACGCGGCGCTCGACACGCTGGCGCGCGAGGAACTGGGCATCGACCCGAAGGAGCTCGGCGGCTCGGCCTGGGTCGCGGCGGGGACCTCGTTCCTGCTGTTCGCGACCGGCGCCGCCATGCCGGTGATCCCCTTTGCCTTCCTGAGCGGCAACGCGGCGGTGTGGGCGGGGGCGGGCCTGAGCGGCGCGGTCATGTTCCTGATCGGCGCCGGCACCACGCTGTTCACCGGGCGCGGCGTGCTGTTTTCCGGCCTGCGGCAGCTGCTCATCGGGCTGGGCGCGGCGGCGGTGACATTCGGCATCGGCAAATTGATCGGGGTCGCGATATCCGGCTAAAAGCTCGAAGATTGCCCTCGCGCCCCGATACGGGGCGATGCTAGATAGGCGAAAGCCCCCTGCCCCACCCCGATGAAAAGCAAATCCAAGAAACCCGACACCCTCCTCGCCCATGCCGGGCGCGATCCGGCCGCGAATTTCGGCGTGGTCAACCCGCCGGTCTACCACGCCTCGACCATCGTCCATCAGAGCGTGGCCGATCTGGAAAAGGCGCAGAAGAACCGCTATGGCGTGGACCAGGTGGTCTATGGCCGCTACGGCACGCCGACGACATTTGCGCTGGAACAGGCGGTGGCGGCGCTCGAAGGCGGGCCGCGCGCGATCGCCTTCTGCTCGGGCGCCGCGGCCTGCTATGCAGCATTGCTCGCCTTCGTCAAGGCGGGCGACCATGTGCTGGTGACGGATTCGGTTTACGGCCCGGTGCGGGCCTTCTGCAACAATTTCCTGGCGCGCTTCGGCGTCGAGACGGCCTTCTACAACCCGACCATGGGCGAAGGGATCGCCGCCCTCATCCGGCCCAACACCAGGCTCATCTATCTCGAAAGCCCCGGCTCGCTGACCTTCGAAGTGCAGGACACGCCCGCCATCGTCAAGCTTGCCAAGGCGCGCAAGATCAAGACCGTGCTCGACAACACCTGGGCGGCGCCGCTGTTCTTCAAGCCGCTGGATCTCGGCGTCGACGTCGAGGTGATCGCCGGCACCAAATACATCGTCGGCCACAGCGACGCCATGATGGGGCTGGCGGTGACGACCGAGGACAGCTTCCTGCCGGTGCGCGAGGCCGCGACGCAAATGGGCAATCATGCCGCGCCCGACGATTGCTACCTGGCGCTCCGGGGCCTGCGCACCGCCGGGGTCAGGCTGCGCCAGCACGAGAAGACCGCGCTGGAATTGGCGCGCTGGCTGGAGAAACGGAAAGAGGTTGAGCGCGTGCTGCATCCGGCGCTGGCGTCCTTTCCCGGCCACAATCTGTGGAAGCGCGATTTCACCGGCTCCTCCGGCCTGTTCAGCTTCATCCTGAAACCCGGCACGCCCAAGCGCGCGGTCGACGCCATGCTCGACGGCATGGAGCTTTACGGCATGGGTTTCTCCTGGGGCGGCTTCGAAAGCCTGCTGGTGCCGGTCTACCCCGAGCATTTGCGTAGCGCGGTGAAATGGCAATCGGGCCCGGTGCTGCGCCTCCATGCCGGGCTCGAGGACGTGGGCGATCTGGTCGCCGATCTCGAAGCCGGTTTCAAGCGCCTCGCGGCCGCCTCCTGACGCGCTCGCCCAAGCCCGTTCCAGGCGCTATATATAACCGGCGCAATTATCCCTTTCGCAAAGGGACGTACAAAAGCTAGTATATCGCAGACAGGCCGGTGCAAGCGATTTGGGCGATCCCATTTTCATCGCCCAATCGCCGCTTTCGGTTCTCCCATGTCTAGACGCCACCCCGCTTTCTTCCGGCTCGCGCGGGACGATCCGCTATGCGAGGGGTGCATGAGCGCACCCCTATCGCGGGCGCAGGCAGTCGAAAGCCTAGCGTCATGTCTTTATCTGAAAATGGAGCGCCTCGATCCCACGGGCAGCGGATCGTGGGAAAACCTACCGTCTCATCAAAAGGAATTTTATCGGCGTAGCATTGAAGAAATTTTGCTTGAAAAAGAACTTTTAAATTTAGCGATAGGGCTTTCCAGCGATTCTCCCACGACAACGTAATAAACTGGACCACCGTATTTAGCGAATAGCCTTATCTTGGCGACTAAATAATCTATGCCATTCGCACGTTGATAGCCTAACCCCAATTCATGCAAGTGATCCGACTTTTTTAGTTTCGAAATATATGGGTCGCCGCCGATGTGATTAAAAAAGCCGGGCGTCCCTTTATCAATTAGTTCCAAAAGTAGCGGCTTAAATTTTTCTGGCTTCTCTGCTGTAGCGAGTTTGCATGTCCTATCTTCGCAAGCATTCGATATAACATGTGCGTACCCCTAACGTCCTTCCAAGTACGTCACCTTCAACTTGTGCCCCAGTAATTGTTTCGTGCTTTTGACAACTCGCTTCTGGCAACTCTAATTGGGCACCCACACTCTCGGGGATAATGTGTTCATTTCCCAGCGGGTATTTTCTGACAAGCGGCTTATCCGAATATGTTGTTCGCCCGCAGTAGATACATTTACGCACAGAATCATATTGTTTGAACCCAACATTCGGAACGAATTTAATTTCGTTAATTATCCGAAGAGAACGACCCATAAGTAGCGAAGTGATTTTCTGCGAATGATATTTCCACTCATACTTTATTCGCGGGGTAATGAGCAGTACCCAATTATGCAAATCTTCAAAAAAGTCTTTTACGATTGAAAACAAGAGCACATGCGATGCTGTAGTAGAGCCAGTTTTCCAAAATGCGTTCGAAATATACCTTGAAAGTCCCCGCAACTGGGCTTCATCCAGACTAAGTGCAAATTGGGTATCACCGACTTTTACCAGAATGACGCGCTGTCGATTATTTATGGTTCCTACTGTCAGCGCATCCGCTGGAATAAAAGCCGTTATTGGCTTATTGGCCGCTCTTTGTGTTTGAGCATCCCCAGTTATATTTTGATTCATTGAATAAGCAGCTTTCGCATTTCCGAGCAGGAAAGTGGCGAACTGCCCTATCTCTGTGGAAGGAAATTTGATATTCATACGCTGAGCACCGCTGGAGATTTTTAACTCCACGTTCCCATCCTTATCGGGAAAAATCTTTATCTCAGCGTTTGTTGGCTGTACCATGATGCCCGCGAAAGAGAGATGGAATTGCCACACATAAAACAAGACGACCAATATAGCGACGCAGAAGCCGAGCGCCGCGCGACAGAGGCGCTAAGACGCGCGTTGACTACGCCATACAAGCCGCAAAAGTCCCTTGTAGGCAAGACACCGCGCGCCCGCGCCATGAAACGCAAGGCTAAAGGTCGTTCAAAATCTCCATGATTCGGCGCAAACGAGCGAGCTTACGCTGCGCCCGGTTACGTTGAACGAGGATTTCGATAGGTCAACCGTTTGCCTTCCGCACCTTTAATCGCGGCAACGGCACGAGCCGTATCGTCAATTTCCCGAAGGCTCCAACGGAACGCAAATTCATCGCAATACCTATCAATGTGCTGCGCTGAAACGTGGTGGAAACTTCCAACGATGCCGCGCTTGAACAGCCCAAAGAAACCTTCCGCACTGTTTACGTGCGCTTCGCCCTTGGCATAGACGCCAGCACCATGCTCGACGCGATGATGACCGCCCTTAAAGTCGCGGCCAACGACGATATAGGGACGCCATTCGTCAGTCATAAACTTGCTTCGCTTATCGACGTTAGCGCGAATGAGTTTGGTAAGAGTTTCCGCTTTCGCGTCCGGAGTTGAAACGGCGCGAGCGCGACCACCGCGTTCAATCAAAGCGACGACCGGGATTTTCTTTGTTCCCCGACCAAACTTTGATTTGCGGCCACCACGGCGCGGTTTTCCGCCTACGTAGGTTTCATCCGCCTCTACGATCTTGCCTTTTCCGCCAAGCGGCGTCGGGTTGATTTCCCGCATGGACTCACGGATGCGGTGGCACATAAACCATGCGGTTTTGTAAGTCACCCCGATAGTGCGATGCATCTGATGGGCGCTGATGCCTTTCTTGGCCGATGCCATAAGGCGATAGGCAAGAACCCACTTGTTCAGCGGAACGTGGCTGGACTCCATCACGGAACCAGTTTGCACCGTGAACTGTTCGCCACACTCGCCACATTCCCGAAGCCCCGCGCGGATTTTCTTCGCCGGGTTTGCGGCAATGCCATAGATGCGTTTCGTGTCGGCGTTTCCACAATGCGGGCAGACCGGGCCATGCGGCCAGCGGATCGCCTCCAGGTGGATGCGGGCTTTGTTTTCGTCCGTGAAAACCGGGTCAGTCAGGTTGATAGCCATAGCCAAATCCTCTATTTGATGGGCCATACTACCAAAAGCGTTATCCTTTGTCAAAGGGATAATTGCGATAACCGGATATAACAGAGGCGCCGGAACCGGGAGCGAGGAAGAGAATGCTGACGCCGCTCGAAAGCGAAGCCCTGCTGTTGAGCCTGCGCGTCGGGCTGGTGAGCGTCGTCTTCAGCCTGCCCCTGGGATTGGCCGTCGCCTGGCTGCTGGCGCGGCGCGAGTTTCCGGGCAAGATCCTGCTCAACGGCCTGGTCCATCTGCCGCTGGTGCTGCCGCCGGTGGTGGTGGGCTTCACGCTGCTGGTGCTGTTCGGCCGGAACGGCGTTGCCGGCGCCTGGCTCTATCAGGTCTTCGGCATCACCTTTGCGTTTAATTGGAAAGGCGCCGCCTTGGCTTCGGCGGTGATGGCCTTCCCGCTGATGGTGCGCGCCATGCGGCTCTCGCTGGAGAACGTCGACCGGCGGCTCGAGGCCGCCGCGCGGACGCTCGGCGCCGGGCGCGCCAGGGTGTTTTCCACCATCGTCCTGCCGCTGATGTCGCCCGGAATATTGACCGGCGCCATCCTGGCGTTTGCCAGAAGCGTCGGCGAATTCGGCGCCACCATCACCTTCGTCTCCAACATCCCGGGCGAGACCCAGACTTTGCCGCTGGCGCTTTACGCCTTGACCCAGGTTCCGGGCGGCGACCAGGCCGCTTGGCGCCTGACCGTGATCTCGGTGCTGCTGGCGATGGCGGCGCTGATCGCTTCCGAGCTGGTGGCGCGCCGGCTCGACCGCCGCATCCGGGGCGCCGGATAAGCGCCATGATCGAACTCGACATCGAGAAGCACCTGGGCGAATTCCATCTCGCCGCGCGCTTCACCGCGCCCGCCTCGGGCATCACCGCGCTTTTCGGCCGCTCGGGCGCGGGCAAGACCTCCATCGTCAACGCGCTGGCCGGACTGCTGAAACCCGATCGCGGCAGGATCGCGGTCGGCGGCGAGACCCTGTTTGATTCGGAACGCGGCATCGATTTACCGCCCGAGCGCCGCCGCCTCGGCTACATCTTCCAGGAACACCGCCTGTTTCCGCATTACTCGGTCAGGGGCAATTTGCTTTATGGCGGCAAGGGAAATGCCCCGGTTTCCTTCGACGCGGTGGTGGCTTTGCTCGGGATCGAGAATCTCCTGGCGCGAAGGGTGGCGGAGCTGTCGGGCGGCGAAAAACAGCGCGTCGCCATCGGCCGCGCGCTGCTCGCCTCCCCGCGTCTCCTGCTCATGGACGAGCCGCTGGCCGCTCTCGACGCCGCGCGCAAGGCCGAAATCCTGCCCTTCATCGCGCGGCTGCGCGACGAGCTGCGCCTGCCCATCGTCTATGTCAGCCACGCGATGGAAGATGTCGTGCAACTGGCCGACACGCTGGCGCTGGTCGATGACGGGCGCATCGCCGCCATCGGCCCGGTCGAGGAGCTGACCAGCCGCATCGATTTGCGTCCCTTGACCGGACGCTTCGAGGCCGGATCGGTTCTCCGCACCGTTTTGCGCGGCCAGGATGCGACCTACGGCCTTTCCGAACTGGCGTTTCCGGGCGGAAGGCTGCGCGTGCCGCGCGTGGACTTGCCCTTGGGCACGGTGCTGCGCCTGCGCATCCATGCCCGCGACGTGGTGCTGGCCACTGCCCCGGTTTCCGGCCTTTCCATCCGCAACGCCTTCGCCGGCAAGGTGGTCGAAATCTCGCCGGATAAGGGGCCGCTGGTCGATTTGCGGATCGACATCGGCACGCCCTCCGAGCCGGTGATGCTGTGGGCCCGCATCACCCAGCGGGCGCTGCACGAGCTGAAATTGCAGCCCGGCAGCCCGGTCCATGCCCTGGTCAAGACCGTGGCGCTCAACCGCTCCAGCCCGGGCCCCCGCGAGGCCGAAACCGAGGCCTCGTAAGGCCCCGGACCCGCCGCCCGATCGCTAAAATACCGGATAATTGCGATCTGAATCCCGCTGGTTCGTAAGATACGGTCAATAAACTCATGGCATGGTTCGGTAGTCCATAATCCTAAAGACGAATTAGGGGCACGAGGGATAATTATGAGCATGCCGATGTCCGACAAGGACGGGCCTGACGCGGAATCTCTCTGGCGCATGCGCCAGCAACTGGAAAACGACGAGCGCGCGTGCCCAGGATCGCCGTGTGCACGAGCGCAAGAACGTGCATTGGGCGGCCCGGCTGGTGCTGCCCGAAGGCGCCTATGGCTGCACGGTCTATGATTTGTCGTTCGGCGGCGCGCGGGTCCGGCTGGTGGCCGAGTTGAAGAAATTCCAGCGCGTCCGGCTCGACTTCGACATGCTCGCGCCGCTCAACGCCGACGTGGTCTGGCTCGGCATCGGCATGGTCGGCATCCGCTTCACCGACGATACCGCCTATATCGCGCGCATCCTCGGCCCGGTCCTGGCCAGCGGCGCCAACGGCAGCTGAGCGCCCCTCCTTCCGGCTTAAATCTCTGCTAGCATCGGCGGATGGCGAAACTGACCATCCGCATCGATCTGTCGCCTTCCAAGGCCCCCGCCGCCGCAGGCGGCAAAACCTAAGCCACGGCGCGGGAACCGCAATGGCCAAGCTCACCATCCGCATCGATTTATCGCCTTCCCGCGCCGTGGGCCCGGGCAAGATCCGCCTGCTGGAATTGATCGGCGAGACCGGCTCGATTTCCGCCGCCGGCCGCGCCATGAAAATGTCCTACCGCCGCGCCTGGCTGCTGGCCGACGAGTTGAACCGCCTGTTCAAGGAGCGCGTGGTCGCCACCAGCCCCGGCGGCAAGGAAGGCGGCGGGGCGCGGCTCACGCCCTTCGGCCGCCGCCTGGTGCGGCATTACCGCGACATGGAAAAGAAGACCCACCGCGTCCTGGCGAAACAGCTCGCGGCCTTCGACGCCGCGGCCACGCATCGGCGATAGGCTTTCGCCGCTTGATCCCGCCGCGTCCCTGGCGCAGGATCGCGCTATATCCATTGGATATAACAAAGAGCGGAGGCGGAAACTATGCATAAGCATGCACGAATTCTGGCGGATTGTCCCGTGGCGGGCTGTTGTCCTGCTGCCCGGCTTCGCGCCGCCTTGAGCGGGGGCCCAGGGCAAGCCCGTTCTGGTCTTCGCCGCCGCCAGCCTCAAGAACGCGCTCGACGACGCAGCCGCGCAATATCAGCGCGACACCGGAAAGAGCACGAGCATCTCTTATGCCGCGAGTTCCACCCTGGCCAAGCAGATCGAAGCCGGCGCTCCGGCCGACATCTTCATCTCCGCCGATCTCGACTGGATGGATTACCTCGCCGGCAAGAACCTGATCAAATCCTCCAGCCGCAAGACCCTGCTCGGCAACAAGCTGGTGCTGATCGCGCCGAAGAACGGCGCCGGCCCGGTCAAGATCGAACCTGGATTCCCGATTGCAAAACTGCTCAAGGGCGGGCGGCTCGCTTTGGCCGATCCCGATGCCGTGCCCGCCGGAAAATACGCCAAGGCGGCGCTGCAATATCTCGGGGTCTGGGACAGTGTCGCGAATTCGCTGGCGCCGGGCGAGAACGTGCGCGCGACCTTGGAACTGGTGGCGCGCGGCGAGGCGCCCTTGGGCATCGTCTATCAGACCGACGCGGCGGTCGAGCCCGGGGCCAAAATCATCGGCGTCTTTCCCGAGGACAGCCATCCGCCGGTGGTCTATCCGGCGGCGCTGGTCGCGTCCTCGTCCAACCCGGACGCGGCGGCGTTTTTGGCCTATATCGAATCCGCCAAGGCCAAGCCCTTGTTCGAGAAACAGGGATTCACCGTCCTGCCCTAGCCGTAAAGCTATCCGTAGAGTTCTTGGGCGCGCTTCTCGAAGGCCGAAACCATGCGCTTCACCGCCTCGTTGAACAAAGCCGCGATCACGCCTTGCAGCATGCGCGAGCGGAACTCGAAATCGACGAAGAAATCGACCAAACAGCCGCCGGGCTGGCGTTCGAACACCCAGTGATTCTTGAGATAGCGGAACGGACCTTCGGTGTATTCCACGTCGATGCGGTCGGGCCGATTCAGGGTCACGCGGGATGTAAATCGCTCGCGCACCATGCGCCAGCCGATCAGCAGATCGCCGAGGATGACGTTGTCGCGTCGCTCGCGGATGCGCGCGCCCACGCACCAGGGCAGGAATTCGGGATAGCGCTCGATATCGGCGACGAGATCGAACACCTGCTCGGGCGTGTAGGGCAGGAAGCGCTTCTCGGCGTGGGTGGGCATCGCGCTAGAGCGGCGCGCGAGCGAGCTTGGCGGCGCGCGCTTGGCGCAATTTCGCGAAATCCTCGCCGGCGAAATAGGAGGAGCGCGTCAGCGGCGAGGCCGAAACCATGAGGAACCCCTTGGCGAAGGCCAACGCCTTGTAATCGGCGAACTCGGCCGGATCGACATAGCGCATCACCGCGTGGTGCTTGGGCGTGGGTTGGAGATACTGGCCGATGGTCAGGAAATCCACGTCGGAGGCGCGCAGATCATCCATCAGCTCGAGCACCTCGCTCCGCTCCTCGCCCAGCCCCACCATCATGCCGGATTTGGTGAACATCGCCGGATCGAGCTGTTTCACGCGGGCGAGCAGGTCGAGCGAGGCGCGATAACGCGCGCCCGGACGGACCTCACTTGTAAAGCCGCGACACGGTTTCGAGATTGTGGTTGTAGACATCGGGGCGCGCGGCCACGACATCCTCGATCGCGCCGTCCTTTTTCAGGAAATCGGGCGTCAGCACCTCGATGGTGGTTTGGGGCGCGGCCTTGCGGATGGCCCGGATGGTCGCGACGAACTGCCCCGCCCCGCCATCGTCCAGATCGTCGCGATCGACCGAGGTCACGACGATGTGGTGGAGGCCCAATTTCGCCACCGCCTCGCCGACATGGTCCGGTTCATGCGGATCGACCGATCCCGGCCTTCCGGTGGCGACGTTGCAGAAGGAACAGGCGCGCGTGCAGACCGCGCCCAGGATCATCACCGTGGCGTGTTTATGCGCCCAGCATTCGCCGATATTGGGGCAGGCCGCCTCCTCGCACACGGTATTGAGCTTCAAGCCGCGCATGAGATCGCGCGTTTCATGATAGGCCGGCGATTGCGGCGCCTTGACGCGCAACCAGGCCGGCTTGGCCGGCGAAAGCTGGTCGGGCTTATGCGCCTTTTCCGGGTGGCGGAGCGTTTGCGTGGTCATCGGCTTAGATGTGGATCGCCCGCTTATAGGCTTCAAGCACCGCCTCGTGCATCATTTCGGACAGCGTCGGATGCGGGAAGATGGTCTCGATCAGCTCCTGCTCGGTGCTTTCCAGCGTTCGGGCGATGGCATAGCCCTGGATCAGTTCAGTCACCTCGGCGCCGATCATGTGCGCGCCCAGGAGTTCGCCGGTCTTGGCGTCGAACACGGTCTTGACCATGCCTTCCGGCTCGCCCAAAGCGATGGCCTTGCCGTTGCCGATATAGGGGAAATGGCCGACGCGCACCTCGCGCCCCGCCGCCTTGGCGGCCTTCTCGGTCAAGCCGACGCTGGCCACTTGCGGCATGCAATAGGTGCAGCCCGGCACGTTCTGGACGTTCAAGGGATGCGCGGTCTTCAAGCCCGCGATGTGCTCGACGCAGATCACGCCCTCATGCATCGCCTTGTGCGCGAGCCAGGGCGGGCCGACCACGTCGCCGATGGCGTAAACGCCGGGCTCGCCCGTCGCCAGCCATTGATCGACGACGATATGCGTCTTCTCCACCTTCACCTTGGTGCCTTCGAGGCCGAGATTCTCGACATTGCCGACGATGCCGACGGCCAGCACGACGCGATCGGCCTTGACCTCGAAGCTCTTGCCCTGCCGATTCGACGGTCGCGGTGACATCGTTGGCGCCCTTGGCCAGGCTCTTCACCGTGGCGCTGGTGTAAATCTTCATGCCCTGCTTCTCGAAGGATTTGCGGGCGAAAGCCGAAATCTCCTCGTCCTCCACCGGCAAAATCCGGTCGAGCACTTCCACCACCGTCACCTCCGCGCCCAGATTGCGGTAGAAGCTGGCGAATTCGATGCCGATGGCGCCCGAGCCGATCACCAGCAGGGATTTGGGCATATCCTTCGGGATCATCGCCTCCTTGTAGGTCCAGACGAGTTTCCCGTCGGGCTCGAGACCGGGCAAGCTGCGCGCCCTGGCACCGCTGGCGATGATGATGTGCTTGGCGGTCAAATCCGCCGCGGTCTTGCCGGTCACTTTCACCTTGCCCTTGCCCGCCAGCGTCGCGCTGCCGTCGAACACGGTCACCTTGTTCTTCTTCAACAGATAGCCCACGCCGGAAGAAAGCTGCGCCGCCACCTTGCGCGAGCGTTCCACCAGCTTGGCGATGTCGAAGCTGATCTCCTTGGCGGAAAAGCCGAACTGGTCGAGGTGATGCAGCAGGTGATTGATCTCGGAACAGCGCAACAGCGCCTTGGTCGGGATGCAGCCCCAGTTGAGGCAGATGCCGCCCAGATGCTCGCGCTCGACCACCGCCGTCTTCATGCCGAGCTGCGCCGCGCGGATGGCCGCGACATAACCGCCCGGCCCGCCGCCGATCACCACCACGTCGAAAGATGTGTCCGCCATTTTCTCTCTTTCCCTAGACCAGCAGCGCCGCCGGTTCCTCGATCAATTTCTTGAAGATTTGCAGCCATTGCGAACCCATCGCGCCGTCGAGCACGCGGTGGTCGCAGGCCAGCGTGCAGCTCATGACGGTCGCGACCGCGAGCTGGTCGTGCTTCACCACCGCGCGCTTCTCGCCCACGCCCACGGCCAGGATGCAGGCCTGGGGCGGGTTGATGACGGCGGTGAATTCGCGGATGCCGAACATGCCGAGATTGGAGATCGAGAAGGTGCCGCCCTGGAACTCGGTGAGCTTGAGCTTGCCGGCCCGCGCGCGCAGGCCCAGATCCTTCATTTCCGCCGAGATCGCCGCCACGCTCTTCTGGTCGGCGTTCTTGACGATCGGCGTGATGAGGCCGTCCTCGATCGCCACCGCCACCGCGACGTCCACCTGGCTCCAGCGCAGGATGGCCTCGTCGCTGAAAGACGCGTTGGCGGCGGGATATTGCTTCAAAGCGAGCGCCGCGGCGCGGATGACGAAATCGTTGACCGAGAGCTTCAGGCTCTTGGTGTCGGCCAGATCGGCGCGCACCTTCAAGAGCGCGTCGATGTCGCAATCCACCGTGAGGAAAAAATGCGGCACATGGCTCATGCTTTCGGTCATGCGCTTGGCGATGACCCGGCGCATGTTGGTGTGCGGCACTTCGGTGAAAGGAATGTTGCCCGCTTCGGCCACGATCTTGGCCTTGGGATATGTCGGCTCCGCCGATGCCGCCGGGCCGCGCGTCATCGCCGCCTCGACATCGGCCTTGACGATGCGGCCATGCGGACCGCTACCGGCGAGGCGCGACAAGTCGATGTTCGATTTCTCGGCCAAGCGGCGCGCCAGCGGACTCACGAAAACGCGCCGCGCGAAGGCCCCGCGCGGCGGCAGCGGCGTTGTCGGCCGGGAAACCGGCGCGGGGGCGGGTCTCGGCGCCGGCGCAGCCGCCAAGGCCGGCGCGGGCGTCATTGGTTTTGCCGCGGGACTTTCAGTCGTCGCGCTCCGCGCGGGGGGCGCGGCGGGGAGTTTTACCGTGCTTGGTGCGGCGGGGGGCTTGGCGGCGGCCTTGCCGATATCGCCCGCGCTTTCGCCCTCGCCCAATATCACCGCGATGGGCTGGTTAACCGGCACGCCCTTGGTGCCCTCGGGCACGAGAATGCGGCCGAGCGTGCCCTCGTCCACCGCCTCGAATTCCATGGTCGCCTTGTCGGTCTCGATCTCGGCCAGGATGTCGCCGGCCTTGACCGTGTCGCCTTCCTTCTTGTGCCACTTGGCGAGGTTGCCCTCGGTCATGGTGGGCGACAGCGCCGGCATCAATACCTGGATCGGCATGTCTCCGCCCCTAGCGATACATCACGGACTTGACGGCGGCGACCACGTCCTCGGCCTGCGGCAGCGTCAAGCGCTCGAGATTGGCGGCGTAGGGCATCGGCACGTCCTTGCTCGATACCCGCACCGGCGGCGCGTCGAGAAAGTCGAAGGCGCGTTCCATCACCGTCGCCATCAGCTCGCTGCCGATGCCGGCGAAGGGCCAGCCCTCCTCGACCGAGACGAAGCGGTTGGTCTTCTCGACCGAGGCGATGATGGTGTCGACGTCGAGCGGCCGGATGGTCCGGAGATCGATCACTTCGGCTGAAATGCCCTCGGCTTCGAGCGTGGCGGCGGCATTCAACGCCACGTGCACCATCTGCGAATAGGCGGTGATGGTGACATGCTCGCCCGGCCTCGCGATGCGGGCGCGGCCGATCGGCACGAGCCAATCGCCCTCGGCGGGCACCGGAAAGGCCTGGCCGTAGACCAGTTCGTTCTCGAGGAAGATCACCGGCGAGGGGTCGCGGATGGCGGATTTCAACAGGCCCTTATGGTCGGCGGCGGTGAAGGGCGCGATCACCTTCAGGCCCGGAACATGCGCGTACCAGCTGGCGTATTCCTGGCTGTGCTGCGCGGCCACGCGCGCCGCCGCGCCGTTGGGACCGCGGAACACGATCGGACAATGCATCTGGCCGCCCGACATGTAACGCGTCTTGGCGGCGGAGTTGATGATCTGGTCCATCGCCTGCATGGCGAAATTCCAGGTCATGAATTCGACGATCGGCCTGAGGCCGGCCATGGCGGCGCCGATGCCGAGGCCGGTGAAGCCGTGCTCGGAAATCGGCGTGTCGATGACGCGGCGCTCGCCGAATTCCTCCAGCAATCCCTGGCTGACCTTGTAGGCGCCCTGGTATTCGGCCACTTCCTCGCCCATCAGGAACACGTCGGGGTCGCGGCGCATCTCCTCGGCCATCGCGTCGCGCAGCGCCTCGCGCACGGTCATGGTGGTCGAGGGGCCGGTCCACTCGGTTTCCTGCGCCACTGCCATCGACGGGCGGCTGGCGGAGCGGCTTCGTGTTGGATAGCGGGCGCCGCCGGCACGGTGGGCGCCGATGGCGGCGCGGCCGGCGCCTTGGCCTGGGGCGCGGGTTTCGGGGAGGCGCTCTCCCCGTCTCCGGCAATTCTTGCGATCGGCGCATTGACCGCGACATGCTCGGTGCCTTCGGGCACCAGGATTTCGGCGAGCGCGCCTTCGTCCACCGCCTCGAATTCCATGGTCGCCTTGTCGGTCTCGATCTCGGCCAGGATGTCGCCCGCCTTGACCGCGTCGCCGACTTTCTTGTGCCATTTGGCGAGCTTGCCCTCGGTCATGGTGGGCGAGAGCGCCGGCATCAGAACATCGACCATGATCTAGACCCGAGCCTCGCCGACTTCGCCGTATATCTCGGTCCACAGCTCGGCGGGATCGGGCTCGGGGCTTTGCTGCGCGAAATCGGCTGCTTCGGTTATGACCGCCTTCACCTCGTTGTCGATCGTCTTGAGGCGCGCTTCGTCGGCGACGTTGCCGTCGATGATCCGCTTCCGGAGCTGGTCGATCGGGTCGTGCTCCTGGCGCATGCGGCTGACCTCGTCCTTGCTGCGGTACTTGGCCGGGTCGGACATGGAGTGACCGCGATAGCGGTAGGTCAGCATTTCGAGGATGAACGGTCCCTTGCCGCTGCGCGCGTGCTCGACCGCGTCCTCCACCGCCGCCATCACCGCCAGCACGTTCATGCCGTCGAGCTGATAGCCGGGGATGCCGAAGGGCGCGCCGCGGCCGAACAGATTGGGCGAGGCGGACGAGCGCGACACCGACGTGCCCATGCCGTAGCGGTTGTTCTCGATGATGTACACGACCGGCAGCTTCCACAGCGCCGCCATGTTGAGGCTTTCATAGACCTGGCCCTGGTTCATCGCGCCGTCGCCGAGGAAGGTGAGCGAAACGCGGCCGTTGTCGCGGTAGCGGTGGGCGAAAGCGATGCCGGTGCCGATCGGCACCTGGGCGCCGACGATGCCGTGTCCGCCGAAGAAATTCCGCTCGCGCGAGAACATGTGCATCGAGCCGCCCTTGCCCTTGGAATAGCCGGTGCGGCGGCCCGTGAGCTCGGCCATCACCCCCTTGGGATCCATGCCGGTGGAGAGCATGTGGCCGTGATCGCGATAGGCCGTGACGATGGTGTCGCCCGGCTCGATCGCCGCCATGGCGCCGGTGACCACCGCCTCCTCGCCGATATAGAGATGGCAGAAGCCGCCGATCAGCCCCATGCCGTACATCTGGCCGGCCTTTTCCTCGAAGCGGCGGATCAGCAGCATCGAGCGGTAGAATTCGAGCATCTTTTCGGCCGAAACCTCGGCCTCGGGCGGCGGACCCTGGTCGGTTTTGGTTCTGGGCTTGCGCTTGGTGGCGACGGCCATGAATTCTCCCCAGTTCAGCGGCCGAACGCCGCCTTTTTTGGTTGACCGGCTTTACTAGCCCCCAAACCCCGAAACAGGCAAGCAATCTCTGTCCAAATTATTGTTCTGCAACAAAAAATACAACATAACTGAAATCAAGTTAAGGACGCTGAAAAATCTGGCCGAGGGTCATGGTGCGGCTGCGAAGCTGCATAAAACAGTCGCAAAATGTGATCGCTTCTTAAGCGCAAAAAACCGCGCCCAAACGCCGCGGGGATGGTCGACTCGGAATCGGTCCGCCCGGAAAACTACCGGTTCGCGTTCTGGGTATAGATGACGATCTCGTCGGGTGCCGCGACGTTCAGCACCGCGCGCGCGCGCTCGTCGAGCAGGTCGCGGTCGATATGCGCGCTTTCCAGGAGCCGCACGCGATTGGCCAGCGGTTGGAGTTCGGCGTCGAGCGTGGCCTTCTCGGCCTCGGCCGCGCGTACCTGCTGCATCAGCCCCATCATGGCGATGAGGCCGCGGTCGCCCTGCACCAGGTGATAGGCGAAATAGCAGACTAGGCTGATCCCGAGAATGGGACCGATGATCTGGCCGGTGCGGCCGCGTAGTTCGGAGATGACCCCCATGACGACTCGAAAGAATCACATCCCGAGTCGCCCGGTCAACTGAACAATTGACGGGCCGTTAACGCTTTTTAAACCTTATTTTCAGGGGGTTGTGTCTCAGTTTGACTATTTGGGTGCGTCGAAGCGGCGAAATGTAGTGGTTTCTCCGGGGGTGGCACTTGGCTTTACATGCCCCATGTAGGTTATGCCTGAGCGTCCGGGGTCGTTCCCCATGGCCGGGGCATCCCACCATTGCCAGAGATCACCAGTGATGGTGTCGAGAATCATAATTCTGTCGCCAAATTCGCCTTGTACCTTTGAGAGGGGAACTGCCTGATACCGACCAACATCGGCAGCCACAGATACATTGGAAACCGTCATCAACCAAAAACTGAAGCCAAGGATAATGAACCGCTTCATGATTCCTCCTAAGCTGCTTTCTGCAACGCCTCTAATTTTTATGGCTTCTCGTCTGGCTCGGAAACGGGAAACTCACCCTTGGCGATCAACTCGTCGATAAATTCCCCGGCCAGCTTATTCAATTCGTCGTTATAATCCTTGTCGAGAATGACGGCTTTACCCGTTTTAACCGCCTCGACAGCAGCCCGCGCATCCTCGATGCCGGGCGCTTCAAAAAGGGCAACGCCAGAAACAATATCAGGAATATGGGCATAACCTGCCCGAAATCGCTTCTTGGCATCCGGCAACGCGGCAAATGCCTTAAAATCTTCTCGCCCATCGGCGCGCAAGATTTCGGACTATGTACATGAGGCTCCTCGCCATGTATCGCGTTAAGCATGGGCAATGGGAGGCTGCCGTCAAGGATTATTGGATTTCAAACTGAGACACTACCCTCAGGGGGTATATCCTCAGCGCTTATAAACCCCGCGACCGGCATAGCGCGCGCTCGCGCCCAGCTCCTCCTCGATGCGGATGAGCTGATTGTATTTGGCCAGCCGGTCGGAGCGCGACAGCGAGCCGGTCTTGATCTGGCCGGCATTGGTGCCCACCGCCAGATCGGCGATGGTCGAATCCTCGGTTTCGCCCGAGCGGTGCGAGATCACCGTGCCGTAGCCGTTGCGCCGCGCCAGCGCGATGGTTTCGAGCGTTTCGGAAAGCGTGCCGATCTGGTTCAGCTTGATGAGGATGGCGTTGGCCACGCCCTGTTTGATGCCCTCGGCCAGGCGCTTGGGGTTGGTGACGAAATTGTCGTCGCCGACCAGCTGGATCTTCTTGCCCAGCGCCTTGGTGAGCTCGATCCAGCCGGCGAGATCGCCCTCGGCCACGCCGTCCTCGATCGACAGGATCGGATATTTCGCAACCAGGCCTTCGTAGAATTTCACCATCTGGCCGGAATCGAGGGTCTTGCCTTCCATCTTGTATTTGCCGTCCCGGCAGAACTCGCTCGCCGCCGGGTCGAGCGCCAGCGCCACCTGCTCGCCCGGCTTGTAGCCGGCGGCTTCGATGGCGCGCAAAATGAAACTAAGCGCTTCCTCGGCGGATTTGAGATTGGGCGCGAAGCCACCTTCGTCGCCGACATTGGTGTTGTGGCCCTTGTCCTTGAGCGCCGATTTGAGCGCATGGAAGACCTCGGCGCCCCAGCGCACCGCCTCGGTCACGCTCGGCGCCCCCACCGGCACGATCATGAATTCCTGGATGTCGATCGGATTGTCGGCATGAACGCCGCCATTGATGACGTTCATCATGCGGCACCGGAAGCGTCGTGGCCTCGACGCCGCCGACGTAACGGTAAAGCGGCAGGCCCAGATCGGATGACGCCGCCTTGGCCACGGCCACGCTCACCCCGAGAATGGCGTTGGCGCCGAGCCGCGCCTTGTTCTCGGTGCCGTCGAGTTCGATCAGCGCGCGGTCGAGCCCCGCCTGGTCGGCGGCGTCGAAGCCCGAGAGCGCGTCGAAAATCTCGCCATTCACGCCCTCGACCGCCTTCTTCACGCCCTTGCCGCCATAGCGTTTCTTGTCGCCGTCGCGCAGTTCGACCGCCTCATGGGTTCCGGTCGAGGCGCCCGAAGGCACCGCCGCCCGGCCCTTGGATCCCGATTCCAGCGTCACATCGACCTCGACCGTGGGATTGCCGCGGCTGTCGAGTATCTCGCGCGCGCGAATGTCGGTGATCGCGCTCATGCGCCGTTCCTCGCCTTGGCCAGCTTGTCGAATTCCATCAGGCTTTGGAGCAAGGCCGGCATGTCCTTGAGCTTCACCATGTTGGGCCCGTCGCTGGGCGCGTGATCGGGGTCCTGGTGGGTTTCCATGAACACCGCGGCCACGCCCACGGCGACCGCCGCGCGCGCCAGCACCGGCACGAATTCGCGCTCGCCGCCGCTGCGGTCGCCCTGCCCGCCCGGCTGCTGCACCGAGTGGGTGGCGTCGAACACCACCGGATAGCCGGTCAAGGCCATGATGGGCAAAGCGCGCATGTCGGAAACCAGCGTGTTGTAGCCGAAGCTCGCGCCGCGCTCGCACAGCAGAATATTCTCGTTTCCGGCCTCGGACACTTTCTTGGCCACGTTCTTCATGTCCCAGGGCGCCAGGAACTGGCCCTTTTTTATATTCATGGGCCGCTTGGTCTTGGCCGCCGCCACCAGCAGATCGGTCTGGCGGCAGAGGAAGGCGGGGATTTGCAGCACGTCCACCGCCTCGGCCACGGGCGCGCATTGCTCGGGCGTGTGCACGTCGGTCAGCACCGGACAGCCGTATTTCTCGCGCACTTCGGCGAGGATGGGCAGGCAAGCCTCCATCCCCAGGCCGCGCTCGCTCTTGGACGAGGTGCGGTTGGCCTTGTCGAAGGAGGTCTTGTAGATGAGCCCGATGCCGAGCCTGGCCGTGAGCTCGACCAGCGCGTGGCTCATCTCCATCGCGTGCGCGCGGCTTTCCAGCACGCAAGGGCCGGCGATCAAGGCCAAGGGCCGATCGTTGCCGATGGTGATATTGCCGATATGGACGTGGCGCGGCTTGGTCATGGGCCCCTTATATAGCAGCCGCCTAGACCAAGCGCGACTGCTCCACCGCAGCCTTTATGAACGAGGTGAACAGCGGATGGGGCTCGAAGGGCCGGCTCTTCAATTCCGGGTGGAACTGGACCCCGATGAACCAGGGATGGTCGGCGAATTCGATGATCTCGGGAAGCGCGCCGTCGGGCGACATGCCGGAAAACCGCATCCCGGTCTTTTCCAGCTTGGGCTGGTAGTTGATGTTGACCTCGTAACGGTGGCGGTGGCGCTCGCTGATCTCGGTCTTGCCGTAGATCTCGGCCACGCGCGAGCCGGGCATAAGCTTCGCCGCATAAGCGCCCAAGCGCATGGTGCCGCCCAGATCGCCGTTGGCTTGGCGCTTTTCCAGCTGGCTGCCCTTCATCCATTCGGTCATGAGGCCGATCACCGGCTCGGCGCAGGGGCCGAACTCGGTCGAGCCCGCGCCGTTCAATCCCGCCAGATGCCGCGCCGCCTCGATCACCGCCATCTGCATGCCGAAACAGATGCCGAAGTAAGGCACTTTCCGTTCGCGGGCGAAACGCGCCGCCTCGATCTTGCCCTCGGTGCCGCGTTCGCCGAAGCCGCCCGGAACCAAGATCCCGTTGACGCCTTCGAGATGATGGACCGCGTCTTCCTGCTCGAAGATTTCCGAATCGAGCCAGTTAAGTTTGACGCCGACATTGTTGGCGATGCCGCCATGGGCCAGCGCCTCGGCTAGCGATTTGTAGCTGTCGGGCAGATGGGTGTATTTGCCGACCACGGCAATGGTGACATTGCCCTCGGGCTTGCGGATGCGCGCCACGATTTCGTGCCAGCGCGCCAGGTCGGGTTCGCGCGCGTCGAGACCGAAATGGCGGCATACCTCGCGGTCGAAGCCGAAGGCGTGATAGGCCACCGGCACCTGATAGATCGTGTCGACGTCGAGCGCGGGGATCACCCGCTCTTCCCGCAAATTGCAGAATTGCGCGATTTTCTTGCGCGCGCTCTCGGGAATTTCGCGGTCGCAGCGGCACAACAGGATATCCGGCTGGATTCCCAGCGCCAGCAGCTCCTTGGCGGAATGCTGCGTCGGCTTGGTCTTCAACTCGCCGGCCGAGGGGATATAGGGCACCAGGGTCAGGTGCACATACATGGCGCGTTCGCGGCCGAGCTCGTTGCCGAGCTGGCGGATGGCCTCGAGGAAGGGCAGGCTTTCGATGTCGCCCACCGTGCCGCCGATCTCGCACAGCACGAAATCCTCGCCGTTCAGGTCGGCCTGGATGGTTTCCTTGATCGCATCGGTCACATGCGGGATGACCTGCACCGTGGCGCCGAGATATTCGCCGCGCCGTTCGCGCCCGATCACGGTGGAATAGATCCGGCCCGAGGTCAGGCTGTCGCTGCGCCGCGAGGCGACGCCGGTATAGCGCTCGTAATGGCCCAAATCGAGATCGGTTTCGGCGCCGTCATCGGTGACATAGACCTCGCCATGCTGATAGGGGCTCATGGTGCCGGGGTCGACGTTGATATAGGGGTCGAATTTCCTGAGGCGGACGCGGAATCCGCGCGCCTGAAGCAGCGCGCCGAGCGCCGCCGCCGAAAGACCCTTGCCGAGTGAGGAAACCACGCCGCCGGTGATGAAGATAAACCGCGTCATGGAATTTCACCATACAGCACCCGGCGCTTGGTGCAAACGGAAAGGCGACTCGGGAGCGGAGGAAGGGTTAACGAGGCCGCCCTTGCGGCGAGCACAACGAAAAAGCAATCCAGAGATCGCCCTGGATTGCTTCGTTTCGCTCGCAATGACGAATCCTCAGCCGGTGCGTTGGGCCCGGCCGGAATTCTCCTGACGCTGGCCCTGGCCGTGGCCATGGCTCCGATTGTCGCCGTGACCGTGGCCGTGGCCGTGGCCGTTGCTGCGGCCGCGATGGCCGCCGCGCGGCTGGTGACGGCCCCGCTCGGCATCAGCCGGGCGCTGGCCCCCGCCATGAACCGCGGGAAAGCCGTGACCCTCCACCACGGCGATCTTGCGCCGCGTGAGGTTCTCGATGTCGCGCAGGAAACCCTTTTCCGAGCCGTCGCAGAACGAGATCGCCACGCCCGCGGCCCCGGCGCGCGCGGTGCGGCCGATGCGGTGGACATAGCTCTCGGGCACGTTCGGGATGTCGTAATTGAAGACATGGGAGATGTCGTCGATGTCGATGCCGCGCGCGGCGATGTCGGTCGCCACCAAAACGCGCACCTTGCCGTTGCGGAAATCGCTGAGCGCGCGTTGCCGGGCCCCTTGCGACTTGTTGCCGTGGATGGCCTCGGTCTTGACGCCGCCCTTGGCCAAGCCCTCGGCGACCCGGTTGGCGCCGTGCTTGGTGCGGGTAAAGACCAATGCCCGGGAAATGCCGTTGTCCTTCAGCAAGGACGCCAGCAGCGCGCGCTTGTTGCCGGCATCGACGAACATCACGCGCTGGTCGATGAGCTCGACCGTGGTGGCGGACGGCGTCACCTCGATCCGCACCGGATCCTTGAGGAGGTTGCCGACCAGGCGCTCGATCTCCGGCGGCATGGTGGCCGAGAACAGCAACGATTGGCGCTGCTTCGGCAAGGCGCCGGCGATGCGCCGCACGTCGTGGATGAAGCCCATGTCGAGCATGCGGTCGGCCTCGTCGAGCACGAAGACCGAGAGCCCGTCGAAGCGCACATGGCCCTGCTCCTTGAGGTCGAGCAGGCGTCCGGGTGTCGCCACCAGGATGTCGATGCCGCGCCGGAGCGCGTCGACCTGGGGCTGCTGGCCGACGCCGCCGAAGATCACGGCGGTGCGCAATCCCATATGGCGGCCATAGGCGCGGAAACTGTCGGCGATCTGGGTCGCCAACTCGCGCGTCGGGGTCAGGATCAGCGCGCGCATGGAGTTGCGCGGCGCGGGCTGGGCTTGCGCCGACAGGCGTTGCAGGATGGGCAGCGCGAACGCCGCGGTCTTGCCGGTGCCGGTCTGGGCGATGCCGAGCAGATCGCGCCCGGCGAGAAGATGCGGAATGGCCTGGGCCTGGATGGGCGTCGGCAGCGTGTATTTCTCGGTCTTCAAGGCGCGTTGGAGCGGCTCGACGAGATCGAGTTGAGAGAATGAAGAAGTCACTGTGTGATTGGCTTTCTTGAAATAGACCGTATGCGCAGGCGCAATGCGGCCCGTGTTAAAGGCTTACCTCGCGCGCGCCGAGGTGCCGTGTTGTTGGTGATTATCTCGAAATGTGAGGCGCTGGAAGGACCGAAATCCGCCGCGCTTCGCGCGATTGCGAGAAACGGTGAACAGTACATGGGCCTTCTGGGGGGCGAAGTCAACCGGATAACGCCCTGGCCGCGTAAATGCCGCAGGCGTTAACGAATGATGACTCGCCGTGAAACGGTGGAGTTAACGATCGTCATTGCGAGAACCGCACGCGAAGCGTGGCGGGACGAAGCAATCCAGCAACGGAAACCTGGATTGCTTCGCTACGCTCGCAATGACGGCGGCTCGGCCGCCGCGCGTCACTTGGTGAGCGGGACGCTCGGCTCGGCCGGCGTCGCGGGCCCGGCCGGCCCCGGCGGCAATGTCGTCGGAGAGATCGGCCCGCTGGTGCCCGGCTGGTCGATGAGCGAGCGCGGCGCGCGCTGATGCGAGGCGAGCACGGCCAGGCCGATCGAGGTGAGAAAGAACAGCCCCACCAGCACGGCGGTGGTGCGGGTCAGCAGATTGGCGGTCGAGCGCCCGGTCATGAATCCGGACATGCCGCCGCCGCCCATGCCGAGCGCGCCGCCTTCGCTCTTCTGCAGCAGCACAACGCCGATGAGCGCCACGGCCAAAATCAGGTGAATGGTGACGATGACGGTGATCATGGGCCGGGTTTGTAGCGGTTTCGGAGGCAAAACGCCAGCGCGCCGGTTGCCGATCGGTCAATGATCGCCGGACGCTTTCGCCGCCCGAATCATCCCGATAAGATGCGGCGGGGGATTCATGCTGTTCAATTCTCACCTGTTCCTGCTGGTTTTCCTGCCGCTCGCGGTCGCGTTTTACCGCCTGATTCCGAACCGGGACGCTTTCCGCGTCTGGTACCTGGTCGCGGTCTCGCTGGTCTTCTACGGCTATTGGGACGTGTCCTTCGTGCCTTTGCTGGTGGTCTCGGTGCTGGGCAATTGGGGCCTGTCCAAGCTTTACCAGGTGAACGGGCGGCGGCTGGTGCCGGCAATCGGCATCGCGCTCAATCTCGGCTCGCTTGCTTATTTCAAATACGCCGCCTTCCTGGTCGCCAATCTCAACCTCGCATTCCACACCAGCTTCGCGGTCGACAAGGTGCTGCTGCCGCTCGGCATCAGCTTCTTCACCTTCCACAATATCATGTATCTGGCCGATCTCTATCGCGGCAAGGCGCCGATCTACCGGCTGCGCGACTACGCGCTCTATATCGTGTTCTTTCCGCAGATTGTCGCCGGCCCGCTGGTGCGGCATTGGGAATTGATTCCGCAGATTCCGCGGGACCCGTGGGGCAAGGATACGGCCGAGCGCATCGGGCGCGGCCTCACCTTGCTGATCATCGGTCTGGTGAAGAAAGTGCTGATCGCCGACGCGCTGGCGCCGGTGGTCAATGCAACCTTCGCAGCGGTGGCGCAGCATTACGTTCCCGGGCTGGGCGACGCCTGGGCGGCGGTGCTGGGCTTCACCTTCCAGATCTATTTCGACTTCTCGGGATATTCCGACATGGCGATCGGCATCGCGTTCATCTTCGGCTTCACTTTGCCGTTCAATTTCAACGCGCCCTACCGCGCCGAAAGCTTGAGGGACTTTTGGCGGCGCTGGCACATGACGCTGTCGCGCATGCTGCGCGACTACCTCTACATCCCGTTCGGCGGCAACCGCCACGGCCTGCCGCGCCAGGTGCTGGCATTGCTCGGCACCATGTTGTTGGGAGGCCTGTGGCATGGAGCGTCCTGGACCTTCGTGATCTGGGGCGGGTTGCACGGCATGGGCCTCGCCGCGGGCGTGTTGTGGCGCCGCGCCCTGCCGCCGATGCCAACGGTCTTGAGCGCGCCGCTCACTTTCGCCTTCGTCGTCTTCGCCTGGGTATTCTTCCGCTCCGCCGATCTCAGCCAGGCGGCGACCATGTTTTCCGCCATGGCCGGCGCCGGCGGGATACACGGCACGCGCCACCTGGTTTCCATCCTGCTCGCCGCGCTGATCGCCTTCCTCGGCCCCACCAGCCAGGATGTGGCGCTGCAGCGGCTCAAGCCCGCGCGCTGGAGCGCGGCGGCGGCGGCGTTGGTGCTGTGCCTGATCCTGCTCAAGCTCGGCGACGACACCAATTACGAATTCGTCTATTTCCAGTTCTGAACCCATGAACTGGCCGCGCTATTGCCTCCTGCTGCTGATCGCCACATCGCTCGCGACGCTGGCGCTTTACGCGGCAGCGCTCGCGGTCGATCCCTACGATACCGGCCGCTTCGCCTTCATTCACCGGCATGGCGTGCCGCTTTACGGCCAGCGCATGGCCGATGCCAGCCGCGGCCGCGACCCGCAATTCGACAGCGCCGTGATCGGCAACTCCACCATCCAACTGCTCGAGCCATCCCGGCTCGATGCGAATCTCGGCGGAAGCTTCGTCAACCTGGCGATTCCCGGCACCGGGCCTTACGAGCAATTGACGGTGCTCGGCTGGTTCCTGCGCCACCACACGGGAAACGTCCGGACCGTGATCATCGGCATGGATGCCGCCTGGTGCGACACGCCCCGAATCTTCGGCCCCGCCGGCGAGAGCTATCCCTTCCCCGCCTGGCTCTATGCCAGACAGCCCTGGTCCTATCTCGGCCACATGTTCTCCTACAAATCGCTCGAGGCCGGCATCCGCCGCCTGAACGTCGTGCTGGGGCATGCGAATGCCGCCAGGCCCGACGGTTACAACGATTACGAGGCGGGCAAGGCCTATGACCCCAACGCGGCGCGCGCGCGCATGATCAATGGCGGCGTTGAAAACGATCAGGCCGAGGACGCCGCTCCGGCTTCAGCGCCGCCACCGGGCGGCGACCGGCCGGAATTCGCCGCCCTGGCGGCGATGCTGGACGGCTTGCCCGGCAGCGTCTATGTCGCGCTGGTCTTTCCGCCGCGCGAAGCCTCCTCGCTGCCGCAACCCGGCAGCCAAGGCGCTAGCCTGGTAGCATCCTGCAAATCCCGGGCGCAAGACCTGGCCCAATCCCATCCCAATATCCGGGTGATCGATTTCCTCAAGGACGGCGCGATATCCCAGCCGGGGAATTTCTGGGACGGCATCCATTATCGCGGCGTCGTGGCGCGCCAGATCGAGGACGCCATCGCGCAAGCCAAGCCCGCCCTGCGTTAGGCCGGCAGCAGATCGACGAACCAGAAGCCCTTGGTCTTGCCGGCACCTTGCGGCGCGGGCAGCGGGATGGCCGGGCCGCTATCCGGCGGTTTCGGCACGCCGAGCGGCCGATAGACCTTCTCGCCCATGCGGTAGGCGACGGGATGCCGGAAGATCGGGCCGTCATGGACGAAGCTGTGATATTCGCCGTTCTCGCCGCAGGGATCGATGCCGGGGCCGAGGCCGGCGAAGAACCCTTCATCGAGCGCGCGGCCCACGTCTTTCTCGCCCAGCCAGGCGTCGTTGACGCAGCAGGTCACGGCCGAGAAGCCGCGATCGGTGAATTCGCGCGCCAGTTGGCGCGTATCCGCCTGCCACAACGGGAATAGGCCGGTCATGCCGATCTCGGCCAAAAGCTTCTCGCGCCATTGCCGCAAATCCGCGAGGAAGATGTCGCCGAACACGGCTCGTTTCACGCCGCGTTTGCGCCACGCGTCCAGGGTAAGGCGCAACGCCGCGACATAGGTGGCATTGCTTAAATCCGGGCCGACATACATCTTGTCGAGCGGGAATCCTGCGGCGCGCGCCTGGGCCTCGACCAATTCCTCGCGCACGCCATGCATCGAGACGCGTTTGTATTCTTCGCTGATGGTGGTGATGAGCGCCGCGATTTCGAATTCGCCCCCGCGACGCACCCGGTCGAGCGCCAGCGCCGAATCCTTGCCGCCGCTCCAGAACGCAACCGCCTGTTCCATGACGGTCAGTCTAGGTCCGGCCCAGGACGTTGCCTAGCTCGCCTCTTCCCACTTTTCGGCGGAAGCGCCGGCCAAGGCGCGCACCCGCGCCTCGTCCTTGGCGAATTCCTTGGCCGGGCCCGAGAACACCACCTTGCCGTCGTCGAGCACATAGGCGCGGTCGGCGATCTCGACCGCTGCGCGCACGTTCTGTTCCACCAGCAGCACGGAAATGCCTTCATTGCGCGCGGAGACCACGACCCGGAACACGTCCTGCACGATCAGCGGCGCCAAGCCCTGCGACGGCTCGTCCAAAAGCAACAGTTTCGGATTGAGCAACAACGCGCGCGAGATCGACAGCATCTCCTGCTCGCCGCCCGAAAGCTGGCGGCCCCGGTTGCCCTTGCGGTCGGCCAGGCGCGGGAAGAGCTCATAGATGCGCGGTATGGTCCAGGGGCCGGGCCGTTCCAGCGGCACCCGGAGATTTTCGTCCACCGTCAAATTGGGGAAGATGCGGCGGCCTTCCGGCACGTAGCCCACGCCCAAGGCGGCGATGCGATAGGGCGGCCAATCGGTGGTGGCATGGCCGAAGATGCGCACCGCGCCGTCGCGCGCGGGCGTCAGGCCCATGATGCTGCGGAGCGTCGTGCTCTTGCCGGCACCGTTGCGGCCCAAGAGCGTCACCAACTCGCCTTCGCGCACTTCGAGGCCGACGCCGTGCAGGATGTGGCTCTTGCCGTAGAAGGTTTGCAGGTCTTCCGCCTGGAGAACGATCTCGCTCATGCGGCCTTCCCCAGATACGCGTTCTGCACCGCCTCGTTGGCGGCGATTTCCTTGGGCGTGCCCTCGGCCAGCATCGCGCCCTCGGCCAGCACCATGATCCGGTCGGCGAGGTGGAACACCACGCGCATGTCGTGCTCGATCAGCACGATCGAGAGCTTCTTGTCCTTGTGCAGATTCCGAATCAACTGGGTGATGTCGTAGGTTTCCTGGTCGCCCATGCCGGCGGTGGGCTCGTCGAGCAGCAACAGGCGCGGCTTCAAGGCGACCGCCATCATGATCTCGGTGGCGCGCTGGTCGCCATGCGCCAGCTCGCCCACCAGCCGATCGGCCTTGTCGGCGAGACCGCCCATCTCGAGCAGATCGACCACCCGGGCCTTGACCTCGCCGTTGAGGTCGCGCGACAGCCAGGCCTTGAGCCGGTAACCCGACGCGACCTCGACCGCGATGCGCAGATTCTCGCGCACGGTCAATTCCGGGAAGACCTCGGTGATCTGGAAGGTGCGCGCGATGCCGCGCCACACCCGGCGCGCCGGCAGCAGATGGGTGATGTCGGCGCCGTCGAACAATATCTTGCCCGAGCTGGGCGTCAAAAAGCCGCTGATCATGTTAAAGAACGTGGTCTTGCCGGCGCCGTTGGGGCCGATTACCGCGCGCAACTCGCCCGCCTCCACGGTCATCGACACGCCGTTGACCGCGATCAGGCTGCCGAACTGGCGCGAGACGTTCTCGACCTGGAGCAGGCTCATTGTGTCGTCTTTCGCTTGATGAGGCCGAGCACGCCGCGCGGGAAGAACAGCACCACCAGCACGAAAAAGAGGCCGATGAAGGATTCCCAATTCTGGGTGTGGCTCGAAAGCTGGTCCTGAAGAACGAGGAAGATCGCGGCGCCGATCAGCGGTCCCCAGAAGCTGCGCATGCCGCCCAGCACCGTCATGATGACGAAAGTACCCGACTGATCCCAGCGCAGCGCGCGCGGATCGACGAAATCATTCAACAGCGCATAGAGCGTGCCGGCAAGACTGGCGAAACAGCAGGAGATCACCCAGGACATCCAGATGTGCCGGTCCACCGGAATGCCGAGAAAGCGGGCGCGGCGTTCATTCTCGCGGATCGCCAGCAGCGTGCGCCCGAAAGGCGAACGCAACAGCCAACCCATCACGCCCGCCGCCACCGCGAACATCGCCAGCGCCAGATAATAGAACGACTTGTTGTCATTCAAAATATCGATGCTGGTGAAACCCAGATCGATCGGCATGCGATGCCAAGCGGTCAAGCCGTCATCGCCGCCCGTGACCGAACTCCATTGGAAGGCGATGAAGAAGAACACCTGACCGAAGGCGATGGTGCACATGGCGAAATAAACGCCCCGCAGCCGGACGATCATCGGCCCGATGAGCGCGGCCGCGACGGTGCCGACCACGACGCCGTCCAGAATGGCGAGCGGCGTGCTGGGCGCCAGATATTTGATGGTCATGGCGGCGCCATAGGCGCCGAGGCCGAAATAGGCGGCGTGGCCGAAGGACAGGACGCCGGTGAACCCCAAAAGGAAATTGAGCGCCATCGCCGCCAGCGCGTAGATCAACACGCGGCTCCCGAGCTCGGTATAGCCGCCGATCAGCGGCAGCCAAAAGGGCGCGCTTAGCAACAGCAGCCAGATCATGGCGTCGGCGGCGCGTTTGTCGAGCCGGTACATCAGAACCGGCCCTCCTCGCCGAGGAGACCGCGCGGCCGGACGATCAACACCGCGGCCATCATCACGTAGATCACCGCTTCGCTCGCCGAGGGGAAGAACACCGTGGTGATGCCGGAGGCGACGCCGATCAGAATCCCGCCCAGCAGCGTGCCCGGCAGGCTGCCGAGACCGCCGACGATGATGGCGATGAAGCTCGGCATGATGAGCGAATCACCGATATTCGGCTGCAAACCCAGCATGCCGACGGCGAGCACGCCGGCGAGGCCCGCGAGATAGATGCCGAGCCCGAAATTGAGGTTCCGCAGCACGCGCACATTGACGCCCAGCACCGAGACGGTCTCGAGGTCGAGCGTGCCGGCGCGGATGCGCAATCCCAAGCGGCTGCGGCTCAAAATCAGGAACAACGCCAGCACCACCGCCGCGACCAGCACCATCATGAACACGCGATAACCGGTGAGGAAGAACAGCTCGTTGCTCAAGGGCGCCGCGAGCCATTCCGGAATCTGAAAGGGCAGGCTTTGCGCGCCCCAGATGAAGCGCGTGCCGTCCTCGATCATGAAGGCAAGACCGAAGGTCAAAAGCAGGCTGTAAAGCGGGTCGCGCCCATAGAGCCGGCGGATCAGCACGCGCTCGATCAGGATTCCGATGAAGGCGGTCAGGATCGGCGCCAGCACCAGCGCGCCCCAGAAGCCGAAATAGGGCACCAGCGTATAGGCGATATAGCCGCCGATCGCCAGGAACCCGCCATGGGCGAAATTGATCACCCCCGACAGGTTGAGGATCAGCGACAGTCCGAGCGCCATCAGCGCATAGAACGCGCCGATGATGAGGCCGTTGACCACGTTGAAAATAAGCAGCTGCGTCATGCGGCAATCACGATCACGAAACCCCCATCCACGCTTTTGTTATGAGACGGCCCGCCCGGTTGGGGGCGGGCCCGATCCATCAAACAAACAACGACACCAACAAACGCCTCCGTCGAAAAATGGAACCGGGCGCCACGGTTGAAAGCGGCGCCCGGTTTTCACGATAGTTTAGGACGGCCACACCATCTTGCAGCCGGTCCCTTCGACGGACAGCGCCGCGTCCGCGCCCTTGACCTCGGAGGCGATGGCGAACAGATCCTCGGGATCGCCGCCTGCCGGAGCCGGTTGCGAATGGCCGACATACAGGGTGGGCATCAGCTGGTTGTCGCCGACACGGTAGAACGGATTGTTCGGCATCAACGCTACCTCGGGCGGCAGGACCATTCCCTGCATCGCCTTGGCCAGCTTGATCGGCTCGAGCGACTTGGCCTTGTCGGCGGCGAGCTTGCAGCTCCAAATCGAGGCGTAGCCGAACCAAGTGCGCGCCGTCGGCACCTTGCCGCCGCTCCGCTTGCGGACATCGGCGACGAACTGGGGCACATGCGGCACGCCGGGCTGTTTCCAATACCATTCGAAACACCAATCACCGAACAGCGCGTTGGGCGGCAGGCCCTCGTTCACTTCGAGTTCCTGCTGGGCGCCGGCGATATGGAACTTCTTGTTGAGTCCGAACTGTACCGCCTGCTTGAGGCAGTTGATCATGTCGTCGCCCGCGAGCAACAGGATGATCGCGTCGGGATTGGTCGACTGCGCCTTGATCAAATTGGCCGAGAAGTCGGTGCTGCCGAGCGGAACCTGATCGGCGCCCAACTCGGTGCCGCCGGCGTCCTTCAGGCTGGCTTCGAAGCCCGCCTGCAAGCCGTGGCCGAAGGCGTAGTCGGTGACGATGAAGTACCACTTCTTGCCGTAGGTGAGCAGCAGCTTGGAAACCGAATTGGTCTCCATGCGCGTGGTGTTGCAGACGCGGAACACGTTCCAGTGGCACTGAGTCCCGGTGACGGAATCGGTGTGACCGCCCGGCACGATGTGGAACACGCCCTTCTCGAAGCTGACATTCGCCATGGCTTGCGCCAGCCCCGAGTTGATGTTGCCGATGAGGAAGTTGACCTTGTCGCCTTCGATCAGTTTGTTCGCCTTCTGCACGGCGACGGCGGCGTCGGTGCTGGTCGAATCCTCGACGATCAACTCGACCTTGCGACCCGAGATACCGCCCTTGGCGTTGATCTGATCGGTCGCGAGCTGCATGCCGATCAATTCGTTCTTGCCGAGCGCGGCGAAAGTGCCGGTCAGCGGATTGTCGACGCCGATCTTTATAGTGTCGGCCGCGCGCGCGCTCCAAACGAAGGGCGAGGCGAATTGCGCCGCGCCGGCGACGGCGGCCGCCTTGATGATGGTGCGGCGGTCAAGCTTGGTCGAAATGGAATTCCTGCTCATCGTTTCACTCCCTGTCCTGTTGGCTTCATTCGCGCATGGAGGCTTATCCGCCGCGTAGGGCGGAATCTGTCAGTTTTTTTAGCGTTATAGCCACCCCCTCTTCTTACTTAGGAGCATCATCCGCAATGCCGGGATTATCTTCAAGCGTATTGATGACCGGGTCCCTGGCCGGCTAACCGCAGGCCCTGGCTATTGCCCAAAAATCATCCAGCAACAGGCTGGCGCCGCCCACCAGCGCCCCGTTGACCTCGGGCGCGGTCATCAATTCGCGGGCGTTTTGCGGCTTGACCGAGCCGCCATAGAGGATACGAACCTCGCGCAGCCGCGGCCCCAGCGCCTGGCGTATCCGGGCATGAATTTCGGTCACCTCGAGGGGGGTGGGGGTGCGCCCACTGCCGATGGCCCAGACCGGCTCATAGGCCACGGCCAGGTTCGATGCGTCCAGCCCGGCCAAGTCGGGCGGCAATGAACCCACGAGTTGGCGCTCGACGACATCGAGGGTTTTACCCGCCTGGCGCTCGGTCTCGCTTTCACCGACGCAGAGAATCACCGCCAGCCCGGCCTTGCGCGCCGCGGCGACCTTGGCGCGCACATCCGCGTCGCTCTCATGATGCGATGCGCGCCGCTCGGAATGGCCGAGGATGACATAGCGGCAACCCGCGTCCTTGAGCATCACGGCGCTGATATCGCCGGTATGCGCGCCTTTCTCTTCGGCGTGGCAATCCTGGCCGCCCAGGCCGATCGGACTGCCCTTCAGCGCCTCGGCCACGACGATCAGCAACGTCGCCGGCGGGCAGATCACCAGTTCGCTGGCAAGCTTTCCCGTGGCGGCGCGCTGGACCAGATCGCGCGCCAGCGTCACCCCGCCCGCCTTGAGGCCGTTCATCTTCCAATTGGCGGCGACCAGCTTGCGCATGGCCCGCCCTTTAGCATGCCGCAACTGGCCGGACCAGCGCGCTCAACGCCTCATCCCGCCCGCTCACGCCAGTTGCGGGGCAATGTGGGCCCCTTTATCATCCGCGCGCGTTAAACCCCCGCAATTCCGCGGCTTTTCCGGACCCGTCCATGCTGCAAGCGATTCGTTCCAAGGCCTCTTCCCTCGTCGTCAAGATCCTGTTCGGCGTCTTGATCATCACCTTCGGCCTTTGGGGCATCGGCGACATCTTCCGCAGCCGCAGCACCGACACCACCGTGGCCACGGTGGGCGGCCTGAGCATTTCCGCCGAGCAGCTGCAACAGGCGGTGAAGAGCGACATCGACCGGCTGCGCGGCGTTCTCGGCTCCAGCATCACGATGGAACAGGCAAAGCAGCTGGGCGTGGTCGACGCGGCGCTCGATCGCCTGATCACCGCCGATCTGCTGCAGCTCGAGGTGCAGCGGCTCCACCTGGCCATCGGCGACGAGGCGGTGCGCAACGCCATCGTATCCAACCCGAATTTCCGCGGCGCCGGCGGCGGCTTCGACCGCAACGTCTATGCCCAGGTTCTGGCCAACAATCGGCTGACCGAACCGCAATACGAGGCCATGCAGCGCGCCGACATGGTGCGCGGTGAATTGACCATCGCGCTGACCGAGGGGCTTTCGCCGCCCGCCGAGCTCACATCCGCCTTCTACCGCGCCCAGGCCGAACGCCGCGTCGCCGACATGGCGACCCTGACGCCGGCGGCGGCCGGTCCGCCGCCCACGCCCTCGCCTTCCGACCTCGATACCTATTACCAGGCCCACCAGGACCGCTTCCGCACCCCGGAGCGGCGCGATTTCACCGTGGCATTGCTGCGCCTCGACGACGTGGCGAACGCGATGGTCGTGCCCGATGACAAGCTCAAGGCCGAATACCAGTCCCGCCAGGATGAATTCCACAAGCCCGAGGAGCGCCAACTCCAGCAGATGCTGTTCTCCGACGAATCCAAGGCGCAAGCGGCGGAAAAGATGCTGGCCTCGGGCAAGAGCTTCGTCGAGACCGGCAAGGCCTTGGCGGGATCCGATCCCGCCGCGCTCGATCTCGGCTGGGTGAAACGCGGCGATCTGCCCGGGCCGCTGGCCGACGCGGCCTTCGCGCTGAAGCCGGGCGGCGTGACGCCGCCGGTGCAATCCTCCTTTGGCTGGCACGTGATCCGCGTGGTCGCCGTCCGGCCCGAGCAGACCCAATCCTTCGACGAAATGAAGGGCCAGTTGCGGCAGGAAATCGCGCGCGACATGGCCGGCGACAGCATGGCCAAGACCGCGAACCAGATCGACGACGATCTCGCGGGCGGGGCGTCGCTCGACGACATGGTGCGGAAATACGGCCTCAAGACGTCGTCCTTCAAGGGGCTCGACGAGCAGGGCCGTGACGACGCGGGCAAGCAGGCCGATCTGCCGCAGCCGGCCGAGACGGTGCTGCGCGCCGCCTTCTCCACCGACGGCGGAAAGAACAGCCCACTCTCCGATATCGGCGAGACCGGATATTTCGTCGTCCATGTCGACAAGGTCACGCCGACCGGCATCAAGCCGCTGGCCCAGGCCCATGACGACGCGGTCAAGTTGTGGCAGGCGGATCAACGCGCCGCGGCGTTGCAGAAACTCGCCGACGCCATGACCCAGGAGGTCAATGCGGGAAGATCCCTCCGCGATGTCGCGGCCGCGCACAAGCTGGCGGTCGTCACCACATCGCCGCTGCCGCGCAACGGCGGCGCCGGCGTGCCGCCGGCGCTGGTGTCGAAGCTGTTCGAGGTCAAGCTTGGCGCCGCGGTCGACGCGCCTGCGACCGACGGCTATGCCGTGGCCCAGCTCAAGACCATCATCCCCGCCGATCCCGACAAGGACAAAGCCGGTCTCGACTCTCTCTCGCACCAGCTCAGCCAGCAGATGCAGGGCGAATTCCTCGGCGCCTTCGGCCAGGCGCTGCGCAGCCGATACAAGGTCGAGATCGACCGCGACAATATCAACCGCCTGCTCTAGCCGATGCAGGCCGCACCCGACTTCAAGGACTTCGCCAAGGCTTACGAAGCGGGTAAGCCGATGCTGGTCTGGACCTCGCTGGTGGCCGATCTGGAAACGCCGGTCTCGGCCATGTTGAAGCTGGCCGACGGCAAGCCGATGAGCTTTCTGCTTGAATCGGTCGAGGGCGGCGTGTCGCGCGGCCGCTATTCCGTCATCGGCTTGAAGCCCGATCTGATCTGGCGCTGTTTCGGCAACATGCCCGAGATCAACCGCCGCGCGCGCGCGGCCCCCGATGCGTTCGAAAAGCAGCCTCCGGGCGCGCTCGAATCCCTGAAGCGGCTTATCGCCGAATGCCGGATCGAAACGCCCAAGGATCTGCCGCCCATGGCCGCCGGCCTCTTCGGCTATCTCGGCTACGGCATGGTCAAGCTGGTGGAGAAATTGCCGGACAAGAACCCGGACAATCTGGGCATTCCCGACGGGCTTTTCCTGCGGCCCTCGATCGTCTGCATCTTCGACACCATCGCCGACCGCATCGCCGTGGTGACGCCGGCTTGGCCCGACAAATCGGTCCCGGCCCGGCAGGCCTATGACGCGGCGCTGGCCCGGCTCGCCGAGGTGCTGGCCGAATTCGAGCGCCCGCTGGCCAATCGACGTGAATCCGCCGCATCGGCGCGGGAGCTGCCGCCGCCGCAATCCAATATGAGCCGCGCTCAATGCCTGGCGATGATCGAGCGCGCCAAGGAATACATCCGCGCCGGCGAGATTTTCCAGGTCGTGCCCTCGATGCGGCTGTCGGCGCCGTTTTCGCTGCCGCCACTGGCGTTGTACCGGGCGTTGAGGCGACTCAATCCCTCGCCTTTTCTCTATTACCTCGATTTCGGCGGGTTTGCGGTGGTGGGCTCGTCGCCGGAGATTCTCGTGCGATTACGGGACGATAAGGTGACGATCCGGCCCCTGGCCGGGACGAGGCGGCGAGGCAAGGACGCCGAGGAAGACAAGAGGCTGGCCGAGGAATTGCTGGCCGACCCCAAGGAAAGGGCCGAACATCTCATGCTCTTGGACCTGGCGCGCAACGATGTCGGCCGGGTCTCCGAGGTGGGCTCGGTGCGCGTGGTCGAGCAATTCGTGATCGAGCGCTACAGCCACGTCATGCACATATCCTCGCACGTTGAAGGGAAGATTGATCCTCGATATACAGCGATCGACGCGCTGCTGGCGGGCTTCCCGGCCGGCACGCTGTCGGGCGCGCCCAAGGTCAGGGCGATGGAAGTGATCGACGAGCTCGAGCCCGAGAAGCGCAACCTCTATGGCGGCGGCATCGGCTATTTCGCCGGCGACGGCAGCATGGACACCTGCATCGTGCTGAGGACCGCCATCGTCAAGGACGGGCGCATGGTGGTCCAGGCCGGCTGCGGCGTGGTGGCCGACAGCGATCCCGCCAAGGAGTACCAGGAGATTTTGGACAAGGCCCGCGCGCTGTTCCGCGCCGCGGAAGAGGCGGTCGCGTTCGCCAAGAATTGAGCGCTAGACCGCCTTGGCGCTCGACGCCGAAAATTCCGGCATAATTTCGCGCGCGAAGGTTTCGAGCATGGCAATGGTCGGGTTCGGCGCCACCAGCAGCACATAACCGACCCCGCCGGCTTCGAGCCGCCGCAATCGTTCCGCGATTTCGGGCGGCGTGCCCAAAAGCGGCGCGTCGTCGATCTCCTCAGGCGTCCCGGTGAATTTGCTTGGATCGGTGTAACGGTCGGATCCCTTCCCGCGCGCCAGCGCGCCCACGGTCTTCAGCACCTGCTGGCGTTGCGCCAGCGCCGCCGGCCGCTCGGCCTCGGAGGCTATGATCTGCAAGCCGCGCGTCACGCCGACCATCAGCGGATCGTAACGGCGGCCCACGCGCTTGCATTCGTCGCGGAACATGGAAACGCGCTCGATGGTGAGATCGGTCGAGCCGATCTGGTCGAGCAGCAAATTATAGCCCTCGCGCGCCGCGCGGCGGATGGACTCCTCGCTGCCGGCGCCGAGCCAGAACGGCGGATGCGGGCGTTGCACCGGCGCGGGCTCGACCACCACGTTCTCGAAATTCCAGCGGGGCCCGTGATGCGAAAAACGGCCCGCGCCGCTCCACGCCTTGCGGATCACATCCATCGCCTCGTCGAAGCGTTCGGTTGCCTCGGCCTGCGGAATGCCGAAGCCCGAAAATTCGTAGTCGCGGTAGCCCTTGCCGACGCCGAAATCGAGCCGCCCGTTCGAGAGCAGATCGAGCGTCGCCGCCTGCTCGGCCACCAGCACCGGGTTGTGCCAGGGCAGCACCACGACCGCGGTGCCGAGGCGGATGCGCTTGGTGCGGGCGGCGAGAAAGCTCAACAGCGCGAGCGAGGCCGAGACCTGGGCGTGGCCGGTGAAATGGTGCTCGACGATGAAGACGCTGTGCAGCCCCAGCCGCTCGGCGGCGCAGACATAGTCGATGTAGTCGGCATAGCCGTGGCTGTCGCCGGCCGGGCCGCCGCGCGCGGCGCGCGCGCCACCGAAAAGACCGAAACGCATCTACCTTCCCCGGCGCGTCTAACGCGCCCTCTTATCCGAGCATAGCGCAACCATGTGGCGGTGGGCGAGCAGGCCGGGTTGGGGAAGCCGCCAGCCGATTTCCGCCATCGTGGGAAAACCGGACCTTCCAATGTCATGCCGCCATGTCCGCTTTTGACCCAAAGCGGACGTTGGCTAACTTTTCAACGAGCGGAGCTGTATGTGACGGCGCGGCTGAGTTTGACCTTCGTGCGACCGTGAAAAAATAGATCGCGCATCTGGTCCGCGCCGATCACCCGGCCCAACTCCCTGATCCCGAAGAACGGAATGAGGGCGACGAAGGCCATGAATGAAAACGACAGGATCATCCGGGCATCCGTCAGCTCGAAGCCATTGCCGCCTTGCGAAGCGGCCTTGGGCCAGATCGCATTCGAGATGACCGCTTCCAGAAAGTCGAACCCGATCAGGAGAACCGAAAACAAGGCGGCCTTGATCAGGATTGGCCAGATCAGAGGCTTTTTTTCAAACCGCGCGCCGAGCTTCAGATGTTCGCCGATCAGCACGAATTTGGCGAAAATGAGCGCCTTCAGCATGGCCGGCGCGAGATGGCCGAGCAGTCGCCAGTCCGACAAAACGATCGAGTTGTGCAGGGCGTAGACGCTCAACAGCAGCCACAGATAGCCGAATATGAAGAAAAAATGGCCGGCCTTCACAAGCACGAATGCTTTTGCCGCGTGAACTTGTCCGCTGAACATGGAACCACCTTTCGCTGGTTTCTGCCGACGAAGGACCCCGGTCCTCGCCCTTTATTTCCCGCGACATTGCCTTCGCGCGGGACGTGACCGCCGTGCCGCGCGGCGCCGCCGAAAAGACCGAAACGCATCTACCTTCCCCTAGGGCGTCTAATGCGCCCTCGTGGCCCGAGCATAGCGCAATCCCGTGGGGATGGGCGAGAAGGCCGGGTTGGGGAAGCCGCCAGCCGATTTCCGCCATCGTGGGAAAACCGGACATTCCAATGTTATGCCGTTATGTCCGCTTTTGACCCGAAGCGGACATTAGGGTGCTGTCCGGTTTTGAGAGTAATTAATTAGGACACTCGCAGAATCAAATTAGGTCAGTCCATAATTTAGAAGCGGTACCTGACCCCTAGGGTGACTGTATGAACGTCAAAATCTCCAGATTTGGATGGGGTAAGTGTCCCGGCGAACCCAACATACGTTACGTACGTGCCGGTCTGAAGCGGTCCAAGATCGAGATATTTATAAGCGAGATCGAGGCTCAGTTGCTGGGTCAGTGGATAGGCAACACCGGCACCGGTGACCCAAGCGAAATTCGTCTGAGTGGAGCCCGAAGTCGTGCGAGCGGAGCCCGCAAGAGGGCCTCCATAAACCGTGCCGTTGAAAGTACCAAGATCATTTCTCGCAAAGCCGAGGCCCGCCATGAAATAGGGTTGGAAAGACCCGAACGTGTTCGGTATGACCCCATCGAGGTCCAGGTAACCGTTCAGCAGGCCAACCAAAAAGTCGAGACCAGTGGAGGCGTGGGTCTGTGCGCTGCTTAACGATGTTCCGCTGAGCTTCAACGACGGCAGATAGCCACATCATCGGCTTTCATCTCGCGTCTCTGTCACTAGATTTCCGAAGCGTCTTAGCTATGTCCGCTTATATGAGCCGACGCCTCGATAACAGAATGGCGATGTGCCACCCGGTGGCCTTAGTGCCGCGTGTTGAGATGACGGCGCGTTCGGGACGACGCCGTCTTATGAGCTGGCACCGCGGGAAATCATGAGGCCAAACATGGTTGGGACGAAGATAAATGTTCGGTGTCGGACATGAGTCGTAGTCTTCCAATATATTCAATATACTTGAGACAGAGCGGAGAAGACTCGATGCCTCCGCCTGGATCAATCACATAATGACGGAAGCGGAAAAGCGACAACGGAAAGGCTGGGCGCCAGGCGCTTTTCTCGCGCTGCTGCTCGCTGGTCTCAGCCATCAGGTCGCCGCCCAAACATCGGCGACGACAGAAGCGCCCGCCGCTTGCGCAGGGTTCCCCGGCAGCGGCATCCGCTTCGACCTTCTCGGCTCCTGCGCCAAACTGAGCGGTACGCTGTCATTCACCTATCAGGACGATCTATCGACGACGGGCAGCGGAGCGCCATCCCGGCTTTCGAGCAACGGCAAGCCCTCGTTCCAGCGCTATACCAAGACCTACGAGGCCACGGGAACACTGGCGACCCAACGCCAGACCCCGCTCGGCGAACTCGATACCGGCATAACGGCGCAGTGGCTGAAGGCGAGCGACGACGGCACCCATGCCGGCGACGCATCGGTGCAGGAGTTGAAGGCCGCGCTGGCGGGCGGGACCGTGGGCTACACCTCGTCGCTGATGAACTTCTGGTCGGAGGATTTCCAGTTCCTGGCGGCGGCCCCGAACCGCACCGCCGGGATCGTCTCCTACGAACATCGCGTCTTCGCCGATACCAAGCTCGCCCTCGCCGTCGAATCCGGGCTGCCGAATTCGCAGGAAAACACCGAGGGCCTGAGTTCGGTCGATTTCAGCTCGCCGATCCTGACCGCCCGCCTGCTCTACGCGAACGCCGATAAATGGCAGTTCCAGCTCGCCGGGCTGCTGCGGCAGGCGAAGGAGCAGGCCAACCCCATCATCGCCTCCCGGCCGTCGACCACGACGACGGACACCGGCTGGGCGCCCACCGCCGGGGCGACGGTGCCGACGAAGTTCATCGGCGCGCGGGATTATGTCAGCACCCAGGCGACCTATGCGGTCGATGCCTCGCAATTCCTCGGCACCAAGGCCGATCTCTCGTCGCTCTCGTCCATCGTGCCTTCTACCGGGCCGACCAGCGGCTGGAGCGCGGTGGCGTCGTTCCACCATCAATGGTCGAAACAATGGGAGACGAATTTGTTCGCGAGCTATCTCTCGCTCGACATAAACCTGGCCAACGCAAATCCTTCGGTGCGAACCAAGCGCTACGACGTCAACCTCTATTGGACGCCGGTCGACACGTTGCGTTTCGGCGTCGAACTCGGCCGGGTCGAAACCCAGATCAACGCCAATGGCGCGCTTGGCTACCTGACCGGCGTCAGCGGCAAGGCGTATGTAGGCTTTCTCGACGCGCAATGGACGTTCTAGGGCCGCTCAACCCGCCCGAATGTCCGCTTGCGGGACGAAGCGGACCCGCCGCCCGCGCCGGGCAATGTCCGTTATGGGGGGCGTGCCGCTAGTTCTTGAGCAACTTCAGGCAGCCGCCGGCGGCTTCCGCCGCGGGCTTGGCATCGTCGCGGCTGAGGCTGCCCGACATGACCATGCCGCGCGTAACTTTCCTGACGATGTCGCTCACGGGGTCGCCGGAAGAGATTTTTTTCAGGGACGCGCTGTAAATCGAGGCCGAGTTCGGCGGCAGTTTGGCGGCGCAATCGTCGGCCGCCATCTGGTCGCCGAAGGCGGCGGCCGGAAGCAATACGAGCAAGGTTGCGAGGGCTGCGAATTTCATGACGACATCCGGACAGGAGGCGATCTTAAAACACTAAACGCATCCCGCCGCGGTGTCACGCGATTAGCCCGCAATTCCGGCGAAGCGGCCGCCGGCTGGGCGCGGTTCGCGAGCGGGCCGGTTTCCGGCGAATCGCGCGCCCATATCCGCGCCACCGGATAAGCGGTAAGCTCGCGCACGAACTGGAACACCAGGGGTCGCAACAAGGGGGAGGAAATCATGTTCAGGAAAGCCATAGTCGCCGCCGCGCTGCTGGCGCTCGGGTTCTCCGGCCCGGCTCTGGCGCAGGACGCGCCGCGGCCCAAGCCGCATGTCATCTATCTGCACAACGAACCGGTTAGCGGCGTTCCCGGCAAGGAAACCACCATGCTCTCGATCGACTGGCCGCCGGGCTCGACCACCGGCCGCCACACCCATCCCGGCGACGAATACGCCGTGGTGACGGAAGGCGCGCTGGAACTCGACGTCGACGGCCAGCCACCGCGCATCATCAAGGCGGGCCAGGCCTATCACAACCTCCAAGGCGTGGTGCACGAGACCAAGAACGCGTCCAAGGGCCGCACGCGCAGCATCGCCGTGCTGGTGCTCGACAAGGGCCAGCCGCTGCAAATTCCGGTGAAGTGATTCTTGGCCCGGCGCGGCGCGCGCGGCCGAAGCAATCCGGCTTGGCTCCGGATCGCTTCGCCGCTTCGCTGGTCGCGATGACGGAGGGGGAATAAATCATGGACGTCGATCACCGCGCGGTTGCCAAGAAGACGTTCTTCCGTCTCGTGCCACTGCTGTTCTTCTGCTACATCCTCGCCTATCTCGACCGCATCAACGTGGGCTTCGCCGCGCTGACCATGAACAAGGATATCGGCCTCACCGCCTATATCTACGGCCTCGGCGCCGGCATGTTCTTCATCGGCTATTTCTTCTTCGAAGTGCCGAGCAACCTGATGCTCCAGCGTTTCGGCGCGCGGCGCTGGATCGCGCGCATCATGGTGAGCTGGGGCGTGGTGGCGATGGCGATGGTGTTCGTCGCCGGCCCCAATTGCTTCCTGGTCATGCGCTTCCTCATCGGCGTGGCCGAGGCCGGGATTTTTCCCCGGCGTCATCCTTTATCTCACATATTGGTTCACCGCCGTCCTACCGCGCGCGCATCATCGGCACGTTCATGGTGGCGATCCCGCTGTCGCTGGCCTTGGGCGCGCCGATCTCTGACCTGCGATCCTGGGCCTCGACGGACCCCTGGGCCTCGCCGGCTGGCAGTGGCTCTATCTCGCTCGAAGGCGGGCCGACCATCGCCATGGCGGTGGTGGTGTGGTTCGTCCTGCCCGACCGGCCGCACGACGCCAAATGGCTTTCCCCGGTCGAGCGCATCTGGCTGCAGCAAACCATCGATGCCGAGCAGCACGCGGTGCATACGGCGCACGGCGTGAGCCTGGCGCGCGTGTTCGCCGATTGGCGCGTCTGGGGCCTGTCCTTCGTCTATTTCGCCAACACCACGACCAATCTGGGCCTGGCGTTCTTCCTGCCGCAGATCCTCAAGGGCCTCGGGCTGTCGACCATGCAGGTGGGGCTCTACACCGCCATTCCCTACACCATCGGCACCATCGGCATCCTGGTCTGGGGCTACGTCTCGGACCGGATGCACGAGCGCCGCATCAACCTGACGCTGGCCATGGCGCTGATCGGCGTGGGCCTGATCGGGGCCGGCTTGCTCGGCGGTTCGCTGGTTTCGATCGTGTTCTTCTCGGCGGCGGCCATCGGCATCTACGGCGCCAAGGCGCCGTTCTGGCCCTTGCCGTCGGTGTTCCTGAGCGGCAGCGCCGCCGCGGCCGGCATTGCCATGATCAACGCGCTCGGCAATCTCGGCGACTTTGCCGGCCCCTATATGGTCGGCTGGATCAAGGATTTCGACCGGGAGCTTCGATGCGGGACTTTATGCGCTTTCCGCCTTCGGCTTCGCCGCGGCGGCGGCGACGCTCATCGTGGTGCGGCCCCAACGCCGCCACCATGCCGTCAGCGGCGCTTAGCCCGCCGCGTTGCGCGTCTTGGCGATGTCGGAAAGCGGCACCAGCACGATGCCCTTCTTGGCCAAGGTGGGCAGCCAGCGCCGGAGCGCGTCGAGCGTTTGGTCGTTGGCGTGGGCGAAAGCGATTGCGGCGCCGTTCTGGCGCGCCAGGGTTTCGAGCCGCGCCAGCTGATCGCCGATATCGGCCGCCGTCTGCCCGTCGAGCGTCGCGTCGCGCGCGACATAAGGCACGCCCGAATTTTGCGCCGCGGCGGCAGCGGCGGCATCGGCGTGGTTGTCGAGGAACAACAGCCCGCGCGATTTGAGTTCGCCCATGATGACCGGCAGGTATTGCGGATCGGTCGAAACCGATGCCGGCAGATCGATTCCGACATAAGCCGGCAGCCGGTCGAGATCCCAGCGCAGCCGGCGCAAAGTTTCCTCCGGCGGCGGCGCGCCCGGCGCCTGGTTCGGGCCGAGGGATATGGCCGGACTCATGCCGCCGGTCGCCACATGCAGCATCAATTCGTCGCCCGCCTTGCGCGCTTCCTCGGCCTGTTGCGGCAAAGCGCCGGCATAGGCCAGGAAAACGAGCGTCAGCGGACCCTTGAGCTTCAAGGCGCGCTCGGTGCGCGCGCGATCCAATCCAAGATCGTCGATCACCACCGCGATGCGCGGCTTGCCCGCGGCGGCCGGCGCGGGAACGGCATAGGCGAGCCAGGCCGGCGCGGAAGCGGCCGTGGTTTCCTGCGGCGCGGACGCGCCGTTTTCGGTTTGCGGCGGCAGGATCGGCGCGCTCGCGCCCTGCGGCAATTGAGCCTCGAATTCGCGTTGCTCCTGCGCGTTGCGGTAAAGCCCGAAAAGCAGCCCGGCCACCGCCGCCGCCGCCAGCAACCCCAGCCACAACCGCCAGCGCGGCCGGCGCCCGTCCTCTTCCCACCTGACTTCCATGCCCCGCCTCTCCCGGCTCTCTGCTTGAGCTTAGCCGATTTCTTAACCCCGCGCCGCAATCCCCGTGGCTTTTTGTCATTGCGAGCCGCAGGCGAAGCAATCCAGGGATGAAGCATTGGAAGCTGGATTGCTTCGGCCGCTTCGCGGCCTCGCAATGACGGCCAGGTCGCGCCCGGGCACTTTTCCGCGCCTTTTCCCGGAAGGCGGGCCCTGATATAACCGCGCTTTCCGCGAGGGCTTCTTATGTTCCTGCTGATCGATAACTACGACAGCTTCACCTACAACCTCTGGCACTATTTAGGCGAGTTGGGCGCCGAAGTGGTTGTCAAAAGGAACGACGCCCTGTCGGTAAACGATGCACTCGGCTTGAAACCCCAAGGCATCGTGATCTCGCCCGGGCCGAGCGATCCGGACCATGCCGGCATCTGCCTCGAACTCATATCCAAGGCCGGGCGGGTGCCCATCCTCGGCGTCTGCCTCGGCCATCAGGCGATCGGCCAGGCCTTCGGCGGCAAAGTGGTGCGCGCGCCGGTGCCGATGCACGGAAAAATTTCCGAAATCCGCCACAAAGGCGCGGGCGTGTTGAAGAACCTGCCCAACCCGTTTCCGGCGACGCGCTATCATTCGCTCATCGTCGAACGCGCGAGCCTGCCGAAAATCCTGGAAGTGACCGCCGAAACCGGCGACGGACTCATCATGGGCCTCGCCCACCGCGAGCGCCCGGTGTTCGGCGTGCAGTTCCATCCCGAAAGCATCGCCTCGGCGGGCGGCCACGATCTCTTGAGGAATTTCCTCGCCCTCGCCGCCGCCGCCAAAGTGCCGGCATGAGCGAAGGAGGCATCAGCCAGGCCGCCGCCTTCAAGACGCTGCTCGGCCGCGTTCTGGCGGGCGAAAAGCTGAGCGAGACCGAATCCGCCGCCGCCTTCGACGCCATGATGTCGGGCGACGCGACGCCGGCGCAGATGGGCGCGTTCCTGGCGGCGCTGCGGGTGCGCGGCGAGACGGTGGAGGAGATCACCGGCGCCGCGCGCACCATGCGCGCCAAGATGCTGAAGGTGGAGCCGCCCGAGGGCGCGATCGACATCGTCGGCACCGGCGGCGACAACCAGGGCAGCTTCAACGTCTCGACCGCGGCGGCGATCGTGGTGGCGGGCGCGGGCGTGCCGCTGGCCAAGCACGGCAACCGCAATTTCTCGTCGCTGTCGGGCGCGGCCGACATTTTGCAGGCCTTGGGCGTCAATCTCGACGCCGAGCCCGGGGTGGTGCGCCGCGCCATGTTCGAGGCCGGCATCGGATTCCTGATGGCGCCCAAATATCACGGCGCCATGCGCCATGTCGGGCCGACGCGGGTCGAGCTCGGCGCCCGCACCATCTTCAATCTGCTCGGGCCGATCTCCAACCCGGCCGGGGTCAAGCGCCAGCTGGTCGGCGTCTACGCGGCGCAATGGGTGAAGCCCCTGGCCGAGGTGCTGGGCAAGCTCGGCAGCGAACATGCCTGGGTCGTCCACGGCGACGGTCTCGACGAGATCACCACCGCGGGAAAGACCCAGGTGGCGGAATGGAAGGACGGCAAGCTTGCGAGCTTCGAGATTTCGCCCGAGATGGCGGGGTTGCCGCGCGCGCGCCTTTCCGATTTGAAGGGCGGCGACCCGGCCGCCAACGCCGCCCGGCTCAAGGCCTTGCTCGAGGGCGAGGCCGGCCCGTTGCGCGACATCGTGCTGTTGAACGCCGCCGCCGGGCTGGTGGTGGCCGGCCGCGCCATCGATTTCAAAGCCGGGGTGGCGCGCGCCAGCCAGTCGATATCCTCGGGCAACGCCAAGCGCGCGCTGGCGAAGCTGGTCGCGATCACCAATTCCAAGCCGGTGCCGTCTCCATGAGCGACATATTGGCCGAGATCTGCGCCAAGAAGCGCGAAGAGGTGGCGCGGGCGAAGACGGCGCGGCCCTTGCACGAGATCGAACGCGAAGCCGCCAAATCCTCCCCGCCGCGCGGCTTCGCCAAGGCGCTCGAAGCCAAGGTCAAAGCCGGCGGTTACGGCCTGATCGCCGAGATCAAGATGGCCTCGCCCTCGGGCGGGATGATAAGGCCGGATTTCGATCCCGCCGCCATCGCCCGCGCCTATGAGCAAGGCGGCGCCGCCTGTCTGTCGGTGCTGACCGACCGGCCTTATTTCAAGGGCGAAGCGGCGCATCTTTCGGCGGCGCGCGCGGCCTGTTCGCTGCCGGTGCTGCGCAAGGATTTCATGCTCGATCCCTACCAGGCGGCCGAGGCGCGGGCGATGGGCGCCGATTGCATTTTGCTCATCCTGGCGGCGCTGACCGACAACGAGGCGGCCTTGCTGGAGCACGCGGCCAGGAGCCTGGGCATGGACGCGCTGGCCGAGGTACATGACCGCGAAGAGCTTGGCCGCGCGCTCAATCTCAAGACCAGGCTCATCGGCATCAACAACCGCAATCTGAAGACTCTCAAGACCGATATCGCCACCACCGAGACGCTGAGCCCCCTGCTGCCCAAGGACCGGCTGCTGGTGAGCGAAAGCGGCATCTCCGCCCCGGCCGACCTCGCGCGGCTCTCGCGCGCGGGCGCGCGCTGTTTCCTCGTGGGCGAATCCCTGCTGCGGCAGAAGGATTTGGCGAGTGCCACGCGCGCGCTGCTCGCCCCGGCGAAGGCGCCGGTTTAAGGTGGCGCGGATGAAAAAGACGCTCACTCATTTCGACCGCAAGGGCGATGCGCGCATGGTCGACGTCTCGGCCAAGGAGGAGACCGAGCGCGAGGCCGTGGCCAAGGGCAGCGTGCTGATGAAGCGCGCCACGCTCGATCTGGTGCGCAAGGGCAAGGCCAAGAAGGGCGACGTGCTGAATGTCGCGCGGCTGGCCGGCATCATGGGCGCCAAGCGCACTTCCGAGCTGATCCCGCTCGCCCATCCGCTGGCGCTCAACTCGGTCAAGCTCGAGCTGCGTTGCGACAAGAACCGCAACGCGGTCGACATCACCGCCACCTGCAAGATCACGGGCCGCACCGGCGTCGAGATGGAGGCGTTGACCGCGGTGGCGGTGGCGGCGCTCGCGATCTACGACATGCTCAAGGCGGTCGACCGCGGCATGAAGATTTCCGAAATCCGCCTGGTGCACAAATCCGGCGGAAAGTCGGGAAGTTTCGAAGCGCCGTATTATTCCCGCGGGAATTACCCCCCTCCCATTCCCTCCCCCTCGAGGGGGGGGGTACTAGTTAAGTACTCCAACTGGCAAACTTTTGGCACCAACCTTATTCAGGCTGGCCTGGGGGTGTTCTCGGCTGGTCCCTAGAGTTGGGCGCGGTAGGGCGATCAGCGGTGCTGCTGCCGCCAACCAATATCCGTTATCGGGGATAGAGCGGTCATTGATTAACCGTTGCTCTTATAAATATACAGTCTAGTTTGTCAGGTGCTCAGAAATGAAAACTAAAATACGTTACGTCTATTTCTTTCGTACCGTTCCCGTTGTTGTCGATACTTTTGTGCCATTCTTCAAAATCTTTCTGAGCGTAATCAAAATCTAAAGTCAAAGAGAACCTTATTTCTGTTCTCAGAAATGGCATGAGCCACTCTAGCGTTTCACCCACAGGCCGCCCTGAACTGACATACGTCCGTCGCTTTGAAGCAGAAATGATGGCTGCGATGAAATGAAAGTCTGCCTTCGGAACGAATGCCCTGATTATATGATACTTTACGCCTTTGCTGATTTGAAATGTTATGCTTCCACCCCTCTTCTCAACTCCATCATTGACCCGCTCTAGAGTACTAATAGAAATTGATAGGATACCATCTCTAGCATACTCCTTTAGGAAGTTGAGTGCCAGATCATTTTTGTCATCTTCCTGAAACACAGAAAACTTAGCGTCTAAACCGATGTGACCTTCGATATACCCCTCAACCTCTTTCCCTTCTTTAATATGGTAACTCATATTATTTTCTCTCCTATTTTCTTATTTATTCATTTTTTTTTCTATTTTCATTCTTACATATTACATAACGTACCGAACTCCCTGACGCCGCTAATTTTTCCGGTCTTCGCGCTGCCTGATAAAAAAGCGTTCTGTATAGTTCATGATCGCCCCTTACTGCGCTGTCTGAGTATAGATATCGACGAAATGGAGTTCGCCGATGCTGTCCAATTTGCGCAAAATATTTGGGTCTGTTTCCCAGGTTGAAATTTTCCCTCTGCATCGCGAATGCCTTTCCCCTGGAGGGGCTTTAAATAGGACTCGTTATTTGTATCGAGAAATTTGTTGATCGCTTTCCAGAATTGACCAACAGAGCGCTTAAAACGGTAGGGCGCAGTAATCCCATATATTCGCCCGCTCGATATAATTCGTATTTCCTCCGGACGGCGATCTGTGATGATCCACTTTTTTCCACGTAATTTTGCGGTCGTGTTTTCTTTGACGTAGCGGCGTAGCTTCTCGACAGAAACATTATATTTTTTGGCAGCTGCCTTCTGCGTCGCTCCGTCCTTCATCAATTTTAGAGCTCTCTCGCGCGGATCACCTGTGATCGGCGATGCTGGTTTTTAGCTTCCGAACATCACCCGCACGGCAGGCCGCGCAGGGGCGCGGCCGTCGCCTTTCGCGAAGCCTCGCTTCACTCTGTTTGCGTATTCCTTCCTGAAATCGCGAACTCGGCGTTTCATCGTCTTGCTCCGTCGCTAGAGGGAGCGCGACAATGAGGGCGCGTTTTCCGGAAATTGGCTTCTGGCGTAGGGCTCTTAGTGAACAGGATCAATCACGACTAGTCAGCTTGGGAGACCGAGGAGCAGGTATCTGCCTGCCTCGCCGAGCAGATGTCAGCCGTGACCAGATCGCGCGCTGGCGGCGCGAGGGCCTATTGCTCTATGTGAAGCAAGACCCAAATGCCTATCACGGCAGTGCTGTCCTTTATCCGCGCGGCACATGCACGCAGATCGCGGCAGCGGTGCGTCTGTTTCGAGAAAAGAACCGGTTTGACTATGTCGGTCGGATGCTCTGGTGGGAGGGGTTCCAGGTCGATAAAAGATATTGGCAATCCGACCTGATCAGGCTCGCGGTTTGGGTGGATAGGGTTCGCAGATTGATCGCGCCTTTCATGCACCGTGAATGACAATCTGCCAACGCTTCCCGAGCGGTTATCTGAATCTGACCATACTGATATCATTTTCTCACGCGTGCGGCCCCGTTTGGATCGTGATGAATTCCAGAGTTTCTTGCGCGTCGCCTTAGATACCGCGAGCGGGCACTTTGCTCTATTTGAAGAGCCAGAACGCGATAATAGGTGTTCCTTTGACAAGGCCGCGATTGTCAGCGGGCTCGATATAGCCGCTTCCGATACTCATTCGATCCTTGGCAACGATTGAAGATCAGAGACGAATTTGAAAATACATTGAAGGCGTTGGCGCAAGCGATACGTGCACACTCGTTTTCCGATGTAGCAACAGGTCCAGAGGAAATCATGTTCGCCGCGCGCAACGACCTGCGAAACGATTTACGAATTGGACTTGCACTTTACGAAACGTTGAATGGATCTATGGACGCCAGGCATTCGGTCTGCGGCTCGCGGCATGGATAGCGAGAAAACATCCGGTAAAATGCTCGGCATCGCGATTATCGGGTTTGCTCTGCTGCGGCACTCGTCAAATGATTTGTTGTCATCGGAGGAAATTAGCCGATTGGCAGACCAAGCCGAGCTCGTACTTGATTCTTCCCACCAATTACGACAGCTATGGCAATGATCCCTCGGTTCAGATACGCGCTCACCCCCAAGAGATTACAGGAAGGAATGCGGGATCAACCAAGCCTGAACAATTTGAAACGAGCGATTGCAGCAGCGACCGAAACAATGGAATGATTTTTTCTCACCGGATCGTCGGAAAGGATTTGGTTACGAACCAACTCCTGATGAATTGCGAGGTTTCCTTGACGCCATGGGCTTGATGACAAAACAGAGGACTGAACTAATCGAGGATTATAGTTTTTACAAACAAAATCATCGGCAGCGCCGACCGGAAATATGGGCAACACGCGAACACTGGAACGACTGATCTGTTTGCACGGTCTTTGATATTTCATATTAGGGATGTGCCATGGCTGATTACAAAGAAATCATCGTCGCTCTCATAGCCGTATTCGGGGCTGTGATTCCTTACTTGCTTCAAAAGAACAAGGAATTAAATCTAAAAATCGCGGAACAAAAACGCGCGGCATACACGAGTTTCTTGAGGAACTTCACCGAGGTCGCGGTAGGAGTCATGCACGATGAAGAAGTCACAGGAAAGGACGCGGACCGAGACCGAATGTTGGCGAGAGATCAATTGCTACTTTTTGGCAGCGATGATGTCATCAAAGCATATGACGCATGGATTACATATGCGGATAAGAAAAAACATGATTTTAGCAAGGAAGGTGATCTACTGAGTCTCCTATTCCTCGCCATACGTAAAGACCTCTTGGGCAAAACCAAACTAACAAAAGAGCACCTCAACAACCTAAATCCCTTTAATCGAGGGTGATGCAAAATGAGTGCGATGCAAGAGGCGGTTAAGTTATTTGCTTCAATACTCATCGTCGGCATTGCTCATGTTGGCATTGCTAAAGCAGAAAATTGGCAGACCGTTGGTATCGACAAGGACGCTATGGGCAATGATATGCGAACCATTGCGATCGATCTGGATAGTATTCAATCAACTGCCGACGAAGTTTCTGTCAACGAAAGGGTTACGTCCAATTCTAGGGGGAACGTAGGCTACAACTGTAGCGAAGGTGAGATTCGACATGGATTTGATGATTTGTCGGGTGTGAATAAAGAAATCGCCAATATGATCTGTAACAAACCTGCCAGTCCTCACCCCTACAGTGCTCATGTGGAGAATTGGCAGACGGTTCATGTCGATAAGGTCGGGCAACTCAAAATCGATCTCAACAGCATCTTTCGTGCTGGAGATGAAGTTATGATCACGCAGATGACGTCCAGCAATTCAGAGATGCGCGTCCATTATGACTGCAAGGGTTATTATAAGAGCGGCAATGGCACGTGGGGCACTCTTGATATGACTGATCATATAGCAACTGTGCCAAGAGGGTATGTCTCGTTGGAAAGAAAATCTTCAAACAAAGTCTGTTCTATCACTAAGAGGTGAGGAACATAAGCGCGTATATGAAAAGTGGCACATATCAGGGGACCACGACCATGCGCATACTCATCGGATTAATCATCGGCGTAATGCTTAGCGTTGCGCAGGTGGCAAGTGCAGGACCTTTTGAGGATGCTACCGCCGCATATGAACGTGGCGACTATGTAACTGCTCTTAAGCTATGGCGCCCTTTAGCTGATCAGGGCGATGCAAAGGCACAAACCATTATCGGAACGATGTACGCCCACGGACAAGGTGTTGCGCAGGACTATCAGGAAGCGGTGAAGTGGTATCTCCTTGCTGCTAATCAGGGCTTTACAATAGCGCAATACGATATCGGAGCGATGTATGCGCACGGACAGGGTGTCGCGCAGAACTACGACGAAGCAATGAAGTGGTATCTCATTGCTTCTGATCACGGTTTAGCGGCGGCGCAAAACGATATCGGAACGATGTACGCCCACGGACAAGGTGTTGCGCAGAACTATCAGGAAGCGGTGAAGTGGTTTCGACTTGCTTCTGATAAAGGCGATGCGCGAGCGCAGTCCAATCTTGGAGTCATGTACCATAACGGACAAGGCGTCGCGCAGGACTATCAGGAAGCAGTGAAGTGGTTTCGACTTGCTGCTGATCAGGGCTATTCAGAGGCGCAATCTAGTCTCGGAATGATGTACTATATTGGACAAGGTACTCCGCACGACTTTCAGGAAGCAGTGAAGTGGACTCGGCTTGCTGCTGATCAGGGGTATGCAGTGGCACAAAAAAGTCTCGGAGTGATGTACGAAAACGGACAAGGCGTCACGCAGGACTATGTTCATGCGTATATGTGGTACGATCTTGCCGCTTCGTCATCCAGCGGTGAAGTTGAAAAGATAGTGACCAATAATCGCAGCCTACTTGTTGCTAAAATGACTCCCGCTCAGATCGCACAGGCGCAGGAAATGGCGAAACGCTGTAAGCAGTCCAACTTCAAGGACTGTGATTGATCTGCTTTCGGCATTGTGCGAGCGCGAAGGAAGGGAGCACGAATATGAAAAAGCTAAATTGGGGTCTTATAATCTTCTGCGTCATAGGCATGATGAGCGCCAAACAAATTGGCGGAGTGTTGCTCCGACCGCCATTTGATCCTGATGTTGGCACCTCAATACGAATTGCGGCAGCTCTGGGATTTTTTGAAGCGATAATTGGAGTTGCGATTGGTGCGGGGCTTTGGTTTCTCGCTGTCGCTATTACCAAGCGTTTCCGCAATCAATCGAAAAACATCTAATTTTTGAACACCCTCTGACCGCCCGACCGCGCCCAACTCTCCAGACCAGCCGAGAACACCCCCAGGCCAGCCTGAATAAGGTTGGTGCCAAAAGTTTGCCAGTTGGAGTACTTAACTAGTACCCCCCCCTCGAGGGGGGAGGGTTGGGGTGGGGGCGCCATGAACGATATTGATAAGGCCCCCAAAACTTCGGGCGGCATGATCTCGGTCGAAGAGGCGCGAAACCGCCTGCTCACCATCGTCAAGCCCTTGGGCGCGGAACAGGTGGCGCTGGCGCAAGGCCTGGGCCGTGCGCTGGCGGAAGAGGTGACGGCGCGGCGCACCCAGCCGCCTTTCCCGGCCTCGGCGATGGACGGCTATGCCGCGCGGTCGGCCGATCTCAAAACCGTTCCGGCCAAGCTCAAGGTGGTGGGCAACGTCCCGGCCGGACAGTCCTATGACAAGAAACTCGGAGCGGGCGAAGCGGTGCGGATTTTCACCGGATCGCCAGTGCCCGACGGCGCCGATTGCATCGTCATCCAGGAAGACACCGCGCGCGACGGCGATTGGGTGATCGTGAAAGAAGCGGGCAAGCCCGGGCGTTATATCCGCCCGGCCGGGCTCGATTTCCGCGAAGGCGATTTGGGCTTGAAGCCAGGCAAGCGGCTCAACGCGCGCGATCTGGGATTGGCGGCGGCGATGAACCGGCCCTGGCTGCTGGTGGCTCGCCGCCCGCGCGTGGCGATATTGCCGACCGGCGACGAGGTGGTGCTGCCCGGCGATCCCATCGGCCCCAACCAGATCGTGAGCTCGAACGGCATCGCGCTCGCGGCTTATGTCGAAAGCCTGGGCGGCGAGGCGGTGCAATTGCCGATCGCGCCCGACGACAGCGAGGCCTTGCAGCAGATCGCCGCGGCCTCGCGCGGCGCCGATCTGCTGCTCACCACCGGCGGCGCTTCGGTGGGCGAGCACGATTTGATCCGCTCGGCGCTGGGCGCTTCGGGTCTGAGCCTCGATTTCTGGACCGTCGCCATGCGCCCGGGCAAGCCCTTGATGGTGGGGACATACCGCGACACGCCGATGATCGGCCTGCCGGGCAATCCGGTTTCGGCGCTGGTCTGCGCGCTGCTGTTCGTCAAGCCGGCGCTCGAAAAGATGATGGGGCTGGCGAGTGCCAACGCACCCAACCCCAAGGCGCGGCTCGCCTCCGATCTTCCCGCCAATGACCGGCGCCAGGATTATCTCCGCGCCCGGTTGACGCGCGATGCTTCTGGCGTGCTGGAAGCTTCGCCCTTTGAAAAACAGGACAGCTCGATGATGTCGCTTTTGACCCAGGCCGATTGCCTGGTGGTGCGCGCGCCTTTTGCCCCCGCGGCGAAGAAAGGCGAGGCGGTCGAGATCATCCCGCTATCGCAGGCCGAGACGCTGTAGTCCCCGGCGAACGGGGATAGCGCCCGTCATCGCGGCCTATCACGGGGGATGCTTTTCACCGCTCGGAGAGGGTTCGCCATGCGCTGGTTGATCGTCGCCCTCGGCCTCGGCTTGGCATCCTGCCTCCAGCAGACGGCGCAGGCGCCGCCGCCCGCCCCGATGAACGCGGCCGCGCCGCAGCCGGGCGAGATCGTCGAGACCGTGCAGTTCGAATCGGCGAGCTATCCCAGCTTCCGCGAATTCTTCCGCCAGCAGCCGCCGGGCGAGCGGGTCACGGTGTCCGGGCGTTTGGGCTTTCCGGCGGCGAAGACCGCGCGCTACCCGGCGGTGATCGTGGTGCACACCATCGGCGGCTACCGCGAGGAGAACGAGGGCTGGATGGCGGCGCGGCTGCGCGAGGCGGGCTATGCGACCCTGACCTATGACAGCTTCGCCGCGCGCGGGCTTTCCGGTCTTTCCACCTCGCCCAATCCGCCGCCCTGGGCCTCGGCCCTGGCCGACGCCTATGCCGCGCTCCGTTTCCTGGCGCGGGACCCGCGCATCGACCCCAAGCGCATCGCCATCGTCGGATTCTCCTTTGGCGGCGAGATCGCGCGTCTGGCGGCGTGGAGCCTCGCGCGCGACGCGGCGGGGCCCGGCGGTCCGCGCTTCGCCGCGCATGTCGCCTATTACCCGGCCGGCGTGTTCGGCGTCATCGCCTATCCCAACGCCTATACCGGCGCGCCGATCCTGATGCTACTCGCCGGCCGCGACGAGGCGATGCCCCTCGCCAAATGGCATGCCTATCGCGACTACGCCGCGAGCGCGGGCTTTCCGGTGCCGGCGACCGAGATCGTCTATCCCAATGCAAGCCACGGCTGGACCAACCCGGATTTTTCCGCGCCGCGTTACAACCCGCAGGCGCGCAGCGCGCGCGCCTGCCCGACGCTGATGATCATGCCGGGCGCGCGGGGATTTCTGATCGACGGCAAGCTGCAAGCCGACGATCCGGCGTTGCTCCAGTCCTGCCGGGAATCGAGCCGCGGCTATACCATGGCCTATGACGAGAGCATTCGCGCGCGCTCCACATCCGACGCGCTTGCCTTCCTCGGCCGCGCGCTCCACGCCAATTAGGCGCTCCCCCGCCGCCAAGCGCGGCCAAAGCGTTGAAATCCTTCCCCTTTCGGACTCGGCCTTTTCCCTCTGAGTCGCTGAAAGCGTCCACAGGGCCTTGTGGATAAAGCCGCTTGACGAGGCTTTGGAACTAAACTAGAACGGTCAACGGTTTTGCTTTTGTTCCAAACGGCCCTCGGGGGAGCGCCCATGCTGACTCGCAAGCAACACGAGCTGTTGGTTTACATCAATCGCCGTCTCGCCGATTCGGGCGTGTCGCCCTCGTTCGAGGAGATGAAAGAGGCGCTCGGCCTCAAATCCAAATCGGGCATCCACCGTCTCATCAGCGGCCTCGAAGAGCGCGGCTTCATCCGGCGCCTGCCGCACCGCGCGCGCGCGCTCGAAGTGGTGAAGCTGCCCGAGGAAAGCGCCGCCAAGACGCCGCGCGGCAAGTTCTCGCCCACCGTGGTCAGGGGCGACTTCAAGACCGCGCTGCCCGGATTGCCGGTTTCCGAAACCGCCGAGGCGGCCAACCTGCCGCTTTACGGCCGCATCGCCGCCGGCAAGCCGATCGAGGCGCTGGGCGACGGCTCCAACAGCATCGGCATTCCCGCCGGAATGCTGGGTGGCGGCGAGCATTACGCGCTCGAGGTCGCCGGCGACAGCATGGTGGACGCCGGCATTTGCGACGGCGACACGGTGCTGATCCAGAAATGCGACACCGCCGAGAACGGCGCCATCGTGGTGGCCTTGATCGACGCCAACGAGGTGACCTTGAAGCGGCTCCGGCGGCGCGGCAATTCGATCGCGCTCGAACCCGCCAACAAGGCCTACGAGACCCGCATCTTCGGCCCCGACCGCGTCAAGGTGCAGGGCAAGCTGGTGGGGTTGCTGCGGCGATACTAGCCGTTACGGCCGCGCCAGCAGGCAACGGAACATCGCCTTCGTCTTGTAGTGGCCGTCCTTCTGGCGGAACGGCGCCAGCGCCTTGGTATGCGCCGCGCTCACCGCCTGCTCGCTCGAATTCTCCATCGCCCGGGCGGCGACGCCGGAGGAATTCAAGCCGCGCAACGCCGTCGCCAGATCGGGATAATCCAAGATACAGGGAATATCGAAGACCTCGCCGGGCTTGAGCCCGCCCGAGACGGCGAAGGCGCGCAACGCCGTCTCGTCGGACAGCGCGAAGGGTCCGGGCGATCCTGGCGGCGGAGGCGGCATCAGCTCCTTGAGCGAGGTGATGATGGACGCCATCTCCATTCCTTCAGGCTTGCCCCAGGTGACAATGGCGACGATACCGCCCGGCTTGGTCACGCGCCGCGCCTCACCCAGCGCCAGCGCCGGATTGCCCGCGAACTGGAAGGAATTGAATCCGGTGACGATATCGAAGCTCTTGTCGGCGTAAGGCAGTTCCTCGAGATCGCCGGCGCGGAAATCGCCCTTGGGCGAACGCTCGCGCGCGATCGCCAGAAGTTCCCCGGCCGCGTCGATGCCCGAGACGCGCGCGCCGCGCGAAACCGCGATCTGCGCCGCCAGGCCCGAACCGCAACCGGCGTCGAGATAAGCCATGCCCGGCTTCAGCCCGGAGCGCGCCAGCACCGTTTCGTACATCGCGCGCACCTGGCCTTCCTGGTAATCCGCCCAGTCGCGCGCCCGCGCACCCCACAAGCGAGCATGGACCTCCGTCGTCCTCGGCTTTTTCGCATCACTCATGGCTGGCCTCCGTTATCGGCCCCAAGATTATCCCGCCCCCGTTTGGGGCTCCACAGCCTTGCGCCCTGATCGGCGCGCACGCTTTCGACTCGGATCGCGCCCGGGTCGAGCCACACCGCATAGCCGCCGTTGCGGTAGGTGTCCACGCGGTCGATGATGCGCGCGCCGGGACAGATTTTCCACGCCGCCACGTTCGCCAGCACCAGATCGGCCGAACATTGCGCGCGGTCGAAATGATTGGCGTCGCGGATCAGCGTCACCATCACCCCGCGCGCGCGATAGACGCAGGCGCCCGCGTCGCAATTCAAGCTCCCGTCGGCGCTCGCGCCGCTGCCGAGCCAAACCGGGCCGAGATGCGAGGCCGCGCGCTTGCTCCAGGTCTCTTCGGCCGACCGGTCGCCATGCGCGAGCGAAGGGAGGTAATTGCCGTCCGTTGCGCGCACCGCCATCAGCTTGCCGTTATCGGCGAAGAGTATGTCGGGCGGACGCGAAAGCCAGATCGAGGCCAAGCCCAGCGCCACCGGGACAAATCCCAGATAGCGCCAGCGCCTGCGCCAGATGCACAGCCACAAGCCCCCCAGCCCCAGCACGCCCAGGCCCCAGGCGGGCATGCTCGGCAGGTTCATCACCGCGCCCGGCCAGGACGTGACGCCCCTGGCGATGGCCCAGATCGCGTCGATCCCCCAGGCCATCGGATGCAGCGCCAGGAATTCGAGATGCACCGGCATCAGTAGCACGGACAGGATCGCCCAGGGCATCACCCAGAAACCGGCGATCGGCACCGCCGCCACGTTGGCCGCCACCGAATAAAGCGGAAAGCGGTTGAAGTGATAAATGGTGAAGGGCGCGGTCGCCAATGTCGTAACGATGGTGGTGAAGGAAATGCCGAGGAGATAAAGGCTCAAGCGGCGCATCCCCCCGGACTCGCGGTACCATTGCGACAATTGCACGCGGTAGCTTTCGTAGAACGCCACCAGCGCCGCCACCGCGGCGAACGACATCTGGAAGCTCGGCCCCATCGCGGAGGATGGCGTCATCAGCATGATGGCGACGGCGGCGAGCGCCAAGGCCCGGGCGGAGATGCTGAACCGGTCCACCAGCACCGCCAGCAGCGCGAGCGCGATCATAGCGAAGGCGCGGCGCGAGGACACGGTCGCGCCCGAGAGCAGCATGTAGCCGAAGGTCATGGCCAGGGCCAAACCGGCGGCGAATTTCTTGGTCGGGTAATTGAGCGCGATCGCTGGAATGAGCGCGAAGATCGCGCGCAACGCGAAGAAGCAGATTCCCGCCACCATGCCCATGTGGAGGCCAGCGATCACCAGGATGTGCGCCAGACCCGCGTCGCGGAAAGCGCCCGCATCCTCGGGCGGTATGGCGTGGGTTTCGCCGTTGATCAACGCCGAGGCGATCGCGCCCTCGGGATTGGGCAGCGCCGCGCGGATGCGCGAGGTCACCCCCTGGCGCAAGGCGTTGAGCGCCTGGCCGAACTCGCCGGGCGCCGCGCCTGCGGGCGGCGCGGTCTGCTCGGGCGCCGACAGCGCATAGCCCACGCCGCCCAGGCGCAGGAACCAGGCGGCGCGCTCGAAATCATAGGCGCCGGGCATGGCGGGCGCGGGCGGCGGCTCAACGCTGACGCGCAAACTCACCCAATCGCCCGGCACGACGCCGCCATCGCCGTGCCGGAGCCGTACCCGCACCCGCGCCGGCAATCGCGCGGGCGCGAGATCGCCGAGACTGGCGGGCGCGATCACGATGCGCGAGCCCTCGGGCAGCGGATCGACCGAGAAGACGCGGCCTTCGAGAGTTCCCGCGACGCGGCGCTCCAGCACCGGCGCCGCCACGTCATGCGCCTGGAATTGCGCGGAAGCGAATCCCAAGGCGAAAGCCAAACACCCCGCCGCCGGAAACCATGCCCGTTCCGAACGCCAGGCCAGGCCCGAAGCGAGCGCGGCCAGCAAAAGAGCGGCCGGACCGATCCAAACCGGCGGCTCCGATTTGAGCGAGAAATGAAGCCCGATGCCCGCGCCCATGTGGACGGGCAGCCAAAGCGGCCAGCGCTCGCGCTCGGCGGCGATTTGGATCCCGAGCCAATGCCCAAGCCGCCTTCCCCATCCGCGCCAGACATGCGCGGCATTCTCCTGGGCGCCCTCTTGGGCCAGATCCACGGCGATCCCCCTCGTCATCAGCCGGCCGGGAGAGGATTATATACTTAACCCAGGGTCCTCAAGGGATCGTATCATGAGCGGGGTTGAAATCAGGGAGAGGCGACAATGAAAATCCTGGTGAGGTTATCGATTTGCGCGATTGCGTTGCTCCTGAGCGGATGCGTTTACCTATCGCCGCCTTATGGCTGTCCGACGAATTGCGACGACTATGGCAATCATCCCGACAACGGAGATTTGACCACGCAAAGTCATTCTCTATTTTAGAAATTGCATACTTTACGCCGCTAGACGACGGAAACGGGGGCGGTATTTTATCCCGCCTCTATTTTACGATGCTGCGACTGGTCACCAGGACTGCCGCTATTCCAACCAGCGACCAGAAGATAATGCCGGCGCCCATACTATCGCTGTAAACGCACGCCACGTTCGGGTTCGTCAGCCCGAAAAGACCGGCGACATTACAAACCCGATCGGCCCCCCACAGAATTATGTCGTTGAGCATTTGAAATGCCGCGTTTGCGATGACAGGTAGCGGCTTAATCCAGTTTTATTATAGAGCCAAGCGCAAAACGCACCGCGGAAAGATTATCGTATAAAAGACGCGGGAAATTTTATCGTTCTCACATATACGGCGGCATGAGTTTACCGGCTCGCCCGCTTTAGGCCTCGGCCTTGGCCGCGCGTCGAACCTCAACTTGGACCGTCTTTTCCATATTCACTTTTTTTCATATCCGATTGACCGATATTCCATAACGCACATGTCGATATCATCGCTCGCCTCGCGCGCATCCGGCTTATGGGAGTCGCATTGATGCATGGCATGGGTTTGCGGATTGACCATCGTGACGGGAGACGGGTACGCGTCACAGCCGCCGAGCGCGCTTGTCATGACGCACACCGCAATCGAAATCATGACGGGTTTGCTTCGCATTGGCCTTTCCGTTTCCAACCGGCCTCTTGACCCGGCGTTCCCATAGTACCGCCCGGACCATGGGGAAAGTGTAGAACGCTTCCGGGATATGCTAAAGACCGCGCGCCATGAGCAGCGCCGCGAGCCGGTCTCCGCCCCCGCCCTACGCGCCGCTTTCGGCGACGGCGCTGGGCGTCGGCGCCGTCGGCAATCTGCTCGAATGGTACGATTTCGGGCTGTACGGCCTGCTCGCGCCGGTGCTGGCGCCGCTGTTCTTCCCTTCGATGGATCCGGTGGCGGCGCTGATCGGCGCCTATGGCGGCTTCGCCCTGGGATTCATGATGCGGCCCTTGGGCGGCGCCGTGCTCGGCAATCTCGGCGATCGCATCGGCCGGGGCGCCGTGCTGGTGCTGTCGGTAGTGCTGATGGGGCTGGCGACGTCGGCGTTGGCACTTCTCCCGACCTATGCCGAAATCGGCGTCTTCGCGCCCGTCCTGCTGCTGCTGGTGCGCATGGCGCAGGGCTTCTCGGTCGGCGGCGAGTTCACCGGCTCGGTGACATATCTGGTGGAGACGGCGCCGCCGGGACGGCGCGGCTTCGCCGGCAGCTTCGCCAATCTCGGCTCGACCGGCGGCGTACTGCTCGCGGCCGCCATGGCCGCCGTCACGGTGACGCTGGCCGACGGCGAAAGCCTGCGCTGGGCCTGGCGGATACCGTTCCTGTTCGGGGGCGTGTTGGCGGCTTTCGCTTTTTTCCTGCGCCGCCGCCTCGGCGCCAGCGACCGCGCCGCGCCCGCCGCTTCGCGCGCCAAGATGCCGCCGCTCGAGCGGGCGCTGATCAGCGGCCGGCGCGAGATGATCCTCGCCGTGCTGTTCACCTCGGGCTACGGCATCGTCAACTACCTGACCCTGGTTTTCCTGCCCACTTTCGCCAGCCGGTATGGCGGCGTCGGCGAGGGCGCGGCGCTGCAAATCAACACCGCCGCCCAGGCGCTGGCGTTTTGCGTGGTGCCGCTGGCGGGGTGGCTCAACGATACTTTGCTGCGGCGGCGGACGCTGCTGCTCATCGCCTTCGGCGGCGAAATCGCGGCGGCTCTGCCGTGCTTTTACCTAGCCCGTCATGGCGGCCTTGCCGGGCTGTGGACGGCGCAGCTGCTGTTCGGCGCGCTGCTGGCGCTGGTGATGGGGACCGCGCCGGCGATGCTGTCCGAGCTCTTCCCCCGCGCCTATCGACTCAGCGGCTATTCGGTTTCCTTCAATATCGGCATCGGATTCGCCGGCGGCACCGCGCCCCTGGCCGCCACGGCGCTGATCGTGGCCACCGGCAATGCGCTGGCGCCCGCCTGGTACCTGATGCTGGGCGGACTGATCGCCGCCGGCGCGGTTTATCTCATGACGGACCGCAGCCGCGAAAAGCTGCGCTGAGCCGCGCGCTATGCTAAACCGCGCCCGATGAACGTCACCGTCCGCTTCGCCCCTTCGCCCACCGGATTCCTGCATATTGGCGGGGCGCGCACGGCCTTGTTCAACTGGCTGTTCGCCAAGCACCACAAGGGCCGGTTCCGGCTGCGCATCGAGGACACCGACCGCGCGCGCTCGACCAAGGAGGCCATGGACGCCATCCTGGAAGGACTGCGCTGGCTGGAGTTGGGCTGGGACGGCGATGTCGTCCATCAATCGAACAACCTCGCCCGCCACGCCGAAATCGCCAAAAAACTCCTGGCGCAAGGCAAGGCCTATTACTGCTATTGCACGCCCCAGGAATTGGAGGCGATGCGCCTCAAGGCGCTCCAGGCGGGCAAGTCGATGCGTTATGACGGCACCTGGCGCGACCGCGATCCCAAGGATGCGCCCGCCGGCGTCAAGCCGGTGATAAGGCTCCGCGCCGAGCAGCAAGGCGCCACGACCATCGCCGATCTGGTGCAGGGCGAGGTCACGGTTTCGAACCAGGAGCTGGACGATCTCATCATCCTGCGTTCCGACGGTTCGCCCACCTATAATTTCTCGGTGGTGGTGGACGATTTCGACATGGAAATTTCCCATGTCATCCGCGGCGACGACCATCTCAACAACGCCTTCCGCCAAAGCCAGATCTATCGGGCGCTGGACTGGGCCGTGCCGCGTTTCGCCCATATCCCGCTGATCCACGGGCCCGACGGGCAGAAGATGTCGAAGCGCCACGGCGCGCTGGGCGTGCAGGAATACCGCTCCATGGGCTATCTGCCCGAGGCGCTCAGGAACTATCTGCTGCGGCTGGGCTGGAGCCACGGCGACGCCGAGATCATTTCGACCCAGCAGGCGATCGCCTGGTTCGATCTCGACGCGGTCGGCCGCGCGGCGGCGCGTTTTGATTTCGCCAAGCTCGACAGCCTCAACGGCCATTACATCCGCGAGACGCCGGACGACCAGCTGGCCGGGCTGGTCGCGCCTTTCATTGCGCCCCCGCCCGACCCCGCCAAGCGCGCGCTCTTGCTCAAGGCCATGCCCGGCTTGAAGACTCGCGCCAAGACGCTGGTGGAGCTCGCTTCCAATGCCCGCTTCTATGTGGCATCCCGGCCCATACCGATCGAGGACGGAGCCAGGAAATTGCTCGACGCCAAGGCCAGGGCGCGACTCATGGATCTGCAATCCGCGCTATCCCTGCTGGCGGACGGGCCCCAGTGGAACGCCGAACACCTTGAAAATATTGTCAAAGACTATTGCCTGGTGGCCAAACTCAAGCTCGGCGAGATCGCCCAGCCGCTCAGGGCGGCGCTCACCGGGACCAAGGTCTCGCCCGGGATTTTCGAGGTCATGGCCGCCCTGGGACGCGCGGAATCGCTCGGCCGTCTCGCAGATGCGATAAGTTCGCAACAGGGCCGAACCGGGGCTTGAAAGCAGTTCGCAAACGGCCCTAATTGCCAAACCCGGCGGAGCGGCCTATGCTCCCTTCACCGGCTTCTGTTGCAGTGCAACATAAACAATAATATAATAGGGGTCACAGGGAAAAAGGAGCGCAACCATGGCGGCCAAGCCCGAACTCAAGACCGTACCCGCGTCCCCGCTTAGCCCGGGGAGCAATCAGGAAACCGTCACGCTGCGCGATAATTCGACCGGCAAGACGCTCGAGTTGCCGCTGATCCCGGGCACGGTCGGGCCCAAGGTCATCGATATCCGCAAGCTCTATTCCAGCCTCGACCATTTCACCTACGACCCCGGCTACATGTCGACCGGCTCCTGCGAGAGCAAGATCACCTATATCGACGGCGACGCCGGCATCCTGCTCTATCGCGGCTATCCGATCGAGGAATTGGCCGAGCACAGCGACTTCATGGAGGTGTGCTACCTCCTGCTTTACGGTGAGCTGCCCACCGGCCTGCAAAAGACCGAATTCGTCAACGCCATCACCCGTCACACCATGGTGCATGAGCAGTTGTCGCAATTCTATCGCGGCTTCCGCCGCGACGCCCACCCGATGTCGATCATGTGCGGCGTGGTCGGCGCGCTCTCGGCCTTCTATCACGACTCCACCGACATCACCGACCCCGAGCAGCGCAAGATCGCCTCCTACCGCCTGATCGCCAAGATGCCGACCATCGCGGCCATGGCCTTCAAATATTCGCTCGGCCAGCCTTTCATCTATCCGCGCAACGAATTGGGCTTCGCCGAGAATTTCCTGCGCATGGCTTTCGCCGTGCCGTGCGAGGAATACAGGGTCAATCCGGTCCTGGCCAAGGCCATGGATTTGATCATGATCCTGCACGCCGACCACGAACAGAACGCCTCGACCTCGACCGTGCGCTTGACCGGCTCTTCGGGCGCCAATCCCTTCGCCTGCATCGCCGCCGGCATCGCCTCGCTGTGGGGTCCGGCCCATGGCGGCGCCAACGAGGCCGTGCTCAAGATGTTGGGCCAGATCGGCGACAAGAAGCGCATCCCCGAATTCATCAAGCGCGCCAAGGACAAGGACGATTCGTTCCGGTTGATGGGCTTCGGCCACCGCGTCTACAAGAATTTCGATCCGCGCGCCAAGATCATGCGCGAGATGTGCAAGAAGGTGCTGGACGAGCTCGGCGTGCATGACGACCCGCTGTTGTCGATCGCCATGGAACTGGAGAAGATCGCGGTCGAGGACGACTATTTCATCTCGCACAAGCTCTATCCGAACGTCGATTTCTATTCGGGCATCATCCTCAAGGCGATGGGCTTCCCGAACTCGATGTTCACCGTGCTGTTCGCGATCTCCCGCACCGTGGGCTGGGTGTCGCAATGGAACGAGATGATCGCCGATCCCGACCAGAAGATCGGCCGGCCGCGCCAGCTCTATACCGGCCGCCCCCGCCGTTCCTTCATGCCGCTGGAGAAACGCCGCTAGGCGTAGCACAGCCGAGGGCTAATTTTCTTGGCTTCGCGCGTCAGGTGCCGCGCAAGGCCCTCGGCGTCGTGCGAAGCCGCGAAAGTCGGCGCGGCACGGCTGTCGCCCGATTC
>CAVXKY010000012.1:0-123639 GCA_963762425.1 uncultured Alphaproteobacteria bacterium | reverse complement strand
AAGGGCGATGGCGTTTTGCGAAGCGAAGAAAAACGGTCTTAAGCGCGCTGGATCAGTTCGATCTTGTAGCCGTCCGGATCCTCGATGAAGGCGATGTGCGTGGTGCCGAATTTGAGCGGCCCGGGCGGGCGGGTGATCTTGACGCCTTCCTTGGCCAGGCGCTCGCACACCTGGTAGATGTCCGGCGCCGAGACGGCGAGATGCCCGAAGGCGGTGCCGATGGCATAAGGCTCCTTCTGGTCCCAGTTGTAGGTGAGTTCCAGAACCGTGCTGTCTTCTTCGCCGCCATAGCCGACGAAGGCGAGGGTATAGCGGCCTTCCGCGGTTTCGCGCTTGCGCAGAAGCTTCATGCCCATCAATCGCGTATAGAAATCGATCGATTTGTCGAGATCGAACACGCGCAGCATGGTGTGCAGCAGGCGCGAATTCCTGGCGTCGAGCGCGGGGCCGTCCATCGCAATCTCCCAAATAAAGCCGACCGGAAAACCTAGCGAATTTTAGCCTTTGCGCCGATGAACGCCAACACATCCGCGGCGGCGCGCGCCCCGGGCGAAACCCCGCCATAGCCGATGGCCTTCAAGCCCTCTTGGCACGCGGCCAATTGCGCCGCGCGCGCATCTTTGTCGTCGAGCAGATGGGCGACGGCGTCGGCCAAACGCTTGGGCGTGCAATCGCCCTGGATCAGTTCGGGCACCGCCTCGCGCTTCAAGATCAGGTTCAGGATATGGGCGTAGTCGATCTTGACGAGGTGCCGCACCAGCCAATGGGTCAACGGGTTGACGCGATAAGCCACCACCGTCGGCGCCTGGGCCATCGCCAGTTCCAGCGTCACCGTGCCCGAGGCGGCGAGCGCCGCGTCGCAAGCGGCGAAGGCGTCGAAGCGTTCGGCCGGGCCGCGCAGCAGGATGACCCTCACCGGCCAATGCGCGATATCCTTCGCCACATCCTCGGCCACGTTCTCGGTGGTCGGCACCGCCGCCACCAGCCCGGGATAGCGCGCGGCCAAGCGGGAAACCGCGTCGGCGAAGATCGGCAGCAGCCGTTTCACCTCGCCGCGCCGGCTGCCCGGCAGCACCACCAGCAGCTTGTCGCCGGACGCGACGCCGTGGCGCTTGCGGAATGCCGCGCCGTCGCCCTTGTCCGCGCCCATCTCCACTACCGGATGGCCGACATAGGAACAGGACAATCCGACCGCCTCGAAATAGGGCGGCTCGAAGGGCAAGAGCGTCATCAGGTGGTTGTACCAGCGCACCATGCGCCGCGCCCGGCCGGGACGCCACGCCCATACCATCGGCGCCACGTAATGGATGAGCGGCAAGGTCTCGCCGGCGCGGCGCAGGCGTTGGGCGACGCGCCAGTTGAATCCCGAGCTGTCGATGGTCACCACCGCGTCGGGGCGCAGGCGGCGGATATCGGTCACCGTCCGGTCCACCAGCCGCAATATCCGCCGCGCGCGCGGCAGCACCTCGGCCACGCCCATGATTGCGAGCTCGCTTATAGGCACCAGGCTCGAGAGGCCCTGCGCCGTCATTTGCTCGCCGCCGATGCCGGCGAAGCGCACCACGCCGCCGGTCTTTTCCTTCAAGGCGCGCATCAGATTGGCGCCGAGCGCGTCGCCCGAAGGCTCGCCGGCGATGAGATAGATGAACGGGCCCTCGCCCGCCATCGCGCCCGAGGCCGCCACGCCCACCACGAAAATCCCGGCGCGGTCGGCGGCGGCGACAATAGCAGGGCGGTCGATCAGCAGCGTCGCATCGGCTTCGACCGCGATGCCGCGCAGGCCCGCATCCGCCGCTTCCTCGACCGTGTTGGGGCCGATGGCGGGCAGATCGGCGCGGCGCTCCTGTCCGGGCTTGGCGGTCTTGACCAGCACGCCGCCCTGGCCGGGACGTTTGAGATCCTTGACGCGGGTGAGGAGCGCATCGGTGCCGGCCTTATCCTCGGCCGCCAGCACCGCGCCCCGCTGCACCACCACCGCCTGGCCCTGGTCGCGCGCGCCCAGCTGGCGCGCCTCGCTCATACCGAACGCGATATCGGCCTCTTCCGCCTTATCCGGCCCGAGCCGGCCCAAGCATCCCAAGGGCGCGAGCGCGCTTTTGAGGATGCTTTCGGCGCCGACGACGTGGAAGCCCTCGGCTTCGAGCGCCTTGATGACGGAGCGCAGCAAGCCGTCGTCGCCCAGCGCCTTCAAGCCGATGGCGATGTAGAATTTGACCGCGCGCCAATCCGGCCACAACGCCCAGGGCGAAGGCCGGCGCACGCCTCCGGCCAGGACCAGTTCGCCGACGCCGTTGGCGCGCAGCAGCCGCAACCCCTCGCCGCCCTGGCCGATCCGGATCCAGGCATGGGGCACCCCCGCCACCAAGGCGGGATCGGCGGCGCCCTTCAGCGCGAGCACGAAAAAGGGCCGGTTCTCGGCGCGGCAGGCGGCTATGAGACGCGCGGGCAGCTCGCCGGATCCCGCGACGATGCCGAGTTTAGCCGCCGCCATTGGCCTTGGGCTGGCACAGGCCGCGGATCGATTCGGCGCCGGCGAAATCGATCATCTCGCGCACCGGCCCGACATCGGTGAATTGTTTCACCGCCTGCTCGAGGCGCTTGGCGAAAGTCCCGTTCTCGTTGCCGAACAGCACCTGATAGGCCGCGCGCAACGACTGGATTTCCTCGCGCGAGAAGCCGTGGCGCTGCAATCCCACGATGTTGAGGCCCGAAAGCCGGGCCCGGTCGCCCACCACCGAGCCGAAGGGGATGACGTCGCGTTCGACCCCGGTGACGCCACCGACCATGGCGTGGCGGCCGATGCGCACGAACTGGTGCACCGCGCTCAAGCCGCCGAACATGGCATAATCGTCGATGCGGACGTGGCCGGCCAGCGTCGCGTTGTTGGCCATGATGACGTGATTGCCGAGGATGCAGTCATGCGCCACGTGCACGCCGACCATGAACAGGCAGCCGTCGCCCACCTTGGTCACCATGCCGCCGCCGCTGGTGCCGGGGTTCATGGTCACGTGTTCGCGGATGACGTTGTTGCGGCCGATGACCAGGCGCGATTCCTCGCCCTTGTATTTCAAATCCTGCGGCTGATGGCCGATGGAGGCGAAGGGAAAGATGCGCGTGCCTTCGCCCACGCTCGTCCGCCCCGAAACCGCGACATGCGAGATCAGCTCGACCTTCTCGCCCAGCTCGACCTTCGGCCCCACCACGCAAAAGGGCCCGATCTTGGCCGAAGGGGCGACGCTGGCTCCCGGCTCGACGACGGCCGTGGGATGAATCTGCGGCATGGGATGAAACTCAGTTGTCCAGGATCATGGCGGCGAAGGTGGCCTCGGCGCAAAGCTTGCCGTCGACTTTGGCCTGGCTGTCGAATTTCCACACATTGCCGCGGTTGCGCTGGCATTTGACGTGGATATAAAGCGTTTCCCCCGGGACCACCGGCCGACGGAAACGCGCCTTGTCCACGCTCATGAAATAAACGAGCTTGCCTTCGGATGCCGGACCGAGCGTATGCACCACCAGGACCGCCGCAGTCTGGGCCATCGCCTCGATGATGAGCACGCCGGGCATCACCGGGCGCTGGGGGAAATGGCCCTTGAAATAGTATTCCTCCGGCGTCACGCGTTTGACGCCGATGGCGCTTTCGCCGGCGCGGGCATCGATCACCTTGTCGATCATCAGGAACGGATCGCGATGCGGGATCATCTGCATGATCCGCGCGCGATCCATCTCCACCGGCGTGGTTTTCTGGTCGGTCGCGTCCATCGCCTGCCCTGCTCGCCCTATTCGTCCCGTTTCTTGGCCAAACGCGCCAACGCCGCCGTCTGGCGGAAGAATTCCTTTACCGGAATCGCCGGCGCGCCCACGACTTTCTCGCCCGGCTCGATGTCGCGCATCACGCCCGCCTGGGCGCCGATCTGCGCGCCCGAACCGATGGTGAGATGCCCGGCAAACCCGGCCTGGCCGCCGATCATCACGAAATCACCCAGCCGGGTGCTGCCCGATATGCCAACCAGCGATACCAGCACGCATTGCCGTCCGATCTGGACGTTGTGCCCGATCTGGACGAGATTATCAATCATCGTGCCCGGGCCGATGACGGTATCGGGGCCGGCTCCTCGGTCGATGGTGCTGTTGGCGCCCACCTCCACGTCGTCGCCGATCACCACCCGGCCCAGTTGCGGCACCTTGATGAAGCCCTTGCGGTCGGGGGCGAAGCCGAAGCCGTCCTGGCCGATGCGGGCGCCGGGATAAATCCTCACGCGATGGCCGATGAGGCAATGGCTCAGGCTGGCATTCGCGCCCACGCGCACCCCGTCGCCCAGCACGCAAGCTTCGCCGATGACGGCGTTGGGGCCGATGTGGCAATGCGCGCCCAGTTCGGCGCGCCGTCCTATCACCGCGCCGGCTTCGACGCGGCAGCCGGATCCCAGCTTGGCGCTTTTGTCGATCGAGGCCTTCGGGTCGATCCCCGGCTCGGGACGGGCTTCGGGATAGAAGGCCTGCGCCGCCAGAGCATAGGCGCGGTAAGGCTCGGGCGTCACCAGCAGCGCGGTATTCTTGGGCGCTTCCTTGGCCAGATCGGGATGGACGAAACAGGCGCCGGCGCGCGTCTTGCGCAGGGCATCGAGGTATTTTCGGTTGTCGAGGAAGCTCAAATGATCGGGCCCGGCGGCATCGAGCGGCGCCACGTCCTTCAAGACGATCCCGCCGTCGCCCGTCAGCAACGCTCCGGTGCGCCGCGCCAATTCGGCCGCGGTGAAGGGTCCGGCAACGGTGAAGAAGCGCGGATCGGCCATTGCGTTTAAGGCTTGGCGGCCGGCGGCTGGCCCGCCGGAATGTCAAGCTTGGGCAGGTTGACCGTCAGCGACGGCAATTTCGCGTCGAGGCGCTTGGTCACTTCCGCGGTGACGTCGAGCCCGTCGGCTTCGAACAGCACGGCGGCGCGGGTCAGCACCAGGTTCGCTTTGCGCTCGGCCGCGATGCCGGCGATGATCTGCAACGCGGTGTTTTCCACCTTGGTCATCGCGTCATTATAGCTCTGCTGCATCGCCTGGCGATTGCCCTGCACGCTGTGGTCGAGCGAGTCAAAACGTTGTTGATAGGCGCGCGCCCGGGCGGTGAAGACGTCGGGGGCAAGCGTGGCGCGCTGGCGCTCAAGTTCGTCGCGCATTTTCTGCAGTTCGTTCTCCTGGGCCGTGACCGCCTTGGAATAGCCCATCATCGCCCTGTCGAGTTGGGCTTGCACGTCCTTGGCCGCCTTGGCGTCGCGCAGGATCTGGTTGATATCGGCGATGATGATGACCGGCGGCGGCTGTTGCGCCAATGCCCGGCCCGCGCAAAAAGCGGCGGCGAAAGCAAGCAGTAGCCCGAACAGGGCGCGGCGCTGGATTTTAGGCCACATCAGAATGTCGACCCGAAGCCGACCCTGAACAGGCTCTTCTTGTCCCAGGTTTCCCTGATGATCGGCTCTCCGATATCGAGACGGATCGGGCCAAAGGGCGATTTCCACGACACCCCGATGCCCGCGGAAACGCGCGTCATGATGGATTTTTCGATCGGATTGGCCGCGTTGGTCGGTGCGTTGATGTCGAACAGACTGCCGAAATCCGACCATACGCGGCCGGAGAGACCGAATTCATGCGGGAACCCCAGCGGGAAGCTTTGGGTGAGCGAACCCACGTAATAGATGTTGCCGCCCAACGCCGAGTTCGTGTTCTCGTCGCGTGGGCCGATGCCGCCGGTGGCGAAACCGCGCAAATTGTCGCCGCCGACGAAGAAACGGTCCTCGATCACCACCGGCTGGCCGATGCCCAGGATGTCGCCCGCCTGCCCGGTGAAGCTCGCCACCCAATCGGGCGCCCAGGAATGGTACACGCCGCCTGACATCGCGGTGCGGAGATAGCGCGCGTCGCCGCCTAACCCGGCCACATCGTTGCCAAATTGCGCGTAGTAGCCCGCGGTCGGGTCGGTGGCGCTGTCGCGCTTGTCGTAGAGCAGGCTCTGGCCCACCGCCGAGGTTATGCGCGTACCCGCCTCCTGCTGGACGTAAAGCGAGGCGGCCTGGGTACAGCCATAGGAGCCAAAGAAGGTGTTGTTTGTGTTGGTGTTGGCGGCGGTACAGATGTCGTAGATGCGATCCTGGCGGATCGTGTATTTCACGGTCTGGCGCAGCGCATCGGTGATCTGATATCCCGCCCTGACGTCGCCGCCCACCGTGAACTGGCTGAAGCCGGCGAAGTCCTGGTTGTTGCGCTGGATCACGAACAGGTCGAAGCCGACCGCCAGGTTGCGATCCTCGAAATAGGGATCGGTGAAGCTGATGTTCCCCTGCTGCGAGCGGAACGAAGCCATTATGTCAACGCGCATATCGTAGCCCCGGCCGAGCAGATTGCGTTCATGAACGCCGGCATCGATCAACGGGCCGTCGCTGGTCGAGAAGCCCACCCCGAAGGTGAAGTCGCCGGTCGATTTCTCCTCGACATCCACGTTGACCACGGTCTTGTCCGGCGCGCTACCCTTGACGTTGGTGACGGTGACCTTTTTGAAGAAGTCGAGATTCTTGATGCGCTGTTCCGAGCGCTGCATCTGGGTGGTGTTGAAAGCGTCGCCCTCGGTGATGCGCATCTCGCGCCGGATCACGGTGTCGAGCGTGCGCAAATTGCCGTTGATGTCGATGCGCTCGACATAGACGCGCGGGCCTTCCTTGATCACGTAGCTCACGTCGATGGTGCGGTCGGCGGGGTTGCGGTGCGCTTGAGGCTGGATGTCGACGAAGGCGAAGCCGCGGTCGCCGAGCGCATTGGTCAGGATTGTGATCGACTTTTCGATCTGGTCGGCGTTGTACCAGTCGCCTTGGTGGGTGAGGAGCAGTGCCTTAAGGCCGGCGGAATCGACCTCGGGCAACTGGTTGGTGAGATCGATCTTGCCGAAATGATAGCGCTCGCCTTCCTCGACGGTGAAGGTGACCAGGAAACCGTCACGCGACGGCGTCAGCTCCGCCACCGCCGACAGCACGCGGAAATCGGCGTAGCCCTCGGAGAGATAGAATTTGCGCAATAATTCGCGGTCATAGCTGATGCGGTCGGGATCGTAGGTGTCGGCCGAGGTGAGGAACCGCCACCAACGCGATTCCTTGGTTTCGATCACGTCGCGCAAGGCGTCGGAATTGAAGCGGTGATTGCCGACGAAGGCGATGCCCTTCACGCCGGTGAAATCGCCCTCGGTGATCTCGAACACCAGATCGACCCGGTTTTGCGGAAGCTGGACGATCTTGGGCTCGACCGTGGCGGCGAAGCGGCCGTTGCGGCGGTAGAGGTCCAAGAGCCGCGCGACGTCGCTCTGCACCTTCTGGCGGGTATAGACCGTGCGCGGCTTGAGTTGGATTTCCGACAGCAGCGTTTCGTCCTTGAGCTTCTTGTTGCCCTCGAAGGCGATGCGGTTGATGACCGGGTTCTCGACCACGTGGACGACCAGCGCGTTGCCCTCGCGCCGGAGCGTCACGTCGGTGAACAAGCCGGTGGCGAACAAGCTCTTCAGCGACTTGTCGAGAAGATCGGAGTTGAACGCATCGCCCGGCGCCACCTGGAGATAGGAGCGCACGGTCTCGGGCTCGACGCGTTGCGCGCCCTCGATGCGGATCTCTTCGATGGTGCCGCCGGTCTGCGCCGGTGCGAGCGTGGGCGCGGACGTGGACGCCGGTGCGGACGCCGGCGCTTGCGCCGAGGCGGGCACCAACGCCGCCGCGAGCAGGAATGCCGCAATGGCGAGCGCATGCGAGGCGCCGGCCGGATTCCGCAATATCCCCCCCCGTCCCAGAATCTCAACCCCTCCACCAGATTTAGGAAACCAGGCCCTTCAAGAAGTCGATCACCCTCAAATGCACGAGATCGTTCCAGGTGGCGAAGACCATCAGGGTCAACACCAGAGCCAGGCCGAGACGGAACCCGTATTCCTGCGCTCGCTGGCCCAGCGGCCGGCCGCGAACGGCTTCCGCGACATAGAACAGCAGATGGCCGCCATCGAGAATGGGAACCGGAAACAGGTTGATGAGGCCGAGATTGACCGACAACACCGCCATGAACCAAATCATCGCGACCACGCCGCCCTGGGCGACTTCACCCGACATTTGCGCGATCCTGAGCGGCCCGCCGATCTCGTCGGCCGGGCGCGCGCCGATGATCATCTGCCACACCGCGGTGAGCGTGCCGGTGGTGAGGTTCGCGGTCTCGGCCGTCGCTTGCCACACCGCCTCGGCCGGATTGCGGCGGAGATAGTTGACGCCGTTACGCTCGATGCCGAGCAGGCCGAAGGCGTGCTGGTTGCCGAAGCGGTCGGTGACGGTGGTGACGCGCGGCGTGATGGACAGGGAAACCGTGCCGTCGCCGCGCCGGACCTCGATGTTCATGGGCGTGCCGGTGTTGAGGCGCACGTCGCGCTGCACTTCCTCGAACCGGTCGATGGCGTGGCCGTCGATGGCGACGATGGTGTCGCCGGCTTTGAGTCCGTCCGCCTCGGCGGCGCTGCCGGGCTGAATCTGGCCGATCTCGGGCGGCGTGAACGGCTCGCCGAATGTCGCGAACAGCAGACTCAGCGCGACCACGGCGAAGAGAAAATTGGCCGCCGGCCCGGCGACCACCACGGCGGCGCGCTGCATCAGCCGCTTGTGATGGAAGGAAACCGCCTCTTCGGCGGCGCTCATCTGCTCGAGGCTTTCGGGCGAGGGCTGGGAAGCAGGATCGACGTCGCCGAACATCTTGACGTAGCCGCCCAGCGGCACGGCGCTGAATTTCCAGCGCGTGCCGACGCGGTCGGTCCAGCCGAAAATCTCAGGGCCGAAACCGATCGAAAACACGTCGATGCGCACGCCGTTCCACCGCGCCACCAGGTAATGACCGAGCTCGTGCACGAAGACGAGCACCGTCAGCACGATCAGGAAGGGCACGATGTAGCCGAGGCCGCTGGTGAAAAAACCCATACCTTATGAACTCCGATTCGGTCCGAGTCGCCGCGGCGCATAGAGTAGCAAAAATTCGCCGATTCCAGCGGTTAAAAGCGCGTCATTTTAGCGTGGCGCAAGAAGGGCTTGACGGACGGGTCAGCTTCCTGCCAGGCGCCACAGCAGCGGCAACTCGCCAGCGAGTCGCGCCAGCAACCCCAAAGCGAGGGCGGCGGCCAGGAGACTGTCGAATCGGTCGAGCAGCCCGCCATGGCCGGGGATCAGCTGGCCGGCATCCTTGACGCCGTAACGCCGCTTGGCCAGCGATTCGACGAGATCGCCCGCCTGGGCCGCGAGCCCCAAGGCGAGGCTCACCGGCAGCAGCAGCGCCAGCGGCGCGTGGGTGATCGAAGCCGACGCCACGCCCACCAGCCCGGCCCCGGCCAAGCCGCCGAAAAATCCCGCCCAGGTCTTGTTGGGCGAAAGCCGCGGCGCCAGCTTCGGCCCGCCGAAGGCGCGGCCGGCGGCAAAGGCGGCGATGTCGCTCGCCCAGACCAGCGCCAACAGCCAGAACACGCTCGCGCGCCCGCCCGCCAACTGATCGATCCACAGGAAGGACGCGGCCGCCATTGCGAGATAGAACGTGCCCGCCCCCGGCCAGAACGGTTTCTTCCCGCCGCGCATCCGGACCAGCCACCCTACCACCAGGCCGCCGATCAGCGCCGAGGCGATGGCGAGGCGAACATGGCCGAACCCGGAAAAAACCGCCGCGGCAAACGGCGTCGCCACCATCAACGCGGCCGGAAAACCTCCGCCGCCGTCCGACAGCCGCGACCATTCCCAGCCCATGCCGCCCGCCGCCGCCACCGCCAGCAGCGGCAGATAGGGCGGCCCGAGCCACACCGCCGCCAGCGCCAGCGGCGCCAGCACCAACGCGGAGACGATCCGGATCTCGAGGTTGTCGGCGCTAGACGCTGCCAACGGAGGCGCCGTAGCGGCGTTCGCGGCCGTGATAATCGCGCAACGCCCGTTCGAGGTCGTCCTTGGCGAAATCCGGCCACAGGGTCTCGGTGAACACCAACTCGGCATAAGCCGATTGCCACAGCAGGAAGTTGCTGATGCGCTGCTCGCCGCTGGTGCGGATCAGCAGGTCGGGATCGGGAATGCCGGATGGTCAAGAGATGGCGGGCGATGCAGTCCTCGTCCGACCTGTTCGGGCTCGAGCGCGCCCGACGCCACTTGCGCCGCGACGGCGCGCGCGGCCAGCGCGATCTCGGCGCGGCCGCCGTAGTTGATCGCCATCGAGAGATGGAGACGCTCGTTGCCGCGCGTCAGGCTTTCGGCGTTGTCGATGAGCGTGACGATGTCGGGCGCGAGCTTGTCGCGCTCGCCGATGACGCGCACCCGCACGCCGTTCTTGTGCAGCTCGGCGATCTCGCCGCGCAGGTAATGGCGCAACAGGCCCATCAGGTCGTCGATCTCGCTGGGCGGCCGCTTCCAGTTCTCCGAGGAAAAGCCGAACAAGGTCAGATAGCGGATGCCGAGCTCGATCGACGCCGCCACCGCGCGCCGCACCGCCTCGGCGCCGTTCTTGTGGCCGACGATGCGCGGCAGGCCGCGCTTCTTGGCCCAGCGTCCGTTGCCGTCCATGATGATCGCCACATGCGCCGGAGGCGCCGGGCGCGGCGGGCTATGCAATTCCTCGTTCTTCGCCATCAGACCGACAGGATCTCCTTGTCCTTCTGCTGCAGCATAGCATCGACCTTCTTGATGGTGTCATCGGTCAGCGCCTGCACGTCCTTTTCCAGCTTGCGCTGCTGGTCCTCCGACATCTTGCCGCCTTTTTCCAGCTTCTTCAGGCTTTCCATGCCCTCGCGCCGCACGTTGCGCGCGGCGACCCGCGCCTGTTCGCCGTATTTGGCCGCGACCTTGACCAGCTCCTTGCGCCGCTCCTCGGACAGCTCGGGCAGCGGCACGCGGATGAGGTTGCCGTCGCTCATCGGGTTGACGCCCAATCCCGCCTCGCGGATCGCCTTCTCGACATGCTTGACCATGCTCTTGTCCCACACCTGCACGGTGACGAGCCGCGGCTCGGGAGCGCTGACCGAGCCCATCTGGCTCAAGGGCATGGTCTGACCATAGGCCTCGACCATGACGGGATCGAGCATGTTGGCCGAGGCGCGGCCGGTGCGGATGCCGGCCAATTCCTTGCGCAGCGCCTCGAGCGCGCCGTCCATGCGCTTGCGCAATGCCGCCACCGCCGGATCGTCGCTCATGCCCTCGCCCCTTCCTCGGTGATGATGGTGAAGCGGCCGCGGCCCTTCACCGCCTCGGCGAAACCGCCGTCGGTGTGGATCGAAAACACCAGGATCGGAATCTTGTTCTCGCGCGACAGCGAAATCGCCGCCGCGTCCATCACCTGCAAGTCGCGCGCCAGCACGTCGAGATAGGAAAGCGCGTCGTAGCGCGTGGCGGACTTGTCCTTCCTCGGGTCGGCGCTGTAGACGCCGTCGACCTTGGTCGCCTTCATCAGCGCCTGGCATTGGGTTTCGGACGCGCGCAGCGCCGCGGCGGTGTCGGTGGTGAAGAACGGGTTGCCGGTGCCGGCGGCGAAGATGACGACGCGGCCCTTTTCCATGTGGCGCACGGCGCGGCGGCGGATATAGGGCTCGCACACCGCCTGCATGGCGATGGCGGATTGCACCCGCGTCGGCACGCCGATGCCTTCGAGCGCATTTTGCATGGCGAGCGAATTGATGATGGTGGCCAGCATGCCCATGTAATCGGCGGTCGAGCGTTCCATGCCCGCGGCCGCGCCCACCAATCCCCGGAAGATGTTGCCGCCGCCGATGACCAGCGCCACCTGCACCCCCATGGCGTGGACGGTCTTGATCTCGCCCGCGAGTTGCTTCACCACCGCCGGGTCGAGTCCGTGGCCCTGCTCGCCCATCAACGCCTCGCCCGAGAGCTTCAGCAGCACCCGGCGGTATTTGACGTCCCCCGATGGACCGGGCTTTTGTTTGGGCGATGGGCTGATGGCGGCGTCTTCTGGCATGGGGATGGAATTACCACATCTGGCCGGGGTTTTCACGCGGCCCGCCGGAGGGCGGCCCAAGCGGGGTCAGCGCTTCAACGTGGCGGCGACCTCGGCGGCGAAATCGGCCTATTCCTTCTCGATGCCCTCGCCCAGCGCGAAGCGCGCGAAACCCGCGACCTGCACCGGCGCGCCGGCTTCCTTGGCGGCCTGCTCGATCACCTTGACGACCTTGCTTTCGCCGTCGATGACATAGAGCTGCTCCAGCAGAACGACATCTTCGTAGAATTTCTTGAGCCGGCCCTCGACCATCTTGTCGATGATGGCGTCGGGCTTGCCCGAGGCCTTGGCCTGCTCGCGCAACACGCCGCGCTCGCGCTCGAGCGCCTTGGCGTCGACATCCGCCGGTTTGAGGAATTGCGGATTGGCGGCCGCCACGTGCATGGCCAGATTGCGCCCGAGGGGCGCGTGCTTTTCCGGCGAAGCGGTTTCGAGCGCCACCAGCACGCCGATCTTGCCCAGGCCGGGGGCGAGCGCGTTGTGCATGTAGGCCGCGACCTTTCCCTGCTTCACCGCGAGCTTCTTGGCGCGGCGCAGATTCATGTTCTCGCCGATGGTGGCGATCATGTGGGTGAGCTCCTCGCCCACCGAACGGCTGGAGCCGGGAAACGGCGCCGCCTTCAATTTCTCGATATCGTCGCCGATGCCGAGCGCCAGGCCGGCGACACTGCGAACGAAATTCTGGAATTGCTCGTTGCGGGCGACGAAATCGGTTTCGGCGTTGACCTCGACCAGCGCGCCGGCATTGCCCTTGACCGCGAAGCCCACCAGCCCTTCGGAGGCCACGCGCCCGGCTTTCTTCGCCGCCGCGGCGAGGCCCTTTTTCCGCAGCCAGTCGACCGCGACCTCAATATCGCCCTGGGTTTCGGCCAGCGCGCGCTTGCAGTCCATCATGCCGGCGCCGGTCTTCTCGCGCAGTTCCTTGACCAGCGATGCCGCGATTTCGGCCATGAGTATCGTCTCCTTTTCTTTTCCGTCATGGCCGGGCTCGACCCGGCCATCCATGTTTTCAAGTCGTGGATGCCCGGCACAAGGCCGGGCATGACGACGTGAAAGCGTCAGACCGCGGCGGTTTCGCCGGGGGTTTCGGGCTTGGCTTCCGGCTTGGCTTCCGGAATCGCCTCGACCGGCGGCCTGAGCCGCGCGCCCGGATCGGCGGCGCTCTGCTCGGCCTGCAAGCCGTCGAGCACCGCGCCCGAGACCAACTCGCAATAGAGGTGGACGGCGCGCATGGCGTCGTCATTGCCGGGGATGGGATAGAGAATTCCGTCGGGCGAGGAATTGCTGTCGAGGATGGCGACCACCGGGATTTTCAGCCGGTTGGCTTCCTGCACCGCGATCGCCTCCTTGTTGGTGTCGATCACGAACAGGATGTCGGGCAAGCCGCCCATTTCCTTGATGCCGCCCAGCGCGCGTTCGAGCTTGTCGCGGGAGCGGGTGAGTTCGAGCAATTCGCGCTTGGTGAGGCCGCTTTCGGTGGCGGTGATCTTCTCGTCCAACTCCTTCAGGCGCTTGATCGACGCCGAGATGGTCTTGAAGTTGGTGAGCATGCCGCCGAGCCAGCGGTGGTTGACGTAATACTGGCCGCAGCGCTTGGCCGCCTCGGCGATCGGTTCCTGCGCCTGGCGCTTGGTGCCGACGAACAGGATGCGCCCGCCGCCCGCCGCCACGTCGCGCAGCGCCTGGAGCGCCTTGCCCAGAAGCGGCACGGTCTCCTCGAGATTGATGATGTGCACGCCGTTGCGCACGCCGAAGATGTAAGGCGCCATCTTCGGGTTCCAGCGCCGCGTGTGGTGGCCGAAATGCACGCCGGCTTCCAAAAGCTGGCGCATGGAAAAATCGGGAATTGCCATGAGATCGTCGTCCTTTTCCGGTTAATCCGCCGCGGGGTGAGAACCAGTCTTTTGGGGACCAGCACCGGAGCGGCCTATCCACATGAGGTGGCGGGCCGCGATCCCCGCGTGAGGGGTGAAGTTAAGGTGCGTCTATTTAGAGTGAAGGGGCGGGTTTTGGCAAGGGCGCAAGCGGGCCGCTAAGCCTTTGCCTTCGCTTCGCATTCCCGCGCGTAGTCCTCGACCACCCGCATGAGCTTGGCGCGGGCGCGGTCGGCGAGCGCCCGCTGTTCCTCATGCCGCGCCTTCATCGCCTCCACCGCATCCGGCCCGAGGTCGCGGTCCACCGTCTTGCGGCCGTCGCGCAACAGGCCCATGTGCCGCGCCAGCGCCACGAGCGCGCTGATCTTGTTGTGCATGCGGATGCGTTGCGTCTTGTTGCGCCCGCCGAGCGAGACGAAGGCCACCGCCGCCGTGTCTTCCTCGCGCAATTCGTTTGCCGGCTTGAGCCGCACGCCGTCGGGCCCCCAATCGGCCAATCGGCTCAAATCGGCGAAGGCGATGCGCGCCAGTTCCTCGAGCACGCGGTCGGCGGTGATGTCGGTGCGCCGGGCGCGCTCGGCCATGGCGCGGCGCAGCGCCGTCTTCACGTCGGGCCGTTCCAGCAGCTCGAAGGCGCGCCTGCCAGCCGAATGCGGGGAATACCCCGCGCGGCGCGCGGCGGCGGCGCCGTTCAAATCGATCAGATATTCGCGGACGAATTGTTGGGCACGAAAATTCATGGAAGCTCTCCAAATGAAAATGCCCGCCGGATATGGGGCGGGCGGGTTGAGTTGAGGGCTTGAAAAGCGAAAGGCCCGCGCGGGTTTCCCGGCGGGCCTTTCTATCGATGCTCGACTTTTATAGGAGTTCGATCCGGACTAGTCAACCGGAAGACGACTCCCATTGCTTTCGGCCGGTCGCGTCGTAGGATGGGGACGGCGAAAGGATGAAGCATGAGCAAGGGCGCGCGCGCGGTTCTGTGGTGTGCCGCCGTCCTTATTCTGCTGTCGAGCCCCGCCCCTTCCCGCGCCGACGACGAACTGCGTTTCTTCCGCATCGGCACCGCCGCCACCACCGGAACCTATTTCCAGCTCGGCGGCATGCTCGCCAACGTCATCTCCAAGCCGCCGGGTTCGCGCGATTGCGACCAGGGCGGCAGCTGCGGCGTGCCCGGGTTGGTGGCGGTGGCCCAGGCCACGCCCGGCTCGGACTGGAACGCGGCCGAGGTGGCGGCGGGCCAGCTTGAATCGGCGCTGGTCCAGGCCGATGTCGCGCATTGGGCCTATGCCGGAACCTGGCCGAAGAATCCGTCCTGCACGCCGGAGCCGGATCAGGCGCCCGCTCCCGTTGCCGCCCCAGCGGCCGCGCCCGCCGTTTTGCCGCCCGGCCCGCTCAAGAATTTGCGCGCCGTGGCCGCGCTCTATCCCGAATACGTCCATGTCGTGGTGCGCGCCGAAAGCGACATCCGCCGCCTGGCCGATCTGAAGGACAAGCGCGTGGCGTTGGGCGAGGCGGGCTCGGGCACGCTGGTCGATGCGCGGCTCGTGCTCGAAGCCGTGGGGCTTTCGGAATGCGACCTCAAGCCCAGCTACCAGCGCCTGTCGCAAGCGGCGGAGGCGCTGCGCCGCGGCGACATCGACGCGCTTTTCCTGGTGGCCGGGTATCCGGTGCCGGCGGTGGCCGATCTCGCCTCGCTGGCCAAGATGCGGCTGGTGCCGGTGGCGGCGGGAACGGCGCGCGCGCTGCACGCCAAATACCGCTACTTCGCCGCCGGATCGATCCCGGGCGCGACATATCCCGGCATCGACAAGGAAACGCCGTCGGTGGCGGTGACGGCGTTGTGGGTGGTGCGCGCCGAGACGCCGGAGGATCTGGTCTACGCCATCACGGCGGCGCTGTGGCAGCCGGCCTCGCGCCGCATCCTCGACAGCGGCCACCCGGCGGGCAAGCGCATCCGATTGGCCGACGCGCTGGACGGCTTCGACCTGCCGCTCCACCCCGGCGCCGCGCGCTATTACCGTGAGCTCGGGCTGGTCACCGGCGGAGAGAAGAAGCCCTAAACCGTAGCACAGCCGATGCGCAATCCCAGCGCATCGGTGTCGTGCGAAGGAAAATGTTTAGGCCGCGTCGCGCGCGTGCAGCGCCATGCCGATCAGCGCCACGCCGCCGAACACCAGATCGATGCCGACCAGCAGCCCGAGCGCCCAGACCGCGGAGAAGGGCAGCGAGTAGAAAATTATTCCGGCCAAAATCAGGTCGATGACGCCGTTCAGCACCATCCAGAACCAGCGGCCCGACAGCGCCTGCTTGTGCTCGAACCCGAACAGGATCGAGAGCACGCCCTCGATCGCGAAGAAGGCGATCAGCACCAATGTCAACGAAACCGCGCCGCCGACCGGCCAGCCGATCAACAACCCGCCGACCACGATGCCGAGCACCGCCGAGAGCAGCGACCACCAGAAACCCGGCGCGTGCTTCATCCAGAAGGTGGTGATGAGGCCGAAAACGCCGCTGATGAGAAAGAGCCAGCCGAGGAATATCGTCACCGCCAGCGTGGCCAAAATGGGAACCAGGATCGCCGCCATGCCGAGGATCACCAGCACGATGCCCTCGATCAGATAGGCCACCCAATGCGCGTGCAGCGCCTTGGTAACATCGGTCATCGACATGATAAGCCTCCCTGTAATTATCGCCGTTTCAAAACGCGGCCAGGATGTGCCTTTTATACGCCGCGTACAAGCCGTAGCACAGCCGAGGGCCGAATTTTCTGGGCTTCGCACGTCAGGTGCGATGCGGGCCCGAGGCATCGTGCGAAGGCAAATCGAGAGTTCAGCGTACCGGCCCGGAGCCTTATGCCTTCTTCAACATAAACACCAGCACGCCCCCGTGATCGCGTTGCGATCACCCTCGCAGCAATCGGTTCCTATGGTTTTCTCAGCATGAATACCAGCACCCCTCCTGCTTCCTCCCGGCAATCCAGCAGGTGAGCGCCGGTGGTTTTGCAGAAATGGTCGAAGTCCTTCACCGCGCCGGGGTCGGTGGCATAGACGCGCAACACCGCGCCCGGCTTCATCTCCTTCATCGCCTTGCGCGCCTTCAACACCGGCAGCGGGCATTTGAGCCCCTTGGCGTCGAGCGTCAAGTCGGGCGTAACAGGCGGCGGCGGTGCGGTTGGGGTCATGGAACCGTCCTTATGGCCTTAAGAAATGCCCTCAGGAAAAGCGATTATCGGCGGGGAATCCCCTCGGCGCAATGCGGCCGCTGCCGGCGCGGGCGCCCGTCCAGGGGCGCAGATCGGTTTCGGTGCGGGTGCGGTCGCCCGATTTCCACGACAGGCCCTCGGCTTTGGTTATCACCCGCGCATCGGCCAGCCCGCCCTGGTGATAGCGCTGGAGGATGACGCCGCGCCCGCCCGCCATTTCCGGCGCCTCGTTGAGCGGGAAGAGCAGCAGCTTGCGGTTCTCGCCCACCACCGCGATGGTGTCGCCCTCGGCGGGCGCCGCCACCAGCGCCTTGGCCTCTTTCCCCGGCCGCATCACCTGCTTGCCGTTGCGCGTCTGCGCCAGCACGTCATCGGAAGCGACGACGAAACCGCGCCCGTCGCTCGCCGCCACCAGAATCTTCGAGCCCGGCTTGTAGATCATCACCGAGGCGATGTCGTGCTCGTTGTCCAGATCGGCCATCAGGCGGAAAGGCTCGCCCAGGCCGCGCCCGCCCGGCAGCTTGTCGATCGCGAGCGTGTAAAAGCGCCCGTTGGTGGCGAAGACCAGAAGCTTGTCGGTGGTCATGGCCTCGATGGCGAAGCGCGGCCCGTCGCCTTCCTTGTATTTGATCTCGGCCGGATTGAGCCCGTGGCCCTTGGCCGCGCGCAGCCAGCCCTTCTCCGAGCCGATCACCGTCACCGGTTCGCGCTCGACCAGCGCCTCGAGCGGCACCTCCACCACCGCGGGCGGCTTGCCCAGTTCGGTGCGCCGTTTGCCCAGCAGCGAGGTGGGCCCGAATTCCTGGCGAAGCGACGCCGTCTCCTCGCCGATGCGTTTCCATTGCCGGCGTTCATCGCCGAGCAGGTGTTTCAGTTCCTTGTCCTCATCGGCCAGGTTTTTCAGCTCCTGGCGGATGGCGATCTCTTCGAGGCGGCGCAAGGCGCGCAGCCTCATGTCGAGAATGGCGTCGGCCTGGTTCTGCGTCAGGCGCCACTTCTTCATCATCCGCTCTTTGGCGTCGTCGTAGCGGCGGATGATCTGGATCACCTGGTCCAGATTGACGTAGACGATCATGTAGCCCTTGAGGATCTCGGCCCGCCGGGATATCGCCTCGCGGCGCCAACGCGAGCGGCGTTGCAGCACGACGCGGCGGTGGTCGAGGAAGGCCAGCAGCGCCTCTTTCAAATTCATCACGCGCGGCGTGCCCTCGGCGTCGAGCACGTTCAGGTTCAAGGGCACGCGGGTTTCGAGATCGGTGGCGCGGAACAGCGATTCCATCAGCATCACGGGATCGACGTTGCGGCTCTTGGGCTCGAGGATGAGACGCACCTTCTCGGTCGATTCATCCTGGATGTCGGCCAAGAGCGGCAGCTTGCGCTCCTCCAGCAGCAGCGCGATGCGCTCGATCAGGCGCGATTTCTGCACCTGATAGGGAATTTCGGAAACGACGATGCGGAACTGGCCCTGGGCGAGCGGCTCCTTGTGCCAGCGCGCGCGCAAGCGGAAGCTGCCGCGGCCGGTGTTGTAAGCCTCGCGGATGCTGTCGCGCGGCTCGACCAGCACGCCGCCGGTGGGGAAGTCCGGGCCGGGCACGCATTTCAACAGCTCGGCGGTGGTGGCGCGCCGGTTCTTGACCAGCAGCGCCAGCGCGTCGGCCAGCTCGACGATGTTGTGCGGCGGGATGCTGGTCGCCATGCCGACGGCGATGCCGGCGGCGCCGTTGGCCAGCAGGTTCGGGAAACGCGCCGGCAGCACGACCGGCTCGCTGCTTTCGCCGTCATAGGTGGGGCGGAAATCGACCGTGTCCTCGTCGATGCCCTCGAGCAGCGCCTCGGCCACCGCGGTCAGCCGGCTTTCGGTGTAGCGCATCGCCGCCGCGTTATCGCCGTCGATATTGCCGAAATTCCCCTGGCCGTCGACCAGCGGATAACGCTGCGCGAAATCCTGCGCCAGGCGCACCAGCGCGTCATAGACCGCGATGTCGCCATGCGGATGGAACTTGCCGATGACGTCGCCCACCACGCGCGCGCATTTCTTGTAGCCCGATTTGGGATCGAGCTTGAGCTGGCGCATGGCATGAAGGATCCGGCGATGCACCGGCTTCAGCCCGTCGCGCACGTCGGGCAGCGAGCGCGCCATGATGGTGGAGAGCGCGTAGGAGAGATAGCGCTCGCCCAGCTCCTCGGCGAAATCGACCTTGCGGATTTCGCCCATCTCGGCGGCGGAAGACTTGCTCATGAATATCTTTCTATGCTTCGCACGTCAGGTGCTACGCCCTATTTCTTTGCTTCGCACTACGCCGATGCGCGGGGTTGCGCATCGGCTGTGCTGCGCCGCCGTATTACATCAGCGAATCGGGAACGCGCAGCCGGAATCTTGCGCCCGTGAGGCGCCAGCACGCGCCGGTCGAGGAAGTAGCCGGTGAGGGCGAGACCGTCGATTATGTCGCTGGGCGCGGGTGGCTGGTTCTCGCCGGGCAGCAGGAAGCGCGGCAGGCGCAGCAGCTTCTCGCGATAGGGCGCGGCGGCGGTTTCCGACACCGCCTGGCCCGAGCGCGGCGAGACATAGGTGAGGCTTTCGCGCGCACCGGTCGCCACGCAATGCGACAGATCGAGGCCGTAGCCCAGCTCGGCCAGCAGATCGAGCTCCCAGCGCACGTAAAGCGCGGCATAGCCGGCATCCTCATCGAGCGCCTCGAGGAGCGCGTTGAGGCCGGCATAGGCACGCGGATGCGGCTCGCGCTCGGGCAAAGTCGCCTCGGCCATGGCAGACGCGGATGAGAGGCAGGCGAGCCGCACGCGATCATCCATGAAGCGCGCGGCGTGGCCGCGCAGCAATTCGCCCGCGAGATGGCCCAGATGCTCGGACAGCCGCGCCGACCACGATATCGCCAGGCGGTTGCCGGTCTGGTAGCGCATGCGCGTGCGCGGCCCCTGCCCGCCGCGCACCAGCCCGGCATGGCGGCCGCGCTCGCGCGTCAGCAGATGAACGATCAGCCCGCGCTCGCCGTGGCGGCGCGCCGACAGCACGATGCCTTCGTCGCTCCAGCGCATCACTTATCCCCGAAATCGAGCCGCATGGCCTCGTAGCGCTCTTTATCCTCGGTCCAATCCCCGGACACCTTGACCTGGAGAAAGAGATGGACGCGGCGGCCGAGGAGTTTTTCCAACTCGGCGCGCGCGGCTTCGCCGATGCTCTTGATCCGGCTGCCGCCCTTGCCCAGCACGATCGGCTTCTGGCTGTCGCGCGCGACATGGATCAGCTGCGAGATCTTGACGCTGCCGTCGGCGAATTCCTCCCAGGCTTCGGTCTCGACCGTGGAGGCATAGGGCAGTTCCTGATGGAGCTGGAGGAAGATCTGCTCGCGGGTGATTTCCGCTGCCAAGAGGCGCAAGGGCGCGTCGGTCATCTCGTCGGCCGGAAAAAGCCACGGGCCTTCCGGCACCGCTCCGGCGAGATAGGCCAGCAAATCCTCGACCCCGTCGCCGTTGAGGCCGGAAATCATGAACACGCGCTCGAATTCATAAGCCTGGGCAAGCGCGGCGGCCATCGGCAGTAGGGCTTCGCGCTTCGCCTTGTCGATCTGGTTCAAGGCCAGCACCGCGCGCCGCTTGCCTGCCGCCTTGAGCCCGTCGAGGATGCGGCGCGTGTCGGCATCGAGGCCGCGCGAAGCATCCACCAGCACCACGTCGATATCGGCTTCCTTGGCGCCTTCCCAGGCGGCGGCCACCATGGCGCGTTCCAACCGCCGCTTGGGCGCGAATATCCCGGGCGTATCGATGAAGACGAGCTGCGATTCCCCGCGCGCGACGATGCCGAGCAGGCGCGCGCGCGTGGTCTGCACCTTGGGCGAAACGATGGCGAGCTTCGTTCCCACCAGGCGGTTCAACAGCGTCGACTTGCCGGCATTGGGCGCGCCCAACAGCGCGATATAGCCGCAACGCGTCATGTCCGGCCGGATCCCCCGTCGATGCCGGCGAGTACGGATGAAGCCGCCGCCGCTTCGGCCGCGCGTTTGGTGGTGCCCGATGCCGTCGCATCGGGCAGACCCTGCACGCTCACGCTCACGGTGAAACGGCGCTGATGCGCCGGGCCTTTCGTTTCCACCGTGCGATAGACCGGCAGTTTGAGGCCGCGCGCCTGCGCCCATTCCTGCAACGCGGTCTTGGGATCGGAGAGCGGATGCTGCGCGGTCCGGAGCCGCTTGCCCCAGTTTTTCTCGACGAAGCGCCGCGCGGCCGGGAGCCCGCCGTCGATATAAAGCGCGGCGATCACCGCCTCGCACAGATCGGCCAACACGCCGGGATTGTCGCGCATGCCGCCGTCGCTGGCCGCCGTCATGTATTCCCCCAGGCCGATCTCCCTTGCGACATCGGTCAATGTCTCGCGGCGCACCAGCGCCACGTGGCGGCGCGTCAATTCGCCTTCGTCGGCGTCGGGGAAACGCCGCCACAGCAGCTCCGCGATGATGACTCCCAGCACCCGGTCGCCGAGGAATTCGAGCCGCTCGTAACCGTGCGGATCGCGGCCTTGCCGCTTGGTCGCGCTGGGATGGATCAGCGCCTCGGCCAGGAGTTCGGGCTTGGCGAAGCGATGGCCGAGAACCTTGGCGAGATCGCCCGGGGGATCGCCCCTTTCCGCCATGCCTGGTTCTCGCGCCTAGTGGATCGCCGAGAACAGCCGGTCGTAGCGGATGGTGAACGGCCAATTCCAGACTTCCCACCAGCGGGAATAGCCGTCGGTGGAGTAGAAGATGAACACGGCGCGGCCGACCAGGTTCTCGGCCGGCACGTAGCCCACGCCGCTGTTGGGATCGCGGCTGTCGGAGGAATTGTCGCGGTTGTCGCCCATCATGAAATAGTGGCCGGGCGGCACGGTGAAGACGGGCGTGTTGTTCATCGAGCACAAGGAGGATTGGTCCGGATTGCATTTGGACAGATCCTCATTCACCTGCAATTCTGGATGCTTCACGCCGTTGGGCAAGGTCTCGCTATAAAGGTCGTAGGTCGCGCTGCGGCCATTCTCGTCATACGCGTAACTGCCGGCCTTTTCGCGCTGCACCGGCTGTCCGTTGATGGCGAGGACGCCGTCCTTCACCTGGATGGTGTCGCCCGGCAGCCCGATGATGCGCTTGATGAAATCGATCGAGGGATCGCGCGGCAGCTTGAACACCACCACGTCGCCCCGCTTCGGCTCGGTGAAGAAGACGCGGCCGGGAATGAGCGGCAGGCCGAAGGGCAGCGAATAGCGGCTGTAGCCGTAGGAGAATTTCGAGACGAACAGGTAATCGCCCACCAGCAATGTGGGCACCATCGAGGCCGAGGGGATGCTGAACGGCTCGTAGAAGAAGGTGCGGATGAAGAGCGCGATGATGACGGCGTAAACGATCGTCTTTACCGTCTCGGCAACTCCGGAGGATGCCCGGCCCGATGCTCTGCTCATGAAAAAATTCCGCCAACGCGCCGGGGATTGAAGGTTACGGGAAAGTTCGGGATCGGCGCCGCGACGATCAAGCCCAGACGGGGATGGGAAGTCAAGTGCGGCACCGTCACCGAACCTGCGATTCGGCGGTAATCACGACCAGGGCCTGGGCCAGCGGCGGCTCGTCGGTCAGCGTCAGGTCGATGCGCGCGTTCATGCCGGCCGGGATCATCTCCTTGAGGCGTTGGTTGGCGCCGCCGGTCAGCACCAGCGTCGGCCGGCCCGAGGGCGAGTTGACCACGCCCAGATCGCGCCAATAGACCCCCTTGCGAAATCCGGTGCCGAGCGCCTTGGCGCAAGCCTCCTTGGCGGCGAAACGCTTGGCGTAACTCGCCGCGCGGTCGGCGCGGCGCTCGGAGCGGTTACGCTCGGCCGGGGTGAAGATGCGGTTGAGGAAGCGCTCGCCGAACCGCTCGATGGCATGTTCGATGCGGCGGATGTCGATCAGATCGCTGCCGACGCCGAGGATCATCAGGCGCTTTTCTCCCCCCGGCTCTCGCTCCGGGCCTTGTCCATCACGGCGCGCATGCGTTTGACCGCGCTGTCGAGGCCGCTGAAGATCGCCTCGCCGATCAGGAAATGGCCGATATTGAGCTCGACGATCGTGGGTATGGATGCCACCGGCCCCACATTGTCGAAGCCCAGCCCATGGCCGGCATGGCATTCGAGTCCCAAGGATTCCGCCATCTCCGCCGCCGCCGTAAGGCGCTGTAATTCGCGCTGGCGCGATGCCCCCTCCGCTTCGCAATAGGCGCCGGTATGCAATTCGACCACCGGCGCGCCCAGTTGTTTCGCCGCTTCGAGCTGTCTGATGTCGGGATCGATGAACAGCGAGACGCGGATGCCCACGGCGCCGAGCCTGGCGACGAGGGGCAAGAGGCGTTCGGCCGCGCCCGCGGCATCGAGCCCGCCCTCGGTGGTGAGCTCGTTGCGCCGCTCCGGCACCAGGCAGGCGGCGTGCGGCTTGTGCCGGAGCGCGATTTCGAGCATCGGCTCGGTCGCCGCCATTTCGAGATTGAGCGGCACCGACAACTCGCGCGCGAGCCGCGCGATGTCGTCGTCGGAGATGTGGCGGCGGTCCTCGCGCAGATGGGCGGTGATGCCGTCGGCGCCGGCCGATGCCGCCAAACGGGCGGCGCGCACCGGATCGGGATGCCGCCCGCCGCGCGCGTTGCGGATGGTGGCGACGTGATCGATGTTGACGCCAAGGCGGAGCGGACGCTTTTCAATCATGATGGACCCTTCACCCGCGCGCGCGTTCCACCGAGTTGATCACCGGGGTCGCCCTGAGCGCGGCGATGATATTAGTCAGGTGACGCACGCTTTGCACCTCGATGTCAACCAGCAGCTCGAAGAAATCCTGCGAACGGTTGGTGATCTTGAGGTTGGTGATGTTGCCGCCGCTCTTGCCGATCACCGTCGTCAGGCTGCCCAGGCTGCCGGGCTCGTTGCCGATGGTGACGGCGATGCGGCCGAGATGGACGTGTTCGGGGTCGCCCTCCTCGTCCCAGGCGACGTCGAGCCAGCGGTCCGGCGTGTCGGCGAAGGTGTCGAGGGTCTCGCAATCGATGGTGTGGATGGTCACGCCCTTGCCGGTCGTCACGATGCCGACGATGCGGTCGCCGGGCAGCGGATGGCAGCAGCCGGCGAAATGCACCGCCATGCCGGGAATGAGGCCGCGGATCGGCACCGCGTTCTTCGATTCCGCCTTCTTGCCCTTGGCGCGGGGCTTGAGCGCCACCACCTTGCTGGAGCGCGGCTCTTCCTTGGGCGGGAAGATGGCATGGACCACCTCGCGCCCGGTGTGCATCCCCTCGCCCACCACGACGTACAAATCCTCGCGCGTGTCGCAATCGTACTTCTTCAGCACCTGGTCGAGCGCCTTCTCGGCGAATTCGTGGTCTTCCTGGCGGAAGGCCTTTTGCAGGATGGCCTTGCCAAGGTCGAGATATTGCTGGCGTTGCTGGGTGCGGATGAAGCGGCGGATGCGCGCCCGCGCCTTGCCGGTGACGACGAAGCGTTCCCAGGTGGGCGACGGCGTTTGCGCCTTGGAGGTCACCACGTCGACCTGATCGCCGTTGGACAACTCGGTCCTGAGCGGCACCAGCCGCCCGTTAATCTTGGCGCCGACGCAGGTGTCGCCGATCTCGGAATGGACGGCATAGGCGAAATCGACCGCACAGGCGCCGCGCGGCAGCTGGATCAAATCGCCCTTGGGCGTGAAGCAGAAGACCTGGTCCTGGTACATCTCGAGCTTGGTGTGCTCGAGGAATTCCTGCGGGTCCGAGGCGTGCTCGAGAATGTCCAGCAGCTCGCGCAGCCAGCGGTATTGCGGGCCCTCGGTCTTGGGCGCGCCTTCCTTGTAGACCCAATGCGCGGCGACGCCGAGTTCCGCCACCTCGTGCATCTCGGGCGTGCGGATCTGAACCTCGATGCGCTGGCGCTGCGGCCCGATCACCCCGGTATGGAGCGAGCGGTAATTGTTCGGCTTCGGCGTGGAGATGTAATCCTTGAAGCGCCCGGGCACCACCGGATAGTGGCTGTGCAGCACGCCGAGCGCGTGATAGCACGCCGCCACGTCCGGCACGACGACGCGAAAGGCCATGATGTCGGACAATTGCTCGAAGCCGACGTTCTTCTTCTGCATTTTGCGCCAGATGGAATAGATCGTCTTTTCGCGCCCCGATATCTGGGCGTCGATGCCGTCTTTCTTCAGCGTCTCCTGCAATTCATCGATCACGTGGCCGACCAGGTCGCCGCCTTTTTCCCGGAGAAACTTCAGCCGGGTCATGAGGCTTTCGCGTTCGGCGGGATAAAGCTCGGCGAAGGCCAGATCCTCGAGCTCGTCCTTCATCTTGTTCATGCCGATGCGCTCGGCCAGCGGCCCGTAGATTTCCATGGTCTCGCGCGCGATGCGCCGGCGCTTTTCCTCGTCCTTGATGAAATGGAGCGTGCGCATGTTGTGGAGCCGGTCCGCGAGCTTGACCAGAAGCACGCGGATGTCCTCGGACATCGCCAGCACCAGCTTGCGGAAATTCTCCGCCTGCTTGGTCTGGTCGGATTGCAGCTCCAGGCGCGACAGCTTGGTCACGCCGTCGACCAGCCGCGCGATCTCGGGGCCGAACAGCTTCTCGATCTCCTCGGTCGTCGCCAGCGTGTCCTCGACCGTGTCGTGCAGCAGGCCGGTGATGATCGAAGCGGTGTCGAGTTTCATGCCGGACAGGATGCCGGCGACCTCGACGGTGTGGGAGAAATAGGGATCGCCCGAAGCGCGCTTTTGCGCGCCATGCGCCTTCATCGAGAACACATAGGCGCGGTTGATGGCGTCTTCGTTGGCCGACGGATCGTAGGCCTTAACGCGCTCGACCAGTTCGAATTGGCGCATCATCGCGGGTCACTCCGCCGCCCATCCCGGACGGCGCTTGGGCGCGAAACGACCGGCGATGAGGCGGGTCGCGCGCCGTCCGCCATCGATCAGTTCGCGTCCTTGTCCTCGACCGCGTCGGGTTTTTCGTCCCCGTCGATGTCGGGCATATCCTCGCCGTTCAATCCGACGGCTTCGTCCTCGGCGACTTCCATCACGTCTTTCTGCAAATCCTCGTCCACCGCTTCCTCGCCGCCGGTGGCGGGGGCGGTTTCGCTCTCGTTGCCGGCAACGGAGGCGATGTCGGCGCCGGTGCCGAGCTGCGCGCCCAGTTCGATGTCCTGATCGTCCTCGGGCTCGTCGAGTTCGACGCGCTTCTGCATGCCCTTGATCAGGTTTTCCTGAAGCTGGGGAAGCGCGATGGTCTCGTCGGCGATCTCGCGCAGCGCCACGACCGGGTTTTTGTCGTTATCGCGGTCGAGCGTGAGTTGCGCGCCTCCGGCGATGTCGCGCGCGCGTTGCGCCGACAGCAGCACCAGCTCGAAACGGTTCGGTACCTTGAGAATGCAGTCTTCGACGGTAACGCGCGCCATGAAGGGATATCTCCGGAAATCGCCTGTCTCCCCTTACTATATGGGGTGTTTTATTGCACCGCAACAGGCGCCTGTCTGGAATCGGCGGATATGCTTAAGCCTTTCTTCGCTTCGCACGACGCCTCGGGCCCCCGCGTAGCACCTGACGTGCGAAGCCTAGAAAGATTGGCCCTTGGCCGTGCTACCCGGCAAGAGCGGCGTTCGGGCCGCGAACCAGAGCCGGTTCGCTTCCGGTCATCGCCCGGCGGCAGATTTCCTCGAACAATGCCGCCACGCGGCGATTGGAAAACCGCTTGAGGATGAAGATATAGGCCTCTTCGGCGAGATCGGCGCCATCCCCGGGACGGTCGAGCAGCTCCAACACCGAAGCCGCGAAATCCGCCGGCTGGTCGGCGCGGCGGTAATGCCGCCCGGCCTCGAGCGGCAGGCCTTCGACGCCGATGGAGGTGGAGACCACGGGGCGGCGCATGGCCATCGCTTCGTAGATCTTGATGCGCGTGCCGCCGCCGACGCGCAGCGGCACGATATAAACATTGGCCGCGCGGACGAAGGGCCGGATGTCCTCGACCAGGCCGGTGAAGCGCCAGTTGAGCCCGCGCCGTTGCGCTTCGGCCACCAGATCCGGCGGCGGGTTGCGTCCCACCACGGTGAGGCGCGCTTGAGGCCGCGCCGCGGATATCAGCGGCCAGATATCGGCCATGCAATAACGCATGGCGTCGACATTGGCGGGCCAATCCATCGAGCCGGTGAAGACCAATTCGCCGCCCGCATCCCGAACCTCGGGCGGGACCGAACCGGGATCGAAGGCGAAGTAATCGAAATCGACGCCGGTCGGGATGGCTTCCCCGCCGCGCACGCCGTAATTCTCGACGAAGAAGGCGAGATCGCGCTCGGACACCGCGATCACCTTGCCGAAGGCCGGCAGCCAGCGCGCCTCGAACGCCGCCATCTTGCGGCGCTGGCCGCGCCATACCGCGCGCCTGACGAAATTGCCGGCGTGGCGCGCATGGCGCGCGAAAATCTCGGCCTCGATGTTGTGGGTGAACAGCACGGAATGCGGCGGCGGCGTTTCGAACAGAACGGCCGAATGAACGAAATCGGCCACCACCGCGTCGAAGCCTTCGCCCAGCAACGCCGCCACCACCGCCTTGCCGTCCTCCGAGCGGTCGCTTGCCACCGAAACCGGCAAAGGGCCGAACAGCGCGGCCAAGCGCTTGAGCGCGGCCGGCGGGCCCGTCTTGGCGCGTCCGCCCGGCCAGGCGACGAAGCGGTCGCAGATTTGGGCGATGTCGGACGCGAAACGCCGGGCTTCGCAATGCTTCGCCGGGGAAGCGAGCGTGATGTCGAAGAACCCGCCCTTCATCCGGCGCAGAATGCCGGTGGTGCGGATCTTGCCGCCGGCATCCGCCGGAAACAGGAATTGCGGCGAGACGAAGAGCAGACGCGGCCGGGCTTGCGGGAATGTGGCGTCCATCAGCGGGGCGCCATCAACAGAGAGATTGGTAGACCACGCCATGCTGCTCGCGCAGTTCCTTGACGCCCTGGAGATCGAGCACCGGACGGCCGGCGTGATGGGCCTTCACATGCTCGATGTCGGCGCGCGAGGCGTGGCCGATGACGATGATGACTGCGCCTTCGAGCGCATGAACCAGATCGGGCGACAGCAGCCGCTCGAAATGCGGGATTTCCTGGTCGATGAATTCGCGGTTCTTGCCCAGGAGCTTGGCGGCATGGACGTTGCGGTCGAAGATCGCGAGCTCGTAGCCCTTGCCGATCAGCCTTTCGGCCAGATAGACGAAGGGCGAATCGCGCAAATCGTCGGTGCCGGGCTTGAAGGCGAGGCCCAGCAGCGCCACCTTGCCGCGCTTGTGTTTGAGCACGGCATCGAGCGCGCGGGCGATGTGCGCTTCGTTGGCCGCCAAAACATGCGACAGGAAAGGCAGGTCGAGATCGCGCGCCTTTGCGAGCGCGGCCAGCGCGGCCACGTCCTTGGGGAGGCACGAGCCGCCGAAGGCGAAGCCGGGCCGGAGATATGCTGAGGAAATGTTGAGCTGGCGATCCTCGCAGAAGACGCGCATCGCCTCTTGCGGGTCGATGCCCAGGCTCTTCAGCAGCACGCCGGCCTCGTTGGCGAAGGTGATCTTGACCGCATGGAAGGCATTGGACAGGCACTTCACGGATTTGGCGATGGCGGTGGTGGTACGGATGAAGGGCGCGGAAATCCCGCGATAAAGCTCCTCGACCGCGCGGTATCCGGCCTCGCTCGGGCTGCCGGCGATGGTGAAGGGGGGATTGCGGAAATCCTTGACCGAGCAGCCTTCGCGCAGAAATTCGGGATTGAAGGCGACCGCCAGGCCGCTGTCGCCCTCGCGGCCCGATTGCGCGTGGAGCGCGGGCAGGACGCGGGTTTCGGTGGTGCCGGGCGGCACGGTCGAGCGCAGCACCACGGTGTGCGGCCCGTTCTTGTGCCGGAGCGCGCGGCCGATATGGCCGACCACCGCGTCGAGCGCCGAGAGATCGGACGCGCCGTTGCGGTTCATCGGCGTGCCGACGGAAATGAGCGAGATGTCGCTTTGCAGCACCGCGCCGTTGGCGTCTGAGGTCGCGCGCAGACGGCCGGCCTTGACCCCGGCCTGGACCGCCTCGTCGATCCCCTCTTCCACCACCGGCGATAGACCGCGATTGAGCATCTCCACCTTGCGCGGATTGACGTCGACGCCGGTGACGTCGTGGCCGAGCTCGGCGAAACACGCGGCCGAAACCGTGCCGACATAGCCCATGCCGAAAACCGAAATACGCATGCGGATCGCGCGCCCCTGAAAACGGGCCCCCAAAAACGGGTTGGCCCCGCCATTAAGCGGCTATTTCCTTAATATCGGGTGAGGGTCCGGCGCGCGGGCGAGCCCGCAAGCGCCGGCATGGTTAACAATAGATTACCGTGGGCTACTTCTTGGGCGCGAAATCGTCGCGGGTGTAGAGCGCGACCAGCTCCAGCCCTTCCTTCTTGAGGTTGGCGCGCGCGCCTTCCAGCCGGTCGACGATGGTGACGATCTTCTTCACATTGCAGCCCTGGGAGCGGACGGCCTCGACCGCCTTCATCACCGAGCCGCCGGTTGTCGTTACGTCTTCAAGGAGTATGACGCGGCTGCCCGGCTCCAGCCTGCCGTCGATCAGCTTGGCCGTGCCGTGATCCTTGACCTGTTTGCGCACGAAAAAGCCCGAGATCGGCCGTTCCGGCCAGCTGCGCAGGCACACGCCCGCGATCACCGGCACCGCGCCCATTTCGAGCCCGCCGATATAGGCCACGTCCTTGTCGTCCTTGATCGCCTCGAAGATCAGATCGGCGGTCAGCGACGCCCCTTCGGGATGGAACATGGTCTTCTTCATGTCGAAGAAGTAGCCGCTGCTCTTGCCCGAGGCGAGGGTGAAGTTGTCGCCGGTGAGCAGCGATTCCCGGGCGATGATGTCGCGCAGCCGCTCCCGCTTGCCTTGGCTCATGGTTGATCCATAGCGCGCGAGGATAAGCCTGTCACCTGTCCTCGACCGGTCCCTCGATCGGCTCCGCGGTCTGGCCCGGGGGCAGACGCGCGAGCAATTGCCCGGCCGAAAGGCCGAGAATGGGATGTTTCCAGCCGGGCGCGATCTCGGCCAGCGGCAGCAGCACGAAAGCGCGCTCATGCATCCGCGGATGCGGCAGGATGGGCGGCCGGTCGCGGATGAAACCATTATAATCGAGCAAATCGAGGTCGATCACCCGCGCCTCGTTTTTTTCGCGCCGCACGCGGCCCAAATGTGTCTCGATGCCATGCAACAAGTTTAACAATAATTCAGGTTGAAGCTGCGTTTCGATTGAAACTATCGCGTTCACATACCAGGGTTGCGCAGAAATCGGGACGGGAGCCGAGCGGTAAAATCGGGAACGTGCCATAATTTTGCCGGCTTCTTGATCGAGATTAGCCATCGCGGCTTCGATCGTCAGCCGGGGCGGTCCCAGGGCACTGGGTTGATTCGCGCCAAAGGCGATTAAGATCACGTCAATTCTCCCGCATCGCGTATTGACGCGGAGCGCGCGAGGAAGTCAAATCAGCCCGCCGGATAAGTACCCGGCATGTTTTGGACATTGATGGAGTTTGCACATGACATTTTATCCCGAAGAAAGAATTGCATTGTTCATTGACGGCGCCAATCTTCACGCCGCCGCTCGTTCCTTGGGGTTCGATATCGACTACAAGCGGCTCCTGGAACTGTTCGGCGAAAAGGGCCGGCTGATACGCGCCTTCTATTATACCGCATTGATCGAGGAACAGGATTATTCGCCCTTGCGGCCGCTGGTCGATTGGCTCGACTACAACGGCTATACCATGGTCACCAAGCCGACCAAGGAATTCACCGACGCCATGGGGCGGCGGAAGGTGAAGGGGAACATGGACATCGAGCTCGCCATCGACGTGATGGAGATGGCGCAGTTCCTCGACCATATCGTGCTGTTCTCGGGCGACGGCGATTTCCGCCGCCTGGTCGAAGCGGTGCAGAAGAAGGGCGTGCGCGTCACCGTGGTGTCGACCATCCGCTCGGCCCCGCCGATGATCGCGGACGAGTTGCGCCGCCAGGCCGACGTGTTCGTCGAGCTTCAGGATTTGGCGCCGCAGATCATGCGCCACCACCGCGACGACGCGGTGCGCGCTCCGGTGATGAGCGACAGCAACGCGTGACCGCTTCCGGGGGGAGGACGGAGCCGGGACGCGACTGCCCGCTCTGCCCGCGCCTCGCCGCGTTCCGCGCCAAGCAGCGCCAGGCGAACCCCGATTGGTTCAACGCACCGGTGCCGTCTTTCGGCGAAGTTTCGGCGCGGCTGCTGATCGTCGGACTGGCGCCGGGCTTGAGGGGCGCCAACCGCACCGGCCGTCCCTTCACCGGCGATTACGCCGGCGATCTGCTTTATACGACGCTGAAGAAGTTCGGTTTCGCCCGGGGCGAATACGCCGAACGCGCCGATGACGGATTTTCGCTGATCGACTGCCGCGTCACCAACGCGGTGCGCTGCGTGCCGCCCGAGAACAAGCCCGAGCCGGGCGAGATCAAATCCTGCGGCGGTTTTCTCGCGGCCGAAATCGCGTCCATGCCGAAATTGAGGGCGATATTGGCGCTGGGCCAGATCGCGCACAACGCCGCGCTCTCGGCCTTGCGGCAGCGCAAGGGGGATTTCCCCTTCCGCCACGGCGCGCTGCACGCGATTGGATCCGCGCCGTGGCTCGCCGACAGCTATCACTGCTCGCGGCTCAACACCAACACCGGCCGGCTGACGGAAGCCATGTTCGAAACCGTGTTCGGGGAATTGAAAAAGCGCCTCGCCTAGCCCTTGTCGCGCATCAGCCGGGCCCGGTCGCGCTGCCAGTCGCGCTCCTTCTCGGCCTGGCGCTTGTCGGCCTTGCGCTTCCCCTTGGCCAGGCCCAATTGCAGCTTGGCCTTGCCGCGTTCGTTGAAATAGATCGCCAGCGGAATGAGCGTGACGCCGTCGCGCTTCACCGCGCCCAGGAGTTTGTCGATCTCGCGATTGTGCAGCAGCAACAGGCGCGGCCGGCGCGGCTCGTGATTGACCCGCGCCGAGGCATAGATCGGGAAATGCGAATTCAAGAGATAGATCTTGCCGTCCTTCTCGGTGGCATAGGCCTCGGCGATCGAGGCCAGGCCCTTGCGCAGCACCTTGACCTCGGTGCCGGTCAGCATCATGCCGGCCTCGAGCGTGTTCTCGATCAGGTAGTCATGCCGCGCGCGGCGGTTTTGCGCGACGTATCGCTCGTCGCCGCGGAGCGCCATGGAAGCCCTAGTTCAGCAGACCGGCGGAGCGCATCGCGCTTTTGACCCGGGCCTGGGCCTCGGCGCTCGCCGCGACCAAGGGCAAGCGCACCTCGGGCGTGGATTTGTCCAACAGCGACGCCGCGTATTTGACCGGCGCCGGGCTGGTTTCGACGAACAACGCCTCGTGGAGGGCGCCGAGCCGGTTGTTGATCTCGATCGCGTGCTTGGCGTCGCCCTTCTGCCAGGCCGCGTGCATTTCCGCGCAGGCGCGCGGCGCCACATTGGCGGTGACCGAAATGCAGCCATCGCCGCCCTGCGCCAGGAAGGCCAGCGCGGTCGCGTCCTCGCCCGACAGCATGCAGAAATCCTTGCCCATCACCGCGCGCGTCTTCAACGGTCGCGCCAAATCGTTGGTCGCGTCCTTGACCCCGATCACGCGGGGCAGCTTGGCCAACCGCGCCATGGTGGCGACGCTCATGTCGACGACGCAGCGTCCCGGAATGTTGTAGATCAGGAACGGCAGGTCGACCGCGTCGTTGATCGCCTTGTAGTGCTGATACAACCCTTCCTGGGTCGGCTTGTTGTAATAGGGCGTGACGATCAGCGCCGCGTCAGCGCCGGCCTGCTTGGCGTGAGCCGTCAACTCGATCGCCTCGGCGGTGCAGTTGGAGCCAGTGCCCGCGACCACGGGCACGCGGCCTTTCGCCGCCTCGACGCACAGCTCGACCACGCGCTTGTGTTCGGCATGGCTCAAGGTCGGAGACTCGCCGGTGGTGCCGCACGGCACCACGCCTTGCGTGCCCTGGCCGATCTGCCAGTCGACGAAGCTCTGGAACGCCTTCTCGTCCACCGCGCCGTTGCGGAAGGGCGTGATGAGCGCGACCAAGGAACCCTTGAACATTTTGACCTCCAGGGCCCGGCCCAGTCCGATCCAAACCGGCCCCTGGGCCTCAAAATAGACCCCCAGCGGCGCCGACCGCAACCATTCGCCTGACAGCGGCCGCTTCGGCCGTTAAACTAGGGATTGCGCCTCGCAGAGGGAAGACGGGGGCCGGGGGAGTGTTGCGTTGGTGAAGTCGTTCATCGTCGGTCTTTTCATCCTGTTTTTCGCCTTGCTCGGCCCGTCGCGGCATGCGGGCGCGGCGGCGCTGTCCGACGGCGACCGCAAGCTTTACCAGGCGGCCTTCGCCGCCGCCGAGCGGGGCGACATGAGGGCGGCCTGGGTCCAGGCCGACAAGGCGCAGGACCAGCTCCCCGCCCAGGCGCTCAAGTGGCTTTCGCTGACGCGCGGCGGCAGCGGCGCGAGCTTCTTCGACATCACCCAGTTCATGACCGACCACCCCGACTGGCCGAGCCAGACGATGCTGGAAGAGCGCGCCGAAGAGGCGATGTCCGGCGTCGGCGATGCCGACATAACCGCCTGGTTCGCCAATCACCCGCCGGTGAGCTTCAACGGCAAGCTGCGCGCGGCCGAACTCATGATCGCCGCCGGCAACGCCGACCAGGGCCAAGCGCGCATCCGCGAGATCTGGATCGGCGGCAACCTCAATCCCTTCGACGAGAAATCGATGTTGCAGCGTTTTCGCGGCGTGCTGCGCCCCGTGGACGACGAGCAGCGGCTCAGCCGCCTGCTGTGGGACGGCCAGACGGCGGCGGCCAAGCGCATGTTGCCGCTGGTGGCCAGCGGCCCGCGCGCGGTGGCCGAAACGCGCATGGCGCTGGAGGCCTTGAAATCCAACGCCAGCCAGATGGCGGCCAAGCTGCCGCCCAATCTGCGCAACGACACCGGCCTGCTCTTCGACCTGGTGCGCTGGAGCCGGCGCAAATTCATGGACAACGACGCCATCGCGCTGCTCGATTCCGCGCCGTCCGATCCCGACCACGCGACGCAATGGGCGGTCGAACGGGAATACGTGGCGCGCCGCGCGCTGGCCGACAACCAGCCCGACGTGGCGTTGCGCCTGGCCGAACATCACGAAGCCACCACCGGACCGGCCTTCGCCGAACTGGAATTCCTTTCGGGCTGGATCGCGCTGCGCTCTCTCAACAAGCCCGAGATCGCCTACGACCATTTCGTCCGGCTCTACAACGAGATGAAGTTACCGATCAGCCTATCGCGCGGCGCCTATTGGGCGGGACGCGCGGCCGAGGCCATGGGCAAAACCGATCTCGCCGCCAAATGGTATGACATCGCCGCCGGCAAGGTGACGACCTATTACGGCCAGCTTGCCGCCGAGGCGCGCGGCGCGGCACCCGCCTCGGTTCTCGACGAACCCAAGCCCAAGCCGGAAGAGATCGCGGCCTTCGAGCAGCGCGAGCTGGTGCGGGTGACACGCGATCTGGGCGAGGCCGACGCGGAGGAGACGGTGCGGCCTTTCCTGCGGCAGCTTTCGGAAACGGTCTCGACCCCGGCGGATTTCGTGCTGGTGACGCGGCTGGCGATCGATATCGGCCGTCCCGACCTGGCCGTGGCCGCGGCCAAGCGCGCCGGCTATGCCGGGGTCAACCTCATCGCCGAGGGCTATCCGATCCCCGATCTGCCCCAGACGAAAAAGGAGGACACGGTCGAAACCCCGCTGCTGCTGGCCATGACGCGGCAGGAGAGCGCCTTCGACCACGCCGCGGTGAGCCATGCCGGGGCGCGCGGGCTGATGCAGCTCATGCCCAAGACCGCGAGCCTGGTCGCCAAGCTGCTGCACATCCCCTTTTCGAAGAAGAAACTGACCACCGACAAGCTCTACAACGTGACGCTGGGCCGGGCCTATATCGACGGGTTGCTCAGCGATTTTTCCGGCTCCTATGTCCTGGCGGTCGCCGCCTACAACGCCGGCCCGGCGCGGGTGAATGAATGGATCCGCGAATACGGCGATCCGCGCTCGTCCAATGTCGACGTGATCGACTGGGTGGAATCGATACCCATCGATGAGACGCGGAACTACGTGCAGCGCGTGCTCGAGAATTTGCAGATCTACCGCCTGCGGCTGGGCCAGACCAACTTGGCCTTCACCCTCGCCAGCGACCTGAAGCGCTGAGCCGCGCATGGCGCATCCGGCCCTGTCATCGACTTCGGCCTGCGTGTTCGACGCCTATGGCACGCTGCTGGACGTGACTTCGGCGGCCAGGCGATGCCGCGACACGCTGGGGCCCAAGGCCGATCCTCTCGCCGCGCTTTGGCGCACCAAGCAGCTCGAATATTCCTGGCTCAGGAGCCTGATGGGCCGCCACGCGGATTTCTGGCAGGTGACCGGCGAGGCGCTCGACTACGCCATGGAAACGCTCGGCGTGGAAGACGCCGGTCTGCGGACGCGGCTGATGGAGCTTTATCTCGTGCTGTCGGCCTATCCCGACGCCAAGGCCACGCTCGAAGCCTTGAAGCGCGCCGGCCGGCCCGCCGCCATCCTGTCCAATGGCTCGCCCACGATGCTCGCGGCCGCGGTCAAGTCGGCCGGCATCGGCGATCTCCTCGAACACGTGATTTCGGTCGAGGATTGCGGCATCTACAAGCCGCATCCCAGCGTTTACGCGCTCGTGACCAAGCGCCTCGGCTTGGCCCCGGAGAAAATATGCTTCGTCTCGTCCAATGCCTGGGACGCGGCGGGCGGGGCGCTGTATGGATTCAAGGTGGCCTGGGTCAACCGATCCTCCGCCAAGCCCGAGCGCCTGCCCGCCTCCCCCGCCGCCGAGATCCAATCGCTCGCCGGTCTGCCGGCGTTATTGGGGCTCTGATGCCCGAGGATAAGACCCCGGCGCCGCCCGGGGCCGCCGAAATCGCGGAGGCTGCGGCGCGGATCGCGCCTTACATCGTGACGACGCCGCTTTTGTCTTCGCCCGCGGTTGATGCGCGGCTGGGATTCAATCTTCTGATCAAGGCGGAAAGCCTGCAACGCACCGGCTCCTTCAAGTTCCGCGGCGCCTTGAACGCACTGTTGTCGCTCGGCAAGGACGCGCGCCAGCGCGGCGTGGTGGCCTATTCCTCGGGCAATCACGCCCAGGGCGTGGCCGCGGCGGCGCAATTGCTGGGCCTGCCCGCCATCATCGTCATGCCGGCGGACGCGCCGGCGATCAAGGCCGCCAATACCAGGGCTTACGGCGCCGAACTGGTGTTTTACGACCGCTACAAGGAAAGCCGCGAGGCGATTGCCGGACGCCTGTCATCCGAGCGCGGCGCCGCGTTGATTCCGCCCTATGACGACGCGCGCGTGATCGCCGGACAGGGCACGGCCGGGCTCGAATTGGCGCAACAGGCGCGCGCGATGGGGCTGCGTCTCGACGCCGTGCTAGCGCCGTGCAGCGGCGGCGGGCTGGTCGCGGGGGTGGCGCTCGCGGTCAAAGGGACAAGCCCGGGAACGGCGGTCTATGCCGCCGAACCGGAAACCGTGGACGACATGCGCCGCTCGCTCGAAGCCGGCCGGATTCTCGCCAACGATCCGGCCGCGCGCTCGATCTGCGATTGCCTGCTGGCGCCTTCGCCCGGCGTCATTCCCTTCGCCATCGCGCGGCGTCTGGTGGACGGCGGCCAAACCGCCAGCGACGATCAAACCTGCCGCGCCATGGCGATGGCATTCGCCGATTACAAGCTGGTGCTGGAGCCGGGCGGCGCCGTGGCGCTGGCCGCGGTGCTGGCGCGCAAACACGAATGGCGCGGCAAGACCGTCGCGGTCATAGCCTCGGGCGGAAACGTCGATAAGGAAACCTTCAAGGCCGCGCTGGCGCGCGCAGCCGGCTAGTCGGCGCTGCCGGCCACGCCTTCATGGCTGCCGCGCATCTTCTCGAGCTGCTGGCGCTGCGGCGGCGACAGCTTCATGCCGTCGGCCGAAAAGCTCTCGATGCTCTCGACACGGCGGCTGTAGCCTTCGTAGACCGCGCCGGGTTCCATCTTCATCGAGACATAGACGATATCGGCGGTGACCGATGCGGTCGGCCCTAGCGCGACCGACACCGCGGTCAACCGGCCGGAGAGATTGCCGTTGATCAGCGCGCTCTCGGCCTCGACCGTGCCGGTGATCGAGCCGCCTTCGCCGAGCGTCAGCTTGTGCACGACGAGATTGCCCGAATGCGTGCCGAGGATGTGAACCTCGCCGTCGCTGACGATGTCGCCTTCGGATTTGAAGCCTGCGCTGAGGATCGAGGGCACGCCGCCGCGGCTTTTGCCGTTGCCGCCATGGCTCGAAGCGCCATGCTTACTGTGATCTTGTTTGAACCACATTTTTGCCCGCCTCCAAGAATTTCGCGGGATCCAGCGGCCTGCCGTCGACGATGACTTCGTAGTGCAGGTGCGGCCCCGTGCTGCGCCCGGTGCTCCCAAGTTCGCCTATCTCGAAGTGTGCACCAATATGCTGCCCACGCGCCACTAGAATGCGATGGAGGTGAGCGAAGCGGGTCACGATGCCGTTGCCGTGATTGATATCGACGGTGCGGCCATAGCCTTCCTTGACGCCGGTAAATGCCACCGTGCCGGGCGCGGTGCTGTAGACCGGCGTGCGATAGGGCGCTTCGAGATCGAGCCCGGTGTGGAACGCCTCGCGGCCGTTGAACGGATCGCGGCGCGGACCGAAGCCGCTGCCGATCCCGTAGTTCACCAGCGGCGCGGTGAGCGGCAACGTCTTGAGCAGTTTTTCCAGCTGGGCTTGGCGCTGCTGATCCTGCAACGCGATGCCGGTCGGGCTGTTGAGGGCGACGAAGGGACCGCCTTGGGACGAGGCCTGGGTGACGACGGGGCCGATGCGGTTCAAGAGCTGCTCGACATCGACACCGGTGGAAGCGAGCAGAAGTTCCAATTGGCTCGTCATGCGGCTTGTGCCGTTATCGCCGCCGGCCGGAGCGGAGACGCGATTGTCGACCACGGACGGCGGCACCGGATTGTCGACCAGCGCGTCCGTCTGCTCGTCGTCGACCGGCGGCACCATGTTCGAGCCTTGCACATTGCTGGGCGCGTTGCCGGGCGGCGGGATGAGGACCGGCGCGACCTTGCCCGACTTGTCGTTGAGCATGGCGCGGAAACGATCGCGCTCGAGCGTCACCTGCTGGAGCTGTTGATCCTTGGCCGCCATCTGGGCCTTCATCTGATCGTTGCGCAGCTTCGCGGTCTGCGCGTCGGCTTCGAGCTGGCGCATGCGATTGGCCTGATCGGCGCGTTGCGCCTCGGAGCGTTGCAGCTCGACGCGCGTGGCGTTCAGCGTCGCGGTCAAATCGTTGACCGCTTGGCCGCTATTCGCCTTGGCCACGGCGTCGTTGAGCGATGCCACCTGAGCCGCCAACGCGGATATCTTGTCCTGGTCGGCGTCGTGCTGCTGCTCGAGCGCGGCGTATTGATCGTTGAGCGACGCGAGATGACGGTTCAGATCGGCCATCGCCGTGCCGTTGGCGATGGCGCGCGCGGCATCGGGCGTATCGGAATTGAGGGACAGGAGCGAGGAATTGTCGACGCCGGCGATCTGATCGAGCGTGCGATGCAACGCGACATATTGCGCGGAGAGGAAACCGGCGCTCGCAAGCGTGGCAAAGCAGGCGACGACAACCATCGCTTGTAACCAGCCCGGGAATCGGAGCGATCGAACGCCGCGCGAGCTCTTCAGCAACAGCTGACGCTCGGGAAACATCCGTCCCCCCAACCTGCGCAGTCCAGCGGCCAAATGCCCCCCGCTACCGAATGGTTGGTTCGGCGGTGCTTTGCCTTCTTCTTGAAGCATCGCACCCGAAACGGACCGGCTTTCCATGTTATGGGCCAGCCCGGGAAATGATACGCGGCTTTTGCCGCGTCCGCCTACCGGTCTAACCGCCGGCCGGCGCCGTGGATTTGGTTAAAAATCCGCAGCCATCTGCCATTTTCAGGCTACAGATTCAGACCTTATTAGGCAAGTTGATTCGGCCCGGAAGCCGCGCCGTGACAGTTTTGTAATCTGATCTGTAGTCCGTTGCTAACAATCGGAAAAGAAGAAATGTAAGCCGCTTTGACGGCTTTATTAACGGCTGGCGACTTGGGCGACCGGGCCTTCGGGCATGAGCGGATTGGGCAAAGAGAGCCACCAGCCGGTCTCATTGATCGAGTAATAGGCCCGGTAATCGGCCGCCGCCGATGCCGGCACGACGCCGTCGATCAGGTTGTCGAGCAGCAATTCCCGGCCATCGGCCGACACCACCAGCACGGCGTGATCGACCTGGCGGCGCACATCGCGCACCACCACCAAGCGCATGCGGTCGTTGGGCACGCCGAGCTCGCGTAACAGCAGGAACTTGGCGATGGCGTAATCCTGGCACTGGCCGTTCTTGCGCATGAATTCGAACGGCGTCTCCCAATGCGCCGGATCGCCCCAGTTCTGCGCGGCCGAGACATAGGGATGCGCATTGATCGCATCGTTGACCGCCTCGAGCTGACGGCGCAACGGCAGGCCGCGCAGGCGCTCGACCAGATCGATCCATTCCGGCGGCGCGCAGGGCGTCGTAGCGGAATTGGCCGCGATGCAGGATTCGGCGGCGTCCTCGCGCTCCGCATTCCAGCGCGCGAGCAGATCGGTCCAGCGCGTGAATTGGGCAAGGTTGGAGTAATGGATCTCGTGCTTGCCGAACAGCGGCGGCGGCGCCGCGATTTCCTCGGCCGGGACGGGTCCGGGCCGGCTCGCGAGCAGCAGCGTGGCGATCAGCAACGCCACCGGTTTCCAGCGGAAATGCGGCACGTCTCACCTCATCGTGAATTCGACGAGGGAAACTCTAAGAGGACAGATTTAAGCTTCGGCTAAGGCCGGGATAAGCCGCCGCCGGAAAGCATGGTTAACGAATTATTTCAAAACCCAGGCCAGGCAAAGCGGCCGCCCGCGGCCGGCGATGACCGGGACCAGCCTGACATTGGACGCCAGCACGCGGCCCGGCTCGATATTGACGATGCGCGCGGCATGCGGTTCGGTCCATTCGCGTCCCAGCCCCGCCCACAGCACCGCGAATTGCGGCTCGGCGCGGAAACGGAAATGGCGCAACGCCGGCTCGCCCAGAAGGCGGTCCCGATCCATGCCGACCCATTGGGCGAAGGCGAGATTGACGGCGATGATGCGCTGGCCGGCATCGAGCAGCAGCGCCGGCGCGGGCGCGGATTGCACCAACGCCAGCACGCTGGTGCGCTCGGCCGCGAGCTGGCGCGCGAGGTCGGCGCGGCCGAGTTCCTCGACGCACAAGACGCGCAAGGCGGAGGCCAGATTGACGCCCGGGGCGCGGCTCTGCGCCATCTCGGCGACCAGGCGGTTGAGGCGCTGGCGGCGGCGGCGGGATATGGCCTCGAGCGCCTGCCAGTAACAGGCTTCAAGCCGAAGCGAATAACGCCGCCCGGCAAGCTGCAGGATGCGCTGCTCCCATTCCGCCCCCGGCGGCGGCTTTGCCCGTTCCGTGTCCGATCTTTCCGTCATGGGTCCCGCCGCCCCTTAACCGAGGCCGAAAATAATCACAAGGCGGTGTATAGTTTTAACTACAAATCCTTTTGGATGGTTAATATCGGCGTGCGAGCATGGCGATATTAATCTGGAGCCCCCTTGGAGCCTAAGCGATGAGCCCCCGCCCTACCGGCAATCCGGCCGGCGACATACCGATCCCGCTCGGCGAGGAAGCCGCGCCCCATGCGGATAGTCCGGCGCAGGCGCCCGTCTTGACGCTGGCGCTCGAAGACCTGATCCCCGATGCGCGCAACGAGGTGGTCATTCTCGACCATTCCGGCCAGGAGATTTCCGTGGTGACCAGCGAGCCTGTCGCATCCCAGGGCATCCTGGACGCGCATGTCACCGCCTCGGGGCATGACGTTTCGGGCTTTGCCTATTGCACCTTCGAAAGCGGGCTGACGCTGTTCTACCCGCCGACCCATCACTTGCTCGTCACCGACGAGAACCAGACCTAGGAAGATTTCTCAGCCGAAAACCGGCAGCATCGGCGCCATCAGCAATCCTGCGATCGCGATGGGAATGCCGTAGGGGATCGGCATCCGCTTTTGCGCGAAGTCGGGAATCCTGCGCAAACTCGCCAAAATCGCGGTCTGCGCCAACGGATGGCGCAACGCCAGCATGACGAGCGCGAAGACCCCGCCGACGATCGCCACCATCGCCAAAAGCGGCATCACCTGGCCGAGCCCGGCCCACAGCGCCGTCGCCGCCAGCAACTTGACGTCGCCGCCGCCCATGGTGCCGAAAGCGAACAGCACCGCGCCGCCGGCGAAGACGAGAAGCCCGGCCTCGATATGCGAAAGCCAATCCACATGCTGGCCGGCGGCCAGCGCCGCGAGCGGAAACGCCGCCGCCAAGGCGACGGTGAGATAATTGGGAATGCGCAGGGTGCGGAAATCACTGATCCCCGCCAGCACCAGCGGGAAGATATAGACCGCCAGCGCCGCTTCGCCGCCGATGCCGAGATGGAGGAGATCCAGGGGGTGCGCCATGCCCGGATCATCGGCCGCCCGTGGTTAGTGAATCGTTAACGCGGGGTCCAATTTGGCTTCGCACGACGGCCGCTCCGCGTCCTGTGCTGCGTACCTAACGCTCGGTCAGCGCGCGTTCCCGGGCCTTGAGTATGGGCTTCATCAGATAGGCCAGCACCGTCTTGTGGCCGGTCAGGATCTCGGCCGAAGCGGTCATGCCGGGCATGATCGGCAGCGGATGCGCGGCATCGCCGAGATAATTCTTGTCGGTGCGGAGCGTGACACGGAAGAAGGTCTCGCCGCGCGGCCCGTCTTCCTTGATGCTGTCGGCGCTGATCTGCTCGAGCGTGGCCTTGAGCCCGCCATAGATCGAAAAGTCATAGGCGGTGATCTTGACCGTGGCCTGCTGGCCCGGGCGGAGGAAAGCGATATCGGCGGGCCGGACCTTGGCCTCGACCAGAAGCGTATCTTCCAGCGGCACGATCTCGACCAGGTCTTGGCCGGGACTGATCACCGCGCCGATGGTGTTGACCTTGATCTCCTTGACGATGCCGCGCACCGGCGAGCGCACCTCGGTGCGGTCGACGCGGTCGCGCTCGGCGACGGTTTTCTCGGAGAGCGCGTTCAATTCGGCGCTGTGCTTGTTGAGCTCGGCGCGGGCGTCGGACTGGAAAGCCGCGGTCTTTTCCTGCATGCGCCGGGCCGCTTCGTCGCGCGCCGCCTCGACGCGCGGCAGGCTCACCCGCACCTCGGCGAGCTGGCCTTCGAGATCGCTCACCATCTGCTCGTCCTTGACCAGATCGAGCTTGGCCGCCGCGCCCGATTGCACCAGGGGCGCGACGATATCGCGTTGCTGCTTGGCCAGGCCGAGCGAGCGGGACAGCGCTTCATCGCGCGTCTTCAATTCGGCGATTTCCTGCTGGCGCTGGGTCAACTGATCGTTGAGCACGCCGACCGCGCTTTTATATTGCGCGATCTGGTTCTCGTAGAGCGCTTGCTCGCCGGCGACGATCTGCGGCGCTTCCTGCTGCACGTCGGCCGGGAAAACCGGATCCTTGCCTTGGGCCTCGGCATCGAGCCGCGCCATCATCGCCTTGAGCGTGAGGGCTTGCGTATGGCTGTCGCGATAAGCCGCCTGGGCGTTGGTGTTGGATATCCGCAGGATGACGTCGTTGGCCTGGACCACCTGGCCTTCGTGCACCAGCATCTCGCTCAAGATGCCGCCTTCGAGGTTCTGGATCACTTGCACCTTCTGCGAGGGAACCACCCGCGCCTCGCCGCGCGTGACCTCGTCCAGGGTGGCGAAATTCGCCCAGATCAGGAACAGCACGCTGAATCCCACGACGCACACCGTCAGCAGATAGGCGAAGCGACTGACTTCGCCGCTCAGGACGTCGCGATGACCCGGCGCCAGGCTGACGGCGGGGCGGCTCATGCCGGGCCCCCGGTGGATGCGACGCGCAGATTGCCGGCGGCGAGCTTCTCCAGCACCTTGTCCTTGGGCCCATCGGCGACGATTCGGCCGCCGTCGACGACGATCAGCCGGTCGACGCTCGCGAGCATCGAGCTGCGGTGGGTGATGAGCAACAGGGTCTTGCGCTCGAGCACCGGCTCGAGCCGCTCGCGCAGCCGGTTTTCGGCCGAGTTGTCCATGGCGCCGGTCGGCTCGTCCATGACCAGGATCGGAGGATCGAACAGCAGCGCGCGGGCGATGGTCACGGCTTCCCGCTGGCCCCCCGAGAGGAACCGGCCATGCTCGCCGACGGCCATGTCGAAACCGTCGGGATGGCGCTTCACGAAATCGTCGACGCCGGCGATGGTCGCCGCCTTGAGGATGGCGCGGTGATCGGCATGGGGCGCCGACAGCGCGATGTTGTCCTTGACCGAACCGAAGAACAGGAACGCGTCCTGCGGCACATAGCCCAGATTACGCCGCAGATCGGTCGGATCGATCTGCCTCAAATCGGTGCCGTCGAGCAGGATCGCGCCCGACGTCGGCTGATAAAGGCCGGCAATGAGCCGCGCCAGCGTGCTCTTGCCCGAGCCGATGCGGCCGATGATGCCGACCCGCTCGCCCGGAGATATCCGGAACGACACGCCGTTCAACGCCGCGTGGGGATGGCCGGGATAGGCGAAGGCGACGTTGCGGAATTCGATTTCGCCGCGCAGCTCCGGACGCGACAGGAAGGTCTTGCCCACCGGCCGTTCGAGCGGCAGGTGCATCACCTTGTTGAGCGAGGCGAGCGAGATGGTCGATTGATGGATTTTGACCAGCAGCGACGCGACCTGGGAGAGCGGCGACATCGCGCGCGCGGCCAAAAGCGAGGACGCGATCAGCGCGCCGGTGGTGAGATCGCCGGACGCGATCTTGAACACGCCGACCACCACCACCAGCACGCTCACCAAATTCTGCACGAAAAACGAGGTGTTGATGCCGAGGGTGGAGAGGAAGCGCGCCTTCATCGCCGTACGCGAGGTCGCGCCGACAAAGCGTTCCCACAGCCGCTGGGCGCGGCCTTCGGCGCCGGCGATCTTGATGGTGTCGAGGCCTTCGAGCGATTCGACCAGGATGGCGTGCTTCTGGAAGCCCTCGCGCATGGTGCGAGTCATGATCTCGCGCAGCGAGACCTGGAGCAGGAATCCCACGCCCAACAGCACCGGCACGGCCAAGAGCGGCACCAGCGCCACCTCCGGCCCCGCCACCAAGGCGATGACCAGGATGAACAGCGCGGCGAAGGGAAGATCGGCGAGCGCCACCAGCGTCGCGCTGGTCACCAACTCGCGGAGATTCTCATACTCGCGCAGATTGGCGGCGAGCGCGCCGACCGAGCCCGGCCGCGCGTCGAAGCGGATGCCCAGGACATGGGCGAAGATGCGGCTGGCCAGCACGACATCGGCGTTCTTGCCGGCGGAATCGACGAAATAGCTGCGCGCGGTGCGCAGGATGAAATCGAAGACGAAGACCACGAACACGCCGCTCGCCAGCACCCACATGGTCTCGACCGCGTTGTTGGGCACGACGCGGTCATAGACGTTCATGACGAAGAGCGGGCTGGCGAGGGTGAACAGGTTGATGACGACCGAAGCCACCACGGCATGGGCGTAAATCCGCCAGAATTGGCGCAGCGTGCCCCAGAACCAGGATTCGCGCGACGGCGGCACGATGTCCTCGGTACGGGCATCGAAGTGGTATTCCGCCCGGGCGATCAGGCAGCGGCCGATATAGAAGGATTCGAGTTCGGGCAAAGGCAGCCGGACCGGCTCGCCGCGCGTGCCCGGCAGGATGATCTCGGCTTCGCCCATCTCCACCGCCGCCAGCACGCAAGCGCCGCCGTCGTTCAAAAGCAGGATACAGGGCAGATTGGCATGCGGGATCGCATCGAGCGTCACTTCGCGCCACGCCGCGGATATTCCGGCGCGCGCGGCGGCGCGAAGCGCCAGCTCGGGCGAAATCCGCCCATCCATCGCCGGCAATCCGGAACGCAACGCCTCGGGCGACATCGGCCGTTCCAACAGGCCGCTCAGTATGGCGAGCGATCCCAGCAGAGGATCGTCGACCGATCGCGGCGCGGACGCGCGTTTGCCTGCGCGCTTGCCCCGAACAATCCCGGGCCGGGTGATTTCGGCGTCTTCGCTGTCGATGGTCATGTGAGACTACCGCCCCTTCTGCGCCAGGGCGCTAAGATTGCGGGCGCTCCGGACGCCGGGCCGGTGTGGTGGGATCGGCTTCGAGCGGCGCAGGCACGTTAAGCGCCTGGAGCATCTGGCCTTCGACCGCCAGTATCTTGTAGGACGAGTACACCGCCTGTTCCTGCGCCGTGACCATCTTGATCTGGGCCCGGAACAGCTCGCTTTGCGCGTCGAGCAGATCGAGCAGGCTGCGCGTGCTCATCTGGAACTGCTGGTCATAGGCCGATTTGACTTCCCCGTCGTGCTGCACCGCGCTCGTCAACAGCGGCACCTGACGCGAGGCCGCGTCATAGCTCGCCCAGGCCTTGCGCAAATCCTGCTCGGATTGCATCAGCGCCTCGAGCCGCGTGGTGCGCGCTTGCGCCACTTGGGCATAGGCCGCTTCGCGGTTATGGATGTCGCTGCCGCCGGCGTAGAGATTCCAACGCATCACGATCAGCGCGCGCGCTTCGTTGTCGCGGCCGGGAACGCCGCCGACATTGTGATTGTGATCGCCGCCGGCCTCGATCGTGACGACCGGGTCAAAACGGGAATCCGCCAATTCGACCGCCGCCTTGGCGGAATCGATATCGGCTTCGCGGGCTTTCACCGTCGGATTGGCGGCCTGCATGATGCGGACGCTGGCATCGACATCGGTCGGCAGCACGCCGACCGGAACCGGCGCGTCTTCGAGCGTGCCCGGGGCCTGGCCGACGATGGTGAGGTAACGCGCCTCGGCATCGGCCAAGTCGCCGCGAATCTCGTCGCGTTCGGCCTGGGCTTGTTCGAGGCGGCTCTGGGCTTGGGCCAGATCGGCGGCGCGGCCGGCGCCGCCGGCGGTGCGGGCTTGAATGCGATCGATCAGACCCTGATGGGCTTGAACGTTGTCGTTGGAGAGAGCATAGATGCGGCGCAGGCGCACCACATCGAGATGCGCTTCGACCGCGTCGAGGCCGACATACTGCGAATTCTCGAACACGCGGAAGGCGGCGGAACGCGAGCGGCCGAGCTGATGATCGACTTCGGCGGTGGTGGCGCCGCCGTCATAGAGCTTTTGCGTCAACACCGCCGACAATTCCTGGCGGATGTGCCCGCCGTTGGAACCTTCATCGAAGATGTTCTCGGTGTATTCGGGGCCGAGCGAGCAGCGCATGTCGATCTGCGGCAAATAGAGGCTGCGCGCGCGCCGCAATTCGGAATCGACCTCTTGGCGATTGTTTTCGAGGGACAGGATCTTGGGATTGCTTTGGACCGTCAGGCGCACGGTGTCGCTCAACGTTTGCGCCCGCGCGCCGTTCCACGCCCCGGGGCTCAACGCCAGCAACGCAGCCAGCGCCACGCCGGTGCGTAGCGCCAATCGCCACTTCGTCATTGCAGTCCTCGCAACCATCGTCCCTGACACCAGCGTTTTTGTTCGACCGCGGGCTTGCGCCCGTTAACAAGTATTAAGGAAAGTGTCAAAATAATCGACAGGGGTGTAGCAAGTAATTACAAGTCATGGTTAAGGTTTATTCGAGTAGGTGACGAATATATTCTATAAAAATTGACGCGTCTACTGCATTTTATATTAACAAATGTGATTTTTCATGCTGTTGAGCGGTTTCTATATTAACCATATTTAATTCTGACCTGTATATCCGTGCTGAATCCGGCGTTCCCGCTTTTGTCCGGAAAGCGCAACCCGGCCAAGGCCGCGGTGGATATGCTAGGGAGGTTTCCCGCAACGCTTTCGCCGCCATGCCGCAGAACATTCCGATCGCGACCGAACTCGACTCCCTGATCGATGCCGAGACTTCCAGCTCGCAGCTTTGGCTCCGGCCGCTCGGGCTGCTCGCCGGCAAGCTGGCGGTCCAGGCGGTTGAACAGGAACTGGCGCTGCCGCTGGCCGGGGGGGCCAAGGCCTTCGCCGCGGCCGAGTTGCTGGCGCGGCGGCGCGGCGAGGTTGCGGCCGCGGTGGCAACCCTGCCCCGGCTGCGCTCCTGGGCCGAGAAACAGAGCGCGCCGGTCAAGACGCGCATCACCCGACTGCTGGCATCGCTCGCGGAAAAGCGTCCGCCCTGGGCCGGGCTCGCGCTCGACCGGCCGGCGATCATGGGCATATTGAACGTGACGCCGGACAGCTTCTCGGATGGCGGCGCGTTCGTCGACCCGGTCCGCGCCATCCAACAGGGCCGCGCGCTGCTGAGCGCCGGAGCCGACATCATCGATGTCGGCGGCGAATCGACCCGGCCCGGCGCCGCGCCGGTCTCGCCGCAGGAAGAGTTGCAGCGGGTGGAGCGGGTGGTGCGGGAGCTCGCCGGAGCCGGAGCGGTCGTCTCGATCGATACGCGCCACGCCGTTGTCATGGAAGGCGCGCTGGCATCCGGCGCGCGCATCATCAACGACATCACCGCGCTGGCGGGCGACCCGCGCAGCCCGGCGGTGGCGGCGCGGGCCAAGGCGTTTGTCGTGTTGATGCACATGCAAGGCGAGCCGCAAACCATGCAAACGGCGCCCCGCTACGATCTCGCCTCGATCGAGATCGCGGAATATCTCGACGGCCGGATCGCCGCCTGCGAGGTCTCGGGCGTGGCCAAGGCGCGCATCGTGGTCGATCCCGGCATCGGCTTCGGCAAGGGGCCGGCGCATAATTTCGAGATTCTGGCGCGGCTTGCGTTGTTCCACGGCTTGGGTTGCGGCGTGCTGGTCGGGGTGTCGCGCAAATCGGTGATCGGCCTGCTGACCGGAGCGCCGGTCGGGGAACGCCTGCCCGGCTCGCTCGCCGGCGCGCTCCATGCCTTCGGCCAAGGCGTGCAGATCCTGCGCGTCCATGACGTCGCCGAAACCCGCCAGGCGATATCCATGGCGCAGGCGATCGAAACCGGCGCCTGAACTTCAAGCCGATATGGCTCTAACGGCGGCGCTCGATAACCACGCCGACGCTTTCCATTTCGGGATAGACATCGAGCTTTTCGACGCTGACGCGCACGCCCGCGACGCGCCGGTCGGCGAGGCAGAGCTTTGCCACCCGATCGGCGAAGGTTTCGACCAGATTGATATGCCCGCCCGACGCGATGCGCTTGATGCCCTCGACAATGGCCTCGTAATTGAACACGGCGCCGATTTCGTCGCGCCCCGGCGCTTCGCCTTTCATGCCGATCTCGACGCCGATGCGCAGGCGCGGCGGCCGGGATTTTCTCATGCGCGTGGACGCCGATGCGCGCCGCCAGGACGAGATTGCGGATGAAGATGCAATAGGGCGCGGCGCTTCCCGAACGCGGCAAGCGGCCGCGCCGTTCCGGCGAGCATGGCATCGTCTTTCATGGCGCGAAGCATGCCCGAGGGCATGATGCGGCGCAATCTTGCTAATTGTCGCGTCCGGCGATCTCGGCCTGCCAGGGCGCTAGGCGCCGCTCGAACACGCCGATCAGCGCGTTGAGGCCGGTCGCCAGCAGCACCAGCACCAGCACCGGCACGAACATCTTGGCGGTGTCGAAATTATTGGCCGAGTTGATGATGATGGCGCCGAGGCCCGAAATCGCGGTGAAGAATTCCGCGATCACCATGGCAACCACGGCGCGCCCCACCGCCAGGCGGATGCCGACGACGATATAAGGCAAGGTCGCCGGCAACACGATACGGCGCAGAATGACGGCGTCGGAGGCGACGAAAGACTTGCCGACGTCGATCAGGCTCTTGGGCACGGATGCCACCCCCGCCCAGGTGTTGATGCAGATCGGGAACACCGACATCAGCAACACCACCGCCGCCTTGACCTTGAAACCGAGGCCAAGCCACAACATCAGCAGCGGCACCAGTGCGACGAGCGGCATGGCATAGCCGGCGGTGACGTAAATGCCGAGCGCCGCCTCCACGGTGCGGAAGCGGCCGATCGCCAATCCCAACGGCACGCCGATGGCGATCGCCAGCGTATAGCCCGCGGCGAAAGGCTGCAGGCTCTGGGCCAGCGCCGCCGGGAGCTCGCCCGAGCGGGTCATATCCCAGAACGCCGCCAGGATCGCGCTCGGATAGGAGCCGAACACCGGATTGATGTCGCGGCCGAAGAATTCCCAGACCGAAAGAAAGATCGCGACCGACAGGCAGGTGATCAGCCAACGCGGCATGGATATTTATTTGGCGATGAGCTTTAATGCGTCGGCGCGGACATCCGGCGCCACGTATTTTCTCAGATCGATCGGTTGCGGCAGGGTTCCCGCCTGGACCATCTGCTGCTGCATCCAGTCGAGCTTGCCCATCGGAATCGCCAGGGTCGGATCGACGCCGCCGCTTTTGGCCTGGTCGAAGATGTAGGCCGGGCGCGGATCGTCGGGCTTGGTTCCGGTCAATTCCTGCGTCAGCGCGACGGTTTCGTCCTTGTGCGCCAACGCATAATGCAACGCGTCCATCTCGGCGGCCAGGAATGCCACCGCCAGGGCGCGTTTCTGATTCAGCACCGTCCCGGGAACCATGATGCAGATGCGCATGAAATTGGGCAGCGCGTCTTGCCCGCGCACCAGCAGCTTGAGGCCATCCTTCTGCGCGATCGGCGCGTATTCACCCGACACCACCGCGGCATCGACCACGCCCGCCTGCAGCGCCTTGTAGCGGTCGAGGTCGCTGCCGAGATTGGCGAAAGTCACGTCGTTGGGCGATATGTGGTTTTGCGCCAGCACGGCGCGCACCAACGTATCGGGCATGGCGCCGGGCGCGGAGATGGCGAAGGTCTTGCCCTTGAGTTGGGCGATCGACGTGACGCCGGCCTTGGTGAAGATGCCGTGCGGCAGGCCCGGCCATTGGCAACCGATCACCCGGATATCGACGCCGTGGGCGTCGGCGGTGATGCCGACCGGCACGCCGCCTTCGAAGCTGTCGAGCTCGCCGGCGATGGCCGCCTGAACTTCGGGAACGTCGCTCTTGAACTGGCTGATCTCGATCTTGAGGCCGTATTTCTTGGCAAAGTCGTGGCGCGTTATCATCATCAATATGCCGGCATCGCTCTTGGCCTCGAGCATGCCGTGCCGCCAGGTCTGGAGTTCCTGCGCCCAGGCAGGCGGCGCACAAACCACCGCGACGACCGGGCTTGCCAGCGCGAGCCATGCCGCCAAACCCGCTATCCCGCCACGCTTGCCGATGCGGGTTTTCATGCCTTCATCCCTCCCCTCGCCGCGGGCTCATAAACGCCGGCCGCTTTGCCCGATTATGGCTTATGCCGAACTCATATATAAAGAGCCCACGATGGCCAAGCAGAGATGACGGAAACGGCCCAAAACGTCGAATTCGAGGACGGCCTGCCCTGGCCGCGGCGGCTATGGGCGATCGTGACCGTGGTCATCGCGGTCTCGATGTCGGTATTGGACAGCTCGATCGCCAATGTCGCGCTGCCAACCATCGCCGAGAACCTGAAGGCGAGCCCGGCGAGCTCGGTCTGGGTGATCAACGCCTACCAGCTGGCCATGATGATCATGTTGCTGCCGCTCGCCTCGCTGGGCGACATCTACGGCTACAAGCGGATCAATCTTTGCGGGCTGGCGGTGTTCACGCTCGCCTCGCTCGGCTGCGCCGCCTCGACCTCGCTGATCATGCTGGCGGCGATGCGCGCGGTGCAGGGCGCGGGCGCGGCCGCGCTGGTGAGCGTCAACGCCGCGCTGATCCGTACGATCTATCCGCGCGCCATGCTCGGCCGGGGCATCGGCATCAACGCCTTTATCGTCGCCACATCCGCCGCCGCCGGGCCAACGGTGGCCGCCGGAGTCCTGGCCGTGGCGACATGGCAATGGCTGTTCCTGATCAACATTCCTTTGGGTTTGATCGCGTTGAGTCTGGCGCCGCGCATGCTGCCGCCCAACCGGCGCTCGCATCATCGCTTCGACGGCTTGAGTGCGATGCTCAACGCCCTCACCTTCGGCCTGCTCATCACCTGTATCGACGGTTTCGGCCACGGCGAGAGCCCCGGTCTGATCGCGACGCAGTTCGTGCTGATGGCGATCTTCGGCACGGCCTTCGCCGTCAGGCTCAAGCTTTCGCCTTTTCCGATGCTGCCGATCGATCTATTCGCGCGGCCGATCTTCGCCTTGTCGGTGGCGACCTCGGTGTGCTCCTTCATCGCGCAGAGCCTGGCGCTGGTCTCGCTGCCGTTCTATTTCGAGAACACTCTCGGCCTGTCGCAGGTCACGACCGGGCTCTTGATAACGCCCTGGCCGCTCGCCATCGCCGTGGTCGCGCCCATTTCCGGACATTACTCCGACCGCTATCCCGCCGGCATATTGGGCGGCATCGGGCTGGGCACGTTGAGCCTGGGACTGGTGCTGTTGGCATTCCTGCCGGCGCATCCCGGCTACGCCAACGTGGCGTGGCGCATGGCGATCTGCGGCGTGGGATTCGGCATCTTCCAGTCGCCCAATAACCGCGCGATCCTGGCATCGACGCCGCGCGAGCGCAGCGGCGGCGCCGGCGCCATCATCTCGACGTCGCGTCTCCTGGGCCAGACCACCGGCACGTCGCTGGTGGCGCTGGTATTCGGCCTGGCTGCAGCGCAGCCTGGAGCCGCGAGTGGCAAGGAGAGTATCGCCATCCTGATCGGCGCGGGATTTTCGGCCGTTGCCGCCCTGGTCAGCTGCCTGCGGCTGATGAATTTCGATCATCCGGGAAAACCCGGTGGGCAAACCTGAACGCGCGGCGGCGGTGGGCGAACCCCGCGGGTTGACGTAACGCGCGACAAAATGCCAAACAAGGCCCACTAGTCAAACCAGGGCGAGCGATAACGGAGACGGCGTTGAAAGACAGCAGCAGCAGAATTCTCACCACCCATGTCGGCAGCCTCATCCGTCCGCCCGCGCTGCTGGAATTCCTGCGCGCCAAGCAGGCGGGCAAGCCTTATGACCAAGCGGCATACGCCAGGTGTCTCAAGGACAGCGTGGCCGCGGTGGTGCGGCGGCAGGCCGAGGCCGGAATCGACGTCGTCAGTGACGGCGAATTCGGCAAGGCGATCAGCTGGTCGCAATACGCGCTCGAACGGCTGGCGGGGTTCGACCGCCGGCCTTTCATAGCCGGTAACCCTTTCGCGCGCGGCGCCGATCGCGCGCGTTTCGCCGAATTCTACGTCGAGCTGGACGCAAGGGAGAACGAGGCGACGACGTCGGAATCGATCGTGGTCGGGCCGATCCGCTACACCGGCCAGGCGGCGCTGCAACAGGATATCGACGACTTCAAGGCGGCACTCAAGGGCGTGAAGGTGGAAGAGGCGTTTCTGCCGGTGGCGGCGGTTTCAAGCGTCATCCCCGACAAGAAGAACGAGTACTATAAGAGCGACGACGAGCTGCAGATGGCGGTCGCCGAGGCGATGCACACCGAATACAAGATGATCGTCGATGCCGGGTTCCTGGTGCAGCTCGACGACGCGCGCGCCGCCGTCACCTTCGACCGCATGGTGCCGCCCAAGACCTTCAAGGAATACCGCAAATGGCTCGAGCGCCAGATCGAGATCATGAACCATTCGCTCAAGGGCATTCCCCAGGACCGCGTGCGCTATCACGTCTGCTGGGGCAGTTGGCCGGGGCCGCACACCACCGACGTGCCCTTGCGGGACATCATCGACATCATTCTGAAAGCGCGCGTCGGCGCCTTCGTCATCGAGGGCGCCAATCCGCGCCACGAGCATGAATGGAAAGTTTGGGGCGACGTCGATCTCAAGGACCGGATCCTGATCAGCGGGGTCATCAGCCACGCCACCAACGTGGTCGAGCATCCCGAGCTGGTGGCCGAGCGCATCGTCAGGCTGGCGAAACTGGTGGGGCGCGAGAACGTGATTGCCGGCACGGATTGCGGCTTCGCCCAGGGGCCGTTCTACCGCCGCGTCCATCCCTCGATCATGTGGGCGAAGCTCGAAGCGCTCAGCCAGGGCGCGAAAATCGCCTCGAAGCAACTCTGGGCCGCCAAGAAGGCCGTCAAACCCGGGGCCAAGCGGCGCAAGCGCGCCTAGGGGCCTTTGCGCGCCACCAACCCGGAAAAGCCATGACCGCGAGCCAGAAGCCGCCTTTTCGCGCCGACCAGGTCGGCTCGCTGCTGCGCCCGCCCGAACTGCATGAGGCAAGGGCAAAAGCCGCCACGGGCGAGATTTCCCGGACCGAACTGCGCGCTGTGGAAGACCGGGCCATCGTGGATGCGGTGAATCTCCAGGAATCGGTCGGGCTTCAGGGCATCACCGACGGCGAATTCCGCCGCGCCTTCTGGCATGTCGATTTTCTCACCGGGTTCGACGGCATCGTCGCGACGCAATCGAACTATGCCGTGAGCTTCAAGGGGGAAGCCGGCGAGACCGCCGAGACCCGCTCGATGCTGGTGGTGAACGGCAAGGTGAAGCGGACGCGGCCGATCATGGGCGCGGATTTCGCTTATCTGCGCAAAACCACCAGGCGCACGCCCAAGGTCTGCATTCCCGCGCCGACATTTCTTCACATGCGCGGCGGCCGCAAGGTGGTGAGCGCCCAGGCCTATCCCGACATGGAGCAATTCTGGGCCGATATCGTCGCGGCATACCGGGCGGAGATCGCGGATCTCGCCAAGGCCGGCTTGACCTATCTGCAAATCGACGACGTTTCCTTCGCCTATTTATGCGACCGGAATCTTCGCGCCCAGGTGAAACGCGACGGCGAGGATCCCGACCGGCTTGCGGTTCAATACGCCGCGATCATCAGCGATCTCATCGCCGAGCGGCCGCCCGGCCTCGGCGTCACGCTCCACACCTGCCGCGGCAATTTCCAAAGCCTGTGGATGGCGGAAGGCGGCTATGACGCGGTGGCCGAGGCGCTGTTATGCGGCGCGAAGGTCGACGGCTTCTTTCTCGAATATGACAGCGCGCGCGCCGGCGGCTTCGAGCCGCTGCGTTTCCTGCCCAAGGGCAAGAAGGTGGTGCTCGGCCTGGTCAGCACCAAGCTGCCGCGGCTCGAATTGAAGGACGAATTGAAGCGCCGGGTCGACGCCGCCGCCAAGTTCGTGCCGCTGGAGAATCTCTGCTTGAGCCCGCAATGCGGCTTCGCCAGCACGCATCACGGCAACCGCGTTTCGGTCGAGATCGAGCGCCGCAAATTGGCGCTGGTGGTCGAAACCGCCGCCGAAATCTGGGGTTCGGCCTAGAATTTCCTGCCCACTCCGCCCATCCCGCTTTTGCTTCGAGCGATCGCGGCGCGGCCGGTTCCGACCCTGCCATTATAAGAAATCCTAAGGTTTTGAAGTCTAGATGCCTAATTTATCAAGCGATTTTCAGTGGGATATAGCCCACGATATTGCCCACGTTTAAAGTGGGCGAGATTGTGGTTGACCCAATCCGCCTCGCCGACTGGAATCCGGCCACAAGAACAAGCCGGGTCGCGGGGAAGGAACGAAGATTTGGACAGCCAATCGCTGTTGCAGGAAATTTCGGGATATTGCCGGCGCGTGGGCATGGCGGAATCCACCTTCGGCCGCCTCGCCGTCAATGACGGCAAGCTCGTCAGCCGCTTGCGCTTCGGCGGCCGCGTCACGGTCGAAACCGTGGAGCGGGTGCGCAACTTCATCGGCCGGCACAAAAGCGCCGGCGAAGCGGCACCCCCGGCCAAGCCCGCGCCGGTCAACGGCTCGGCGCCCGTCTCCGCCGCTTCCCCGGCCGCCGCCACCGACAAGAATTTCCGCTTCTACGACAACCGCCAGAAATATCTGCTCTTCGTCAACACCTGCAGCGAGAAATGGGTGGTGGCCGAGCGCGTCGGGCTCGAAATCGCCAGCATCCATCCGCGTCCGCCGGGCGTGCGCGTGTTCGACGCCGGCATCGGCGACGGCACCGTGCTCGAACGCGTCATGCGCACGCTCCACCACCGCTTCCCCACCACGCCGCACTACATCGTCGGCAAGGAGATCAGCCTCGAGGACGTGCGCCTCGCGCTCGAAAAGATGCCGGACCGCCTGTTCGAGCATCCGACCACCGTGCTCATCCTCACCAACATGTATTATTCCGAGGCGCCCTGGCTGACGCCGAATTCGGTCAACGCCGCGACCAGCATGGTGTGGCACGAGGTCGGGCTGACCGGCAACACCTCGCATGAATTCGAGCAGCAAATCACCCAGCTCCAGCCCTTCTTGAGCCGGAACTGGCGAGCCAAGATGAGCAAGACCAGCGGCAACCCGATCTACGAGAAGCCGGTGGTGCTGGTGCTCTACCGCGAGGATTACAAGCTGCTGCTCGACCCGATGCGGCCGAAGCGCGGCGTCACGCGCGCCGATTACGATCTGGTCATCGCCTCGCAGCCCTATCGCGCCCGCGCCTCGCTCGAGTTCAAGGCGCAGAAGGTGCTGGCGCCGCTGGCGCGCGCGCTCGGGCCGGGCGGGCGGCTGATCGGCATTCACGCCCATGGGCACGACCCCGGGCTCGAAATCATCCAGAAGATCTGGCCGGACGAAAACCCGTTCCAGCACGACCGCCATCAGCTGTTGCGCGCGGTCAAGGCCGAGCTCGGGCCCGCCGGGCGCAGTTTGAACTTCAACGCCTATGCCGATGCGCGCTCGCTGTTCCGCTACGACATGCACACGCTGCCGAGCGAGGTTGGGCGAATCGATCGGCACGTCGACGCTGTTCGCCGCCTGGAACGCGGCCATCTACGTGGCGCAGATCGAGGACCAGCGGCTCGAGGCGGTGATTTCCAACAGCGCCTATCTCGACGCCACCCGCGAGGTGCTGCAAAAGCACGGCGGTTTGTGGTTCTGGGATGAATCCTTCGTGATCTCGCGCAAACGGGATTCCACCTGATGCCGGCGGCGTCGCGGCCCGACGGCAACGCGGCCGCGATCCCCCCGGAAGCGGTGCGGCAAAGGATCATCGATCTCGTCCGCGACGCCACTCTGGAACTGCCGGCACGCGATCGCGCCCATGAGGACGCCTACCGCGACTTGATCGCGCCGGGCAAGCCGCTCTACATCAACTTCGGCCCGGGCGATTCTCCCGCCGGAACGATCGACGCCGCCCGGCAATTGAAACGCGCGGGCTTCCAGTCCGGTGCCGCATATCGCCGCGCGCTATCTGACCGGGAAGGTGCAGCTCGACGATTTCCTGGCGCGGCTCAACGGCGAGGCCGGGGTCGGCGAGGCGCTGCTGATCGCCGGCGACCGCGACAAGCCGGCGGGGCCGTTCCCATCCAGCCTGGAACTGATCGAAAGCGGCGCCTTCGAGAAACATGGCATCACGCGCATCGGCATCGCGGGATATCCCGAGGGGCATCCGAAAATATCCCGGCGCGCGCTCGACAACGCGCTCAAGCTCAAGATCGCCCGCGCGACTCTGGCCGGGCTTGCCCCCACCATCATCACCCAATTCGCCTTCGACGCGCAGCCGATCCTCGACTGGCTCCGGCGCATTCGCGGCGACGGCGTCGCGGCGCCGCTGCGCGTGGGATTGGCCGGGCCGGCCAACATCGGCACCCTGACCAAATACGCGCTGCGTTGCGGCATCGGCAATTCCCTGCGCATGCTGATGGGCCGCCAGGCCGCGGTCGCCCGGCTGCTCACCGAATCCGGACCCGAGGCGGTGATCGGCGATCTCGCCCGGGCCGATGGCGAAAACCTGGGCATTAGCGGGCTGCATTTCTACAATTTCGGCGGCATCGCCCGCACCGGAACATGGATGCGCGCCATCGTCCGGGGTAATTTCACCCTCGCCACCGGGGAAACTGGCTTTAAAGTCAAACGATGACAGCCGCAAAGACCGATTGGGAAATTGCCTCGGCGGCCAAGCTCAAGCCGATCGCCGAGATCGCCTCCGGCCGGCTGGGCATTCCCTTGGACAGCGTCGAGCCCTACGGCTTGGCCAAGGCCAAGATCGGCATGGGCTTCATCCGCCAGGCGCTGGCGACGCGCCCCAACGGCAAGCTCATCCTGGTGACCGCGATCAATCCGACCCCGGCCGGCGAAGGCAAGACCACGACCACGGTGGGTCTGGGCGACGCGCTCAACCTCATCGGCAAGAAGGCGGTGATCTGCCTGCGCGAGCCGAGCCTGGGGCCCTGCTTCGGCGTCAAGGGCGGCGCCGCCGGCGGCGGCTATGCCCAGGTGGTGCCGATGGACGAGATCAACCTGCACTTCACCGGCGACTTCCACGCCATCGGCGCCGCCAACAATTTGCTGGCGGCGATGATCGACAATCACATCTATTGGGGCAACGAGCTCGGCATCGATCCGCGCCGCATCACCTGGCGCCGCTGCCTCGACATGAACGACCGCGCGCTGCGCTCCATCGTCTCCTCGCTCGGCGGCGTCGCCAACGGCTTTCCGCGCGAGGACGGCTTCGACATCACCGTGGCGAGCGAGATCATGGCGATACTGTGCCTGGCCAATCTCGCTCGAGGATCTGCAACGCCGGCTCGCCAACATCATCGTCGGCTCGACCCGCGACCGCAAACCGGTGCGCGCCAGCGCGCTCAAGGCCGAAGGCGCGTTGACGGCGCTGCTGAAGGACGCGCTCAAGCCCAATCTGGTGCAGACGCTGGAAAACAACCCCGCTTTCATCCATGGCGGCCCCTTCGCCAACATCGCCCACGGGTGTAATTCGGTCATCGCGACCACGCTCGCCTTGAAGCTCGCCGATTACGTCGTCACCGAAGCGGGTTTCGGCGCCGATCTCGGCGCCGAGAAATTCTTCGACATCAAGTGCCGCAAGGCGGGCTTGAAGCCCGACATGGCGGTGGTGGTGGCGAGCATCCGCGCGCTGAAAGTTCATGGCGGCGTCGCCAAGGCCGAGCTGGGATCGGGCAACCCGGCCGCCGTGACCAAGGGCCTCGCCAATCTGCACCGCCATCTGAAGAACATCGCGCTGTTCGGCGTGCCGGCGATGGTGTGCCTCAACCGCTTCGGCACCGACACCGACGCCGAGATAGCGGCCGTGATCGACGGCTGCAAGGCGGCCGGGGCGAAGGCGTTCGTCTGCGAGCATTGGGCCAAGGGAGCCAAGGGCGCGGCCGAGCTGGCGCGCGCGGTGGTGGCGGGCATCGATGAAAACAAGGCGGATTTCAAGCCGCTCTATCCCGACGCCATGCCGCTGTTCGACAAGATCAGGACCATCGCCGAGCAGATCTACGGCGCGGCCGGGATCGAGGCGTCCAAGGCGGTGACCGACCGCCTCAAGGAGATCGAGCAGATGGGCTTCGGCCATTTGCCGATCTGCATGGCCAAGACGCAATACAGCTTCACCGCCGATCCCGACCGGCGCGGCGCGCCCAGCGGGTTCACCCTGCCGATCCGCGAAATCCGGCTTTCGGCCGGCGCCGAATTCGTGGTCGCGCTCTGCGGCGACGTCATGACCATGCCGGGATTGCCGCGCGCGCCCTCGGCGGTCGGCATCAGCGTGAGTGCGGAAGGCCAGATTTCCGGTCTATCCTGACGGCGATGAGCGACGACAAGGATGACCGGCGCGCGATCGCGGCCTGGCGGCGGACAGAGCGCGCGCGGCTGATCGCCGCCCGCATCGCCCTGCCGGCCGCCGAGCACCGCGCCGCCAGCCTGAAGATCGAAATCCGGCTCGAGGCCTTGTTCGCGACGCTGCCGGCGCGGCACGTCGGCTTCTACTGGCCGTTCCGGCGCGAATTCGACCCGTTGCCGCTGATGCGCCGGCTGATCGCCGAGGGGCGCGAAGCCGCCCTGCCGGTGGTGATCGACAAATCCGGCCCGCTCGAATTCCGCGCCTGGCATGCGGGCAGCAAGATGGAACTCGGCGTCTACGACATCCCGCACCCCGCCGAGGGCGCGGCGGTCGCGCCCGACACGCTGCTGGTGCCGTTGGTCGGTTACGACCGGGCGGGTTATCGCCTGGGCAATGGCGGCGGCTATTACGACCGCACCCTGGGGGCCTTGCCGAAAAAGCCGCTGTGCATCGGCATCGGTTTCGCGTTGGGGCGCATCGACAGCATCCGCCCCCTGCCCCACGACGTGCCGATGGATTTCATCGTCACCGAGGAGATGGCCGCGCGGCGCGCGGGCGGCCGGCTAGAGGCGCTGTGAGCAGGGACGTGGACCTGATGCCAACCAATGTCCGCTTTCGGGGGCAAACCGGACATTCCAATGTCATGCCGCCACGTCCGCTTCCGACCCATAGCGGACATTGGCAATTCTAAGGGACGGGAACCGGCGGCCGCGCGCCAGTCAGCGCATCCTTGAGCGGGCCGAGGAACTCCTCATAGACACGGGCGCGGCCGACCGCGCTCTGGTAGATCGGCTGGCGGACCTGTGACGCGCTCGCGGTCCTGACCGGCCGGTCGGTCGTATGGAAGCTGAGGCAGCGCGTCGTCCCAGTCGAGACCGCAATGCGCGATGATGCGGCGCGCCTGGCCCTCGAGGTCGTCGACCACCTCCTCGTAGCGCACGTCGAGAATGCGGCCCTTCGGGCAGAACGCGGTGCCAATGCTCCATCAATTGTCTGATAACGCGCGGTGATAGCGGCCGAGCTCGGCCAATATCGTAGGTGTGGTTCTGCTCGGCGGTGAACAGCTTGGAAAAGCACGAGACGCAGGTATCGACCGGGTCGCGCACGGTGTGGATGATGCGCGCATTCGGCAGCGCCAGGTGGATAAGCCCGGCGAAGTAGTAATTGGACGGCATCTTGTCGGTGATGTGCTTTGCCGCCAGGCGCGAGCTTGCGGATTTCAGCGAGGTAGTGCTGCGCCGATCTGGCCGCAGCGCACGCGCATCAAGCGCCGGGCACGAACTCGGGATAGGGGACGAGCGTTGCCGTCCGGCCCGCGCACCTCATTGACCAGGTCGTTGAGCGTCTTCAGCTCGCCCGCGCCAAACACCAGCGGGTGGCTCGCCAGGATCTGTTCGACCAGCGTGGTGCCCGAGCGCGGCATGCCGAGCACGAATATCGGCGCGGAGAGGGATAGTCGCCGTTTAGCTTTTCCTTATCCCGCAAGAGCTCCGCCGAAAACACCGCCTCGATGCGGTCGAACAGGGCCAGCGCCGCCGCTTCGTCATAGTGAATCTTGCGCGCGCTTCAAGGCATTGCCGCGCAAGAGATGCTCGAAGCTGCGCTTGTGGTCCTTCAAATCGGCATAGGCCTTGGCCAAGGCGAAATCGAGTTGGAGCCGGTCGGTGTCGTTGAGCGGCCGCGGCCCGTCGCGGAGCGTCTCCATCGCCTTCAAATGCGGATTACCGGGCGTGAACTTCACCGAATCCGCGTAATTGACGTAGACCCCCGTCACGCCGGGTTCGAGCGCCAGCGACTTGAGGTAAGACATCGCGCGCCGCGTCGAGCTTGCCCAGCTCCTTCAGCACGTTGCCGATGATTGTTGAGCGCATCGGCCAGGTCGGGCTTCAATTCCAGCGCCTGGCGGAAATAGCTCCTCGGCGGCGGCGAGATTGTTGCGCGCGAAGGCAATGCGGCCCATCAGGTTGACGACATCGTGGTTGTTCGGGCTCGAGCGCCAACGCCTGCGCGGTCAGCGTCAAAGCCTCCTCGGTCTGGTGGCGGTCGAGCAGCAGGGTGGCGAGATAGATCAGCGTGTTCTTGTTGCGGCTCTCGATCGCGAGCGAGCGGCGGAGCGCCGCTTCCGCCTCGTCGAGCCGGTCGAGGTCCTTGAGACAGAGCGCCAAATTGTCGAGCGTCTCGGGCTCGTCCGCCTTGAGCGCCAGCGCCTTGCGATAAGCCGCCTCGGCTTCTTCCGGGCTTCTTCAAATCCCTCAGCGTGGTGCCGAGATTGTTCCAGGCGTCGGCGAAACCGGGCGCGAGTTCGATGGCGCGGCGATAGCTCGACACCGCCTCGTCATGGCGTTTCAAGGCGCGCAGCGCGTTGCCGCAGATTGCTGTGCGCCTGGACGAAGCCGGGCTTGAGGGCAAGGGCGCGCTCGTAGCAGCGCGATAGCCGCGTCGAAATCGCCCTGTCTCGTAATAGCGCGATGCCGAGGTTGCTCAACGCGTCGGCGTAATCGGGCTGGAGGGACAAGCGCGCGCTTGCCTTCCGCAATCGCCTCGCCGGTGCGCTTGGCGAGGCGGTACATCTCGCCGAGGTTGGCGTGATAGAGCGCCACGGCGGGCGCAAGATCGGCGGCGCGCTTCACATGTTCGATGGCGTGCGCCAGATTGCCCGATTGGTGCGCGACGATGCCGAGGAGGTGGAACGCCTCGGCGTTGTCGGGCTGGGCATCGAGCACGCGGCGGGCGAGGGTTTCGGCCTCGGCCAGCTTGCCGGCCTGGCGGCGCTGCTCGGCCAGCGCCAGTACTTGCGGCGGCGACAGGTTGGACGCCGGCGGCGGCACACGACGCGGCCTTCGCAGCGGCGGCGATGATCTCGGCCGCGATTGCCGCGCGCTTCTCGCCGGCCGCGCGGAAGGGCATCAGCACGCGATGCCTCGCCATTGGCCGCCTTCTCGAGCTCGATTGCGACCCGCGAGGCGACATTGGCCCATGTCTCGCCCTTCGACCTGGCGGAATAGCCGCATCGTCGGATACCACGGGTTGTCCTCGCGGCCCAGAAGCCAGCGCCAATCGGACACCCACGGCGTCAACAGCCAGGTCGGCTTGGCGAGCGCGCCGGCCAAATGCGACACCGCCGAGTCGATGGTGATGACCAGATCGAGCGCCGCCATCGCCGCCGCGGTTGCGGCAAAACCGACGAGTCTCGGACGAAATATCGGCGATCTTGAAGTCGCGATGCGTCTCGAGGTCGGCGGCACGCGGCCCGACCTGGAGACCGACGAAGGACACGCCCTTCACCTCGAACAGCGCCGCCAGTTGCTTGAGCTCGATCGAGCGCCGCCTGTCGTTGACATGCTCGGGATTGCCGGCCCAGGCGAGCCCGACCTTCAACCCGGTCATGTCCTTGAAACCGCGCGCGCCAGCGCGCGGCCTCGTCCTCATCCGCGCGCAGATAGGGCACGAGCGCCGGAATGGTTTCGAGCCGCGTGCCGAAGATGTGCGGCAGGCTCAATAATGCGCCTTCGCAATCGGCAATCGCTGCAGGAGCGCCACGGTCGCCCAGCACCTCGATCCCGGGCAGGCTCTGGCGCAGAAGCCCGGCCAGACCCTGTTGCACGCGGAAGGTCACCGAAGCGGCGCGCGCCGCCAGCAGCGGCACGTAACGCGCGAACTGCATGCGTGTCGCCGAAGCCCTGCTCGGCATGGATGTAGATGCGCCGTCCCTTGAGGCTCTCGCCCTGCCACGGACGCTGCGGATGATAGGGCAAGCGCACCTCGGTCGATTTGCAGCCGCCACTCGTATTCCGCCCAACCCTCGGCCAAATCGCCGCGCATCAGCAGCAGAATGCCGAGACCCGAATGCGCGTTGGCGTTGTTGGGATCGAGCGCGAGCGCCCGGCGCAGCGCACGATATCGCCTCGTCGTAATGGCCGGAATGATGCAGGCAGGTGCCGAGATTGGACCAGCCATCGGCGAAATCCGGTTTGAGCTGATACCGCGCGGCGATAGCACGCCACCGCCTCCTCGAAGCGCCGCAGCGCGTGGAGCGCGTTCCCCATGTTGCTGTGCGCCTAGCGCCAAATCGGGATGCAGCTCGACCGCGCGGCGGTGGCTGCGCCACCGCCTTCTCGTATTCCTTCCGCTCGTAATAGCGCGATGCCGATATTGCTCAGCGCCTCGGGATAATCGGGCTGGAGCGCCAGGCGCGCTCGCCGTGCTCGATCGCCAGGTCGGGCCGGCCCGCGAGCCGGTACATCTCGCCGAGATTGGCCTGGAACAGCGCCGCCTTGGGCGCCAGCGCGACCGCGCGCTTCATCTGCTCGATCGCCTGGGGCAGCTTGCCGCGCTGAAGGGCGATGATGCCGAGATAGATGCATCGCCTGCGGCTCGTTCGGCCGCGTCTTGAGCACCTGGTTCAGCAGGGTTTCGGCCTCGTCGAGCCGGCCCGTGGCGCGGTGCTCTTCGACCAGCCGATAGACCTGCTCCAGCGGCATGAGTTGCCGCGCCGCGCCTGCATTCTCGCCCGCCTGGACCATGACGTTCCCTAAAGCATTTTCCGGCAACCCGCCGCGATGCCTGGAGACCGCGAGCGCGCGGCGAAACCGGGCCGCTAACCCTAGATAAATCGGGTTGTTAGACGGTTAAGCGCCGGCTTTGATCGAGCCGCGACCCTGGTCATGCGGCCTCCGGTTTAACCATAAGTATTGGTTTTAACTATGCTGTATAGAAAAATTAACCATAAGCATTAGTTTTAACTAAACATTTCGACAGATTAACCTATACTTTGAGTTTATTTTAAGATTACCAACGAATACTTTGAAAACCATAATATGGAAAAGACCGAACAGGTCTGTACGAGGAAGGAAAACATCGACCCGCAGGATCCGCGCTTTACCGCGCGCTCCTGAACCAAAGCCGGTAACCCTCTCCCCGGCCGCTTCCCTCTCCCCGTATCGCTTGTCAGGTCGCTGCGGCGGCCGCGGAAAGTCCCTCCCCCTCGGGGCAATCCGCGGTCCGCTCGCAACAGGGAAATAGGAGAAGCTTCGGTGCAAAAGATCTTATTGCCGAGAAATGCCCAGCCGGAAATTGCCGGCTCATCGCAGCCCACCAGCCGGGCCCTCCTGGCGAGGAGCCGTGACGGCGCGAAGTCAGCGCGATATCGCTGGCTTCTGGCCTCGTGCTCGGTCATTCCCCTGGTGGTCGGCGCCAGCGCGCAGCCGGCCTTGGCCTCCTGCTACATCGGCCCGTTCGGCTACACCAATAGCGGCTCAGTCTCCTGCATCGCCCTCATCAACACGACCTTCTCGGGCTCCGTCGTCAACAACGGCACCGTCAGCCCGGGCGGCATCTCGCTCGTCAACAGCACAGTCAATGGCGGCAGCATTCTGGGCGCGATCAGGAACGACGGCACCATGGCCGGCGCGATCACGATCGACAGCAACAGCGCCGTCAAATCCACCGGCAACGGCACCAGCGTCAACGTCGATGGCGTCTCGACCTTTTCGGGCGGGATCTCCAATGCCGGCGTGATCGCGGGCGGCCAATTCGGCATCAACGTCTATAGCAATACAGATTTCGGCGGCGGCATCTTTAACGCTTCAACCGGCACGGTCTCGGCCACGCCCGGCACCAACCACACCGCCATCGTCATCGACAGCACCTCGACCTTCACCGGCGGCGTCACCAACGCCGGCATGATTTCGGGCGCCAATATCGGCATCGACGCCGTAACTACAACGGTCATACGGCCGACATGGTGACCTTCGGCGGCGGCATCACCAACACCGGCACGATCTCCACTGTCGATACGGGCATTCTCGTGGCCGGCGTCTCGACCTTTTCGGGCAATATCTCCAACAGCGGCACGATCACGGCCAATGTCGGCGTCGCGATTGGCGCCGGCCAGAATTTCGCCGGCGGCGCAATCGTCAACAGCGGCAGCATCACCGGCACCGGCGGCACCGCCATCGACATGAGCGGCGACACTTCTGCCGTCGTGATCCAACAGGTGGGCGGCACGCTCAATGGCGGAATCGCCTTCTCGACCCACGGGGATACGTTCACCGGCTATGGCGTCGTCAACAACGGCAGCTACACCCTCAACACCGGCAACGGCACGGTCTACCCGACCCTGACCGGGACCGACATGATGATCATAAACGGTAACTATGCCCAGAATGCCACTGGCACATTGGAGGCCGATATCACAGGCGGCTCGACCAGCCAACTCGCGATCACGGGCACGGGGTCGCTCAACGGCACGTTCACTCTGCTGCCCGGCGGCATTGCGCCAACCGCCGGCAGCTATAACATCGTCACCTCGACCGCGAGCGGGATCAGCGGCGACTTCGCGCTCGCCCAGATGAACAACACGGGCAACAGCAGCGACGTCTACATGTCGGGCCACACGGTCACCGGCGCCGATTACACCACGACGCTGTCCAGCTTCGGAAACGGCGTGGTGAACACCGAAAGCCAACTCGGCGGCAATGGCGGGCCGGGCGTCGACGGCTATAGCGTCAGCCCGTCGCTCATCACCGCGACCTCGGGCCTGACTTTCGCCCAGGGCGGCAACGGCGGCGATGACGGCCCCGGCGGCAACGGCGGCGACGGCACGTCCACCAACATCGTCACCGGCGACGGCGCCAGTTCCTTCGCGGTCGCCAACGGCGGCAACGGCGGCGCCGGCACGGCCGGCGGCGCCGGCGGCAACGGCGGCATGGGCACCGCGAACTCCACCGCGGGCGGCGGCGCCGCTACCGGCGCGGTCTCGGCCAACGCCACTTCGACCGGCGGCAACGGCGGCGCCAACACCGACAGCAGCGCGGCGGGCGGCAACGGCGGCAACGCCACGTCCACGGCCACGGCCACCAACGACGACGCGGCCAATGCCGCGACGGCCAACGCCACCGCGACCGGCGGCATGGGCGGCACCGGCACCAGCAACGGCACCGGCGGCACCGCCACCGCCACGGCCACCGCCAACAACGTCGGCACCGGCGCGGCCAACGCCAACGCCACCGCCACGGCCTTCGCCAATACCGCGACGGCGCTCGCCAATGCCTATGCCACCAGCGGCACCGTGACCGCACAAAGCCAGACCTATCCGTCCAGCACCGGCACCGGCACGCCCTCGGTCCAGGGCCTGGCGTCCGCGCCGGTCAGCTCCTCGACCGCCGCGCAAACCGTCACCTCGCTGGGCGGCGCGGTCGAACAGCTGCTCGCACCCTACACGTCGACGGCGAGCGTGCCGAACAGCGCCAATGCCTATGTCGCGGCCAATCTGGCCCCCACCAGCGGCTCGCTGGCGACCACCTACGCCACATACTCGGCGGCGAACGCGGCCTTCAGCCCGCCAAGCTCCACCGTGGTCGGCTCGGCGGTCTTGAGCGTCGCTTCCGGCGGGACCGCCGCTCCGCAAACCTACAACTCGACGGTCCAGTTCAACGACATATCCACGAATGTGGGTGGGCACAACATCGTCGCCACCATCCTCGGCAGTTCGGCCTTCGGCACTCTCGGAACTGGGGCCAACTCCGGCGCAGTCGATTTCTACTTCACCGAGAGCTATACCGGCGGCGGCTCGACCAAGGTCGATAACCAGATGTTCGGCACGCTCGGGGCCGCGCTGGCGGCGCTCCAGAACGAGAACTTCAACCTCGGCGCTCTGCCGGGCAGCGTCAGCGGCGCCTTCGATATCACCGCCAATCTCGATCTGACCACCATGGCGGCGAACGGCATCGAGTTGAACATGCTCTATGGCTATTCCAACTTGGCCGCGCCCTCGTCCGTGCCGGAGCCATCGACTTGGGTGGTGTTCAGCGCGGGATTCCTGGGCTTCGGGTATTACAGGCTCCGCCGCCGGCGCGAGGCCCTCGGTTCCACTTAAGGCGCGGAATCCCGTACGGCAGGCCCCGACCGTTTGACGCCAATCATGCAAGAGAGCACGGAATGTCCGCATTTGGCACCAAGCGGACATGCGGCGACCGCGGTCGAATGTCCGCTTTCGGGGTAAAGCGGACATCGATCGACCGTTGCTCCTCGCAGCGTACACGTCCTAGACCGCCTTGGCCTTGGGCGAGGATTCCTCGGCCAAATGCCGCAGGCGCGGGATCACCTTCTCGCCGAAAATCCGCATGTTCTTCTTGGTGAGATCGTGCGGCAGCGTGCCGAACTGCAAGGCGGTGAGCAGATAGCCGAAGCCGATCTGCTTCTGATATTCCTCGAATTTCTGCACGATGGTGTCGACCCCGCCGCACATGAACATGCCGACCTTCATCAGATCGTCGATGGTCTTTTCGCCGCCGGTCATCGCGCCCTTGGCCATCATCACGCCCTTCATCGAGGCGAGCGAAAGATAGCCCGGCGGCAGCAGCATTTCCGGCGGCATGCGCAGGAAGCGGTTGAAGAAATTCTCGACATGCGGCTTGGCTTCGCGATAGGCCTCTTCGTCGGTGTCGGCGACATAGGTGGGAACCGCCCAGCCCAGCTGCATCGGCGAGGCGGTGTAGCCGCGCTTCTCGGCCTCGTCGCGGTACATCTGCATGTAGCGCGCCAGCGCCGTAACCGGGCTGAAGGTTTGGAGATAGGTGTATTTGCGCGCCGGATCGACCGCCCATTCGATGGTCTCGCGGCTGCCTTGCGAGGGAATCCAGATCGGCGGATGCGGCTGCTGATAAGGCCGCGGCCAGACATTGACGTAGTTGAAATGATAATACTTGCCCTCGAAGGCGAACGGGCCGGTTTCGGTCCAGCCGCGCACGATCAGGTCATGCGCCTCGTGGAACCGGTCGTGGGATTCCGCCGGATTGACGCCCCAGGAATGATATTCCGCGCCGATGCCGCGCACGAACCCCGCCACCAGCCGCCCGGCGGTGATGACGTCGATCATGGCGAATTCCTCGGCGACGGTGAGCGGATTGTTGATGAGCGGCAAGGCCCGGCCCAGCACCGCGATCTTGACCCGCTTGGTGCGCCGCGCCAAGGCGCCCGCCATGACGCCGGGAATGGGCATCAAGCCGTAGGCGTTGGAATGATGCTCGTTGACGCAAACGCCGTCGAACCCCACCTCCTCGGCGTATTCGAGCTCGTCGAGATAGCGGTTGTAGAGGATGTGGCCCTTCTTCGGGTCGTAATAGGAATTGGGCAGCGTCACCCAGGCCGAGTTGTATTTCTTGTAATAGTCCAGGTCGAGATCGGCATAGGGCATGAGGTGGAAGCAGTAGAATTTCATGGCCGCGCTCCCTCGATGAATCCGGTGACGGCGGCGACGTATTCCCCGGTTTTCTCGATATGCGGCAGATGGCCGCAATTCTTGAACACCAGCAGCTTCGAGCCCGGGATCAGCTTCCGGAACTCGGGCCCGTAGGCGGGCGGCATCAATCTTGTCGCTGTCGCCCCACAGGATGAGCGTCGGCACGGTGATGCGGTGCAGCCATTTGTAAAGATGCGGATCGTAGAACCGCGGCTGCCAGGCGAGCTTGGCGGTGGTGAAGTTGTTCTTCAGCATCAGGTCGATTTGTCCGTCGGATTGCGGCTGGCTCAGCATCTTCTCGGCCAAGGCCTGGTCCGCCACCAGGTTGCGGATCGCCTGTTCGCGCGACCACATGAAGAGGTCGGCCGGTTGCAGGCCCTTGACGTGGATGCCGGCAGGCGCGGCCAGGGTCAGGGTCTTGAGGGGATGCTGGTCGCGCACCGCGATCTCGGCCGCGATCCAGCCGCCGAGCGAGGCGCCGACGAGATTGACCCGCTCGAGGCCGAGCGCCGCCATGAAATCGAGATAGAAAAAAGCCAGATCGGCGATGTTGTCGAGCCAGTCCGGCGTGTCCGACAGGCCGAAGCCGGGATGCTCCGGCACGATCACCTCGAAACGCCGGGCCAATGCGGCCATGAACGGGAGCCAGAGCGGCGCGCCCTGCGCGCCGTGCAGGAAGAGCAACGGCTCGCCCTTGCCGGCGCGCCGCACGTTCACCTTGCAGCCGGCAACGGTCTCGAAGGATTGACGCGGTTCGCTCATGGGGTTCCGGAAAGCGGCGGGGGGCGAAGTCTAGGCGGCGATGCCTGGCTTGACAACCCAAGGCCGCGATGCGCGGATTCCGAGTCGGGGAGGAACCGATAATGCGCTCAATGACAAGACCGGCGGCGATAAAACTGGCGGTGTTGCTGGCCGCGGCGATGCTGATTGGGACGCCGCCCACGCGCGGAGACGAGCCCTACAAGCTCCGCATCGGCTGGGTGGTGGTGCCGGCCTCGCTCGAGCCGATCTATTTCGCCAAGGACGGGATCGCCCGGAACAACGGCAAGAGCTACGTGCTCGAGCCGATCCATTTCGCCGGCACGACGCAGCAGATGCAGGCGCTCGCGACCGGCGATCTCGACCTCGCCAACCTCGCCTATTCCGCGATCGGTCTCGCCATCCAGAATGCCGGTCTCGACGATTTGCGCGTCATCTTCGACGGCGTCCAGGACGGCCATGACGGCTATTACAGCAACGAGTTCATGGTGCTGAAGGACGGGCCGGTCAAGACCGTGGCCGATCTCAAGGGCAAGGTGCTGGCGACCAACGCCATCGGCGCCGGGGTGGATATCGGCATGCGCGCCGTGCTGCGGCGGAACCATCTCGAGGACAAGCGCGACTACCAGGTGGTCGAGACCCAGTTCCCCAACATGAAGCAGCTGCTGCTGGATCATAAGGCGGATCTGATCGTCGCCGTGCCGCCCTTCTCCTACGATCCCGAATTGCGGGCGAACGCCCGCACGCTGTTCACCCTGAAGGACGCCTTCGGCGTGACCCAGCTCACCGCCATGACCGCGCGCGAAGCATTCATCAAGCAGCATCGCGCCGTCATCGTCGATTTCATGGAGGACGCGATCCGCGCCATCCACTGGTACACCGACCCCAAGAACCACGACGAGGCGGTGAAGATCGTGTCGGGCTTCATGCAGCGGCCGCCCGCCTTGTTCCAGGACTGGCTGTTCACCAAGAAGGACGATTACCGCGACCCGAACGGCAGGCCCGACCTGGCCGCGTTGCAGCGCAATCTCAACACCCAGAGATCGCTGGGCCTGCTCAACGCCGATATCGACGTGAGGAAATACAACGACCTGAGCATGGTGAAGGAAGCGGCCGCGCGCATCAAATAGCGCGTTGAATTCGCTCAGGGATTGTCGAATTGAGGCAGATCAATGCGCCGCCGGCGGCGCGCCTTTCTCATGCCGGCAATGAGAAACAACCGGTCGCGATACGGCGCCAGGCTCGAGCGAGCCGAATGAAGACGTTCGACTACGTCAAGGCCAAGGACGCCGGACATGCCGTGGCGCTGCTCGCCAAGCACGGACGCGCCGCCAGGATTCTCGCCGGCGGTACCGATCTGCTGGTCGAGCTGAAATCCGCGGCGCATGCGCCGGAGGTGGTCATCGACATATCGCGCGTGGCCGGCCTCAAGGGCATATCCGTCACCGACGAAGGCCTCCGTCTCGGCGCGCTGGTCACGCATTCCGAGATCATCGGCTCGGCGCTGATCCGCGACGTCTTTCCCGGCCTGGTCGAGGCGGCGCGTTCGATCGGCGCGGTGCAAACCCGGAATCTCGCCACGCTGGGCGGCAATCTGATGACCTGCGTGCCGTCCATGGACAGCGGCCCCATGCTGCTGGCGCTCGACGCGCGCGTCACCGTGGCGAGCCCCGGCGGACGCCGCCAGATTCCGCTCCAAGAATTGTTCGTCGGCCCGCGCAAGACCGCGCTCGGACCCGATGAACTGCTGGTCGAGATCGTCATCCCGAAGCCTCATGTCGGCAAGCCGGCCGCCTTCCAGAAATTCGGCCTGCGCAAGGGACAAGCCCTGGCGCTGGTCAATGCGGCGGCGAGTTTTTGGATCGATTGGGACAAGAACAGCTTCCGGCAGGCGAGGATCGCGCTCGGCGCCGTCGCTCCGACCGTCATCCGGGCCGTCAAGGCCGAAGCCTATCTCGAAGGCCGCCCGATCACCCTTGAGGCGATGGCCGAGGCGGGCCGTTTGGCGGCGATGGAAGCGAAGCCCATCAGCGATTTCCGCGCGAGCGCCGGATATCGGCGCGACTTGATCGCCGTGCTGGTGAAACGCGCCTTGGAGTGCGCCCATGCGCGGGCGATCGAAGAAGGCGCCAGTCCATGCTTGACGTGACCATGATCGTCAATGGCGAGAGGCGGACGGCCTCGGTGCCGCCCGAAACCACCCTGCTCAAGTTGTTGCGGGATAATTTCCAACTGACCGGCGCCAAGCTCGGCTGCGACGTGGGCGATTGCGGGGCCTGCACCGTGATCGTCGACGGACAACCGGTGAATGCCTGTTTGATGCTGGCCGGCCAGGCCGACGGGTGCCAGGTGCTCACGATCGAAGGCCTCGCCACGAAGGACCAGCTGCATCCGCTCCAGAAAACGATCGAGGAGAGCGGCGCTCTGCAATGCGGATTTTGCGGCCCCGGGGTCATCCTCTCGGCGAAGGCCCTGCTCGACCAGAATCCCGATCCGGCGCCGCAGGATATCCGCGAGGCGCTGGCCGGAAATTTGTGCCGTTGCACGGGCTACGCCAAGTTCATCAAGGCCGTGCAGGACGCGGCGGCGATGCTGCGCGGCAAGGCGCCAGCCAAATCGCGCGGCAATTGGAAGCGAGCGAGCAGCGCCATGGACGATAAGCCGACCCTCGTCGAGCAAGAGCGCCGCGCCCTCACCGAGAAGTTGCGTTCGGCGGAGGAAAATCTGCGTCTGCCGGCCGTTTCGCCGCGCGAGAACCTCCCGGTCGAATCGCATGTGCTGCAACCCGGCCAGCAGTTCCGCGTCGTGGGCGAACGCGTGACGCGCCCGGACAGCCGCATGCACGGCCTGGGTTTGACCCGGTATATCGACGATCTCTCTTTCCCCGGCATGCTGTACGCCAAGATCAAGCGCGCGGGGATCGCCTCGGCCCGCATCAAGCGCATCGACACCAGCGCGGCGGAAGCCATGCCGGGCGTGATGGCGGTGCTCACCGGCCGCGAAATCCCGGTCAATTCCTTCGGGCCCTCTTATCAAGACCAGCCGGTGCTGGCCGACGAGATCGTGCGCCATGCCGGAGACGGCGTCGCCGCGGTGGCGGCCGTCACCGAGCAGATCGCCGAGGAAGCCGCCCAAAAGATCGTCGTCGAATACGAGCCGCTGCCGGCGGTGTTCGATCCGCTCGAGGCCATGCGGGAAGATTCGCCGAAGGTGCATTCCCCCAACAGCAACATCTACACCAGCAAGGTGATCCGCCGAGGCGACGTCGAGCAGGGCTTCGCGCAGTCGGACCATATCTTCGAGGCCCGGTTTTCGACTCAGATGGTCGAGCACGTGCCGCTCGAGCCGCATGCGGCGATCGCCGACTGGGACGCCAATGGCCGCCTTACGCTGTGGGTGACGATCGGGCGGATCACGCTCGCGCGCGCCGATCTCGCGCGCACGCTGAAGCTGCCGATGAACCGGGTCCGCATGATCGCGACCATCGTCGGCGGCAATTTCGGCGGCAAGAACGAGATCACCCAGGAACCGGCCCTCGCCCTCCTGTCCAAGAAGGCCGGGCGGCCGGTCAAGGGCGTGTTCACGCGCGGCGACGAATTCATCTCGACCACCACGCGCCATCCTTTCGTCATGGAGTACAAGACCGGCGTCGCCAAGGACGGCCGCATCCTGGCGCGCAAGGTGCGCCTCATCCTCGACGGCGGCGCCTATTGCTCGTGGAGCGAGACGACGCTCGGCAAGGCCTGCATCCTCTCCTGCGGCCCGTACCGGATCGACAACATTCTGGCGGAGGCGTTCGTGGTCTACACCAACAAGACCATGACCGGCTCCATGCGCGGATTTGGCGCCCCGCAAGTGTGCTTTGCCTACGAATCGCACATGGACGACATCGCCAAGGCGCTTGGCATCGACCCGCTCGCCATCCGGCTGCGCAACGCATTCGAGGAAGGCTCCGTCAGTCCCACCGGCCAGGTGCTCCAGAGCGTGGTCGTGAAGGAATCCCTGCTCATGGCGGCCGACCGGTTCGGCTGGGAGACGCGGTCGTGAAACGGCGCGGACGCGGCATCGCCTGCATGTGGTATCCGATCGGCTTCACGGTTTCGGCCAACCCGAGCGCCGCCGTGGTGAAGGTGAACGAGGACGGCACCGCCACCGTGCTCACCGGCACGGTGGAAACCGGCCAAGGCTCGCTCGCCGTGCTCGGCCAGATCGCCGCCGAGGCGCTCGGCATCGCCGCCGAAGACGTGTTCGTGGTCTCGGCCGACACCGACACCACGCCGATGGACACCGGCGCGATCGCCAGCCGCACGACCTATGTCACCGGCAACGCCATCAAGCTGGCGGCGGAAAACGCGAAAGCCATCCTGTTCGAGGTGGCGGCCCAAGTGCTCGGCGTCATACCGACTCAGCTCGAGGCGCGCGACCGCAAGATCGAGGTGAAGGGGTTTCCGCAGCACAGCGTCGCGATCGGCGAGATCGCCAAGCGCGCCCAGATCACCCTCGGGCAGCCGCCGATCGGGAGCGCGTCGTGGAATCCGCCGACCGTCGCCATGGACCCGGAGACCGGGCAAGGCAAGCCGTTCAGCACCTATGTCTACGCGACGCAGATCGCCGAGGTGGACGTCGATGACGAGACGGGCGAAGTCGACGTGCTCCGCATCGCCGCGGCGCATGACTGCGGCACGCCGATCAACCCCATGCTGGTGGAAGGCCAGGTCGAGGGCGGCATCTCGATGGGCATCGGTTTCGCGTTGCAGGAGGAAATGCTGTTCGACGCCGCCGGACGGCAGATAAATCCCAATCTCACCAACTACATCATCCCGACGTCCCTCGACATGCCCGAGATCGCCGTCGATATCGTCCCGAATTACGATCCGACCGGCCCCTTCGGCGCCAAGGGCGTCGGCGAGCCGAGCCTGGTGCCGACCGCGGCGGCGATCCTCAATGCGATCCATGACGCGGTCGGCGTGCGCATCACATCCCTGCCCGCCACGTCCGAAAAGATTCTGGCCGCGATCAAGGCCAAACGGGCGGAAGAGATCAGGCAAATCCCGGCCTGACCGAAGCCGCCCCCGCCCGATCTCCCGCCTACTCTATCGTTTCAACAACGGGCTGCCGAACAGTCCGGTCGGCCTGATGAGCAGGATCAGCAGCATGATGGCGAAGGGCGCCATCTGCGCCAGCGGCGCGTAGATGAGCGACCCCAGGGAGACGACCTGTCCGACCAGGAAGCTGGATACCAGAGTTCCCTTGATGCTCCCCAGACCGCCGATGATGACGACCATGAAAGCGAAGGCCATCAAATCGATCCCCATCTGGGGGTCCACCATGACCAGCGGCGCATTCAGGCCGCCGGCCAGCCCGGACAACCCGCCGGCGATGATGAAGGTGACGGTGAAGAGCCGGTACACGTTGATGCCGAGGCCCTCGACATGCTCGATGTCCTCGATGCCGGCCCGGATCGCCTTGCCGATGATCGTCCGGTTCAGGAACAGCCAGATGCCGGCATAGACCAGCGCGGCGATGGCGACGATGACCAGACGATAGCCGGGGATATCCGTTCCGAGAATGTCGATCCGGGCGTTGATCGGATCGGGCACCGGACGGGGAACCAGCCCCCAGAAGTATTTGATGACCCCGATGCCGCCGATCAAAATGCCGAAGGAGGTGATCATGCTGAAGGTGATATCGCGTTCGTAGATGCGCAGGAAAACCAGCCGTTCCGCGGCAAAACCCGCGGCGCCCCCGGCCGCCATGCCGCCGAGCACGCCGAGCCACAAATTTCCCGTCGCCAGGCTGATGGAGTAGGTGACGTAGGCGCCGAGGTTGTAATAGAGCAGCTGGTCGAGGCTGATGACGCGCATCAGCCCGAAACAGAGGGAGAGCCCGATCGTTATGAGGAAAAAGATGCTCCCCAAGCTCAATCCGAAGATGATCCCGGAAATCAGGAGGTGTGCGCCGATCATCCGCCCGTCACTCCATCCCGGCCCGTCCCGGCCGGCACGCGCCGGCGGAACAGCGCCTTGAGCAGGAGAGGTTCGAGCGTGCCCCAGATGCCTTTCTCGCCGGCGAGCATGACGAAGACCAGCAACGCGCCGATGATCAGCTCCCAGTTGCCGAGGGTCTTGCTGATCAGGTCCTTCATGCCGGTGTAGGCGATCGCGCCGACGATCGGCCCGTACAACGAGCCCACCCCGCCCAGTATCGTCACCACCACCGGGTCCGCGGCCCGCGACGGGCTGCCGATCTCCGGGCTCACGAAACCGAGATAGACGGCATACATCGCCCCGGCCAGAGCATGTCGTCGTATTGGCGATGACGAAGGCGAGCAGCCGGATGCGGTAGTTGCTGTAACCGAGGAATCTCAGCTTGTCCTCGTTGATCTTGGCCGCGAGGCAGGCGGCGCCGAAGATCGAATCGTCGAGATATTTGTAAAACGCCCAAACGGCGAAAGCGACCAGGAGCGAGAAGATGAAGAACTGGTCCGGGCTGGTCAAATCCAGCACGGGCGTGGAAGAAAGGCTGGTCAGGAACCACAGCCCGTTGTCGCCGTGGGTGATGCCCACCAGAACCTTCTGCATGAGATAGAAGATGATCACCGCCAGCGCGAGGTTCACCAGGGCGAAGTAATCCTTGCGCAACCTGACGAACAGCGAACCGACGGCGAAGGATACGACGATTCCCGCCACGATGCCGATCAGAATGCCGAGATAGGGATTGGAGCCGACGTAATAGAAATAAAACGCGGCCGCATAGGCGCCCACCGCGAGATAGGCCGGCTGACCGAACGACAAGAGGCCGACGCGTCCGAGAAGAAAGTTGCAGCCGATGGTGTAGATCGAAAAGATCACGATCTCGTTGGCGAAGGGCAAGGGCAGGAATACGCGCAGCAGGGCCAGCAGCGAAAACGCCAGCACCAGACCCCACCACCATCTCAAGACGTTCATCGCCGGGCCCCTAGAGATACTTTTCGCAAATTTCGGGCCTGATCGACTCGCGGTCGGCGATCTCCGCCATGACGCGTCCGTCGTTCAGGGCGTACACCTTGTCGGCTATCGCGCACACCAGCGGGAGGTTCTGCTCCACGATCACCAGCGCCGTTTTCTTGCTCAAGTCCCGGAAAACGTCCTTCAGGTGCTCCACGATGCTGGGGGCCAGACCCTCGGTGGGCTCGTCGACCAGCAACAGTTTGGGGCTGCCGAGTATCGCCCGGCCGATCATCAGCATCTGACGCTCGCCGCCGCTCAGATATCCCGCCTTGCGGTCCATGAGCAGTTTCAGCTTGGGGAAATAGGCGGTGACCTGATCCCAGTTGTAATCCTTGGTCGCGTAGCTGCCGAGTTCGAGGTTTTCCCTGACCGACAGATCGGAAAACACTTTCTTGTCCTGGGGAATGTATTTGACGCCCATGCCGGCGATGACATAGGCCGCCAGGCCGATCAGGCTGGTCTGGTCCGACGCGATCGATCCCGAGGCCGGTTTCACGAAGCCGGCGATGCTCTTGAGCAGGGTGGTCTTGCCGGTCCCGTTTCGGCCGACGCACGCGACGACCTGGCGCGGCCGAACGTTCATGCCGACATCGAAGAGCACCTTCGATTCGCCGTAGGAGACGTTCAACCCGCTGACCGTCAATATGTCGGCGCCGTTCATCATGAAACGGCGGTCCCGTCCGGCTCGCCGGCGGTTTCGATCTGCCAATAGCTTCTGCGCACTTCCGGATGCCGCAGACATTCCTCGCACCCGCCGTCGGCGATGACCCGGCCTTCGTGCATGACGGTAAGCCGCTGCAGGAATTCCCGCACATGGGAGATCTTGTGCTCCACGATCAGGATGGTCTGTTGGCCGACGCGCCCGCGCAGGACGTCCAGGACGCCCTGAATCTCGGGTTCGGCCAGCCCCGCCAGGGGTTCGTCGAGCAGCAGGACCTTGGGCTCGGCCAGGATCGCCATGGCGATTTCCAGGCGCCGCTTTTCACCCAGGCTGAGGTGCTTGACCTGCCTGTCGCGCACGTCCTGCAGGTCGAAAGTTTCCAACGCGGCGACGATCTTCGGTTCTGCGTGTTGTTTCTTGCTGGTGTTGAAAACCAACCGAATCAGGGACGACTTCCTGTGCGCCCTGAAAAAGGAGAGCACCAGATTGTCGATCACGCTCAGATTGTCGAAAGTGGCCGTCAACTGAAAGGTGCGCGTTATTCCCCGGGATACGCGTTCCTGGGGCTTCATGCGGGTGATGTCTTCGCCGCGGTAGCGGATCGAGCCTTCGTCGGGCGTATAGTATCCCGTCAGAAGATTGAAAAACGTGGTCTTGCCGGCGCCGTTCGACCCGATGATTCCGGCGACCTCGTTCTCCATCAGCCGGTAATTGACCTGGTTGACCGCAACCAGCGCGCCGAAGCATTTCGTGACGCCTTCCGCCCTGATGATCTCGGCGCGTGCATCCGTGCTCACATCTGGACCTTTTGCGACGGCCATCCCCGGCGCATGCGGAAAACATGCGCCGGGGTGGACACTGACGAGCCGCGCCCCGCGGCAGGCGGGTTTCGCCCGCCCTGGGGCAGAAAAGGGCTCAGTAACTGAGCGACTGGAGCGTCGGCATGACGCCTTCGCCGCCCTGAGAACCCTCCACCGAGAAAAGATCCCATTCGTTTTTCTGCTCGCCGGGACCTTTCCCTTTAACCAGGAAGGCGGCGTATTTGTAGACGGCTTCGTGGTCCTGCCGCCATTTGGCGGGCCCCTTGACCGTGTTGAAGTCGCCGCCGCCGGCCATCAGAGCGGCGGACACCTTCTGCGGATCGAAGGATTTGGCCGCCTCGAACCCCCTGAACATTTCCATATAGGCGATGTACGAGATCGCCGCATAGGCGTCGGGCGGCGTCCCGTATTTCGCGCGGAACAGCGTGGTGAACGTTTGCGCGCTCTTCGCCACGTCCTTGTCCGGGAAGGAGCTCAGGTCATAGTAGAAATAGTGCATCGCGTAGACGCCCTGCAGAGCCTCGGGCGGCACGCCTTTGGCGACCACGTTGGTGATGAAGGCGTTGAAGATGGTCATGTCCTTGTTCAGACCCATCTCGTGAATCTGCTTCAGGAGCGCCACGGCATCGGCGCCGAATTGCGCGAAGATGAACACATCCGGCTTTGCCGCCTGGACCTTCTGCAAGGTGGTCGTGAAGTCGCTGGTTCCCAGCGAAACCTCGTCATAGCCGACGATCTCCGCGCCGTATTGCTTGGCGGCCTCATAGGTGCCGTCCCGGATGTCCCAACCGAAGCTGTCGGAACGGGCCAGGAAGAAGATGCGCTTCTTGCCGAGCGTTTTGACGGCGGAGGTGCCGGCCATGTATCCGACCGTCCAGGGGCTATAGGCCGCCGCGAAGGTTGAATCGGCCAGCTTGCCCTTCTGGAAGCCCTCTTTCGACATCACGCATACCGGGAAGTAAGGCATCGGCTCCTTGATGGCGATGGAGTTGATGGCGTAGGCGAGCGGAGCCCAGGTCTGTCCGCCCACTCCCTTGACGCCTTCCGAAACCATGTAGCGGTAGCGCCGGACGCCGACATCCAGCTTGGCTTCGTCGTCGTCGACGACGCCTTCCACCGAAACCTTGCCCCAGGGCATGTTGAGGCCGCCCCGCTTGTTGATGACATCCACCGCCAGCAGCGCCCCTTGTTTCTGGGTTTCGGCCACCGCCGCAAAGGTTCCGGTGAGCGGAAGCAGGATGCCCACCTTGATGTTCTTGGGTTCATCCGCCCTGGCGACGCCCTGACCAAATACGCTGAACAACATTAAAATCGCGAGAAAGCCCCATAACCGTTTCATCTCATCTCCTCCTGTCGGTAGATCGTTGCCGCATCGGGCCAATCGGCGCACCGACGGCGCAACAGCATGGGCGTTTGCCGCTTCTAAATTCGACCTAATGCCTGCGAACCCCCATCGAACCAAAGACCACAATCGTTTTGGCGGGTCCTTGATCTACATCAAGCCGGGATTCTCCGGCTAATCCGGCCGTTTTCCTCGGGGCGGCGGAACCGGCCGCAAACCCAATCCGGATTCGCCAGTCCGAGGGTCAATCCTTGGCCAGGATTTCCGCGACTTCGACGCGGCGGCCCTCGCGCGCGGACAGGATACCGGCTCTGATCACGGCGAGCGACGTGGTGGCGTATTCGCCGCCCACCTCCGGACGCCCGTTGCCGCGAATAGCGGCCGCGAATTCCTCGAGCTCCTCGGCGATGGTGTCCTTGTTCGCGAACGGGACAGCGACCGGCCGTTCTTCGCCGCGTTTCAGCATCCGGAGGCCGCCAAACATGTCGTAATAAGCAGTCGCCTCCTTGCCGTAGATATTCATCAAATAATATTCGGATGCGGAGGCGTAGCTCGCGTTCAGCGTGGAGAGCGCGCCGTTCTCGTGCTCCAGCACCAGGCTCGCCACGTCCGGATTGTCGCCCGGCAGCACCAGCCGCGTGAATTGGCCGCTGACCGCCTTGACCGGTCCGATCAGATATTCCAGCACGTCGGCGTAATGGATGCCGATCTGCAGCATCACCCCGCCCGGCATCCCGGCGGCCTGGTAACGCCACGAAGCCAGATCGATCTTGCCGAGCCGGTCACGGCTGATATTGGCCTCGGCATTGACCAGTTTGCCGAATATGCCGTCGTCGATCTGGCGCTTGATCCAGCGGAACTGGCTTTCCCGGCGGCGCTGATAGCCCAAGGCGAGCACGATGCCGGCATTGCGGCAGAGCTCGGTGATCTTGCGGCCGTCGGAAACCGTGTTGGCGATGGGCTTGTCGAGAAACACATGCTTGCCGGCATCGGCCGCCGCGCGCGTGGTCTCGAGATGCACGCCGTTGGGCGTCGTGTTGATGACCGCCTCGACGTTTTTGTCGGCGAGAATGGATTCATAGCTCGGCACGGCGCGGCAACCGTATTTGGCGGCGAAGGCGGCGCGCTTTTCCTCCGAGCGGGAATAGCAGGCGATGATCTTGAGCTTGCCGGAACGCTTGATCGCGTCGGCCAGCACGTCGGACCACCAGCCCATGCCGATGGAAGCAACGCGTAACGGCTCAACCGCCATGGCTTGCGCCGATCGCTTCGACCGCCTGTTGCGCGATGCGCTCGTCCGTGGCCCAGTCGCCGCCGGCGATTCCGATGCCGCCGATGCATTCGCCCTCGGATATGATCGGACATCCGCCTTCCATCGCGGTCCACCGTTCCGGACCGGCGGCGAGCGCCAGCCCGAGCGCGTGAACCACATCGAGCGGCTGCCCCTGCGCGCCGCGCGAGGAGGTTGGACGCTTGTTCGAAGCCGCGCAGACGGCCTTGACCGTGGCCGAATGCACCGAGTGGAACCGCCCGCCTTCCATCCGTTCGAGCAGAATGAGATGCCCGCCCGCATCGGCGATGGCGATCGAAACCGATATCCCGGCCTGCTTGGCCTTGGATATCGCGGTTTCCATCATTTTCCTGGCGCCCTCGTTGGTCAGGCGCTTGGCATTCGTGACGTACATCAGCGGCTTCCCTCCGGCAGCACCCGCGCCGGCCTTCCGGAATCCCGATCCCAGACGGGCGGGCTGAACTTCAACGGAACGATCAGCACGCCCGCGACGATCGCCATGAATCCCGCGATGGTGATGGCGAAGGAAAAGCCGTGCTGGACGATGAGGATGGTCGACAGGATGCCGCCATAGATGCCGCCCGACCCCTTGGATATCGCGTAAAGCACGCCGTAATTCCCGCCCGCCGCCGCTTCGCCGAAATAATGCCCGATGGTGATCGGGAAGAGCGAGAACAGCGCGGCCCAGAAGAAGATGGCCAGGATGGCGGAACAGACGAACAGCGTCTCGTTGCCGGTATTCCCGGCGAAAACCGTTCCGAACAGCAACAGGCCGCAGGCGACGTAGCTGACGATCATCATGTTCTCGGCCCCGAACCGTCCCGACAACGCGCCAAGGCCGAGCTTGCCGAAGCCGTTGGCGACGGCGATGCCGCCGGCGGCCGCGGTCGCCGCCGTCGCCGCGAAGTGAAAGCTGTTGGAATAGGCCACCATCTTGCTGATGCCGGCGAGACCGGCGCTCGAAATCAGGATGAAGGAGACGATCAGGACCCACATCTGCCACGTCTTCAGCGCCTCGCCGACGGTGTAATTGTGCTGCGAGGGGCGCGCGATCGCCTTGGTCTTGGGGACCCAGCCCGGCGGCTTCCAGCCCGCTTGCGGGTCCTTCATGAACAAGGCCGCGACGACCGTCACGCCGCCGATGAGCGCGGCTATCACGTAGATGACGGTGAAGAACGTTTCGGGCGGCGCCGTGCCGGGTATGGCGCGGATCGGAAAGATGAAAGGCAGCGAGCCCCACGAGAAAGCGCCGGCGATCAGCCCGGTCATGACCCCGCGGCGGTCGGAAAACCATTTATTCCCGGTGCTGACGGCGTTGTTGTAGATGAACCCGGTGAAAAAGCTGCCCACGCACCAGAGCGCCAGGACCAGCGGATAGGAGGGCCCGAGCGCGATGGACAGGATGCCGAGCCCGGAAAAGAGGCCGGCCACGGCCGTGGTCCAGCGCGGCCCGTATCGGTCGCGCAACATGCCGCCGGGCAGCATGCCGACCGACTGGAAGATGATGAACAGCGTGAACATCAAGGCCACCTGTTCGTGCGACCAGCCGTAGATGGCGCCGATATGCCCCGACATCGAGCTCCACGCGTATTCGAAGGGACTGATGATGAACATCGCGAAGAAGGCCGCGACCAGCACGACGTAGCGGCTGTAGCCGAGTATTTCCCGATCGGTTTGGTCTAGCGAACCCTTCGTGACGTCAGGCTTATTGGCCATGGTTTCTCCCTCCAGGGATATTTTCTTATCAGACCGGCCTTATCGGGCCGTTGCAGGACTGTCTTATCAGGCCGGCGCAGGACTGTCATCCCGGCGGCGGAACCGGCCGTGTCTTGGTTTGACAGGGTCCGCTTCGCGCCAGAAATGGAAAGCCCGGCCGGATCAACTGTGATCGTAGGCGCTCTCGCCATGGGTCGAGAAGTCGAGGCCGTCCTCTTCCTCCTCCGCGGTCACGCGCAGCCCTGTGACGACGGAGAGCAGCTTCACCAGAACGAAGGTGGCGCCGCCCGACCACGCGGCGGCGGCGGCGACGGCCACGACTTGCGTGACGAGCTGCTTCGACATGTCCATCCCCGCGCCATAGCCGACGCCGCCGAGATCCCGGCTGACGAAGATCGCCACCAGAATCGAGCCGAGCATGCCCCCGACCCCGTGTACGGCGAAGACGTCCAGGGAATCATCGAACCTCAGGTGCTGTTTCACCAAACTGGTGGCAAAGCAGCAGAACGCGCCGCCGGCGATGCCGATGATCATGCCGCCCATCGGACCGACGAATCCCGAGGCGGGGGTGACGGTGGCGAGACCCGCGACGGCGCCGGTGACGAGACCCACCGAGGTCGGCTTGCCGATGCGCAGCCACTCGATCGCGATCCATGTCAGCGCCGCGGTCGAGGCCGCGAACTGAGTCGCGAGGATCGCCGATGCGGCCGTGGCATCGGCGGCAAGGGCGCTGCCGCCATTGAAGCCGAACCAGCCGACCCAGAGCATGCCGGCGCCGGCCATGGTCATGCCCGGGTTGTGCGGCGCCATCAGGTTGCGCGGGAAGCCGCGGCGCGGACCGATTATGGTTGCCGCCACGAGGGCCGAGACGCCTGCCGTGGTGTGGACGACGATGCCGCCCGCGAAATCCAGGACGCCGTTCTGGGCGAGCCAGCCGCCGCCCCAGACCCAATGCGCGATCGGCAGATAGACGATCACGAGCCAGAGGGCGGAGAAGACGGCGACGAAGCTGAAGCGCACGCGCTCGGGAAAAGAGCCGATGATGAGCGCCGGCGTGATGATGGCGAAGGTCATCTGGAAGATAACGAAGACGATCTCGGGCAGATTGCCGGGCAGATTCTTGTCGCCGAGATGCGCAAGGAAGGCCTTGCCGAGCGGGCCGATCAAGGCGCCGCCATCGCCGAAAGCGAGACTGTAGCCGAAGAGTCCCCAAATCACCGAAACGATGCAGCAGATGGCGAAGCAATGCATCATGACGGAGAGAAAATTGCGCGCCCGCACCAGCCCGCCATAGAACAGCGCGAGACCCGGCAAGGTCATGAACAGGACCAGGGCGGATGCGGTGAGCACCCAGGCGACACCGCCGGTATCGATCAGCGACGGGTTTGCTGCGTTCATTCGATTCTCCCCCCTTATCGTCCGCCTTCTGCGGACGCGCCCCATGACCGGCCCGCCACCGGCGGTTTGGACGGGACGTTATTTCACGGGAAGCGCGGCGCGGCAATGGCGGCGAGCAATGCCGTCCGCGCCGCAGCGTCCCGGCCGATCGATGGCTACCGAGAACGGTTCCAACGTCCGAGGACGGGCTTAGGGAAAACCTTGCCGGGCCGTGCGCAGCCCATTGAAAAAGAAAAGTGGCGGAGAGGGAGGGATTCGAACCCTCGATAGGGCTTTAGGGCCCTATAACGGTTTAGCAAACCGCCGCCTTCAGCCACTCGGCCACCTCTCCGCTGATGAGTGGTGTCGTTCACGGCGTATGCCAAAGCCGTTCTATAGGCCGCATCCCGGGGTGTCAACGCGCCCCTGGCAAGCATGTTTAACAAGAAGTTACCAAGAAAACCCCACGGCATTTTTCTCTGAATAGCCGCTTATTCGGTTCACCGCATTTTAACGAATAAAGCCCGATCATCGGCACAATTGTTCCGGGAGTGATCGTTCAGAGAGTGGAGGGAATCATGGGTCTGTCGAAGCGTACCGTCGAAATGCTGCTCGATCTCGTCGAGATCAAACTCAGCTACATGGACATCTCCGACCGCGAGGACGCGCGGGACCTTCAGGTCCTCGAGCGTTGCAAGGAAGAGTTGAGCGCGCTCGAACGCGGGGGGATCGACAACGTCACGTCTTTCGCCCGCGCCACGTTGCGCCGGCCCGGCCGTCCCCGCGCCGCGATGGCCTAAGCGTTCCGCCGGCTGTTCGCGGCGAATCCGGAGAGTTCCGGCGCCGCCGCGAGTCCCGGCGGGATTCCCGTTCGCCCCTTCATGGCGGTCCCTTGAACCGCCCCTCATGCTCTACTATGCATGCGCGAAAGGCATGAGATGGCGGCTCCGCAGATTCACCCGGTGATCCTGTCCGGCGGCTCGGGCACAAGATTGTGGCCGATGTCGCGCGCGCTTTATCCGAAGCAGCTTTTGCCGCTGGTGTCGGAGAAATCGCTGTTGCAGGAGGCGGCCCTGCGCGTCGCCGACAAAACGCGCTTCGCCCCTCCCCTGCTGGTCTCCAACGACGAGCACCGCTTCATCGTGGCCGAGCAGCTGCGCCTGGCCGGAATTTCCCCCCATTCCATCATCCTCGAGCCGATGGGCCGCAACACCGCGCCCGCCGCCTGCGTCGCGGCGCTGACGCTCGCCGCCGTGCCCGATGCGCTGATGCTGGTGATGCCCTCGGACCACGCCATCACCGACGTTCCCGCCTTCCAGGCAGCCATCGACCGGGCATCCTCGGCCGCGCGCCAGGGCCATCTCGTGACCTTCGGCATCAAGGCGACACGGCCCGAGACCGGCTATGGCTACATCAAGCGCGGACCCGCGCTGGCGGGAGCCGCCGGCGTCTTCGAGGTCTCCTCCTTCGTCGAGAAACCCGACGCGGCGCGCGCCAAGACCTATGCCGCGTCCGGCGATTATGTCTGGAACAGCGGCATCTTCCTCTTCCCCGCCGCGCTCTATCTGAAGGAGCTGGAGCGGCTCAAGCCGGCGATGGTAACGGCCTGCCGCGCCGCGCTCGACAAGGCCAAGCGCGATCTCGATTTCGTGCGGCTCGACCGGGACGCATTCGCCAAGGCCGAAAATCTTTCCATCGATTACGCGGTGATGGAGCACACCCAGCACGCCGCGGTGGTGCCGTGCGAGATCGGCTGGAGCGACGTCGGCACCTGGGACGCGCTGTGGCAGATCGGCAAAAAGGACAAGGACGGCAATGTCGCGCTCGGCGACGTGATCGCCGAGGATGCCAAGAACAACTATCTGCGCGCCGAAAGCGGCATGCTCGCCGTGCTCGGCGTCGAGGATCTGGTGGTGGTGGTGACGCCCGACGCGGTGATGGTGTCGCGCCGCGACCGCGCCCAGGACATCAAGCAGCTGGTGGCGCGGCTCGAAAAAGCCGGGCGCAGCGAGCTCACCACCCATCCGCTGGTGCATCGCCCCTGGGGCACCTATCGCTCGATCCACAACGGCGACCGGGTGCAGGTGAAGCACATCATGGTCAAGCCGGGCGCCAAGCTCAGCCTGCAGAAGCACCAGCACCGCGCCGAGCATTGGGTGGTGGTGGCCGGCACCGCCAAGGTGACGCGCGGCAAGGACGAGATCACGCTCTACGAGGACCAGTCGACTTATATCCCGCTCGGCACGGCGCACCGGCTCGAAAACCCAGGCAAGATTCCGCTGCACGTGATCGAGGTGCAGTCGGGGAGTTATTTGGGCGAGGACGACATCATCCGCTTCGAGGACACCTACGGGCGGGTGGAGAAGAAGTAGCGCGTCTAAAATAAGTTCCGCGGCCCGCGTCATTGCGAGGCCGCCCGGTTTTCAAAAATGGGGCGGCCGAAGTAATCCAGGCTTTTCTGGATCGCTTCGTCCCGCCACGCTCCGCTCACGGTCCTCGCGATGACGGGACGTGCCTGTCAGCCCGATAATTTCTTCTTCAAGAGTTCGTTGAGCATCGCCGGGTTGGCCTTGCCTTGGGTCGCCTTCATCACCTGACCGACGAAATAGCCCAGCAGCTTCTCGTTGCCGGCGCGGTATTTGGCGATATTGGCCGGCTCCTTGGCCAGCACGGCGTCGATCGCCTGTTCGATCGCGCCGGTATCGGTGACCTGTTTCAGGCCCTTCTCCGCGACGATGGCCTTGGCGCCCTTGCCGGTCTCGACCATCGCGGCGAACACGTCCTTGGCCAAACGGCCCGACAGCGTGCCGTCCGCGATCAAATCGATGAGCTCGCCCAGCGCCTCGGCCTTGACCGGCGAATCCGCGATGGTCTTGGCCCGCTTGTTGAGCACGCCGAACAATTCGACCGTCACCCAGTTGGCGGCGAGCTTGGGATCGCGGCCCTTGGCCACGGTCTCGAAATATTCGGCGTCTTCGCGCTCGCCCGCCAGCACCCCGGCGTCATAGGGCGAGAGCTTGTAGTCCCTGACGAACCGCGCCTTCTTGGCGTCGGGCAGCTCGGGCAGACCCGCCTTGAGCTTCGCCACCCAATCCTTGTCCAGCACCAACGGCAGCAGATCGGGATCGGGGAAATAGCGGTAGTCGTGGGACTCCTCCTTGGAGCGCATCGGCCGGGTCGCGCCCTTGGCCGCGTCGAACAGGCGGGTTTCCTGGTCGATCTTGCCGCCTTCCTCCAGCACGCCGATCTGCCTTCGCGCCTCGTAGTCGATCGCCTGCATGACGAAACGCACCGAATTGACGTTCTTGATCTCGCAGCGCGTGCCGAGCGGGCCGCCGGGCTTCCGCACCGAGACATTGCAGTCGCAGCGCAGGCTGCCTTCTTCCATGTTGCCGTCGCAGGTGCCGAGATAGCGCAGGATGGAGCGCACCTTTTTGACATAAGCCCCGGCTTCCTCGGCGCTCCTGATGTCCGGCTCGGAGACGATCTCCATCAGCGCCACTCCGGCGCGGTTGAGATCGACATAGGTCTGCGTCGGATGCTGGTCGTGCAGGCTCTTGCCCGCGTCCTGTTCCAGATGCAGGCGCGTGATGCCGATCTCGCGCGGGCTCCCGTCCGGCATGTCGAGGGTGATCTTGCCCTTGCCCACGATGGGCCGGGTGTATTGCGAAATCTGATAGCCCGCCGGCAGATCGGCGTAGAAATAATTCTTGCGGTCGAACACCGAGGTGAGATTGATCTGGGCGTCGAGGCCGAAGCCGGACTTCACCGCCTGCTCGACGCAGAAGCGGTTGATCACCGGCAACATGCCGGGAAAGGCCGCGTCGACGGTCGAGACCTGGGTGTTGGGTTCGGCGCCGAAGGCGGTCGAAGCCCCCGAGAACAGCTTGGCCTTCGAGGTCACATGGGCGTGGATTTCCAATCCCACCACCATCTCCCAGTCGCCGCTCTTGCCCTTGATCGTCATGCCTTGCCCGCCACGAATTGGGGTTTGGCGTCGAACTTGGCGGCGCTTTCGATGGCCGAGCCGACGCGCAGCACCATCTCCTCGTCGAAGGCTCGCCCGATCACCTGCAAGCCCAGCGGCAGGCCCTCGCCCGACAAGCCTGCCGGCACGGAAATGCCCGGCAGCCCGGCCAGATTCACCGGCACGGTGAAGACGTCGTTCAGGTACATGGATATCGGATCGTCCATCTTCTCGCCGATGGCGAAGGCGGCCGAGGGCGCGGTCGGCGTCAGGATCGCGTCGCATTGCTTGAAGGCCTGGTCGAAATCGCGCGCGATCAGCGCCCGCACCTTCTGCGCCTTCAGGTAATAGGCATCGTAATATCCCGCCGACAGCACATAGGTGCCGATCAGGATACGGCGGCGCACCTCGGCGCCGAAACCCGCGCCGCGCGTGTTCTCGTACATTTCATCCAGGCTTTCACCCGGCACGCGCAAACCGAAGCGCACCCCGTCATAACGCGCGAGGTTGGACGAGGCCTCGGCCGGAGCGATGATGTAATACGTCGCCAGCGCGTATCGGGTCATGGGCAGGCTGATCTCGACCGCCGTGGCGCCCGCGGATTTGAGCCAGTCGATGCCGCGCTGCCATAGCGCCTCGATCTCCTTCGGCATGCCGTCGATCCGGTATTCCTTGGGAATGCCGATCTTGAGGCCCTTGACGCTTTGGCCCACCGATTTCTCGAAATCCGGCACCGTCAGGTCGGCCGAGGTCGAATCCCTGGGATCGTGCCCGGCCATCGCCTTGAGCATGATGGCGGCGTCGCGCACGTCGCGCGTCATCGGCCCGGCCTGGTCGAGCGAGGAGGCGAAGGCGACGATGCCCCAGCGCGAGCAGCGGCCATAGGTGGGCTTCAAGCCGACGATGCCGCAGAACCCGGCGGGCTGGCGGATCGAGCCGCCGGTGTCGGTGCCGATGGCGGCGAGCGCCGCGCGCGCCGCCACCGCAGCCGCCGAGCCGCCCGACGAGCCGCCCGGCACCAAGGGCCGGTTGTCGCCGGGCCGGCGCCACGGGCTTTCCACATGACCATAGGCGCTGGTCACGTTGGCCGAGCCCATGGCGAATTCGTCGAGATTGGTCTTGCCCAGCATGCAGGCGCCGGCGCGCCAGAGATTGGCCGTGACGGTCGATTCATAGGGCGGCACGAAGCCCTTGAGAATTTTCGAGCCGGCGGTGGTTTCGACCCCTTCGGTGCAAAACAGATCTTTTACCGCAATAGGCACGCCGTCGAGCGGTAGCGCCTCGGCCCTTTGCGATGCGCGCGTCGGATTCCTTGGCCATGGCGAGCGCGCGTTCCGGCGTTTCCTTGAGGAAGGCGTTCAAGGGCCGGGCTGCCTCCACCGCCTTGATATAGGCCAAGGACAGTTCGCGCGCGGTGAAGTCCTTGCGCTTCAAGCCGTCGCGCGCCTGGGCAAGCGAAAGAGCGGTGAGCGCGCTCACTCGACCACCTTGGGCACGGCGAAGAAGCCGTTGGCCGCCTGGGGCGCGTTCTGGAGAATCTTGTCCCGGCAATCGCCGTCGGTGACCTTGTCCTCGCGCATCGGCAATTTCATGTGCGCGACGCTGGCCATCGGCTCGACGCCGTCGGTCGGCACCTGGTTCAACTGCTCGATCCAGTCGAGGATTTTCGAAAGCTCCACGGCGATAGCATCGCGCTCGGCTTCGGGCAGCTTGATGCGCGCGAGATCGGCGATGCGCGCGACGGTGGCCTTGTCCAACGCCATAAGGTAGATGTCCTAACACCCGACATGCCGATCTGCAACCCGACCGACCTCAAGGCGTTTATGAAACAGGGCCAGCGGCTCCTGGGCCTCGACGTCGGCACCAAGACCATCGGCATGGCGCTCTCCGATACGCGGCTGGTGATCGCGACTCCCTTCGACACCATCCGCCGCACCCGCTTCCGCGACGATCTGGCGCGCATCCGGCAGGAGGTGGAGAAGCAGGGCGTCGGCGGCATCGTCGTGGGCCTGCCGCTGGCGCTGGCGGGCGGAGAAGGCCCGCGCGCCCAGGGCGTGCGCCAATTCGCCAAGAACCTGCTGGCGCAGCTCGATTTGCCGTTAACCTTCTGGGACGAGCGGATGTCCACCGCTGCGGTGGAACGCGGCATGATCGAGGCCGATCTCAGCCGCGCGCGCCGCGCCCGGATCGTCGACCGCGCCGCCGCCGCCTATATTCTCCAGGGGCTGCTGGACCGGCTTGCGCGGGGCGGGGTGCACCCTCTATAGTCCCGCCTTTAATGACCATTGGCGCGCCGAACGACCCGTTTCCCCACCGTCATCTGCTGGGGATCGAAGGGCTTTCCCCCGGCGAAATCACCTATCTCCTCGACCTTTCCGAGATTTATGTCGAGCAAAGCCGCCAACGCGGCGAGAAGCTGGCGTTGTTGCGCGGCCGCACCATCATCAACCTGTTCTTCGAGAATTCGACCCGCACCCGCACCTCCTTCGAGCTCGCGGGCAAGCGGCTGGGCGGCGACGTCATCAACATGCAGGCCCAGGCGAGTTCGATCAAAAAGGGCGAGACGCTGATCGACACCGCCATGACGTTGAACGCCATGCATCCCGAGGTGCTGATCGTGCGCCATCCCGAATCGGGCGCGGTGAAGCTGTTGTCGGAGAAAGTCGGCTGCGCGGTCATCAACGCCGGCGACGGCAGCCACGAGCACCCGACCCAGGCGCTGCTCGACGCGCTGGTCATGCGCCGGCGCAAGGGCCGGATCCAGGGCCTGACGGTGGCGATCTGCGGCGACATTTTGCACAGCCGGGTCGCGCGCTCCAACATCGCGCTCTTGAACACCATGGGCGCCCATGTGCGGGTGGTGGCGCCGCGCACGCTGCTGCCGGCCGCGGTCGAGCGGCTCGGCGTCGAGGTCCATACCGACATGAAGCAGGGCCTCGCCGGCGTCGACATCATCATGATGCTGCGGCTCCAGACCGAGCGCATGCACGGCAGCTACGTGCCTTCGATCCGCGAATATTTCCACTTCTTCGGCCTCGACCACGCCAAGCTGGCCGTGGCCAAGGACGACGCGCTCATCATGCATCCCGGACCGATGAATCGCGGCGTCGAGATCGACACCGACGTGGCCGACGACATCGACCGCAGCGTCATCCAGCAGCAGGTCGAGACCGGCGTGGCGGTGCGCATGGCCTGCCTCGACACCTTGACCCGCGACCGCCGCAACGGCCAGGCGCGCGCCATGACGATCCGCAAGCTCTATGCCAACGCAAGGCTGCTCGACCCGGCGACGAAGCTCGATGTCAAAGGCGAGATCCTGGCCGTGGACGGCAAGATCGCGGCCCTCGGCCCCAAGCTCGGGCGCGACGGGCTCGGCCCCGACATCGAGACCGTCGATTGCGGCGGCGCCGTCCTCGCCCCCGGCCTGGTCGACATGCGCGTGCAGCTGCGCGAGCCCGGCGACGAGTACCAGGAGACGCTCGAGACCGGCGCCGATTCGGCGGCCGCCGGCGGCGTCACCACCATGGTCATGCTGCCCAACACCGCGCCGGTGATCGACGAGCACGCGCTGGTCGAATTCGTGGCGCGGCGCGCGCGCGAGATCGGGCTGACCAAGATCCGGACCTATGCCGCCGCCACCAAGGGCCTTCTGGGCAAGGAGCTGACCGAGTTCGGGCTTTTGGCCGAGGCCGGCGCCGTCGCCTTCACCGACGGCACCCGCGCGATAGCCGACGCGCTGGTGATGCGCCGCGCCCTCTCCTACGCCAGCACCTTCGATCTGCTCATCGTCCAGCATCCGGAAGAGCCGAGCCTGGCCACGGGCGGCGCCGTGACCGAGGGCGAGATCGCCACGCGGCTGGGCCTGCCCGGCATCAACCCGGCGGCCGAAGCCATCATGGTCGAGCGCGATCTGCGCCTGGTCGAGATCACCGGCGGGCGCTATCACGCGGCGCATGTCTCCACATCGGACGCGATCGAGGCGATCCGCCGCGCCAAGGCGCGCGGCTTGGACGTGACCTGCGATACCGCGCCGCATTATTTCGCGCTCAACGAGAGCGCGGTGGGCGATTACCGCACCTTCGCCAAGGTGTCGCCGCCCTTGCGCAGCGAGGAAGACCGCAAGGCGGTGGTCGAGGGCCTCAGGGACGGCACCATCGACGCCATCGCCAGCGACCACGCGCCGCAGGACCAGGAATTGAAGCGCCTGCCCTTCACCTCGGCGGAGCCCGGCATCGTCGGGCTCGAAACCCTGCTGCCGCTGTCGCTCGAGCTCTATCACAACGGCGCGCTTCCGCTGCTCCAGGTGCTGCGCGCGCTGTCCCAGCGCCCGGCCGAAATCCTGCGCCTCAACGCCGGCAAGCTGGCGGTGGGCGCGCCGGCCGATTTCGTGGTATTCGATCTCGACCGGCCGTGGCGCATCGACGTGAGCAAGTTCCAATCCAAGTGCAAGAACGCGCCCTATGACGGCCGCCCGGCGCAAGGCCGGGCGCTCCGAACCGTGGTCGGCGGCCGCGGCATTTTCACCGCCGCAGCCTGAATCCCGAAACCGGCCCCCCAGGAATCCCCGATGTCCGATCCGTTGGTTTACGCGTCCGCGCTGCTGGCCTATCTGCTGGGCTCGATCCCGTTCGGCCTGTTGCTGACCCGGCTCGCCGGGCTGGGCGATTTGCGCGCCATCGGCTCGGGCAATATCGGCGCCACCAACGTGCTGCGCACCGGCGACGCGGGATTGGCCCTGGTGACGCTGGTGTTCGACATCGGCAAGGGCGCGGTCGCGGTGCTGATCGCGCGGCAATTCGGTCCCGACGCCACGGCCGCCGCGGCGGTATGCGCGGTGCTCGGCCACATGTTCCCGCTCTGGCTCAAATTCAAGGGCGGCAAGGGCGTGGCGACCGCGGCGGGCGTGTTCCTGGCCTATGCCTGGCCGATGGGACTGGCGGCGGTGGCGACCTGGATCGTCGCGGCGGCGATCTGGCGCTATTCCTCGCTGGCGGCGCTGATCGCGGCGGTGTCGGTGCCCGCCTATGCGTGGCTCGCGGGCCTGCGCGGGGCGGAGCCCATGGCCGTCGTGCTGGTGATCGCGCTGCTGGTCATCCTGCGCCACACCGTCAACATCCGGCGCCTGCTGGACGGCACCGAGTCCAAGATCAGCTTCGGGAAAAAACGCGCGTGAGCCCGACACCCCGGCCGCTCAAGGACAGCGAGCGTCTCGACTGGCTGCGCCTCATCCGCAGCGAGAATGTCGGGCCGGTGACCTTCTATCAACTGCTGAACCGCTTCGGCTCGGCGCAAGCCGCGCTGGCGGCCTTGCCCGAGATCGCGCGGCGCGGCGGCCGTTCCCGCCCGCTCGGCATCGGATCCAAGGCCGAGGCCGAAGGCGAGATTGCCGATCTCGAAAAGCTGGGCGCCAAGCTGGTGGCCTGGGGCGAGCCCGGATATCCGCCCGATCTCGCCCAGATCGACGACGCGCCGCCGCTGATTTCCATGAAGGGCCATCTCCACCTGACCGAGAAACGCGGCATTGCGGTGGTGGGAGCGCGCAACGCCTCGGCCAATGGACGGCGCTTCGCCCGCGAGATCGCGGCCGAGCTGGGCAGCAACGGCCTGGCGGTGGTTTCGGGCCTGGCGCGCGGCATCGACGCCGCGGCGCATGAAGGATCGCTTTCGACCGGCACCATCGCCGTGCTGGCCGGCGGCATCGACACGGTCTATCCCGAGGAAAACCGCGCCCTCCAGGAATCCATCTCCGAGCGCGGCGTTCTTTTGGCCGAGATGCCGCCCGGCACCGAGCCGAAGGCGAGCCATTTCCCGCGCCGCAACCGGATCATCTCGGGATGCGCCCTCGGCACGCTGGTGGTCGAAGCGGCGGAACGTTCGGGCTCGCTCATCACCGCGCGTTTCGCGCTGGAACAGGGGCGCGAGGTCTTCGCCGTGCCGGGCTCGCCGCTCGATCCGCGTTGCCGGGGAACCAATCGCCTGATCCGCCAGGGCGCGACCCTGGTCGAGGAGGCGGACGACATCCTGGCCGAACTCAAACCGCAGCTCGTAGGCCCGCTGGCCGAGCGCCGCAAATCGCCGTTTTCCGCCGCGCCCTCCGCCCAAGTCGCCGAGTCGGAGCTCGAAGCCGCGCGCAAAAAAGTGCTCGAATTGCTGTCGCCTTCGCCCGTGGCGGTTGACGAACTGGTCCGGCAGTGCCAATTGTCCCCCGCCATCGTGCTGACCGTTCTGCTCGAACTCGATCTGGCGGGGCGAATCGAGCGGCAGCCCGGAAACACTTTAATCTTGCTTTAAGGGCGGCTGATTCCTATGTGTTGCCCTTGTGTTGCCTCATTGTAACAACGCCCTAACGGTTGAATGAACGTCGTCATCGTCGAATCGCCCGCCAAGGCGAAGACCATCAACAAATATCTCGGCAAGGATTTCACCGTCCTGGCGAGCTACGGCCATGTCCGCGACCTGCCGTCCAAGGACGGCTCGGTGCGGCCGGATGACGATTTTTCCATGTCGTGGGAGATCCACGGCAAGTCCGACAAGCAGATCAAGGCGATCATGCACGCGGTCAAGGGCGCGGAGCATCTCTATCTCGCCACCGACCCCGACCGCGAGGGCGAGGCGATCTCCTGGCACGTGCAGGAGATCCTGAAGCAACGCAAGGCGCTCACCGGCGTCGACGTGAAGCGGGTCGTGTTCAATGAAGTCACCAAGCAGGCGGTGCTCGACGCCTTCAAACATCCGCGCGAGCTGGACCGCGAGCTGATCGACGCCTATCTGGCGCGGCGCGCGCTCGATTACCTGGTGGGGTTCACCCTGTCGCCGGTGCTGTGGCGCAAGCTGCCGGGCAGCCGCTCGGCCGGCCGGGTGCAGTCGGTGGCGCTGCGCATCATCTGCGAGCGCGAATCCGAGATCGAGGCCTTCAAGCCGCGCGAATACTGGTCGGTCGAGGCCGAATTCACCACCGCCGCGGGCGACAAGTTCACCGCCCGCCTCACCCAGCTCAACGGCAAGCGGCTCGATAAATTCGACCTCGGCAACGAGGCGGAAGCCCGCGCCGCCGCCGATGCCATCCAGAAGCACCTCGATTACGCGGTCGCGGCGGTCGAAAAGAAGCAAATCCGCCGCAACCCGCCGCCGCCCTTCACCACCTCGACCATCCAGCAGGAAGCCTCGCGCAAATTGGGCTTCGGCGCCAGCCGCACCATGCGCACCGCCCAGCGCCTTTATGAAGGCGTCGATATCCAAGGCGAAACCGTCGGACTAATCACCTATATGCGGACCGACGGCGTGACCCTTTCGAACGAGGCGATCGCCTCGGCGCGCGAGATGATCGCCAAGCAGTACGGCGCCCAGTACCGGCCCGACGAGGCGCGGATTTACCGCACCCAGGCGAAGAACGCCCAGGAGGCGCATGAGGCGATCAGGCCGACCGACATGCATCGCCGCCCGGAAGACCTGCCGCGCCATCTCGAGGAAGACCAGCGCCGGCTCTACGAGCTGGTGTGGAAGCGCGCGGTGGCGAGCCAGATGTCCTCGGCGGTGATCGATCAGGTGGCGGTCGACATCGCGCCCCCCGACAACAGCGTGACCTTGCGCGTAAACGGTTCGACCGTGGTGTTCGACGGCTTCCTCACGCTCTATCACGAGGACGACGACGATCCGATCGAGGACGAAGAGAACCGCCGCCTGCCGCCCATGGCCGAGCGCGACAAGCTCGCGCGCGGCGAGGTCAAGCCGGAGCAGCATTTCACCCAGCCGCCGCCGCGCTACACCGAGGCGAGCCTGGTGAAGAAACTCGAGGAGCTCGGCATCGGCCGGCCTTCGACCTACGCCTCGACCATGCAGGTGCTGCAGGACCGCAAATACGTCCTGCTCGACAAGAAACGGCTCATCCCCGAGGATCGCGGGCGTCTGGTTACGGCGTTCCTGATGGAATACTTCAAGCGCTATATCGAATACGACTTCACCGCCGATCTCGAGAACAAGCTCGACGACATCTCCGGCGGGCGCATTCCCTGGAAGAAGGTGCTGGAGGATTTCTGGAAGGATTTCTCCGCCGCCATCGCCGGCACCAAGGACCTCAACATCACCCAGGTGATCGACGCGCTCGACGAGGATTTGGGCGCCCACTTCTTCCCGCCGCGCGCCGACGGCACCGACCCCCGCCTCTGCCCGATTTGCGGCCAGGGACGGCTGGGCCTCAAGCTCGGCCGTTTCGGCGCCTTCATCGGCTGCTCGAAATATCCCGAATGCCGCTACACCAGGCCGCTGGGCATGGAGTCCGGCGAGAACGCGCTCGCCAACGAGCCGCGCTCGCTCGGGCTCGATCCCGTGAGCGGTCTCGAGGTGACGGTCAAGAAAGGCCCCTATGGGCCCTATGTGCAGCTGGGCGAGACCCCGCCCAAGCCGGAGAAGCGCAAGAAGGGCGAGAAGCGGGCCAAGGGCGAAAAGATCGAAAAGGTTGAGCCGCCGCCCAAGCCCAAACGCGCCTCGCTGCCCAAGGGCGTGTCGCCCGCCGACGTCACGCTCGAGCTGGCGCTGAAGCTTCTGTCGCTGCCGCGCGATGTCGGCCCGCATCCCGAAGACGGCGAGATCATCATCGCCAATAACGGCCGCTTCGGCCCCTACATCAAGCACGGCAAGATTTTCAAATCGCTCGGCCCCGACGACGACGTGCTGACCATCGGCCTCAACCGCGCGGTGGTGCTGCTGGCCGAGCCGAGGAAATTCCGCCGCGGCGCGCCCGAGCCGATCAAGGTGCTGGGCGACCACCCGGCCGAGGGCGGGCCCGGTGAAGGTCTTCAACGGCAAATACGGGCTTTATGTCAGCCATGACGGCATCAACGCGACGCTGCCGGGCGACATCGGGCCCGAGGAATTGACCATGGATCGCGCCGTCCAGCTGCTGGCCGAGCGCGCCGAAAAAACCGGAAAAAAGAAACCCAAGGCGAAGGCAAAGGCCGGCGCCGCGAAAGGAACTCGTGTCAAAAAGACCCCAAAAAAGAAATCATCCGGGACGACGGAAGAAGCAGCCGAATAACCGTCCGCACGCGCGCGGGCGCGAGTCCTACGCGCAGCCCGGAGAATTGCCCGAAATCGGCGTGGTCGAGATCACCGGAATCGATCTCGACGGCGAGATGCTGGGCCGCCCGGCCGGTTTCAAGGGAGAACCACCCGCCATCGTCGTCGTGGCCGAACGCGGATCGCCGGCCTTGGGCGTGGGCGAGCGCGCGGCGGTGCGGTTTTCGCGCATCGGACCCAGGGCCTATGAGGCGCGCATCATCCGCGCGCTGGGCGGCGCGCCCAACCGGGTGCTCGGGATCTACCGCCTGACGCCCGAAGGCGGCCGCATCGAGCCGACCGAACGCAAGGTGCGCAGCGAATTCCGCGTGGCGCCCCAGGACACCAAGGGCGCCTTGGACGGCGAGATCGTCCTGGCCGAGGTGCTGGGCGGCGCGGCCTTGGGCCTGCCGAATGCGCGCATCGTCGAGCGTATCGGCGACAGCGCCAATCCCCGCGCCTTCAGCCTGATCGCCATTCACGGCCACGGCATTCCCACCGACTTCCCGAAAGAGGCGATCGATCTGGCGAACGCGGCCAAGCCGGTGGGGCTCGAGCATCGCGCCGACCTCCGTTCCATTCCGCTGGTGACCATCGACGGGGCGGATGCGCGCGATTTCGACGACGCGGTCTGGGCCGAGCCCGATCCCGAACACGAAGGCGGCTGGCATGCGCTGGTCGCCATCGCCGACGTCGCCTGGTATGTGCGGCCGGGCGACGCGCTCGATAAAACCGCGCATGAGCGCGGCAATTCGGTCTATTTCCCCGACCGCGTCGTGCCCATGCTGCCCGAGGCGCTGTCCAACGAACTATGCTCGCTCAAGCCGGATGTCGAGCGCGCCTGTTTGGCGGTCGATCTGTGGATCGACCACGAAGGCCGCCTGACCCGCCACCGTTTCCGCCGCGGCTTGATGCGCTCGGCGGCGCGGTTGACATACGAGGCGGCGCAGGAGGCGATCGACGGCAGACCCGACGGGAAGACATCGAGATCTCGTCGATCCGGTGCTGCGCCCGCTTTACGGCGTCTATCGCGCGCTGGAACGCGCGCGCTCGCAGCGCGGCACCATCGAGCTCGATATTCCCGAGCGCAAGATCCTGCTCGGGCCCTCGGGCCGCATCGAGCGCATCGAACCGCGCCAGCGGCTGGAGAGTCATAAACTGATCGAGGAATTGATGATCGCCGCCAATGTCGCCGCGGCGGAGACGCTGGAGAAGCTCAAGCAGCCCTGCGTGTACCGCATCCACGACGTGCCCGATCCGGTGAAGATCGCCGAGCTGGCGCGATTCCTCGACGGACTCGGCATTCACGGGCTGACGCTGGCCAAGGGCCAGGTGATCCGGCCGCAGCACTTCAACGCCATCCTGTCCCGCGCCCAGGGCACGCCCTATGCCAGGCTGGTCCACCAATTGGTGCTGCGGACCCAATCGCAGGCGGAATACAACCCCGAGAATATCGGGCACTTTGGCTTGTCATTGCGCCGCTACGCCCATTTCACCTCGCCCATCCGGCGTTATGCCGATCTGCTGGTGCATCGCGGGTTGATCGCCGGGCACCGATTCGGGCCGGACGGGCTGTCCGGACATCCCGGAGATTTCAAGGAACTGGGCCAGCACATTTCGATGACCGAGCGGCGCGCCGCCGCCGCGGAGCGCAGCGCCGGCGACCGTTATGTCGCCGCCTTCCTGGCCGAACGGGTGGGCGCCGAATTCAAAGCCCGGATCAACGGCGTCACCCGCGCCGGATTGTTCGTGACCCTGGACGAGACCGGGGCCGACGGCTTCATACCCATGCGCAGCCTGGGCGACGATTTCTACATTCACGACGAGAGCCGCCACTGCCTGCGCGGGCGGCGCACCGGCCGGGTCTATACCCTGGGCGACAGCGTGACCGCGCGCCTGAGCGAGGCCGACACGGTTACCGGCAGCCTGCAATTCACCCTGGTCGGGGACGGGCCCGGCGGCGGCAAGGCGCCCAAAGCACCGCAGCATCATGGGCGAAGGCGGCGTTAACCGTCGATTTCCGCCCGCCCGCTCCATGAATAAGCCGAAATAATTCGCCGGTTAATCATATATCCGCTTGCAAGCCTGGAGGCACAAAGGCAAGAATAGATACAAATAGATACAAAGCGGGGGAGGTTTAGTTTTACTTCACCATGTCGGCCTTCACGCCCAAGCAATACGGCGCCATGACCGCAGGTCGTTTTCCTGTTCTATGGTCTTTGGCGGCCGCCCTTTCGATTACGCTTTCCGCCTGCGGAACGGCGGCAAGCCCGCCATCGCCGCAAGTGGCATCCGCCGATAAGGCTTCCGCGGGCGATGAGCGCCGGCTGTTCACCGAGACCTATGAAAGCATCATCGAGTATCACATCGACGCCACCCGCGCCGACCAGGTCGCCATCCAAAGCCTGGCCAAGATCGGCGACTTCGATTCAACGCTCGCGGTCGAGCGCGCCGATAACGACGTGATCCTCCGCCATGGCGAGGAATCCTGGACCTATCCCGCGCCCCCGCCCTTCGACAGCGCCGGATGGGGCGGCCTGACCGCGCAGATCCTCGACGCCGCGCGCCGGGCTTCGCCCGCGCTCGCCGACGTGCCGGCGGACCGGGTCGATGAGGCGGTGATCGACCACGGCCTCGCCACGCTCGACCCCTTCTCGCACTACGCACGGCCGGACGTGGCGCGCGAATGGCGCGCCGCTCGCGACGGCTTCAGCGGCATCGGCGTGATGCTGGACAGCGGCGACGGCGTCCGCATCGCCTCGGTGATGGAGAATTCGCCGGCCGCGAAGGCCGGCATCCGCATCAATGACCGGATCGTCGCGCTCGACGGCGTGCCCTCCTCCTCGCTCACGCCCGACCAGGTGCGCGAGCGGCTGCGCGGACCGGCCTCGTCCGTGGTGGTGCTCGGCATTCAACGCGCCGGCCTCAACAAGCCGATGATGCTGTCGATCGAGCGCACGCATCTGGTGCCGCCCTCGGTGACTTTGAGCGAGGATCACGACGTCGCGGTGTTCAAGATCGTCAGCTTCAACCAGCAGACGGGGCAGGCCCTGGTGCAGTTGCTGCACAAGGCGCATCAGGATCTCGGCCTCGCGATGAAGGGCATCGTGCTCGATCTGCGCGACAATCCCGGCGGATTGCTCGACCAGTCGATCGACGTGGCGAGCCAGTTCCTCGATGGCGGCACGGTGGTGACGACCATCGGCCGCAACCCGGACAGCTTCCAGTATTTCGCGGCGCCCGCCGACCACCACGCCGAGACGCTGCCGATGGCGGTGCTGGTCAATGGCGGCTCGGCCTCGGCCTCGGAGATCGTCGCCGCGGCGTTGCAGGATTCGGGCCGCGCCGTGGTGATCGGCACCTCCAGCTACGGCAAGGGCACGGTGCAGACCGTGCTGCGCACCTCGAACGACGGCGAGCTTACCGTCACCTGGGCTCAACTGGTTCCGCCCCGGGGGTATTTCCTCAACCATCATGGCGTGGTGCCGACGGTGTGCACCGCCAATCTCGGCGACAAAGCCGACGCGGCCGCGGTGCTGCAAAAGAGCCCGGCGCCCGAGCTGGTCAAGGCGCGCGACGACCTCGACGACAACGGCTGGACCGCCTTGCGCGCGCTGTGCCCGGCGCAACGCACCGACCGCGCCATCGACCTGGCGCTCGCGCGCCAAATGGTCGAGAACCCGGCGCTCTACGGCCGTCTGTTGAAGGCGCCGCCGACCAACCTGGCGCATAATTTCGTTCACTGAGCCGGGGACGAAGCCGCCGGATTCGGGCGGAGCCGGTCAGGCGATTCCAGCGCTGCAGAAATGCCAGACATTGCCGCGATGAACGTAAAGCAGCACGTAGTGCCGCTCCGAATCATGGCCGATCAGCACCACCAGCCGGTCGCCGGTGCACACGCTGTCCGGGCTCGAAGGCGGCGCCAGCCGCTTGGCCTTGGCACAGGATGCTATCCCGCCGGGCAAGTCGCCGGGCACCGGGGCCAGGGCCTTGCCGTTCATCTGCACGAAATAATTCTGCGCCGCGCCGCTCTTGACCACGGCCAACACCTCGATCTTGCCGAGATGCGATTTGTAGAATCCGGCGTCTTGCTCGCCATCGGCGAGGCCCGGGCCCACGGCGCGGAAGGCGAGCGCGGCACAGCCCGTGGGATCGCTGCTGTCCGCCCGGGCATTGGGCATGGCGGATAGCACGAGCAAGCTGGCGGCGAAGGCGGCAAAACGGAGCATGTGATTCGGTGAGGCTTTCGGGGGCGTCTGATCGGGCCCGATTATGTTTGCCGGGCGCGAGAAAGCAAGTCCGGGCACGCATCGCGGGCCCGCCCTAAAACGCTTCGGCCGGACCCTTTGGCAAGGGCCCGGCCGAATTCAGTCCCCCGGCAAGCGCGCTCAGATGCAGTAGGTCTTGAGCGGCGCGAAGCCGTTGAAGTTCACCGTCGAGTAGCTGGAGGTATAGGCGCCGGTCGACAGGATCTCGACCCGGTCGCCCACCTTGAGGTCGAGCGGCAGGCGGTAAACCGTGCGCTCGTAAAGAATGTCGGCGCTGTCGCAGGTCGGACCCGCGATCACCACCGGCCCGCGCGGACCGCCGTCGGCCGGCGTCTTGATGCGGTACTTGATCGCCTCGTCCATGGTCTCGGCCAGGCCGCCGAACTTGCCGACGTCGAGATAGACCCAGCGCTTCGGATCATTGGCCGATTTCCGGGAAATCAGCACCACCTCGCTCTGGATCACGCCGGCGTCGCCGACGATGGAGCGGCCGGGCTCGATGATCATCTCCGGCAGGTTGTTGCCGAAATGCGCGGTCATGGCGGCCATCACCGCGTTGGCGTAGTTGACCACCGCCGGCACGTCGCCGCGATACTTGGCCGGGAAGCCGCCGCCGACATTGACCATGCGCAAATTGATGTCGGTCTCGGCCAGCGCCGAGAACATCTTGGCGGCGCGGCCGATGGCGCTGTCCCATTGCGACAAATCGGTCTGTTGCGAACCCACATGGAAGGAGACGCCGTAGGGATCGAGCCCCATGTCGCGCGCCTGGCGCAGCAATTCGACCGCCATTTCCGGCGCGCAGCCGAATTTGCGCGACAGCGGCCAATCGGCGCCGGTGCACTCGACCAGGATGCGGCAGAAGACGCGCGCGCCGGGCGCGGTGCGCGAAAGCTTTTCCAGCTCGGCCTGGCTGTCGAAGGCGAAGAGGCGCACGCCCTTCTCATAGGCATAGGCGATATCGCGCTCTTTCTTGATGGTGTTGCCGAAGGAGACGTTGTCCGGGGCGACGCCGCGGCCGAGACAGAGATCGATCTCGTTGCGGCTGGCGACGTCGAAGCTCGAGCCCAGATCCTTGAGTGCGCCGACCACCTCGGGCGCCGGGTTGGCCTTGACCGCGTAGAACACGCGAGCCAAAGGCAGATAGCGCCGCAACAGCTTGTAGGCCTGGGTCACGATGTCGAGATCGACGATCAGGCAGGGCGTCTCGGGCTTCTGCTCGGCGAGGAACTTGGCGATCTTCTTGTTGACGACGTTCATGGTCGAATTCCTATCTCAAAGCGCGCGCTTGGCCGCGCCGAATTGCCCCCGTTGGCCGCGACGGAGTCGGGCGGGAGGGCGCGAGAGGGCGGAACCGGCATCCGCGAGGGAAGGGTCCGCCCGAAAACCGGGTGCGGGGATCAATTCGGGGTGCTCAACGACGCGGCAAAACGGCCCAAGGCGCCGCTCGGGGCGCCAGTACCGGTTTCATGTGAGGGCTTGGGAGCCCTGCTCTGGAAAGCAACCATATCGACCTCCCTCTCGGGACCGGTCCCCCACGACCGGCTCTGCCAAAAAGGACGCGTTACGTCGTTGCATAACCACGATGGGCCATAGGCACGTGCGAGTGCGTCGCGTTTGATAGATACGCTCATCGCCGCACGATGCAAGAAAAAATTCACGAAAAAGTAAATTTTCTCGGCGGCGTTGCCGATTTTTCACTTCGAGCGGCGATTTTTATCCTCCCTTTATGCTCGCGGGGCGATTTTTCCCCGCGCGGGACCATTTTCGCTCCTCGCGGAGTGGATTCCGGAACATAAAGCGGCTTTGTGACAGCGGCGGCGGGGAAAATTTCCGGCGAGTCTCCGGTTTCAGCGCTGCTGCGGCGCCAGATCGATGGTGGAGATGCGCGCGCCATTGGCCAGATCGAAGATGATCAGCTCGACGCCGCCATCCGGCAGGTCGATCCGGGCGACGAGTCTCCCGCCCGAGGCCTCGGTCGAGACGATTTTGGCCCCCGGCGGCAGCGCAATCGCGGCCGATCCGCCGCCGGAAGCGGGCAAAGGCGCGGCATGGTTAAGGCGGAACGTCACCGCCACCGCCAGCGCCACCACCCCGGCCGCCAGCAGCACGCCCAACCCGATCACCAGAAGCTTGAGAGCCCGCATGTTCCGGTTCACTTTAGCCGCCATGAATGCCGAGACGCTACAAGCGCGGGTCGGAAGCGAGGGTGCGGGCGAGCGGCTGGACCGTTTCCTGGCGGCCGCGCTGGCCGGATTCTCGCGCTCGCGCCTCAAGAATCTCGTTGAATCAGGCCGGGTTAGCCTGGGGGGCGCGGCGGTGACCGATCCCGCCATGCGGGTCAAGCCGGGCCAGGTCTTCACCCTCGCCGTGCCCCCGCCAGAAACCGCCACGCCCGAGCCCCAGGCGATGGACCTTGACATACGCTTTGAGGACGAACACCTGCTCGTGCTCGATAAGCCGGCCGGTCTGGTGGTCCATCCCGCCCCCGGCAATCCGGACGGAACCCTGGTCAACGCGCTGCTCGCCCATTGCGGCGCGAGCCTGGCCGGCATCGGCGGCGTCAAGCGGCCGGGCATCGTTCACCGCCTCGACAAGGACACCAGCGGCCTGATGGTGGTGGCCAAGAACGAGGCGGCGCACCGGGCGCTGGCGCGCGATTTTGCCTCTCATGCCGTCACCCGCGCCTATCAGGCGGTGGTCTGGGGCGTGCCCCAGCCCAAAAGCGGCGAGATTTCCGGGCGCATTGGCCGCAACCCGCGCAACCGCAAGAAAATGGCGGTGGTATCGTCCCGCGGCAAGGTCGCCATGACCCGCTATAAGGTGCTGAAGGCCTTCGGCACCAAAGCGGCGCTGGTCGAATGCCGGCTCGCCACCGGCCGCACCCATCAGATCCGCGTCCATATGACGGCCAAGGGCCACCCGCTGATCGGCGATGCGAGCTATGGGAAACAGAGCCAAAGCCGCTTAGCCGCATTGCCGGAGAAGGCGCGCAAGGCGGCGGCATCGCTTGGACGCCAGGCGCTCCATGCCTATCTCCTGGGGTTCCGGCACCCCGCAAGCGGCGAATACCTGGAATTCCGGAGCCGCTTACCTAAAGATATCAGTAAGTTAGTAACCAGCTTAGATGTCATCTAGTCTAGACAATACCTGAGTCCGGCACTAAGATATGTTTCCAAGAGAAGAATGAAAGGAGCCCGCCATTCATGGCGACCGTCCGCGCCCTCCCCTCGATCTCGTCCGAAGGCAATCTTTCGCGTTATCTCCAAGAGATCCGCAAATTCCCGATGTTGCAGCCGGAGGAGGAGTACATGCTGGCCAAGCGCTGGCGCGAGCATGGCGACCGCGACGCCGCGCACAAGCTGGTGACCAGCCATCTGCGCCTGGTGGCCAAGATCGCCATGGGTTATCGCGGCTACGGCCTGCCGCTTTCCGAACTCATCTCCGAAGGCAATGTCGGCATGATGCAGGCGGTGAAGCGCTTCGACCCCGAACGCGGCTTCCGCCTGGCGACTTACGCCATGTGGTGGATTCGCGCCGCCATCCAGGAATACGTCCTGCATTCCTGGTCGCTGGTGAAGATGGGCACCACCGCGGCGCAGAAGAAGCTGTTCTTCAACCTGCGCAAGATCAAGGGCCAGCTTCAGGCGATCGATGAGGGCGATTTGTCGCCCGAGAACGTCCACAAGATCGCCACCGAGCTCGGCGTTCCCGAAGAGGACGTGGTCAACATGAACCGCCGCCTCGCCGCGCCGGACAATTCGCTCAACGCGCCCATGCGATCCGACAGCGAGGGCGAATGGCAGGACTGGCTGGTGGATGAAGGCCCCGACCAGGAAGACCGCCTCGGCGAGCGCCAGGAACTGGGCCTGCGCCGCGATCTGCTGCGCGGAGCGATGAAACTGCTGACCGGCCGCGAGCGCGACATTCTGGTCGAACGCCGCCTCCAGGACGAGCCGGCGACGCTCGAGGATTTGTCGGTGAAATACGGCATCTCGCGCGAGCGCGTGCGTCAGATCGAGGTGCGCGCCTTCGAGAAATTGCAAAAGGCGATCAAGTCGAAGGCGGCGCAGAACCACCCCGCCTTGCACTGAGCCCCGTTCGCGCTTCCCCCGCCTCTCTGGGCCGGTTGATCGCAAAGCCCGAAGCGGGCAGGATGCCCGCACAAAGCAGGCCAAAATGGGGAGGGCGGGCATTGCGCAAATCCATTCGCGGCGTCTTGATCGCGGCAACGGTGCTGATGGCCGCGCCGGCCTTCGCCGCGGCGCCGGCGCCGGCCAAGATCACGCCCGAACTGATCGCCGCGGCGGAAAAGGAAGGCCAGGTGATCTGGTACACCTCGGCCGAGCTCGGCCTGGTCGAGGCCGTGGCCAAGGCCTTCGAGGTCAAGTATCCCGGAATCGCCGTCCAGCTCGAGCGTTCGGGCGCCGAGCGCAACTTCCAGCGCATCGCCGAGGAATATTCCAGCAACATCCACGCGGTCGACGTGATCGACAGCTCGGATACCTCGAACTTCATCTCCTGGAAGCAGAGCGGGTTGCTCGCTCCTTATGTGCCCGACGACATGGCTTACGTGCCGGCCTCCTACCGCGATCCCGACGGGCTTTACGCCAGCTGGCGGGCGACCTTGAGCGTCATGGGCTACAACACCAAGCTGGTCCAGCCGGGCGACGCGCCCAAGAGCTTCGCCGATCTGCTCGACCGCAAATGGGACGGCAAGCTGGTCAAGGCCCATCCCGGCTATAGCGGCACGATCATGACCGCGACCTATGAGATGGTGCGCGATCTGGGCTGGCCCTATTTCGAGAAGCTCGCGCAACAACACGTCATGCAGGTGCAATCCGCCAACGACCCGGTGCGCAAGCTCGAAACCGGCGAGCGTTCCGTCAGCGTCGACGGCGTCGAATACCTGCTGTTGCGGGAAAAGAGCCGTGGCGCGCCGGTCGAGCCGATTTATCCGTCCGAAGGCACGCCCTTCGTCGCCGGCTCGGTCGGCGTGATGAAGGACGCGCCCCATCCCAACGCGGCGCGGCTCTATGAGAGCTATCTCTTCAGCCACCAGACCCAGCAGATGATCGTCGATACCGGCGCGCTGCGTTCCTTCGATCCGAGCGTGAAGGAGCCCCCCGGACGCCCGCCGCTCAAGAGCATCAAGCTGATGCACGACGATCCGCAAGCCACGGCGGCGCATGCGGACGAGATCAAGCAGAAATACTCCCAGTATTTCGGCATCTGAATGGCCAAGACCGCGTCGCCCGCATCCGTTGCCGAAACCCTCGCCGGCCGGATCGTGGCGTTGCAGCCGGACCGGTTGCCGCAGGATCTTTCGGCGCGGCTGGAAGACCTGGTGCTCGACATCGCCGGCCTGTGCCTGGCCGCGCGCAAGACCGATTACGTCCGGGCGGCGCTTTCCGCCTGCGACGAGGCCGGCCCCTGCACGCTGATCGGTCACGGCAGGCTGGGCGACGCCGCCGGCGCGGCGCTGGTCAACGGCACTGCCGCGCATGGCGAGGATTTCGACGACACCTTCGAGGGCGGCCCGGTCCATGCCGGGGTGGTGATCGTGCCGGCGGTGCTGGCCGCGGCCGAGCGTTACCAGCGCGACGGAAGGGCGGTGCTGCTCGGCCTGGCGGTGGGCGTCGAGACCATCTGCCGGCTCAGCACGGTCGCGCCCAAGCTCGTCCACAAGGCGGGCTTCCACCCGACCAGCGTGTTCGGGACGCTCGCCGCCGCCGCCGCCGTCGGCGCCACGCTGGGCCTCGACCGCAAGCAATTGGTCGATGCGCTCGGTATTGCCGGCAGCATGGCTGGCGGCATCATCGAATATCTGGCCGAAGGCGCCTGGACCAAGCGGCTCCACCCCGGCTGGTCGGCGCAGGCCGGGCTCAGGGCCGCGCTGTTGGCGCGCGGCGGCTTCTTCGGCCCGCGCACCGTGTTCGAGGGCACGCACGGCCTGTTCCACGGCTTCGCGCACACCACCCAGGGCGACTATGGCAAGCTGCTCGACGGTTTCGGGGAGAATTGGGTGTCCCGGACCATCGCCTTCAAGCCCTATGCCTGCGGCACCATGATCCACCCCTATATCGACTGCGCCATCCGCCTGGCGAAACGCGGCGTGAAAGCGGACGACATCGCCGAGATCACCTGCGAGACGGCCGAAGGCATCGTGCACCGGCTGTGGGAACCGCTGGCGGCGAAGCAGTCGCCGCCCAACGCCTATGCCGCCAAGTTCAGCACGCCCTTCTGCATGGCCGCCGGATTCTTTTTCGGTGACGCCGGCCTGGCCGCCTTCACCGCGGAGACGGTGCGCGACCCGCGCCTTTCGACGTTGGCGGCCAAGATCAAATACATCATCGACCCGGACAATCCCTATCCCGACAACTACACCGGCCATTTGAAGGCGCGGCTCAAGGACGGGCGCGAGATCGAGGAGCGGCAACCTCATCTCCGGGGCGGCGCGCAGGAGCCCTTGTCGCGGAAGGATATCGAGGCCAAGTTCTTCGCCAACGCCGAATTCGGCGGCTATCCCCGCGCCAAGGCCATTGCTGCGCGCCAGGCGATCGCGCGATTGTTCAGCGGGCCGGTCGATTTGAAGGAATTGCGCGCATGAACGAATTGAAGGGCAAGGTCGCGCTGGTCACCGGCGGCTCGCGCAATATCGGCCGCGCCATCGCGCTGGCCCTGGCCGAGGGCGGCGCGGATGTCGCGGTCAATGCCCGGACATCGGGTGCCGAGGCCGAAGGCGTGGCGCGCGAGATCGCCGCCCTGGGCGGCAAGGCGGTCGTCATGCTGGGCGACGTCACCAATGAGCGCGACGCGGCGCGCATGATGAAGGAAACCGCCGAGGCCTTCGGCGGCATCGACATCCTGGTCAACAACGCCGCCATGCGCCACGAGGCGGCGCTGGCCGATCTCGACCTGGCGCAATGGCGGGCAACCATGGCCTCGATCCTCGACAGCGCGTATATCTGCGCCCGGGCCTGCCTGCCTTATCTGCGCAAGAGCCAATCGGCCGCCATCGTCAATATCGGCGGCATGACCGGCAGCACCGGCGCCAAGCTGCGCGCGCATGTGGCGGCGGCCAAGGCCGGGGTCGAGGGCCTCAGCCGCGCGCTGGCGCTCGAACTGGCGGCGGACGGCATCACCGTCAATTGCGTCGTGCCCGGCCTGGTCGAAACCAAGCGCGGCGGATCGAGCGCCGGTCCGGCGCAACACCATGAAGGCCGCAGTTTCCTGCTCGGCAAGCGCACGCCGCCCGGCGACGTCGCCGCCATGGTGCGCCATCTGTGCGGCCCGCATGCGCGGTTCATCACCGGCCAGTCGATCCACGTGAATGGCGGCGCCTATCTCGGCGGCTAGGGGGCGGCGCGGTGGAGCTTGCCGCCCGTGGTCGGCGTTTTGACGCCGGTGGTGCCGGGCAGGCTCAAGGCCAGCCCCTTCAGCGAACGCACCGCGAGATAGGCGAAGGCCTGGGCCTCGAGCGCGTCGCCATCCCAACCGGCGGTCTCGACCGGCGCGACCGGACCGCCCAACCGCTCGCGCAACAGCTCCATCAATACCGGATTATGCCGCCCGCCGCCGGCGACCAGCCAGCGCCGCGCGGGCGCGGGGAAATGCCGCTGCGCCTCGGCGACCGCCGCGGCGGTCATGGCGGCGAGGGTCGCCGCGCCGTCTGCTGGCGAAAGACCCTGGGGCATGAAGGAGGCGAACTCATCGCGGTCGAGCGATTTGGGCGGCAGGCGCGCGAAATAGGGGTGCGCGAGGAAACGCACCAGGTGTTTTTCATCGGCATGGCCGGCCCGCGCCAGCGCGCCGCCCTCGTCCACCGGTTTGCCGGTATGCGCCAGCGCCCAGTCGTCGAGCAGCGCATTGCCGGGCCCGGTGTCGAAGGCGAGGAGATCGTTCTCCTGCTCCCCGATCCAGGTGACGTTCGCGACGCCGCCGATATTGAGCACCGCCAGCGGTTTCTCGAGTTTCGCGGCCAGGGCGCGATGGTAAAGCGGGACCAGAGGCGCGCCCTCGCCGCCCGCCGCCACGTCGGCCCCGCGGAAATCATCGATCACGTCGATGCCGGTGAGGGCGGCGAGCAAGGCCCCGTCGCCCAGCTGCCAGGTCCGGCCCTGGCGGGGCTGGTGCAGGATGGTATGGCCGTGAAAACCGATGATATCCGGCCGGGGCAGAGAGTGTTTCGACAGCAGCGCGCGGATCGCCGCTTCATGGGCGCGGGTCATCGCCTCTTCGGCCTCGGCGACCGGCCCCTTGCCGCCGAGGGTTTCGCGCAACAGCGCGCGCAGCGCCGGCGCATAGGGCAGGGTGAGCGCCGGGCCCGCCGCGACCAGCGCCTCGCCGTCGGTCTCGATGAAGGCCGCGTCGATGCCGTCGAGCGAAGTGCCGCTCATCAGCCCGATGGCGCGAATCAGCCGCGTGCTCATGGCTGACGCGCGCCCGCCAGTGTGCTAGACGCAACAGCCATGACCAAGGATCCTGCCGCCTTTCTTGCCGCCGCCGAAGAGCGCGGCTTTCTGCATCAAATCACCGACCGCGCGGGGCTCGATCAGCGCCTCGCTGCCGGGCCGGTGACCGCTTACATCGGATTCGATTGTACCGCCGACAGCCTCCATGTCGGCAGTCTTTTGCAGATCATGCTGCTGCGGCTGTGGCAGAAGACCGGCAACAAGCCCATCGTCCTGATGGGCGGCGGCACCACCAAGGTGGGCGATCCCTCGGGCAAGGACGAAAGCCGCCAGCTTTTGAGCGACGCGCAGATATCCGCCAACATGGCCGGCATCCGCCGCGTGTTCGAAAAATTCCTCAAATTCGGCGATGGACGGTCGGACGCCGTCATGGTGGACAACGCCGAATGGCTCGACCGGCTCGAATACATCCCGTTCCTGCGCGAATACGGCAGCCTGATCTCGGTCAACCGCATGCTGGGCATGGACAGCGTCAAGCTGCGATTGGCGCGCGACCAGCCGCTCTCCTTCCTCGAATTCAACTACATGGTGCTGCAGGCCTATGATTTCGTCGAACTGGCGCGGCGCTACAAATGCGCGGCGCAGATGGGCGGCTCCGATCAGTGGGGCAACATCGTCATGGGCATCGAACTGGGGCGGCGCATCGACGGCCGCGAACTGATCGGCGTCACCTCGCCTTTGATCACGACCTCGTCCGGGGCGAAAATGGGCAAGACCGCCCAAGGCGCGGTCTGGCTCAACGCCGAGAAGCTCAGCCCCTACGACTACTGGCAATACTGGCGCAATACCGAGGACGCCGATGTCGGGCGCTTCCTCAGGCTGTTCACGGATGTGCCGGTCGACGAGATCAAGAAGCTGGAGAAGCTCACGGACAGCGAGATCAACCGCGCCAAGATCGTGCTCGCCACCGAGGCGACGGCGCTGTGTCACGGGCGTAAAGCGGCGGACGACGCCGCCGAAACCGCGCGCCGGGTCTTCGCCGAGGGCGGCATCGGCACGGACCTGCCGGTGATCGAAGCGCCCAAGGCCCAGCTCGCCAAGGGCCATCCGGCGATCGAGTATTTCCACCAGGCGGGTCTGGCGCCGAGCCTGGGCGAGGCGCGGCGGCTCATCCGCGGCGGCGGCGCGCGCGTCAACGACGAAGTGGTCGATGACGAGAAACGGCTGCTTTCCCTCAAGGACTTGAACGCCGAAGGCGTGATCAAGCTTTCCGCCGGCCGGAAGCGTCACGCGCTGCTGAAGCCGGTTTAGTTCGAGCCGCCGGCGGCGGGCGGCTGATCGCCGGGCGGCGGGGTTGGCGGCGGATTCTGCGCCGCCGGGGCCTTGGGCGCGGAGGACGGATTCCACGCCTTGAACAGGAACAGCTTGCGCAGCACGCCGGGCGCCACCGCGCTCAGCGGATTGACCGCGACTTGCGGATCGTTGATCGGGCCGGCGATGCGGAAATTGGCGGCGAATATGCCCTGCCCCTCGCCGCCCAACAGCAGATTGCCGAGGACCGGGATATTGCCCAGCACGGTGTTGAGGATGTTGGCGGGCACCAGCGTGCCCGAAGCGTCGAGCGTGCCGGCCTGGTAATCCACGTGGCCGTCGACATTGATGCCGATGGCGCCGCCAGCGGCGCGCATGTCGCTGACCGCGATGCCGCCGCCGCCATAGACGATGTCGGCCTCGAGCGCGGTGAAGGGGATGCCCTCGCCGTTGAGCATTCCGTTGATGCCGGAGAACGAGGACAGCGACAGCAGCTTGGCGAAGAGCGGCGCCTTGACCAAAAGGAAATTGGCGCCCCGGACCTCGCCCTTGAGCACGCGCTTGCCATTGTCGTCGACCGCGTTGCCGGTGACCTGGAAAGTGCCGCCGGTAATGTCATCCGTCACGTCGAGCAGCCGCAGCAAGGCGCCGAAATCGTCGGCCTGGAGGCGGAATTTTCCCGGCCCTTGATCGCCGCCGAATCGCACCGTGATCCGGCGGCGCTCGGACAGCAGCCCATCGACGTTCGCCTGCTTCCAATGCGGGCCGTCGCTTTCGAGCCTGGCCGTGAGATCGGTCACCGCGCCGTTCTCGCCCACCAGCAACCGGCCAAGCTTGGCGTCGATGACCAGCGGCTTGGCGCCGGATTCTTCCGAGGATGAGCGCGACAGATCGTCGAAGATGCCGCTGGCGTCGAAACTCGCGCCCGAAATCGAGGCATGCAACGCGCCCTGCGGCGTGCGTTGGATGAAGCCGGTGGCGTCGGTCTTGCCGGCCTTGATGCGGGGCACGTCCAGGCGCACCAGCCCGTCCTTGTCGAAACTCGCCGACAGGCTGCCCTCGGCATCCTTGCCGGCGAGCGCCGCGTCGTGGATCGCCGTCAGCTTGTCATCGGCGAAATCGAGCGCGAATTTGACATTGGCCGGCTCGTCCGCCGGCTTGGTCCAGCCGATCTCGGAACGATCGACGCTGGCATCCTTGAGATCGGCCGTGACGGTCGCCTGCGCCCGGCCGTTCCGCGACAGGCTGTAGAGCAGATCGACATCGACCGGGCCATGAATCACGGCATAGGAGGGATAATCGATGCCGAGACGCTGCCGCCCGGCATCGTCGACCCGCCCGCGCACCGCATAGCGCCGCTTGACCGGCTCGCCGCTCTTCAGGTTCTCGGTCCAATCGAGCTTGACCGGCACGCCGGTCAGTTCCGCGTCGCCGTCGATCTTCAGGGCATTGCGGTCGATCGTCATCTTGAAGGATCCGGCGCCCAGATCCTGGCCGAACAGCGCCTGCGGCACCGCGACGCCGGAGAGATCGGCTTCGGCGTGGTAGACCACCTCGTCGAAGTCGAGATCGTGTTTCAGCGGCACCTCGAAGAACATGTGCGCATCGAACGTGCCCGCGGCGTGGGCGGCGTCCAGCGACAGCAATTTGGCGTAACCCAGCGGCTCGGTATCGAGCACGGTGAGGGCGTCATGCAGCGGCCCCCGGATATTGACGTCGACATCGGCGGTTTCATCGTTGGTGTCGAGCTTGAACAGCTTGACCGTGCCGCTTTCGAACTGCCCGTCCAGCACATGGCCGCTGGTCGGCGCGAAATCGATGCGGGTGCGGTCGAAGGTGCCGGTGCCGTCGATGCCGCGCACCGGCTCGAGCGGAGCGAAATATTCGACGGTGAGATTGTGATAGCTGAAGGTGCCATCGAAACGGCTGACATCGACCGGTTTCGCCGCGTCCGGAGCGGTGTCGGCATGGAATTCGAGCACCGCCTTCATGTCGTCGATCGCGCCGTCATGGATATGCTTGGTAACCCAGCTCCGCGTCCGCGGCCCGACCCGCGCCGGCCAGAGATGGGGAAAATCGTTGAGCAACGCGTTCTGGACATTCAGTTGCAACGCCACGTCGAATTCCTGCGGCCAGCCGCCGGCAAGCAGGCCCGCGCCGGTATGCTCGATCGTGCCGCTGGCGGCGGCGCTGGTGTTGCCGGTATCGAGCGTGAAATTGTCGATGGTGACGCGGCCCGCGGCCGGATCGTAGCTCGCCTTGAGCGCGCCCCGGGATATCGCCGCCGCGCCATCCGGCAGATTCGCGTTCCTGATCGCGCCCGCGCCGAACACCACATCGCAGGCCGCGCCGCTGATGCCGAGCTTCTCGGTGTCGAGCGCGATGCGAATGACGCCGGTCACGGGCAAATCCGCCGTCGCGAGCGGCGCCAGCGCCGGCGATGCCTGCGCGAACAGCGCCGGGTTCACGCCGGCGAAGTTGAAACCGACGACGAGATTGCCCGGACGCTTGAAGACGAGATCGCCGCGGATCACCGCCTGGTTCTTGCCGATGCCGGCGGCAAGCTGCAGCGTGCCGTCGAGTCCGTCGCTGCCGCGATGCAGCGATAGATCGGTGAGATGGGCGTTCCAGACGACGCCGAGCGAACGGTCGTCCACGATGAGCGTGGCGTTGCGGATCTCGAACTCGCGGAGATATCCCAAAGGTCCCGAACCGTTGAGCGGGCCGGCGATGTCGCCGACCAGGCGATCGCCCCAGAATTCGGCGGTTTTCTCTTGTCCCTCCTCCGCCTCGCCTTCGCCGGCCAATCCCAGATGCAGCGAGCCGTCGGCGGCGCGTTCCAGCCGCAGCTGGGGCTCGGTCAGGATCAGGCGCGACGGCGCGATGGTGGCGAAGAGCAGCGCCCGGAGGCTCAGCACCATCTCCATCTCGCGAAAGGTTAGCTGTGCGCCGCTATCGGGCTGGAAAAGATGGACGCCGGTGGTGACCAGCCGGAAGCTCAGCCCCGGCTCCCAGCTCAGCTCCGTGCGGTCGATGGTCACCTGGACGCCGTTCGGGCCGCTCGACAACGAACGCGCCAGATAGGGCGTGAAGCGGTCCAGCGACACCGGCCCCTGCGACAAAATCCACAAGCCGTAGCCGATCAAGCCCGCGCACAACACGACGAAGACCGCCAGGCCGTAGCCCAGGCGGCGCAGATGGCGCAGATGACGCAGATATGACGTGCCTATGGTCTTGACCGAGCCCGGCTTGGCGCGCAGTCTCCGCCGAATCCTTTCGCGGCGCGCCGTTCATGCCATCCTTGTCTTCCGACACCTACAAAAATCTCCCGCTTCCCGCCGACGAGGACTCCGTCGCGGTCGGATTCGCGCGCTGGCGCGAGGCGGCCGAAGAGCTGCACGACCCGCAACTTGCATCCTTCATGCGCGATTTCGCCGCCGAATTGTCGGGCAGGGCCCTGCTTTCATCGCTTTTCGGCAACAGCCCGTTCCTAACCCATTGCTGTCTCAAGGAGCCCGGTCTGCTGATGCGGCTTTGGCAACGCGGCCCCGAGGCTAGTTTCGCCGAACTCCTAGACCGTCTCAACCGTCGATCTCAAGCCCCAGGATGGGCGCGATGCGCTTATGGCGGGCTTGAGGGTGCTGAAACGGCAGGCCGCCTTGGTCATAGCCATCGCCGACATTGCCGGCCTATGGCCGGTCGAGAAGGTAACCGGGGCGTTAAGCGCCTTTGCCGAAAGCGCGCTGTCGCTGGTCGCGCGCCATCTGCTCGCCGATGCGGCATCCAGGGGCGAGATCGAGCTGCAGGACGGCGCCGACCCGGCGCGCGGCAGCGGATTCATCGTCCTCGGCGTCGGCAAGCTCGGCGCCGGCGAGCTCAACTATTCGAGCGACATCGACCTGATTTTGTTGTTCGACGCGGAAAAAACCCGCTACCGCGGGCCGCGCGACCTTCAATTCTTCTACACCCGCCTGGCGCATGAGCTGGTGCGCATGATGGAGGAACGCACGGTGGACGGGTATGTCTTCCGCACCGATCTGCGGCTCAGGCCCGATCCGGGCTCGACCCCGCCGGCGCTGTCGTTCCAGGCGGCGATCGTCTACTACGAGAGCGCCGGACAGAATTGGGAACGCGCCGCGCTCATCCGCTCGCGGGCCGTGGCGGGCGACCTGGAAGCGGGCCGCGCTTTCATCGCCGCGCTCGGCCCCTTCCTGTGGCGCAAGCATCTCGACTTCGCCGCCATTCAGGACATCCATTCGATCAAGCGCCAGATCCACGCGCACAAGGGCGGCGCGACCATCGCCGTGGCCGGACACAACGTCAAGCTGGGCCGCGGCGGCATCCGCGAGATCGAATTCTTCGCGCAGACGCAGCAATTGATCTGGGGCGGACGCCAGCCGCAATTGCGCATCACCGGCACTTGCGCGGCGCTGGCGATGCTCGCCAAGGCGGGCCACATCACCATCGAGGCCGCCGAGACGATGTCCCGGTGCTACAACTTTCTGCGCCGCGTCGAGCACCGGCTGCAGATGGTCGAGGATGCCCAGACCCATTCCATTCCCGAGGATGAAGCGGGCTTGCGGCGCATCGCGGTGTTCATGGGCTATGCCTCGCCCGCGCTCTTCGCCGCCGATCTCACGCGCGTGTTGAGCGACGTCGAAAGCCATTACGCCCAGTTGTTCGAGGAATCGCCTTCGCTCGCGGCGCCGGGCAATTTGGTCTTCACCGGCAGCGAGGACGATCCCGAGACCCTGAAGACGCTGTCGCATCTTGGTTTCGCCGAGCCCTCCCAAATCGCCGCGATCATCCGCGGCTGGCATCACGGCCGCTACCGCGCGACGCGCAGCCAGCGGGCGCGCGAGCTGTTGACCGAGTTGGTGCCCGTGCTGCTCAAGGCCTTCGGCGCATCGTCCAATCCCGACACCGCCCTTCTCCGTTACGACCAGTATCTGAGCCGCCTGCCCGCCGGGGTGCAGCTGTTCTCGCTGCTCTATCAGAATCCCGGGCTGATCGATCTGATCGCCGAGATCATGGGAGCGGCGCCCAATCTGGCCGAGGCGCTGGCGCTCAGGCCCGGTCTGATCGAAAGCGGGCTGACGGCCGATTTCTTCGCGGCCCTGCCGCCGCGCGAATCCCTGGCGGCCGATCTCCGCCAATGGCTCGACCGCACCCGGCATTACGAGGAGACGCTCGATCTCGCCCGGCGCTGGGTCGGCGAACGCAAATTCCAGGTGGGCGTGCAGCTGCTGCGCCATCACCTCGACGGCGAGGCGGCCGGCGGCGCCTTCGCCGATATCGCCGAAACCGCGATCGAGCAGCTGTTCGAGCGGACGGCGGCCGAATTCGCGCGCGTCCACGGCACCGTGCCGCATGGCGCGTGCGCGGTGTTGGGCCTCGGCAAGCTCGGCAGCCGCGAGATGACCTTCGTTTCGGACCTCGACTTGACTCTGATCTATGACGCGCCGGATTCCGGCGAATCGACCGGCGGCGCGCGGTCCTTGCCGGTCACGGCCTATTACGCGCGGCTGTGCCAGCGCTTCATCAACGCGCTCACCGCGCTGACGGCCGAGGGCAATCTCTATGAAGTGGACATGCGGCTCCGGCCCTCGGGCATGGCCGGGCCGATCGCTTCGAGCTTCGAGGCCTTCCGCCGCTATCATCGGGAGATGGCCTGGACCTGGGAGCACATGGCGCTGACCCGCGCCCGCGTGGTGGCCGGGCCGGAAGCGTTGCGCCGCCGCGTGACGGACGAGGTGCGCGATGTCCTGATCCGCAAGCGCGAACCCGCCAGGCTGGCATCCGAGGTGGCCGACATGCGCCAGCGCATCGCCGCGGCGCACCGCAAACCGCCCGCTTTCGAGGTCAAGCACCGGCGCGGCGGCATGGTCGATATCGAATTCATCGCCCATTACCTGCAACTGCGCGAGGCGGCGCGCACGCCCCAGGTGCTGCGCCCAAACACGCGCGAGGCTTTGCTGGCGCTTGCCGAATGCGGCGCGTTGGCGCGCCAGGACGCGGACACGCTGGTGGCATCCCTTTTGCTGTGGCGCAACGTGCAGGGCCTCTTGAAGCTCACCGTCGAGGAGCCGTTCGACGAAAGCCAGGCGGCCCCCGCGCTTAAATCCATTCTGGCCAAGGGCGCGGGCGCGGTTGACTTCGCCGCCTTGAAAGCTGATATGGATGCGAGCGCCAAACGCGTCTTGCGGCTCTACGAGACTCTCATCGAGACGCCGGCCAAGACAACCAAACGGGAGAAGGAAATCCGTCCATGAGCCTCGAGATCGGCGACAAGGCGCCCGACTTCACCCTGCCGACCGATGGCGGCGGCAAGGTCAAGCTCGGCGAACTCAAAGGCAAGAAGGTCGTGCTTTATTTCTATCCCAAGGACGATACCTCGGGCTGCACCGCCGAGGCCTGCGCCTTTCGCGACGGCATCCCCAATTTCCGCAAACTGGACGCCGTCGTCATCGGCGTGTCGCGGGACAGCGTCGCGGCGCATGACAAGTTCAAAAAGAAATACCATCTGCCCTTCACCCTCGCTTCGGACGAAGGCGGCAAGGTCACCGAGCGCTACGGCGTCTGGGTGCAGAAAAGCATGTATGGGCGCAAATACATGGGGATCGAACGCTCGACCTTCCTGATCGATGAGAAGGGCGTGATCCGCGGGCTATGGCGCAAGGTGAAGGTGCCGGACCACGCCGAAGAGGTGCTGGCGGCGGCCAAGGCGATTTAACTTTTTTCCCGGCCTTCAATACCGCCCCGGCCGGGCGCTCCGAAAAATGCTCTAGGCGATCGACGAGCGCCGACGAGGCTCCGGCTGTATCTCCTCCACATCGGCGGCCGCGGCGGCGAGGCGTTCGATCCTCCCGTCGGCATGGACCTGCAGGATCTCTCCGTGCTGGATCGCATCGAGGCCGCGAACCCCGATCACCATCGGGACGGCGCATTCGCGGGCGAGGATCGCGACATGGCTGAGCCAGCCGCCGACCTCGCAGACGAGCGCCTTGGCCCGGCCGAAATAGGGCAGCCAAGCCGGATGCATCATGCGGCTCACGATGATGTCGCCGTCGGCGAAGTCGCGGAGCGGCGCGCCGCTCTCGGCCTCGGCGAGGGAGACGACGCAGGCCCGTCCGGTCACGGGCGCTCCATCGGATACCGGCGTTCCGGTGAGCCCGCCCTCCGCTTCTGACACCGTCTGCGCCTCGCTGAGCGGCAGCGTCTCGAGCGTGGCAATATCGAGTTCCGAGGGAAGCGGCGGCATGCCGGTGAAGGCCGAAGCCGCGTCCCGGCGCTCCGCGATGATCGCCCGCATGTGTTCGAGCGCCTCCCCCTCGGACACGACGATGATCTCGGCGAAGGTGAGATGGAATATCCCGCCGGCGAGAGCGAAGCGGCGATCGAGAGCGAGAAGGATGCGGCGAAGCAAGGCGACCTGCCGCAGCGATTGGTGCTTCGCCTCTTCCTTGAGAGCCTGGAACCGGCGGGCCCGTTGCACCAGCTCGGCGAGGTCGCGGTCTTTCCATCCGGCTTCCGGAGTGAGTTTCGCGGCCGGTATCAGCGGCGCCGGAGCCTTCTCCATGCCGGCGACGAGCGCCGCCGCCTGGATGCGATCCTCGCGGTAACGGGGCTGCGCCAGTTCGTAGTCGAGCGGTGCGCGATGGCCAAAACCGGCGAGGAAAGCATCGATACGCGCCTTGCCGCGCTTTTCCGCGGCGGCGGCCAGCGCCTGCGCCATCGGCGTGTCCGGGATGCCGGCTAGATAATGCGCCGGATCGAGACCGCGCCCCTCGAGAGCGGCCTTCGCCTTCTCCAGATAGAATTGCACGGTGATATTGATGACCTCGACATGCGCGGCGGTGTGGGTGACATAATCGGCGCGAACCGCCTCGAGCTGCGTCTGCAAAGCCTTGGTGGGCAGAGCGTCGAAATCGATCGCCTCAAGCAGCGTGACGCGCTCCATCAGCTCGGGAAGGAACTGCTCCTGGTAATCCCGCTCGATCGCATCACCCGTGCGGCGGAGCCGCATCGCCGCCAACGCTCCCACTTTCAGCGCCCGCTTGTGCTCCTCGTAGCGGTCGACATAAAGCCGGCCGAAGATCGAAAGGAGATAGGGACGCGATTCATCGTCGACGGAATGGCTCAGCCGCAACATGCGGCAGGCGAGATCGACGCTGCCGCCGGCCCGCCAGAGCGACTGCATGAGGTCGAGCGACAGCGGCGTCGGCCGCGGCAGGAGCTCCGAGAGCTCGTTCTGGTAGAAGGTCACGTTCTCGCCCGGCACCGCGGCGGCGTGCGCCAGCAGGCGCGCCCGCTCGCGTTCCCGGCTTAGGGTCTTGCTGTTGTTCGCGAGCTGGCTCCGGGTGATGTCGCGGCTCTGCAGGATCAGGAACCGGCCGCCGCAATAGGCCCATTCAATGTCCTGGGCGGCGCCGAAGATGGCCTCGATCCGCCGGCCGAGCGCCATCAGCGGCGCAAGATCGACGGGCGGCGGCGTATCGCCGACGAGCCGATCGGTATAACGGCCGAGGAGATAGGTCTGGGGCGCCACGGCGCCCGAGACGAAGGCTTCGGCGGTTCCCGCCACCATCTCGACCATGGAGAGGCCGAAAGAGGCGGGCGCTTCGGTGAAGAGGACGCCGGCGTATTCGGCGGGAACCATCGGCTGGAGAATGACATTGCCGGCGCCGCCGGCGCCGTAGCTCTCGGTGTGTGTCGTGAAAGAGGCTTCGACCGCCGCTATCGCCGCGGCCAAGCCGCCGCGGTCGACGTTCAGCAGCGATTCGAAGACGCCGGCGAAGCTCCGCTCATTGCCGTCCTCCGCCGCGGCGGAGCTGCGGACGGCCAGGGGGCGTTTGCCGCTCATCCGCCACAGCCGGTCGAGCAGCTTCTCGCGACCGGCCTCGGACGCGCTCTTGAAGCGCGCGAGAAAGGCCGGGGTCAGCACCAGGCCGTCGGGCGCCGGCAGGCCATGGCTGAGAATGACGCCGAGGCGCTTCGCCTTGTTGCCGCAATCCTGCGCCAAATGCGCTTCGGCGATGCGGAGGACGCCGCCGCGCCGGGCGCGCCGCAGAATCAGAGCCTGGCGCAGCCGCGCCAGGTCGATCGCCACCATGCCCCGCTGCACCAGCATCAGACAGGCGCTGGCGACCATGTAGAGGTCGGCGCCGGCGCTCAGATAGAAGGCGAGACCGGTGAAGGCCGGGAAGCCGAGGGAGAAAGAGACAATCCGTTGCGTGCGAGTCCGCGCAACCGAAAGCACGATATAGAAGCTGACTAGCGCGCTGAAGATCGCGGGCATCAACAGGGTATGGTCGCGGCTGCCGAGGTCCGACATCCACCACAACGCCTGTGGATTCTCGTGCACGGCGGCGGTGACCGCCGCGACCGAGAGCGCGAGCACCGGCAGGAAGACGAGCGCCAGAAGGTTGCGGCCGGGCGTCATGCCGTGGCGGCGATTGAGCGCTGAAAGCGCCCGGGAGAAGCGTTTGCCGTCGCCGCCGAGACGCTGCTTCAGCGCCGCGATCTCGCCGGAAAGCGTTTTCAACGTCGCCTGATCGCGTTCCGCCTTGAGCGAAACCGGCAACACGAGAAGCCGCGACAGCAAGGCAAGCAACACGATCGCGGCCGGCAGCCCGATGCCGCGGTCGGCGACCCAGACCAGGCCCTCGGCCAGGATCCGCGACACCTTCGTCCAGGCGCTGGTGTCGACGCTGTCCCGCCAGGCCTTGACGTAGGGCGGCTCCGGATTTGGGATGTAGTATTCCCAGGGCAGCGTGTAGCGGCCGCGCACGTCGAAGCCGGCGTTGCTCAATTCGAGACCGAGAACCGTCGACATGAAGCAGCTGCGGCGGTCGTAGCAGGCGAGCACGACCGGCCGTTTTGGAAGCGCCGCGATGCGCGTTTTGAGGTCGGCGGTCGGCAGGCGGCGAATCGTGATGTTGATGGCGCCCGGGACATGGCTGTGCGCGAATTCGCCGGGATAGCGCGCATCGAGGACAAGCGCATCGTTCTGATCGACGAGCTGGTGGACATCCGCCGTGCTGAGGAAGACATCGTCGTTCGGGTAACGCGGCACGCCGCGGAGCTGATCCGGCGAACGCAATTGTGCGTTGCTCATGCTGCGGCCTTCCGCGATCCACTTCTCCAGGCCGCCGATCACGAAATTGCAGTTGATGCCTTGCGCGGTCAGCGCCGCACAGGTCTCGCTGCTGCGGTTGCCGTTGTGGCAAACCAGCACGTTGCGCTTGTTCTTGAAGTCGATTCCGGAGGCGAAGAGATCGGGCCAGCGCACCGCCGTGAAATTCCGGAGTTCGCCGAGCTGGGTCTCGCCGGTTTCGCGGGTGTCGATGAAGTTGATATCCGTCGCCTGGCCTTGATCCGCCTTATGCATCAGCACCGCCAGTTCCTGCGTGCTGATGCCGTTGGGATCCGCGAGCTGCTCGCTGTAGGATTCCTCCTTCAGCGTCGGATCGAGGATGGGCTCGCCCGGATTGTGCGACGGCCGCACCAGCGTCGCCTGGAAACGGGCCAGCTCGGCGTCCTTGGCGGCAAGGTGCTGATAAAGGTTGCCGCCGAGCGACAACGCCAAAACCCCGAGCGCGATCCACAGCACGATTCGCCGCCACGGACCTGCTTGAGCCGTCGGGGTCCCGCCTCCGAGTCGCGGACGCGCGCCGGTCACGGCAAGACCGCCGACCGTGGCCGCCGCCAGCATGGCAATCTGCGACAGACTCGATAAGGAGCCGATGATCAGATCAGGCGAGGGGATGGCATAAGCGGGAGAGGGAAAGAACGCCGCGAGAGCGACCAAAATGACGAATACAAAACCAATCATTTCGAGTCCCCTCCCTCCGCCGGCACAACGATTCCCCTTCGGGAAGCGTGCTTACGACGACCCTGCTGGGGAGAGATTGTTACAGTTTTTAGGCAGTAGGCTCAACTAGTAGTTTTAGGTCATAGCATAAGCCATTCTTATAACACATTTTTTTGTTAAATCTCGTCCCCTAATCCGGTCGATTCGGCGAAGATTCAACCCGTAATTGCACGGAAGGGGCCAAGTTCCACGATCTCGGCGGTCGAGGGCGGTTCCAGCAGGCGCGACGCCGGAAGCGAGAATTGGACGACCGTGCCGACTCCGACTTCGCTCGTCAGCTCGAAGGTACCGCCATGAAGCTCGATGAGCGCCTTGGAGATCGGCAGGCCGAGCCCGGTGCCGGTCTCGCGGCGCGTATAGGCGTTCTCGATCTGGGCGAAGGGCTCGAGAGCCGTCTTGATCTTGTCGGCCGCAATGCCGATCCCGGTATCGGCGACGGTAACGAGGATGCCGAGGTCGCGGTTGACGCTGGCCGAAATCGTCACCGAGCCGCCGAAGGGCGTGTATTTGACGCTGTTCGTAACCAAGTTGAGCAGGATTTGCTTGAGCTTGCGCTCGTCGGCGCGGACGAAAGGCAGCCGCGCCGGCAATTTCTTGACGATCCGCACACCGCCTTCGCGCGCGCGGGCGTAGAGCAGGACGAGAGAGGCCTCGATCGTCTGCAACAGATCGACCTCGCTCTCCTCAAGCGACATCTTGCCGGATTGGATCTTGGAAATGTCGAGAATGTCGTTGATGATCGACAGGAGATGCACGCCGGAGTTGTTGATGTATTCGGCATATTCGCGATATCTCGGATTCTCGATGGACCCGAAGATGCCCATCCGCATGGTATCCGAAAAGCCGATGATGGCGTTGAGCGGCGTGCGCAGATCATGGCTGACATTTGCGAGAAACTCGGATTTGGTGCGGTTCGCCGCCACCGCCGCGGCATGCGCCGCCTCGCGCTCGATGTTGTACTGCTCCTTTTGCGCCATAAGCTCGCCGAGCTGATTGATGGACGTCTCGAGATCGCGCAGCTCCTGCGGCGTGAAGTCGGGGAGCCGGATGACGCGGTCGAACACGCCGTCGCGGAACTCGGCCAGGCGCGTGCCCATGCGCTTGAGCGGAAGAATGGCGAGGCGCGTTATCAGCATGTAGAACATCAAGCTCATCGTCAGGCAGATGGTCCCGATGGCGGCGGCGAACATGATTCCATGCTGATTGATCTTCCGATCCGCGGCGGAGAAGTCCCAGACGGCGGAGAAGGTCCCGAAGAGCTCACCCCCGACACGGACCTCGCGGGAGAAAGTCTGGGTCTTTTCATTGCTGGTCTTGCGTCGATCGCGATGCCAATTGAATAGCGACTGGCCCGCGGGATTCACGATCTGCAGCGACAGGAGAGTCGAATCGCTCTGGATCAGATTATGCATCGTGGTATCGATGCGCGGCACATCCTGGCTGATGATGTCGTCGGTGGTGGCATAGACGAGGAGATCGAACTTGCGCTCGTTCTCCACATTCAGCCGCGAGGTGAGATAGCCGCGCTCGAAGTCGCGCATGATGAATCCGGCGGCCGTCGAGACGATCACGGTAATGAGAAGGAGCGCCAGCAAAAGCTGGGCCGTGAGCGAGGTCGGATGCAGGTTGGGGGAAGGCTTTAGACGAAGCGGCAGCATCGGCCGGCTCACGACGCGGGTTTTTGGAAGAACAGCGGATTTTCCTTGATCGATGCGCGGATGATTGCGTAATCGTCGTCGGTCGCCGGGAGGAAGCCGTCGAACCGCAGCGCCGCCAGCGCCGCCTTATCCTGGATGCCGATGAGCCCCTTGCGAAGCGCCGCGATGACCTTGGGATCGAGCCCGGCGCGGGCGACCCACGGCTTGGTGACGTTCTGGAAGGAGGCGAGTTGCCGGATCTGCAAGCCCTGGTCGGCGAGCTTATGAAAGATCGTGCCCTCGAGCGCGCCGGCGTCGAATTGGCCGGTTGAGACCGCATAGGCGACGCGGTCGTGGCGATTCAAATACTCGTAACTCTTCAGATCTCCGGCCCTGATGCCGTGACGTACGAGATAAAGCTGCGCCAGATACCGCCCGATGGTCGATTGCTCGTCGCCGAAGGCGAAGCTCTTGCCCTTCAGATCTTCGATCCTCGTGATGCCGCTCGCGGTGCCGACGCAAATCACCCCTTCGAAGAAATGAGAATCGCCGTACCGTTCGGCCGCGAGGATGGCAATGCCGGGCGCTTTGTCCTTGGCCGCGACATAGGAAGCGGGGCCGAGGCGCTCGAAATCCGAATGTCCCTGGACCAGCCGATCAACGCCGAGCTGATAATCGCTCTCCACAATCATACTGATCGTGACCTTCTCGCCGAGCGTGCGTCCGACGGCCTGTTCCAGGAGATCGAGCGTCGGGCGAATTTGCTGGACCATCGCCGACGGTTTGTCGGAAGCATCGACCCCGAAGGTGAGATGAAGCTCCGCATGGGCGCCGTGGAAGGCGGTCAACATGAAGCACGCGGCGGCGAGAAGCGGCAGGCGGCAGTAAAAACGCGTTCGAGGTGACACGGTCATGGGATTTTCTGGGCACAAAAAAGTGAACGGGGCGACGGTTGGGGCCGATTACACAGCACAACGGTTAAGCAACCGCTTACACGGCACTATGGTTAAGCAATTGCTAACCGGCCTGATTCGGCGCGCGCCCTAAGGGGGGGCTGAATATCAGTGGATGAAAATGCCGCCCGGAGAGTTGCCGGTAAGGCGG
>CAVXKY010000011.1:0-35907 GCA_963762425.1 uncultured Alphaproteobacteria bacterium | reverse complement strand
AGGCGATGACGTCGCGGATCGACGGGCTGTCGGTGAGCAGCATCACCAGCCTGTCGATTCCGATGCCCTGCCCGGCCGCGGGCGGCATGCCGTATTCGAGCGCCCTGGTGTAGTGAGCATCCATGGGCTGGGCCTCCTCGTCTCCCGCCTTGAACGCCTCCATTTGGCCTGGAAACCTCTCGCGCTAGTCCCGGGGATCGTTTATTTCGGAGAAGGCGTTGGCCACCTCCCAGCCGTTGATATAGGTCTCGAAACGCTCGGTGAGGCGCGGATCGCTCCGGTCCGCCTTGGCCAAGGGCGAGATGTCGCGCGGGAAACCGGTTACGTGGATGGGCTGGATCAGGCTCGTCTTCGACCTGGCGGCGAAAGCGCCTTCGAACGCCTGACCCCAGGAGGCATTTTTGGGCAGTTCCGCGCCGAGCTTCTCCGCCGCCTCGCGCGCGATGCCGCGTCCTTGAACGCGAGGAAATCGATTCGGTCTTTTCCTTCACAGCTCGGCCATGGATTTGCGCGGCCAAGGGCCCTTGAGTTCGATGGCGTCTTGCCGTGGGGATGCGGGTCGCGCCCAGCACCTCTTGCGCGATCGAGCCGATCAGATATTCCGCCATCTCCATCATGGCGGTGTAGTCGACGAAGGCCTGGTAAAGCTCGAGCGAGGTGAATTCGGGATTGTGGCGCGGCGAGATGCCCTCGTTGCGGAAATTGCGGTTGATCTCGAACAGCTTGTCGGAAAGCCCGCCGATCAGCAGCCGCTTCAGGTGCAGCTCGGGCGCCACCCGCATATAGAGGTCGAGATCGAGCGCGTTGTGATGCGTGACGAAGGGCTTGGCCGAGGCGCCGCCCGGCACGGCGTGGAGCATCGGGGTTTCGACCTCGAGAAAGCCGCGCTCGATCAGCAGGCGGCGCATCACCGCGACGATGCGCGAGCGGCGGCGCAGGGTTTCGCGGCTGTCCTCGTTCATGATGAGGTCGAGATAGCGCTGGCGGTAACGGGTCTCGAGGTCGGTGAGGCCGTGGAATTTCTCCGGCAGCGGCATCAGCGCCTTGGCCAGCACGGCGAGCTCGCCGCCGTTGACGGTCAACTCGCCGCGCGGCGTGCGCCGCACCAGGCCCGTTACGCCGAGGATGTCGCCCAAATCCAGCAGCGGCAGGATCGCCAACCCCCCGGCGGAGAGCTTGTCCTTGTGGTTGAAGACCTGGATCTTGCCGGTCGAGTCATGCAGATCGATGAACATGCCGCTGTTGCGGATGGCGCGGATGCGGCCCGCCACCGAAACCCTGTCCTGGGTTTCGGTCCCGGCGGGCAAATCCTTGTACAGGGCGTTGAGCTCGGATGAAGAGGCGCTGACCGCGAAGCCGTAAGGGTAAGGATCGACGCCGAGCTCCTTGAGCTTGGCGAGCTTCTCCAGCCGCTGGGCGCGGTATTGGTTGTCTTGTTCTTCTTCATCCCGTTTTTCCGCCATCTTTCCCCCGGATGGTTCCTTGTAACGGCTTGGCGGCAAAGCGCAACTGGCTTGCGGCGCAACTCTTTTAAGGTTTAGCCGGGCTTCGCCCGGCGGGGGCGGTAAAGCGCAACTGGCTTGCGGCGGGATTCTTCAGGTTTTGGCCGGGCTTGGTCCGGCGGGAGCCTTGAACGCCGCCAGATCGACGACGCGATCGTGAAAGGCCTTGAGGCTTTCGCGGTGGCCGACGCTGACCAATGTCGGCCGCCAAACGCCCTGGCGCAGCCGCCGGTAGAATTCGCTCTCGGTCGATTCGTCGAGCGCCGAGGTGGCTTCGTCGAGGAAGAGCAGATCGGGCTTGGCCAGGAAGACGCGCGCGAAGGCCAGACGCTGCTGCTCGCCCAAGGAGAGCCGCTGCGGCCAGTCCTCGGCCTCGTCGAGCCGGCCGGCAAACGCGCCGAGGCCGACCGATTCGAGCGCCTCGGCCAGCTTGGCGGCGGGCTCGTCGCCGGCGTTGCGCGGATAGGCCAACGCGTCCCGAAGCGAACCCAAGGGCAGATAAGGCCGCTGCGGCAGGAACAAGGCCTGGCCCTGCCCGAGGCGGATGTCACCCGCGCCGAAGGGCCAGATGCCGGCGAGCGCGCGCAACAGCGTGCTCTTGCCGATTCCGTTGGGGCCGGTGACCAGGATCGCCTCGCCGGGCGCCACCTCGAGCGAAACGTCCCGCAACAGCCCGGTCCCGTCGGGCAGATCGAGGGCGAGATTTTTCACTTCCAGGCCCCGGCCCGAACGGATTTCGCGGATCGCCTGCGGCGCGCGCAAGGATTGGGAGATTTCCTCCATGCGCGCGTCGAAGGTGCCGAGGCGCTGGGTCACCGCCGCCCAGTTCGCGATCTCGGGATAGGCGTTGATGATGAAGGAAAGCGAGGCCTGGACCGTGGAAAAGGCGTCGATCACCTGCATCAGCCCGCCGAGCGCGATTTCCTTGGCGAAATAGCGCGGCGACACCACGATCACCGGGAAGATCACCGCCACCTGGGCGTAGCCCGAGGTGAGCCAGTTCAAAAGCTTGCGGCGTTTCATGATCCGCCAGAAGTTGTCGTAGAGGAACGAAAAGCGTTGCCGGAAGATGTGGAGTTCCGGCTCCTCGCCGCCGTAGAGCGCGACGCTTTCGGCGTTCTCGCGCAAACGCACCAGGCTGTAGCGGAAATCGGCCTCGTAACGCTGCTGCGCGAAATTGAGCGGTATCAGCGGCCGGCCGAACTTGATGGTGAGCCAGGTGCCGAAGCCGGCATAGACCAGCGCCGCCCACACCAGATAGGCCGGGATGTGGACGCTGCCCCAGCCGTAGAGCGGGATTTCGGCCGGACCCGAGAGCCCCCACAGGATCACCAGGAACGAGCCCAATTCCACCACCGAGGTCAAGAGCCCGAGCGTCAGCGTCATCACATAGGAGGTGAACTGGTTCAAATCCTCGGAGATGCGCTGGTCGGGGTTGTCGGTGGTCTGGCCGTGGAGCTGCATCCGGAAATAGGTGCGGCCGGCGAGCCAGCGCATGAGATAGCGCTTGGTGAGCCAGCGCCGCCAGCGGATCTGGAGCATCTGCTGGAGATAAAGCGCATAGACCGACATCGCCATGCTGGCGGCGGCCAGGCCGCAGAAGATGCCGAGCTGGCGGAAGAATTCGGGCGCGTTGAATTCCTGCAGCGCGTTGTAGAAGGCGTTGTTCCACTGGTTGATGCGCACGTCGATATAGACGTTGCCGAGATTGAGCGCGATCACCGTGAGCGCCAGCGCCCAGGCGGAGCGCGATTCTTCCGAGGTCCAGTAATGCTTGGCCAGGTTCCAGGCGACGTGCAGCATGTTGCGCCGCGCGCCGTTGATCGCCGGGCCGGGCGGCGCGTCGTCCATCGCCGGGCCGGGAGGAGAAACGATGGCGATGTCCGGTCTCCGGCGGCGCTAGCGCGACGCGCGCGCGATGGTGGCGGTGGTGCTGTAGCCGGGAACCAGCTCGGCCAGCACAACCTTGCCGCCGTAACCCTGCACGATGTCGGCGCCCACCACCTCGTTGAGCTTGTAATCGGCGCCCTTCACCAGCACTTCGGGGCGGATTTCCTTGATGAGTTCGACCGGGGTGTCGGCGTCGAACACCACCACCAGATCGACGTCCGCGAGCGAGGCGAGCACGGCGGCGCGCGCCGCTTCGTTCTGCACCGGACGGCCCGGGCCCTTGAGGCGCTGGACCGAGGCGTCGCTGTTGATGCCCACCACCAGCCGGTCGCAGGCCTTGCGCGCCTGCTCCAAGAGCGCGACGTGGCCGGGATGGATCAGGTCGAAGCAGCCGTTGGTGAAGCCCAGCTTGAGCCCGTTGCGCCGCCAGCGCGCGACATGGTCGAGCGCCAAGGGCAGCGGCAGCACCTTGCGGCTTTTGAGGGTGTCGCGGTCGATGAGCGCGGAGGACAATTCCTTGGCCTCGACCACCGCGGTGCCGACCTTGCCGACGACGATGCCGGCGGCGGCGTTGGCCAGGCTCGCGGCGTCCAGGAGCGAGGCTCCGGCCGCCACCGCCGCGCCCAGCGCCGCCATCACCGTGTCGCCCGCGCCCGAGACGTCATAGACCTCGCGTGCCTCGGCCCACAGGCGGTGCACCTTGTCCTTGCCTTCGACCAGGATCATGCCGTCCTTGCCGCAGGAAACCAGCATCGCGGCAAAGCCGTGCCGTTTCATCTGCTCGAGCGCGGCCGCCACCACCTCGTCGTCGCCGTCGAGCGAAACGCCCGCCGCCTGGCCCAGCTCGCGGCGATTGGGTTTCAGCAGAGTGGCGCCGCGATAGATCGAATAGTCGCTGCCCTTGGGATCGACGATCACCGGGCGCTTGGAATCGCGCGCGGCCTTGATGATCTCCGCCGCCATGCCGCCGCCCAGCACGCCCTTGGCGTAATCCGACAGGATCACCAGCTGGTAATGGCCGAGCGCGGGTTTGAGCTGCGCCAGCAGATCGGCGCGCAGCTCCGCGCCCAAAGGCTCGATGCGTTCCTGGTCGGCGCGCAGCAATTGCTGATTGTCGGCGATGTAGCGGGTCTTGACCGGCGTCACGCGGTTGCGCGCCGCCAGCAGATGGGCTTCGGCGTTGCCGAGCGCGGCCATCATGCGCGAGATATCGCGGCCGGCCGGATCGTTCCCCGTGACGGAAATGAAACAGGTCTCGGCCCCGAGCGCGTGGAGATTGCGCACCACGTTGCCGGCGCCGCCCAGGCGGCTTTCCTCGCCCTCGACATGCAGCACCGGCACCGGCGCCTCGGGCGAGATGCGTTCGACCCGGCCGCGGATATAATGGTCGAGCATGACGTCGCCGACGCAAATCACGCGCGTGCGGGCAAGCGCCTCGACCAAGGCGACGAGATCGGTCTGGGCCATGGCGTTCCTCTTATGGCCTGGCATGGATACTGGCAAGCAAAACCCGCCGGGATAACCTATATTTCAAGCATGAAAGCCGAGTCCCAGAAGAAGGGTAGCGTAGGCCCTGCACCCAGGGTACCGGCGGGCGAGCGCGTTTACGCGATCGGCGACGTGCACGGCCGACTCGACCTGCTGAAGCGCCTGCTCGGGCGCATCCGGGAGGACGCGGCCCAGGCCAAATCCCTGCGCAAATCCCTGGTCTATCTCGGCGATTACGTCGACCGGGGGCCCGAATCCAAGGGCGTGATCGATTTGCTGCTGAGCCGGCCGATGAAAGACGCCGGGTTCGAGGAAATTCCCCTCATGGGCAATCACGAGGACATATTGCTGCAATTCCTCGCCGATGTCCGGGTCGGCCCGCATTGGTTCGCCTATGGCGGGATGGCGACGCTCGAAAGCTACGGCGTGCGCCCGCCCCGGCTGATGGCCGCGGAGGAGGATCTGGTCCGCGCCCAGCGCGAGCTCGCGGCAAAGATTCCCTTGGCCCATCTCGAATTCCTGCGCCGCATGAAGTTGAAGCACGAGGAAGGCGACTATCTCTTCGTCCATGCGGGGTTGCGCCCCGGCGTGGCCCTGGATCAGCAGATCGGGCAGGATTTGATGTGGATTCGCGACGAGTTCCTGCAGAGCAACGCCGATTTCGGCAAGCTGGTGGTGCACGGCCACACCATTGCCGAAGAGCCGCAGGTGAAGGCCAACCGCATCGGCATCGACACCGGCGCCTATGCCACCGGAGTACTCACGGCCCTGGTGCTGGAAGGAAACGAGCGACGGTTTCTGCAGACCGCCGCGCGGGAATAAAAAGGCGCGTGATTCTAAAAAATATGCCGGCCGATCAGATAGAGCGCGAGCCAGGGCGTGGCGGCCAATGCCAACCAGACCAGGGCCTTGGCGAAATCGAAGGACGAAGCCGGTTTCGAGACGGCGAAATAATTGGCGCGTTCGGCCTTGAAGCTCATGGGGGAACTCCCGGTTGCGCCCCGAGCATCGCGGCAATTTGGTTAATGCGAGGTTAACGGTTTCAGGCCGCCGGGCGGTCAGAGAAACGCGGTCGAAATCCAGGGCACCGCGGCGACCAGGGCCAGCGCCAGCAGCAGCGCGCCGAGATAAGGCCAGATGCGGCCCATCGCCGAGTCGGGCGGCACGCGGGCGATGGCGCAGGCGGCGTAAAATCCCAAACCGAAAGGCGGCGCGAACAGGCCGATGCCCATGGCGAGGATCACCACCATGGCGTAATGCACGTCGTTGATGCCGAGCGCGCGCGACACCGGAAACAGCAGCGGCCCGAACAACACGATCGCCGGCAGGCCTTCGAGCACGCTGCCCAGCACGATGAAGGCGGCGATGGAAACCGCCAGGAATCCCGCCCTTCCGCCCGGCATCGCCGCCATGGTCGCGACCAGGGCCTGGGAAAAACCCGATTGGGTCAAGGCCCAGGCCATCGCCGTCGCGGTGCCGATGATCAGCAGGATCGCGCCGGAAAGCGACGCGGTCTCGACCAGCAGCGGGTAAAGCCGCGGCCAATCCATCCGGCGGTAGATCAAAATGCCGGCGGCGAAGCCGTAGGCGATGCCGATGGTCGAAACCTCGGTCGCGGTGGCGACGCCCTCGACCACGGCCGTCCGGATGACGAAGGGAAGGACCAGCGCGGGCAGCGCGATGATGAAGGTCCGCCCGACCAGACGCAGCGGCGCGCGCCTGGCCACGAATTTCTCGCCGCGCGAGCGCAGCCGGGCGACCACGACCAGCGCCAGCGCCAGCACCAAGGCCGGCAGCAATCCGCCGTTGAACAATGCGGCGATCGAGACGCCGGTGACCGAGCCCAAGGTGATGAGCACGAGCGAGGGCGGGATGGTTTCCGACATGGCGGCCGAGGACGCCAGCAAGGCCACGAGTTCGCCGCCCTTGGCGCCGCGGCGCTGCATTTCGGGGAAGAGCACCGGGGCCACCGCCGCCATGTCGGCGGCCTTGGAGCCCGAAATGCCCGAAACCAGGTACATCGCGCCCAGCAGCACGTAATTCAGCCCGCCGCGCACATGGCCCAGCAGCGAGGCGAGGAAATCGACCATGGCGCGCGCCAGCCCGGCCATCTCGATCAGCAATCCCAGAAAGACGAACAGCGGCACCGCGAGCAGCGCGATATGCGACATGCCCTCGTCCATGCGGCCGACCACCACGGTCAGCGGCACATGCGTCACCAGGATCAGATAGCCCAGCGTCGCGACGCCGAAGGCGAAGGCGATCGGCACGCCGGACGCCACCTCGGCGGCGACCAGCAGGACGAAAAAGACGATCAAATTGTAATTGCCGATGGCGAGGAGTTCCGGACGCGCCAGCCATAACGCAACCGCCACGCACAGGATGACGCCCGCGCCCACGACGATCTCGCGCCAGCCGGAGCGGGTGAGAAGCTGCGCGAGCGCGATCACGGCCATCAGCAAGGACCCCACCGCCAGCGCCGAGGCCCGCCAGGTGTTGTGAATCGAGAGCGCGGGGGTGATGATCGCCCATTCCTCGTCGGCGTAACGCCAGGCGGGCAGAACGATGAGCAGCACGAAGACGATGATCGCCAGCGCCGCGATGGTTTCGAGGAACCGCCGCGCATGCTGCGGCAAACGGCTCGCCACCGCCGTCAGGCGCATATGCTCGCTTCGGCGCAGCGCGATGACCGCGCCGAGCATGGCGAGCCACAGGAACAGGATCGAGGCGAGCTCGTCGCTCCAGGTGAGCGGGCTGTGGAAGACGTAACGCGACACCACCCCGGCGAACAGGATCACCACCTCGAGCGCCACCAGCAGCGCCGTCACCGGCTCGGTCAGCCGGATCAGCAGGGAATCGAGGTGCTGGCCGAAGCTCCGGCGCGCGGCGCCGGCCGCCTTAGGCGAGCGTGCCCGCATATTTCTCCAGCACCGCCCAGGCTTCCGGGCCGTACTTGTCGCGCCATTGGGCGTAGAAACCCGCCTGTTTCAGCACGGCGCGGAAAGCCGCCGGATTGACCTTGTTGAAGGTCAGCCCCTGACTTTCGAGCTGGCCCTGGACCGACGATGCCAGTTTCTGGAGATCGGCGCGTTCGGCGACCGCGCCCGCGTTGAGATTGCGCGCGGCTATTTCCTGCAAATCCTTGGGCAGAGCCTGCCAGGCCTGCTCGTTGGCCAGCAGATGATAGCCGTCCCACATGTGGCCGGTGAGCGAGCAGTATTTCTGCACCTCGTAGAGCTTGGCGATTTCGATCAGGGTGAGCGGATTCTCCTGGCCCTCGACCACCTTGGTCTGCAGCGCCGAATAGACCTCGTTGAAGTTGATGCTGGTGGGCGACGCGCCGAAGGCCTCGAACATCGAGGTCCAGAGCGGGCTCACCGGCACGCGGATCTTGAAGCCCTTGAGATCGTCGGGCGTGCGGATCGGGTGGGTGCTCGAGGTGATCTGGCGATAGCCGTTGTCCCACATCTTGTCCATGGCGCGCAGGCCCGATTTCAGAATCTGGGCGCGCACGTAATTGCCGAGCTCGCCGTCCATCGCCTTCCAGACCTGGTTGTAATCCTTGAAGGCGAAGCCGATGCCGTTGATCGAGGCGACCGGGACCAGCGTCGCCAGGATCAGCCCCGACAGCATGAAGATCTCGATCGCGCCCGAGCGCAATTGCTGGAGCATGTCGGTGTCGCCGCCGAGCTGATTGTTCGGGAAAACCTCGATCACGAGACGGCCGCCCGATTGCTGCTTGATCCGCTCCGCCGCCTCGCGGGCGCGGACGTTCATCGGATGGTCGACCGGATTGTTGTTGGCGAATTTATAGGTGAAATCGGCGGCGCGGGCGCGGCGCGGCAGGATCGCGACCGATCCGAGCGCGGCGGCGGCAACCGCGCTGCGCATGAGCCTGCGGCGGCTGATCTGTTGCATGGCTGGTTTCCTCCCCCTGGATAAAGCCCGTTCAGTCGGGCACTGCGCGCATCCTACACCGGCCTTGTGGTCGAGTGCGACTATCCCGCATTCCGGCCGCCGCTCCGGCGCCGCGCGAATACAAGCCGTTCCGGCCGCAATTTCCGGCGGCGGCCTTGACCCTCGCGAGCCCGCCTTCTCGCCGCTGTTTCAGTTGTTGGAGGCCAGCTTCTGCTGCATCGCCTGATTGAGGCTCGCGACCGAGCCGCCGTTGCGCTGGATGATCGAGGCGAACTCCTCGCGCTCGGTCAGCGCCATGCTGACGCCTTCGACCTCGACATCGACGATCTTGAGGCCGTTGTTTCCCTTGTTCACCTGCCAGTTGACCTGGGCGGGCGGCGAGCCGTCGGGATGGATCAGCTGGCTTTGCACGACGTAGCTGGTGTCGCTTTCCGGACGCGCGCCGGTGACGGCCACGGTTTCGCCGCTGTAATCCTTGAAGCGCGAGGAATAAATCCGCACCACCCATTTCTCGAACAGATCGTTGAAAGCCTTCAGGTCGTCGGCGCTCGCCGCGTTCCAATAACGGCCGAGGACGAAACGGGAAATGCGCGGGATGTCGAAATTCTGATCGAGCAGGGCCGTGAATTGCCGGTCCCGCGCGCCGTCGTCGAGCTTCTGGTTGCGGATGAGCGCCAGCGCCTGCCGCACCAGGCCCTCGACCATGGCCTTGGGGTCGGCGGATGCGGCGGCCTTGAGCCGCGCGACGGGGAAAACGAAGGTGGTGATGAGCGCCATAAGCGCCAGCGAGCGTCGCGAAATTGAAACCATGTGACCCCCTTTGATGACTAATCCTCAAATGAGCCGCGGTTCCGAGTCGTATAGAATGATAGCCGTTTTGGCTCTTTTTGACAATTCCGTTTGCGGTAAAGTCAGCGATGAGTAGCCATGACTATCGAATCCGATTTAGGGCGCGCCGGATCACGATAGGCAGATGAGATTGCCGCTCCGACGCCCGGAACAGATTTTTATGGGGGATGTCGGTTCCATGTTTAATCGTTGGGCGGCGGTGGCGCTGGCCGCGGTTCTATTGTCGTCTCCCGCCCAAGCCGCGCCAGCTACTGCCGGGAACCCGCCGCGGCCCGACCACGTGGTTTTGGTGGTGTTGGAAAACCACACCCTCAGCGAAATCGTCGACCCGAAAAGCGCGCCGTTCATCTCCGGCTTGGCCGAGGGCGGCGCCTTGTTCGTCAACGCCTTCGCGGTTTCGCATCCGAGCCAGCCCAATTATTTCGCGCTGTTCAGCGGTTCGACCCAGGGCGTGCGCGACAACCGTCCCTACACGTTCGACGCGCCGACGCTGGCCGGCGCGCTCGGCGCAGCTGACAAGAGCTTCATCGGCTATATCGAAACCGGCTCGCCGCGCCAGCACAACCCGTGGGAATCCTTCGCCAATTCACGCACGGCCGAGCGGAATTTGAACGAATTCCCGGGCGATTTTTCGCGGCTACCGACGGTGAGCTTCGTCATCCCCAATCTCGACCACGACATGCATGACGGATCGGTGCGCGACGGCGATGCCTGGCTCAAGGCACATCTCGGCGCCTACGCCCAATGGGCGAAGACGCATAACAGCCTGCTCATCATCACCTTCGACGAGGACGATTACAGCGCCGCGAACCGCATCCCGACGATTTTCTACGGCGCCCATGTGCGACCGGGCCGATACGCCGGGCGCATTTCGCATTACAATGTGCTGAGCACGCTCTTGGCGATGTACGCCCTGGCGCCTTTCGCCGAAACGGCGACGGCCCCGCCCATCGGCGCGATTTGGGATCGGAGAGGGGCAACGGCACCCTAATGTCCTGCGTGCCGGATCGGGTGCCTAACCAAAGTCACAATTTGAGAAACGCCCGCGTCACGCGGCCGATTGGACCAAGGCTCCGCCGAAGGCGGGCCGCCGCTTCTCATCCTCGATGTCGAAGGCGGATGTATAAGCCTGGAAGCGATCGCGCAACGCCGATGGATCGAGACCAAATTCCTCGAAGCTGTAATGATTCGTAAAATAGCCGCCGCGTGGGTTGCGCTCGACTAAATCTTGAATCCGGGCCTTGGACGCCATGCTGAAGGGAAGGTCGAAATACTCGTAAAAGCCCGCGAGCGAACCCAATGGATCGCGGACCAGGCGCTTGTAATGGACGTGAAAAATCCGCCCGTAAAGGTCCGGCCGATTGCCCGCCGATCGGATCAGATCGGCTCCTTGCGCCCAACGGTCAACCACCTGACGGCCGATCTGCTTTTTATCGAGCGAGCGGGTGAAGGGTTTGCGCAGCAGTTCGGTCAATTTTGCGACGGACGGCAACACGCTTATGGGATCGCGATGCACGAAGACGAAGCGGGCATCGGGATAGACCGACAAGATGGCATCCAAGGTAAAGACATGGTCCGGGCACTTCAGAACCCATTGGCCGGGACCCGACTGCGCCTGTAGATGCTGTAGAAAGCGCTTGTGGAACTTGAATGCCTGCACATGGCCGGCGGCGTTCAGCCATGCCTGATAGTAGGGAACGAAATGGGTCGTGTCATAGCGCAAACTCTGGAAAATCTGTCCTGTGATCTCGGTGCATTCCTGCGGCGTCCGCGCCGTCAGCGGGTGAACCTTGTGCAGCTCCGGCGTCAAACCTTCAAAGGTTTTGAATTGGCGCTCGACCAGAGCTGCTCTCAAGTCCGGCGATGCTGCACCGCGCTTCGGATAGGGATAAATCGTCTGCCAGCACAGCGGCACCCGGTTGCCCGGGTCCTGGGCCAGCAGCATATGGAAAAAGGTCGTTCCGCTGCGCGGCATGCCCGTGACGAAGACGGGGCTTGTGACGGGGGTCCGCACAATATGCGGCGAACACTCCTCTTCTTCCTCGAACCGCAGCAGATTGGCGAGGCAGCGTGAAATATCCCATCTCGCCGCGAACCAGCCGAACAGGCTGAGATCGGCCTCGTTTTCATAGGCCGCTAGGAGCCGGTTCAGTGGCTCGATGAAAGAGCTGTCGCTGAAACCGGTGCGTCTCGCGCTTTTGGCGGCGCCGTGCATCAGTTCCCCGGCGGAAGGCAGCCTGCGCCCGAAGCCCGTCTGGTAGGCGATCTTGTCTGCTAAGCCAATGAGACTTGCTTGAAGCGCGGCCATCTCTGAGTGCCTCAAACTGATATGGCAGTACTCAGACTAAACAGGTCCACGCCAATGATGATTATAAATTTTTTGTATCAAATTATATTTTTCCACCTTCGGATAAAATTGTCCAGAAAAAGCGTAGGAAATCTGAGAAGCGAAAATCACTAGCCGCAGTCATTGGGCGCGTAAGAGCGTAACTATTGCCCAATTCGTTTGGCCGATTCGATCCCGGACGGGCGGGCTCCATAGCGAGCATGGCCGGTTTCCGACTTCCCGCGAACTAACTCCGCGGCGCGTGCTTGCCCAGGATTCGCTGCAGCGTGCGGCGATGCATCTTGAGTTGCCGCGCGGTCTCGGACACGTTGCGGTCGCACTGCTCGAAGACGCGCTGAATATGCTCCCAGCGCACGCGGTCGGCCGACATCGGATCCTCGGGCGGCGGCGGCAGCGAGGAGGCTTCGGTGGACAAGAGCGCGCGTTCGACCGCGTCGGCATCGACCGGCTTGGGGATGTAATCGACCGCGCCCGCCTTCACCGCCGCCACCGCGGTGGCGATGTTGCCGTAACCGGTGAGCATGACGATGCGCGCGCCCGGCCGCGCCTTGCGGATCGTCTTGACGATCTCGAGTCCGCTACCGTCATGCAGGCGGAGATCGACCACCGCGAAGGCGGGCGGATGCGTTCCCGCCGCCATGACCCCCGCCGCCACGCTGTCGCAGGTCGTGACGATGAAGCCGCGCCGTTCCATCGCGCGGCCCAGGCGCTGGCATAGGGGCTGGTCGTCGTCGACAATCAAGAGCGTGCGTTCGGCCTCGGGCAGGCCGTGAAGCAGCGGCGAGGGCGTCCTCGGCCCCCGCGATGACTCGTCCCTTGGATCATTCATGCCTCGGCCTCCATCATTCCCGGCGCGGGCGCGTTTGCGCCTTCGAGCTGCGACCGTTTCCATTCGACCACCACATGCGCCCCGCCGCCTTCGAGATTGGCGAAGCTCAGCCGCGCCCCGGTGCGCTCCAGCAGGCTGCGCGCGATGAAGATGCCGAGTCCCATGTGCTGGCCGTCGCCGGCGCGGTTGGAGATGTAAGGCTCGCCGATGCGCGCCAGCATGGGGCTCGCGAATCCGGGTCCGTCATCGACGATGTCGACCGCGGCGGTGTCGTTGTCCCAGCTCGTCGTGACGGCGACCTCGCGCCGCGCGAATTCGATTGCGTTCTGGATGAGGTTGCCGAGACCGTGCATGATCTCGGGGCTACGCGGCACCAGCGGCTCCTCGATCGCGCCGGAGCCTGGATCGCTTTCGTCGCCGGTGTCGTGGATGACGCTCATGCCGGACTTGGCGAATGGCGTGCCCGCCGCCTCGATCAGCGCCTTGGCCATGCCGCCGGTGTCGTGGACGACGCGGATGCCGGGCTTGGCGAAGGGCAATCCGGCCGCCTCGACCAGCGCCGAGAAAGGCAGGCGCGCGAAGGGTTCGCCCTCGCCGCCCTCGCGCGAGCGCGCCAGATCGGCCAGGATGTCGCGGCAGCGCTCGCTCTGGCTCAACAACAGATGCGCGTCTTCGGCGAACGGACTGTTCTTGGGCAGCTCGAGCACCAGTTCCTTGGCGATCACGGCGATGGTGGCCAAGGGGCTGCCCAATTGATGCGCAGCGGCGGCGGCGAGCGAGCCCACCGCCGAGATGCGTTGTTCGCGTTCCAAGGCTAGTTGCGTGGCGGCATAAGCGTCGCGCATGCGCCGCGCCCCTTCGGCCACCGACCAGATGTAACCGGCGATGAACAAGGTGGAGCACACCAGCGCCGTCCACATGCCTAGAACGTAGAGCGGCTCGGGACCGTAAAGCAGATCCGGCCGCGACGGCAGCGGCCGGTGAACGACCGCCAGCACGCTGATCGCCGCCACGGTGAGGGCCGAAAGGCCGATGACGGTGCGGTGCGACAGGATGGTGGCCGAGACCGTGACCGGCGCCAGCATCAGCACGGCGAAGGGATTCTGCAGACCTCCGGTGAGATAGAGAAGCACGCCCAATTGCAGCGTGTCATAGGCCAGATAAAGGGCGGCGGCGCGGTCGCTCAGCCGCGAGGCGGCGCGGGGCAGGCGCATGGCGTAGAGATTGAGCGCGGCCGAAATCGCGACCACCACCAATGTGGCGCGCAAGGGCAGAGCGAAGCCGAAGACATAATGCACGACCAGCAGCGTCACCGCCTGGCCGGCCACCGCCACCCAGCGGATCAGCACCAGGGTCCGGAGGCTCAACCTGGCCTCGGCGCCTTGGGACAAGGCCAGGCCCCGGAGCCGGCCCAGCGGTTTCGCGCTTTTGCTCATGGCGCCAGTATATACCGCGGCGAAATGCCCGGGCGTAACTGGCGTGGCGGCCCAAATCGCGCTAAGACATGCGCCTATGACCATGCCGTCCTGGGAAGACATGCCGGTCCGGCGCGAGGAAGCGCTCAATGCGCTTGCCTATTTCACGCGGTTGCGGTTCGACGGCAGGGGCGATTTACGGCCCGGCGCGTTGGCCGAATCGGCCTGGGCCTTCCCCCTGATCGGCCTCGCCATCGGCGTCGCCGGCACCATCGTTTACGACATCGCGGCGCTCTTCGGCGTGCCGCCGCTGGTGTCGGGGCTGCTGGCCATCGGCGCTACGGCGATCATCAGCGGCGGGTTGCACGAGGACGGCCTCGCCCATACCGCCGAGGGGCTGAGCGGCGGCCATAGCGCCGAGGAGCGGCTCGAGACCCTGCGCGCCGGACATCTCGGCGTTTACGGCATCCTCGCCATCGTGTTGAGCGTGGGTTTGCGAGGCGCGGCGCTGGCGGCGCTCGGCAACGCGCTGGGCACGCTGGGCGTGGTCGCCGGGCTGGTGGCGGCGCACGCGCTGGCGCGTGGGCTTTTGCCGCCGGCGTTGCTGTGGGGCAGGAAGGCGGCGCAGAACGGTTTGGACGCCGGCACGCCGAGCCTGGCCAATGCCGGAATATCGGTCGCGATCGGCCTGCTGGTCGCGATATTGGCGATGGGCTTCAAGCCCGCGTTCGCGGCCTTGATCCTCGCCGGGCTTGCGATGGCGGCGGTGCTGTTCGCGGCGCAAGCCCGCGCCGGCGGCTATACCGGCGAGGTGCTGGGCGCGATGGAACAGGCGGGCGAGATCGTCATCCTGCTGGTCGCGGCGGCCTGGGCGTAGTGCCCGGCAAGGCATCATCCGCGCGCGGCCCGAACGCGCGCGCAGTTCCGGCATGGACCGTGACGGGCTGGCGGCCTTATGCGCTGCTGGGACTGCTTTGCCTCGGCCTTTACCTACCGGGCGCGCGCGATCTGCCGGTGATGGACCGCGACGAGGCACGATTTGCCCAGGCGACTCGCCAGATGATCGAGAGCGGCGATTATCTCCGCATCCGCTTCCAGGACGAGGCGCGCAACCGCAAGCCCGCCGGAATCTATTGGCTGCAGGCGCTGTCGGTGGCGGGTTTGAGCGGCGCCGAACGGGCCGATATCTGGCCTTATCGCCTGCCCTCGCTGCTGGGCGCGGTGGCGGCGGTTTTTCTGACCTTCGCGCTAGGGCGCGCCTTGGTGGGAGCGCCGGCGGCGCTCTTGGGCGCGGCGCTGCTGGCCTCCTCGCTGACACTGGTGGCGGAAGCCCATCTCGCCAAGACCGATGCCGTGCTGCTGGGATTGGTCACGGCGGCGCAATTGTCCTTGGGAAAAATTTATTGCGCCGCGCGCAATCGAGGTAAGAATCGAGGCAAGACCGAGGCGCAGCCTCGTTCGGGCGAGGCCTGGGCGTTATTGTTCTGGGCGGCGCTAGGCGCGGCGGCGCTGATCAAGGGGCCAGTGGCGCCGCTTTTGGCGTTGCTCACGGCGCTGAGCCTGGCGGCGGCCGACCGCAAGGCGCGCTGGCTGTTGGATTTGCGGCCGCTGTGGGGCGCGGCGCTGTTCCTGGCGATGGTCGGGCCTTGGCTCTATCTCGTCTCGCGCGCAACCCAAGGCGCCTTCCTGTCGGAATTGCTCGGTCATGACTTCCTCGGCAAGCTTTTGGGCGCGCAGGAAAGCCACGGCGTTCTGCCCGGCGCTTACACCCTGCTGCTGGCGCTGACTTTCTGGCCGGGCTCGCTGTTCCTGGCCGGCGGATTGCTGCGCGGCTGGCGCGAGCGCGCGCAACCGGCGGAGCGTTTCCTGCTCGCCTGGGCGGTGCCGTTCTGGATCGCGCTTGAACTGGTGCCGACCAAGCTGCCGCATTACCTGCTGCCGGTTTATCCGGCCTTGGCGCTGCTCGCGGCCGCGGCGCTGGTCAAGGGATTCCGGCGGCCGCTCTGGCTCGACGCCGTTTCAGGATTCCTGTGGGCGGCGGCGTCGCTGGCGATCGCCGCGGTGCTGATCGCGGCGCCGATGGCGTTGGGGCGAGGTTTGTCGGCGGCGGGGGTGACGGATGCTGCGATCATCCTGCTGATGGGCGGAAGTCTGCTTTATCACTTCTGGCGTTCGAGCCGGGCCATGCCGGGCCTGGCCGCGCGCGCGGCGATCCTGGCGCTGCTGACCTTCGCCCCGGCCTTGAGCTTCGTCGCCCCCAGCCTCGACCGGCTGTGGCTGTCGCGCGGCGCGGCCAATCTCGTCCACGCCGACGCACCCGCGGACGCGCCCGTCGCCGTCGCGGGCTATAACGAGCCGAGCCTGATCTTCCTCTTAGGGACGGCCACTAAGATCGTTCCGGGCGGCGCGGCGGCGGGATTTCTGGCGGGCAATCCCGGCGCGGTGGCCCTGGTCGAAGGCCGCGAGGAAGGCCCGTTCCGCCAGGCGCTCGCCCGGCTGGGCAAGACGCCGCGCATCCTCGGCCGGGTAGCCGGCCTCGATTATTCCAACGGCAAGACGATGGTGCTCACTCTCTATTCGGCGCTGTAGTTGGCGCCGGGGGCGTTATACGCCGCGCCGGCGGCGCCCCAATGTCATGCCGCCATGTTGCCTTTTGACCCTAAGCGGACATTGACCAACCGTTGCTCACCCTTCTCGATTTATGGCGCTGTCTCAGTTTGACATGGCCGAGTAGTCTTCGCTGTCTTCCGGAAGCGAGCTGTAGTCGAAATTCGCGCTGAACTCCGCATAGCGCGTGCACGACATGCGCGCGACCGTCTTGGTGTCTTTCATCACGAGTAGACCCGACACCGCCCTAGCGCCTGTGTTGCCATTACCTTCCATATTGTAGACGATATAGCTGTAAGGGCCGTTCACGAAACGCAGCTGATACTCCATGCCCGCGTAGCGGTCCGCACGGTACAGGACGTTCTTCCGGTCGGCACTCCCGATGATCGACATATCCGTATTCGTCGGCGTGCCAAATTTGTAGATTAGCTGATTACCAACGGCGGTCACAAAAACCGACTTCTTGCCCAGGGAGCAGGCGAACACGGGCTGAGGCACGCCCCCCGGCTGAGCACGGACCGGAAACGTAAGGCATCCCATCATCGCAGCGCCGACGATGACCGCCGCACACCCCTTATTGAATTTCATATAACCGCCTTTGCGCGAGATTACTTCGTCCCCGTCAGGGACCATAACTTTTCACCGAGTCAATGAACAGGGTTCAAACCGACCCACGACCCGCTATCGGGACGTCTGCTTCTGGCACAAAGCGGACATGGCGCAGCCGGGCATTTCGTGTGAAGGTGGTTTCCGGCTCTTCTACCGCAGCGCTTAATATCGCATCCTTTGTTGGGGTCGACGACCGGCCCGGAGGACATTATGAAGGCGTGGGTCCAAGTCGTTGCCGTTCTTATGATCGTGTGTCTCCACGAGTTTGCCAGCGCTCAAACCTCAGACCCCGGAAGGGAACTTGTCGATCTCTTTGCCGACATGTGCTTTTCAAGGTTCCCGGATGACGCCGCGTTGACCGAAGGTGCCGCGAAGAGACAACTTGCGGCGATGTCCCAAGACCAGGTCAAACGTTATTTGCACAGCGATCCCGGCCATGGATGGTTGCTCAAGACGGCGGACGGGCTTTATGCGATCACGATCGAAGATCCGCCCTATCATGCCTGCGCGGTTCGGCGGTTCTATGGCACGATGCCAAACTTCGAGCTGCCCTACCAATCGCAGCTCAATACTTGGGCGGCGAAGAATCATATTGGACCGCTCACCAGTTTTCCACCGCAGAGCCAAGTTGAGAACGGGTACTCGATACATGCCGACATGAAGGGGGTGACCGGTCCGGACGGTAAGCCGCAACAGTTGTTTATGGAGATCGTGACCACCTATACCGGTGGGCAGATAGAAGTAAGGTTGGTTCGGCAAATTCCGCAGAAATGAACATTTGACGATAATGTGGCGGGCATTGCCGAAGGACCGACGGTCGTTGCCCCGCGGCCGGGCGTGGCACAAAGCGGACGTTCGACGGCCGATCCTTAATGTCTGCTTTCGGGGTAAGAGCGGACATCCTGGCGCCACGCCGCGGAATGTCCGCTGTCGGGGGCAAGGCGGACATTCCAACGTCATGCCGCCATGTCGGCTTTTGATCCAAAACGGACAGCGGCAAGCCGTCCCGAGGCGTGTTCAAGAATTCACGCCCCTAAGCGCAGATTGATAAAATCTATCCCCGCCGTTCAATAGGCCGTAATCTATTGAACATAAGCACGGCAATGGAGACCGAACATGAAAGTCGGAATTGTCGGCGCGGGCGCCGTCGGCGCCGCCTCGTTGCTCTCCCTGGTGATGCGCGGCCCGCCCGCCTGCGAGATCGTCGTGCTCGACAAGAACAACGCGCGCGCCAAGGGCGTGGTGGCGGATCTGCAGTATGGCGCGACGCTGTCACCGGCGGTGGAGCTGCTCGCCGGCGACTATCCCGATCTGACCGACGCCGTGTTGGTCGTCATCAATGCCGGCATCAACGAACGGGCGGGCGGCGCGACCGACCGCGGCGATCCCGCCGGCCGGCTCAAGCTGCTCGAAGCCAACGCCACGGTCTATCGCGACATCGTGCCCCGGATCGTCGCCGTGGCGCCGCGGGCGGTCATCCTGGTGGTCACCGATCCGCCCGATCCCCTGGCGGACATCGCCCGGCGACTTGCCGGCCACGATCGCGTGCTGAGCAGCGGCACCTTCCTCGATACCCTGCGCTTCCGCTTCCATCTCGCGCGGCGGCTCAAGGTGAGTCCGGCCTTCGTCGAGGCCCAGGTCGTCGGCGAGCACGGCACCTCTCAGGTGTTCCTGTGGTCGTCGGCGCGCGTCGCCGGCATGCCGGCGATAGCCGCGCTCGACCGGCACGGCGAAAGCAGCGACGAATTCCGGCGTGAGGTGGAAAACGAGGTGCGCTACGCCAACATCACCATCATCGAAGGCACCGGCGCCAGCCAGCTGGGCATCGGCATGGCCACGGCGAGAATCGTCGAGGCGATTCTGCGCGACGAGCAGGCGGTCATGCCGCTCGGCGCGTTCAATCCGAAATACGGGACCACCCTGTCGCTGCCCAGCGTGCTCGGCCGCACCGGCGTGAGCCGCATCCTCGAGCCGGAGATGTCCGCGGACGAGCGGCAGGGCTTTGAGCGCAGCGCCGAGAAGCTGCGAGACGCCCTGGCGAGGCTCACGGTCTAAGACTTCGAAACCTTGCGCCGCTCGATATGGAAATTATTGGACACGCAATTGCGGATGCACCGAAGCTAAATGAAATTTTAATCGATGATTTTGCGGCAATTTTTGGGCGCGGCCCGCGACCCTTCACCGCAGAGAGAAACGCATTTGTGCGTTGTGGCAATTGCGATGCAAGCGCGAAGCACTCGCGCCTATCTTCTCACTGTTGGCGAGCCGCAATCAGGCGGCGAAGCCATCACATAGCAAGGAGTGTTGAACTATGAATCGCATCGCAAGCTACGCCCTGGCGCTCGCGCTCGGGCTTTCGGTCGTCTCCACCGCGGCCTTCGCGGCGGACACGTCCTCCCTGGACCGGAACGCCAGCCAGTCGTCACAGGTTCAGACCACGCAGCAATCGGGGATCTATGACGGCCCCAGCATGTTTAACGGCTCCGCTGCCTAACCTTCGGACCATGTAAAACATGCACAAAGCGAAAGCCGGACCTCGAGGCCGGCTATCGTTTTGTGAGGTTTTATTTTGAGGAGGATTGAACAATGCCCAATGCCGCGCTCGAAACGGTCGACATTCCCGGGACGAAGCTCGCCCCGACGCGCATCGCGCTCGGTACCTGGGCCATCGGCGGATGGATGTGGGGAGGAAGCGACGATCAAGAATCAATCCGCACCATCCTGAGCGCTCTTGATCGCGGCATAACCATCATCGATACCGCGCCGGTCTATGGCTTTGGCCATTCGGAGGAGATCGTCGGAAAGGCGCTGGCGGAAAGCAGACGGCGGCAGAACGCCGTCATTGCCACGAAAGTGGGCCTTAACTGGCGCGACGGCCAGCCGTTCCGCGACGGCAGTAAGGCGCGGATCAAGAAGGAAATCGAGGATTCGCTGCGCCGGCTGCGCACTGATGTCATCGACATCTATCAGGTGCACTGGCCCGATCCGGCCACGCCCATCGAGGAAACCGCCCAGGCGCTGGCGGACCTGCATCGCGCGGGCAAGATCCGTGCGATCGGCGTCAGCAATTTCAGCCCGGCGCAGATGGATGCCTTCCGCTCCGCCGCGCCCCTGCACACGGCTCAGCCGCCGTATAATCTCTTCGAACGCGAAGCGGAAAAGGATGTGCTGCCCTATTGCCGCGACGGGAATATCGCCGTGCTCGGCTACGGCTCGCTGTGCCGCGGCTTGTTGGCCGGCCGTTTGAAGGCCGATGCGAAATTCACCGGCGACGATTTGCGCCGCACCGATCCCAAGTTCCGCGCGCCGCGCTTCCAGCAATATCTCGATGCGGTCGAGCGGCTCGATAAATTCGCCCGGGATAATTATGGCAAGCGTGTCCTGCACCTGGCGGTGCGCTGGGTGCTCGACCGGCAGAAGCTGAGCATAGCCCTATGGGGCGCCCGGCGCCCCGAGCAACTCGATCCGGTTTCCGAAATCATGGGCTGGAAACTCGATGCCGACGCGTTGGCGGAGATTGATCGTATCGTCCTCGATTGCGTTCACGATCCGGTCGGGCCGGAATTCATGGCGCCGCCTACGGCAGACCAGGTCTCACGCGCGGGCGGACACCAAGCGTAGCACGCTTGACGCGTGCCGAGATGCTGGTACGGCCAGGTATCATGTCCGCTTCCGGCACATAGCGGACGTGCCGCGGCACCGATCGAATGTCCGCTGCCGGGGGCAAGGCGGACATGGATCGGCCCCGGTCCCCGATTCCCCGTAATCCGATATTGTTCTAGTGCCCGCCGGGGGGATTCTTGAGGAGTTGGACCACCGCCACCTTGTTGCCGGCCCAGCCCAGCGCGTCGCGCCCGGTGAAGTCCTCCTTGCTGGTATCGGCGCCGGATTGCAGCAGCAGTTTGACCGCCGCGGCTTGGCCGCTGTTGGCGGCCTTCATCAGCGGCGTGATGCCTTCGCGGTTCTGCGCGTCGATCGGCGCCTTGGCGTCGAGCAGTTCGTGCAAAACGTCGAGGCTGCCGTGCTCGGCCGCATAGTGCAACGCGGTGTTGCCGAACTTGTCGCGGGCGTCGACATGAGCCGAGGAATGGCTGATCAGAATATAAGCGATCTGCGCGTTGTTGTTGATTGCGGCGTACATCAGCGCGGTGGTGCCGCCGAAATCGGGCTGATCGGGATCGAAGTGCTGGTTGACATACCACATCACCTGGCCGGCATTGTTGGCCGAGGATGACATGGCGATGTAGTTCGGCTGCTCCGTATGAAAGCCGCCGAGCGGAACGGTCGGGGCGTTGCCGACGCTGGTGTCGTTGAACGGGGTGGCGCTGCCGGTGCTCTGCGCCCGCGCCCCGGTTGCGGGCAGGCAGGCGAGCAGGGCCAAGGCCAAAAGCGAGGCGACACTGCGAGACATCCCGGATTTCCTCCTCTCCCTTTTGCGCCGATTTTGCGTCCGTCCCGGGCGGGTTTCAAGTTAAACGAGGGGCGATCGCCGGGCGCGGGGCCCCTTCTATCCTCCGCAAGGGCCAGCGGTGTAGGCTGTCCCCCGCGATGGAGATCGATCTTTCGCCTCTCGATTTGCCCGAATTCGCCGCGGGCGCGGTCTGGCTGGTGGGCGCCGGGCCGGGCGCGCCCGGGCTTTTGTCGCTGGCGGCGTTCTGGGCGCTCAAACAGGCGGACGACATCGTCTATGACGCGCTGGTGGATCGGCGCATTCTCGCCCTGGCACGGCCGGGCGCCATCCTGCATTACGCGGGCAAGCGCGGCGGCAAGCCCTCGGCGCAACAGCCCGACATCTCCAACCGGCTGATCGAGCTGGCGCGCTTGGGCAAGCGCGTGCTGCGTTTGAAGGGCGGCGATCCCTTCGTCTTCGGCCGCGGCGGCGAGGAAGCGTTGGCGCTCGAACAGGCCGACATCCCCTATCGCGTCGTGCCGGGCATAACCGCCGGGGTCGCGGCCTTGGCCCAGGCCGGGATACCGCTCACCCACCGCGACACCAATTCGGCGGTCTCCTTCGTGACCGCCTATGCCAGCGGCGGCGGATTGCCGGAGGACGTCGACTGGGAATCGCTCGCCAAGGGATCCCGATTGCTGGTGATCTACATGGCGTTGCAGAATCTGGACAAGATCACGCGCCGGTTGATGGAAGCCGGCCGGCCGCGCGACGAGCCGGTGGTGATCGTGAGCCGGGCGACGCTGCCGGGGCAACGCGTGGTCGAGACCAATCTTGAGAACGCGGCGGCAGACGCCAAACGGGCGGGAATCGAGGCGCCGGCGGTGGCGGCGGTGGGCCGGACGGTGCGATTGAAGCGCGTTGGGTTATGACATCGCCCGGCTAGGGGTGTAAAATCCGCCCCATGTCCCGTGTAGCGCTTCGCGGCCTGGTCGCCTTTCTTGTCGTGCTCGTCCTGTTGCTGGCGGGTTTCGCCTATGAGACCGGCTGGTTCGGCGGCGGCGAGATCAACAGCGCAGCTTCCTTGCCCATCGGCGGCCCGTTTTCGCTCACCGACCAGTACGGCGCGACGCGCCAGGATTCGGATTTCCGCGGCAAGCTGATGCTGGTCTATTTCGGCTACGTCTATTGCCCCGACATCTGCCCGACGACGCTCGCCGCCATGAGCCAGACGCTCGACCGGCTCGGGCCCGAAGCCGACCAGGTCCAACCGATCTTCATCACCGTCGATCCCGACCGCGACACCCCGGCGCGGCTGAAGCTCTATGCCGCGAATTTCCATCGCCGGCTTCTGGCCCTGACCGGCAGCGACGACCAAGTGGCGGCGGCCGAGAAGGAATATCGCGTCTACGCCAAGAAGGTGATCGAACCGGGCCAAGCCGATTACCTGATGGATCATTCCTCCTTCATCTATCTCATGGACCGCAACGGCAAGCTGGCCGCGTTGATTCCGCCCGGGACCGATCCCGACGCCATGGCGGCGGCGATCAGGCGCCACCTGTGACGGCATTGCCGCAACGCATCGCGCTCGGCCAGGCCGAGATGAAGCTCAACGTGTCGCGCCATCCGCGCGCGCGCCGCTTCGTGCTGCGGCTCGACGAGCGCGGCGAATCGATCGAGCTGGTGCTGCCGCGCTGGGGTTCGCTCAAGGAGGCGGGGCGGTTCCTGGAACAGAATCGCGGCTGGCTCGAACAGCGGCTCAAGGACCTGCCGCCGCGCGTGGCCTTCGCCGACGGCTCGGAGATTCCGCTGCTGGGCCGGCCGCACCGCATCCGCCACCGCCCGGCTGCGCGCGGGAAAGGCGCCGCTTGGATCGAGGACGGCGAAATCCACGTCGCCGGCGAGGCCGCGCATCTGCCGCGCCGGCTCAGGGATTTCCTGCGCGCCTATGCAAGCCGGGAGCTTTCGGCGCGGGCGCACGCGCTTGCCGGGCGCATCGGCCGCAAGGTTTCGGGGATTCGCCTGAGCGACGGCAAGAGCCGTTGGGGCAGCTGCTCGGCCAAGGGCGAATTGGCATTTTCCTGGCGGCTGATCCTCGGGCCCGAGGACGTGCTGCACTATGTCGTGGCGCATGAAGTCGCCCATTTGGCGGAAATGAATCACGGGCCGCGTTTCTGGAAGCTGGTGGAGACGCTAGCGCCGGGCTTTGCCGACGGGCGGGCGTGGCTGCGCCGCAACCGGGCGCGGCTGCTGCGCTTCGGCTGAGCGCATGAGATAGAGCAGGAGGCCGAGCGCGGGCAGGCAGGCCAGCGTCGAGGCCGCGAAAAACGCCGTCCAGCCGAGGCGGTCGGCGAGGAAGCCGCCGCCCGAAGCCAGCACCGTGCGCGCCGTCGCCGCCAAGGCCGACAAGAGCGCGTATTGCGTGGCGGTGAAGGCGGGGTTGCAGAGCCGCGAGAGATAGGCGACGAAGGCCGCCGAGGCCATGCCGCCGGTGACGTTCTCGGCGGCGATGGTCATGGCCAGCACCGAGGGATCGGGCCCGGCCCAATACTGCAGGATATACATGAGGTTCGAGAGCATCTGGAGGGCGCCGCAGGCCAGCAGCGCCCGCATCAGCCCCAGGCGATAGACCAGCAATCCGCCCAAAAAGATGCCGGCGACGCTGGCGCCCGCGCCGAACAGCTTGGCGACGTTGGCGATCTCGATCTTGCTGAAGCCCAAGGCGATGTAGAACGGATTGGACATGATGCCGGCGAGCGCGTCGCCGAATTTGTAGAGCACGACGAAGACCAGGATCAAAACCCAACCCCGGCGCGAAGCGAATTCGGCGAAGGGCGCCGCGACCGAACGCTCGAACCAGTTCTTCTCCTTGGGGGCCTTGACGGCCTTGGGCTCGCGCGTCATCAGCACGGTGGCGATCCCCACCAGCATCAGCGCGCTCATGCCGGCATAGGACCAGAACCAGCCGAAATACGAGGCGAGATAGAGCGCGCCCGCGCCCGAGGCGATCATGCCGACGCGGTATCCCACCTGGGTCGCCGCCGCGCCCGCGCCCTGTTCGCGCTCGCCCAGCAGCTCGATGCGATAGGCGTCGATGACGATGTCCTGGCTGGCCGAGAGAAACGCCACCACCGCGGCGGCCAAGACCACGCGGCCAAGATTGATCGCGGGATCGCACAGCGCCATGGCCAGAAGCGCCAAGGCCAGCGCCGCCTGGACCGTCACCGCCCAAGAACGCCGCCGTCCCAAAATCCCGGTCAGCAACGGCACCCGCACGCGGTCCATCGCCGGCGACCATAGGAATTTGAGGTTGTAGGCTAACCCGACTTGAGCAAAGAGACCGATGGAGGTGAGCGTGACGCCCGACTCCTTCAGCCAGATCGCGAGCGTGGCGCCGGTCAAGGCCAAAGGCAGGCCGCTCGAAAAGCCCATCAACAGGATCGCCAGCATGCGCCGGTCGGCATAGACCCGGAGCGCGGCGAGCCAGGAGGCGATCATGAGGAGCGCGGCGGACGCGGCCCGGCGCGGCTTACGGCTTCTTCTTGTCGGCGTCGGCCGCCACCTGCATGCGGACGATCTTGTCGGGATTGGTCACCGTGCCGCTGCCAGGCGCGCCTGGCTTGATCGCGTCGATGAATTCCATGCCCGAGGTCACCTGGCCGAAGACGGTGTATTGGCCGTCGAGAAACGACGCCGGCGCGAAGCAGATGAAGAACTGGCTGTCGCCGCTGTCGGGGCTTTGCGCGCGCGCCATGCCGACCGTGCCGCGCAGGAAATGCGCCTGGCTGAATTCGGCCGGAACGTTCTGGCCCGAGCCTCCGGTGCCGGTGCCGGTGGGATCGCCGGTCTGCGCCATGAAGCCCGGGATGACGCGGTGGAAGACGATGCCGTCGTAGAAGCCCCGCCGCACCAGCGCCTTGATGTGCGCCACGGTCTTGGGCGCCAAATCGGGCCGGAGTTCGATGACGACGCGGCCCTTGGGCACGTCGAGGTAAAGCGTGTTTTCGGGATCGGCTGCGCGCACGGGACCTCCAATTGCCAGGAGAAGGACGGTTGCCAGCGCGGCGAGCGACAGGGATTTCAACATAACGCGCTCATCCGGTTGCTGTGATCGGGAGCGCGACCTTATCGCAAGGCAAGGGCGAAGAAAAGCCGGCTTTCCCGTCAGAGCCGGACAAAGCCGCTCATCAGCATGTCGATGGTCTTGCCGTCGGCCGAGAGCGGCAGCACCAGCACCTCGCAATGCCAGATATGCTGGTCGGTCATCTGCCGGTTGCGGTACTTGGCGACCGGCCCGCGCGCCGCCAGCACCTCGTTATAGTGATCCGTCACCATCCGGCGGTATTCCGCGTCGGGCATGGCATCGAGGCTCTTGCCGGTGAGGTCGAAGCCTATGCTTTGCGCGACGCTGCTGGCGTGGAGGCGGAAGCGGTAGCGCGGCGGATCGTGGGCCACGTCGATGAGCGACAGTTTGCCCATGCAGTATTTGAGATCGAGCGGATCGAAATCGGCGCGCGCCGGCATCTCGCGCCCGCGCCGGCGCGTTTCCCAATCCTGGTACAATTGCCGCAACACGGGCGTCTTGAGTTCGAGCACGCGAATCTCCGGCTTGGGCCGCGAATCGCCTGAAGCTTATTGTCGGGCAGTTCCGGGCCCGCCGCAACCCTCGGCGGCGGAGCACTGCGCGAATCGTCAGCCGGCTTCGGCCTCGGCGGCGCGGGTGGCGCGTTTGCGCTGGTGCGGATCGAGGAAGCGCTTGCGCAGGCGGATCGATTTCGGCGTCACCTCGACCAGCTCGTCATCGGCGATATAGGCGATCGCCTGCTCGAGGCCCATGAGGATGGGCGGCGTCAAGCGCACCGCCTCGTCCTTGGCGGTGGTGCGGATGTTGGTGAGCTGCTTGCCCTTCAGGGGATTGACGTCGAGATCGTTGCCGCGCGAATGGCCGCCGACGATCATGCCGGGATAGACGTCGGTGCCGGGGGTGATGAACATCGGCCCGCGTTCCTCGAGATTCCACAGCGCGTAAGCCACCGCCTGGCCGGAGCCGTTGGAGATCAGGACGCCGTTGCGCCGCCCTTCGATCGGCCCCTTCCAGGGCGCGTAGCCGTGGAAGAGGCGGCTCATGATGCCGGTGCCGCGCGTGTCGGTCATGAACTCGCCCTGATAGCCGATCAAGCCGCGCGTCGGCGCGAGGAAGGTGAGCCGCGTCTTGCCGCCGCCCGAGGGCCGCATGTCGCGGAGCTCGCCTTTGCGCTGCGCCAGTTTCTCGACCACGATGCCGGCGAAATCCTGGTCGACGTCGACCTGAACCTCCTCGACCGGTTCGAGCTTGCCGCCTTGGGGATCGGTCTTGACCAGGACCTGGGGGCGCGAGATCGAAAGCTCGAAGCCTTCGCGCCGCATGGTCTCGATCAGGACGCCGAGCTGCAATTCGCCGCGGCCCGCCACCTCGATCGAATCCTTTTCCTCGCTCTCGCGGACGCGGATGGCGACGTTGCCCTCGGCCTCGCGTTTCAGCCTTTCGAATATCAGCCGCGAGGTGACCTTGTTGTTCCCTTCGCGTCCGGCGAGCGGGCTGTCATTGACCGAGAAGATCATCGCCAGCGTCGGCGGATCGACCGGCATCGAGGGCAGGCCTTGGGTCACCTCGGGCGCGCAGATGGTGTCGGCGACGGTGGTGTGCTGCAATCCGGCGATGGCGACGATGTCGCCCGCTTGCGCCTCTTCAATGGGCTTGCGCTCCAAGCCCCGAAAAGCCAGGAGCTTGGTGAGCCGCGCCTCCTCGATGACGGTGCCGTCGGGCGATAGCGCCTTGAGGGCCATGTTGACCCGCGCCGTGCCCTTGTGGATGCGCCCGGTCAGCACGCGGCCGACATAGGAGTCGTATTCGAGCGTGGTCACCAGCATGGCGAAGGGCTCGTCCGGCTCGGATTCGGGCGGCTTCACGTGACGCAGGATGAGATCGAACAGCGGCGTCAGATCCTTGCGTTCGTCGTCGAGTTCGGCCACCGCCCAGCCGGCGCGGCCCGAGGCGTAGAGCGTGGGGAAATCGAGCTGCTCCTCGGTCGCGTCGAGGATGGCGAAGAGATCGAAAATCTCGTTATGCACGGCGGTCGCCCTTGAATCGGAGCGATCAATCTTGTTGATCACGACGATCGGCCTCAGGCCCTGGCGCAGCGCCTTGCCCAGGACGAATTTGGTCTGCGGCATCGGCCCCTCGGCCGCGTCCACCAGCACCAGCACGCCGTCGACCATCGAGAGAATGCGCTCGACCTCGCCGCCGAAATCGGCATGGCCGGGCGTGTCGACGATGTTGATGCGCGTGCCCTTCCAATCGACCGAGGTGCATTTGGCCAGGATGGTGATGCCGCGCTCGCGCTCGAGATCGTTCGAATCCATCGCGCGCTCCATCACCTGCTGATTGGCGCGGAAGGTCCCGCTCTGTTTTAAGAGCTGGTCGACCAGGGTGGTTTTCCCATGGTCGACATGGGCGATGATGGCGATGTTCCGGATGTCCATTGCAACTCACATATGGCCCCTGCGGGGCCGTTATAGAAGGCCCGCGCTTTTGGCCAGGTTCTTGAGCGAGGTTTCGGGCCGGGCGCCGAAATGGCCGATGACCTCGCCGGCGCACAGGCTGCCCAGTTTGCCGCAAGTTCCGAGGTCCCGGCCATGGGTCAGGCCGAAGAGGAACCCGGCGGCGTAAAGATCGCCCGCCCCGGTGGTGTCCACGACGCGCGCGACCGGAGACGGCGCCACGTGCAGCATCTCCTTCTTGGTCACGATGTTTGAGCCGCGCTCGCTGCGCGTCAGCACCGCGATATCGCAATGGCCGCGGACATGTTCGGCCGCCTGCTCGAAATGCTCGGTCTGGTAGAGCGAGCAGATTTCGTGCTCGTTGGCGAACAGCACGTCGATGTGGCTTTTGACCAGCTCGAGGAATTCGGCGCGGTGGCGCCCGACGCAGAAGGGATCGGACAGCGACAGCGCCACCTTGCGGGACGATTTGTGCGCGAGCTGCGCCGCCTTGCGGAAAGCCTCCATGGCGCGCGGCGGATCGAACAGATAACCCTCGAGATAGGTCACCTGCGCCGAGGCGATCAGGCCCTCGTCGACGTCCTCCGGCCCCAGCTCGACGCAGGCGCCGAGGAAGGTGTTCATGGTGCGCTGCGCGTCGGGCGTGACCAGGATGAGGCAGCGCGCGGTGGGCGGGCCGCTCTTCAAGGGCGGCGTCTTGAACGCGACGCCGAGCGAGGCGAGATCGTGGGCGAAAATCTTGCCGAGCTGATCGGAGCACAACTTGCCGATATAGGCGCCTTTGCCGCCGAGCGAGGCCAGGCCCGCGATGGTGTTGGCGGCCGAACCGCCCGAGGCTTCGATCCCCTCGCCCATCTTGGCGTAAAGCGCCTCGGCGCGGGCGGCGTCGATCAGCGCCATGGTGCCCTTGGCGAGGCCCTGGCTTTTGAGGAAGCCGTCGTCGGCCTTGGCCAGCACGTCGACAATGGCATTACCGATGCCGACGACATCGTAGGAAGAGGCGGCCATGGAAAGGGGTTCCGGCGGTGGGGGGATGGGGGTGGTGGGGATAAGCGGGCGGAGTATAGGGAAGGCCAAGTTTGCCGCAAGTGCGCGCGGCGTCGCAGCACGGCCGTTCGGGGCCGGCGGTCCGAGGCGGATTTCTCTTTATTCCCGGGCACTTGGAGATTATTATCGTTTCAGAAGAGCGATCAGACTCTTCGGGGGAGGCGATTCAGGTTCCGGGGGTTCGAGGCGCGGCTTTCGCGGCCCTATCCCGTTCCGGATTCCTGGCGAGCTCCGCCCGGTCGTTCGCATTTCGGGACGGACGCGGCGCATGGTTGAGAGAGCGGATAATAGAGTGCGGCCGGCGCGATGGGACGCCTGGGCGTCTTGCTGGCCCTGGGTGTGACCCTGGCCGCCTGCGCCGGCGACGATTTCGCCGGCGGCGCGGCGCCCGGAGCGGTGCGGCTGGGCAATCTGGCCGGGCTCGCGCCCTCCCAGGTGGCGGCGCTTTACGGCCAGCCCGATTTCCGCCGCAACGATCCGCCCGCCGAGGTGTGGCAATACCGCAGCGCCGATTGCGTGCTCGATCTTTACTTCTACGGCGGCAAGGACGGCGAGCAGCTGGTCTTCGCCCAAAGCCGGCCGCGCAGCCTGGAGCAGAACGCGGCCGCCGGGCATTGCCTCGATGGCGACGCGGCGGCGCTGAAAGCGCGCACCAGGGAGACCAAACTCTAGGCCCCGGGGCGCGCGGACGCGTTACGTTCCGCCCGCCCGCCATGCTGCCAACACAATCTTGAATTACGCTTGAACAGTGCCGATTTGGTTTGGGAAGCCATCGTCTCATCAGGAGGTCGTACATGCCCGACAAGTCCAACCGACGCGCTCCGCCCGGAGCGCCCTCGCCGTCCGCGGGATTCGGCGAAAACGCCGTCCGGGACATTTCGGGCGCGCTCAACGGCGTGCTGGCGGACATCTTCGCGCTCTACATGAAGACGAAAAACTTTCATTGGCACATGAGCGGCCCGCATTTCCGCGATTATCACCTGCTGCTCGACGAGCAGTCGGACCAGGTCTTCGCCATGACCGACGTCGTCGCCGAGCGCGTCCGCAAGATCGGCGGCCAGACGCTGCGCTCGATCGGCGAGATCGCCCGCCTGAAGCACGTCGCGGACAACGACGCGCCGTTCGTCACGCCGCAGGACATGCTCGCCGAGCTGCGCGAGGACAACACCGATTTGGCCAAGCGCATGCGCGTGGCGCACGAGCTTTGCGCCGAGCACGGCGACGTGGCGACGACCAGCCAGCTCGAGGTCTACATCGACGAGACCGAGCGCCGGGCCTGGTTCCTCTACGAAGCGACCCGCGATCCGCCCGTCGGCGCGTAGCACAGGCAAAGGCCGAAATCAGGCCTTTGCCGTCGTGCGAAGCGAAGGGCGGAGCTAGCCCTTCCGGCGCGGTTCCTAGCGCCGCTTCTTGAGCCTCGCCTCGATCGCGTCCCAGACCTGGACCTCGAGCTTGACGCCGTCGAGCCGGTTGATTTCCTGGATGCCGGTCGGCGAGGTGACGTTGATTTCGGTCAGGCAGTCGCCGATCACGTCGATGCCGACGAACACCAGCCCGAGCGCGCGCAGCCGGGGACCGATGGCGGCGCAGATTTCGCGGTCGCGCCGGGTGAGCTTCGATTTCCGCGCCTTGCCGCCGGCATGGAAATTGGCGCGCGCCTCGCCCTTCTCCGGCACGCGCATCACCGCGCCCAAGGGCTCGCCCTCGACCAGGATGATGCGTTTGTCGCCCTGGCGTATCTCGGGCAGATAACGCTGGGCGATGACCGGCTCGCGGGAGAGCTGGGTGAACATCTCCAACAGCGCGTTGAGGTTGTCGTCCCCGGGCCGGAGGTGGAACACGCCGGCGCCGCCATTGCCGAAAAGCGGCTTCAGGATGATGTCGCCGTGCTTCTTGCGGAAGTCGCGGATCGAACCCGGATCGCTGGTAATCAGCGTCTCGGGCATCAAGCCTACGAAATGCGTGGCGAAGAGCTTTTCGGGCGCGTTCCGGACGCTGACCGGGTCGTTGACCACCAGAACCTTGCCGCTCACATGCTCGAGAAGATGCGTCGCGGTGATATAGGCCATGTCGAAGGGCGGATCCTGGCGCATCAGGATCACGTCCATGGAGGCGAGATCGAGGGTCCGCGCAGGACCGAGCATCAACGGCGGGCCGGAAACGCGGCTCGCCTTGAGCTTGCGGGCATTCGCGGAAAGCTTGCCCTGGGCCAGGTTCAAATCGCGCGGCAGATAGTGAAACAGCTCGAAGCCGCGCGCCTGGGCTTCGAGCGCCAAGACGAAAGTCGAATCGGCTTCGGGGTTGATCCGCTCGACCGGGTCCATCTGGATGGCGACCTTGAGGCTCATTTGAGCGGCGTCACGCCAGTATTGGTATTGCCGCCCGGCGGGGCGGCGGGGCCGGTATTGTTGCGCGGCGCAGGCGTGGCGGGCGCGGATCCCGGCGGCGGCGCCTGCAGCGGCGTCACCACGATCTCGCCGCGCGGCGTCGGCGCGCTGGGCGCGGTGTCGCCCGGCGCGGAAGCGGCGGCGGCGCCCGGTCCGGCCTCCTCGCCCGCGCCGGCGCGGATGCGGATATAGGAGACGATGCGCTTCACCCCGTTCATGTTGCGGCCGTAATCGATCACGCGGTCGATTTCGGCCTGATCGCGCGCCGTGCCGATGATGAAGACCACGCCGTCGGTGGTGGTGACGATGTAGTTGTTGGAATGAACGTCGCTGGCGGTCAAGAGCTCGGCCTTCAGATGCTGGGTGATATAGCCGTCATGCACGTTGTTGGCGAAGCTGCTGCCCGGGCCGATGGTGATCTCGTCATAGACCTCCTTGACGCCCTGGACCTGGTTGGCGCGGCTGATCGCTTCCTCGCGCCAGGACTTGCTCGGAACCCTGCCGGTGACCAGCACGCGCGCTTGATAGGCGTGGCAATCGAGATCGTCGTTGAGCGCGCTGTTGAAATCGACCCAGGCCTTGTTGATGACGGCGCAGAGCACGGCGTCGTCGACGTCCTCCTTCATCGAGCGGTCCTCGGTCGCGACATAGCCGATGCTGGCGCCAGTGCCGACCGCGGCGACGGGCAGCAGGCAGCCGGAGAGCAGCAGCGGCAGGACGAGCGGGGCCAGATTGACCAACGGGCGGAAACGGGGCAAGGCATGCTCCTCAAAAGCGGATAACGGCCCGCCATCGAACAACGGCAATGCGTCAATATCGGGGCAAGAGTCCGAAAGCAAGGCTCTTAGGCTTCCGGCCGCCAGGCGTCCGGGATATGGCGCGGCCAGCTGCCGGGCGCCACCAGCATGACGTCGAAGCGCAGATTCGAGTCGCGGAGATAGGGATGGATCGCGAGGAAATTCTCGAGCGCGCGGACGATGCGCGCGCGCTGGTGTCCGAGCACCGATTCGTTCGCGCGGACATGATCGGCGCGCGCCTTGACCTCGACCACGGCGAGGACGGAACCGCGCCGCACGATCAGATCGATCTCGCCGGCGGGACTGCGATATGCCGGGCGAGAATGCGATAGCCCTTCAAGCCCAGCGCCCAGAGACTAAGCGTTTCCGCCCACAGGCCGCGGCGGAAGGATTCGGCCCCGCGTTGCTGGCGGCCGTTCACTTTCGCCCGCCCTGGAGCGAGAGCGCCCTGGCGTAGACCAGGCGGCGCGGCAGCCCGGTCGCCGCCGCGACATCCGCCACCGCCTGGCGCAGGCTGGTGCGGGCCAACGCCGCCGTCAGAGCGCGATCGAGTTCCGGCTCTTGGGATTGGAAGGATGCTTCCGCCGGCGGCCCGACCGCCACCACCACCTCGCCCTTGGGCGATCCAGCCGCGCGGTAAAACGCCGCGAGTTCGGCCAGCGTTCCGCGCTTCACCTCCTCGAAGAGCTTGGTCAGCTCGCGCGTCACCGCCGCTTGCCGGTCGCCCAGCATTTCGGCCATGTCGGCGAGGGAATCGGCCAAGCGCGGCGCGCTTTCGTAGAACAGCAGCGTCGCGCGCAAGGATTTCCATTCTTGCAAGGCGCGCTTGCGCGCCGCAGGCTTGGGCGGAAGAAACCCCCCGAAGGCGAAGACATCGGGCGGCAGGCCCGACAGCACCAAGGCCGCGAGCGCCGCCGAGGCACCGGGGACCGCGGTCACGGCCACGCCCTCTTTAATCGCGTCGCGCACCAGCTTGTAGCCCGGATCGGATATGAGCGGCGTGCCCGCGTCCGAAACCAGGGCCAAGGCTTCTCCCGCCTTGAGGCGGCGGAGGATTTCCGGCCGGACGGCGTCGGCGTTGTGATCGTGATAGGGAATTTTCCGCGCGGATATCCCGAAGCGCGCGAGCAATTTTCCGGTGACGCGCGTGTCCTCGCACAGGACGGCGTCGGCTGTGCCGAGGGTTTTGAGCGCGCGCGCGCTGACGTCGCCGAGATTGCCGATGGGCGTCGAGACGACGTAGAGCCCGGGAGCGAGTTTACTTGGCTGAACGGCCTCTATAGGCTCTGGACCGGTTGCCAGCCTCGCCGGGGAGACCGCGCCTGTTCCGCCGCTTTTTTTCACCCGCTTGCCCGCGCCCGCGCCTTTTTCTCGCGGCATGGCTGATCCTTTCCGCCTTCGCGCTGGTTTCCTGCTCGGGATTCACGATACCGGGATTGACGAAGCGCCCGCAAGCGCCCGCCCCGCCCGGCACGACGCTGCCGCAACAGCCGGCTGGGCCGGGCGTGGGGCCAACCCCCGGCGAAGCGCCTTCGCCGCCTTCCACCGTCCTACCCCTGGCGCTCGGCCCGCCCAAGGTCGGGCTGCTGCTGCCGCTGTCGGGACCGAGCGCCGCGCTCGGCCAGGCCATGTTGCAGGCCTCGGAGATGGCGTTGTTCGACGCGCCCGACAACGGCATCGAGCTGCTGCCGCGCGACACCCAGGGCGCCGCATCGGGCGCGGCGGATGCGGCGCGCGACGTGATCGCGCAAGGCGCCAAGCTCATCATCGGTCCGCTTCTGGCCGCCGAGGTCGAAGCGGTGAAACCGGTGGCGGCGCAAGCGCATGTGCCGGTGCTGGCCTTTTCAAATGCCACGCAATACGCCGGCAACGGCGTTTACCTGTTGGGCTTCCAGCCGGGCCAGGAGATCGCGCGCGTGGTGGCCTTCGCCAAGGCCAAGGGCTACGGCCGTTTCGCCATGCTGGCGCCGCGTTCGGCCTATGGCGACATTGCGGCCAGCGCCTTCAAGGACGCGGTTCAATCCGCGGGCGCGACGCTCGCGCGCATCGACTATTACGATCCGTCGGCGACCGATCTCGATCCCGCGGTCAAACGTTTCGCCGCCGGTGCGCAATTCGACGCGCTGATGATTCCCGACGGCGACGGCAGGTTGAAGCTTTTGGCGCCGCTCTTGCCCTATGACGGCATCGATCCCGACACCGTGAAGTTCCTCGGCACCGGGCTTTGGGACGAAGCCGGATTGGGCGTCGAGCCCGCGCTCAACGGCGGCTGGTACGCAGCGCCGGCGCCCGCGGCGCGCGCCGCCTTCCAGCAACGCTATCTCGACCTCTATAAACAGCAGCCGCCGAGGCTCGCCACGCTCGGCTACGACGTCACGGCGCTGGCGGTGGCGCTCGGCAAGACGGCGCCCGATGGCGGCTATTCGCCCGACGCGCTCACCAATCCCTCGGGCTTCAGCGGACTCGACGGGCTATTCCGGCTGACTCCGGACGGCACGACCCAGCGGGGATTGGCCGTGCTCGAGGTGCAAAGAGGCGTGCCGGTGGTGGTCGACCCGGCGCCCGCCGATTTCCAGGCGCTAGGCCAATAGCATTCCCAGCACGGCGTTGAGGCGCTGGCGTCCGGCAGGCGTGGCGCGAAGCACGGATTCGCCGAGTTCCAGGAACCCGCCCTCGATCAGCGGCGTCAGTTTTTCGCGCCCCAGCTCGTCCTCGAAGGATTGCCCGGTCGCTGCGATAAAGCGGTGGCGTGAAACCCCTTCGGCCAGCCGCAAGCCCATCATCAAGAGCTCGTCGCGGCGCTGGGCCTGCGACAGTCGCTCGACCGCTTCGGTGCCGTGGCCGCGCTGTTCCACCGCTTCGAGCCAGGTTTCGGGCGCGCGGTACTGACGCAGGGCGTAACGCCCCGGCCCGGCGTCAAGCCGGCCATGGGCGCCCGGGCCGATGCCGGCGTAATCCTGGCCGCGCCAATAGGCAAGGTTGTGGCGGCATTCCTGCCCGGGCCGGGCGTGGTTCGAGATCTCGTAGGCCGGCAAGCCCGCTTCGCCGAGCACCGCCTGCGTTACCTCATAGAGAGACCCGGCCTGCTCGTCGTCGGGCAGGGTGAAATCGCCCCGATCATGCGCCGGCGCGAACGCCGTGCCGGGCTCGATGGTGAGCTGATAGAGCGAGAGGTGATCGCCGGCCAAGGCGAGCGCCTCGGACAGCTCGCGTTTCCAGGATTGGGTTTCCTGCCCGGGCCGGGAATAGATCAGATCGAAGGAGAAACGCGGCGAAAATTTCGCGGGCAAGA